>JBMNMK010000003.1:0-123124 GCA_050953285.1 Atopobiaceae bacterium | reverse complement strand
GAGGTCGTTGGTTCAAATCCAGCCCCCGCGACCAAAAATACAGGTCAGAGGCTTTTTCGCCTCTGACTTTTTTCTTTTCCGCATCCACGCGAGCCGATGGAACCCTTCGGCGCCGCCTGCGCGGAGACCTCACCGTCTCCCTTCCCGATCCTCCCCTGGACGGGCGCGGGGGAATGGGGGGATCTCCAGCGTACGCGGTTGCGTCTGAGAGCACGGTGCCCCAGACCTGCGCCGACGACGTCGAGCCACTCAAGAAGAGGTGCGCCGAACTCGAGATGGACAAGGCGATACTCGAGCTCGCTGCAGCTCCTGGCGCATAGACGCGCTGGCAGTCGGCTGTTACTCAGCCGCCTCGTCGACAGGCACTGGAATTTCGGCGTTTCGCATCACCTCATCAAGCTCATCGCGATGCTCATCTGCAACGCACAGCGCGAGCATACCGCAGAGCGTTTGCGCCAGCCCATCGGCATCACCCGCAAGCACCGCATGGGGCGAGCAGCATTCCGATCAACTCGTCTCCGCGGCGACCATTTCGGATGCCAGAGCTTTTTAAGTCGCTGTCGCGCAGGGCTGGGCGCACGATTCCCTGGTCGCGCAAGCTGAGCAGCGCGCGGTAGATGTGATCGAGCAGGATGCCCTCGAAACGCCGCGTCTCCTCCATCATCTCAGGGGAGTTCGCAATAATGTGGGAAATGTCCCGGAAGTAAAATGGGTAGCGCTGCCGATTTTCCTCGGCCGCAGCGAAGATGCTCACAATATCGCCGAACGTTGCGCCCTCTTCAGGGGCGCTGAGCAGGTTTTCGCATCCTTCGTGCAAGTCGGAGAGCAGGTACAGCACCAAGTCCTCGATTTTGGGGAAGTGGTAGGACAGCGTGCCGAGCGCGATGTCGGATGCCGCAGGGATCTGCCTCAAGGAGACATTACCGTAGCCCTCGTCGTTCAGCATCGTCAAGGCCGTCATGGCAATGCGGTCCCGTGTCTTTGCGGCCAACACCCTCACCTTCCCAAAAAACGCGGAAGGGGCGCAACCGCTCGCGCCCCTTCCGGCATTCGTCTTGCGTTATTCAGTTTAGACTACTGAGCGTGTTTAGCGGCCCGCGCCGCCGTGACCATGAGCAACTTCATCCAGTCCGCCGCGAAGGCGCTGGCAGTGTCATCCATATCGTTGACGGTGTGGCTATTCGTGTTGTACTCGGCGTAGTACTTGTCTTCCGAGGAGCTCAGCTCGAAGATGCGCTTGGCGCCCTCGACCCCCAGAATCGGATCCTCCTTGGAATGGACGTTCAGCAGCGGCTTGGTGATTTTGTACAGCTGGTCAGTCACGTCCTGCGCGGCGGAAAGGCGGGAGCACTCCTCGAGCGTGTCCACGTTGAGCTTATGCAGGAACCCGTGGAGGTAGAAGTCCTCCTGCCCGGCCCAGGGGTGGCGGGTGAGCGTGTCGGTCTTATCGGTGCCGCCACGTACAATAAGGCCGCAGATATCGTCGTTCAGCGCGCAGGCGGCCTGCATGGCGAGGAAGCCGCCGTAGGAGATGCCGTAGGAGATGCCGTAGAGCACCACGGTGTCGCCGATACGGTCGTTGGAGCGCACGTAGTTGATAACCGCGCGGACGGCGTCGATGAAGTTGTCCTCCGTGAGCCACATCTGCTTGTAATACAGCGAGGTACCCTGGCCCGGGCCCTGGAACGTTATCACCGGGATGCCGCGATCGTAGAAGTACTTGGCGCGCGAAATTCTCCTCGGCGAAGCCCGTGGCGCAGGCGCGTCCAAACTCGATGGGACGAAGGCGAGGCATACCGCAGGACGGCGTGCCACAGGTCTGTTTCGACGCATAGTGCAGCATGGGTACGGGGAGGTAGGCTACACCACCCGCCAGCGCGCGACCTTTCCGACACCGTCGCTGTCGATCGTCTTGTCGATTCTCTTCATCTTCCTCAGGAGGTTGGAGACCTTCTTCGACTTCTGCTGGTCGCTGAGGCTCGCCGGGAGCAGGTCGTCCAAGAGCGCCACGATCTTCGCGCGAGGCGCGGGACCGGTCTCGGAGAGCATCTGGACGATGAGCGACTTGCACGCCTCCTCGTTGAGCCCCTTGCTCCTCGTGTACGTGACCTCCTGCCCCGTCTCGGCGGCTAGGGAGTTCGTGATCGAGAGCTGGGGGTACCTCCCCTCCACGAGCTTGAGCTCGTGGAGCCTCGCCGCCTGCTCCCGGGTGACCTCCTCGTGCTTCTGGACCTTGTCGAGAAGGTAGACGATGTCCATGGGAAGGTCGGGGTGGGCGTAGAGGAGTCGGCTGTAGCTCTCGTTGATCGACTTGCCGTAGATGGTGACCTCGACGCGGTTCGGGTCGCTGAGATCATACGTCGGCAGCGGGAAATACCTGCCCCTCTGCATCTGGAAGACCTTGGGAATCCCCATGGCAATGGTGTCGATCATATCCATCTGGACCATTGCCTCACAGAGGAAGGGATTGCGGTAGTAGCTCGGCCTGAAGCCAGGCCGCATCGCCTTCTCGATGGTCTCGGGGATGAACGTCCCCTCGTTGAGAAACACGAGGTGGTCCTCGAACTCCTCGACGTTCACGCGCCCCTGCATAGAGTAGTCCTGGTGCGCGATGCAGTTGTTGAGGAGCTCCCTGATTATCTCGGGCTCGTACTGGCTCACCTCGACGGGGAAGAGACTCGCCCCGTTTGCGTTGAACCGGTACCTCTCGTTTCTGATCTTGCCGAGGACCCGGTCGACGGCGAGCAGAAACGGCGGCTTGAAGTGCTCGTAGGTGGTCACAGAGCCGTCCGATGCGTAGAGCGTCCAGGTGATGCGCGGCGAGACGTCGCCGAGGAGGTGGATCGACTCGGGCTTTCCGACTAGGATGAGGGCGGCCGGGGTGATTTTCCCATTCCGGGTCAAGCTCGCCTTGTCGAGTATCGCCCGCTCGTCCATCCCCGCGAACGCGTCTCTGTGGCGGCCATGCTTTGCGAGAAACAGCTCAACCGCACGGCCCACCGCCTCCGAGTCGAGGTCGTCGTGCGTCGCTCCCTCGACCTCTAAGGCGCTCCAGTCGGGGCGGCGCATCTGCCGTATCTGCTCGTACTTGTCGATGGGCAGGGGCGCGAGCGACTCGCCCTCCCTCGCCCAGGCGGCATTGTTGAAGGCGGTCGGCATGCCGGGCGTCGCTGCGGGGATCTGGAAGGCGAGAACTCGCTTCCCTCCAATCTCGAGCTCATGGATCTCCCTGAACGTCATGCGGTGGTTGGTGTGCCCGGCGACCTCCCGTTTAAGCGCCTGGAGCCTCGCGGGGCTGTCCGCGCGATATGCGGTGCCGCAGATGGCCTTGTCGTTGTCTATGCCGAAGAGGAGCCATGCGTCCTGCTTGTCCCTCAGGATCGCCTCGTTGCTCAGGGCCGAGAAGTACTTTCCGAGGTCCTTGAAGCTGAAGTCGTGCTTGGCCTCCTTGAGCTCGACGACCTCGGTCTCATACGGCTTCTCGATTCTGTTGATAAGCTCTATCACGTCGGAGTTGCTGTAGTACAAGGTCGCTCCAGTTGGTTCCGATAGTCGTAAGCAAGTCCTATTTACGACTAAAAAGGGCTGTCGGGGAATGATTTAGTCCTATTTTACGACTAGGAGGGACCCGATTGGACTTCCTATTGGACTAAAACCATCCGACAAGTCGAGATAAGTCCAATCGGGCCCATCCGGTTCGACGGGCTTACGTGCCCCTCGCCATGACAGTGAGCCGGCTCCCGTCGATGGCAATGGGCGCGCCTGCCCCGCGCTGGATCTCCAGGAGCTCGGCAACCGAGGAGATCGTGACCCGCCATTTCTCGACCCAGGTGGCGCGGCAAGGGTTGTGCTCGGTCAGGTGCTCCTTCACGGCGAGATCCATCACCTGGCTCATAACGGCGTTGAGCTTGTGGAAGCCGCGCTGCGACATGCCGTACTCCTCTCGCAGGTCCGCGTAGACCATGTTGAGCAGCGACAGGGACAGGTCGCTCACAAGCACGCCCGCGAACGACCACTCCACCTTCTTGAGCTCGCACTCGTCGGTCTTGTGCGTGAGCGGCGAGAGGTTCTTGAGGAGCTTGCGCTGCCCGTGCCCTTCAACAGCGCAAGGGTACTGCACGTTTCATAAGGTGGACATGCGGTAGTTGACGTCGCACAACTCAGCGTGACTGGAGCTCCACCATGTGTGCAAACGCGCCCCCAGCGTCCATGAGTTCGGCGGGACTGCCCTGCTCAACGACGCGACCCTCTTCGAGCACGACGATCTTATCAGCATTTCTTACGGTACGCATGCGATGGGCAATGACAAGGACCGTTTTGTCGGCAAGCAGGTTGGAGAGAGCGGTCTGCACCTTAGCCTCGTTCTCGACGTCAAGCGACGCCGTGACCTCGTCGAGCAGCACCACCGGTGCGCCCTTGAGCAGCGCTCGGGCAATAGAGATGCGCTGGCGCTCGCCACCAGAGAGCCGCTCGCCGTTCTCGCCAATCTTGGTGGCATAGCCGTGAGGCAGGCGCGAGACAAAATCGTCGCAGTTGGCGGCACGTGCAGCCGCAAGGACCTCCTCGTCGGTAGCACCGCAGCGGCCCAGGCGGATGTTCTCCATCACGGACTCATCAAAGAGGACCACATCCTGGAAGACCTCAGCGTAGTGGCCAAGCAGCGTCTCTGGATCCACGGTCGAGACGTCCACCCCACCAAGCAAGACGCTCCCGCCTGTTGTGTCCCAGAAGCGGGCCGCAAGTCGGGCGCAGGTAGACTTGCCGGATCCAGAAGGCCCTACAAGTGCGGTAACCTCGCCCTCGAGCGCGGTGAAGGATACGTCCTCAAGCACCTGGCGCTTCTCGCCCGCTTCCGCGTGGCCGCACGAGTCGCCATAGGTAAACGAGACGTGGTTAAATACCAAGTCGTGTCCGTGCGGTGCAAAATCACAGGTACCCTGCATGGGCTGTTCCTTGGCAAGCGCATCTGTGCGCTTGATGGACTGCCGCATATCAAGCAGCTCGGCGCTTGACTGCAAAAGCGTCTGCACCGGGTCATAGGCGCGTGTGACGATGAGCAGAAATGCAAAGTAGGTCATGAACGAAACCTGGCCCGAGACGAGCAGCGCAGAGCCAAGTGTGATAGTGGTCGCAATGCCGAACTTCAAAAACGCCTGCGTGACAGAGACAACCGAGCCCATAACAAGCTCGGAGCCCAGCTGTGCGTCTAGAAACATGTCAAGTCGCTCCTGGAGGCCGGCGAGAAACTCCTGCTGCTGGTTGTTTGCGCGGATCTCGCGGGCGCTCTGGCGTGCATACTGCTCATGAGCTGGCATGAAAGTTGCTCAAGCAAGCAAGCCTTCCCCCTCCCGCCTGCCGACCGTACGGCTTTCCATCTGGTTTGTGCCTACGCCCGCGAACACCTAGCTGAACCCCTCTCGGTCGAAAAACTCTGCCATGTGGCGTGCGTTAGTGAAAGCAAGCTCACGAGGATGTTTCACGCCACCGAGGGCACAACTCCCATACAATGGCTCCGCGACCAGCGGCTTGAAGAGGCCGCGCGGCTACTGGTGAGAACAGATCTCAGCATTGGCGCGATAGCCCATCGAGTTGGCTTCATCCGCCAAGGCAGTCTCACCAGCGCGTTTTCTAGGAGGTACCAGATGACTCCACTCGCCTGGCGCAAGCACAAAAGTAGCAGGTAATTTGGTCAGCGCGGATGGCGCGCATGATTGCATGAGGGCGCCGTGCGTATTGCGCACCGCCTAGAGACTAGTTTCTCCGCAGTCTGCGAGCCGCTGCCATGATATCGTCAGTATCCAGTCCTTCGGTGTTGCTTTCTTCGTCCACTGCGCATACAGAATCAGACCACTATGTGCGGATCAGAGAGTAAGCCACAATTTACTTAATTAAGCATAGTTGCCCGCGCTATTCTCTGGAAGCTGTAGGCGCCCAAGACGCACAAAGCGCACGTAGCTTATAGCTCATTTTCTAGGCGATAAAAACATGCAGCCCCTGCGCAGTATTACCTGCATAGGGGCTGTGTTTTATGCCTCGCGCGTACGGCGTCGACGCATGTACAGCACTGCGCCGGCCACAAACATCACCGCAAGACCGCTTGCCACCAGCTTGCCCGTACCCATGCCACCTGTGCTCGGCAGGTCAAACAGCAAGGCATTAGTAAAGGTTGCGGTGTCCACCGGGCTGCCGTTGAGTTCTGCGGTCTGTGTCACCTCAAGCGAGCCGTCGCCCTTATCGCTCACGTCCACAAAGATGTCAAAGACCTGCGCATCATAGCGAACGTTGTTGTAATCATAGTGGGTGTCGTCCACCTGCGTGGCGCCCTCAGGAATTGTCTCTTGCACGCGGTAGTGGAAGGTCTTGTGCGCTGCTCCCTCAAGGTCTGTCAGCGCATACGTGATCGTGCCAATGGCAACGCGTCCCTGCGCGTCGTTGTATGCCTCTGAAAGCGGTGCCTCTGTTCCATCCTCCGCAATCTGCGTTGCAATGAACGAGAATTGCTTGTCCTCCAGCTTGCCACCTTTGAGCTGCTTTGTTGCCACAAGCTCGGCCGTGCCGCTGGCGGCATAGGCATTGTGCACCTCTGCCGTGGGCGTGGTCGTGCTGGCGCCCGTTGTGGAATCTGGCTGGATGGTGCCACTCATGTTGGTTGCCGATACCTGCGTCCAACCTGCGGGCAGCTCCTCTTCAAACGTATAGGTAGTGCCAACAGGCACGCCAGAAATGGTAGCCGTCTGGCCAGCACCCAGGCTGATGGTATCTCCACTCTTGACGCTGCCCTGGCCAGTGCCAGTAGCTTCACCCGTTTCCGTGTTGGTGTATGTGACCGCATACGCAAGGTCTGTCTGCCCTGAGAACGTCACCTTAAACGGGAAGGTCTGATCCGGCTTTGCGATTGAGGCCGTGTCCACAATCTTGGAAATCTGTACGCTGCCCGTCTGACGATAGTTCACAAAGGTGTTGTCGTCGTAGGCAACGCGTGTGCTCAGCGTGCCGCTGCCGTTGTCGGTTACGGTCACCGTGATCTTTTTGGTAGCGCCACTGTAGAGAATGCCGTCATACGCATACATGGCGTCAGCTGTTGGATTTTGCGGATCTGCAACATTTACTGCACCGTCAGGCACGACCTCTTTGATGATGTAGTTAAACGTCTTTGAGCTTTGTCCATCAAGATCTGCCAGCGAGTATGACAGCGGGTCAAAGGTGAAATTTGCCGTGTGAGTATCATCAGCAGGCTTTGTGTTCCA
This sequence comes from Atopobiaceae bacterium, assembly GCA_050953285.1. Classification (GTDB taxonomy): domain Bacteria; phylum Actinomycetota; class Coriobacteriia; order Coriobacteriales; family Atopobiaceae; genus Olsenella_K. The sequence goes on along the minus strand of JBMNMK010000003.1, from coordinate 115,877 downwards.
CGTGGTCTCAAGGGCATCACTGGTGGCGTTGCCGTTTTTATCTGCCGCGTATAGCGCAAACTGGAACACGCCCTCATCCCATCTGCTGTCAGGTGTCCAGCTTCCGTCGGCGCCTGGTACAAGCAGCTGCTTTTTGCCCGTTACCGTAGCAGTACCCGTAGCGCTGTAGGAGTTCGTGAAGGTTGCTTCCGCTGTTGTGTTAGCCGTAATTGTACCGGTGGCATTGGTTGCACCCGTCTGCGACCAGCCACTGCCTGCTGTCGCCTCACTCACCGTGTAGGAGCTGCCTGCGGGAAGGTTGGCAATGGTAGCTGTCTGACCTGCTGCGATGCTGATCGTGCCGCCGTTTGCCACGCTACCGCCAGCACCTGTGACCGCATTACCCAAGCTGTCCTGCACTGTGTAGGTATAGTTACCATCGAGTGCAGACCCGTTTTGTGTGAGTCCCACGGTAAAGGTGAACGCGGCGCCGTCTTCCGGAGATGTGCCGTCTTCCTTTGCGGTAGTGTTCTGAGCGACCTTGCTGATAGCAAGCGAGCCCGGCTTGGTACTGTTGCTGAAGTTTGGGCCATCGGTATCGTAGGTGACCGTGGCAGAAAGCGTTCCCTCGCCATCGTCGGTCACATGTACTGTGGCGCCTTCCTGGTGGCTGTCATAGTTGATGACGCTGTCGTTGCCGTCCACCTCGGAAATGGTGTAGTGGTACTCTCCCGCCACAGCAAACACGATAGGCCCAAACGTGACATCTCCCGCCGCGTTGGTGGTGGTCACGCTGTTGCCCTGGCCTGCGGTTCCGCCAGCAGGAAGCGGCGTTGCCACGCCTGCGTCGTTGTCCTCGGCGGTCAGGCAGAACGTGAATGCGCCGTCGGCCGGTGTGGCACCGTCGAGCGTCTTTGTGGCGCTGATGGTGGCGCTCACGCTGGTCACGCCGTAGGCATTGGTGAAGCTTGCTTGTTTGGTGGCGTTGCTCGCAATGGTGCCCGAGGTACCGCTTGCAGCCGTGTTGGTCCAGCCTTTCTTTGCGGCCTCTACTACCTGGTAGGTGGTGCCCGCAGGGAGATTTGTGAACGTGGCCTTCTCGCCCGCTTTGAGCTTCAGGGTAAAGGTGCCATCAACTGGCGTTACGGATGTGTCGATTGCAGCCCATTGCGCATATAACGTGAGTGGTGCAGTAATGCTGCTAATCGTTGCTCCGTCGGCATATGCGGTTCCCGTGCCATCGGCTTTGGTGTTCCACCCCGTAAAGTTGTAGCCCAAGCGATAGAAGGTGTTGGGCAAAAGCGTCACTGGATCGCCAGAGAACTTTTGCTGCATCATCGAGCCGGATGCATCGGTGGCGTTCTTGTTGAAGGTAATGGCGTAGCTCACCTTTTCCCACTCCCAGGTACCAATAACCTGGTCTGGATGTTCTGTTGCCAGTGTCTTGATATCATTTGGATAGTAGCTCGTATCACTACCTTGCAAGACCCATTTTCCGGTATAGGTAGAGGTCCTGCGTACGCTATTGAATGTAATCTTCTGCAAGAAGCTTGCATGGCCGATTTTGATTGACTTCAAGCTGCGTGTGTAATCAAACACGCCAGGTGTGCTGTTTACTACGGTGCCAAGAAGGTCTCCCTTGAAGTTGCTCAAGTCAAGCGCTTCAAGCGAGGAACAGCCACTAAACATGTCTTCCATAGTGTTGACTTTGTCGGTGTTCCAGTTACTGCCAAACGTAATACTCGTCAATTTGCTGCAGTTCTTGAATATCTGTCTCATGCTCGTGACATTTCTGGTATCGAAGTTGGAAAGGTCGATGCTCGTAAGAGCAGTTCCATTCACGAGTCCCGAAATGTTTGTGGCATTAGACGTGTTCCATTTTGAAAGATCTAGGTTTGCAAGGTTTTCACAGTTACTGAATGTATAGCTCATGGAAGTCACGTTTTCGGTGTTCCAGTCTGTCACGTCAACAGACGCAAGTGAAGTGCATGCCACGAAGGTGCCGGTCATATCTGTAACGCTACTAGTATTCCATGTGCTGATTTTCAAATCGGTAAGTTTGGTGCAATAACTAAACGTGTAGTACAGGTTCTTTACATTTGAGGTGTCCCAGGTGGAAAGATCAAGACTGGTAAAACCAGAAGCACTAGAACGATCATAGGCACCGAAGGTGAACTTCATGGAAGTGACGTCGGAAGTAATCAGGTTTTGCGGTTTGGTAAGTGTCGGGCAGCTCGTGAACTGATAGAACCAAAAATCCAAGGCTGTGGGTTTAATTTGATCTTTGAACACTACGCTCGTGATGACTGTTCTGTACCCATACCAAGGAGCGCTGTTTGTTGACCATGACTCATTAGGTTCTTCAAACCCGGTATAAATGATGCCGCTGTAGCTATTGCCCTCGCAATCGGTGATAGTGCCGTCGGTGCCGCTGGTAACCGTCTCGTTAGACCGTATGAACGTAAGCGACTTGTCGGTCGCGTTGTAAACCGCATAGGCCGTGCCCTCATCGGGGCTGGTACCAGTGCGCACAACGTCGGTTTGAGTAGATGCGCGCAACAATCCAGAGAACGCATTTTGCACTGATTTTACTGCCGAGAAGAACGTGTTGCTGATGGTGGCAAACGGTCCTGCATCCTCATCAGCCTCGCTTGCTGCTTGCGTCTCCGTCGCAGGAGCCGCCGCCGGCTCCGCCGCAGCCGTTGCCGCAGCCGCTGCAGCATCCGCACTGCTATCGGCAGCAGAGAGCTCGTAGTTCAGCGTGTCGGGAAGCTTTTGTCCATCGGGTGTTGTCAGCTTGATGGTGTACTCAAACTCCGTATTGGGATCGGGGCTCTCACCGTCCACGTGCTTTTCTACCGACAAGCTGCCGGGCTTCATGGTATTGGTGAATACGGGGAGCTCATCGGTGTGGGTCGCCGTGCCGTCTTCCGCCACACTGACGTTGTCGGTGGCAGCCGAAAGCGTGCCGTCGCCGTTGTCAGACAGCGTTACGCGCCAGCTGCGCTTCTCGCCTGAATACGTGATGTTGTCGTCACTGCCCGCAAGTTCCTGAGCAGTAAAGATAAGGCTCTTCGTGTCGGCGTAGCTACCGTCATCTGCCATCAGGTCGTCCTGCGTGAAGGCGAGCTTGAAGCGCACGATGCCGTTGGCGTCGCTCGTTGCCGTGAGAGGCGTGCCAGTGTCTGTGGTGGTGGCGCGGCCGTCAGAATCCAGGTAGAGCGGGTTGTTTGCCGCGTCGTAGAGCTGGAATGTGAACTGGTCGGCGTAGTCAGCAATATTGCCACCCACGAGCTTCTTGTAAGCCACGAGCTCCACAGAGCCCGTTGTCGCATAATCGTTCTGGAAGCTCGGCGTTGTGGCGGCGGCACCGGTGGCGTCTGTGTAGGTAACCGTGCAGCTCATGGTTCCGTCGCCGTTGTCTTTGGGTGCCACGGTTGCGGTATAGCTGGAGCTGTCGTAGGTATACCCCGCGCGGCCAGTATTTTCTTCCAAAAGCGTATAGGTGTAGGTCTTGCCGTCGTCGGCACCCGTGAAGCGCAGCGCGCCAAAGTTGATTGAACCATCCGCTTCGTTGGTGGCAGTGCTTACAACCGTGCCGTTCTGGTCTTTCACCAAGAAGCGGAACTGGTTTGCCTTCAAACTTGCGCCATCGAGCGCCTTGGTTGCCTTCAGATTTGCCGTGCCCTGCGTGGCATAGTTGTTGGTGAAATCCGCGCGCGAGGTCACCAGGGATGAAATGGTGCCAGAAAGCGTTCTTGAGCTGGTGGTATAGCCTGCCTTGGCGCTTTCAATAACGGTGTATTGCACGCCCTTGGGCAAGTTTTTCAACGTGAGCGTTTGGCCGTCTTGCAGCTCTAACGTCTGACCGTTGGTAAAGGTGCCGCTGGTGGGCTCGCTGGCGGTTCCGTCGCTGGTAGCGCTGCCTGCATCGTCGCTGGTTGGGACAATGGTGTAGGCTACCTGATCGGCAAAGTCGCTGCCGTCTGCCTTGGTGAGGCGAATCGTGAACTGGAACTTATCGCCCACGGTAGCAGCCGTGGCGCCCGTCACCGTCTTAGAAATGGCCAGGTCACCGTAGGGGTGATACGTGTTTGAGATGTTTGCCACTACGTTGCCGGTGGCATCATCGGTCGTGGCGTTGACGGCCGTCTGGTAGTCTTCCGTGTTCTCCTTCACCGTGTAGGCATACGGCGTCCCGCCGTCGTGGTAGCGCGGAAGGTCACTGAAGTCGTAGCGCCATTCGTCGTTGGCGTCGGCATGTACAATTTGGGAACGGTAGTACACGCCATCTCGGAACAGCTGCACGGTAATTGAGTCAGGTCGCACATCTTCGGTATCTTCCGACCACGTCTTGATGCCAGAAACACTCACCGTTTCTGGCACGTATGTGTTCGTGATGGTGTAGTTGGTGTCCGATTCTTTCTGCAGACTGGCCGTATAGCCGCTGGGCACGGACTCCTCACGCACCGAATAGCGGTTCACATTGTAGTTTTCATCGTAATAGGCAAGGCCTTTGAACAGCGCTGTCCACGCATCGCTTTCGTAATTGGCATCCTGGGCGTTGCTGTCTTGAGTGTCAGCAGCACCGTCCAGCGTAACCGAGCGGTCAAGCTGGCCGTTTTTGAGCAGCTGCACGGTCACGGCATCTGCGCGCTTGCCATCCTGGTCATTGCTGTCGTCCCAGGTCTTCTTCACCGAAACGTTGAAGGGCACAAGCCCCACCTTGGTGTAGTCAACGCGAGAAAGTCCGCTTGCTATCGGGGTATTCGAGTCGCCAGAAACGCTTGTGCTCCACAGGAATGCGTTGTTGTAGGCGTGTGCGCCGTCGGCATCGCTGGAGGTGCCGCCTTTGCTGGGAGCTACATAGCCAAGGCCCTTCTCGCCCGATGGCGCCAGCATCTTCACGTAGGCGGAAAGGGAGTCTCCGCTCTGCAACACGTAGGGCGAGCCGTCCGTTTTCTTGCTGGCGTCGATGGCAATGGCCTTGACCGTAGACGTGTCAGCGGGAAGCTGGTCGGTCCACCCCGCTTTGGTGAAGTCGGCCACTTCAGAAAGCGAAGAACTACTATCCGCACGGGTAATATCATCCGGCTTGGTGATGGCATCGCCCGTGTAGTAATAGACCTTGGCGTCGACGCCAGCATTTTTCAGGTTGCTCACGTCGACTGAGAGCAGCTTGCCCTTCCAGGTGGTGTCGCCCGCGTCTACCTTGTCCTCGGTGTCAAAGCTCTCCAGCACGTCGTAAAACACCAGGTCAGAAAGGTTATTTTCGCCTACGGCAAACGCGGCAAGCCTATATTGGTAGCCGCCGCCCACAAAGGCATCGATGGCGCTTGTCTGGCTGGTCTCCGCAGCTTCCTCACTGGTTCCCCGGCCCCAGACGCCACTGTCGTTTGCCATTGCGTCAATTGAAAGTCCGCCAACAGTGCTCTTCAAGGCGCCCTCGATGGTCGTGGTTGTGCCCGCGTAGGCAAAGGCGGGCTTGTCCGTGGTGGAATCAAGGTCGGTCATGGCATCGCGCTCGGCGTTGCCTTCAGCGCCGGCGAGAAACGCCTGCGAGCTCAAGGTATTCTCGCCCGCGCGCGGGTTATCAGGCTCACCTTGGGCACCCTCCACGTTACCCAGGGTTTCGTTGTCCGATTCGTACGCAATAACGTTGTGGACCTCTTCACCCGTGTAGCGCATCTGGTCAAACGTGTAAGTGGCGTCAAAGGTGATGGTGGGTTTGTCGGCATAGTATGCGGTGGCGGCGTTGTCTCGCTGGTAGGAGACCGGCGTGGGCGCAAGGTCCGCCTTGACCACCAGAAGCGTGCGGCCCGTGTTCTTGTAATTGGCAATGGTATAGGAGTCTGTCACGCGGTCGCCGTCGCGCAGCTTGATGGTGGAAAGGTTGGGCACCACGCCGCGCGGAAGCAGGTCATACCACGTGCCGCTGGTGTCGGCCGCAATGCCACCGTTTGCCACGGCAGACTGCCACGTGCTGGCGCTGGTAATGCGCGAGCGCTCCTCCACACTGGCCGTATAGGTGATCGTGGTCATCTTGTTGGTGTTGTCCACCTTGTACGTGGAGCTCTTTGAGGGAATGACCTCAATATCGGCGCTGTAGCCGGTCAGGCGGTCGGTACCGGAGATGTCTACCGACCGCACGTCTGCGCCGCCCTCGGATGCCACGGATACCGTGCTGTTGCTGGTCACATATGCCAAAGGCGTTGTAACTCCACTGTTCATGAGGCTGGAAGCCAGGGTGGTAAGCGTTGTGCTGCTGCTCTTGAGCGTAACTTTTGGCATCACGTAGCCATCGCGGATGCCGGCCACATACGTTCCGTCGGCGGCTGCCTTGCCAAAGGTCAGTGAGACACTGTAGTTGCAGGTGCCGTCTGGAAGTTCTACAGACTTGATCTTCTCGCCTTCTGACCAGCTCACGTTTTGCGTGTCAAGGACTGCGCCCTGAGCATCATACGCGGTTACCACATAGGCAGGAACGTGTGAGGAATCCAGGTCAACGGAGTAGCCCATGCCATATGTGCCGCCATACGCATAGCCGCCCGAACCAATATAGATGGAGTTGCCGTTGGTATCTTTGACGACCGTCGTTTGGTCGTCATTGCTTGCGTCATATTGAATTGCCTGGTAGATGGTCGGCCGGATAAGCTGAAGGCCGCTGTAGGTGTAGTCCGTGCCCGGCTGAAGCTCCGTGCTTGTCGCCTTGGGCGCATCAGAGGCCGCAAGCTTGCCACTTTTAAGCGTGATGGTGATGTTGCGCGCGCCAAAATCTGAGACCTGCGTGCCGGCTGCGTTGTCTTTTTTCAGCCACTGTAGCGCGTATCCGGTCAGAGATTGCTGGTAGGAGAGCTCAGGATTTTTGCTGTTAGTGAGCTTATTGAGCGCATCGCCGTAGTAGCCATACCAGTTGGCACCGCCCGAGGTTCCGGTGAGTACGTAGGTTGTGTAGTCACTGTGAGACGTCATGGCTTCGTCGTTATCATCGCCCCACTTGAGGAACGAGAAACTCCCGTCGTTAGAGGTTTCTGTGGGGGTGTGATACACCACGTTCATGGTGGCGGCGTTCTCAGCCGTGCTTACGTGGTCTTTCTGACTGTCATCAATTTGCGTGAGCGACCAGGTGCTGGTAAGCGACAGCTTATAGTTGGTATCTGCCTTAAACTGCGAAAGCGGGTAGGCTACCCGGGGGTACACGAATTTTGTCGTGCCGTCTTCCACCCAACTGTTTTCACGTTCCGTACCCGACGCATCTTGAAGTGCAAAGCTCTTCACGTCGATGGTGCTGTTGTCGTCGAGCGTGGCAGTTGTGCTGGGCGTGTTTTCATACGTGAGCGTATAGGGTGTGTTGCCGTTGTGCGTGGCGCGGGTATACCAGTACGTAACCAGGTAGCGACCGTCTTCTGACTCCATGCCGTCAGGGATGGTCCAGCCGTGTTCTGTCATTTGTGCGGCGGTATAGATGTGGTACTGGTCCGCAGTAGCCCGTGCGCTTGAGACCGTCTCTTGCGTGTCAATGGCTGCAGTGAGCTCTTGCGAAGCTGTGCGCGTGAGCGTGTTTCCTTTGTACGTGGTTACCTCAATGGTGGGCTGAAGCACCTCGGACGTTTGGCCGTCCACCACGTCGAGCGGATTTACGTTCTCATACGCCAGCTGTATGGAGGCAGTTGTCGCCGCTTTCAGCTGGCGCGTGTTGGTGAGAATGTAGTACGAGTCCTTGCCATTCTCGCCCGCTTCAATGTAGGACCAGTTGAAATCCGTGCGCGTAGACGGGCTCTCCGCCAAGGGCAGCGCCACGTTTCCCAGTGCCTGGCCCTGGCGCCCAAAGAAGATGTGCGCGGGAATACGCACGCGAATACTGCCGACGTCGTAGTCGTGCTCACCGGACAGCGTGAAGTCGATCTGCGCCTGCACCTGTTGCGCGTCGGTGGTGGTGGGCGCAAGCACGAGCGAGGAGTCGTCTCCGTTGTCTGCGGTGTCGGCCGTCAGCCACTTCACGTTGAGCGACTGGATGGTGGTGCCATCACCTTGGGGATTATCGCTGGTAGAGGCAGGCGTTTGGCGCAGCTGGGCGAGAAAAGATGTGAGGTCTGAAACCGTCTGCGCCGTGACATCGAGCTCATCTGCCGCACCCGCGGACTCATCGCGGACATCGGCCTTGTCGTTGTCGTTATCCTCTACGCCAATGTAGGGGTCGCCGGCATCGCTTGCGGTGGCGATGGCGCTGCTGTTGGCGGTGCCGGTGTCGCTGGCGTTACGCTGCCGATCCGCCGCTGCACTGGAGGCACCTGCGCTTGAAGCTACCTCTGAGCGCGCGTTTTCCGTGCTTGCGGCACCTGTCTCATCTGCGGTGGAGCTTGAATCACCGTTGTTCTTATCGCCCTGAGCAGTGCTATTTGAGATGCTGATAGCATCTGCGTTGAAAGAATCTTGCGCGGCTGATTGCACTTCTTGCGTCTGCGCACTGGTACGTGCCTGAGCCGCTGAGCCGCCAGCAAGACCTGCCAGCGCATCTTGGGGAATACCCGAAACCATGAGGGCGCATGCGGTAACTGTTGAGATTACTGATCGCGCGATAGGATGTCGATGGGTACGTTTTGGCATTACATTCACCCGTTGCCTCGAATTAAATCAGGTTACTTACTACGCTTTAAAAATACACAACTGATTAATTATAGAGGTGCTGGCAGTTAATACAACTAGGCGTTCAGGTCCCTTTAAGCTTCTTGCTGCACGCACCCGCGCATCCACATTTCAACCACCCTACCCCCCGTTGATGGCAGAGCTGGCGACAAGGGATTTGTACGGGGCATCTCCAGCTTCGGGATCCAGGTCTCTTCTCACCACATGCGAACGTTCTTGGGCATAGTTGCTCGAATGAACAAAATGATTGGAGCGCAGCATACCGACCGGCACTCTATGCTCATGGCGCATAGTATTATGTCGGGGTTGCATTGTTCTTCTGCATATTTTCCTGCCATTATTGAGCCAACAGTGCTTATAGAAGCAAAACCTCCACGCATGCTGTTGGCCTGTAGTCGGCAGCACGCACAATCGAGCAGAAGGAATTCACATGACACACGCTATTGTCTTGTACTTTTCCGTCTACGGATCCACCAAGCTCGTAGCAGAAGAGATCGCCAAGCAAACTGGCGCAGATCTGGCAGAAATTGCACCTCAGACACCATATGACAGCAACCGAGACCACTACGATGCGCTTGCAGCTCTCGCCAAACACGAACACGACACAGACGCGCGCCCCGCACTTAAGCCGCTTCCGGATTTAAATAGCTACGACACGGTTTTTATCGGCTACCCCATGTGGTGGTACACCTTCCCTATGGCGTTCTACACCTTCTTTGACCAGGCCGATCTCAGCGGTAAAACCGTCATTCCATTTAACACGCACATGGGATCGCGCGACGGAAAAACGTACCGAACCATCGCGCAACTTGCCAGGAACTCGCAGGTCAAGGATGGCCTCCCGCTGTCCATGCAAGACGCTGAGCGCGGCAGTGCCAAGACGATTCAAAAGTGGCTTTCGCACGTGATGGCGTAGGCAGGACCGGCACCTTTGAGCGTAAACGCGGCAAGCGTGCGGTGAACTTGCGGCCCGTACGAGCCTCGGCTCGGTTTCCTAAACTGAACAAACGCAGAGCAAAACGACAGCTAGGGCGTTATGTGCCAAAGGCAGCGCCAGCGCAGGTTGTTGCGGCTCGGCGCGACAATGCCAGCAATACATCACCACCGTTCACGACTGCGGTCGGCGCACATGACGTACCTCAGCAAGCCTCGAAGCACCTCGAGATGTCGCAGGTCATTCGCATGAGGCACCTTTGACACGGCTGGCGCGTAACAACCTATTTAATAATCTACTTAGGAACTTACTTAGGAAGTTAGCTTCCACAGTAAGTTCCTAAGTAGAGACAGTAAGTTCCTAAGTAGAACCACGACGCAAGAATGCTACTGCCTGCCTTTCAGGCGGTATCTTCGCTTTGGGCTGTTAAGGGATCCGATGCCTTCGATGAGATCTTGATTCAGGAGCTCCTTAAGGTACTTGCTTGCCGTTTTCTTGGAAATGCCCGCCGCATAAGCAACTTCTGATGTGGAGACACTTTCCCGTGATGACATGAACGCCAAAATTGCCTCGGACACGTTGTTTCTGGAATAGCCCGCACCCTCCTGCTCGGTCATGCTACGATGCCTGAACATTATCGTGAAGTGATCAAGGCGGGCGTCTATGACGGGCTTATCCATGAGCGCTTCGGCAAGCGAATTCTCAATAATCCGATATCCCGTGCCTCTATTCTCAACGACTTTTCCCTGCGTACCATCTATATCTACATAGGGAGTATCTTCCAGAATACGAGCCAAGGCTTGATTTCGCGACGCAGTACCGCCACGCTTACCCAGCTGGTCTACCGTTAAGGATCCGTACAGGCCACCAGGATTGCTGATCTCCAGCCTATCTGGGTACAGCTCCATCAACACTGGTTCGGATTGACTCTCAGGCGAAAGATCCCTGTGCATCAGAGCATTTGCCACAGCCTCACGAACTGCGTTGAGAGGATAATCCGGCACGTCTTCCCTCAGAGCACCCTTCACTATCGCCCCATGCCTGATATTTCGCGACAAGATCCTCAAGGCAGAGAGCACCATCTGCGGTATAGGCCCTTCAATGTTGGCGGTATCAACAAACCGCTTTCCTCTTGAGGAGAGCTGGCCTTTCTCGCCCGCTGGATAGCTAGAAAATACCACGTTAAGCCTTGGGAAGAACTTCTGCGGGAACACGCCAAGCGCCAAAATGCCTGCTACGGTTGGTCGCAAAACGCCTTGCTCGTCCTCTGCAATTACGCGCCGATTTGCCATGAGCGTTTCATCGTCCATGGCATCCGTCCGGCCAAACGACGTGGCGCGCTCAGACGCAAGCCACGCTTGAAGCAGCTCTTTGTCCAGGTCAGCCAACGTAGCATCAGGAACAATCGCCATGTCATGGCGAGCACTTCTTAACTGGCTCTCTATAAACCTGTCGATTTCGTACGGGGTCATCTTGTGATCTCCATCCCCCGTGCGAATGTACGATCCCTCTCGCTGGCCATACTTCCTGACATAACAAGGCTTACGCCGAGCAGGACATTCAGGAATATTGGCCACCACGACAGGCGCATCTTCCCACATCATGACATGTATGTCAGCTTGGACGGGCGGCTCGACAGCTTCTCGCGCAGCTTGAGCACAGCTTGCCTGCGTTTTCTTGGGATCAAATCCAGCCGCTTGCTTGAATCCAGCGCCCTCCTTTATGCCAAAAATCAGCACGCCACCATGCGTGTTTGCAAACGCCGAAATAGTTTCCACCGTGGACTTAGGAAAGTCGCCCACGGCTGTTTTGAGCTCATACTCTGCAAGATCAGTGCCTGCTGCCCTCATGAGCTTAATTGCAGCTTCGAGCTCTTGTTCGTTAGTGATGGCAGCCAATTCTACCCCTCAATGCGTATTGCCGTGGCCTTCTGGCAGACTTACTGAAGAAGCAACTCAAGCAGGTGCACGGTGCACGGTGCACGGCGATCGGCGCTCGGTGCGAAGGTACCGAGCAACCTACTTAGGAAGTTACTTAGGAACTTAGGAAGTCAACTTCCACAGTAACTTCCTAAGTAGAGATGGTAAGTTCCTAAGTAACTACCATTTTTTCTACAGTAGACTACACTTCTTTCTAAGTATAACGCCATTTCCACAGTAAAGTCGCGTCGGGCGAGAAGATCGTGGCGCGAGCCGCCACACTCTGTCTCGTCCGCGCACACTTCTCCATGAACCGTCGATTTCCGAAAATCTTATCTGGACAAACGTGGCGCGAACACGACGGTTCATGGAGTTTTGTGTTAGAGGCGATGCCAGCACGGGTAGTCACGGCTCGGCACGGCAACGCCAGCAATACATCACAGTAGGTCAGAGCGTTATGACGCTATCCCGCAGTACCAGCTCGGGTTGGAGCACCACATTAGCGTAGGGTGCATCCGGGTTTTCGATGCGCTTCATCATGCACTCATACGCACAGCGAGAAAGACGTGGGATATCCTGGGCAACAGCGGTAATGCCGGGGCTGGCAAACCGAAGCGCCTGGCTGTTGTCGTATGAAATGATGGAGCAGTCGCCGGGAACGGAGATCTTTGCCTCCCTAAAGTAGCCAATCACGCCCAGCGTGGTCATATCGCTGCAGGAAATCACCGCTGTCACGCGTCGGCTGTCCGACGTGCTGCCCAGGATGTAGGGAGCTAGCCGTTGAGCGGCGGTATAGCCACCCTCTTCGTGGTAATCGCTTTCAAAAATGATGTTGTCATCCACGGGAATGCCAGCCGCCTCAAGCGCCTGCGTATAGCCCTTGAGCCGGCCCAGACCGTTCACGGAACAGGTGTTTGCAATGCAAGCAATACGGCGATGGCCGTGGGCAATGAGGCGAGCCGTTGCCAGGGCAGCACCGGTCACGTTATCAAAAGAAACGCAATCACATGAGGTATTTGGTGTAGATCTATCCACCATAACGTACGGACACTCAAGGTGTGCCAGGACATTTTTCACCTCTGTGTAATCCGAAAGATCGCAGGCGTGGGCGCCCTCGGCATGCGGCGTGTAACTGGGGACCATGAAGATGCCGTCGACTTCGCGCGCGGCCAGCATCTCAAGCGATCGCACGTCTGCCTTGGGGTCGTCGTTGGAGTTCACAATAAAGAGTGCCTTACCGTCCTTACGACTGCTCTCTTCCAGCGCCTTTGCCAACGATGCAAAGAAGGGATTCTCAATGTCTGGCACCAGTAAGCCAAAGGTGTCTGTCCGCCTGAGGGTCAGGCTCCGTGCCACCGAATTGGCGTGATAATGTCGGCGCGCCGCCACCTCTCGGATGCGCTGCTTGTTTTCCTCTGACAGGCGAACTTTCTTACCGTTGAGCGTAAGGGAGACCGCAGTGACAGAAAGGCCCACCTCTTCCGCTATGTCTTTAAGCGTAGTTCGCGTTCTTTGGTTAGCCACTGCAACCTCCACGCCTTCCTGCACCGCATGCGCCGCCGTCGCGCGCCAACGCCCGCACGTCGCCTTCATGCACCCGCCGCTCGCACCTACCAAAAACCGCCCACACGAGGCTCGCATGGGCGGTTGCTTGAGCTTCTATACTTGCAGTTTACAAGAACAGCACCATAGAAAGAATGAACATGAACACGCATCCAGCAATCATGGGTACACTTGTCCTCTTCACAATCTGAAGTGGGTTCACCTTGAGGCTGCCGGCAACAATGATCACGACCGCAGACACCGGAGACACCGCACGCAGGAGGTTTCCGGCCAGACCCATAGGCACAGCCACCGCAATGGCAGAGATTCCCGCAGCTGCAGCCAAAGCCGGGATCAGCGGCACCATAGCAAAGAAGAGCGCCGTACCAGAACCCGAAAGCAGCACAATGAGTGCCGTGAGGCCAATCAAGATGAGCGGCAACACCCATCCCATGCCGCTGCCGTTCATGCCCGTCATGGCACCTTGCAGTAGAGAGATGAGACCAATGGAGCGAAGGCCCAGCACAAAGACAGAGGCCGCTACCAAAAGGGCAACGATAGGCATGGCACCGCCCATCCCCTTGAAGAACTTCTCAGTCTCTTGCAGCGCATCGTGCGCATTGCGGCGCTTGATAAGGTCGCAGATGATGGCAACAACAAACGAGAAGAGCGTGGCGATCTCGACACTTAAGCTCATGGATGTGACGCCAGCAAGCTGCAAGATGTAGACAATGATCAGGAGAAGAATGGGCAAGACTGGCAGGAGTGCGTAAACAAACTTGTAGAGGCCAGAACCCTCAATGACCTTGATGTCCTGGATCTCCGCCTGGTCTTCTCCTGCCTCAACGCCACGCTTGTCCTGCGCTTTTTGCCAGAAGTAGTGCACCACCGCCATAAAGATAAGCGTGGGGATAGACACCAGCGCATGGTAAGCAAAGACGTAGTGAGAGACCGTCAAGCCTGCAAACTCTGGATACTTGGCAAGCTCGTTGGCAATGGCGACGTTGTCCGAACCAAGCGGCGTCGGCATAACGGTAGCGGAGGTAGCAATCACAGCGCCTGCAGTCAGCGGGCTCATGCCAGCCTTGCGAAGCACCGGATAGAGCGTGGCAAGAAGAATAATGGCCAGATTAGACGCGCTGGGCACCACCAGAGAGAGCAGGTTTCCCAGCAAGAATACGATGGGCACCAGTACGTAGGCGGACTTAATGTGTTTTATCGGCTTGGTAAGAACAGAAACGGTGACATCGTTTGCACCGATAGCGCTCATGTATGAGGTGTAGCCGCCCAGCACCAAGATGATGAAGCCGGCGCCGGTCAGCGTGGATTTGAAGATGGAAATGATGGCCAAAAGCGGATCGAGCAGCGGCACGCCAGATGATTCAAAATCTTTGATGGCAATGCCACCGCCGGTTGCCATAGCAACAAACATCAGCAAGATACCCATCAAGAACAGGGCAATCTTGATGTCGAGCTTCTTGATGAGCATGTAGACAATCACCGCTACTGCCAAAAGCGCCGACAAAACCATTACGACAGGGCTCATGTAAACCTCCTACGTTCCTTCCTACGCGAACATTTCTTGCCTGCAGCTTGCCGCCACCTGGACTTGCCTGCGGCTTGCCACTATCTAGCGCAGCTTGTTGCACGCCGTAAGCGTCTCAACAAACCACGACCTAAACGCCTGTGCATCAATGGAGGTGCAGACCGTGGCGTTGGCAGGCTTGCCCAGGTACCCTTTGAGGTCAACCAGCGTGCAGCCCGCCGTCAGCTGGCCCGCCAGCTCCACGTCCACATAGGTCTCCACCGTCTCAAACATCTCCGGCCTCATGAGGTAAGCCATAGCCGTGGGGTCGTACATCTTAAGGCCCGTCTTCATGGACCCGCCGCGATAATGCGAGAAGAGCGCGCAGACCATCTCCCCCGTCGCACCCGACGTGCGCAGCGCCTCAATGTCTTCAGGCAGCACCAACGCCTTCCAGCCAATATCCAGCCCCACCATGGTCAGCGGCACGCCGGACGAAAAGACAATCTTTGCCGCCTCAGGATCGGTCGCCACGTTGAACTCGGAAAGCACACCCTTGTTGCCGCGCGTTATCGTTCCGCCCATCATCACAATGCGCCGGATCTTCTCGCCCACTTCCGGGTGCACCTTAAGCAGCAGCGCCACGTTGGTAAGTGGACCTATGGCCACGATGGTTATGGGCTCGGCCGACTCCATGATCAGGCGGTAAGAAGCGTCCACTGCGCACTCGTTCAGCAAGCAGCCGTCCTGCGTGCCTTGAAACTCATAGCCCTCCATACCAGAGGCGCCGTGAATGTTGCTGGCATCGACCAGGTCTCGCACCAGCGGACCTTTGGCGCCAGCGGCCACATCCACGTGCTGGTTCCAGAATTTGAGCAGCTTGAGGGCATTTTTGGTGACATTTTCCAGACTTACGTTGCCGCCCACCGTGGTGATGAGCTTCACGTCCACCTCATCTGATGCGAGCGCCATGCCAATGGCTACGGCATCGTCGATCCCTGGATCCGTGTCAAGTATGATTGTCTCTTTTGCCATCTCTTTTGCCATCCTTACCACCTTTCCTCTAAGGCCTTGGTGACCTGTTCCAAGCTTGGTATGGAGCGCTGGGCGCCCACTTGCGTGCATGCCAGCGCTGATGCCGCCGATGCCATTTTGAGCGCGCGGCGCATGTCAACTTCTTGCGCCATGCATGCGGCGAGTGTGCCGACAAAGGTATCTCCTGCGCAGGTGGTGTCTTTTGCGTCCACGGCATAGGCTGGCTGGGAGATATAGCTGCCGTCGTGGAGGATCTGGGAGCCGCACTCGCCCAGTGTCAGCACCACGGAGCGAACGCCCTTCTCGCCCAGCGCCGTGAGCGCTGCCTGCGGCGATTGCTGCGGCTGCGGCGATTGCGTGCCGGGCTCTGCGACGGAGACGTCCAAGAGGTATGCGCACTCCAACTCGTTGAGACACAGAAGGTCAACCTTCTGGCAAAATGCCGCAGAGAGCCGACGCACCGGCGAGGGGTTGACCATCACGTAAGCACCCAGCTCATGGGCCACGTTCACCGCGCGCTCAACCGTGTCAGGCGGGCACTCAAACTGCGTGAGGAAAACGTCGTTTGGCGCCAGCAAGCTCCTGAGCGCGCGCTCCGCCGCATCCGGTGTGACGGCGTAGTTGGCGCCGTGACCCACGACGATGCGATTGTTACCCTCGTGGCGAATCACCAGCGCAACGCCTGACACGTCCGAGCCCAGAGCCTGCACAGGTGAACAGTCCACGCCCGCCTGAGCCACCGCGCCCACGAGCTCCGCACCGAAGGCGTCCGCGCCCACAGCACCCACCATAGTGGTAGCAGCGCCCATTCGCGCAGCCGCAACCGCCTGATTAGCGCCCTTTCCACCAGGGTTAATGCACAGGTTGCTGCCGTCTACCGTCTCGCCCTGCTGCGGCACACGGCTTGCTTCAATTGAGATATCCATGTTGAGGCTGCCCAGAACAACAACTTTGCCCAACCGAACCCTCCGTCCCTCTTGGTCGGTCGCGCCACCGACGCTGGCGCGCGGCGCACTGATTACTAAAACGGTTTATCACCAGTTGCATGGTAAGGATTAGGTAATGCGATGGTATGGTCCCACTATGCTAAAACGGTTTAGCGGTGCACTTTTAGCCGCCAGCGGGGCGAGAAGAACCTGCATGCTGCGCTTCGCTGCGCAAGAGCCATGTCACCGATGCCGGACAGCGCATCAAAGCTTGCCGCCAGCACTACCGTCGGCAGCGCTGCCAACACGAACGACCGATAACCGACGCGTCTGTGCACACTTCTCCATGAACCGTACTGTTTTCTCACAAACCTCCATGAACGGGGATGTTGACAAAAATCAGTCCCAAAAAAATGAGAGGGGTGATGGGTCAGTGTATTCATACGAACAGAAACTTAAGGCAGTGTAGCTATATATTGAATGTGATTATCATGCAGCCAAGGTTTTTCATCAGCTTGGTTATCCAACTCGTTCCGTGATCGCTAAGTGGCATAGCGACTATGACCAGAGAAGAACTTCAGCGCTATGTCGCTCGGATCGAGAAAGACAATATTAAGCTCAGGAAAGCGGAAGCTGAGCTTAGCGTGTTCAAAAAAGATTATGTACGGCTCGAGAAAGAGAAAGCCAAGATCGACTCTTTTGGCGAGCTTGCGAAAGCTGCCCTGTCTCAGATGGTTAGCGACTTGGGAAAAAGAAGAAGGCGCCGGCGGAAAGAAGCTAACCAACAGAGAAAGGACTCTGTTGGTAGAAGGCCTTCGGCCGGCGCATAAACTCTGCGATCTACTCTATGCATTCAAGCTTGCAAAGAGTAGTTATCTCTATCAGAAGCGCGCGCTCACACGTTCTGATAAATATGCCGAGGTCAGAAAGCGTATCTGTGAGATCTTTGAAAAAAGCGGGGAGTGCTATGGCTACAGAAGATCAAAGAAAGGCTGTTCTGCGGATAATGCAGCAATGGAAGGATTCTTCGGACGACTCAAGGCAGAGTTTTTCTACGGACGCAGTTGGCAAGGCTACAGTATCAAAGAGTTCATACAAGAGCTTGATCGCTACATCACGTGGTACAACGAGTCAAGAATTAAACTGTCTCTTGGAGGAAAAAGTCAAAAACAATATAGAGAGCAGCTCGGTATCATGGTTTAGAAGTTAGTGCAGAAAAACGTCAGCAGCCCCAGTTGAGCTTATGAACTATCAATTTGAGACCATTTGACCATTTCTTGATGGCAATGGGCACGTAGGACGCATAGCTACCCTCCAGCCTCTCAAGCAACGCAAGTTTTTATCTGCACCCACATTGCCGCTCTCTTGAGAATTAGGATAAGACATGGTTTCATATTCTACTGGATTTCTCGCAATCCAACAGCAAAGCGATTACACCACCTGAATCTTAATGTTTATGCAAGCAATAGAACGCGCATCAGTTCTTGAAAAAGGGGTATGTGAGTAGCTCTTCTCCATGCCAACATCACACTTCGCAATGGGAAACATATACGATATCTCTATTCCACAAAAAACAGCGTAGAGACAGGATCAGGAGCCGGACTTCATCTCGGCTCCTGATCCTTACGAAATCAAGCGCATGTGAAAACGTGCCGTCTAAATTCTCAGTGAGCAGTGTAGCCGCCGTCGACATATAGATGGGTGCCCGTCACAAATTCATTTTCGACGAGAAAAACGACGGCGTGCGCAATCTCTTCTGGCTTCGCAAAACGTCCCAGTGCATGCATATTGAGCAGCTCTTGTCTCCGCTCGTGTCCGATCAGCTCTTCGCTAACGAGCGGTGTATCAACATAGCCAGGATTGACAGTGCTCACTCGAATATTGTATTTAGCGAGCGCCAATGCAGCTGACTTTGTCATAGCATTGACACCGCCCTTAGCTGCACAATACGAAGGAATGAGTGGATCTCCAATAGCCGCCTCTATCGAAGATGTGCTTACGATAGCACCACCATTTCCTTGCTTTTTCATCTGGATAGCTGCATATTTCATGCCGTAAAATACGCCTGTGAGATTAGTATTTATGACCTTGTTAAAGTCTTCTGCTGTCATATCATCCACGGTCGCCATGGTACCCGTGCCAGCGTTGTTAAACATGATGTCAAGAGAGCCAAAATGGTCAACGGCAAAGTTTACGAGCGCTTCCACACTCTTCTCATCACCGGCATCCGTCTGACAGAAGGCTACGTCTTTTGAAATCTTCTCCAGTTGGTTAACTGCCGCAGCTCCACGCTTCTCGTTTCTACCCGCAATGACAACTTTTGCACTCTTCTTTAATAGCGCCATTGCTGTTGCAAAGCCAATTCCAGACGTGCCACCAGTAACTACTGCTGTCTTTCCTGCAATCTCAAACATACTTACCTCCTCTTTGGAATCCTGCGGTGAATAACTATCTCTCACCGATTCGCATGTCAGTATGAAGCACTTATGCAGGGAAACCAATAGAACAGTGCGTATTTTTATCCGTACTACCAAAGAAAAAACCGCTATATATTTTAGGCATAATAGATTATCGCGGCTTATTTATGCACTAAATCTAATAACAGCTTCCGCCTTATCCAGAGTTTAAATCACAAGTAATGGAATTCTCACACTCGTCTACAACGTGGACACCGCCTCGACAACCGCAGCACTGATCCGCCGTTTCTTTGGGCTGCGACGCGGCATTGCGCTTTATCTTCTCGAGCCGCTTGTTATACAGCCTCAGCAGAAGAAAACCCAGCACCGTCACGGCGGCCAGGAAAATGAAGAAGAGCCTAAACCCAAGGGCGCCTTCATTTGAATCAATCATATGCCCAGCTAAAAGGGATACAAACGTCTCTGGTATGGCGCCAACCGTACAGATGAGCCCCGCAATCGTACCCGAATATTCCAGCGGCAGGGCGCTTTCGCTCATCATGGTCCACGACATTGCCGTGTTTATCGAGAAAAACGTATAGATAATGACGAACAATACAGCTACAAGAACAATACTTGAGCTCACTGGTGGCACTAATAGCATAGCTATCTGGGCGATAAGAACAATTCCGTAGGAGCGCAGCATGAGCTTGCCAGTTCCTATCTTGTCCGCAAGGTAGCCTCCGCCAATATTGCCCACGAATCCGCCCCATTTACGGAAGATCCCCAATAGGGCGCCTATCGTTACGCTGGCACCCAGGATCCCGGTTGTATAGGGGATGTAGTAGTACACCGCTATGCAAAGGATATGGTTGCAAAAACCTACCAACGCAATAATCCACACCACTGGATTCTTGATGATGTTGGCTATGCCAGTAAATGTCACCTTTTCCGCGCGCAGCGTTACACTGGTTCCTCGCAGCAAAAAGAACGCCACGATGCCCATAATAATATTGAAGACGGAGTAGAACATGATCCCCGCCTTCATAGCTGCCACCTGATTGCCCGCCTGCGAGATTCCCCAGTTAAAAATACCCAGTGCCACCATAGAAATCACGGCACCCATAACGCTGGAGGTACCCTCGTAGAAGCCATATGCCTTCCCTTGGTTATCATTACCTGCAAGAATTCTCACCGCTTTTACGCAGGCAGGCTGAAAAGCAAATGTCGTAGAGATTCCCCAGACCGCATAAACAATCAGTAGCCCATAGAACGTGAGCGGCAAGAGATGAAATAAGCCCGCTATGCCTGTTACCAGCAGTGACACCGTAATGATTTTGCGGACAGACATGCCATCTGCAACCACGCCACCAAACAGGTAAGAAATGATGCCAAATATGCCGATGACCGAGCTAAAAACACCCATCTGAGTATTGGTCAAATGGTAGGTCGTTACATACGCATCGTAGTATTCAAACCTGAAGAACGGTAAGCCAAAGATGGCAGAACCTGCCATTGCCAAAATTACGATAACAAGGAAGTTGCTCCTAAACTTGCCCTTGATCTCCAGTTTGTCAGCTGAAGAAGCCATCCGCACCTCCTTACCTAGCTAACGGACTTAACTGTGAAGGTGCCGCCTTTATCGTATGTCACAGAATAGATCGAGAAATTCTTGTAATAGAAATAGCCCGCATAGACGCCACGCTCGCATCCCGCGCTGCTCATCTCAAACCGCTCGCCCGTGCCTACCTGGGCTTCTATATCTTCTTTGCTGAGCTTTTGGCCAACAAGTGCTGACGCCGCGTCCTTATCGCCCTCTGCCTCATCGCCAGCAGCAACAACCTCTTCTGTTTGCTCTGCATCCGCAGTATCCTCGCTACTTACCAGTGCGCAGCCGCTCATGAGCATACTTGCCACGAGCACAGAAAATAGTATGGGGATCACGGCTAACGATGCCATTCTCCGCCTCATAACACTCCTTTCCAACACCAGACCAGCTAAGCAGCTGGCGGGAGCATGTATGCCTCCAGCTGTAAAAATGGACACCTATTCAGCAGGTGCGTCATCCAAAATGTTGACACCATCACGCGCGTCATTGCCATTCTCATCCACCACGGTGTCCTGCCAGCGGTCGTAATGAACACGACGTCCCTGATGGTCAATGAACTCATAGCCCATGTTGGACCATGGAATCCAACCGTTACCCCACTCTTTCACGTTCATGAGGCCTGTTGACTGACAGAGATAGGAGATGCCGGCGGCACCCCAAGAGTCACCGCAGAAAAATGCCATGATCTTAGTGAGGTCAAGACCCGCGTCTTCCAAGAGCTTCTCGTACTCTGGGCGTGTGCGAACGCCCCCATCTGCATTAAGGAAGTTATCTGCTTGCTCGCACCAGAATGTGCCATCAATATGGCCAGAAAGATCATGGTAGCTGTAGCCAGAGTATTCGCCTTTCCACTCGTCTTCGCCACGGTTATCGACAACTTGTCCCTCAGCATCTCCGGCAAGAATTGCCAAGATATCATCCATCCACAAAATCTCGTCCGGATGAGCAATCTCTTGCGTACCAAAGCTCTCTACCGAAGTGGGTACAACCAGTGTGTCAGCCTCTGTATCCAGCGGATATCCGTTGTAATTCCATGCGTTCAAGCACGCACTCATAACGTATACCTTTACGCCCAGCGTCCTCAGCATGAAGGCAAAACGAGCTTCAGGCGACTCTGACGAACCTGTAATAATTACCGTTGAGTCTTTGGTAATGCCGTAACGTGGACACACATCATCACGGAATTCTTCAACCGAGATCAGGCGCCATTCCTTTGCATAATCTGAGCGCTTCTCTGGCACATAGACGCGCGGCCGCTCATAGCAATCGGTATTGACGTGAATAGCACCTGGAACATGCCCTACCGATAAGTATGATGACTCATGAATATTGCCCCAGCCTATGTCTGCAATCACCAATGCATCAAGATTGTCTCCAAAGAGTTCCTTTGCCTCCGCACTCAACTCTGTTGCTGCGCCAGTCTTAACGTCCGAGACACTCTTTACGATCTCTGACGGCACAAAATATTGGTAGTTGTCATCTTGCTCCAGGGCTGTTTCTCCATCAATCAGGCCGTTAGCCTGAAATACCCTGCAGTTCTTAACACCTTGAGAAACGAGGTACTGCGCCGTCTTTGTTGCCTGTTCTCCCGTGTAGTCATACACAATTACGGCGCTGCTTGAAGTGATATTCTGCGCATCCATTTCACGCTTTAAGAGATCTGCGCGCGGCGTTTCAAGTTTATAGTCGCAATCAAGCCAACGTGCCGAAAAGAGCAATGCGCCCGCCAAATGTCCGCCCCGAGAAGCGCCCTCAAGTGCCCAGCCGGCATACGCTTCCTGAGGACGAGCGTCCACCAGCAATGTTGTGGTATCACTTCCTGTCAGCACGGCCTTGACTTCATCGGCTGTTGCTTTCTGCACATCAACCTTGTCATATGTAACCGTATTATCAACAGACTCTGAGGTGGCATCTGTACTAGCTTCCTCAGTAGTCTCTTGTGTCTGCTCAGTCTCTCCACCATTTTGAGCAGCACAGCCAGTTAGATCCATCATTCCAAAGAGTGCAGCAGAGCCAGCAGCTAAACCTGCAGTAGTGAAGAAACCACGACGAGTCAGATCCATGGAGCTCCTCCTAAAATCTTGCGTCTCACAACGAACACGCATACTGGGGTGGATTCTAGGAAAATGTGCTCTTTGCACCTGGGTGTTTTGCTTAGGCGTTTTAGTTTTTGGGGTAACTGCAAAATACTATGATTAGAAATTATTTATGCAGGTAACCACGTAGATTTCTCCATCACGCTGAGATGATATGTCAGACGTAAATGTGGGTTATCCAACTCCATTTTCTCTTGAGATGTAGCTTATGCACCCAAAAAAGTTCCGCCCCCTAAGGCAAGAAAGGGGACGGAACGGAGCGTGGTCAGTCCTTCGCTGCGATGTGCGCCGCAGGCCCGCACGCCCGCAAGCCCTCACGCCCACGCACGCGCACACCTACGCAAGCTCGCGCGACACGAACTCGCTCATGACCTCAATTCCTCTATTGAGCACATCCTCGTTGATGGCAAAGTGGCAGCTATGCTGCGGCCACAGCGCACCCTGAACCTCAAGCGGATTGCAGAGCAAGAAGAAGGCACCCGGCACCTCTTGCAGGTACCACGCAAAGTCTTCGCCGCCCATAACCGGCCGAGACATCATCAGCGTATCGTCCGGATACAGATCCTGCCCCACCGCAACCAGGCGCTTCGCGACCGCCTCATCGTTGATAACGGGTGGCGGCTGGCGGAAGAACTCATACACTATATCTGCCCGGAGCGCGTGAGCCACCCCTTCTGCCACCTCGCCGATCCGCTTCTCAATAAAGTCTCTATCCTCATTGGTCAGCGTGCGCGTGGTACCTTCCATCTCCACCGTATCAGGAATGATGTTGAATGCAGAGCCGCCACGCACCTTGCCCACCGAAATAACCGCAGGGTTGCGTGGGTCCTTCTCGCGGCTGATGATCGACTGGAGCGACGTGATAATCTCGGCAGCCACCATCACAGGGTCAACGGACGCATGCGGCGTCGAGCCATGGGCTCCCTTGCCCACTACCTTCAGCGAGAACTTATCCATGGTTGCCATCATAGGTCCAAGCGAGAAGACCAGCTGGCCCGGCTTTGCTTCCTCACTGATGTTGCCCACGTGCAGACCGACAATCTCATCCACATCTTTGAGCACGCCGTCCTCGCACACCTTATGGGCGCCCGTACCCAGCTCCTCCGCTGGCTGAAAAATCAGCTTCACGCGACCCTTGAGCTCGTCTTTATGCTCACTCAGTACCTTTGCGGTACCCAGGAGCATGGCCGTGTGAGCATCATGGCCGCAGGCATGCATCTTGCCAGGCACCTTCGAAGAAAAGGTCAGGCCCGTATCTTCTTCAACCGGCAGCGCATCCATGTCCGCCCTCAGCGCCACCGTCTTGCCGCTCGCATCCTTATTGATCCAGCCGACAATGTAGGATTTATCGCGATGAACCTCATGTTCAACACCCATCTCTTCCAGACGCTGGGCGACAAAATCAAGTGTGTTGGTAAGCTCAAAGCCCACTTCAGGGTTCTCATGCAGATGGCGTCTCCACGAAACGACATCTGGCATGACTGCCGAAACAGCTTCTTTGACGTTCATGGCGCACCTCGCTACTCAAGCTCGCTCATAACAAATGCGGCCATAACGCTCATGGGCCTATCGAGCTGGTCTTCTTCAATAGCAAACCTGCCGTTGTGGTGCGGCCACAGCTGACCATCTATCTCTTTGGGGTTGCAGAAGAAGAAAAATGCACCGGGCACTTTCTGCAGGTACCAAGCAAAGTCCTCGCCAGCCATGCAGAGCTTCTTGATCATGACTGTATCGTCCGGGAAAAGCTCCTTCGATACATCTATCAAGCGCTCGGCAACCTCTGCATCATTGACCAGTGGAGGCGGCTGACGGAAGAATTTGTATTCAATCTCCGCGCGATACGCGTGTGCTATGCCTTCAGCTACCTCACCAATTCTCTTCTCAATGAAGTCACGCATCTCATTGGTAAAGACACGCGTGGTGCCTGCAAGCTCGCAGGTATCAGGAATGATATTGAAGGCCTGACCCGCATTCATGGTACACACCGAAATAACTGCAGGATCACGAGGGTCACTCTCGCGAGAAATGATCTCTTGCAGGCCGGTGATGATATAGGCGGCAATGGTGACAGGATCAATCGAGTTCTGCGGCGTAGATCCGTGCGCGCCCTGCCCTTTTACCGTGAGCGTGAACTTGTCCATGGTGGCCATGAGAGGGCCGGTCGAGAAGATCAAGTTGCCCGGCTTCATACCGTCGCCCAAATTGCCGTTGTGCATGCCGATGATCTCATCGACACCATCGAGTACGCCGTCGTCTATGAGGTTCAAAGAACCGGTACCCAGCTCCTCTGCAGGCTGGAACAGCAGCTTTACCGTGCCGTTGAGTTCATCTTTGTGCTTGATGAGCAACGATGCCAAGCCAAGCAAGCATGCGGTGTGGACATCATGGCCACAGGCGTGCATCTTGCCCGGCTCTTTAGAGGCAAACGTTAATCCGGTCTCTTCTTGTACGGGCAATGCATCCATGTCCGCACGGACAGCTACACACTTGCCGCCTTTGTCCGGATTGATAGTTGCCACCACATATCCTCTATCCGGCCTGGCAACGTAGCTCACGCCAAAGCTATCAAGGACACCACATACGTACTCAATGGTGTTGGGCAGATCAAAGCCTACTTCTGGATGCTCGTGCAGGTGACGCCTCCAGCCAATAACGTTCTCTAATGCTGCATGGGCTTCTTGCTTGATCATTTCTGCTTGCATGATTTACGCCTCCGCCTTCTTAGGAGTTTCCTTTTTCTGCGTGAGCATGCCAAAGGCAACCGTGCCAAAGACCAGCACGGGAACAGCTACGTATGCAGCCAGGTGGAACACATACAGAGCCAAGAAACCAAGCAGCGCAGCAAAGCCTGCATACTTGATATTCTTTACCGCCTGCATACCAAACATGGCGCCAAAAATTGCAGGTGAGACATAGCCCAGAGCCTCAATGATCACAGGCGGCAGGACAGACATAATGGCGGCGCCAGCAATAGCAGCAAGGGTGGTCAAGGCCAGATTGGTAATGATTGATCCCGCAATACCCAGGGTAGAGACCAGCTCTGCCTTTTTGGTACCAGGAACCGTACCTAATACCTTCTGTGCCATAGCAGCGCACGGAATACGCACGTTGGCAATGTTGCCGGAAAGGCAAACCATGTAGACGCCCGACAGGCCCACTACCGGGTAGTAAGAGATTGGCTCAATAAATGCAAAGACCAAGTAGATCGAGGCAATAAGTCCCCAGCCCGTCAAGATATCTTTCACGGCGGGGATATAGCCAAAGTAGACCCAAATCACGATGGCAGGAATAAAGCAGAGCGCCACCGCAATAAGGTTGGTCAGTCGTCCATACTTGATAATAGGCTTGGTATAGAGGTCATTGAAGGCCTCAAGATCTTCTGTGACAGCAGCTTCTGGCGTGCTGGAAACAGGTGCGTTTTCCATGTCTACACCCCCATCACAAGATGCTTATAGATAACTGCAACCGCCATGCCAATGAACATGGAGATGCCTAATGTCCACTCCCCAAACCGGGGGTGCTTCTTTGCAACCTGCTCCAACAAGAGCATGCTGACAAAGCCAGCAATAGCGGAAGCCAAGACCTCTTGATGCTCTGGATTGAGACCGATGATGACCTGATTCATGCACATGTAGCCAAAAGCACCGGTGGTGGCAGCAACCGTGAAGATGCCCAGCTTCTTAGCGTTGTTACCCATAACCTTTTTGGAAACTTTGTCCAGCTTGTCAGCCAAAAGACCAGAGGTCAGCAGCCATGCACTGCCGTTGAGTGCCATAACCCAGGCGGCGTTGGCAAAGTTGATGGCGCCGTAGCCTTCTCCGCCCAGCTCAACGCCTTGAGCCTCCGCTGCCATGGTTGCGGCTGCAAGCTCTGTCGGCGCGGCACCAATGATAGAAAGGCGCTACCATGCAAGAGGAGCACCAATAGCTGCCATAAGACCCAACATAACAGCAAATACGCCCAGGGCTGGTCCTACAGCTGAGCGCATGCCCACCTTAAATGCTTGATCGGCTTCTTCTTTACTGAGCCCCACTGAGGCGCCAGCTTCACGCGATTTCTTTGCAAAGATATAGGCTTGATAGATCTCAACCAGTGCAACGGGCAGCACAGCAAGCCAAATGACCCAAGAATTAGCAAGAACCTTGTAATCCACGTCATACCCCCTCCACACACCTACTGCTGGAACGCTGCCTAGACAACCCACCTCCCGAGCGATACGTCAGAGATACCGCCTATGCGTTTTTTATGAAGCACCATATACTCTCCAATATTTACTTTTCTAGTTCAATTCTGGTTAGTAAAAGACTCGATAAACGGTATCAATTCATCTGCTAATTGTTTTGCCATTTCAATGCCATTTTTTGCATTATTTCGCATATATCCGCGATCACTTTTCATTTGCTCCATCGCGCTCAAAATCCTACTAATATAGGAGTAATATAGGGGCATCCAAAGAGCCTCACATTAAGAACTTGCATTTCTCAACGTTTTGTGGTACGCGCAGCACATTCAAAGCTTCAACACAGAAGCATCCCACATACCGCCAGGTTCGCAGCGCCTGCAGAAGGAGTGGCTTATGAACGCAATTTTTACCAGAACCTCCGTCAGATCCTACGCAGATACCCCCATAGAGCAGGACAAAGTAGAGCTCATCTGCCGGGCAGGCATGCAAGCACCCTCCGCAGGCAACCAGCAGCCCTGGGAGCTCCTCGTTATAGATGACCCGGAACTTCTCAAAGCTCTCGGTACAGCAACGCCCTACTCCAAGCCCACAGGCAAGGCGCCCTTAGCCATCATTCCGCTCATGCACGCAGAAGGCCTGCGCTTCCCCGAGCAAGCCCCGCACGACATGAGCGCCTGCGTGGAAAACATGCTGCTTCAGGCCACAGAGATGGGCATTGGCTCTGTCTGGCAAGCCGTTTTCCCAGAAGAGGACAGAATAGCGGGCGTCAAGGCATGCGTCAGTATTCCAGATGACTTGATCCCGTTTTGCATTGTGGCCTTCGGCTACCCAATAGGCCAACTACCAGCCCAAACAAGCCGATACGACGCCGCACGCGTCTACCGCAACTCCCTCGACGCACGCCGCGCAGCAGAGCACTAGCCGTGAGACTCAATGCCTTAGAAGAGGCCTATGCACACCATGCCCTCATAGCGCACAGAGGATCCATCCTCCTGTCCATAGTTCTCTACTTCACAACTTTCACGCTGGGTAGCCCCTCCACCTGGATGTTTTTCCTCTGGGCGATAAATGCCATGCTCTTGCTCCTCAATACTGTCCACATCCGTGCCTATGGCCTCACCTTTGGTGTTATTCCCACCGCAGCAGCGGCGCTCGTGCCGCTCGTAGCCACCACATGGGCGGCAACAGCATCGGTCGCAACCGCCGCAGCAGGCACCGCTTCAGGCACCGCTTCAGGCGCGGCAAGCGCCGACGCAGCAGCCGCCACCGCAGCTGCCGCGGCCGTCCACGCATGTCTGACAGTTCTTCTGGTGGTGGCACTTATCGCCTGCATGATATTTGCCTGCTACCTGGCACTTTTCATCTTCGCAGCGTATGTTCCCAAAGACCGGAGCGACAGGCGCGGCCAGACACGCGTGTATGCAGTGCTCGGCCATTCGTCGCTCACGTGTAACCCCACCGACGAGCTCATCTGCCGGCTCAACACGGCGCTTGCCATTTTTGAGCGCAATTCCGCCGCGCGCTTTGTGCTTTCTGGCGGCAAGACGTGGCAAGAAGACATCTCCGAGGCCGAGCTCATGGCCAACTACCTGCAGAAACATGGCGTGCCTAGGAGCTCGCTCATTTTGGAGGATGCCTCGACCACCACGCAAGAAAACCTTGCCAATATCAAGCACATTGTGGATGCGCAGTTTCCCAACGCGACGCTGCACATCATTACCAGCAATTTTCACGAATACCGCTCCTGCGCCATCGCCCGCGCGCTGGGCATGACTGCCTACCCAGAAGCCGCTCCGACGCCGCCTTTGCGCCTGGTGCAAGACTGGCTCAGGGAGGTCCTCCTGGTTCAGACCATGCAGTGCAAGGCTTACGCGCGCCGCACGTAAGACCGCCGCGCAAAGATCGCGAGAAGCTGCGCATAAGAAAACCGCGCTGGGAGATAAACCCAACGCGGCAGCACGTACTTATCGCCCAGCGTCGCTTTATGCAGCGGCAAGGCTTACAGGTAGACGTCCGGCTCCTCGCGGCCAAACTTTGCCAGAAGCTCGTGGCACGGCTTGCATGCCAGACAGTCGCAGAACTTGGCGCCTGCCTCCTTGCGCGCACGCTCGTGAGCCAGCATGTTAGCGGCCTTTTTCTCGCCGTAAATCTGCTTGCACATGTCTGACTGCGCAAATGCGATCACACCATCTATGGTAGTTTGCTTCTCGGAGATAGCATCCATCAAAGCATTGGTTGCAGTCTCCGCGTCCTCACCGTCGCTGATGGCGTCTTTCCATGCCTGAGCTGCAGCTTTTGTGTCCTTGGAAGCCATTGGCGCTCTCAGCATTGCTTCAACTTTTTTGGTGGTGAAGTCCAGCAATTCCTGATCCATATCTCTCCCATCTTTGGGGCGCGCTGCGCCACATATACGGTACAGAAATCATACTACTTGTGTCGAATTCTATGTCCCTCGCGCTCGTTAGACTGCAATCAGCAGGCGGTGGTAAGCGATTACCTTCTCGCCATTTACCAACGATGCGTACCACCAGCTGTTGATAGCCTACGCAAAGCACGAGACCTACGGCTGCGAAAGGATAAGGACTTACAATCTGACACGTTGGCTGACGGACGAATGAAGGTATGTTCAGTAATGACTCCCCACACATATGGCAGGCACTTAGGTATGATGGCGCTCCTCATGGTGGAGATGCTGCAGATGAGCAATGCGGCGCTCGGCTGCTTTCACGCGCACCTCATCGTCTGCAAAGTTGAGCTCTTTGGCCAGGTAACGCGCTATTTCTTCTGATGTAGCCCCCGCTTCCATCATGCCTTCAACATGGAGCCTCAATGCAATGTGTGTGGCATAGCGCTCATGGAGCTTACCATGATCACCGCGGGTTGAGCCGGCAAGCTCCTGGCGCGTTCTGTGCCAGAGTGCGGCAAGCTCTGACTCCGTCCTTGAGGAAGAGCTGGCTGCAGGCGCCGCAGTATTTACTGCGCCGCTGGCTGCAGGCGCTGCGGCGGGCGCTGCGCTGGTGCTGGGGTACTTCGAGTTTGGCACGGATTCCGCCACGGGCTGGCTGGGTGCCACAGTAGCATCTGGCGTCAAGGGTTTCTCGCCCAGCGAAGCAACTTTGATCTCTGAGGCACCTGCTGCTCGCACGGCCACTTGACCTAACAGTGGCATGAGGAAGACGGTCACCGCACCTGCTGCTACCAGCACTGACGCTACTCGCTGCGACATGGTGCCAGAGCTTACGGCAATGTTGGTCACAGCCACTATGAGCGGCAGCGCTGTTGCACAATAGACCGCCACCGAGGCGCTTGCGTGGCTTGAGAGGCGATGCGGGTTCTTCTTGTCCAGGCGCGCCATCACGTAGACGGGCACGGATCGCACGAGCAAAAGCGCCGCTATGAAGCCCACCAGCAGGGCGGGGTCGGCCGCCACCGAGCTCACGTCCACCTTGGTACCGGAATAGATGAAGAACACGGGGATGAAAAAGCCGTAGCCCATTGCGTTGAGCTTCTGCTCGAAGGCGTGGTCGTCCTTGGGCACCAGGTAGCTCAGTACAAAGCCGGCGGCAAACGCGCCCAAGACGATGTCTACGTCGAAGACTGCAGATACCGTGACCAGCAAGATCAGCACAAACATGGTCAGCCTCACCATGGTCTGCGCGGTGCTGTTGGCCTTTTTCACCATGAACTGGTAGATCTTTGAGCCGCGTTGCCTGGCTTTAACACCTCGGGCGGCAATGAAGACGCAGAGCAGTACCAGTACCTCGAGAATAGCGACGCTTTGCCACGGTGCTCGAGCAGAAAGCAGCAAGACAATGGCAAGGATGGGGCAGATTTCTCCCCAGGTGCCATAGGATATGACTGCGTTTCCCACCGGGGTGCCCATGAGCTCGCGTTCGGCAAGGATGGGCATGAGCGTGCCGATTGCGGTCGTCGCCAGCATGATAGAGATGGCCCAGCTGGTGTTGGTGCCAAATGCAAACCCGCCAATGCCTACCGTTAAAACGACTGCCAGAGCAAACGAAATGCCCCAGGCAATGAGGCCGCGTTTGCCCTCTTTACCTGCAAGCATGGAGGGGTCAATCTCTCGGCCGGCCAAGAGGAAGAGGAAGCCGCATCCCAGCTCTGCCAGAAAGCCAATTACGTCGTTGGTGCTGATGAAGCCGAAGCCGTAAGGTCCTGCGGCGGCGCCCAAGATGAGCAGAAACACCGTTTCTGGAACCATGTGCTTAGGGATTCTATCTGCGAGAATGGGGCAGATGAACGCCAGCGTGACCATCACCAACAGGGATATGAAATCTGTAGCATTTTCCATACGTTTGCACGGCCTCCCGTGTGTTTTGTGCTCAAAACACGGCTAGCCTACCCAAAAATGGCCGCGACTGCTGCGGCAGGAGCGGAAAAGCGTCTAAAACGCAACGCGGAGCCATCCAACGACACATCTACCCAGAAACGAGCCAGACCAACGCAGCCAGACCAACGCAGCCGGCCAGAAAGCGCCACCTTTCCCCCGCCAGACGCACGCGCCTCCACGCCCATCGCTACAAGCTCGAGCAAAACCCCAGTTAAGCTTTGTTTTTTCTGCTCATTTATGACAAGGCGGTACCCGTGCGCCAAACCTCATGTTAAATACCTTGTGTTAGGCATTTTGCGCGTTGGCGCTCCATCTGCGGCATTTCTGCACGTGAGAAGTCTCTTGGGAGAGCCCCCAAGAGAAACCCTCTTGGCAGCAGTGCTCGGACAGCGCAGCGCGTAGCTCAAAGTTGGTTTGCACTGGGGGGGATAATGGCTGAGCACGACTGGCGTTGCGGTTTTCACATTACACCATGCACAGGCAGACTGAATGACCCCAATGGGCTCTGCCAGTTCCATGGTATTTACCATGTCTTTTACCAGCTCAACACCGGCTGGCCCACCTCTAAGCAGCCCAAAGTCTGGGGCCACGCCACCAGCGAAGACTTGGTTCACTGGAAAGATCAAGGTCCTGCCATCTATGCGGATAGCGCCTATGATGCGTCGGGCGCTTTTACTGGGTCTGCCCTGGTAAAAGATAATGAACTGTGGATCTACTACACCGGCAACGTAGAGGAACCTGGCCTGCACGATGGCATTGTAGAAGGCCGCCAATCAAACGTGATTCTCACCACATCACAAGACGGCTTCACCTTCTCCAACAAGACCATTGTGCTGCGCAATGCTGACTATCCCGCGTGCTGCTCTAGGATTGTGAGAGATCCCAAGGTCTGGAAGGCAGACGGTATCTACCACATGGTGCTGGGCGCCCGCGACCTCAACGATCAAGGCCTGGCGCTGCTCTATACCTCGCCCGATGGCCTGAGCTGGGAGTTTTCCAAGACCCTGCGCTCAGACGAACCGTTTGGCTACATGTGGGAAGCGCCCAACCACCTAAGGCTTAACGGTCGCAGCTTCCTTTCATTCTGCCCGCAAGGCTTGAGCCACGATCGCCTGCGTTTTGCCAACAACTTTGAGTCGGGCTACGTCTGGCTTGCCAATACCTTGCCAGATGCTGACATCTTTGATGAGGCAACCTTCACGGAATGGGATCACGGCTTCGACTTCTATACCCCACAAACCTTTGTCGACGAGTCCGGCCGCACCATCATGATTGCTTGGCTGGGCGTACCAGGCGCTGCTTACGGCTCTACCCCGCAAGACCCTGACTGGCACGGCACGTGGAGTGGCTGCTTGAGCGTCCCGCGTGAGCTCGCCTTGCGCACCAACGAGAACGGCAACGACTACATTGAGCAGTGGCCCATTCGTGAGCTGGAGATGCTTCGAGGAGAACCTGTCGTCCTGCGCGAGAATGAGGGCGCCATCATCTCAGGCAAGACCGAGCTCGACTCCCCACGAGCGGATATCGTGATAGAGAACATCACATCGCGCGCTGCGTCCATCACCTTAAACGATGATGTTTCATTCTCCTTTGGCAATTATCGCGCAGACCTGCGCTTTGCAGAAGATGCCACCACCGGCGCGGGCCGCACCAAGCGTTCGTGCCCCCTGAGCGAAAACACGCTCACGAGCTTACGGGTTCTGGTGGACACCTCGACGATCGAAATTTTTGCAAACCACGGAGAAAAGGTATTCTCTACTCGATGGTTCCCACGCAGTACCACACTCACCATCTCGACCAACATTGAGGCCGCTTCCCTTGTTGCCTACCCCATGCACAACGGGATGGAGGAACTCTGCGCCTTGTAGGAAAGGACACGCATGTTTGAGAGGCTCGTCTGTTTGCTCATAGGGTATGTTCTGGGCAACGTTCTCACGGCAGACCTGGTCTCACGGCATGTGGCGCACCGATCCGCGTTTGAGCTGGGCGTCGGGAACCCGGGTATGGCAAACATAGGCCATGAGCTGGGACATAAGGCTGCTGCGGCAACACTTACGGGCGATATTGGCAAGGTGATTGTAGCCACCCTCATAGCCCAGGCGCTCTTCCCCGCGCTTGGCGGCGTGGCCATTGGTTGGGCGGGTTTAGGAGCCACGCTGGGTCATAACTATCCTGCATGGCATGGCTTCAAAGGTGGCAAGGGTGTGGCAACCACGTCTGCGGCCATCGTGCTCATGACGCCCGTCTTTGGGATTGTCGCGCTCTTGGTTGGCCTGGTCATGAGCATTGCCTCGGGCTATCTCTGCATTGGCGCCATAGCCATCACGGTTTCATACGCGTCGTTGATGCTCATCTTTGGCAGCTTTGAATACACCATTTTATCTGCGATTTTCCTGGCACTCATGATCCTTGCGCACGGCTCTGCGGTAGCGGGCATAAAAGACGGCACCACGCCACGCGCAGGCATTGCCAACGCGTTCCGCTCTCTGGTGGGCCCAGATGCCCACACCAGGCATCGCTCAGCCGAACGCATGCGCGTCTCCCCACGAGCTCAGCTCAAGGGCCAAGAATCCAGCAGCGCCGGCGGCAGCGGCTTCGGCAGCGGCTACGGCAGCGGCTTCGGCAGCGCCGGCGGCAGCGGCTTCGGCAGCAGCTACGGCAGCAGCTCTGCTGGGCGAGAAACCCCTGTTCTCCTGGATGCCACCGTATCCATGCCTTCGGTATCCGCGACGAGCTCCCACGAGAGCGCAGGGCATGTACCTGCGGATTCGCACGCGGCTGCGCGTGCAATGACTACGTACGCGGCAGCCGGCAACGCACCAGCGACTACTGACGTGCTGGATGCAGCACACGCACCAGCGCCTGCAGAGGAAATCCGCCGGAGCTCTGCTAGGATTGTGCAAGAAAACACCAACCCCACGGCCAGCGCCGCAAGAAGCAAGCATGTCCTCAAGAGGTGGACAAACTTTACTGCAGACGACCTCTTGCGCATGGGTCATGTGGTAGAAGACGGGGCGCGCAAGGTAAAAGGCAGCGCACAATCCGCAGGTAAAGGCATATTTAGAGCTGGCTATGGTGTGGTGCACGGTCTCTCTCAAACTCCACACTCACACAAGAACAGCCAAGAGCGCATGCGCTCTCTGGAAAGAAAGCGCTCAGCGGCCATCGCGCAGGAGAGCAGCACCCACGATCGGCGCAGTTCACAGCATCCGCGGCGCCAGAACCGCTAAGACGCGCCTCTAGTGCGCACAACGCTGCAACGGTGTATCACGCGCGTGCCAGCGGTTCGTACACCGCGTCGGGATTGAGGTTCTTCTCGCCCATAAACGCAGGCATAGCCTGCGTTGCTGCTGCGCGAGCAATGTCGAAGAGGGCGTCGGCCACGGCATCATCGGCGGAGGCGCCAATGTGCCAGCGGCATACGCGCGCGACCTCCGGGGCTGCGTTTGCCACGCTCACGCTATGGTAGACGCTGCGCAGAACCGACAGGTCGTTTTCCGCGTCGCCAAAAGCCACCAACTCGTCGGGCGCCACGCCCAGCTCTTGACGCAGACGCTCCACACCACGGTGCTTGCCCCAGCCGTGCGGCAAGATGTCGATGAGCGGCGCGTGCGGATTGGGGTAGACAAAATCGAAGGCGTCGGTGGAGCTTGCCAAAAGGTTGCGCACGTCGTCGAGCATATCCATGCTTGCTACATGCACATTGGCCTTGATGATCTTCTTGTTGGGCACCTCTTTTTTGACCGAACCAATGCGGTCAAACCGGCCGTGGAACTCCTGGATCTCTGCAGCTGTAATGCCAACGGCAAATCGGTCGCCGTAGTCGTCAATCATGAGGCAGGCACCCTTATACGCACCAAGGAGCGCACCTATCCGCGCAAGCTCCTCTGACGGCAGGGCAATCTCCCACGCCAGCTTGCCGTCAATGTATCCCAGCTGGCCGTTGATGAGTGTAGCCGTCTTATAGGCCTCTCTATCTCCGTCGAAGAGTCGGTCCAAATCCCACGGCACCCTGCCCGAAGCAGGGCCAACCCGAAGCCCTGCCGCATACATGGCAGCGATAGCGTCGAGAGCATGGCGCGAGGCACAAGGCCTGCCGTACGAGATCAGTGTGTCGTCGATATCGGTGAGTGCGAGCTTTATCATCCAGATTCCTTCGTGCGTGTGCCGTGCGGCCGTGCCGCCGCGTGCGAACCGCATGCGAGCGGCGATTTTTTACGTTTCCAGTTTAGGTGAGCCAAGCTGCGTGCAAGTGCGTATCATGGAATGCGCACGAGATCAGGTGCCTATGAACACGTAGGGCCATGTTCGCAGCACCGCTGCGGTAAGGAGACAACTATGAAAACCATTGCCATAGGCAATGATCATGCCGCCACGGATATGAAGTTTGAGCTGGTAAAATACCTTGAGGACAAGGGCTACACCGTGATCAACGTAGGCACCGACGGCCACGAGAGCATGGACTACCCCGTCAGTGGCTACAAAGTGGCAAAGTTAGTGCAAGAAGGCAAGGCAGATGGCGGCATTGCCATTTGCGGGACGGGAGTTGGCATCTCTCTGGCATGCAACAAGCTCCACGGCATCCGAGCCGCCGCATGTTCCGAGCCCTACTCCGCGCGCATGAGCCGCGCGCACAATAACTGCAACGTCATCTGCTTCGGCGAGCGCGTGGTGGGCATTGAGACAGCCAAGGACATCATCGACGCGTGGCTCAACGCCGAGTTTGAAGGCGGCCGCCACCAGCGTCGCGTCGACATGATCATGGAGATCGAGGCAACGCAGCACTTAAAGGCCGCCGACGAAGCCTAGGCAACATCGGCGCCGCCACCAACGACAACGCGGGCGGGCAAGAAAACCCTCTACCCCAAACTCATAAACGATGGGAGCTGACCCGTGCGCGCCTGGTGAACCAGCTCTTCCATTGCAGCTGCAACTGCATCGTCTGCGCACGCACCAATGTGCCAGCGAGCGGCGCGGCGCGCAGCTGGTGTGGCGTTGGCCACCGCCACGGAATTTGTCACAGCCGAGAACAGCGCCAGGTCATTCTCCGCGTCTCCAAAGACGATGATTTCTTCGTCCGTTACGCCCAGCGCATCTGACAATACCGTGAGGCCAGAGGCCTTGCTCACCCCTTTGGGCAGCACATCGCACCAGCCAGGGAAGGTCTGCACCAGCTCCAGCGGAAGCCCCTCACGATCCATGCGCTCGCGAATAGCATCCACCGCAGCGTCACCACCCCCTGTTGCCACAACGGCGCTGATATAGGGAACCTCTGGCGCATGTGCCACCACGTGTGGCGTAAAGCGATATCGCTTGCCATGCGCTTGAGCGGTGGCATCATCGGCACCCACCGCCCAGGCAGGATTGCTGGCATCTGGATTGTCGGGGTAGTAATACATAACAGTGTCAGGCAGGGAGAGCGCCATGCGCTCAAGGCGCTGGAGATCGTCAAATGCGTAGAGTTTCTCGTAAATGAGATGGCCATCTACATAGACTTTTTGGCCGTTATAGAGAATGCCCGTTGCGTAGTAACTCTCATCGTTGAGGAAAAACGGAGCCAGCTCCACCGGTCCCCGGCCCGTGGCGGGGGCAAAGTGCAGGCCAGCGGCGCGCGCCGCGTCAATTGCTCTCAGCGTGCGCGCAGATACCCTGTCATGACCGATGGGAATGAGCGTGTTGTCCATGTCCGAAAGGATAAGCTTAACCACAAAGTGCCTTTCTCCGCAGGTATTTTGTGCCTCTACTGTCTCACGGACAGCTTGCGCCGACGCCCTGGCAAGCAATTATCAGCCAAATTGATAGAAATAGCTGGGCGAGAAAATCGGACGCGCAGCAGCTCGCACGGTAAAGTTGCGGCCTGCGTGAAGCGTCGCAAGCTCGCACGTCGAGAGCATGCACGACGCACGCGCTACCTACTCCAGTACATCGTAGCGGTCGATGCGCATCAAAATTTGATCTATATCCACATTGCTCCAGATAATGGCGGCCCTGCGACCAGCAACCCATACCTCCAGGCTCGCATTATATGGGCCTCTCAGCACACTCATCCATTTGAGAGAAGAGATGTCTTGATAGAGCACTTTTACGGTAGGGCCTACAAGCGGCGCAATGAACATATGGTCAGCGTAGGTCACCACCCTATAGCGACGAAGCGCTACCCACAGGCAAAATGAAACAGTCAGATAACTACTTATAAACGCGGGGACAATAAGCAAAGAGACGTTGAAGACGCCAAGGTAGCAAAGCCAGCTTAAGATGAAGCCCACAGCAGACGCAAATATCATGGATGCCACAATAGAGCGCAAAGCAGCACTGGGAAAAACATACGTATCATGGTGTCTGTGATGCCGCTCTGACATCTCTGCCTCACTTGAATGTTCTATCACAGCAGCGATGAGCGGAAGGGCGATGCTGATGATGATAAACAGTATCATCTCCATGCACTCACCCCACTTTCATATGATCGTATGCTGTTGGCGTAAGGTCTATTGTAGGTGCACTTTCATACTATCCCGTCCATCATCTCGTATACGGTGTAAATAGTCCGCCTGTGGCCGTGGCACAGCGCAGCCCACGTAGCAGCAAAAAGCCGGAGGTAACTCCATGTACCCCCGGCTATATCTCTGTAATCTTCTCTTTGTCACCCAAGCGCTATACCTGCGGTACTGCAAACTTTGCAACCAAATGCTCCAGCACGTCCACCGTGATCTCCAAGCTCTTGACCGGGATAAACTCCCGTACAGAGTGCGCGTTATAGCCGCCCGTTGCAATGTTGGGGCAGGGCAGGCCTCTCATGCTCAGCTGAGAGCCATCGGTACCACCGCGCACAGCAACGCAGCGCGCATCAAGGCCTACCTCGGTATTTGCATCCAAGGCATGGGTGATCAAGAACTTGCAGTTCTCAAAGCACTCGGCCATGTTGCGATACTCTTCACGCACAGAAACCTCAACCGTGCCGTCCCCATAGCGCTCGTTCAAGAACTGCGCAATCTGGCGCAGCACCTCTGCGCGGTGATCAAATTTCTGCGCATCGTGATCACGCAAAATGAACTGCAGCGTAAGGTCAGAGGCGCTGCCAGCAATGTGTGTGGGATGATAGAACCCCTCGTAGCCCTCGGTATGCTCGGGGCGCTCGGCCTTTGGTACCAGCTCCAAGAACTCACCTGCCAGCGTGATAGCATTTACCATAACGTTTTTGGCAGAGCCAGGATGAATCATCACGCCATGTATGCGCACCGTGGCTTCCGCCGCATTGAACGTTTCGTAGTTGATCTCACCTAAGGTTTCACCGTCCACGGTATAACACCAGGTAGCACCAAAGGCATCCAAATCCAACAACGAGGCGCCGTGACCAATCTCTTCATCGGGCACAAATGCAATCTTGAGCGCAGGATGTGGCAGCTCAGGATGCTCATGCAACCGCTTCAGGAGCGCGCAAATTTCGGCAACGCCGGCCTTATCGTCTGCTCCTAATAGGGTGGTACCATCCGTGCAGATGATATCTTGTCCCACAAACTGCTCCAGGTCAGGCACCTGTAGAGGAGATGTCGAGATCTCCTCGCCATCTACCACGCCAGCTACCAGATTTCCGCCCGTATAGTGCACAATGTGCGGCTTCACGCCCTCGCCGGGAGCATCGGGTGCCGTGTCTATATGAGCACACAAGCCCAACGCAGGCAGCGCCTCCGCACCAGCCGATGCCGGAAAGCTTGCCAACACATAGGCGTGCTCGTCGGTGTGTACGTCGACACATCCTACGGCCAGAAGTTCATCGGCCAAGACGTCGGCCATATGGTGCTGACGCTCGGTTGATGGGGTCACATCTGCGCGGGTGGGGTCAGACTGAGAGCTGACCTGCACAATGCGCATGAAGCGCTCAACCACGTCTGACGGCACCGCGGACGTCGACGCCGCGAACGACGCCGCGGAAGGCTGCGCTTGAGCTGAGGTATCACTCATGATTCATCCTTTCTCACTACGTGAGTGCTACCTTACACCAGCTTTGCGCTCAGCGTCCTCTATGGCCTTCAGCTGCTCGGGGCTCAAATGGATACTGCCCGCGCCCGACCCATAGGTGATGCCGCCGTCTTTGGATTCGGCGGGCGTGACGTAATATGCCCCATACGCTGCGGCGGGACTACCGTCGCCCTCGTTGACCACGGAGTCTGCCAGCTCGCCTTTACGCCGCAGGTGCTGCATGACGCCGGGCAGCGTGCGCTCGGTGGGGTCATCATCGTTGGCGAGCTTAAACGACGCGTTCTTATCGCCCGCTGCCGCCGCATTCTTGAAGTTCTCTTTAGCGACAGAAATCATGAGCTTGATGCGGTTGAGCTGGTTTACCTCGGAAGCGCCCGGGTCATAGTCCACCGCCACGATGTTGCTTTCGCTATGCATCTGACGCAGGCGTTTTATGACCGACTTTCCCACCACGTGGTTGGGCAAGCAGGCAAAAGGCGAGCAAACAATGATGTTGGGCGTGCCCGACTTGATGAGATCAACCATCTCCGCGGTAAGCAGCCAACCTTCTCCCATGGTGTTGCAGAGCGACAGCACATCTTTGGCCTCGTCCGCCAGGTGGTAGATGGAGCCGTAGGGCTCAAAGCGCTCCGTCTTCTCCAGCATCTGGTTGATGGGTGCGCGCAAGCCTTCCACCAGGGAGATGCCCAGGCCGTGGGTGAAGCGACTCGTTGCTTTGGTGGGCAGCTCCTTGTTCATGTTCTGCTGGTTGGACAGGCCAAAGAGGAAGAAGTCCACCAGACCCGGCACGTTTGCCTCGCAACCCTCCGACTCGATAACACGTACTACCTCGTTGTTTGCGGTGGGATGGAACTTGACCAGGATCTCTCCCACCACACCCACGCGCGGCTTGGAGCGGTCGTTGACCAAAGGCAGCGCCTCAAAGCGGTCAATGGTGTCTTGGCAGAGCGCATAGAAGCTCTTGCGCGTTGCCGTGCAAATCTCCACCTTGGCACGGCGCATTACGTCCTCATACAGCCTGTCAGCTGCGCCTTTCTCGGCCTCGTAGGGACGGGTGCGGTAGAGCAGCTGCATGATGAGGTCGCCAAAGAGCAGCGCATACACCGCACGCATGAGGAGCTTTGGGTTCTTGAGCGGCTTAAAGCCTGGGTTATTCTCGTCCAGATTGGTGGCAGCCGTCAGGGAGATGACGGGGACATCGGCATGGCCGGAATCTTTTAAGGCCTTGCGGATAAGGGCAATGTAGTTGGTGGCTCTGCACCCGCCGCCCGTCTGGGTGATGAGCACCGCCGTGCGGCTCAAGTCATATTTGCCGGAAAGAACAGCCTCCATGAGCTGGCCCGTCACCAAAATGGAGGGGTAGCAGATGTCGTTGTTCACATATTTAAGGCCGGTATCGACCGCTTTGTGGTCGACCGACGGCAGCAAAACCACATTGTAGCCAACGCTGCGCAAAAGGGGCTCTACCAGGTCAAAGTGCATTGGCGCCATCTGGGGACAGAGGATGGTATAGCCCTCTTCCTGCATCTTTGTGGTATAGCGCACCTTCTTGAACGCAGCTGACGCCGCCTTTCTATAGACGGGCAGGTGCTGAGACGTCTGCGGGCGCGCCTTCTCCAAGGAGCCGTCTGCCAGATGGATGTGGTCTGGACCTTCCTCCACCACATCTCCAGCTGCCACCTTGCGCTCCAGCTCTGCGCGCTCCTCCTTGAGCGCCGCCATGAGTGAACGCACGCGGATACGTGCCGCGCCCAGGTTTGATACCTCGTCTATCTTGAGCACGGTATAGATCTTATTTGAAGCCTCCAGGATCTCCTGCACCTCATCGGTGGTCAGCGCGTCTAAGCCGCAGCCAAAGGACTGCAGCTGGATCAGATCCAGGTCGTTGCGTGTGGCCACAAAACGCGCCGCGCGGTAGAGGCGACTGTGATACATCCACTGGTCAATGACGCGGATGGGCCGCTCAGGCTCCATCTTGTGCGCCACAGAATCCTCCGTCAGCACCGCAAAGCCAAAGCCGTGCAGCATCTCGGGGATAGCGTGGTTGATCTCGCCATCATTGTGATACGGACGCCCTGCCAGCACAATGCCATGCGCATCATGCTCTTCTATCCACGCCAGGCAGGCATCTCCGGCCTCACGCATGGCGCGCTTGAAGGCAATGTCTTCTGCCCAGGCAGCGTTTAGGGCCTCGTCCACTTCACGGCGTGTGAGGTCTGTGCCCACAAAACGGCCGTGACCTGCAGCTGCGTCTGCCTTGCGCTGAACCTGCAGAATCTCATACAGGCGATGCTTCAAATCCTCTTTCTTATCGTAGGGAATGAACGGGTCCAAAAACTCCACGTTGGGAGCCGAAAGCTCGTCCACGTTGAGCTCCAGCGCCTGCGGATAGCTCATCACGATGGGGCAGTTGTAGTGGTTGGTGGCACCCTCATCTTCCTGGCGCTCCCAGCGGATGCACGGCATCCAGATGAAATCGGGATCTTTCTCCAGCAGGTTCATGATGTGACCGTGGCTCAGCTTGGCCGGGTAGCACACCGATTCAGACGGCATGGACTCCGTACCCGCCTCATAGGTCTTGCGCGTGGTCTTATCGCTCAGCACCACAGAAAAGCCCAGCTTGGTAAAGAACGTATGCCAGAACGGGTAGTTCTCGTACATGTTGAGCGCGCGCGGAATGCCCACCGTGCCGCGCGGAGCCGTCTCTTTGGGAAGGCTCTCACGATCAAAGAGCAGCTTGTTCTTGAACTCAAAGAGGTTGGGCGCCTGCGAGCGCTCGGCGGCCGGCTTGCCCGAGCCCTTCTCGCAGCGGTTGCCCGTGATGAAGCGGCGACCATTGCCAAAGGAATTGATGGTCAACAGGCAGTTGTTGGAGCAGCGACCACAGTGCGCATTGGTGTGCTTGACCTTGAGGTTGTCAATTTCTGTGCGCGATAAGAGCTGCGAGGTACCATCGCTACCTGCGCGGTCGCGGGCGAGAAGAGCTGCGCCGTAGGCACCCATCACACCAGCAATGTCCGGGCGGATCACGTCTCTGCCGGTCAAGAGCTCAAATGCGCGCAGGGTGGCATCACTCATGAAGGTGCCGCCCTGGACCACCACGTACTGGCCAATCTCGTCGTAATCACGCAGCTTGATGACCTTAAAGAGGGCGTTTTTTATCACGGAATAGGAGAGGCCTGCCGCCACATCACCTATGGTGGCGCCTTCCTTTTGTGCCTGCTTGACACGAGAGTTCATAAAGACCGTGCAGCGGCTGCCCAGATCGACCGGGTGCTCACCTTTGACGGCTGCCGCAGCAAACTCTTGGACGCTCATGCCCATGGAGTCGGCAAAGTTGGCCACAAAGGATCCGCAGCCGCTGGAACATGCCTCGTTGAGGGAGATATGCTCAATGATACCGTTTTTGACCTGCAGACATTTCATGTCCTGTCCGCCTATGTCCAGGATGAAATTCACGTCTGGCACAAAGGCCTTGGCACCGCGCAGGTGAGCCACGGTTTCAATCTCACCCGAATCTGCCTGGAGCGCCTCAATCAAGATGCCCTCGCCGTAGCCGGTGGTGGTGACATGTCCTATCTGGCAATCAGAATTCAAGTGGTCGTAAATATCGTCCATGATCTTGCGCGCCGTGCCCAAGACATCGCCGTTGTTATTGTCATACCACGTATAGAGGAGCTCTCCAGACTCACCCACCACAGCAGCCTTCATGGTTGTCGAACCCGCATCAAGGCCGATAAACACGCGTCCATGGTAGTTTTTGAGCTCCCCTTTGGGCACCACCTGTGCATCGTGGCGCTCCTTGAAGGCTCGGTAGTCATCCTCTGTAGCAAAGAGGGGATCCAAGCGCTGAACCTCACTGCCTTGGGTGTCACCAATGTTCTTGATACGGTCTATGATCTCGGCAAATGTCACGTAGGTATCAGACTCTCCCGCAAGTGCGGCGCCTGTGGCCACAAACAGGTGCGCGTTTTGGGGGATCACCCGGTGTTCCTCATCCAGCTTGAGCGTCACATAGAAGCGTTTTCTCAGCTCAGAGAGGTACTGCAGAGGTCCTCCCAAAAAGGCCACATAGCCACGGATGGGGTGACCACAGGCCAGACCAGAGACCGTCTGGTTGGCAACCGCTTGAAAGATTGATGCTGCAATATCCTCACGAGCAGCGCCTTCGTTGAGCAGCGGCTGCACATCTGACTTGGCAAAGACGCCACAGCGAGAAGCTATGGGGTAGATGTGGCGTGCATCTTTGGCAAGCTCATTTAAGCCGGTGGCATCAGTTTCCATAAGAGAAGCCATCTGGTCGATAAACGCCCCCGTACCACCCGCGCAGGTGCCGTTCATGCGCTGCTCAATGCCGTTATCAAAGTAGATGATCTTGGCGTCTTCACCGCCGAGCTCAATGGCCACATCCGTCTGCGGGATCAACGTCTCAACCGCACGCTTAGACGCGATGACCTCCTGCACAAACTCGACGCCCAGCCACTGCGCCAGCAGCATACCGCCCGAGCCGGTAATGGAGACGCGCATGCGCGCCTTGCCCAAGACGCGCTCGGCCTTCTCAAAGACCTGACGCGCCGTGGCCTTCACGTCGGTGTGGTGGCGCTCGTAGTTGGCGTAAACCAGATGGTCATTATCGTCTATAACCGCCAGCTTAACGGTGGTAGAGCCCACATCAATGCCCAGGCGCAAGTGCGCATGAGAGAAGTCTGCAGGCGTTGCCGGCCTGAGCTCTGCGCCATTTTCTACCAGCTCCAACGCAGGCTTGGCCGCCTTTTGAGCCGTCGGATCATTTACGTAGTTAGTCATGGTTGTCCCCTTGTGTCAACGTCATCTCAAGCAGCGTGAGC
Source organism: Atopobiaceae bacterium (assembly GCA_050953285.1). GTDB lineage: Bacteria > Actinomycetota > Coriobacteriia > Coriobacteriales > Atopobiaceae > Olsenella_K. Next base: position 71,912 of record JBMNMK010000003.1, on the reverse strand, counting down.
CCAAAGGCGGGCACGTTAAAGTCAATGGTTTTGCCGTACAGATCTCCCGGGCGCACAAACATGAGCCCCGTCATCAGCCGACTCATGAGCTCCACATCCTCATGCATGCCCGACGTGAGCCACTGCACCAAAACGCCGGCGATAGCAGAGACCGCAAACGCCAGATAGTAGTCCAAAAATGCATCGAGCGCATCGAGCGGCAGACCCTCTGCCGCCCTATCATGGACGACCGAGCGCACCATGCGCTTGATCTTCTCGATAAAAGCGGGATCCCCGCCGTCCCCCAAAAGTGCTGGCAGATAGCTTGCACGCTCCTTGAAAAAGGACAGGATCTCAACGGCGCCAGGACATGCCTCACAGTTGTTGAGCGCTTGGGAAAGCTCGTCCAGATCTGTCTCTGCAAGGCGAGCCACCAGAGGTTCAAGCTGGGCAATTGCGTTTGCTTCTATTGCGTTTACCAGGTCCGGTACATCCTTAAAGTGCGAGTAGAACGTGCGGCGCGTAACGCCTGCCCTATCCGTGACGGCGGTCACCGTGACCTGGCCGAGGTCTCCTGTGGCTGCAATCTCTTGCGCCAGTGCATCGCGCAGCGCGCGGCGCGTGCGCGTGGTTCTGCGGTCAGTCGTCTGCGAGGGCGCCGCAAAACTGCTGGGTTTTACCGGTGTAGCAGCCTGAGCCATGCATCTCTCCTGTAGACATAGTAATTACTCGCACTGTGCAGTATTGCACAACCTGTGTAATATCAGTCATATGTTTTGTCCACAGAAAATGTCTGCACGGCACATACACATTTGTGCCGTGCAGGTCGTATGTGTGTTATTGCAGCTACGGGTCACTATGCGCACAGGGCGCGGGTTGCTGGGCGGTGAGTGCGGGGGCACCCAATGCCTCTACCTAGGCTTTTGGCTCTATCGCGTAAACTCTGCCAGAACGCCTTGCGGGATCTGCATGGACTCCGTAAACGCATCAAGTACCACGCCCGTAAGTGCCGACTCACCACTCAGCGCCATCTGCGCCAATGTCTTCATGGGAAGATTGACAAACGAGAAGTTCTTGAGTGCCGCTTGGTCAATCTGAGAAATCTCACTAAAGGCAGCAATCCAGTGCTCGGTCTCTCCCCTGACCAGAATGCAGGGCTGAATCTCTACGCCGTCCCGCAGGGCCACACTCTGGCCGGCGGTTAAGGTGTCGAGCTTCTGACGCAGATCATCCGGCGCAGACAGCACCTCAACAGGCACTATGACCTCAGCGTCTTTGAGAGCAGCCATGAAACTACTGACGTCGCCACCGTCTTCTATAGCGGCCAGCTTGCGCTCATGGAGCGTGAGCTCGGAAGTCTCGGCAGGCTCTGATGCCTCGGCGGGGGCGGCAGGCGCCTCAGGTGGTGCATCAGTGCTGCTCACGGTGCTTTTATCGCCCAAAAGCTCAGCGTCAGAGGCTTTTGTTGCTTCTGCTACGACGGGGCGCACATCCATCAGCGCACGTCCCCAGAGGTTCTTTCCCGTCCATGAAAAAGGCACCTGAGCGGAAGGATCGTCGATGGATACCCCGCATGACCAGTCAGAATCTGCGCCGCCGCAGTACATGAGCGTAGCGTCTTTTGTTGCTGCAAGGAAGGATGCCAGCTCAGGGTGGGTATCAAAGTACGTGCCCAAGGCCTCTTTTGCCACCGCCACACGCACGCCTTCCCAGCGCTCCTGGTCATACGGCGTGATCTGGGATGCCAAACGCGTGAGGTAGGAGGGTGTATCCATCGCAAAGACGCGCATGGCCGTAGCGTCGTCGCCGCAGGTTGTTGCCGCCGCATACACCAGGTACTGCGCCATGTTGGCAAACGACTTGCCGCCCAGCTCAAACGGCGCTGGGAAATACATGCCCAAGCGCTCGTTCTTCTCGCCCGGCATACCAATGAGCACCACGTCGACATCTCCCAGCGTGGTCATGATGGGCTCGTCCATTGTTTCCCCCTCTATGCGCTGAATTTATGTACTCAAGCCTAGCATCAGAACAATTTTGCCCACTCAACAGTTTGGAAATCCATCTAAGTCATAATGACGTGTGCTTGATGTATTTCCGCGCGCGTGATTTATGCAGGAGGGGACATGTCTTTTACCACAGAAGAAGTGAGCGAAACGCTCAACATGGTCACGCAGCAGCACCTTGACCTAAGGACCATCACCATGGGTATTTCGCTTCATGAATGCGCCGATGATGATATGGACATGCTCTGCAAGAAGATCTACGACCGTATCATGCATACGGCAGAGCGCCTGGTTCCGGTGGCAGAAGACCTGGAGCGTGAGTTTGGCATTCCCATTGCCAACAAGCGCGTGTCGGTGACGCCCATAGCAGAGATTGCTGCGGCGGTTCCCAACCAAGACCTCACGCCCATTGCCCAGGCCATGGATAGGGCGGCTGAAAGCCTGGGGATCGACTTCATGGGAGGCTTTTCTGCGCTGGTACACAAGGGTATCGGCAATGCGGACCGGCGGCTTATCAACTCCATCCCAGAGGCGCTTTCTACAACATCGCGCGTGTGCTCAAGCGTGAACGTTGCGTCTCTGCGCGCGGGCATCAACATGGATGCCGTGCTGCTTATGGCCCAGACCATTCTAGACGCCGCCAAGGCCACGACCGATATCGACTGCTATGGCGCCGCCAAGCTGGTGGTGTTTTCCAACATGGTGGAAGACTCTCCCTTTATGGCAGGCGCCATCCACGGTGGCGGAGAAGCAGACGCCGTGATCAACGTGGGTGTTTCTGGACCTGGTGTCATGGCTGCAGCCCTGGGCGAGCTCTCCTTTGAGGCCAACTTGATGGACGTGGCGGAAGTCATCAAAAAGACGGCCTTCAAGATCACCCGCGCGGGCGAGCTCATGAGCCGTGAGGCGTCTCGTCGCCTGGGCGTGGAGAAGGGCATTGTGGATCTCTCCTTGGCGCCTACGCCTGCAGCAAAGGATTCTGTGGCGGAGATCTTGGAGCTCATTGGCGTGGGTTCATGCGGAGGGCCTGGCACCACCTGCGCGCTGGCGCTGCTCAACGACGCGGTCAAGAAGGGCGGCGTAATGGCAAGCTCCAGCGTAGGAGGCTTATCCGGCGCCTTTATTCCCGTGTCAGAAGACGCTGGCATGATACGCGCCGCACAGGCCGGCTCCTTGAGCATTGAGAAACTTGAGGCCATGACCTGCGTGTGCTCCGTCGGCCTGGACATGATTGCCATACCGGGCGATACCACCGTTGAGACCATTGCCGGCATCATTGCCGACGAGATGGCCATCGGCGTCATCAACGCCAAGACCACAGCTGTGCGCCTGATACCGGCCATCGGCAAGAAGGAGGGCGACATCTTGGAGTTTGGCGGCCTCTTTGGATCGGCGCCCGTTATGAGCGTGAACCAGTTTGCAGGAACCGTCCTTGCTCACCGAGGAGGTCGTTTTCCGGCGCCTCTAAACTCGCTCAAGAATTAACGGGGCGAGAAACCCGGCGCGCTCGCAGCCGCTGCGGCAGCGCCGACGCTTCATGCAGGAGGGCGCACGACGAGATGCCGCGCGCCCTCTGATGCGTTTCTACCGCAGGTTCTTCTCGCCCAATAAGCCCAACAGACCTGATCTTGCGTGCTTATAAGGCACACGACCAGCGGATATTCTCGTTATCCAAATCCTTTGCATCCGGCACAACCACCAGATGGGGCGCCTCCCAGCAGCGATGGTCGCGCACGATCGTTGCGGGCACGCCGGCAACTGTCACGTCCGAGGGGACGTCGTGGACCACCACGGCACCTGCCCCCACCTTCACGTTGTCACCTATGTGGATATTTCCCAAGATGGTTGCGTTGGCGCCCACCATAACGTTATTTCCCAAGGTAGGATGGCGTTTGCCACCGTGGTGGCCGGTCATGCCTAGTGTCACGCCCTGATAGAGCAGGCAGTCATCGCCAATCACGGCCGTCTGGCCAATCACGATGCCCATGCCGTGATCTATAAGGAAACGCCTACCAATGGTGGCAGCGGGATGGATCTCAATGCCGTAGCGCTTGCGGGATCTTCTTGAGAGAAATTGCGCCAGGCCATGAAAGCCGTGCTCCCAGAGCCAGTGCTGGCGACGAAACGCCCAGATGGCGTGGAGGCCCTCAGAGCTCATGCGCACGTCATGCGCGCTGGTGGCGCTGGGATCACGCTTGAGCATGGCCTCAACATCTTCACGCTGACGCTTCCGCCATGAGAGCTTCTCTGTCGACATACCATCTTCTGCCTGCTGATATGCTGATATCGTCGCCGCAGATGGTGCCGACTGGTGCAGGTTTTTCTCGGCCAGTGAGTGACCAAAGGTGTCTGCCAGGCTCATCTCTCCCCCTCTGAGTCGATTGCCCGTATAAGTTGTGCGGGGCTTAAAGATCCATGGAGAGATAGCGCTCGCCGGTGTCAGGAAGAATGGCCACAATGGTCTTGCCGGCAAACTCCGGGCGCGCGGCAAGTTCAAGGGCTGCCGCCACCGCTGCGCCTGAAGAGATGCCCACAAGCAGACCGAGCTCTTGGGAGAGGCGCTTTTTGGTCTCAATAGCGGTATCTGATGCAATAGGCACGACCTCGTCCACCACAGACGCGTCGTAGGTCTTGGGCACAAAGCCGGCGCCGATGCCTTGAATGCGGTGTGCGCCTGAAGGCTTACCAGCCAGAACCTGAGATTCTTTGGGCTCGACGGCCACGGCGTATACGCTGGACTTTTGCTCCTTCAAGAAGCGCGCGGTACCAGAGATGGTGCCGCCAGTGCCAACGCCTGCCACAACGACATCCACACTACCCTCTGTATCTGCCCAAATCTCAGGGCCGGTAGTGCGGTAATGTGCCTCTGGGTTGGCGGGATTTACAAACTGGCCTGCAATGATGGCACCAGGCGTTGCTGCTTTGAGCTCGTCTGCACGCGCAACAGCACCCTTCATGCCTTGCGCGCCAGGCGTGAGAACAATTTCAGCACCATAGGAGGCAGCAAGTTTGCGTCTTTCAATAGACATGGTCTCGGGCATAACAAGGATCATCTTGTAGCCGCGCTCCGCCGCAATCATGGCCAGGCCAACGCCGGTATTTCCGCTGGTAGGCTCAATGATGGTACCGCCCGGCTTGAGTGAGCCGTCCTTCTCTGCTGCGTCTACCATGGCACGCGCAATGCGGTCTTTGACCGAGCCACCGGGGTTGGTTGCCTCATATTTGCCCAGCACTGTGGCCTTATTGTCCGCGAGGGCAGAAAGGTCTAAAAGCGGGGTTTGACCAATGAGTGCGTCCGTACGTGTTGCAAACTTCATAACAATGCCTCCAATACTGAAACTTCTCTCGTCGCGAGGTATGCAGACGGTCTCCTTTTCACCCGTCGATTAACTCGCTGTGTCAAGGGTGGCACTCTTATTCCTAGTTTGCAAGTAGGATTTTGTAAACAGTTTATTGCTTGGGCATGCGCGCAGGCGATAAGTGCTGCGGTGTGTTGCGTGTGCGGTGTGTTGCGTGTGCGGTGTGTGCTAACCCAAGAAGCGCACTTCCGGCTCAAGATCCACGCCAAACTGACGCTTGACCTCTGCCTGAACGTGCTCTATCACCGCGTGGACATCTGCCGCTGTGGCATGGTTGAGATTTACGACAAAACCTGCGTGCTTGAGCGACACCTGCGCATCTCCTACGCGATACCCCTTAAGACCAGCATCCGTAATGAGCTTGCCTGCAAAATGACCTTCTGGACGCTTGAACGTAGAGCCCGCGCTGCCGTATTCCAGAGGTTGCTTCTCTTCTCGCTGACGCGTGAGATCATCCATACGCGCCTTGATCTCACGCGAGTCATGAGGCGTAAGCTCAAAGGAAGCGCGCACCACCACAAGGCCATCGGTCTTGATGCGGCTTGTCCTATAACCTAAGGCCAGCTCATCCACGCCGAGCTCTGTGAGCTCTCCGGTTGGGGTAATCACCAGTACGCTTTTGAGCACATCTTGTATGGTTCCGCCGTAGGCACCGGCGTTCATAAAGCAGGCGCCACCAACAGATCCCGGGATGCCGCATGCAAACTCAAAGCCGCCAAGCCCCAGCTCCAAGGCCTTATCCGTAGCTTCTTTGAGCGAGACGCCCGCGCCGCATTCAAGCACATTACCATGATGTTCACAGAACTTGAGCCCGTCTCCGGCAGCAATGATCACACCCCTAAAACCTGCATCTGACACCAAAAGATCTGATCCTAAGCCCAGCACAAAGTAGGGTGCAGCCGCCTCTTTTACCAGTTCAAGGCATGTTTGCATATCTTCGGTCGAGCGCGGCACCACGTAGAGATCCGCAGGACCTCCAATCTTGAAGGTGGTGTGCGCGCTCATGGGCTCATCCGTCAGAACCTGCTGTTGTCCCAGCGCCAGAACAAGCTTGTTGACCAGCATATCCTTATCATATTGGGTCATGTGAGCCCCCTCAAAAAGCCTTTGAGCAGCCTTGGTGCACGGCGGTGCAAAACGCCGCTAAGGCCCCTTGTCTTCATGTGTATCAAGCAGTCTAAACGATAAGTACGGCGGAAGGTGATATATCACCAATCACCAACAAACCGCGTGCGGCGCACGCGGCTGCCCACGCACTGTACACGCGCACAGCTGCCCACGCGCAGCTTGCAGCCAATGCCCACACGCCACCCACAGCACCCACGCAGCCGCACGCACAAGTTAACAAACCTGTGATTTTTAAATACTTGCAGCTTTTTCTCACAGTGATATGCTTCATTGCGTCAGTTTCAGGGCGGGGTGTAATTCCCCACTGGCGGTAAGGGCACACGGCTCAAGTCCGCGACCCGCAGATGTGCGGCTGACCTGGTGCAAGTCCAGGACCAACGGTTACAGTCCGGATGAGAGAAACGGAGAAATCATGTCACTTGCCCATGACACCCATGCAACAACCAGCCCAAACGGTGGCTGGTCCACCAAGCGCATCGCCGTCTGCGCGCTGTTTTGCGCCATCTCAGCGGTGTGTACACTCTTCTTGGAATTCCCCATCATGCCCGGCGTCGAATGGCTGCGCTATGACCCCTCCGGCGTCGTTGCTCTTCTCGCCGGATTCTCATTTGGACCTGCCGTTGGCGCCATTGTCTCCATCCTTCCCTACTTTGTGCACCTGGGAACATCAGGCGGCATCTACGGCACCATCATGGCCATCTTGGCAACGTTTGCACTGGTCATGCCCGCCGCGCTCACCTATCGCAAGATCCAGAGCATAAAGGGTGCCATCGTGGGCATGGCCATAGGCGCCATCGTGTGTCTTGTGGCTGTCATTGTGGGAAACCTCGTCTTCACGCCGCTGTATTCCGGCATGCCTATCGAGGCGGTTCAGGCGCTCATTTTGCCTGTGCTGGTACCATTTAACGTGATGAAAATTGCACTCAACTGCGTCCTGGGCGGCCTGTTGCTCATGCCTGTCTCAAAGGCCATCAGCCAGGCATGATGCACCAGACGTCTTCTCAACAGGTGCAGATACCACCTGCTACCTGCAAAGATACCCTCGCGCGCCTAAAGGGTGTGAGGCTTGTATATGCAGATACGGCTGCACTCGACGGCGTTGATCTCACCGTGAGCGCTGGTGAGCGGCTCTGCGTGCTGGGTCAAAATGGCTCGGGCAAGTCCACGCTTGCATCCGTCCTCTGCGGCCTCTTGGCGCCCGACGCCGGCGAGGTCCAACTTGCAGGTCAGACGGTATATCACGCAGGCCAGGCGGACTTTTCGGCATACCGGCGCGCCAGGCACCACATAGGCCTTGTCTTCCAAAATCCCGACGACCAAATTGTGACGTCGGTCGTCGAGGAAGACGTGGCCTTTGGGCCAGAAAACCTCGGCCTCCCACCTGCGGAAATAGAGGCCCGCGTCAGGCGAGAAATTCATCGCGTCGCGCTGGATGACTATGCCAAAGCAGACCCCACGCGCCTCTCGGGCGGGCAAAAGCAGCGCGTTGCCATTGCCGGCGCGCTCGCAATGGAGCCCCGCATGATTGTCTTTGATGAGCCGGCCGCACTCCTCGACGTGCGCGGTCGGCGCTCCATCCTTGAAGTCATGGATCAGCTGCGTGCAGCGGGCATAGCCGTGGTACATGTCACCCACTACATGGAAGAGGCCCTAGGCGCAGACCGCGTGATCGTGATGGGCAAGGGTCGCATCCAGCTTGAAGGCACCCCGCAGGAGGTCTTTTCTCACACCGAAGAGATTGCTCAGCTGGGCCTGGAAGAGCCGTTTGCCGCGCGACTTTCCCGAAAGCTCGCACGCGCCGGCCTGAGCGTTGCCTGGACGGCAGACGAGGCTGCATTAGAGCAGGAAATACGCCATATCTGTCCCGTCTTCACGCCGCAGGCGAGAAGTACGCGCCGCTCGGACGCCGCCGCACCCGCCGCCGCACCCGCGCCCGCCACGCCCGCCACGCCCGCCATCCGGGTCGAGCACGTGAGCTTCGACTTTGAAGACGGCCACGCCGGACACGCCCTGAAAGACGTTTCTTTTGAGGTGGCACCTGGCCAAAACGTGGCTCTTATCGGCCAGACAGGCTCTGGCAAATCGACGCTCCTGCGACTCATCTGCGCTTTGGATGTGCCCGACACCGGCCGCATCACCATCGACGGCATCGACACAAAAGACAAGCGTCAGGCACGTATGCTGCATGGCAAGATCGGCTATGTGATGCAGATGCCCGAGCGCCAGCTCTTTGCGGAGACGGTTTGGCAAGACGTTGCCTTTGGACCCAAGAACATGGGCTATGATGCAGATAAGGTATCTCACCTGGTCAAAAACGCGCTTGAGCTGGTGGGGCTGGCCAACAAAACAGAAGCGTCTCCCTTTGAGCTGTCAGGCGGCCAGCAGCGTCTCTGCGCCCTTGCGGGCGTGTTAGCCATGGAGCCGCACACGCTCATCCTGGACGAGCCCACCGCGGGCTTAGACCCTCAAGGCCGCCACGATTTTGAGCAGATACTCGACAAAATTCACGCCCGCCACACGACCATCGTGCGCGTGACGCACTCTATGGAAGAGGCGGCGCGCGCGGACAGAATCTTTGTACTTAACCAGTCCGAGCTGCTGCTTTCCGGCACGCCGGCCGTGGTCTTCTCGCCTGAACACGCGCACCTCTTGCACGATTGCGGCCTCGGCGTGCCCAAGCCTTTGAGCTGGGCGCTCAAGCTTCAAGCGGGCGATAAGTACCCGGAGCTGCCGCTCACCTTGGATGAGCTGGCCGAGTCCATCGTCGCCAGCGCGCAGTCGAGTGGAGGTGAGCCTTATGGCGCGTAAGCTGAGCTTTGGGCAATACGTTGCCCGCACGTCTTTTATCCACGCATGCGACCCGCGCGTGAAGATCTTGGGCGCCCTTGCGGTAATGATCAGCTGCTTTTTCATCCAGACGCCGCTCCAGCTTGCCTTTGGCTATCTCTTTTGCGCTGCTACCATTGGGCTCTCACGCATAGGCGCACGCCGCATTTTTGATTCCATGAAGCATCTCATTGTTGTGCTGGCGCTCTTGAGCCTCTTCAACCTGCTCGTGCGCCAAGACGGCACACCGGTGGTGCAGCTTGGCCTGCTCACCATTACGCAACAGGGCCTTTGGGCAGCTGTGCTCTACACCTTGCGACTCATCATCGCCGTGGTAGCGGCCTCCTTGCTGCTTTTTACCACCACGCCCACCCTGCTCACCGACGCAATAGATGCCCTGCTCAAGCCCCTATCCAGGCTTGGTCTTCCCGGGCACGAGATAGCCATGATCTTCTCGCTCATGCTGCGCTTTATCCCCACGTTGGCAGACGAAGCCACCGCTATCATGGACGCGCAAACGGCACGCGGAGGATCTCTTGCCACGGGCTCTCTCCCCCAGCGCATACGCGCTGCCGGCGCCGTGGTGATAGCACTTCTGGCAAGCTCCATGCGCCATGCCAATGGCCTTTCTCGCGCGCTGGACGCTCGCTCATATGAAGGTGTCGGGCGCTCGCACCTCCACCCGCTGCACATGAGAGCCGCCGACTGGGCCGCCACTGCCGGCATATGCTTCTACGTGGTGGTTCTTCTCGCCCTGGGCACGCTCTAGCCGCGCCACGTGCCGTTGCTGCCGCGCCGCACGTGTTCTTGCAGGGTATTCCCGCAATCCACGGTGCCTGTGCCATCGCGGACGTTCTATCATAGATGCGCACGCTCAATTGGACGTCCAGGGAAGGTAGGACACATGGTCTCGCGCGTATACGTAGAGAAGAAGCCCGGATTTGATGTTGAGGCGCGCCAGCTCTCGCATGAGCTCAGGCACACCTTGGGGATCTCTGGCCTCACAGGCCTCAGGCTGATCAACCGCTACGATGTGGAGGGAATCTCAGAGGAGCTCTTTAGCAGCTGTGTTCCCACCGTCTTCAGTGAGCCGCAGTCGGACAACGTGTATGACCAGCTGCCGGAGTTTGCTGGCCCCGTGTTTGCCGTGGAGTCTCTCCCCGGCCAGTTTGACCAGCGCGCGGCATCTGCAAGTGAGTGCGTGCAGCTCATCTCCCAAGGCGAGCGGCCAGAAGTTCGCGCAGCCAAGGTCTACCTGCTTGAAGGAGAGCTCACCGCAGATGACGTGGCAGCCATCAAGCACTACGTGATCAACCCGGTCGAGTGCCGCGAGGCCTCCCTTGAGGAGCGCACCACGCTCAAGGTGAGCTATCCAGAGCCACCAGACGTGGAAGTACTCACCGGCTTTGGCCAGCTCAATGCCGCCGAGCTCCAGGACTTTATCGACTCATATGGCCTGGCCATGGACCTGGCCGACATCGAGTTTTGCCAGAAGTACTTCCTGGAAGAGCAGCGTGATCCCACCATTACAGAGATCCGCATGATTGACACCTACTGGTCAGATCACTGCCGTCACACCACCTTTGGCACCCAGCTTGAACAGGTCTCCATAGATGACGCCGTCATCTGGGAGGCCTTTAATCGCTACCTTTCCATCCGTGAGGAGCTCGGGCGCCAAGACAAGCCTGTCTGTCTGATGGACATGGGCACCATTGGCGCAAAGTACCTGGAAAAGAGGGGTATTCTCACCGGCTTGGACAAGTCTGAGGAGATCAACGCCTGCACCGTAAAGGTGAAGGTGGATGTCAACGGCCAGGACGAGGACTGGCTCTTCCTCTTCAAGAACGAGACGCACAACCACCCCACGGAGATCGAGCCGTTTGGTGGCGCGGCAACCTGCATCGGCGGCGCTATCAGAGACCCCCTGTCCGGTCGCTCCTACGTCTACCAGGCCATGCGCGTGACCGGCGCCGGAGATCCGCGTACGTCGGTGGCAGATACGCTCGCCGGCAAGCTTCCTCAGCGCAAGCTCTGCCGCACGGCGGCCGCCGGCTACTCTTCCTACGGCAACCAGATTGGCCTGGCCACCGGCAAGGTAGACGAGATCTACGACCCCGGCTACGTGGCAAAACGCATGGAAATTGGTGCCGTGGTGGGCGCTACGCCCCAAGACCATGTGCGCCGTGAAGTACCAGCGCCGGGCGATAAGATCATCTTGCTGGGCGGCCGCACGGGACGCGATGGCATCGGCGGCGCCACGGGCTCATCTAAGGCTCACAACGTGGAATCCCTAGAGAAAGACGGTGCTGAGGTGCAGAAAGGCAACGCTCCTACCGAGCGCAAGCTGCAGCGCCTCTTCCGCCGGAAAGACGCCTGCCGCCTCATCAAGCGCTGCAATGACTTTGGCGCCGGCGGTGTCTCTGTTGCCATAGGAGAGCTGGCAGACGGCCTCTTCATCGACCTGGATCGCGTGCCCAAGAAGTACGAGGGCTTAGACGGCACGGAGCTCGCCATCTCAGAGTCCCAGGAGCGCATGGCTGTGGCCTTAGCGCCCGAGGACGTGGACGAGTTCATGAGCTACGCTGCCGAGGAAAACCTTGAGGCAACCGTGGTGGCCACGGTTACCAAAGAGCCGCGTCTGCGCATGGTATGGCGCGGCAAGACCGTGGTGGATATCTCCCGCGCGTTCCTCTCGTCCAACGGCGCGCCCAAGCGCCAGATTGTCCACATTGAGCACCAGCATCCCTGGCAGCCCACCTGGGCGGGCACCAGCGTGTCCGAGCGCCTGGATGCCGTGCTGTCAGACCTCAACGTGGCCTGCAACAAGGGCTTATCTGAGCGCTTTGACTCCACCATTGGCGCGGCCACTGTTCTCATGCCGTTTGGCGGAAAACGCCAGCTCACACCCTCTATGGCCATGGTGGCCAAGCTCCCGGTGTTTGGCGAGACCACAAGCTGCTCCGGCATGGCATGGGGCTTTAACGCGCGCCTGATGGAGCATGACCAGTTCCGCGGCGCCTACCTGTCCGTGGTCGAGTCCGTCTCCAAGCTGGTAGCGGCTGGTTTTGAGCACAAGAAGACCTACCTCACATTCCAGGAATACTTTGAGAAGCTGCGCGATGTCCCCGAGCGCTGGGGCAAGCCGGCGGCGGCGCTTCTGGGCGCCCTGGAAGCGCAGATTGATTTGGGCGTGGCGCCCATCGGCGGCAAGGATTCCATGTCGGGTTCCTTCGAGGACCTGGACGTGCCGCCGACGCTGGTGAGCTTTGCTACGGCCGTGGGCAAGGTGGGCCGCGTGTGCTCGCCTGAGCTCAAGTGCGCCGGCAACAAGCTCTGGATGGTGCTTCCGGCCTACGGTGAGTGCAATCTGCGCCCCGTGCCGGAGACCCTGCTTGCCGTCTACGATACGGTGGAGGATCTTATCGCCCAAGGTAAGGCCCAGGCAGTTGCTACACCCGGGTATGGCGGATGGGCAGAAGCGCTGTTCAAGATGTGTGTTGGCAATGCGCTAGGCATTGCGTTTGATAAAGACTTTGATATGGACCGCCTCTTTGAGCTCACCTATGGCAGCTTTGTGGTGGAGATGGCGCCAGACGTAGCGCCAGCCGCGCACGATGGCGTATTTGTGCAGCTCGTAGGCACCGTCGATGCCGCCTACCGATGGACTTGCGCGGGCGAAACCATAGATCTCGCGGTTTCAGAGACCACCTGGAAGGCGCCGCTGTCTGAGGTCTATCCGTGGGAAGAGTCAGGCGAGAAGATTGGCGCTGTCAGCTACACCGCCGGCGGCGGCGCGATGGCTCCTGCCACCAAAGTGGCCAAGCCGCGTGTGATCATCCCCGTGTTCCCGGGCAACAACTGTGAGTACGACTCCGCAGCCGCCTTTGAGCGTGCTGGTGCCGAGGTCTCGACACTCGTGGTCAACAACCTCACGCCCGAGCGCGTTGCTGAATCCGCGCGTACGCTGGTCGAAGAGATCCGCCGCTCGCAGATCATTATGATCCCCGGTGGCTTCTCTGGCGGCGACGAACCCGATGGCTCCGCCAAGTTCATTACCAGCTTCTTTAGAAACCCCGCTGTGACCGAGGCCGTACGTGACCTTCTGCAGCAGCGCGATGGCCTTATTCTGGGCATATGCAACGGTTTCCAGGCGCTGGTGAAGCTGGGCCTGGTGCCGTACGGCGACATTGTGGACATGACCGACGAGTGCGCAACGCTCACCTTTAACACCATCGGCCGCCACCAGTCCAGGCTGGTCAAGACCCGCGTGGCGTCCAACCTATCCCCCTGGCTGTCAAAGTGTGAGGTCGGAGACATCCACACCATTGCCATCAGCCACGGAGAAGGTCGCTTTGTGGCACCACAGGCGCTGCTGGACGATCTTATCGCCCATGGCCAGGTAGCTACGCAGTATGTGGATGAGGCCGGCGTGCCCTCGCTTGACCTGGACGTGTGCCCCAACGGCTCCGCGCTGGCCATTGAGGCCATCACGAGCCCCGACGGCCGCGTATTGGGCAAGATGGGCCACACGGAGCGCTACACGTCCAACACGTACAAGAACGTGCCTGGCAACCCCTACCAGCCACTCTTTGAGGGCGGCGTGTCCTACTTCAAGGACTAGCGCCGGACAGCGAGAAGTAGCGCCAGGCAACACCACATGGCGCCGAGGCATTTCCACACGTACCACATCAAGGAGAGGTGAGCGCATGCTTGCCTCTCCTTTTACGTGCCACATACTTGCACGTTTTGAGCCGCACGCTATCCGTCACACCCCACACGCAGGCACGATGCGTACGTGCCGCACACGCGCGCAACACGCAGCATGCACGAGCAGCAGATTCCAACGCAGCCGCCGCACATTCACAGTACAATGCACAAGGACGTGGGCTTTGCCCTGAGGCGGCGCAGACGAGGTGAGACGTGGACCATCGTGATCGTTTGGATGAGGAGATAAATCAGCTCATACAAGATCTGCTCGAAAACTCAAAGCGCGCAACCACCCACAACAAAGCGGGCGATCCGCTGCTTTTTACGGGCTCTGACCTGCTCAAAAAGAATTCGCAGCACGCGTCTGAGGGCGAGCATACCGGCGCTCAAGACACGCCCACCACTTTGCCCACGGCCTCACGCACGGCTTCTCACCAAAGTTCCCTGCTGAGCAGCGAATATCCGCTGGAAAACCCCCATTCGTCAGACGACGCACCGCGCTATTCCGCAGAGCCCCTTGACTGGGGCGCGCGAGCATCCCGGAGTCCAGCGCGCAAGAGGCCCGCGGCGCAAACCTCAGATTGGCGCGCTACCATCAGAAAGAAGAGCACCTATTCTCGCAGCTGGTACTCTGATGCGGATTATAGAGCCCCAGCTGTGCCTGCGATTATCCAAAAGATGCGCGAGCTTGAGGCCACGCGACCGCACAAAAACAGCACGCAGGAGGCCCAGCTCTTTGTGGAAGAGGCCTGGCTTGCAAAGGATTATGTGGACGGTGTCTACTATTCTTCAGACGTCCACGTGCATAGATGTCTCACATATCAAGATCTTTCCAACCAAGACCTCAGAGGGTATTTTACCTGGCGCTCTGACTGGCTCCGTGGCGATGCTCTTTATTTCCCTTATCAATATTCCTTCATTTTTGCATCAGAATGCATAAATGGCATCCATGGAACCGATCCTGCGCAACGTCTGAACCACCTTGAACACATACGCAACTTCATAGCCCAGCATCCCGAGCGCGCGTATCTCTTGAACAGGATCGACCTCTGGATCAAGGGCTTCAAAATCGATTTTGGTATCAATGTAGACAGCATTAGCACGCCTAAGGAGCGCTTACAGGATCACGCCATCTGCATTTTGCGCAAGGCGGAGATGGAAATCCTCAACACGTCAGGCAAGCGGAGTCTGCGGGACTTCTATATCACGCTCCTCTCCACCCCCCAAGACCCTTTTAGTGAAGATGGCATCACCCCCAACTTCCAGTCCATGATGGCCGACGTAGAAGATATAACGGACGATAAGATCTTCGACGCGCTGCTCTTCCTCACCGGTCACACCCGCAAGGACATCCCCCAGGGTCAGGAGCAGCTTGCCGAGCGCGTGAGCCTGCAGACCTTTCAGCAGCTCTGCATCCGTTACAGCAAACTCCGCAGTTACTCCCTTATGGATGATATCTGTGGCCCCATCACGCGCGTCCACTACGAGCCGCTCAAAGATCTCGTCTACCTGGACAAAGATCCCACCCAGAACAAAGACTGCAAGATCACCGAAGCAAAGTATTACTACCGACGCAACGGCGAATGGGGCTACCTGTGTGCCTGTGCAAACCTGCATGGGGAATCGGTGCTCCACCGGATCGTTGCCGAGATCCTGGCATGTCTTGCCGACGCAGACCCTGCCAACAGAGGCACCCACATCAAGCTGCCCAAATACCTTCAGAGCATGATCAAAGACGCGTTCTTTATGATTGAGCACCCCGGCTTTCAGCGCAAACGGGGTCGCAAGAAGAAGAACGCCACGTCAGAGCCGCCCAAGCCTCCCGAGCCCATAAAGATTGACCTTTCCCGCTTAGACGCCATCAGGTCAGCAGCCGCCATAACACAAGAAGCACTCCTGGTAGATGAGGAGCGAGAAGATTTTGCGCCCACATCATCTGCCGAGAAGAACCATGCGCCAGCAGCGACACCTGTGGCGGCGGCACCCGCAGCGGCAGCACCCGCAGCGGCAGCGCCTGCAGCGGCGGCAGCGCCTGCAGCGGCGGCACCAGTAGCAGCGCCCGCGCAGCCAGAGTGCGCACAAGCCACGAGTGCACCTTCTACCAGCGCAGACAACCTGCCGCTCAGCCTGAGCCCACTCGAGCTCGACGTCTTACAGCGCATTTTGGATAACAAGCCTATCGACAGTCTTTTCTCGCCCACGACACCGCTTCCTAACGTGGTCATAGATTCCATCAACGAGAAGTTCTTTGACCTGATAGGAGATGCTGTCTTGGAAGAGGACGAGCACGGCTGGCGGGCCATTGAAGATTACGCAGACGACATCAGAGCTGCCATTTCTTCTGATGGCTCCGCCGCAAACGCACGCGCGCATACATAATTTTTTGCTAATAGTAGGAACAACTGTTCCCTTTTCTTGACTCAGGGTGTATGATCTGATTCCGGCTTAATTCCAATGACCTATCCAGGAGGGATCGGCACATCATGGCAGCAACCAACACACGCGTACCTAAACGCATAGCCTCTGTTATCGTGAACTCCTTAAAAGGCGGCGTTGTTCCGCGCATGGGACTTCCCTATATCACCGTTGGTCGTGAAAGAGAGATTGGGGCACTGCTCCATGACCTTGACCTGGTATCGGATGGAGGAGCGTCGTTTCGCTTCCTGGTGGGTCGCTACGGCAGCGGCAAGAGCTTTTTGCTCCAGACCATCAGAAACCATGCCATGGGCAAAGATTTTGTCGTTTGTGACGCAGATCTTTCCCCTGAGCGGCGCCTGTTGGGCAACGGTGGACAAGGGCTTGCCACCTATCGTGAGCTCATACGCAACCTTTCCACCAAAACGCGCCCAGAGGGCGGGGCGCTCAATCTCATTTTGGATCGGTGGATCTCCAATATAGAAAGTGAAGTCACCGTACATGAGGGTCTCACCCCCCAAGATCCAGCATTTTCTTCTGCTGTTGAGCACCGCATCATGCAGACCGTTCGATCGCTGGAAGAGCTGGTGCATGGCTATGACTTTGCACGCTTGCTCACCATGTATTGGCATGCGCACCTAGAAGGTGACGATGAGCTCAAATCCAAGGTGACCCGCTGGTTTAGAGGTGAATATCGCAACAAGACAGAAGCTCGCCATGAGCTGGGCGTCAATATTGTCATTAGTGACAATGACTGGTATGACTACCTCAAAATCTTTGCGGCGTTCTTGAGAGGAGCTGGCTACCAGGGCTTGATTGTCCTCATAGATGAGCTGGTAAACCTCTACAAGATCCCCAACGCCACCAGTCGCCAATACAATTACGAGAAGATCCTTACCATGTATAACGATACCTTGCAGGGTAAGGCTCACTACCTGGGCATCATTATGGGTGGCACCCCACAATCCATAGAGGATAGGCGCCGTGGCATCTACTCATATGAAGCCTTGCGCTCACGTCTTACCCAAGGTCGTTTTGCTACAGATGACCTGGTAGACCTCTTGGCACCCGTCATTCACCTCCAGCCTCTCACCTATGAGGAACTCCTGGTTCTCACAGAGAAACTTGCTGATATTCATGCGGGTCTCTTTGCGTACGAGCGCAGCATTACAGAGCAAGACCTTGTCCACTTCCTTGAGGCGGAGTTTGGTCGCGTGGGTGCAGATACCCACCTCACTCCCCGTGAGGTCATTCGTGATTTCATAGAGATGCTGGACATTCTTTCTCAGAACCCAGACATCACGCCACAAGACTTACTGAAAGATGAGCGCTTCACAGGAGCCATCATCTCTCCCGTACAGCAACAAGAAGAGGGCGCAGACGTTCAAGATCAGTACTCTGAGTTTGAGATATAGCCATGAGCACCTTTGATCGCTATGCACCTTTCATTCAAGACTTTATATATGAGCACAACTGGGATCAGCTGAGAAGCGTACAGGTAGCAGCAGCTGAAGCCATCTTTAACACAGACTCCAACGTGCTCTTAACGGCCTCGACCGCGTCTGGCAAAACTGAGGCGGCCTTTTTTCCCATCCTCACGGAGTTTTGGGAAGACCCGCCAAAATCTGTGGGATGCATCTATATAGGACCGCTCAAAGCGCTGATCAATGATCAGTTCTTGCGCCTTGAAGAGCTCTGTGCACAAGAAAATATCCCAGTATGGCACTGGCACGGAGACGTGAATCAGTCCCATAAAGCCAAGATGATGAAGCATCCTTCGGGGATTTTGCAGATTACGCCAGAATCCCTTGAAGCCATGCTCATGCACCGACATGCTGCGCTGGGAAAGATCTTTGGTGACTTGCGCTATGTGGTTATAGATGAGGTTCACTCGCTGTTGCGTGGGGACAGAGGTGCGCAAACGCTGTGCTGTATTGAGCGTCTCTCGCACCTTGCAGGGGTCAACCCCCGCCGTATAGGCCTTTCTGCCACCATCGGTGATCCAGAGGCAACGGGGGCATATCTCTCTGAAGGCACAGGTCGTAGCTGCGTAATTCCCAAGATGGATGCACCCAAAGAGCGCTGGCGGCTCTCACTTGAGCACTTCTATATTTCAGGCCCGCAAGCTCCTGAGCGCGGGATCGATGGCCTTGGACACAACCCAGAAGAGCCTGAGGTGAGCTATGAGGCACCTGTAGCAGCAGCCACCCCTGAGAAGATCACTCCTCAAGCACAGCGTGTAGAAGACGTTCAAAGTAATCCGGTAGAAACAGAGGCACCAGATGCCGAAGAAGCCACCGACAAGGCACCTGTTTTTGCAGATCCTGGCATGGCATACATCTTTGAGCATACGCGTCACCACAAATGTTTGGTCTTTGCCAACTCACGTGAAGAGGCAGAAGGTGTCTGCAACACCTTGCGGCAATACTGTGAGGCAACCGGTGAGCCCGATAGGTTCTTGATTCACCACGGCAATCTCTCTCAGAGTCTGCGTGAGTCTGCAGAAGATCTCATGAGAGATGAGGATGTAGCCCTTACCACCGTCACCACCTCCACCTTGGAGCTGGGTATCGATATCGGTAAGCTCGAGCGGGCGTTTCAGATAGATGCTCCCTTTACCGTGAGCTCATTTCTCCAGCGTATGGGGCGCACCGGCAGGCGCGGGCAACCCGCAGAGATGTGGTTTCTCATGCGTGAAGATGAGCCCGAAGCGCGTGCCTTGCTCCCAGAGACCATTCCCTGGAAGCTCTTGCAAAGCATCGCTCTGGTGCAGCTCTATCTAGAAGACCGCTGGGTAGAGCCTCCGCACTTAGAGGGTCTTCCCTACAGTCTGCTCTACCACCAGACCATCTCTACTTTGGCATCATCTGGCGAGCTCAGCCCCTCTGAGCTGGCATGTCGTGTCTTAACCCTCACGCCGTTCCACCGGATTACGCTGGAAGATTTCTCCATCCTCTTGCGCCATCTCATTGAGATAGACCACATCCAAAAGACGGACGAAGGTGGCCTAGTTGTCGGTCTTGCTGGAGAGCACGTCTGCAACAATTTCCGCTTCTACGCAGTGTTTTCAACAGATGAGGAATTTACCGTCCGCTCAGAGTCTGAGGAGCTTGGCACCATTGTGCAGCCACCTCCTGTCGGTGAGCGCATAGCCATCGCTGGTGCTGTGTGGGTTATAGAAGAGATTGACTATAAGCGCCATCTCATCCAGTGCACCAAAATTAAAGGCAAGGTACCTGCCTACTTTGGCATGGTGGCAGGAGATATTGATACGCATATTTTGGAGCGC
Source organism: Atopobiaceae bacterium (assembly GCA_050953285.1). GTDB lineage: Bacteria > Actinomycetota > Coriobacteriia > Coriobacteriales > Atopobiaceae > Olsenella_K. The sequence continues at coordinate 52,206 of JBMNMK010000003.1, read as the reverse complement.
ATGCGCCGCGCACTCGATGAGTCAACTATATATTCCTACCTGCGCCGCAATGCGTCGGTCAGACTCATGCAAGCGCGCCATGTCTCCTCATTTGCCCATGTCACCAAAGAGCCACTCATCTGCTTGGGCGGAACCATGTGGTGTCTTTTTCCCTGGCTTGGCACCTATGCATTCCTAGCCCTTGAGCGCTTCCTCAAGATCAAATGCTCAGAGGCTTTAGGTCTCAAGGGTCTTGATTCATCCCGTCCTTACTTCATCCAGTTTGTAATGAAGCAAGATGCAGAACACTTTTACCGCATTGTGAAGGAGGAGGCGGCAAAGCCTTTTGATCCGCTCGACCTTCTATACCCCGGTGAAGTTCCCTACTTTGACAAGTACGATGAATACGTGCCTCAAGAGCTCATCCAAAAGGGCTTTGCATTGGGCGTATTGGACATACAGGGCATGCTTGAGCGCATATCCCAATGGCCAGATGCCCCTCTCAGCACAGCGTATAGCACGCGTGAGCTCTATCAAAGCGCAGATGCAGATACACCAGACACTAGAGACGAAGAATATCCAGTGGCTCCATGGGGAAAGGAGACACAATCCGGTAGCGCTCCATCGCTCTTGCCATCTCATTCACATGCTCCCAATGAGCCACAGCATCCCAGTGCTCAAGACCCTGAAGCGTAAGCGGCCGCACGTCTTGTCCGACGCACACGGCCTCAAGCGTGTCTCCCACCTGGGCTTTGTTGCGGCACAGCAGCTCAACTATGTAGCCAGTGGGCATGGTGGGATCGCCGGTGGGCGCCTCTTTACAGGAAAGCACCGTGGCCACCATGATCTTCTCGCGCAGATAGTCTATGTCGCCGGGGTTTTGCGTGGGCTCCTTATAGAAAAAGCCTGTTGAGAAGGGTCGATGACTGGTGGCATCGAGCTCGGGCATCCAAGGCGCGGGGTCGGCGCCGTCCAAAACATGCCGATACGCATTGGTGATCATGGCTGTGTAGTAAGCGCCCTTGGCGCGGCCCTCTATCTTTATGGCTGTCACACCTGCATCTGCCAGGTCATCTAGGTGATCGAGCATAGCCAGGTCATTGCTTGAGAGGATATAGCTCCATTTACCATCATCTTCTATGGGCATTTGGCGCTCGTTTGGCTTGAGCTGCTCCACCAGTTTGTAGCTCCAGCGGCACGGCTGCGTGCAAGCGCCAAAGTTGGCACCGCGAGACCGGCCGACCATCTCAGATGACATCAGGCAGCGGCCAGAAACGGCCATGCACATGGATCCGTGGACAAAAACCTCCAGCTCAAGGTCGTTGTGCCCCGCTTCATCCAGGCGGCGACGCATCTCTTTGATCTCAGAAATCTCCAGCTCACGGGCCAGCACGATGCGCTTGGCGCCCAGCCGCGCATACTCAAGCGCAGCCAGCGTGTTCATCACGGATGCCTGCGTGCTCACGTGGATTTCCACGTGCGGCGCAAACTCACGAACCAGCGCAATGGCGCCCAGATCTGCCACAATAGCTGCGTCTACGCCAATTTTGTCCAGATACGTCAGGTAGTCTGGCAACCTATCGGTGTCAGAGTCAAACATCATAGTGTTGATGGTCACATGCACGGAGACACCCTTTTCATGTGCCAGCGTGACCGCGTGCGCAAGTTCTTCTCGCGAAAAATTGTCACTGCGTGCGCGCATGCCCCATTCGTGACCAGCCAAAAAGACCTCGTCCGCACCAAAGTGCAGTGCCATTTCCAACTGCTCAAGACCTCCAGCAGGAGCAAGCAATTTCATTGTTGTCACATCGACCTCCTGGAGATGATCGCACGCCAACCAAGACTGGCATGGTAGCATTTCTGGCTCTAGCGCCTGGGTGCGTCGCCGCTCTTTGCAGACATACCACAGCATGGCTACGTCTGCTTCACACATGAAAGACGTGCATTCAACAAGCGGATGCGCGGGGTATAACGTGAGTGAGGGTGAGGGGGAAGCATGGCAAAGAGCATTTTGATTAAAGACACCACACGAGAAGAGCGTATAAAAATTGTGAACAAGGCGCTTTCGTGGTGCGACGATTCCAGCTGCGAGAATTGCAGTGGATGCAGCATGGGCGTGGGCAGCATAGCCGCTATGTATCAGCCCTACATAGACGGTGAGCTGGAGATACGTGAGATCAACTACCTGCACGCCGCCAAGAAGTACACCTTGGGTGGCGGGTATTCGGATGATCGCGGGAGCAGCTGCGCCCTGTAAACGTGGGCGCTACCTCCATATGAGGTTTATAGCGGTTTTGTCTTCTCGCCCGATGCAGCCATAAGGACGTATACTTTCATACGCACGTACAACGCAACGTGGAGGCAACATGTCAGGTTCATGCCACGCGTGGCGCGTGCACCATGCAATCGTCCTTTTTAGGAGGAGAAATGGCAGAGAAGAAAGATCCGCAGAATACCTGTGTTTTGGTGACCGGTGGCGCCGGATTCATTGGCAGCCACACCGCTGTTGAGCTGCTGCAGAACGGCTATAGCGTCGTTATTGTCGACGACCTTTCCAACGCAAGCGCAAAGGTCATTGACCGCATCAAGACCATCGTCGGCCACAACGCGGCCGCGCGTTTGAGCTTTGTGCAGGCAGATGTTAACGATCGCGCAGCTCTGGATGCTATCTTTAACGAGCATCCCATCGACCGCGTGATTCACTTTGCCGGCTTCAAGGCCGTGGGTGAATCCGTTTCCAAGCCCATTGAGTACTACACCAACAACCTGGGCAACACGCTCACGCTGGTAGACGTGATGCGCGCCCACGGCTGCAAGGACATCATTTTCTCCAGCTCGGCTACGGTCTATGGTGACCCAGATTCTCTACCTCTCACCGAGCAGAGCCCCAAAAAGCCCGCTACCAACCCATATGGCTGGACCAAATGGATGATCGAGCAGATATTGACCGATCTCCACACGGCAGATGCCGAGTGGAACGTGGTGCTGCTGCGCTACTTCAACCCCATTGGCGCGCACCCCTCCGGACTTATGGGAGAAGACCCCAAGGGTATCCCCAACAACCTTCTGCCCTACGTTGCGCAAGTAGCGGTGGGCAAGCGTGAGTGCGTCCACGTCTTTGGCAATGACTACGACACGCCCGACGGCACGGGCGTGCGCGACTACATCCACGTCTGCGACCTAGCTTCTGGCCACGCAGCCGCCCTCAAGTGGATGAACGGTCGCACGGGCGTGGAGATCTTCAACCTGGGTACCGGCAAGGGTACTTCGGTCTTGGAGATCATCAAGGCCTTCTCGCGAGCATGTGGCAAGGATCTCCCCTACCAGATTGACCCGCGCCGCCCCGGCGATGTGACCTCCAACTACGCGGACTGCTCCAAGGCCTTCAAGGAGATGGGCTGGCAGGCCAAATACACCATCGACGACATGTGCCGCGACTCCTGGAACTGGCAGTCGCACAATCCCAACGGCTTCGAGGGATAACATGTCCGCCGGCTCTCTCTTCCAAGAATTCCTCATCCGCGAGCGCCCGCAGATAGACACCGCCGTGATGGCCGCCCTTCCGCATGGCGAGCTTCCCCACGGCGGGCTTCCCCACGGCCAGGACGCCACAGCTACAGCTCACGCGGGCGAGAAGAACGACCTCTCGAGGTATCTTTTCTCGCCCCTCGACGGCTTTGTGGCTCGCGGCGGCAAGAGAACGCGTCCGGCGTTGGCACTCTTGGGCGCCCAGGCCTCTGGCGGCTCCGACGCATGCGCGCTTACCGTGGCAGCTGCCGTGGAGCTCTTTCAGAGTGCCGCACTCATCCACGACGACATTGCAGATGAGGGAGAAACCCGGCGCGGAGCCGCATGTGTGCACGTAGAAGAGGGTATCGGCGTGGCGCTCAACGTGGGCGATTCCGCGCTGGTAGCCACCTTTGCCCGCCTGATCCGCGCCACCGAGTTTGCGCCTGATGTTCGCCTGCGCCTGCTTGAGGAACTTCTGAGCATGGAGGAGCGCACGCTCGAGGGCCAAGCGCTCGATCTAGGCTGGGCTCGCGACGAGCGCTGGGACATCTCGGTGGATGACTACCTCTACATGGCTTCGCACAAGACGGCCTACTACTCTGCCGCCTCGCCGCTTGCTATGGGTGCCATTGCCGCTGGTGCCACCGATGCGCAGGTAGAGGCCTTGCGCGCGTTTGGCATGTCCGCTGGCCTGGCCTTCCAGATCCAAGATGATCTGCTCAACTTGGTAGGAGATGGCGCCGCCCAGGGCAAGGACTGGAGAAGCGACATCACGGAGGGCAAGCGTACGCTCGTTGTGGTGCAGGCGCTGGAGCGCCTCTCTGGCGAGAAACGCCAGGAGCTCGTGGCACTTCTCGCCTCACACACGCAGGACGCGGGCGAACTTGCGGATGCCGTAGCCATCATGGACGCCACCGGCGCCGTAAGAGATGCACGCCGCTACGCGCACGAACTTATCGCCCAGGCAAAGCGCGAGCTCATGGCCGCGCCGCTTGCCCGCGACGCGCAAGAGACCCTCTGCTCTATGGCAGACTTCTTTGTTGAGAGAAATTCGTAAGTTGCACTATTCGTAAGTTGCAGTATTTGTAGTTTGAAATATTGGTAGCTAGTTGGCTGACCTCGGCCCAAACGCATAAGGAACGCAGATGGAACCAATTACCACAGGAGCTCAGGGAGCCGCCGTAGAAGACGTGCAGGATCGCCTGTGCGCGCTTGGATATGACATAGCCGCAGAAGAGACGGACGCGCAGCGCTTTGGCACCTCAACCGCCACCGCCGTGGCGCGCTTTAGGATTGACCACGGGCTCTCCTTGGGGCAAGAGGTGGACTCCGCCACCTGGTCGTGCTTGGTCGACGAGGGCTACAAGATGGGCGATAGGACCCTCTACCTGCGTCTTCCCAACTTTCACGGCGCGGACGTGCGGCAGCTGCAAACGTGCCTCAACATCCTGGGCTTCTCGGCAGGCGTCGTGGACGGCTATTACGGCGTGCACACCGAGGCAGCCGTGAAGCAGTTCCAGGAAAACATTGGCGCGCTGGCCGACGGCATGGCGTTTCCCGACACCTTTGATGCTATCGAGCGCCTGCACCACGTTTGGGCCGGTAAACCCGCAATCGGTCCGCACCCGCTGGGCGCCATGGGCTTTGCGCGCGCGGCAAACGTGCTGGAGTCCGTGAAGCTCTCCATCACCGCCGAGGACCCCATTTCCAGAAACGTGGCTGGTCGCATTTGGAATTTGGCATCGGCCACCAACGACAAGAGCGGGCTGGACATCATTGAATCGCCGTCTTTGGCGCGTCCAGGCGATAAGGCCGTGTTGGTGATAGCTTCTTCCCCTCTGCCAGCGGATTCTTCGGTTCCTAACGTGCTTATGGACGACATTGATACGCTGCCAATGAGGCTTCGGACCGCGCTCGAGAGCAGCGAGGATGCCGTACCCGTCGTACGCGTGCAGCTGCCCTTGAACGAGTCCAGCTACGATGGCACGTTCACCATCAGCGATGCACAGACGTTTGCCGTCATGCTTTTGGACGCCATCTGCGCTGCGTTTGACGCGTAGCGGGGGTGGCGCGGGCGCGGAACATTTGAGTAAAGAAAAACCAGGGTAGCTGCAACTACCCTGGTTTTGTGTTCACTGGCTGGGGTACTAGGATTCGAACCTAGGTTACAGGCACCAAAAACCCGTGTCCTAACCACTGGACGATACCCCACTGTGTGATGCTCGAAAGCTTGATAAGTGTAGCAAACTTTGCAAGCAAACGTAACTACAAAAGTGCCAACAATGTATCTACAGACGCGCGCGAGCGTTTGCCCATATAAACCTGATCGCAGCAGCCTACCGCCATCGCCCATCGTACGGTTGGCAGGCGCCCAAAACACAAAAACGACGGTTCATGGAGAAGTGTGCGCGGCGAGCCGCCTTTTTCCAAAGTGTGCCGCTGCGCCGGGTTAAGCCAGCGCTTCTTCCAAGCCGAGCGTCACGGTACCGTCGTCTTTCACAAAGCACGGCACACCAATGCCTTTGTTCTTGACCTCGGCAAACGCTCCCGGATGAGCATCGCGCACATTCATGAAGCGTTTTAGGTTCTTGAGCTCCTCTATCTCCACGAGCGTAAAGCCCATGCCCTTCTCGCTCAGCTCATGAACAGCAGCACGGCAATCGGGGCACTGCATTGTTGCATAAATCGTTAGCATTATGCACTCCTATCTGTCATAGCCTGCCTGTCGGATTGACGAACAGGCAACTCCGCTTGACAGCTTACCAGCCCACATCACGCAACGTGCCCGCAACCTCACGCACCCGCAGCGCCACGACGCCAGCAGCCCCATGCACGCGCCACGCTCCCGGCGACGCCGTAGCAACCACCCGCCCGCACCACCCCACACACCTGCGCACCCCACACACCTGCCACGCTGCAGCGTTCGTACGCACACGAACGTTTTTTGTAGGTCGCGTAGTGAGGGGGTGAAGCGTCCGTGTGACCGCCCGCCGCTGACCATTCCGAGCGTTTTGAACGACCGTCAATGAGTTATAGTTTAGGTGTATGCGCATATGCGCACAGAGAACCAGAGCTTCTCTTATGGAGGGTCAAGCAATGCCCATAACCGCGATCATTCTCGCCGCTGGCGAGGGAACGCGCATGAAATCCCACCATCCCAAGGTAATGCATACACTTTTAGAAAAGCCGCTCGTTGGCTGGGCCATCCGTGCCGCACAAGATGCGGGCGCGGATCGCACGGTCTGCGTAGTTGGCTCGGGAGCAGACGAAGTCCGCTCCTATCTGGACACGCTTGATGGCGTGGAAAGTGTCGAGCAGACCAAGCGCTTGGGTACGGGTCATGCCGTAAAGGTAGCCCTCGAGGCTGCACACATTCAAGACGGCACCGTCGTGGTGCTCTACGGAGATTCTCCCCTGCTCAAAGGAGATACCGTTCGCGCGCTGGTAGACCAGCTGGAATCAGGCGACGACGCAGCATGCATGCTCACCATGACACCGCCTGATCCAACCGGCTATGGCCGCGTCGTGTACGATAAGAACGGCAAGGTAGAGGCCATTATCGAACACAAGGATTGCACGGAGGAGCAGCGCCAGACACTCACAGAGTGCAACCCCGGCGTCTACGCCTTTGACGCACAAGCGCTCGTGGCCCACATTGGTGAGATCCAGGACAACAACGTCCAGCACGAGTTCTACCTCACCGATATGGTGGCAATCCTGCGTCGCGCGCAGCTGGGTGTGGGTGCCATGCACTGCCCGGACTACCAGGAACTTCTCGGCGTGAACTCCCGCGTGCAGCTTGCAGAGGCGGGCAAGATCTTGCAGCGGCGCATCAATGAGCACCACATGAATGAGGGCGTTTCCCTCATCGACCCCGACCAGGTCTGGATTGGCCCTGACGTGACCATTGGCCAAGACACCACCATCTGGCCGGGCTGCTATCTCTTGGGCACCACCACCGTGGGCGAGGAGTGCACCATAGGCCCCGACAGTCGCCTGAAGAACGCAACCATAGGCAACCACGTCGTCTTAGATGAGACCATCGTTGTAGATTCCCAGGTAGATGACTATGTCAACTGCGGTCCTCGCGCGTATCTGCGCGGCGGAGCACACTTCCAGGAAGGCTCCAAAGCGGGCACGCACGTGGAGATCAAGGGCTCTACCGTGGGCAAGGGCTCTAAGGTGCCGCATTTGAGCTACATAGGAGATGCCACGTTGGGCGAGGGTGTCAACATAGGCGGTGGCACCATTACCTGCAATTATGATGGCAAGCACAAGAGCCATACAGAGATAGGTGACCGCGTGTTTGTGGGCTCAGACACCATGTTGGTGGCACCGGTGACCATAGGAGATGGCGCCCTCATTGGTGCAGCCTCCTGCATAACTAAGGACGTTCCCGCAGGTGCACTGGCACTTGAGCGGTCTCGTCAATATATCAGCGAGGGTTGGGCAACCGAGTATTTCAAGAAGCTCGAGGAAGAGGATTAGATGTACGAGAGTCTCTGCGATCCCATTGTGGTCCATAAGCAAATCAAGCTCTACAGCGGATCAGGCAACCCCGCGCTTGCCGATAGAATTGCCCGCGTACTGCACCTGCCGCTCTCCGGTCTCAAGATGGAGAAGTTTGCCAATGGCGAGACATACGCGCGCTTTGAAGAGTCCGTCCGCGGCGCCGAGGTCTTCTTCATCCAGAGTCTCGCAGGACCAAACGTAAACGACCTCCTCATGGAGACGCTCATTGTTGCCGACGCCGCCACACGCGCATCCGCCGAGAGCTTCACTGCAGTGATCCCCCACTACGGCTATGCGCGCCAGGACCGCAAGGCAGCAGGTCGCGAGCCCATCACCGCACGTCTGGTGGCAAATCTCTTGGAGGCTGCAGGGGTTGATCGCGTAATTTCACTTGACCTGCACTCCAACCAGATCCAGGGCTTCTTTGACATTCCGCTGACCCACCTCACGGCGCTCTACCTCTTTGGCGATTACTTCAAGACCAAGGACTTTGACTGGTCAAACACCGTGGTGGTTTCTCCGGACATGGGTCGCGCCAAGGTTGCCAAGCGCCTGTCCGACTACCTGGGCTGCGAGGTCGCCATTGCGCACAAGAGCCGTCCTAAGCACAACGCCGCCGAGGTCATGGGCGTTATCGGCGACATCGTGGGCAAGACCTGCATCGTGAACGACGACATGATCGATACCGGCGGTACGCTGGTCGGATCCATCAACAAGCTCAAGGAGATGGGCGCGGGCGATATTTACATCTCTGCCACGCACGGCATCTTCTCCGGCCAGGCAATCGAGCGCCTGGAGAACGCCCCCATCGTCGAGTGCGTGGTCTCCGACGCAATTCCGTGCGCCGTCGCCAACCAGCCCGGCTCCAAGATCAAGCAGATCTCCGTTGCCGACGAGCTGGCAGACGCTATCGCACACGTCTACCTCAACAAGTCCGTGTCGGAGATCTTCGGCGGCAACTCGGAGATGTAGCCGCCTCTCCTCGCCAAGCGCGTGGGCGATAAGTTCGTGCACATACAACATGGTATCAACAGCACGTGGCGCTCGCAGATGCGGGCGCCACGTCACTTTTATGCTTTTATGCGTTGCCGTTTACTGGCAATACGTTGTTCCGGCAACGCGCGACCTGCGGCAACACTCCGCCGGGGCGGCGCTCCTTACTTAGCGCTCGCAAAGGTAAAGCTCGTGTCAGACACAAACGGACGGCCCGGTCCAAAGATGTTCTGCACAAACTCCGGGTGATTCGGTGCGTCCGGAAAAAACTGTGTCTCAAAGCAGACCGCGTCATGCGCCTGCATTGCTCGCCCGCCTTTGCCGGCGCATCCGTCCAGGTAGTTGGCGGTATAGAGCTGCACACCGGGCATATCGGTAGCCACGCTCATGCTGATGTGGCTCTGATCACCCTCAGCCCATGCCACCTCACGGACGCGTCCCACGCGGCCCGTCTCTGCACAAAAGCCCAGCGTCTCATAGTTATGATCATAGCCGTCGTTGCCAACAAGGCTAAATGCTGCCTCGCCGTAGCGCTCACGTGAAAATCCTTGGCTCAAGGGGTGCGGTTCTTGCAGGTCAAGGGGTGTATCTTGAACCTCAAGCATCACGCCGGTGGGGACGTTTCCACCGTCCACTTCACAGACGCGCGCGGCATGAACCTCAACCACATGCCCAAGTGCAGAGCCGCTGCTTTGCCCATTGAGGTTGAAGTAGCTGTGATTGGTGAGGTTAATGGGGGTATCCGCCGTGGCTGTGGCCTCATAGTGAATGGTCAAAGTGAGCCCTTCTACGCTGTAGCTCACACGGGCTGTGACCTGGCCGGGAAAGCCTTGGTCGCCCTCCGCGCTCACCAGTTCAAGCGTGAGGTTTTGCTCGTCCGCATAAACGGGCGTCCAAAGACGGTATCGCCACAGGTCAGGACCACTATGGTTGTTGTTCTCACCCTCGTTTTTAGCTAGGTGATAGGTGTGGCCAGAAAGCGTGAACGCGGCTTTGCCCGTACGGTTTGCAACGCGGCCAATAACAGCGCCCATATGGGCTCTGTCCTGCTCATATCCGTTAGCGTCGTCGTAGCCTAAGACCACATCGGTGCCGCCGCCGTTGTCGGGCACCACCAAAGACTGCAGACACGCGCCCAGATCTGTCACCTGGGCCACTAAACCTGATGTCGACTTAAGGCGCCATATATGGGCTGAGCCGCCATCTTTCAGCGTGCCAAAGGGCCGAGCAAGCTCAAGCGCCGCCTTTGCTGCGGCGCGCGGCGCGCTCTGCGCCGCGTCCTGCGCTGCGGGCCCTGCCGCCTGTGTGTGACTTCTTTCCATAAACTCGCCTATTCCGCCGCGCCAAAGCTCTGCTCAAGGGCTCCTTCTGCCCCCATGGCCTTCTCAAAATTGGCAAGATATGCCTGGTAGCCAGCCATATCAGCTGCGGTGGGCGTGAGGGTGGTGGACATGACGCCACCAAAGACCTCTTCACCAAGATAGCTGGCCAGGCTCTGTGAGGCATCGTCGCGCAGCATGTAGGCCGCGGCCACCGCCTGTCCCCAGGCGCCGCCCTCACTTGCCGTCTCCATCACGGTCACAGGCGCACCCAGCGCTGCTGCCAGCAGGCTCTGTGCAACCACGGGCGTCTTGAACATGCCGCCATGAGCGTAGAGCTTGTCAATCTTCACGCCCTCCTCGCCCAGCGCTTTATTGCCCGATGCCAGCGCCGCAAACGCGGACATGAGGTAGGAGCGCATAAGGTTGGGCAGTGTGGTGTGATGGCCAGGCAGGCGGAACGTCGCAGCTACGCCGGTGTTTATGCCCATGACCGTCTCACCGGATACAAACGGCACATTGATCACACCGCCCGCGTCCTTATCGCCCGTAAGCGCCAGCTCAAAGAGCTTGCGGTAGACGTCGTCTTCGCTTGTGCCCATGAGCTTGCCGTACTCCACCAGCACGGAGATGAGGTCGTTCAGATCTGACGTGCAGTTGTTGCAGTGGATCATGGCCACGGGATCTCCCTGCGGCGTAGTTACCAAGTCGACCTCTTGGCGCGTGGCATCCTTGAGCGGCTTTTCCAGCACCACCATGGAGAAGATGGATGTACCTGCGGAAACGTTACCCGTGCGCGGCGCTACCGAGTTGGTAGCAATCATGCCGGTGCCGGCATCGCCCTCGGGTGGACAGAGCGGACAGCCCGGCTCTAGATCCCCGGCGTGATCCAGGAACTCAGCGCCTTCCTGCGTGAGATGTCCTGCCACCGTACCTGCCACCTGCACGCGCGGGAGCAAATCCTCAAGCTTCCAGGTGACGCCGTGCGCCTCTGCCATGTTTGCAAAGGTCTTGAGCATGGCCGCATCATAGGTCATGGTCGCAGAATCAATGGGGAACATGCCAGAGGCATCACCCACGGAGAGCACCCACTCGCCGCAGAGGCGGTAGTGCGCATAGCCAGCAAGCGTAGTCAAGTGCTTGATGCTGGCTACATGCGGCTCCGCGTCAAGGATTGCCTGGTAGACGTGAGAGACGCTCCAGCGCTCAGGCACATGGAAGCTAAACGCTTGGGAGAGCTCAGAAGCCGCCTTGCTTGTGGTGGTGTTCCTCCAGGTACGGAAGGGTACCAGCAGCTCGTTATTCTCGCCAAAAGCAAGGTAGCCGTGCATCATGGCAGAAATGCCCAAGGCCTTGAGCTGCCGTAACACCACGTTATAGCGCGCCTGCACATCCGCCTTGAGCGATGCATACGCGGCGGCAATACCCTCGTCCAGCTCCTGCTGCGGATAGGTCCAGTAGCCATCTTGCAGCGTGTTTTCCCAGTCATGGGTACCGGTGGCCAAGACCTGATGGTCCTTGCCTATGAGCACCGCCTTGATCCTGGTAGAACCATACTCAATGCCTAAGATGGCCTCTCCAGCCTCGATGGTCTCACGAGCCAAAACAGCGTCCATGCTGCCTCCTTAAAAATGCCGCGCCATCCGGGGGAAGATGGCGCGGCCTAAGAATCAATTACGAGTGATATGCGCCAGAACTAGCGGAAGCAAACCTCACCCAGCATGAGATCACGCTTGAACTCACGGATGGTGGTGTCTGCATCGATCACGGCGCACTCAATGCCCATGAGCTCGGCCCAGTCCTCCATCTGCTGGACAGTGAGATCAAAACTCACAGCGGTGTGGTGAGCGCCGCCTGCCAGGATCCACGCCTCGGTGCCCGTCTTGAGGTTGGGGCGCGGCGTCCAGAACATGGTGCCGGTTGGCAGCTTGGGCATGGGCTTCTCGACCTTCTTGCAGTCGACCTCCTGCACGATCAGACGGAAGCGATTGCCCAGGTCAATGAGGGAGGTTGCAATGGCAGGACCGGTCTTGCCCGTGAAGATCAAACGCGCAGGATCTTCTCTATCACCCATGGAAAGCGGGGTCTCACGGATAGCGATGGGGCCATCAGCAATGCTGGGGTCAACCTCAGACATGTGCGACTCCAAGATGCCCTCTTTGCCAGCAACCAAGTTGTAGGTGTAGTCCTCCATGAAGCAAGAGCCCTTGGCACCTTCCATACCTGCGGTCATGACCTTCATCAACCTGACCATAGCAGGCGTCTTCCAGTCGCCCTCGGGGCCAAAGCCGTAGCCCTTCTGCATGAGGCGCTGGATGGCCAAGCTAGGGAGCTCACGCAGGCTGCCCAGATCACCAAAGTGATCCGAGAAGGCATTGTAGTTGTGGTCGGTCAAGAAGCGCTCAATGCCCAGCTCAATGCCAGCCTGGACCTCAACATGCTGGCGGAACTCCTTAGGATCTCTACCGTCCAGCAAGATGTCGTAGGTGTCATAGTACTCGTCTGCCAGCGCCTTGATGTCGGCCTCAGACACGGCGTCCACATAGGCGGTCAGCTCGTTTACGGGGTAGGCATCGACGGTCCAGCCAAACTTGACCTCCGCCTCGACCTTATCGCCGTCAGTAACCGCAACGTTGCGCATGGTGTCAGCAAAGCGAACCACGCGGATGTTCTTGGACTCATTGACGCCCACGGCCACGCGCTGCCATGCGCCCAGCTCGGCCAGGACCTGCGGATTTTTCCAGTATCCAAAGATCACCTTGTGTGCAAAACGCATGCGCGCAAAGATATGGCCCAGCTCACGCTCGCCGTGAGCTGCCTGGTTCTCATTCATGAAGTCCATATCAATGGAGTCGTAGGGGATCTCCTCGTTGTACTGCGTGGCAAACTGGCAGAGCGGCTTTTTGAGCGCGCGCAGTCCATGGATGTAGTTCTTGGAGGGCGAGAAGGTATGTGCCCACGTGATGATGCCGGCGCAGGCATCGTCGTTGTTAGCGGCCTTGAAGGTGTTCTCAATAACGTCGGACGTGAGCAGATTGGGCTTCAATACCACCTCAAAGGGGACGTCTGGGCAGGCGTTGAGCGCTGCTACGACCTCCTGGGAGTGCTCTGCCACGTGCTGTAAGACCTCGTCACCATAGAGATCTTGGGTGCAGGGGCAAAACCAGAACTGATACTTCTTTATCTCAAGCATGTCATTACCCTTCAGTCGTGATCCTGAGCTCTTGGTTACCTACCTACTTGATGACCTGGTTAGCGCTGCGCTCAGAGAATACCGTCACCATCAAGATGAAGACGACACCCAAGATGAGCTGCTGAATCTCTGTGGTAAAGCCCATCATGACCAAGCCTTTTTGCAGCACCAGGTACGAAAGTACACCAATGATGATGTTGGAGAAGCGGGCACGTGCGCCACCGTTGATGGGCATGCCGCCCAAGACCATAGCAATGAGGAGCTGGGTCTCAAACATGTTGCCCGCCGTTGAGGTGACCGAGCCAACCCTGATGGCGTTCACAAATGCGGCCAGGCCGGTAATGCAGCCGGCAACCACGTAGACCAGCACCTTGGTGCGCTGCACGTTGATACCTGCAAAGCGAGCGCCGCGCTCGTTTACGCCGATGGCCTTGAGGTTGTGGCCGAGCGCTGTGAAGCGCGTGATCACAAACGTCAGCACCAAAACCACGATGGTGATGCTCATGAGCAGCGGCATGGAGTTCAGCTGGACAATATAGCCGGCAGCATTGACGGGGCTTTCTGTGGTGATGAAGGCGCAGACGCCACGGAGCAGAAACATCATGCAGATGGTGACAATGAAGGACTGAATCTGGCGATTCACGTGGAAGTATGCGTTGATAGCACCGATGGCAGCCCCGGTCGCAATGCCTCCCACCACAGCCAACACTGGGTTTACCTTGGAGAGCGCGCAGACCACGGCGCAGGAAACGCCCAGCATAGAGCCTTGCGAGAAGTCCAGGCACCCCATGGTCATGATCAGCCAGACACCACATGCTGCAATCATGAGCATGTATCCACCGGAGAGGATCAGCGTGATGTTCTTAGCGGTCAGGATGGATCCGCCGGTTGCGATTGCAAAGAACAGAACGATCACGACAAAGCCAATAAAAGGCAGGTAATTTCTCAGCTTTGCGATGTCGAAGCCAGCTTTTGGCTCCTCCAAGGCCGCTTCTTTTTCTGTAGCCATTTCTAACCTCCTAGACCATCTTTGCAATGAGGTCTTGCTCGGTGAGATCAGGTCTGCGGGTAAGCTCGCCTGCAATCTTGCCGTCTTTCATAACGTAGATGCGGTCGCACATACCAATGAGCTCCATGATCTCCTCAGAGATGATCAAGACAGCCTTGCCTTCGCTGCGCATCTGCTCAAGCAGCGCGTAGATAGAGGCCTTGACCTTGATGTCAATACCGCGCGTCGGCGAGTCCAAAATGAGGATCTCAGAGCCCTTGCCCAACCAGCGCGCCAGTACGACCTTCTGCTTGTTGCCGCCGGAGAGCGCAGAGACATACTGGCTCACGTTCACCATCTTGACGCTCATGAGCTCAGCGTACTTATCGGCAAATGCGCGCAGCTTTTTATCCGATAAGAACTTGCCCATGTCACGCATGGAAGGCAGCGTGATGTTGTCCTCAATAGAGTCATTGTTAAGCAGCGACTCGTTGTCGCGGTCTTTGGACGTATAGGCAATGGAGTGATTGATGGCCGTGTTGATATCGTTGACCTCGGTACCATCAGCCAACATGACCGTGCCCTCGCGGTCATACGAAGCGCCAAAGAGGGCTTTTCCCACCTCATGCATACCGCATTCTGACAGGCCGCCGATGCCTACAATCTCTCCGCGATGAATCTCAAGTGACACATCGTCCAGCTGACCTGGCACCTTGAGGTGCTCTGCGCGGATGGCAACCTCACTTGCGGGCAGGCTGCTGTAGTCTGGATAGTCATCACGATAGTAGTGATCTTCCATCTTACGACCCACCATAAGGGTCTTGAGCTGCTCTTCATCCACGTCTCTCTTCTCCACGGTGGTGATGTAGTCACCGTCGCGCAGAATTGAGATACGGTCGCTCATGTCCAGAACTTCAGACATGTCGTGCGAGATGAAGATGACGCAGTGCCCCAGCTCACGGACATGACGCATCACGTCAAACAGCTTGTCTCGCCCGCTTTGAGACAGTGCGGTCGTGGTCTCATCCACCACCAAAATCTTGGGGTCAAAGTAGGTCGAGCGCACAATCTCAACCAGCTTGCGCTCCTCAAAGCCGTAGTGATCAATCACGGTCGTGGCCTTGATATGACTCAAGCCATACTGGTCGAGAAGTTCCTGCGCTCGCTTGTTCATGGCCTGGGTGTTCTTGATGCCATGATTCATGAACTGGTCTTCGTTGCCCAAAAACATGTTCTCCGCAACCGTGAGGCCAGAGAGCGTGCCCGTCTCTTGCACCACGATAGCAATGCCGTGGTGGTTGGCATCAACCTGGTTCTTAGGCGCCACCTGCTCGCCGTCGAGCGTGAAGGTGCCCGAGCCAATGGTGATGATGCCCGTCAGCATGTTGGTAAACGTAGATTTACCCGAGCCATTTTCGCCGATAAGAGCATGGATCTCGCCGGGGTAGAAATCTAAGGAGACCTCTTTCACGGCATGTGTGGGTCCAAAACGCTTGTCTATCTTCTCTGCATGAAGCAAAGGTTTGGTTTCCATAGTGTCTCCCCTCCCTACTTGACGACGGCGCCCTTGATGCGCTTGGTGGTGATGCAGACAATGATGAGCAGCGTGAGGCCCGTGATCACGTTGTTGATGGTGACAGGCATGCCCAGAGCAACAAAGCCTGCAAACATCATGGAGATGATGAACTCACCAATCACAATGGAGATGACGGGGTGTCCGTACTTCTTGAACGCCAGAGCAAAGAAGGTGCCCATCAGTGGCTTGAAGTTGAGCGACTGTGACAGCATGCCGGTCATAGGCGTTTGAGCGGTGCCGTAGCCAATGTAGAGGATGGCCATGATACCGACAAACATTGAGCACAGGACAAAGGCCAAGAACTTGTACTTATCGACATTCACGCCCATGTTCTTTGCCGTGAGCTCATTGGCGCCAATGGCGTTTACATAGGTGCCCAGCTTGGTGTAGGTCAGGATGAACCAGCAGAGCACAAAGGCTGCTATGGCAATAACCAAGTTCCACGGATACGAACCAAAGAGCTTATAAGTATCGCTCAGACGGGTACCAGCCCAATCGGCGGCAAACACGGCCAGAGACTCATAGATGAGCGAAAGGCCAACGGTAACGATGAGCGACGGAATTCGCAGCTTAATGTAGGCAAGGCCATTTGCCGCACCCAGAATTGCACCGCAGAGCACCGGGGCAATCAGAAGGCCTGCAAAACCGAAGGATTCAGAAAAACCAATGGACAGAAGACATGCAAGAACCAGAATTGAGCCAACGGAGAAGTCCCACAGACCCATGACAACAATGAAGTAGAGGCCGCATCCGCCGATAGCGTAGATGATTGCGGTCTGCACATAGGTGAGCATCTGATCTGGTGCACCAAAGGTAGTGGGGCACAAGACCTTGAAGATTACCCAGCATAAAACGGTGATGACCAACAGCAAGCCAACACCGTACCAGGAGTTTTGTTTGAGTTTAGCGAGGGCGCCCATTGCCACTCCTTTCCAACATTTTGTGCGTGTTTAAGCGTTACGCAAAAGTAAAGCCGGGGGCATACACCCCCGGCTTGGAGTTGGGGGCCTACGAATTGTGGCGCTTCTTTACGTCCTCGATGGAGAGCGACGTAGCAGCGGTGTTGAGCTCATCGAAGCTCTTGGATGCAAGCTCCTTGATCTCATCGTCAGTGTAGGGCGCGTCGTCCACAAAGTACTTCTCGTAATCTTTGTACTCATCAACGGAGGAAACGAACACGTAGGGGAACTTGATCTCCTTGCCAAAGTCACCGCTGGTAGGCACATAGCCCTCGGTGCCCTTGATAGCGTTGTACACCATGAGGAAGGCGTAGAGAGGATCGCAGAAGTGTCCGCCGGACTCGCAGTACATACCGCCAGAGGTGAGCTGATCCTCCAGGTCATCCAGGAAGTCCGTAGAAGCCACGCGAATCTTGCCCGTGAGACCCATATTTGCAAGCTGACCCACAGAACCAACCAGCGGGTCACCGCCGCCACCAGCGACGATAAGGGCGTCCATGGAAGGATCGGTGTTGTAGAACTGCTGCGTAACGTTGGCACCCTCAGAGGAGGAGGTGTTGGCGTAAACAGGATCGGAGAGGGAGATAGGATCATCTGCGTGAGCCTTGTTCCACTCCTCGACGCCGGCCTTGTAGCCCTCCCAGCGCTGCTGGAAGGTGGCGTCGCCGACCGTCCAAGCCTCAAGCTTGATATTGCGCGCACCCTTCTGGATGCCCTCAAATGCCTGGTCGTTGTCCTCGGCGAGAAGTTCAACGAGCTTCTTGCCGTTCTCGACCTCGTTCTCATGAACGGCGCCGACGTAGTACTGAGAAGCCTCTGCCAGAGCGTAGACATCTGGAGATGCATCCTTGCTGATCATGCGGTAGAACTGGGCGAGATAAACATTGTTGTCGTTGCAGGTATTGATGGCGCTGGTCATCTCTGAGTCTGCGGAGTTGCAGACGATGATGCCCTGGCAGCCTGCTGCGCACAGCGTCTCAATAGAAGCGGTGACCTGCTCTGAGACGTGACCTTGGTCAACGGTAGAGATCTCGACGCCCAAGATGTCTGCGGCCTTCTGTACGATCTCAACGGAAAGCTTGCCCAGAGCATCCGTTGAGCTCCAGATGGAGACACCAATCTTGATGGAATCGCTTGAGCCTGAACCAGAGCCAGAATTGCCGCAACCCGTAAGAGCAGCTCCGCCCATAAGAGCGCTGGACATGCCTGCGTACTTGAGGAAGCTCCTTCTTGTAAAGTTCCCGTGACCCATGTTTGCCCCTTTCACTGGAATTACCTGTCCCCTCAACCTTGCGCTAGAGAATCAGTGTTTATTAAACATTTTCCATTTTGTTTAGTTGCGACGGCAGAACTTGGAGAACAGTATCAAGGCTTGATCTGGACCCACTCAAGGCTTGAAACTGCTTTTACCTGCAGTCACGTACCTGATTACTCACACGCCTTTCATGTCTTTGTTATACAAGCCTGCTCTAAACGGGACTGTTTCGTTCATGCTGAACGTTTATAAAAGTGCGGTAAACGGTTACGAAAACGAAAAATTTAGGTAGTAGTTCACTCAATTGAGGTCATTTTGTTTATCTCTTGTTTAGTAACGATTTGGGTATTATTCGCTTTGTGTAAGATACACAAACAAAACGTTTGCTTAGATGCTTGCCACTGAGTCTCTCTCGACCATCTTGGTTGAGAGATGGATGTTCTTGTGGTAGTAGCGCGGCTCATTTACCTGCTCAACCAAGAGATCAACAGCAAGAGAGCCCATCTCCCGGTTGGGGATGCGCATGGTGGTGAGCGGCGGCATAGCTATGGTCGCAAACGGCAGATCATCAAAACCCACCACTGAAACGTCTTGCGGGATAGAGATACCCGCCTCTGCCATAGCGCGCATAGCGCCTAAGGCCATGATGTCGTTTTCCGCAAAGAAAGCCGTGGGGAGCAGCGGTTTTGTGGCAAGCCATGAGCGCATAGCCTCGTAGGCCGTACCGACCGTGGTACCCACCTCAACCATGAAATTCTCGTTGATACTGAGGCCGCGCTCACGCAGAGCCCTGCGATAACCACGCTCACGCAAAGGAAAATTTTTGATGCGACACGAGCCAAAAATATAGCCGATATCCCTGTGGCCATGGTCGATCAAATAGGTGGTTGCACGGAAGGCCGAGCTCTCATTTGAGGTGAGCACACAATCAAAAAAGATATGGTCAGACCACCCATCTACCACCACCAGTGGAGATTCTGGGTTCTCAAACATGCGGAAGTCATCCCCCGCCATCTCGGTACCCAACAGCACCACAGCACTTGAAGGATCATTGATCAGATCTGCAGCTTGACGCTTGGCGTTGGCATCCATCAGGTCGAGCGTGACATAGCTCATGGTAAGTCCGGCGGCACTGGCGGATTTTTCTACTCCCTCGACCACGCCGGGATGAAAAGTACCTTCATCTAGCACTTCACCACTTTTTCGCGCCAGCACAAAGGTCACGTTATCAATCTTGCCGCGACGCCTGTAGCCCAGCTCTTTGGCTACGGCCAGGATCCGCTCCGTTGTTGCCTTGCTGACGCTGCGCTTATTACTCAGCGCATTAGAGACGGTAGCCGGTGAGTACCCTGTTCTCCTACTGATTTCTCTCACACCTGAGTTGCGCATGTATATACCTTTCTGAACATGACTTCTAAACCTAACAGTAGCACTAAACGTTTATTGCTGTGTTTGGTTCATTTTCCTTGGATCGTATGTGTTCGGTAAGCGGTATATCACAGCATATTGCGCGAGAGAATACTGTTTTTTGCTATGTTTATTCATAAGCGCGCGCACCATGCGTGGCACAGCAGCCCCTTATCCCAAACATCGTTTTTGTTCTTTTGATTGCGCGCGCCAAGCGTGCGAGCTCCTCTTGGCTAGACAAACACCAGCTGCACCAGCAGCATATAACATACGGTACCTGCACCAATAGAGAGCAGCATGGAACGCCGCCACAGAAAGAGAGCAACCACCAGTGCGCACGATACCAGCTCTGGCACGCCATGGGTCCCACTCAGAAACTGAACATTACGCAAACAGTAGACCACCAGAAGCGCAAAGAGTGCACCAGGCAAAACACGCCCCAGGTACCCAATGACTTCTGGCGCATGTTTTTCTCGCCCAAAAGCGATAAACGGTAAGAAACGTGTTGTCATGGTGGCCACAGCCGCCAAACCTATGGTGATGATCTGCTCGACCAGGCTCATGATGCATCCTTTTTTGCAAGCTCTGTGGGGGCGCTTGGGGAGGCGGCGCGCATGCTCGGGTGGTTTCTGAGACCCAGCAGTACCAGCACAATCACCGCGAGCGCCACCAGCATGAAGTTATCCGGCCCCGTGATTGTAAGCGCCGCAATTGAGACAATGGCGCCCACCAGCGTGGGGATGTGGTTGTGCTCCTTCAGGATTCTGTCCAGCAAGATGACCACAAACAGCGCGGTCATCACAAAATCGATCCCCTTGATGCTGAAGGTGAGCGCGTTTCCCAGAAGGCCGCCGAGCGTCGCGCTTGCGATCCAGTAAAAACGGTTGAGAAAGGTCACCCAGAACATGAACCAACGCCGATCGACGCCCGCTGGTGGATCGGTGGAGCAGAGGATGGAGAAGGTTTCGTCGCACATGGCAAAGATGAGATACGGGCGCATCCAGCCGGTATCGCGATATTTGTCCAGCATCGTGATGCCGTAGAAGATATGGCGCGCCTGCACGGCCAAGCTCACGGCAAGCACGGTCAGCGGCGCAAATGGTGAAACCAGCATGCCGGCGGTCACAAACTCAAGCGAGCCACCAAAAATCGCCCATGCCATGACCAGCGGATAAACAAACGAGAAGCCCAACGCGTGCATGTATACGCCGTACGAGAAGCCCAGAAAGCTGAAGCCAGCCAGGATGGGCACGGTGTAAGGAAACGCCGCGCGCAAGGCCGCGGCGATGTCGCGCGCGCGGGCACGCTGGCCAGCGACTGGTTCTTCTCGCTTCAATCTTTCATCCATCTGTACCTCGCACCTGCATTTTCTCATATGGCGTTACAGTCTAGCGCTTGGCGGGCGCGCTTTTGCATCCGTCGTTGACTGTTAACGCGCGCATCGCTTGCACGTCACTGGCGTGTGGCTGACGCGTGGCCGACAGGTGGCTGGCACCCAGCTGGCGCGCAGCTGGCGCCGCAGCTGGCAGATGCCAAAACGAAGCTAAAAGATGGCTAGAATCAATACATGGACACTGGAATAGCTCAGGAGGAGCCGCATGATTACGCTTGCCATCCCCGGAAGAAAGACCATCCAGATCTCGCACATTGCGCTGGATTTCAACGGCACGATTGCCTTCGACGGAACCGTGCAACCCGAGGTCGCGACCCAGATTCGTCAGCTGTCGCAGGCCGTGAGCGTGGTCGTGCTGACGGCGGACACCTACGGCACGGCACGGCGGCAATGCGCTGAGCTGGGCGTGGACGTGCGAGCGTTCACCGGCGAGGCCGCGAGCGAGAAGCGCGCAATAGTCGCGTCACTTGATGGCAAGGTAGCGTGCGTGGGCAACGGCTTTAACGACATTGCCATGTGCGACGCCGCAGACTTTTCCGTGGGCGTTCTAGACGGTGAGGGCATGTGTCCTGAACTGCTCAACCATGTCGATGTCTTAGCAAGAAGTTCCGCGGAGGCCCTGGCGCTCTTTCTTAACACCGACAGACTTCGAGCCACACTGCGGCCGTAGACTTGTCGAAGCCGCCTCCATGAGGCGCGCGGTACAGCAGCCGTAGCATGTAATGATTAGACACTTATCGAAGCTGTGACAGCATCATCACGACAACAAAAAAAGCCAGCCCTTCCGGGCTGGCTCCAGCATACGTTTACTCAGATGGCGTTTACTCTGCGGACTCCTCAGCAGGTGCTGCGGACTCCTCTGCAGCCGCCTCTGCAGGTGCCTCAGCTGCCTTCTGAGCAGCCTCTTTTTCGGCCTTCTTGGCAAACTCAGCAGCGCGCTTTGCCTTAGCTGCTGCCTTGGCCTCCTTGGCTGCCTTCTTTGCTGCCTCTGCCTCTGCTGCCTTGGCTGCCTTAGCTGCCTTAGCCTCCTGTGCCTTCTTGAGCTGTGCAGCTGCTGCTCCACCAAACTTGTCGGAGAAGCGCTGGACACGACCACCGGTATCAACGAGCTTCTGCTGGCCGGTATAGAAGGGGTGGCACTTGTCGCACAGGTCAACCGTCATCTCACTCTTGGTGGAGCGGGTAACCCAGGTGTTGCCGCAGGTGCAGCGAACGGTGCACTCTACATAATCTGGATGGATACCATTTTTCATACTGGACTCCTTTGTAAGGCCTGGTTTCCGACCAGGCGAGGGGTTGGTACTGCCGCATTGAGAGGTATGGCTCCTCCGCGCGGTCAAGCTTTTGAAGTATACCGCACCTGGCGAGCGCTGCATCAATACACAGAGCCTTCACATGCGGGTGGTCAGCCCGCGCACACCGGACGCATGCCGCGTGCCTGTGGCAGCCGCAAGCACGCGGCAGCGCCTACGCGACGGTGGTGTAGCCGCCCAGCGACTCGCTCTCCGGATCGACCGTGGGAGCATCGAGCGGCTGGCTCAGCGCGCGACGATCCGCTTCCAGGTTTTCCAGCCATTCGGCGCTGCTAGCGCAAGGACCTGCGTCCGGCGCACCAAAGAGGAAGGTTCTGATGCGTGGTAATTCTCGCACACCTTGCTCATAGCCCAGAAGATATGCATCTCGCAAGAGGCCGACGTCTTGTGTCGTAGAGGCAACAGGCATGATTTCTGGGTAGATGATCAGCGCTTTTCCTGCTCGGGCCAGGTCTTCCATGTGCTCGAGCGCAATGTTGTAGCGGGCCCAGCGGCTGAGCATGGCATCGGCCACCTTGGGCTGGCCGATGCGCGCGTGCTCAAGAAGCTGGCGATAGGCGCCCACGGGCGGCGTCTTTCGGTAGCCAAACGGACGCGTTGCTATGAAGAGGAACTTGTCGTAGCCGTCGTGTTCGGCCATGCAGGTGGGGATGCCTGCGCCTTCTCCGAGCCCTCCGTCAAACATGAGGTGGCCGTCCAGCGTGATGGGGTGCATGAAGCCGGGCAAAGTTGAGCTCATACGCACGCATTGGGCCATGTGGGTGGTGTTGGCAAAATCCTGCTTGTGGAAGACCACCGTCTTACCGGTAGCAGCATCAAAGCTCTGAAACGCAAGCTTCATGGGATTGGACGCAAATGTATCCCAATCAAAGGGCATGAAGCCGTCTTCAATGCAGCCCGTGTAATCGTAGTCCGCATCAAAGAAGCCCTTGCCGCGTAAGATGGAGCGCAAACCGCCCTTATCTGGCAGCGATGCAAAATCTATAAAACTTCTTCTCACGCGCGCACGGTCGCGTGAGGCGTAGTCAACCACGTGGCTTGCGCCGGCGGACAGCCCGCAGGCGTAGTCAAAGTAGAGGTGCTGATCCAGCAAGACGTTTACCATACCGGCCGTATAGCTTGCCCTGAAGCCGCCGCCTTCCAACACCAAGGCACAATCAAACACGGTACTTTGCAACGAAACGTTCTTCTCGCTCATGATGCCTCACAATCCACCTTGGACGTGCCCGAGGTGCTACAGTTTTCTCACCCTATGGTAGTGGATCGAGGTTGCAAAATGGCAAAAATTATCAAGGAGCCCGCCCGCGCCGCCGACGAGCTCAAGCAGCTTTTTTCCCGCGCGCATCGCGCCGTCTTTTTTGGCGGAGCAGGCGTCTCTGTGGCAAGCGGCATTCCAGATTTTAGGAGCCCCAACGGCCTCTATCACCAGAAGGGATTTGCCTATCCGCCCGAGGTCATGCTGTCACACAGCTTCTACGAGACGCATCGCGCGGAGTTCTTTGATTTTTACCGCTCCATGATGTGCGCGCCTTTGGCCAAGCCCAACCAGTGCTACATCAAGCTGGCGCAACTTGAGCGAGAAGGACATTTGCGCTCCGTGGTCACCCAGAATATAGATGGCCTCCATCAGGCCGCCGGCTCCAAACGTGTTTGGGAGCTGCACGGATCGACGCATCGTAACTTCTGCCAGACATGCCACGCGTGCTATTCGCAGGAGTGGATCCTGGCCACCGAGGGTGAACCTGTGTGCGATGTGTGTCACGGCCCCGTGAAGCCGGACGTGGTGCTGTATGAAGAGGGGCTGGACACCAACGTGATAGCGGGCGCTGTGCGCGACATCTCCGAGGCGGATGTGCTGGTCATTGGTGGTACGTCGCTTGTGGTCTATCCTGCGGCGGGGCTGATCAATTACTTCCAGGGAGATACGCTTGTTGTCTGCAACCTTGAGGCCACCGGGGCTGATAAGCGCGCAGATGTTGTCCTCTCGTGCGATATTGCGCAGGCGTTTGACTTCTAGCGTGTACGCAGGCGCGTGCGCTTGCTATGTGCGCGATTATCCTCATTTGGCAAAAAAGGCTACAATCGGGGGATATGCATGGACAAGGAAGGAGTTGAGCGTGCTTAGAGAGAATTACTACGATTGGGTCTGTGGTCAGCACCACATTTCTCTCACCAGGCCGCGTGTCATGGGTGTGCTCAATGTGACACCGGACTCCTTCTCTGATGGCGGGTCCTATATAGATCCGGACCTGGCCATCAAGCGCGGTATGGACATGCTTGATGAGGGTGCAGACATCATCGACGTGGGCGGAGAGTCCACCCGCCCGGGCTTCACGCCTGTCTCGCCCGATGAAGAAGTGCGCAGGGTCTTGCCGGTGGTGACAGCACTTGCAGAGGTAGGCGCCGTTGTCTCCATTGACACGCGCCATGTGGCGGTTGCGCGCGCATGCCTTGAGGCTGGAGCCTCCATCCTCAACGATGTCGAGGGTTTTACCGACCCCGCCATGATTGAACTTGCCACAGAATACAACTGCGGCCTCATTGTGATGCACTGGAACCAGACCTCGGGCATTGCCGCCAGGCGCTCCGTCACGCTGGACTCCGCGGTGCCTGCGCGCGCCGCTGCTGCACGCGCTGCTGCCGCACGTCCTGCTCGCCCGATAGCGCCGAGCAACAGGCGTTTTACGCTGCCAGAAGAGGCACCCATCATGAGGGAAGTCATGGGCTTTTTGGGCGACCAAGCCCGTCAGCTCATGCGCGCTGGTATTTCACACGACCGTATCTGCATTGACCCTGGTCCAGGCTTTGACAAGACCGCGGACGTGGACGTGGTTATCCAACGCAACACGCAAAAGCTCGTCTCCATGGGCTACCCCGTCATGTGCGCTGTGTCCCGCAAACGCTTTGTGGGTGCCCTGTCGGGCGTGAGCTCGGCTCAGGAGCGCGACGCCGCTACCATGGGTGTCGTTTTGGCGGCCATTGAGTCCGGCGCGCGCATTGTGCGCGTCCACAACGTGGCGTGCGCCGCGCAGACCATCAATACCTACTGGGCAACAAGCCGCAAAGATGCACGTCAGGGCTTTATCTCTCTGGGCTCAAACGTGGGCGACCGCCTGGGATATCTGGCGCGCGCGGCAAAACGCATCGACGACCTGCCGCTTACCTGCGTCGTTGCGCTCTCGCACGCGTATGAGACCGAGCCCGCCTACGGCATAGCCACGCCCGTGGCAAATGCGGTGGCCGAGATTCGCACCGAACTGGCGCCGCTCGTTCTGATGGACAAGCTGCTAGAGATCGAAGCGGCGGAAGATCGCGTCCGCACGTCGGCGCAGGATGTGGCCGCGGGTAAGGCCGCCGACGCCACGAGCATGACCAACGCCACGAGCGCCGCCACGAGCGCCGCCACGCACAAGCCCGGCAACGGCCCGCGCACGCTCGACTGCGACCTCTGCTGGCTGGAAGGCGAGGAGCACGCCGGCCGCAAGCTCACCCTTCCCCACCCGGGCCTGGGCGAGCGCGACTACGTTTTGGTCCCCATGGAAGATCTCATGAGCGACCCCGAACGCTTCCTGACCCACGCCGGCGTCGCGGTCAAGCCCTACGAGGAGCGCGTCGGCAACGTCCTGCAAGATCTGGGCCCCATCGACTGGCAGTCGTAGGCGTCAAGGATCAGCATGGACACCACCGATCAGCACGCTCAGCACAGCCAGCACGCTCAGCACGCCCCGCAGGACAAGAAAAGCCAAGCTCCCCAGGCCACACCTTTGGGCGCATCCTCTTCCACGCGCGCGTTAGTGCACGTAGAGGTGGGTGTCGACCCTGAGGCCAAGCTGGTTGACGCCGCCTACGCACAGGCCATAGACGCGCGCGGATACCTATTATTACCTGCGGAAACTTCGGATGTTGAGGGCACTGCGGATGCTGGCTCTGCCGCTGCCGAGTACGTCATTTCCCTTTTGCTCACGCCCCATGTACCCATGGGCGCACTTGAAGCCTTAGCGCCATTAGCCAGCATGGGCATCCTTGATGCATGCGCCCACGCAGGAGTTGCGCAAGGCGTACTGGGCATCAGCTGGCCCGCCGGCGTGGTACGACAAGCTGGGCATGAACCCTTTGCGCGCATCACCACCACAGCCGGCTATGCGGCGGGCATGTTTGTCGCACTCAGCGTACGCATGGATGCAGCCGCTGCTCAGGAGGTGTTTTCCCCGGCGCCGTGGCAGGACGATTCCTTTGCAGAGGATCTTATCGCCTGTATTGAGACATGTGTGAGTAGCTGGGAAGATGCTTGCATCAATAAGGGCTATGCGCGCGCTCCCTGGGCACCGTTTTTGCCGGAGTATTTTGATTGCGTAGCGCTTATGGGCAAGCCGGTGGATGTGCGCTATCCCAATGGTCGCGTCTATGCGCGCGGGCATTTTGTGGGGATCGACATTTGGGGTCGCGCCACGGTGCGCACCAAGCGCGCCGGCGATATTGAATTTGCGGCCGAGCGCTTTAGCATTGCGCCGCAGAGCGAGCCAGCTGCGTCAGGCGGAGATGACGCGCCGGACGGAGCCAATGCGCCAGAAGTGTCTGCCAGCTAAGCGCCTTCCAGCTAAGCGCCCGGGCGAATGCCCATCTCCCACTGCCAAAGCAGGTAGATGCCGCGCAGCGTGAGATCATCATCCACCGCATCAAATAGCTGCGTTGCCTCCGCCACGGTTCTGGCAAGGCCGCCTGTTGCCACCACCTGTGCCTCGGGGATCTGAAGCTCCTCTTTGATGCGAGCTACCAGGCCTTCTGCACTGGCCGCCGCACCCACCACCAAACCAGACTGCACCGCGTGCGCCGTCGTGTCACCCAGCGTCTGTTCCGGAGCTTCAATGCTCACGCTTGAGAGCTTGGCCGCGCGGTCAAACAGCGCTGACGCAGACAGCATCACACCAGGTGAAATGACGCCGCCTCGGTACGCGCCGCTCTTGTCGACCACATCAATATTGGTAGCAGTCCCAAAGTCAACTACTATGACTGGATCGCCGTAGGTGGCGCGCGCTGCCACGGCATTGGCCACCCTGTCTGCGCCCAACGTCTCCGGGTGCGGCATGTCTATTCGCATGTCAGCAGTGGTATGCGACGTCACGATGAGGGCTTCGTGCGCCCCTGCGCGCGCAAACGCCCGCTGCCACGCGCGGCTGAGCACCGGCACCACGGAAGCCACGCCTGCATCCGTTATCACGTCTTGCGCGTAGCCGTCCATTTGTAGGAAGCCGTATAGACGTTGCCGCAGTTCGTCGGCCGTGTCTGCACGATTGGTGGCCATGCGCCACCCGTGCTCAAACGCACCCGTATCGCCAAAAAGGCCTACGGTCGTTTGGGTGTTACCCACGTCTATAGAAAGAAACATGCGGCCTCCTGGCAGTGTCTTTGGGATGAGATGTCGTCCGCGCCGTTTGCGCAGGTACGCGGCGGCACGCGGCGGTCGAGCAGCGGGCATGCAACGTGCGCAACCGTAATAGTACTGTTCACAGGCACATCATAGCCAGGCGCAGGCGTAGTTTCTGGCACACATCCACGAATCGACGACACTCATCACGTCCCACTTCTCCATGAACCGTCAGATTTGCGCACAAACCTCCATGATCCGCCGATCTTCACAAAGCTTAGCTGGGCAAACGTAGCAGAAAACGACGGTTCATGGAGGTTTGTGTTTTGGCATATTTTTCAAGCGCGCGACACGCTCACACCGTGCTCCGCAGCCCCATCGCGCGCCCGCAAATGCCACGGCGGTTGTGCTCATTCGCTGGAAGCCCAAGCCAGCCGCTATACTACTGTTCACCCCGCGCCCGAACCAGATACACCACAGGCGCCGGGCGCACATCCCCGTACCTGCGCCGCAAACGCCGCAGCGAACGCCGCCGCAAGAAATAGAGGTCACATGTCTACAACACCACGCGATCGCACGTTTGTCTCCTGGAACGTCAATGGACTTCGTGCTGTTATGAAGAAAGAGCCCAGCTTCCTGGACATATTCAACACCGTGAATGCGGACATATTTGCCGTGCAAGAGACCAAACTGCAAGAGGACCAAGCTCAGAAGCTCAAGCTGGACGAGCTCATGGACGGCTACACCGCAACCTGGAGCTTTGCCGAGCGCAAGGGCTATTCGGGCACGGCAGTCTTCAGCAAGGAGGCCCCGCTCAACACAGTCCACCAGATCGGCTCGCCCGCGGCCGACGACGAGGGCCGCATCTGTGCGCTGGAGTTCGACAACTTCTGGTTCGTGGACGTCTACACCCCCAACGCAAAGAATGGCCTGGCACGCATAGATGAGCGCCAGGTGTGGGACAAGTACTACACGGATTTCCTGCTGGAGCTCAACCGGACAAAACCTGTCGTGAACTGCGGAGACTTTAACGTGGCCCACCACGAGATCGACCTCAAGAACCCCAAGGCCAACATGGGCAACGCGGGCTTCTCAGACGAGGAGCGCGCCGACTTCACAGCGCTGCTCGACGCCGGTTTCACCGACACCTTCCGCGCGCTCTACCCCACCCAGGCGGAGGCCTACAGCTGGTGGAGCTACAAGACGCGCGCCCGCGAGCGCAATGCCGGCTGGCGCATTGACTACTTCTTGGTGTCAAATTCGCTGGGCGAGAAGATCAAAGATGCCGCCATCCTAAACGACGTATACGGCTCTGACCACTGTCCGGTCTCGCTCACCATAGAGCTGTAGCGCCTGTCGCAAGCACCCCGCCTATCCGCGCGTGTAACTCTCCTTCAGCTGCTTCCATGCTGGCATGGAGTTCACAATGGTGTCGTAGCTCACGCAATAGCCCACGCGAACCCAGCCATGGCAGCCAAACGACTCTGAAGGCACCGGCAAAAGATCCAGCGCGCGAGCACGCTCAAAGAACGCGTTTTCATCCGGCTCCAGAGACTTCATCCACAGGTAAAACGCTCCCTGCGGCTCCACGTACTCATAGCCCAGCGCAGAGAGCCCCTTGGTCAGCGCCTGCCTATTGCGCTCGTAGGCGGCAATGTTGCACGGCTCATCCACGCAATCAATCAGCACGCGCTGGAAGAGCGCCGGCGCGCAGACAAAGCCCAGCTTTCTGCCCGCTCCAGCCACAGCAAACACCAGCTCATCATGGTCGGGGTTGGTGTTGGGCACCAGCACCCAACCTATGCGCTCGCCGGGCAAGCTCAGAGATTTGGAGTAGCTGTAGCACACAATGGTTGCATCATAGAGCGAAGGAATCCAAGGCACCTCGACCCCTGCATAGGCAATCTCTCGATATGGCTCATCGGAGATCAGATAGATGATGTGGCCAAACGCCTGTGACTTCTCGCGCAAGAGGTTGCACAGCGCTTCAAGGTTCTGGCGAGAATACACCGAACCCACCGGGTTGTTCGGAGAATTGACCAGCACGGCAACGGTGTTCTGGTTGATGGCGCGCGCCATGGCATCAATGTCAATCTGGAAGTTCTTCTCGTCTGCCATGACCTCCACGCACGTGGCGCCTGCGTTTTCAATGAACACCTTGTATTCGGGAAAATACGGCGTCACCACGCAGATCTCTTGGCCCGCGCCGCGCTCCACCAGCGCGTTGAATGTGATGGACAAAGATGCCGCCGCGCCGCAGGTCAGATAGAGATCCCCCGGCTGATACGCCGTCCCAAATCGACGATTCAAGCTTGCGGCAACCGCCGCGCGAGCTGGTGGCAAGCCAGCGGCAGGCGTGTAGCCGTGGACCTCAACAGGCGGGAGCTCCAGCGTGCGGATGATGGAATCCTTCACCGCTTCCGGCGCCGGCACATTGGGGTTACCCAGCGAGAAATCAAAGACCTTATCGGCACCAATTTCTGCCTTGCGAGCCGCACCCCACGCCGCAATTTCTCTAATGGAGCTCTTGCTTGCGCCATAGGCGTAGCTCTGCTGATTGATGCTCATGCTAATCGTCCTTTCTCACGTGCCTCGCGCATTCCTTCCCCATGGTATAGAACTGGCAGCTTTTCCTGCGCTCAGTTAGAGAGTGGAAACAAAGGCGATAAAATCATGCAAGCTGCACCGCAGCTCCTGGCCAGATTGCTCCTTTGGTAAGCGCGTCCAGCGTATTTGCATCCACATCCACGGTCTTGACGCTCACTTGCGCATCCATTGCCCATGCGTGCAGCAGCTTTGCCGCACGCGTAAACTTCTGCGTGGCCTCGCCCTTCGCGTGGGTATCAACTGCACAGGCGCTGACCAGCAGTTTTTGCAGGTCGCCAAAGCCGAGCACCACAAGCGTCCGGCCGTGAGGATCCATCACAAACCAGATCTCCTGCACCGGGCGCGCCTCAAGCGCACGCGCCAGCCCTGCCCCCCACGTGAGGTTTAAAGACGTGAACACCGGCCACGCCTGATGCGTGCCCTCTGGCACATCCAAGCGCCGCGCATCTGCACCCAGCGTTGCACACAGCCGGTCAAGATATGCAAAAGATGGAATATTCTCCCCATTGAGATACGCCTGAAGCTCCGCGGCAGACTCATCGCCACACGCGCGCGCAATGCGCGCCGCAGAAATCTCAGGATCCCCCTCCGCCATCTGGTCAAATATGTCATACAGTCGGCGAGAATACACTGAAGCTAGATCAAGCATTCCGCGCTCGCTGGGACGGCGGCGCTCTCGGCGCACGCGCGCACTCCCTGCTGCCATGTCCTCCTCACGCAGGCGCTGCTCCTCGTCTGCCAGCGCCGCCGCGAGCTCTGCCACAGCCTGCAGCGCTTCGGGCGCCAACGTGTTCTGCACTGCACCCTGCAGCCTTGCGGCCTGGGCCGGCGCTTGTGACGGCAGCTCATCCAGCTCATTGGCCGCAACCTTGCCAGACACTGGCAGCATGGTAGCAGCTTGCACGCCAGAAGCCGACACGCCAGCGTCCTGCGCGGCCGCAACCTGCGCACCCGCATCACGCACGCGAACTTCTGACGCAGCGTTTTTCTCGCCCAATGGCGCCAGCGCCTCATCAAAATCGGTCACATCGGCCACGCTCATGGCCG
This sequence comes from Atopobiaceae bacterium, assembly GCA_050953285.1. Taxonomy (GTDB): domain Bacteria; phylum Actinomycetota; class Coriobacteriia; order Coriobacteriales; family Atopobiaceae; genus Olsenella_K. The sequence goes on along the minus strand of JBMNMK010000003.1, from coordinate 20,790 downwards.
CGAGCTTTTCCTCTCGCTCACGGCGCGCACGCTCGGCCGCCGCCTTGTCTGCCATCACGCGCTCGGCCGCCGCCTTGGCCTCACGCTTGCGGCGCGCCTGCGCCAGCTTGGCCTCCGCCTCGGACTTGGCCTGCGCCTTGGCCGCCGCAAGTTCCGCCGCACGCGCCGCCTCCTGGGCCTGCGCCTTGACGCGACGCAGCGCAGCCTCAATCTCGTCTCTCAGCTTGTACTCATACATCCCCGCCGCAAGCTTGCCCGCTGGGCGAGAAAGACAAATCACACCGGACCAATCCGGGTTGCCGAAGCGGTCGACCGTGGGCGGCTCCAGGCCAAGGTGCGCGCCGACGCGCTCACCAGCGGTGTTGAGCCAGCGCCGATAGCGGCCCATAGTGCCTCTATACTGGACGCTGAGCTGCTGAAACGTTGCTGGCGAGCCGTAGTTGAAGAAGCACTCCACAACCTTGGTGCCCTCTTCATCAAAGATTGCCGGATCCTTGAGCATCTCTTGCCAGTCTTCAACCGTGACGCTCATGGGGTAGTCTTCTGCCGTGGGGCGCCAGGTGTAATCAACCTCTGCTTGCTCTTCAACCTGCTCTGCCTCGGCCTGCTCTGCGAGCTCTCGCGCGCGCTTCTCATTTCTTACGATGGCCATAGATCCTCGTGCTTTCTGGTGTCGTGACGCCGCGCGTGTGCCAGCACATGCACGTGCATGTAATGCTTTTATAATCACCTATTACGTAATTTCTAGGTGTGAATAGGCGCCTCATTGCATATTTTTGGATGTATGTTCATATATACAGAAATTATGATATTCAGAGATAATACTATAGTCCTCCACATATTATTCGCGCCCGTGGGATACATATTGTTTATGGTTACGTGAAACAGGGATCACGTCTCCATCAGCACGGAAATGACAGCGTACAGAGCCCCTTCCCCTCTGTTGCTGTCACCTCAAGGCTCTGTCCCATATACGGGGCAGAGCCTTGAGTCTTACTGCGTACATCCGTGCGCCCGCGCGCCCACGCGTCTGTGTGCCCATGTCCACATACCTGCGTACCCATGCCCACGTGCCCGCGCGCCCGCCAGCGCGCTTATGCCTCCGCGCGCTTACGCCTAAGAATTTGATCCTTGATGAAGGTGAGCACCTCAGGCGCCACATCCTCAAGATCTCCGCCTGCATCCTCGAAGGTATGCACTTCAACTCCACCCTGATCTGGCTCTGCATACAGCATGTGCTCCTGACCGTCCTGTACATACGGCGCAGGCGCCACGCACGCCATGGACTTGAGCACATCTCCGTGTTGGGCCACATATGCCGCACCCACTGCAGCTGCATCCCCATAGGTCACCAGGGAGAGATTTTCCGTATCACAGAAGGGTTCTTCTTGCATGAGGGTCACAGCGCTCATGAGGTCTGCCACGCGGGACTCCATAGCGCAGGAAAAATCCCCTGCGTCAGACTTTCCGCCCTCGGTACCGCAGAAATCTATGGCGTAGGTCACCACACCATGATCTGCCAGCACTTCTGCAAGAGGCGCCAGCGCGGTATGCGTGGTGTGCGTATCGTGCGCCAGCACGACCGTGGGAAACGTTATATGCACAAACGCCGCCGTCTCTGCGCCCGCAGGTAAGAGCAGCTCTCCAAAGATCTTGATCTTCTCGCCCGTTATTGGATCTTTGCGCAGACACCACATATAGTGTTGGGAAAATGCCACGTTATACCTCGTCTTTTCTGCGGCCTACACAGAGCGCAGCAAGCCGTCTTCATCCACGTCGAACTCAAAGCTCACCGAATGGCCGGCATAGCGCTCGTAGGTGATCTCCACCAGGTGGTTCTTTGCGTCGTAGGTGTGATTGAGCAGGACCAACAGCGCGGCGCCGGGATCGGTGTCCAAGAGCTGCGCTATGCGCTCATCTGCTGTTTCTGCAAATAGATCGCGGTGGGAGCGCGCCGGACGCCTGCCATAGCGCTGGCTTAACACCTGGTAGAGAGACTCCTGTGCAAAGTTGTGCTCGTCCAAGCCCGGCAGCTCAGCCGCAGGCAGATAGGTGTCTTGGTGCACGTGGGCGTGCTCGCTGATGCGCCTGATGCGCTCCAGATGCCAGCAGGTAGGATCGTCCGGGTTCACGAAGGCCGTGCCCTCCAGCCGCGGGTCCATGGTAAGCGATGCCGGCGTGAGCACGCGCTCAAACCTGAGAACGCGCGTTGCCGGATTCTCTCCAGAGATGGCCAGCTCTTCTCGGTAGCTAAAGAGTTTGCCGATAAAAACGCCGTAGTTGGTGGCGCGAACAAACGTGCCGCGCCTGCGCTCTCTTACAATCAAGCCTTCGTGGACCAAGGCATCGTAGGCCTGGCGCACCACAATACGGGAGATTCCCAGCTCCTCAATGAGCTCGTGCTCCGTTGGCAGCTTTGCACCTGGCATCAAGACGCCTTTGCGGATGGCCTGCTCAAAGCTGTTGTGCAGCTGCAGGTACAAGGGCTTGTGTGACGTGCGGTCAATCTTGATGTACGAGCTCAAGGGACGGCTCGCGGGGTGGCTACTCATGGCCCTCTACCTCACCTTGTGACTCTTCTGGATGGGCGGCAACATAAGCGTCCCAGGTGTTGTTGAGCAGCGCGTCCACAACCTCACCCTCCACGGTCTCACGCTCAAGCAGCACGTGGGCCATGGTGTCCATCTGGTCGCGGCGCGCATCCAACACGGAGCGCGCGCGGCGGTGCGCCTCCTGCATAATGCGCTCTACCTCATCATCTATGCGCTTTGCCGTCTCTGCGGAGTAGTCGTTGTGGTTGGCGTAATCTCTGCCCAAGAAGACTTCGTGCTGCGCCTCGCCAAAGACCTGCGCGCCCAGCTCCTCACTCATGCCATAGCGGGTAACCATTTCACGCGCAATATTGGTTGCGCGCTCCAGGTCATTGGAGGCGCCGGTGGTGATGTCGTTGCAGAAGAGCTCCTCTGCCGTACGGCCACCCAAAAGCACGGCAATCTCATCCAGCATGCCATCGCGCGTTTCTAAGAAGTGGTCCTCTTCCGGCAGCTGGAGCGTGTAGCCCAGCGCGCGCCCGCGGGAGATGATTGAAATTTTGTGGACGGGATCAGAGTTTTCTAGGATGTGACCCACCAGGGCATGTCCGGACTCGTGATATGCAATGGTGACGCGCTCCTTGTCACTCATCACGCGGCCCTTCTTCTCGGGGCCAGCAATGACACGCTCCATGGCCTCTTCCACCTCTGCCATGCCAATCTGACTCTTGTGGCGCCGCGCGGCTAGAAGGGCGGACTCGTTCATGAGGTTGGCCAGGTCTGCGCCGGTAAAGCCCGGTGTCAGCTTGGCCATACGCGCCAGGTCAAGCTCTTTGCTCATAGGTTTGTTGGCAGAATGGACCGCCAAGATCTTCTCGCGCCCCTTAACGTCGGGGCGGTCAACCGTCACCTGGCGGTCAAAACGTCCCGGTCGAAGAAGGGCGGGGTCAAGAATATCCGGACGGTTGGTTGCTGCAATCATGATGACCGCGGAGTTGTCCTCAAAGCCATCCATCTCAACCAGAAGCTGGTTCAAGGTCTGCTCGCGCTCGTCGTGCCCACCGCCTAAGCCAGCGCCTCTCTGGCGGCCAACCGCGTCGATCTCATCTATGAAGATGATGGCCGGCGCTGCCTCTTTTGCCTGCTTGAAGAGATCACGCACGCGGCTTGCACCCACGCCTACAAACATCTCCACAAAGTCCGAGCCAGAGATCGAGAAGAAGGGCACGCCTGCCTCGCCCGCAACTGCCTTAGCAAGCAGCGTCTTGCCCGTTCCCGGAGGGCCCACCAACAGCACGCCGTGCGGGATTTTTGCGCCCATGGACAGATAGCGCTCAGGCTCACGCAGGAAATCACGAACCTCTTTGAGCTCCTCCACAGCCTCATCTATGCCGGCAACATCAGAGAACTTGACCTTGGGACGGCTCTGCTCGGTGGTCTTTGCTTTGGTCTGGCCAAACTGCATGGCACGACCGTTTTGCCCCTGGATCTGACTCATGAAGTAGATGAACACGCCCACCAACAAGAGAGTAGGCACCACCGAAATCAAGATGGTCTCCCAGACGCTGTTGTCTGAGGTATCCACCACAAAGCGGATGTCATTGTGCTCCTGCATGAGGTCATCAAGGTTGTCCACGCCCGCATAGGCGCTTCTAAACTCCGTCTGCGCGTTTCTATCCTTGTCCTCTGACGAGCGATAGTACTGACCAGAGAGCGATCCATCCGTGAGCTTATAGGTCACGCTCTCCACGCGCCCGTCGTTCACTGCCGCAACAAAGTCACTGGTAGCCAGCGTGTCTACCTGCCCGCCCGCAAAGGATGAGAGCATGGAGTAGGCCATGTAGCCGGCCAAAAGTGCAATGAGGATTCCGCTCATAGCGCCAACGCGGCGCCGAGGTCTTTGGGGGAGGTTGTTATCTTGATTTGGCACGTTAACTCCCAATGCATCACCAGAGGCAAAGCCTCACTTATCACTGCTTGCTAAAGGTGAGGGCGCGCAAGACTGCGCGCCCCGCCATGTAAAAATATAACCTTTTCTATAACAAATGCGCTATTGATAGGCCTCAGGTTTGAGAATTCCCACATAGGGCAAGTTGCGGTAGCGCTCGGCAAAATCGAGGCCATAGCCCACAACAAAGGCGTCCGGCACATGGCAGCCCACGTAGCGCGGCGTAACGGCCGGGGTCTTGCCCTCAATATCTTTAACAGAAAACGTGGCAACATGGATGGACTTGGGCCCACGTGCCTTCAAGAGCTTGATCAGATATGAAAGCGTGAGGCCAGAGTCCAGAATGTCCTCTGCAATAATGACGTCTCTGCCCTCAATCTTGGTGTCCAGATCCTTCACAATGCGCACCACGCCCGAACTCTTGACCCCGTTGCCGTAGCTTGAGACGGCCATAAAGTCCACCTCACACGGGATGGTAATTGCACGAATAAGGTCTGCTGTAAAGATGAATGCCCCGCGCAAAACAGTGATGACCAGGGGGTTTTTGCCCGCATAATCCCGGCTGATCTCCGCCCCCAGACGCGCGACGATGCCCTGGATGTCCTCCTCACTCAAGACAACGCTCTCTACATCTGGATGCAAGGTTGTGTGCGCTCCTGTTTGCGAATCCTCCGCCATGCCAAGCTACCTCCATATCGGCGCTGTTAAGACTGACCTGCGTCTATCCTACTACCATTGCACGCAAGCTTAACCAAGGCCAGCAACTTGTGAGCGATCCTCCACCAACGTGAGCTCCAGCAACACTTTGGTGCGAGAAGAACATTTCACTCGCTCATCTGCCCTCACTGGCGCCACCCACACAATCTCCCGCTTGGGAGCTATCCGCACCAGCGGTACCAGGCGCTTGTCCGCCGCGGGAATTTTTGCCTCGCAGAGCAGGTCTGACACCTTCTTGCTCTGCCCGTGCATGCCAAGCGGACAGATAACATCTCCTACCTGGGCAGAGTCAACCCAGAGCCTGCCTCCTAAAAGCGGATCTATGCCTGCAAGCTCACCGTCTAACAAGATGCTCTTGTTTTCCCACTCCGCGCTGTGGGCACGCGCTATAGCCACCGGGTCTGTCCCCTGCAATACGCGTGAGAGGCGCGCCGTGAGCACACGGCCGTCTGGCAGCGCCAGGCTTCCGGGCACCTCAAGCCATCCTGCCAGCTCAGACACAGTGCCTGACTGCGTGCGGATAAAGAGCATGCCGTGCTCTTTGCGCACGTCCACACTGATAGGCACCGAACATGACCCCGATTTGGCCGCAACCAGCTTGAGCACGGATTCTATGTGGCGTCCCTCCAGGCGCGCGGCAGGGCAGACGTTTAGGATGGCTTGGCGCACCACGCGGCGCGCAATGGCCACTTCAAGCGCGCAGAGTTTATCGGCATCAAGCGCCAGCATGCCCTCTGCACTGCGCGCCGTGAGCTCCCGGAGAGACCGGGCCGCTACGCTGGTGAGATAGGAGTCCTCGTCTGAGAGGATGTCGCAGGTGGTGCTGAGCGTGGCCGTGATGCGCGGGTTTTTGCGCTCCACCACAGGCATGAGCTCATGGCGGACAAACGCGCGTAGGTAGCGGGTGTCTTCGTTGGTGGCGTCTTCTCTCCACGCAATGTTTCTCATGCGGAGAAGATCGCAGAGCTCGCGATGGGTGTAGGTAAGAAGAGGGCGCACGATGCGGTTGCGCCGGCGCGGAATGCTGGAGAGACCTGCGGGCCCCGAACCCTTGATTGCGTTCATGAAGAAGGTTTCGGCGCGGTCATTGGCCGTGTGAGCTGTGAGTATCCTGGCTTCTGAGCGCGGCGTCCCAAACTGGTGGCTGAGCTTGTTGGCAAGCTCCTGCGCTGCTGCATAACGAACTTCTCGCCCACAGAGCTCCACGTTCTTGCCACCTTCTTGCGCAGAGCTCGCAGCAAGCTTGCCAATATCTTTGCGTACGACCGTGCACGGAATGCCAAAAGACGTGGCAAGCTGGCGGACAAACGCCTCGTCCTCGTCGGCGTCTTGGCCCCTGAGCTGGTGGTTTACGTGCAGCACGTGCAGGCGCTCGCGCGCTATGGAAGCCTTGCCGCGCCCGTCGTCTATATCAAGCTGCGAGGTGGCGGCAAGCACTAAAAGCGCTGTTGAGTCCGCGCCGCCCGACACCATAAGCACCACCGGCGCACGCGACGCCTCATGCGCCCGCTGCGAGCGCGCTGCATACGAAGACAGCGTCGCGCCAGCATCAAATCTTTTATCTGGCTGGGAATATCGGCTTCCAACGCTTGGCATTTTCTCACCTCTTGATTGCTGTTTTCTCTCTGTACTCTACACCGCAACGCCTGTGCGTGCCGCCAGCGCGTATGTCTGCGCATGCCGCCAGCACGTGTCGCGTGCCCACACCCGCTCGCGAACTCCGCTCTGACTTTCGCTATCCTAGGTGAGGCTCAAGGAGGAGGCTCATATATGATTCCCAAGATTCATCTCTCTATCCTGGCGTCGGGCTCAAAGGGCAACGCCGCCCTTGTGCAGGGGCCCGCAGGGCTGGTACTCATTGACTGCGGCATTTCCCGCAAGGCGCTCAGGGATAGGATGTGCCAGATGGGCTACGAGCCGCAGGAGCTCACGGCAATCATCCTGACCCACGAGCACACAGATCACATATCTGGCCTGCGCGTCTTTAGCAAGGATGTTTCGGTGCCCATCTATGCCACGGCCGGCACGGCGGCACACCTCACCCAGCTTGCGCTGCCGCTCCGCCTGATCTCTCACGACGAAACACTCTTCATGGCGGGCATGCGCATCACGTGTTTTCCCACGTCACACGATGTGGGCGACCCCATTGGCCTGCGCTTCGACGTGACCGAGCACAGCGTGAGCGCCGATGCGCCAACGGAGGCAGCACCAGCACCGGCGGAATCAGCACCAGCGGGCGAGAAGATCTTCTCGCCCGGCGCCAATGCGGATGAAGTGCTGGATGCCCTTGGCTGGATGACTGACACGGGATATGTCACTGAGCAGGCATTTTCTGCCCTCAGAGGCTGCCGCATCTTGGGGATTGAAGCCAATCATGACCCGCAGATGCTGGCGCACAGCCCCTACCCAGCCGCGGTGCGCAAGAGGATCGCGGGGGATCGCGGGCACCTGTCCAATGACCAGTGCGCCGAGGCGCTGGACGCGCTCGTCACGCATGAGACAGAGACGGTGGTGGCACTTCATCTTTCCGAGAAGAACAACCGCCCCTCATTGGCACTGGCAGCACTGGCAAAACCACTGGATGCGGTGTGTGACGGCAGTGGAGAAGCGCGCAGCAAGGACGGGCTTTTGAGCGTATGTGTTGCCTCGCAGACGTCACCCATGTCCGTGTATTAGCGCTGCTCGTGCGTGTGAGTGTCATCAGGATTCTTAACAGGCACTTCACCTTGTTGGGTTTCTGTTTTCAGTAACTTCTCGCCCAAAATGCTATAGGTTCTTGAAGCACCTGTGTACTGTGTTGTCTTTCCGGCACCTACATACTCTTGACCTTGGTAGGTCTTTATGACTTTGTTCTTAGGTTATGTCGATGGCAGCTTGTACATTGCTGTTGCCCAGCGTTTCAATGCCGGTTGCGCTTTACTCAAGGTGCATAGCTCACCTGAGGCGTACAAAAAACGCCGAGGCACCCGTAGGTACCCCGGCATCTGCGCGCTATTCCGCGTGTGCAGGTATGTATAGCCCAGGAGAAACGGCACACCATGAGGCGACGTTTACCTATCTTGGGCTGCCGTTACTCAATGGTGACCTTTGTGGCGTTTGCCTTCTCCGTCATCTTTGGCACGTTGATGGTCAAGACGCCACCATCAAGCTTTGCGCTGAGCCCCTGGCTGGCGGCATCCTTAAGATAGACGCCGCGCGTTGCCTGCCACTCTGTGGTCTCTTTGTGGAGGTAGTTCTTGCTCTTCTCCTCATCAGAGTCCTTCTTGTCAACAGAGATGGACAGGCGACCCTCATTGAGCTCCACGTCAATCTGGTCACGATTGACGCCGGGCAGATGCGCGGAAACCACGTATGCGTCGCCCGCGTCCTCAACGTCCATCTTGAAGGCAGCCTGGCCGTCCACGTTCATGAGCGGACCGAAGAAGTCATCATCAAAAAAGTTACCAAACGGCCATGCCCTTCTCAGAGCCCTATCGTAACGATCATACGGAACCATGCTTGCCATAGTTATCACTCCCTGTAGTTCTTTGGGTGCCTCTCTGTTTTGGTGCACCCCGCGTGTCGCTTATATATATGCCCATACGCACGGAATATAATCACCTAAGGCATATTTTCTTAGTATTTTTGTTGCATATAACCTAAGTCACATGCGCTTAGGTTTGTGCCGCGGCGTCACGCGTGCGATGCCAGCGCAGCCCCCCGCAGCATGCGGTGGAATATGTCAACTTGCAACAGCTTCTCACCTTTGCGGCCGCATTGGTTATGATAGAAAAGTATTGCTTGCACACGGAAGGACGCGCCATGGAAAACAGCGGCAACATGCATACAGAGCCGAGCTGGGTTACACACTCTAACTCCTCTGATTCTGCCGCATCTTCAAGGCGAGAAACCCCTGCTCATGATGCCAATTCTCGCGCTATGCGCGTGGACTCCACCGGCGTTGGCAAGCCAATCCCCAGAAGCAAGGCCGACGCACAAGGCATTGAGCGCGAGCGCCCCCTCATGCGCCCCGCCAGAAAGCCGGCGCGAAACACCCCCTATATCCGCCAGCCCAAGCCACGCAAGACGGCCGAGGCCATCGACGATATTGGTGAGGATGAGTCCTACTCCACAGGATTTGCCCATGATTCCAACTTCTCTGTGGGAGGGCCTTCCCCCATCTCTGGACAGGTCTATCGCCAATCCCGCGCAGACATGGGCAAGCTGCAACGCGGTTTACACTACGGACAATACCTTGAGATTCCCAAAGGACGCCGCCAGATCTTTGCATCACGCGAGCGCGAGCGGCAGATCAGATCTCGGATTGCTGCTGTTGTGGTGATTGCTGCTCTGGCCCTGGCAACCTTGCTGGTACTGCGTTTGGGCGGAGCACTATAGAAAACTATAGGGACATCTGTTCAAACCGTACGCGGCTCACATTCAAGCCGCGCATCTTTTATGCCGCACTAGTCCCACGGTACTAATCCCACGGATCCCGCTCAAAGAGCGGCTCAGGACGCGCAGGTCTATCAGAAAAGGGATCGTAGCCATCATCGTCTTCACCCTCAGCGCGCAGGAAACGAGCCATCGGGTTGGGTGCTGAGGGTGCCGCTAAGCGCGCGGCTGCGGCCTTCTTGCCAACAGCTGGCGCATCGCTAGCGGCCTTCTTGCCGGCAGCTGGCGCATTGCTAGCGGCTTTCTTGCCAGCAGCTGGCGCGCTGCTGGCAGGCTTCTTGTTCCCAGGTGCCATCATTTTTCTTCTTCCTGGTTCTTCTCGCCTGAAGACTGCTCTTCTGCGGACTCTTCCTGCTGAAGCACAACCGATGCTGCTTGGACTCCTTTGGTGGGCGCATCGTAGACCTCTGACCATGCGGTGAAGTCTGCAATCTTGCCACCCGTCTGAGAAATATCCGCAGAAGCGTATATTTCTTTGGGTGCACAGGCCACATATGCTTGCGTTTTGCCAAAAGCGTCCACGTAGATAAAGACTGTCCAGCCAACGCCCGCCGTCTCACCATACTCACAGTAGAACGAGAGCCCCACGCCCACCGTGCCTTCTGGCAGCGTGATGGACTGATCGCTCGTGTGACTGAGCGCTCCTGTTAGGCCGCACATCTCTTCTATAGCCGCAGCCGTGGTGGAGTTGGCACCGCTTTGTGGCACGCTCCCCGTTGCCAACTCCACGCGAACGCCCTCAATGGTGGCATCTGTGACCAGGTGATCTTCTGCTTCGGACTGGTTTTGATCAAGTGGCCGGCGCCACGGCGTGGGGCTAAAGCCCACAATGGTGCCATCTATGCCCAGAAAACTCTCTTGCAGCTGACCTTCATCATCAATTGAACCAGTTTCAAGCGAGAAACCCTTGTCCTTGAGATAGCGATACACCGCACGAGACGTTGCGTCGAAATATGTCCGCACATCGTAGGGCTCGGATGGCTGCGGGCTCACAATGACCAGGCGCACAATGCCGTCCTGCCCTGTTCTATCACTCGCCGCGGGATCTGTTGACACCACCTTGCCAAGACTTTGCGAGCCCGTTGCCACATAGCTCACTTCAGCAGTCAGACCAGCCCTATCTACCAGGGACAACGCTTCCTTCTCTGTTCTGCCAACCAGATCTGGCACCTTTGGTGGCATGGATACCACCAAGGTGATGGGGTCGCTCGAAAGGAAGATAGAACCTTCGCTGGGAGATACCGAAAGCACCGTGCCTTCCTGCCCCGTATTTTCATACTCAAGCCTGATATTGCTTGCGCCCTGCGCCTCCAGAGCCGCGCGCGCCTCATCCACATGGGTACCGACAACTGTGGGGATCCGGCGATCCGCACCCACCGTCACCACCACGGTAGACCCCTCTTCCACACGCGTGCCCGTCGCCGGAGAGACGGCCAGCACACGTCCAGAGCCGTTATCTGTAAGCGTGGTTTCCACGCTCATGGAAAGACCTTTGGCTACCAGGCGTTGTTCGGCTGCACTCTGGTCAAGTCCAATCATGGCAGGAACGGTCTTGCCGCCCCAAAACTCCAGGTAGTAGCCTGCGCCAGCTATAGCCGCAACCATCGCCAGGGCGACAAGAACAAAGCCCACCACAGCCAGATGTGTCCCGCGCTTTTTCTTGTGCTCACGGCGCCCACGCACCTTGCGCTCGCCCAAATCTGACTGGCTAAGCGTGGTCACCCTAAAATCTGGCCCTTGAAACGTTGTGGTGGTCGTAGAGTCATCGCCTGCGTCGTAATCACTTACCAACGGCAGGGGAACATCGTCGGTAAGCTCTAACCCGTCTGTCTCTGGCTCAAGCTCTGGAATCTCTGAGGCAAACACCGTTGCATCTGGATCATCCAAGTTGGGAAGCTTGGTGGCAAGGATAGTTGCTTCTGGATTATCTGGTTGAGCAGGTGCAGGCGCTACCCCTATTGCCTCTGGAGCATCCTGAGGAGAGATGAGCTGCGTTTCTCCTGCAAGAGACATCTCATTGTCCGATAAGAGCTGCGTCTTTGCTGGATCAACTTCCATAGCATCTGGCTTTGTAGGGTGCTGCTGCAAAGCATCATCCTGCCCATGTTTTGTATCTGCCATCAAGACCCCCAGATTGCTTTTCTCATGTGCTGAGCGCAGCATTTTTATCATTCATATCTTGGCGCATATGAGCAGAAATTGCACGGATTTTTGACACATAACTATGGCACGACACATGCAGCGGGATGATCACACATTGTTGTGCATCTGGGTCACGACACAGACCTGAACGCGCACGTTTGCCTGCATCATGGTTCCAGTCATTTCTTATTCCAACGCTGCTGCATGCTGCCCTACAAAAAGATGCCCTCTGCGCTGTGCAAAGGGCATCTCTCTCATATCTCTGTCATGTAAACGCGCTACTCTACGTCGTCTGGCTCAACGCCTTCACCGGCACCGCCACTCACCGTAGCATCCGCATCTTCTGCATCAGCACGCGGCGTACGGCCAACCCGCTTGGCCACTAAGCCAACGCCGTCAGGACCGACATCTACCTGCACGCGGTCGCCCTCGCTCACATCCCCAGAGATGATCAAGCCCGCGATCTTATCGACCACTTGACGCTGAATCAAGCGCTTGAGCGGACGCGCGCCAAAGACGGGATCGAGACCATCGAGCGCCAAGGAGCCTATGGCGGCTTCGGTCAGGTCCAGCGTGATGCGCTCGCGGGAAAGCCGTGCACGTACGTCTTTGAGCTGGATGTCCACGATCTTCTCGATATCATCAAGCCCCAGCGGATGGAATACCACCACGTCGTCGATACGGTTTAAGAACTCCGGCTTAAACGTCTGACGAAGCGCCTCGTTGACCTGGCGCTGCACCTCATCGGGGTCTGACTGGGCGTTGGCATGCGCAATGAACTGCGAACCCACGTTGGAAGTCATAATGATGATGGTGTTCTTGAAGCTCACCATACGGCCTTGACCGTCGGTCAGCCGGCCATCGTCGAGCACCTGAAGCAGGATATTGAAGACGTCCGGATGCGCTTTTTCCATCTCATCCAGCAAGATCACGCTGTAGGGACGCCGGCGTACAGCCTCGGTGAGCTGGCCGCCCTCGTCGTAGCCCACATATCCTGGGGGCGCACCAATCAGGCGCTGGACGCTAAACTTCTCCATGTACTCTGACATGTCGATGCGGATCAGCGCGCGCTCATCATCAAACAGGCATTCTGCCAGCGCTTTTGCAAGCTCCGTCTTGCCCACGCCCGTAGGTCCTAAGAAGAAGAACGAACCCAGGGGACGGTTGGGGTCAGACAGACCTGCACGGCTACGGCGCACAGCTGCCGCCACAGCAGATACGGCCTCGTTTTGGCCCACCACGCGCTTGTGAAGCTCTGCCTCCAGGTTCTTGAGCTTCTCCATCTCACCTTGCATCATCTTGGCAACAGGCACGCCCGTCCACGAGCTTACGACCTCTGCAATTTCCTCGCTGGTAACCTCCTCTTTGAGAAGGCCGCCCTCCCCCTCCTCTTTCCTGTTCAGAAGCGCTTGCTCTGCCTCTTCATACTGGCTGGTCAGACTGGGTATGGTGGAATAGCGGAGCTCAGAAGCACGCGCCAGGTCTCCCTCACGCGTAACGCGCTCCATCTCTACCTTTGCGTCCTCAATTTGGCTCTTGAGCTCCTGCACGCGGTCGATGGCACCCTTCTCGTTTTGCCACTTGGCCTTCATGCCGTCCAGCTTCTCACGCGTAACAGCAATCTCCTTGCGGAGCTTAGCCAGACGCTCCTTGGAAGCCTCATCCTCCTCTTTCATGAGCGCCTGCTCTTCTATCTGCTTCTGCGTGAGATCACGATCCACGGCGTCTATGTCTGCCGGCATGGAGTCAAGCTCCATCCTGAGCCTACTTGCTGCCTCATCCACCAGGTCAATAGCCTTATCCGGCAAGAAACGATCAGAGATATAGCGGTTGGAAAGATCCGCCGCAGAAACCAGCGCCGCATCCGTAATCCTCACGCGGTGGTGCTGCTCGTACTTGTCCTTGATGCCGCGCAGGATAGAGACGGTCTCTTCCACGGAAGGCTCGCCCACCAAGACGGGCTGGAACCGGCGTGCAAGCGCCTGGTCCTTCTCGATATATTTGTGATACTCATTGAGCGTGGTAGCACCAATCATGTGCAGCGTACCGCGCGCCAGAGCTGGCTTCAAAATGTTTCCTGCGTCCATGGAGCCCTCGGTTGCACCGGCGCCCACAATGGTGTGCAACTCATCTATGAACAAGATGATGCGACCGTCGGATTTCTCCACCTCTTTGAGCACGCTCTTGAGCCTGTCCTCAAACTCACCGCGGTATTTGGCGCCCGCCACCAGCGCACTCATGTCAAGCTCTACCAGCTCTTTGTCGCGGATGGTCGAAGGGACATCCCCCGATACAATGCGCTGTGCCAAGCCCTCAACAATAGCGGTCTTGCCCACGCCTGGTTCGCCGATAAGAACAGGGTTGTTCTTAGTACGACGGCTCAGCACCTGCACCGTGCGGCGGATCTCCTCCACACGGCCGACCACCGGGTCAAGTTTTCCCTGCCGCGCCAGATCTGTCACATTACGCCCGTAGTGCTCAAGCGCCTCAAACTGCGGCTTGGCATCCTGAGACGTCACACGCTCATCACCTCTGAGCTCGGTATATGCCTCTTCCACACGCTTGGCCGTGACGCCTGCCGCGCTCAAAATTGAGCCCGCCTGAGACTTGTCTGCCGCAAGCGCACACAGTAGATGCTCGCTGGTGACGTAGGCATCTCCCATCTTTGCCGCCAGCTTCTCTGCGCTGTTGGCAAGCTTCACAAAGTCATTGCTCATGCCCATCTGGCCGTTGTCACCGCTCACCCTAGGCGAGCGCGCAATTGCCTCATCTACCTGCGCCGCCACGGCGTCTGGGTCTGCTCCCACGCGCTCTATGATGGCCGTGATATTGCGCTCCTTACCCTCCAGCAGCGCCTTGAGCAAATGTATTGGCTCAACTGCCGCCGCATCGGCATCGCCCGCTACGCCCAGCGCAGCCTGCAAAACCTCCTGCGCGGTATATGCCCATTTGTCAATTCTCATCTGCATCACTCCTTGTGCCCATCTCACAGATGGCCTCTCAGCTTTCAAGAGTGATTGTTCCCGCCGGCGGGCAATAATATTCAGAATCTAAGTGTCTTTGTTATAGATTTTCATATACAACAAGACGCAAGTTCAGCAGCTCGGCGGGGCGAGAAACACCGCGCGCCAGCAGCGGTGTCTCAGGGCGAGCAGTGCCGCGCGCCAGCAGCGCTGCTGCGTACGCTATGCCACCACCGGACGGGGCGGCTCATCTGCGGGATCTAGCGCATCTGCCTCTGTGCCGTGCCAGATATCCGTAGCAGGCCTGGGATGCTTTGTGCCCCACAGATAGACACCTGCACACAGAAGCGCCAGCACTACGGTAGCCATAGGTGAGCCCTCAATACCAAACGTGGGGTCATAGGCAAAGCCTGCTGTGACTACAGAGCCTGAGCTCAGGCCAAAAAGGGCAAAGGGCGTGACGTTTCCGCTGTTGGGAAGGCCCAGCACAACCGCCTGCATGAAGTTCCAGGAAGCATGAGCGGCAAATGCAGCCCATGGGCTATCCAGCTTCCAGACAAAGAGACCAAACAGAATGCCCACCAGGATGATGTTGATAACAGAAATGGGAGTCACACCACTGTTTCCTAGATGCAGCAGACCAAAGAGCACCGCGTTGAGCACAACCGCAGCCAACGGGCTGCCAAAGACGCGCAAGGTCCTCTGATAGAGATAGCAGCGGCAGATAAACTCCTCTGCAGATGACTGTATGAAAACCGCAATAAAGACCAGGATGAGGCCTGCTACGTTTACGCCCACCAGGCTTAGGGAAATTGAGCCCTGCGCATGGGCAACAAGGGCGCACAGGCCGTTTGCCAAAAAGCCTACAAGCAGGCCAAAAACCAAGCCACGCGCGTTGTTTCCACCCATGTGGGTGCTCAACGTTTTGAGGATAGGACGTGCGGGTCTTCTGACCAGCAGATAGAGAATGCCCACAACCCAAATGCCTATAAAAGACAGATAGGACATGGCTGTCCAGAGCGCGCTGGCCAGGCTTGCAGAGTAGCTGCCCGGCGCAATCCCAATGGCTTCTGTACTCTGCGTAAGAAGTGCCAGCTGAAAATCTGTTGCATGCGCTCCCAAGAGTAGAGAAAAGGCACCTATCACCAGTCCGCTTAAGATTCCCCCCACAAACGATCCCAGGAAAATCATGCCAACTGCCCAGAGATAGCTGCCTATAAGACCAAAGACACTACGTACCGAAAGGGTGCGCTTACTCATGTATGAAAGCCTTACTTCTCGTCTGCTTCTCCGCCCAAAAGCCCCCGCAGGACCTTCTCGGGACTTGCCCCATCATAGCGTGCGAGTGCAGTGATCTTCTCGCGCATATGGAACTCATGGACCTCGTCCTCAAGCTCGCGGACGCGCCGGGCAAGACGGTCAATCTCGTCTTGGCGTGCAAGCTCTCGCTCACGCATATCCAAGATCCTGATGACACCGGCAAGGTTGATGCCCTCATCGGTGAGCTTGCTGATAAGATTTAAGCGGTCGATATCCGCCTGGGAATACAGGCGCGTGTTGCCGCGCGAGCGACCAGGATTCACGAGCCCCTTCTGCTCATACACGCGAAGGGTCTGCGGGTGCATCCCGGTTAGCTCGGCGGCAACACTGATCATATACAGCGGCTTGTTTCTATCATTGCCCTGGTTAGCGGCTCTCTCACCTTCACTCATAGCGCTTCAAATCCTTTCGGTAGTCACGCTGGTCCTGATCTGAGAGCGACTTTAAGGTATCACGCTCTTTGGTGCTCAGCATGGTGGGGATCTCTACATGGATCTTGACATACAAAGCGCCGGTGCGGCCCTTGTGTTTGATGTCTGGCGCGCCCATCTCCCTAAAGCGGAAGGTTTTGCCCTCTTGCGTACCTGCGGGTATCTTGAGCCGGACCTTCTCGCCTTTGGGGGTTGGAACCTCAACAGTTGTGCCCAAAGCTGCCTCGTAGATGGAAATGGGGATCTCCATGCGGACATCTGCCCCGTCCCTCTTGAAGAGCGGGTGCTCTGCCACGCGGGTCACAATGACCAAATTGCCGCGCTCGCCGCCGTTGATGCCCATCTCACCGCGCCCGCGATAGCGCAGCTTGCCGCCGTCTACCGCGCCGGCTGGAATCTTGATCTTCAAGGTCTCAGATGCGCCAGTCGACGGGATCTTATAGGTCACTTTGCGTGTTACGCCCACAAACGCCTCTTCTGCAGTAACGTTCACGGTCACGCTGAGGTCTCCCCCGCGCTGCGGACGGCTCTGACGCGCCGCCTGCCCACCAAAGATGCTGGAGAAATCAAAGCCCTCAAAGGCACCATCGCCGTTACGCACGTTGTTGAAGATGGTGCTCCAGTCCATGTTGCCCGCGTTGGTGTAGGTGTAGCCACGGTTGCGGCCGCCCGAGCCCCCAAAATCTGCTCCGGGAATCCCGCCAAACATGAGGAGCTGATCGTACTCTTTTTTCTTCTCTGGATCGGAGAGCGTGGTGTAGGCCTCGCTGATCTCCTTGAATTTTTGCTCGTCACCGCCGGCGTCGGGGTGGTATTTGGTCGCAAGTTTTCTAAACGCCTTGCGGATATCGTCCTGGGAGGCGTCACGCTTGACGCCGAGGACATCGTAGTAGTTCTTATTGCCTGCCATGGTGACGCTCGCCCCCTTTCGTGAAGTACGCCCGAGCCAAAAGGCCCGGGCGCCTCTTTACTCTTTTGTGCTCTGCTCTTGCACGCCAGATGAGTCCTCTTCAGGCGCATCTGCGTCCGCGTCTTGAGGCTCAGGAGCGGGACGCTTGGGTCCGCCGTAGCTCACCGTCACCATAGCCGAACGGATCACCTTGCCACCCAGCATGTAGCCGCGCTGGTAGACCTGATCGACCGTCTCATCAAAGACGTCGGTGTTTTCTGTGCGCCCAACCGCCTGGTGATACATGGGGTCAAACGCCTCACCCTTGGGATCAATAACCTCAACGCCTTCTTTGGCGAGAACCCCCACCATCTTGTCATGTACCTGGTCAATGCCAGTCACAAAGCTGGTGAGCTGCTCATTGTCGCCCGCCGTCTGCTCGGCGTGTTCAATAGCGCGCTCCATGTCATCTATCACCGGAAGCAGACCCATCACAATGTGCTCTGCGGCACGTGCTTTCTCCTGCTGAGCCTCTTCATCACGGCGGCGCCTGAAGGTCTGAAATTCTGCCAGGAGCTTAGTCCTTCTCTCCTCCGCCTCCTCAGCAGCCTTCTTGGCCTCTGCCAGATCTGCTTTTGCCTGATCCAGCGCCTCTTGGCTCACATCTGCATGCGCCTCTTCAAGCTGGCGCCTCAGGTCTGCTATATCAGCCTTGAGCTTTATGTTCTCAGCCTGGAAGTCCTCGTTGGCTTGGGCCTCTCCTCTGCGGATAGCCTCGTCAACCATACGTTGCTCCTCATCTTGAGAGAGCTCAGCTGAACTGTCCTGGCCGCCCTCGGTATCAATAGGTACCTTCACGTCGTGCTCCTCTGGGGTGGTGCCAGAGGCGGCAGAAGCCGCCTCTGTATTCTTATCGTTTGGAGACATCAAACTCACCTGTTACTGGTTGTCCTTGTCGTCGTCCACAACCTCGTAGTCTGCGTCCACCACGTCGTCCTGAGCGCCCGCAGCGCCGGCAGATGCACCCTGGTCAGCTGCCTGACTGGTCTCATTTTGCGTGTTGCTGTAGACAACCTGGGCCAGCTTGTGTGCCGCCTCCTGGAGCTTCTCACTTGCAGCCTTGATAGCATCAATATCGGTACCATCAAGCGCCTTCTTGGTATCGGCCACAGCAGCCTCGGTCTCCTGCTTCACGTCCTGAGGAACCTTGTCACCCAGCTCCTTCAAGGTCTGCTCGGTTGAATACGCAAGGCTGTCTGCCTGGTTTCTGACCTCAATCTCGTCCTTGTGCTTCTTGTCCTCCTCTGCGTGGGACTCAGCATCTTTGACCATACGATCGACTTCATCATCAGACAGTGCCGTGGAGCCAGAAATGGTGATCTGCTGCTGCTTGCCGGTGCCCTTATCCTTTGCGGTGACCTTTACGATGCCGTTGGCATCAATATCAAAGGTAACCTCAATCTGAGGCACGCCACGAGGAGCGCTGGGGATGCCGGTTAAGTTGAACTTGCCCAGAGACTTGTTGTCCCGTGCCATCTCACGCTCGCCCTGCAAGACGTTGATCTCTACGCTGGTCTGGTTATCTGCAGCGGTGGAGTAGACCTCAGTCTTGCTGGTAGGAATGGTGGTGTTGCGGTCAATCATCTTGGTCATCACGCCGCCCATGGTCTCAACACCCAAAGAAAGCGGGGTGACATCAAGCAGGAGGATGCCCTCAACGTCTCCGGTCAACACGCCGCCCTGAACAGCTGCGCCATCTGCAACAACCTCGTCCGGGTTCACGGACATGTTAGGCTGCTTGCCGGTCATCTGCTTGACAAGATCCTGCACGGCAGGCATACGGCTAGAGCCACCGACCAAGATGACCTCATCTACATCACTGATGGAAAGGCCAGCATCATGCAGCGCCTTGGTGACAGGGCTCTTGCAGCGCTCAAGCAGATCACGGGTGATGCGCTCAAACTCAGCACGGGTCAAGGTGTAGTTCAAATGCTTAGGACCTGTGGCATCTGCGGTAATGAAGGGCAGGTTGATATCTGCCTGCTGTGCGCTGGAAAGCTCCTTCTTAGCGTTTTCCGCGGCCTCCTTAAGCCTCTGCAGTGCCATGGGATCCTTGCGCAGATCAATGCCGTTATCCTGCTGGAACTTATCGGCCATCCAATCGATGACCTTCTGATCCCAGTCATCACCGCCCAGGTGGTTATCACCGTTGGTGGCCAGAACCTCAACAACGCCGTCTGCCAGATCAAGCAAGGAGACGTCAAAGGTGCCGCCGCCCAGGTCAAAGACCAAAACCTTCTGATCCTGGTTCTTCTTGTCTAAACCATAGGCAAGAGCTGCTGCCGTCGGCTCGTTTACAATACGCTGAACATTGAGGCCGGCAATCTTGCCCGCGTCCTTGGTTGCCTGACGCTGAGCGTCATTAAAGTATGCAGGCACGGTAATAACGGCGTCGGTGACCGTCTCACCCAGATACTTCTC
This sequence comes from Atopobiaceae bacterium, assembly GCA_050953285.1. Taxonomy (GTDB): domain Bacteria; phylum Actinomycetota; class Coriobacteriia; order Coriobacteriales; family Atopobiaceae; genus Olsenella_K. The sequence goes on along the minus strand of JBMNMK010000003.1, from coordinate 934 downwards.
TGCGTCTGCCTTCATCTTGGCAAGAATCATGGCGCTGATCTGCTCTGGCGTGAAGTCCTCACCCTCAATTTCAACCACCGCACGATTGCCCGTACCAGACTTAACCTTGTACGGCACCGTCTTGAGCTCGCTGCCTACCTCATCGTAGCGGCGACCCATAAAACGCTTGATGGAAAATACGGTGTTCTGCGGGTTGGTAACTGCCTGGTTCTTTGCGGCCTTACCCACAATGCGATCCCCGCCGTCACGGAAGCCAACAACGGACGGCGTCGTACGATCACCCTCCGCATTCACAATGATGGTAGGCTCTCCGCCTTCAAGTACTGCCATTGCCGAGTTAGTTGTACCCAGGTCGATTCCAAGAATCTTAGACATGGTGTTGATCCTTTCCTCTATGCGCGACCTCTACACCAAGGCCTCGGCGGATTTCCGCCCGCGCTCTCTCTTACGTAGCTAATTGTTCCCCTGCGTTATGATTCTATACATAATCTAAGTGTGAAATACATAGATTTTTTGCAACACATACTATAGCCCTTCCACAGACCTGCCAAAGCCCTATCACAGACCTGCCAACGCCCTTCTGGGCGAGAAGAACCTGCGCCCGCAGCGGCACCCACACACGCCATACACACCGCGTGCCCGCACCACCTGAGCGCGCTAAGCGCTATGCTTCTTGGCATGACACGCTGCTGCGGGGTGCAGCCTCGCAGGAAGGAGACCAGATATGAAACTCATTATTGCCTCAGACATCCATGGCGCAGCAGATTACCTCAAGGTGCTCATGGATCTGTGCGATGCCACACAGCCTGACCGCGTGGTCTTGCTGGGAGACTTGCTCTATCACGGCCCGCGCAATGACCTGCCGCACGATTATCGGCCAAAAGAGGTATTGGCCATGCTCAACAGTATCAAGGATGAAATCATTGCCGTCAGG
>JBMNMK010000002.1:0-1629696 GCA_050953285.1 Atopobiaceae bacterium | reverse complement strand
GGGTTATGAGCCCGGCGAGCTACCAAACTGCTCCACCCCGCACTACGTGTGCGCAACGCTTGCGCGAATGAATAATATACACACTTGCCACTAACTTGTCAAATCCTTGCCAGAAGCTATCAAGACTCCACATTTTGCTCACGCCCTCACGCCTCGCGGACAACTGGTCTACCATAGGCACAGTTCAAACATCGCCGTCAGGCGAGAAAAGCGAGGTACTCATGAGTTTTGACGATATGGAAACGCCTGGTCGCAACGATCCGTGCTGGTGCGGCAGCGGCAAGAAGTACAAAAAATGCCATGCCAACTTTGATGCAAATATCGAGCGCCTGTGGAACGCCGGGGAGGAAGTTCTGCCGCGCTATCTCTACAAGACACCCCAAGACATCGAGGGCATCAAGAAATCTGCCGAAGTCAACATCGGTATCTTGGATTATGTCGGAGATCACATAGCCGCTGGCGTCTCAACAATGGATATCAACCAGTGGGTCAATGACTACCTGGCCGCACACGACGCCATCTCCGCAGATCTCAACTTTGAGGGCTACCCCTACAGCGTCTGTACCTCCATTAACGACGTGGTCTGCCATGGTTTTCCTAACGAGAATGACGTGCTCAAAGACGGTGACATCATCAACGTAGACATGTCCACCATCAAAGACGGCTACTTCTCTGATTCCAGCCGCATGTACTGCATTGGAGATGTTGATCCGGAGTGGCGCCGCCTGGTAGAGGTCTGCCGCCAGTCTGTGGAGGCGGGCTTGGCTGCCGTGAAGCCGTGGGCGCATCTGGGAGATGTGGGCGCCGCGGTGAACAAGGTTGCCACCGAGGCGGGCTTTAGCGTGGTAGAGGAGTACGGCGGCCACGGCATTGGCAAGGAGTTCCACGAGGAGCCCTTTGTGAGCTTTGTCTCTCAAGAAGGCACAGGTCCTGTGCTGGTGCCCGGCATGTGCTTTACCATTGAGCCTATGGTCAACATGGGTAAGCACCACATTACTACCGATAAGAGCAACGGCTGGATAGTCCGCACCAAAGACGGCTCTCCCTCAGCTCAGTGGGAGGTTCAGCTGGTGGTCACAGAGGATGGCTATGAACTCTTAAGCTGGTAGTTCTTACTGGTAATCTGCCGATGGCAGCGCGTCACTGGCGGTTTGCCAACGGCAGCTTGTCAGCTGCTGGGCAATAAAAACATAGGATCGTAGGGGGAGACGTGTCCGTAATAGAGCTGTTTGTAATAGGTATCGCACTGTCTGCCGATGCCTTTGCAGTGACCATTTCAAACTGCATGGCGTGCGGCCCCGTTTCACGGGGACGCCTCATGCTCATGCCCATACTCTTTGGTGCATTTCAGGCACTCATGCCGACGCTGGGATATTTCATTGGCGGTATTGCCGCAGAGCTCATAGAGACGTATTCCAGCATAGTGATCTTCCTGATCTTAGGTTTTATCGGCGGAAACATGTTGCGTGAAGGCGTCTTAGCCATCCGAGCATCGCGCGCAGCGCAAGACGCCTCAGATGAAGTCTGCGTATTGAGCGAGAATAGCGGACTTCTCATCAAGACGCTTGTTATTCAGGCGGTGGCTACAGCAATAGATGCGTTTGCGGTGGGCGTGGGCTTTCGCGCGGTGGAGGTGAGCTTGCCACTAGCTGTCAGCATCATAGGCTGGACAACCTTTGCGCTCTGCTGCGTTGCCATTGTCATAGGCAAGAAGCTGGGAGATCTCCTAGGGGATTGGGCGCAAGTGGCTGGCGGCGTAGTTCTTCTTGCCATTGGCCTTAAGGCACTTATCGGCTTTTAGACTTCCTAGAACGTTGAGCAATCAGACATAGGCATCACGTGGGCACGAGTTCCTGCGTGATGCCTAAATAGTTTTGGTTCAATTATTGCGTATCATGGCCCATGCTAAAACGTAAGAACTACGCATGGAAAATAACTGGAATATTATACAGAAATAGTTCTGTATAAACAATACATCAATTGACGGAAAATCAAACAATTCTTGAATAGTGCGCCCCTCATTCAGCGAAGTTCAAGCTCGTACCTTTTAACCATGGGAAGTGGTTTCTATAGGTTGAAAGGTGGAGAGATGTACTCATTAATTGCGGCAATACCAATTTTGGTATGCGTTGTAGCGATGATATTTTTCAATCAGCCCGCTACGCGCTCGCTCATCATGGCATGGCTCCTAGCCTGTGTCGTGGGTATTTTCATTTGGGGAATGAGTTTTCAGGGCGCCATAGCACAAACGCTCGCTGGCTTTCTCAACTCCCTTTCAACGATATTCATCATCTTTGGTGCTATTTTTCTGATGAATACGCTCAAACAATCAGGAGCTATGGCGTCTATCAGCGGAATGTTTAACTCCATTACGCGCGATATTCGCATTCAGGCCGTTCTTATTGGTTTTGTTTTTGCTGGCTTTGTTGAGGGCTCCTCGGGTTTTGGCACACCTGCTGCACTCTGTGCGCCAATCTTGATAGGACTCGGTTTTCCTCCGCTTGCAGCGGCAACCATCTGCTTGATATATAATTCAACGCCAGTGAATCCAGGTCCTGTAGGAGTTCCTCTTATCACTGCAGCGAATGTCGTAAAAGACCAGGTCATACAGTCTGGCGGCGACTTTGAGAAGTTTCAGTTTCTGCTAACACGCTGGGTCTGCATACCAAATATGATCGGTGGCGTATTCATCATCTTTATAGGCGTCTGCGTCCTCTGTAAGGTTTATGGAAAGAACCACTCGTTCAAAGATGCGCTGCCAGCATTACCGTTTTGTCTCTTTAGCGCAGCAGTTGTTGCAGTGTTTTACCTGTTTATGGCCATAGTTATTGGTACTCCCGAACTTGTCTCAATGGTTGGCTTCATTACTGCTTTACCAGTTCTTATGCTTGCTGCACGTAAAGGCTTTCTTATGCCTAAGGATGAGCTGACGTTTGAAGGGTATGAGCAGTGGGGCGATAAAAGCTGGCAATCGAGCGTAGAGGTATCGGAGACAAAGTCAAAAGGGATGAAGCCCTTTATGGCTTGGCTTCCATACATCATCATTGGCATTCTCTTGGTGCTCACGCGTCTCAATGCATTTGGATTGAAAGACCTCTTTAACTGCAGCGAACTGACGACGAAAATCACCGGGATACTCGGCATAGAGAATGCGGATTGGAAGTTCTGCTGGTTCTACAATCCTGGCATCTTCCCGTTTATCCCCATTGCGTTTCTTACCATGCTCATGCACCACATGGATGGTAACGAGTGCAAGACTGCAATAGTTGATTCATTTAAGCAGGCTAAGGGCGCAGCAATTGCATTGTTGTTTGGCGTGGCTATGGTGCAGATATATCGGTACACCAGCTCAGCAGCTATCGGTGCAACAGTTTGCCAGGCCACAGAATACACGTTCAAGAACAGTTCAATGCTTTATATGATGGCGCGTGGTCTTGCTACCATATTCTCATCTGCGTATTTTGTAGTAGCGCCGCTCATTGGCGTGCTTGGTGCCTTTATGTCTGGTTCATGTACAGTTTCAAACACGCTGTTCGCATCACTGCAATTTGAAACTGCAACGATTGTTGGTTTGCCACAGATCCTTATCATCGCGCTACAGACAATAGGCGGTGGCATCGGCAATATGATTTGCGTGAACAACATCGTCTCAGTGTGCGCAACCACGGGAACCAACGGCGTTGAGGGCAGGATTCTCAAAGTAAATATCTGGCCGTGTCTGATCTACTCACTGATTGTCATGATAGTGGTAGGCGCTGTTATCCTGAGCGGCTTCAATCCAATGCCAGAGATGTTGGCACAGTAGCTCAATCTTTTCGTACAAAAGTCCAATAAATGGGACAGTTTCTCCTACAAAGCAACAAATGCGTCTCAGTTTTCTCAATTTATATTTGACCCAAGTTCAGGGTTTTTAGGTGGCCAAAAGGCCAAGCTAATCAGAGGAGGCAGCGTTATGGAAGAGAGGAATTTTGAGAAGACGGCTCATAAGCAGGGCTTAATTGTAGAACCTGACCGTATTCTTGACCTCAATGATTCCAAGTGGGCACATCCTGAGGGTGCGGAGCTGTGGTATGTCGATCCTGAGCTAAATGCAAGCTCGATCGCCATGTACGATCCCTGCAAGCCTGCAGATGAGAAGATAGCGCTGGGCAATGAGCGCCAGAAAGCATACTTTGATCAGTTCTGGGCAGCAGAGCATACGTGTGATATCAAGGAGTATCACGTTCCGGGTTGCCCTGAAGAGCCTGAGACCGAAGCGCAGGTTTTGGTATACACCCCAAAGAATGCACGTCCGCGCAAGAATAGAGCGCTCTTTTACGTGATTGGCGGAGGCATTTACGCCATCAACCCAAACTCGTATCCAATCGAGGAGCTTTGTGAGAGGCACAAGTGCATCGGCGTCGCAGTTATTTATCGTATGTCCTGGCAAGCCAAGTATCCTGCAGCTATTAATGACCTGCACGCAGGCTATGCATGGATGATTGAGCACGCAGATGATCTCAAGATCCATCCAAATAAGGTTGTCCTTTCGGGCTCATCGTCTGGTGGACACCTGGCACTTTCCACGGCGTTTAGACTCAAGAGATATGGCTATAGTCCTCGCGGCATCGTTACTGTATCTGCGCAGACAGATGATATTGAGAAGCCCGGCGATGGCTGGTACACAGGGGTTTGGGATTCGGTTGAGCAGCACGACGCACTTATGCAATATCTCGGAAGGAATTTCAACTCTGTACGTGTTGGTCCAGAGGCAATGCCAAATCACGCGACTGTTGAGGACTGCATCGGCTTCCCGCCAACGTTTATGCATCAGTCCGAAATGGATCCAGACATCCTGCATAACCTTGAGTTCTACAGTAAGCTGATCCGCGCGCACTGCTTCACGGAGCTGCATGTTTACGGTGGCGCAATACATAACAACTCTGTGTGGGCAACAGTAAAGTCCTGCGGAGAGCGGACTGAGTATTCAGACATGGTCGGCAAGTTGTTTGATGACGAAATTGATTATTGCTTCAAATATGACCTGCGCAGGCCATGGGTTGTTGACGAATTTAGAAAGCATCTGTGCGACAAGTACGACCTTCAGCCCAATGAAGACTAGTTGAAATGAACCAGGTTGCAGAGTGTTTCCGACAACCTACTGATGCTGAGATGTTCGAAAGGGTGAGTGTTATGAAGGTAGAGACCTACGAATACGGCGAAGGCCTTGGCTTCGCTATTGACCCTGAAAGCGATACCAAACAGCGCACCGTCATCTTGCTGGGTTTGCAGACGGTAAAATGCAATCCGCGTCCCGTTATCATCTATGTGACGAAGGGCAAAATCAACGCTGACTATGATGGTCTGCAACAGCTGAAAGACTTTGCCGCAGAAAATAAGGTTGTATTCCTATGTCCCTTTGCTGATAACGTGGATGATCTTTATGAAACGTATGCCTACCTCGGTAAAAATCATCTAGAGCTCAATGTAAAGAGCGATGAAGTCTCTATACGCTCTACTGAGGAGTGCAAGGACTTAGCCATAGAGTTTAAAGAATACTTGGAAGATGAGTATGACGCCGAGTTGGATGAAGTAGAAGTCCTCTAGAGACGTGTGCATCTTGGATTGCTCATGTAATTGAGAGTCGGCTCGACGTCGCTTCTATGGGGTGACGTCGAGCCAAAGTAATACAACAAGCAAATACAATAAATGTGTAAGATTATATTGCATATACAATGTTGATATATGCAATATAATGCGCATTATATGCACTTCTAGAAAATAGATATTTCAACGAGCAATCGAGTGTTGCGTATGCAATGAGGTTCATGTCAATGTCTGGGGTATGACATGGTTACTTGTAGCATTTATCAAAATGGCCTAGGTCTTATGGTTGACCCTGAGAGTGATACAAAACAGATCTTTATCCCATCACCCCCATCGCTCTCTATTGTTAAAATCCACCCTCGAGCGGCAGTGTTTCTGATGAGCAGTGGCAAAGAGGAAAAGCTCTATGAGCAAATCGAGGTTCTAAAAACATATGCACAAGAGCAAAATGTCATGCTGATTTGCCCATTCACAGATGACTTTGTGGAATTCGAGAAAAGCTTCTGTTGGATTGATAAGAAGAGGCGGGTTCTGAATATTGATCACAATCGATACTCTGTAATGGGGTGTGAGGGGTATGAAAAAGAGGCCAAGTCTTTGGCCGAGTATCTGGCAAATAAGTACGACGTAGCTCTCGAATACGCTGGCATGATTGGGTAAATGGTTGTTACGTTGACGTTGAAAACATATAAAGAATGAAATTACTGACCTGGTATACCTTCGCTGTTTCCAGGTCAGTAATTTGTTACTCACCTAGCAAATAGAAGCGTTTAAAGGTGCGTATTACCCGTCCATCGAAGTGCGCAAGCAAGAGCGGAAATCACAAACTTCTTCGGATTATCGTTGTTGATGACTAATTCTCTGTCATGTTCAACGAAATAGAAAAATGATTAGCAGATTTTCGCCCTTGTTGGAGGTACTAGATGAACGTTGAAGAGTTCTTAGGAATGCCTTTGATGCGCAATGCTGAGGTTATCACAGGCAGTGTAGGTCTTGACCGAACGGTCACCTGGTGCGTTCTTGATGAGGTTATAGACTTTGAGTCATGGCTAATGCCTGGAACGCTCGTTGTATATAGCGGAATGAGAAAGAATTACGACTTTGAAGAGGAGCTCTCATTCTGCTTCTCATACGAAGCTGCAGCCATTATTTTGATTGGCGCACAAGAGTTTGTGAACGATGAAAACATACTTGCTTGTATCGAAAATGATATGCCTGTTATACGGATGCCAGCAGGATTGAATCTCATTAACTTTACCAGACGCGTCTCAAGGATCTTGTCGGGTGATGTTAATGAGGAAGAACGTGAAGAGGAATGGTTAAAAGATCTATGTCTAACTCAGGGGACACGACCCAATGAGATAGTAGGCGCATATTACGGATGGAGTCCTGAGTGTGACTATACGTGCGTTACATTCAAGGCTCAAAACGAATTGAAATTCACTCGGGTTCAGCGAGAGAATCATCTGATGGTTGCAAAGTCGATAGTAGTGCACAAGGGTGCGTGCGATGCCATCAAGCCACTAACCTTCATCGCGAAAGACACACTTGTAACTTTCATTCCTTTTCCAGGTAACTCCTCTTTGGGCCTTAGACACAAGAAGATCATGAAGCTCATGTCGTGTGTAGAAAAGGTCTTTGCAGATTTGGAATGGGAAGTAAGTGTCGGTAGTACCACAAATGATCTTGGAAAACTTGCCGAGAGCTTCTATGATGCCGCGCGAGTCAGGTCGTTTGTAAAAAAGGTAGAGCGTAACGTTAACCCCGTGTTTTACGAGGAGTTCTCACTTGAGATGCTTTGTTTGTCCGTGCCTCAAGTAGAGTTAAGAAAGAACGCCGATCTGATCTTAAAGCCGATAAGGGATGACCAAGAGCTTATGGACACGCTTGCCATCTATTTGGAGATGGGCGAAAACGGCCGAGAGACAGCATCTAAACTCTATGTTCATCCATCAACGTTGAGGTATCGCATTCATAAGATCGAGAAGATACTCGACATGAATCTTGATGACTCATGGGTACGCTACAGACTTCGAATGGCCATGCTCATTGACAATTACCTGCATGATCCCGCAGATGACAACGGAAATGTTGAGACATTAAGGGCAGTAGGGTAGAAGGCTGTGGTCTTGCAAGTGGCTTGTATATGGCGTTTTGCTGGGGGCAAACAATATAGGGATATTTGTGTCTCTTGAAGTGCTACAAACACACCCCAAATCCGCCAAACTGTCAAAAAAACCGAATGATATTTGAGCATTGTTGCAACATGCAGTCAAGCTTTCCTCAATAGACTGAATTACAAGGCAGTTCATCCGAGATGATGTTAGGTAGAAGGGGAGTAGCAACATGGCTGATATTGATGATGTTGAGCTTGTGTCCTTCGATGACGGCGTGGCGGTTGTGCCTGCGAGCGAGATGAAACAGATTGTGATTCCCTCTCCTCCTACGGTGACTACTGTTCCTACCAATCCACGTGCATGCTATATCGTAGTTGGATCCATTGAGCCATCGGATGAGGTTAAGGCATTTGCTAAAGAGAGCAAAGTTGTAATTGTTATTCCAGAAGATACTGGTGCCGATACCATTGCAGCTGCATATACCTTTGCAAAAGACAATGCTTCCAAGATCAATATAAAGAAGACTGAGTTCTTTGTTAAGGCAGTCTCAGACGGCGACATGGATGCAGCCTCTGAAGGTGTTGAGGCAATTTATGACGCTGACGATAACGTAGAGCTCGATGATCCTGAGCTGTTATCAATGTAGTCAGATGTCAGGAACAAAATAAGCCCTCCACAGAAATGGGGAACCTGAACGAAGGCTCCCCATTTCTTTTGTATAGATAGGTACAAAGCACGAGTAAGCTCAATTTTACTTACTCGTGCCACATGAATTTGATTAAATTTCTTTTCTTAGGAAAGCAAGGGCATCTTCGCGTACTGGGCGGTAGTAATCCTTTTCAGCCCACAGGGCGTGACCAGCTCCGCGGTACAGGTGATACTCAGATCCCTTAGGTAGAACCTCGAGTGCATGCTCAGCACGATCTGCCTTAAGATAAGCATCTTTCGTTCCTGACAAGTAACATACGGGTGCTGTTAGAGAATTGACATCAATAAGCCATGCATCGCCAGCTTCCATGATGTCGCGGTTGCCGCCGTTTGGTCTTCCATGATCGAGGTCATATTTGAACTCACCATCGAGCCATATTCCTACGACAGGCCGCTCGCAGATCTCATAATCTATGTCCAAATCACTACCGGGTTCGTGTTGAAAAACTCGAGTGCAGTAAGGATAGTCCAGCGTGGTGAAAGCATCGGCGACTGTCGTCTTTGGAATGGTGCCTCCAAAGCAAGGCCCAACCCACACAAGGCGCCTGATGAGATCGGGGCGTGCAATGTCAGCGCGTGCAGATGTAATAGAACCCCAGGACCAGCCAAACACATCCGAATTCTGCGTTACTTGCAGATCGTTTATCTTCTCAAGTGCGCAGATGATGTCACGAGCAACGTTATCACTATCGACATCGAAGCCATTCTCGTACTTATCCGAACGGCCATAGCCACCGATGTCAATTCGCCACACAGTGTAGCCGTTCTGCGCAAAGAATTGTGTGAGAGAGTAGTCCTCGTACTTAATGTCGTAAACATGACAGGAAGAGGTGAGTCCGTGGACAAGAAGGATGTTGCTTTTTGGATCAGAAGCTGGACAGCTACATTTATTGAAGTACAGCTTCTTGCCGTTATCCTTTCTCACCAAATCGCAGTCTTCGTAAGTAAACTTCATGCCGGTCTCCCTTCCTCTATGCTTCCTTATGGCTGGAAGTAAATTGTGAAAACAGCTTCTGCTGGGTCCGTACCGTGCTGAAGTAAATTCCCCTAGGGGAATAGTTGAGATACCTGATATATAGTATCTAGCTCAGAAGGTGGATTTGTCCTCCCAACACATGTGAACTATTTCATGATCGGCTTACTCTTGCATGCTGCTGGTACCACATGCCTTGCAGATGGGCAACAAGGGAAGATCATTGCCTTGTCAACGTATGAAAGTAAAGAGCTTGTTTGCCAAGATTAAATTTAAATGCAAGACATCGTGCAGCCACATCCGCAATTTGAACAAAATCAAATCAATTTCTTGCGCCCTTTGATCAAATCGCATCAAAATGCCTGCTCCTATATTTTAAGCAAGGTTTCGCTCAGGCACTTTGTTTAGGGAGGTTGGCTTTATGGATCTTGATAAGCTCAATTGGCGTGATGATCTAAAGTGGTCGCATCCCCAGCTGGAGACGATGTATGGCCAGATGGGTGGGGACATTGGATATGCCTCCGTCGGTCTCAATGACAAGCTCTCAAACGAAGAGCGCAAAGAATGGGCGAGAAAGACTAATGAAGAATTAAATAAGCTCATCCCGCCTATGGATCCGGATTACACCAAGTACTTTGATGTTCATGGCTGTCCAGAAGAGCCGGATGCTCCTGTGTTCAAGTTGACGGTTAGCCTTCCTAAGAAGCCGAGAACTAAGAGGAAGAATTCGGCAATCCTGATCATTCCTGGCGGCGGTCTGTGCCTTTGTATGGGCGCTACGAGTCCGACGGAAATCTTTGCCGAGCGTTACGGTGTCCCAGTGGCTACCTTTGAGTATCGCACGGTAATTGATGCTCCCTATCCTGCCGCTATTAACGATTGCTTTGCAGCGTTCCTGTGCCTGCAAGAGCATGCTGAAGAGCTCAATATCAATCCTGACAAGATTGTTCTCCACGGAAATAGTTCTGGCGGCCACCTGTCATTGGCACTTCCTCATAGACTTAAGAAGCATGGGATTACGTGCCGTGGCTCCATCGTTTGGGCGCCAGTTATCCATGATCTTCCGAAGTATTACTCGAGCAATCTTGAGAGTGTGTTCTGGGGCAATACGGGCGCTGCTCTTTCGTCTCGTCAGTATCTTGGCGATCTCTGTGGTTCATCTCATGTTCCACCTGATGCCATGCCTGGACGCGCTACTCCCGAAGAGTGCGTAGGTTTGTCTCCTGCTTTCATCCATGCAATGACAGAAGATACGGGCCTTTCCTCAGCGCTTGAGTATTGCGACAAGCTTTCCCGTGCAGGCGTTTACAATGAACTTCATGCATGGGGTGGCACCAATCACCTTGCTCTGTCAATGAATTCGCTCTATGGCGATCTTGATAATGACGAGTCTGACTACACCAAGGCGTTCCAGACTGTTCTGGATCATGAGTTTGAGGATCTCTTCCGCTATGATCTGCGACGTGGCTGGGTCAAAGATCTTGTTGAGGACGATAAGTAGTGAGTAAGCGACTGCTGAGTTTTGCAGCAGCTTACAAATAAGTGAGGGGCGCAGATGTATGCTGTGCCCCTCACTTTCTTATAAATCGCAGGTTAAACATCTTATCGCACATGCTTGTTGGGTCAATTCAACTCGTAACCGCGGTTGGTCAATAGCTATATAAATTGAGTCCAAATATTCACTATGTGGCGGATATGGCTGATTGTCCTGATGACTATAACAAGAATAGGAAGTTCTACAGATCATGTAGCTGGGAACTTGGACAAGTTGAGGGATGTGAGTGACGATGGCCAAAAGGTTGCAGGTGGACTACGTTAGAGTTCGTGATGTCAATTTTGGCGACAAGACTTGCCTTCAGGATGGGGTACTCACCATCAACAAAGAGGAGGCTCTTGAAGTAATAAAGAGTGACCTCTTCAAGGATGTTGATATCAAGATTGCCAAGCCTGGCGACGATACAAGAATCCTTGGCGTTCACGACATCATGCAGCCTCGCTGCAAGGCTGAACACCCTGACGAGTCATATCCAGGAATTTGGGGAAAGTTGGCACCAGCCGGAGAGGGTAGGACAGTTGCCCTTAAAGGAGTTGTCATTTCTGATATTTATTACGCAAAATGCAACATCAAATACTATATGGATATGGGTGGTGAGTGCGCTCAGTACACAAGCTTCTCGCGACACATACATATCTGTATTGATGCAAAAGTCGGCGATGGTGTATCTGATTTCAGCTACACTATTGCCCTCAAACATGCTTCGCTAAGTCTTAATGTTTGGCTTGCAAAGCTGGCAATTGATCTTGAGCCAGATGAGACAAAGATCTTTGAGAACAAACCGGTAGATCCAGCAAAGGGCTTGCCGCGCGTTGCATACGTTGTCACGCATATGGCGTCAAATGATGCGTGGAACTTCTTGTATTACGGGCAAAGCGCCATCAACTTCTTGCCAATCATCGTACAACCTACCGAGATTCTTGATGGTGCAATGATTTGGCGCTATTGGGAGCCAAATTACTATCTGCAAGAAGAATGTTATATCGAGGAGCTGTTAGAGCGTAACGGTAAGGATTTAGATTTTGCAGGCGTGGTTTTCGCCAATAACGTCATGAAGATCACGGGTAAAGATGCAATGAGCATGATTGCTGCCACGCTTGCAAAAGAAACATTGAACGCTGATTGCGTTATGGTCAACAAGTCTGGTATGGGTCACTGCCAGCTGGATTCTACCTTTGTATTCAATTGGTGCGAAAAACTTGGTATGCCGGCTGCTGTTAATTTCTCTGCCGTCAGTAATGACGAGCCTGGCGATATGTTGGTTGTGTCTGACCCTAAGGTGGATGCAGTAATCAATTCAGGTAGGAACTGGACACTGCACCATCCAAAGGTAAAAACCCTCATTGGGAAAGATGCCAAGGTTCCTTGTCTCTTGAATTATGACCCCGAAGGCCCATTTGATCACACAACGAACTTCTGTTACCAGGGCGTTTGGTCACAACTTGGACAGAACTACTTCACGACTGACAGCGATATCTCTAGGCCAGGAGAGGGGGCGTAGAACATGACAAAGAAAGCTGTGGTTCACTACATCAATCAGTTCTATGCAGGAATGGGCGGAGAAGATACTGCAAGTGTTGGGCTCTCCGTTCATCCTGGAGCTATGGGGCCGGGCATGTTATTGGAAAAGAGCCTGGGCGATGATTATGAGATTGTCGATACCATTGTGTGTGGTGACAATACAATTGCAGAGAAGCCTGATGAAATACTTCCACAGATCGTAAAGATCGTGGAGGATGATCATGCGGATCTCTTTGTTGCCGGTCCAGGATTTAATGCTGGTCGATATGGTCTTGGCTGTGGCTCCGCAGTTGCAGCTGTGACTGAACAGGTTGGTATACCTGCAGTTACTGCCCTATACGCCGAGAATCCTGGTACGGATCTCTACAAGAACAGAGGGTACATCCTTGTAAGCGACAATAATGCTGCGCACATGAGAAAGGTGATGAAGCAGCTTGCTGCCTTCGCGGTCAGATTGGTTGAGCACGACACCATCAAAGATGGCCGTACTGAGGGGTACCATGGCTCAGGCCCAGCACCTAAGATTGATTACTCAATTCCATCCGCAAAGCGTGGCATTGACATGCTGCTTGCTAAGTACAATCATCTTCCGTATCACACAGAAGTAGTCATGCCTAATCATGAGCAGATACCTGTGCCTCAACTTGAGAAACCTCTTTCAGAATGCAAGGTCGCGTTGGTTACCGATGGTGGTCTGGTGCCAAAGGGCAATCCTGACAATCAGCCACCCACCAACTCCCGTGCATTCAAGGAGTACTCAATTCAAGGCATGAGTACGCTCAAGCCTGAAGACTGGGAAGTCTCACACCAAGGTTATGATAATGCATTCGTCCTTGAGGATCCCAATCGTCTAATGCCTGTCGATGCTCTGAGAGAGCTGGTGTCTGAGGGTAGAGTGGGCGCCCTCAACGACACGATCTTCTCGACAGCGGGCGTGATGACACCCATGGAAAAGTGCAGATCTTTTGGTGAGGGAATAGCAAAGAAGCTGAAAGAAGAAGGGGTAGACGCGGTTATTGAGACCTCTACTTGAGGCACGTCATCTCGCGGAGGTTCCGTGATTACAAAGGAAATTCAGCGCGCGGGTATTCCCGTTGTTCAGGTGACTAATCTGACCAAGATTGCAGAGGGTATTGGTGCCAATAGAATTATGAGAGGCAATTCTGTCTTGCATGTCTTTGGTGATCCAACGCTTCCAAAGGAAGCGGAGGAGAACTACAGAAGAGAAAGAGCGTTGAAGGCGCTCAATATGCTTGAGAAGTCTCCAGATCAGGGGCAGACTGCAATCATTGAGGAGTAGCAAGCACTTTGGCCAGAACCTGTGTACCTGCTGATTGTGTGCGCGATGCGAGAGTTTTCCTGTTGTCAAGAGCGACATATCTAAAGGTAGAGGGTTGTGGGGTAGATGAAAATGCTTATACAAGCTCAAAACGAAGCTCAAAAGAAAGTAAAGCATCATGTAGTCATGTACCTTGATGTGATCTGCGAGTGGTGCTATCTGGCAAAGCATGTGCTCGACACGCTTCAGGGCGAGTACAGCTATGAGGTGGAATATCGCTTCATGGAGATCCATCCCGATATTCCCGAGGATGGCATGCCCATGTCGCGGCACATACGGCGCCCACAGCGGTTCTATGATGATTTAGATAAGCTGGGAAACACATACGGTGTGAAGTTCTGCAGGGATAAGACGTTTGCAAACACATACTATGCGCTTGTCGTGCTGCAGTATGCCAATGAAATAGGGAAGCTCTCGCAGGTTCTGGATCCTCTCTGGGATGCCTATATGCTGCGTGGGAAGAACATTAGCCGCATAGCAGAAATTGTGGATATCACAGATCATTGTGGCTTGTCGCGTGCGGATGTGACACGGGCATTTGCAGACCCGTCGTACTCTCAACATCTTGAGAGTAATTATCGTTTGAACCATGTTGAGGGAGGGGAGGGTAAGGTGCCTTTCTTTAGGGTGGACGATAAATTCATGATGCATGGAGCTCAAGACAAGGAGACCTGGAAGGCGCTGTTTAAGATCCTTTCGCAGCAGCAGTGAATCCGTCGTGGCTGGGGCGTTTGTAAGCCCAATGTAAGGCGCTATCAGAGCTTGGTAATAAGGGGCGAGTGTCGCGATGTGCGGCACTCGCCCTTCCTACTATGCAAGTAACGGGTGAGCGGAAACCTCCGCGCACGCAGAAGACACACGTCAATTGCACGGAGCACACGCACGTGCATAGTAGGAAAAGGGGAAATATGCGTTCTCTTGATCGTCGTGAATTCTTCAAGCTCATGGGCGTGTCTGGCGCCGTCGTCGCAGGCCTTGGTCTGACGGGCTGCATGGGCACCGGTTCCAGCGATAACAGCTCTAGCTCCAGCGCCAGCTCTGAGGCACTGTCCGGCTCCATTACCGCTGTTGGCTCCACGGCACTCCAGCCGCTCGTTGAGGCCGCGGCCGAGCAGTACATGAATGACAACCCCGGCGTTCAGATCACCGTTCAGGGCGGCGGCTCCGGCCAGGGCATCACGCAGATTGCCCAGGGCTCCGTTCAGATTGGTAACTCGGACGTCTTTGCGGAGGACAAGCTCGACAATCCAGCAGACGCTTCCAAGCTCAAGGACAACCAGGTAGCCGTCGTCGGTATGGGTCCTATCGTCCACAAGGATGTCGCGGTAGACAACATCACGCTTGACCAGCTCAAGGGCATCTTCACGGGCACCATCACCAACTGGAACGAAGTCGGCGGACAGGATCTTGAGATCACGGTCATCAACCGCGCATCAGGCTCTGGCACCCGCGCAACCTTTGAGGGCGCTGTCCTCGGCGCAGACAAGGTCCCCGAGAGCTTCAAGCCGCAGGAGCAGGACTCTTCAGGCACCGTGGCAAAGATGGTTGCAGAGACCCCCGGCTCCATCTCCTACCTGGCGTTCTCCTACTTTGCCGACACCTTCAAGACCCTCTCGGTCGACGGCGTTGCGCCTGAGGAAGCCAACGTTGAAGACAACTCCTGGGTCATCTGGGCCTACGAGCACATGTATACCGCTGCCAGCGCAGATGCAACCACGCAGGCATTTATCGACTACATGCTGTCCGACGACGTCCAGGGCTCCCTTGTCGAGCAGACAGGCTACATCCCCATCACGGGCATGAAGGTCACCAAGGCACAAGACGGTACGGTCACCAAGAAATAAGGAGTTACGCGTGCCACAGAGTAAATCGGCGCGTGTGCAAGGGTTGTCTCAAGCGGGCGAGAAGAACAGCCTGCTTCAAGGCAACCCTTTTGGCGCACGCATCACGCCAAAAAGTCGCGTTGAGCTCAAGGGGCAAGTCCTCACGGGCGCTTGCGTGTTCTTTGTCGTTGTTGTCGTCGCAACGCTCATCTACATGGTGTGCTCGCGCGGCTTGGCAACGTTTTTTGCAGACGGTGTTCCTGCAGCATCCTTCTTCTTTGGCACCACGTGGAACCCGCATCAAACTACCGAGACGGGCGAGCTACTTGTGGGCGCGCTGCCCATGATCTGCGGCTCCTTTGCGGTGACGCTGCTTTCATGTGCCATCACGCTGCCGTTTTCTTTAGGTGCCGCTATCTTTGTGGTGGAGATTGCACCCAAGTTTGGCTCCAAGGTGTTCCGCCCGCTCATTGAGCTTTTGACCGGTATTCCCTCTGTTGTCTTTGGCTTGGTGGGCTTAGAGATTGTGGTGGCCTGGGTGCGCGGCTGGTCAAACACCACGGGATATGGCATTCTAGCTGGCTCTATTGTGCTGGCATTCATGATCTTGCCCACGGTGACCTCCCTTGCAACAGACGCCATAGCCGCTGTTCCGGATTCGTACCGTGATGGCTCCTATGGCCTGGGCTGCACGCGCTGGCAGACCATCGTGCATGTGGTGCTGCCCTCTGCTCTTCCTGGCATCCTGACCGCAGTGATCATGGGCATGGCACGCGCCTTTGGCGAGGCCTTGGCCGTGCAAATGGTGGTTGGCAACGCCGCTCAGATGCCGCAGGGCCTGGTCACGCCTGCCGCCACCCTCACGTCTGTCCTTACCATGAGCATGGGCAACGAAGCCATGGGCACCGTCTACAACGATGTCTTATGGTCACTGGCGCTGGTTCTACTTGGCATGTCTTTGGTGTTTATCCTGATCGTGCACCTTATTGGAAGAAAGGGGGCGCGTGTCAATGGCTAGTACCCCTTCGCATGACGCCAGCGCACAAGTCGGCGCACCTGAGGCCAGCGCTCAGGAGATCGAGATCCAGGGCGTGGTGAAGCGCGCCAGAACCTATGACCACATTGCAACGGCGGTCTTGTGGTGCATCGTTGCTGCCATCATTGTGCTTCTGGTGGCAACCATCGGCTACGTGGTGATCTCTGGCCTGAGCAAGGCCATAGACCCGCACTTCTTGACCGCCAAGCCCGAGCAGTTCAAGGAGGGCGGCGGCATTGGACCTGAGCTCTTTAACTCCTTCTACCTGCTGGTTTTGACGCTTCTGATCTCTCTTCCCATCTCATTGGGCGGCGCTATCTTCCTCACGCAATACGCACCGACAGGCCCTGTGACCAGCGCCGCAAAGACGGCCATTGAGACCTTGTCGTCTCTTCCGTCCATCGTCGTTGGCCTCTTTGGCATGCTGACCTTTGTATTGGGCATGGGCTGGGGCTTCTCCATTCTGTCGGGCGCCCTCACGCTCACCATGTTCAACATCCCTATTCTGGTGCGTACTATTCAGCAGGCACTGGAGGCAGTTCCACGCGATCAGCGCGATGCTGCCCTAGCGCTTGGCCTGACGCGCTGGGAAGCCACGGTCCACATCCTGGTGCCGCGCGCTATGCCCGCTATTGTGACCGGAGTCATCCTCTCTGCGGGCCGCGTGTTTGGCGAGGCAGCAGCCCTTATCTACACCGCTGGTCAGTCTGCACCTGCGCTCAACTGGGCAGCACCTATCACCAATCTTGCAAACCCCTTCAACGTAATGAGGCCGGCAGAGACGCTTGCTGTGCACATCTGGAAGATCAACTCGGAAGGTGTCGTGCCAGATCTTGCCGCCGTTTCTGCAGGTACCGCTGCTGTGCTCATGATCTGCATCCTGATCTTTAACGTGGTGGCACGCGTGGTGGGTCGCGCCCTTGAGAGGAAGATGATGGCAGAGTGAGTACCAACACCACAAACAACTCCCAGACAGGCGCTGCCGCCGCCGGCGCCGCCGAGGCCACGCTGGTTGAGGATAGCGCGCTTGACCAGGTTCTTATCGCCACTAGAAACGTGACGGTGGACTATGGAAGCCGCCGCGCGCTGCATGAGACGTCGCTCGATTTTGAAGCGGGTACGGTCACGGCGCTTATAGGCCCTTCAGGTTGCGGAAAGTCGACGTTTTTGCGCTCCATGAACCTCATGAACAGAGAGATTGAGGGCTGCGCCATAGGCGGGGACATCTTCTACCACGGCCAAGAGGTCAACAACGCAGCTACGGATACCTATGCGCTGCGCGCACACATCGGCATGGTGTTTCAGCAGCCCAACCCCTTTAGGAAGTCCGTCTATGAAAACGTGGCGTTTGCGCCGCGCCGCCACGGTCTGACCTCGCGCGCGGAGCTGGACGCGCTGGTGGAGAAGAGCCTGCGTGCCGCCGCTATCTGGGATGAAGTCAAAGATAAGCTGCACAAGTCCGCCTATGCGCTCTCCGGCGGCCAGCAGCAGCGCCTCTGCATTGCCAGAACCTTGGCCATGCATCCAGACGTGGTGTTGATGGACGAGCCCTGCTCGGCGCTCGATCCCATTGCTACCTTTGCCATAGAAGACACTATCCGTGATATGGCATCGCGTGGCATATGCGTGGTCATTGTCACGCACAACATGGAACAGGCTGGTCGCGTGGCGGACAAGACCGCGTTTTTTCTCTTGGGAGAAATGATTGAGTGTGGTCCTACGCAGGAGATCTTTGAGCGACCAAAAGACCAGCGGCTTGAGGACTATCTCACGGGAAGGTTTGGCTAATGGCACTTTCAATGACAGTGGAGAACCTGAACCTTTGGTATGGCGACCACCAGGCGCTCACCAACATCTCCTTGGAAGCACCAAAAGGCGAGGTCACGGCATTTATCGGACCGTCTGGCTGCGGCAAGTCGACACTTCTGCGCTGCCTTAACCGCATGAATGATCGCGTGGTGGATTGCAAGGTAGAAGGTGGTATTCGCTTAGGTGATATGGATGTTGCCACCTGTGATGTCTATGCGCTTCGCCGCCGAGTAGGCATGGTGTTTCAGCGCCCCAACCCGTTTCCGCTCTCCATTAGAGACAACGTCACCTACGGCGTGCGTCGCCAGGGACACATGTCAAAAGACGAGCTTAACGAGCTTGTCGAGCGTACCCTCACGGAGGTTGGCCTGTGGGATGAGGTGAAAGACAAGCTGGATGAATCCGGCCTTGCGCTCTCGGGCGGCCAGGCGCAGCGCCTCTGCATTGCGCGCGCCATGGCCATGAACCCAGACGTCCTGCTCATGGACGAGCCCACCAGCGCGCTCGACCCCATCTCGACCGGCATGGTAGAAGAGCTGGTGAGTGAGATTGCGGGAACCCACACCGTTATTATCGTCACCCACAACATGCAGCAGGCAACGCGCGTATCGACCCACACCGCCTTCTTCTACCTGGGAGAACTCATAGAGTTTGGCCCAACAGCGCAGCTCTTCTCGGCGCCTAAAGAAAAGAAAACAGAGGACTATCTCACGGGAAGGTTTGGATAATGAGGACAAGAACCAACTACCTGCGCCAATTAGACCAGCTGAGCGGCCATGTGCGCGCGCTGAGCTCAGGCATTGTAGACGACATCAGAGACACCGGCTTTGCCATTGCGGAGGGAAACGCCGAGGCCGCGCAAGAGGTGATTGACGCTCATCATTCCTCTGAGCGCCTGCACCGCTCCATTGAAGACGCATGTTTAAACATCATGCTGCTGCAGTCGCCTTTGGCCTCTGACCTCAGGTTTGTTACCTCGACCTTCCGCGTGGTGAGCGATCTTGCGCGCATTGATGAGATGGCGTATGAGATTGCGCTGCTGACCAAAGAAGCCGATCTTGCCTCAGACGACGGCATTGCCAGAAACTTGGGCGCTATGTCTCAGCGCGCGGCAAACATGGCGGAGAAGGCAAGCTCTGCCTTCGACGATTCAAACGTGGAGCAGGCCAACGCGGTCTTTCCCATGGACGATGAGGTAGACAAGCTCTTTGATACCGTGCGCAAGAAGATCGTGGAGCTCCTCAAGAGTGACTCTCAGCCCGCCACATTTGCGCCCGAGCTGCTCTCTGTAGCAAAATATTATGAGCGCATGGGAGATCATGCCCAAAGTATTGCCAACTGGGCCATTTTCCGTGCTACGGGTGAGTATCGCGGCAGAGCAATGGGGGAGATGTCCTAACGTGGTCTACTACGTGGAAGACGATGACAACATCCGTGATCTGACAGTCTATGCGCTCACGCAGGCGGGCATCAAGGCCGAAGGCTTGCGTGATGATGTGGAGTTCCGCGCGGCCTGTGAGCGACAGGTGCCCGATGCCATCCTGCTGGACATCATGCTGCCCGGAACCGATGGACTCAAGATCTTAGGTCGCATCCGCTCCACGCCCCATTTGGCAAAAGTGCCGGTCATGATGCTTACTGCAAAGGATACCGAGCTCGATGTGGTGCGCGCGCTTGACTCCGGCGCAGACGACTATCTGGCCAAGCCCTTTGGCATGATGGAAATGGTTTCTCGCGTGCGGGTGCTTCTGCGCCGCTCCCAGGCGCCCGATTCTAAACGCGCTGCTCAGGTGCTGAACGTTGGCCTGTTGACGCTCTGGCCAAGCAGGCGAGAAGTGACACTGGATGGAGAGGAACTCCTGCTGACGATGAGGGAGTTTGATCTGCTTGAGTTCCTTATGCGCTCTCCGGGTGAAGTCTTTAGCAGAGAAGCGCTCCTGCAGCGCGTCTGGGGCTGGGACTTTGACGGCGGTTCTCGCACGGTGGATGTGCATGTGCAGCAGATCCGCGCTAAGCTGGGTGAGCACGCAGATCTCATAGAGACCGTACGAGGTGTGGGCTATCGTATGAGAGGCTAAGCATGCCAAAAGTTGGTAGCAGGAATCTGCATACCCATCATGACCAGCGCGATTCTCTGCAAAAGCGCATCTTTTGGAAGTTGGCCGTTGCCAGCGTTGTCTCAGGGCTCACCATCACCCTGGCGCTGACAGCGGTCTTTCACCAGACGCTGCTTGAAGATGCCAAGACGCAGCTGGCAGAAGACCTTGTCCTGGTGTCCACGAGCGTATCTGAGGATGCAGATACACCCTCTGAGCTGGTAGAAGATCTGAGCAGCATCCGCTTTAGCAGGGAGCGCGCAACGCTCATTGCTGCCGATGGTACCGTGCTCTATGACTCAACCGTCGATGCAGATACCCTGCCTAACCACGCCGAACGTCCAGAAGTGCAGCAGGCGCTGACCAAAGGGTCGGGCTCGTCAATACGCCCCAGCAACTCAGTGGGAAATGTCTCCATCTACCAATCGTTGCGCCTAGACGACGGCTCGGTGCTCCGGCTTTCTGAAGATCGGGCAAGCATCATGGCGCTGCTCTCCCGCTCGTTTCTGTGGGTTATCCTCGCCCTTGTTGTGCTGTTGGGCATGAGTTGGCTCATCTCCCGTCGCTTGGCAAGAAACCTGGTGAATCCCATCTTGCTGATTGATCCTTCCGACCCAGGTGAAGCCCCCTATCGAGAGCTTGATCCGCTGTTGCATCACCTGCGCTCACAGCAGCGCCAGCTGGAAGAGCAGATGGAGGAGCTCAAGAGTGCCGACACCATGCGACGTGAGTTCACGGCAAATGTAACACACGAGCTCAAGACCCCTATCGCATCCATTTCTGGCGCTGCGGAGCTCATACGTGACGGCATTGTCAGGCCAGAGGATGTCTCAGATTTTGGCCGCAGGATCTACAATGAGGCGCAGCGCCTCTCCGCACTGGTGAGCGACATCTTGACCTTATCGCGCCTGGATGAATCTGAGAGGTCACGCACCACGGATCTCTTTGGTGAGCCGCAGCTGCTCGACCTCTGCCAGGTGGCAAAAGATGCGCTTGGCCGCTCTCTGGACAGGGCGCGCAAGGCCCGCATCCGCATGGAGTATCCAACGGAAACAGCCCTGGTTTTAGGACACGCGCGCCTGATAGATGAGCTGGTAGGAAACCTTATCTCAAACGCTATCCGCTACAACAAAGAGGGTGGATCCGTGCGCGTCACGACAGGGGCGGCTCCGGGCGGCGGCGCGTTTATCGAGGTGGCGGATACCGGCGTAGGCATTCCAGAAGAGGCGCAGAGCAAGGTGTTTGAACGCTTTTATCGCGTACACAAGAGCCGCTCGCGCGAGAGTGGCGGTACGGGCCTGGGCTTGGCCATCGTGAAGCACGCGGCCAGGATTCACGGAGCTACGATCAAGCTCACCAGCAAGCTGGGGGAGGGAACCACCATTCGCGTGGAGTTTCCACCTGTCAAAAGCGGGGCGATAAGCTCTGCGGATATGTAGCGTTACCTGCGCAAAGGCGGCGTGTGCCTGCTGCGCGCGTGTGCCTGCTGCGCGCGTGCGCGTGCCGTGCTACGCTGCGTGTCTCGTGTGTTTGCCCTGCGTCACGCGTGTATGCGACCGCTTCAGGTATGCGCAGATGCCCACGGTGGCGGCTACCACCACGCCTGCATAGAGTGCCAGGCCAAAGAGGGTTTGTGTCATCGTAATCATCGTCTACCCCCTTACGCTTGCCTAACCTTAACGTGAGCTTACCCACCCTCTGTCAGCTGTCGGTAAGGTGCGTGTTAAAATACCCACTGTTTTGCTGCTAGAGCTCAACAGCCACAGGTGAGGGGCCATGTGAGCTGCTGTTTATGCCAAGGAGAGCCATGTCATTTCTAAATAAGTCACAACGTAAGCCAGAACAGAACCAGAGCACGGATATTATGCCGAGCGAAGATGAGGTAAAGGACGGCGCAGCGCCAGAGTATCGCGCGTTCCAGCCCTCAATGTATAGCGGCTTAGATGTTGACACCATCGTGGCAAAGCACATCAATAATGTATCTAAGATACGAAAGTATGCTATGGGTGGAATCATTGTCTTAGGAGTTATCGTACTGCTGATTCTCCTGCGCGGAGACATCATGATGTCAGCTATTGCACTCATTGCGTACGTGGTTGCCGCGCGCTCAACGCTCACCAACCAGCACCGATCCTTAACGCAGCTTTGGAACAGCATCTCTACCATCCTGACCATGGATGTCGATCCCGCCAAGTACCTCAAGGTGCTGGACGCTTTGAGAGATCAGCAGGTCGTGATGGGTCGGGGCAAGGCGGCGGCCGAGGTTAAAGAAGGCCTTTTGCTCTGGGAAAGCATCTGCCACGCTCTGGGTGGGCATCCCCAGGAGGCCCTTCAAGATATCGAGAGCTACGATGCGGGAAATCCCACAGGAAATGCGCGCGAGCGCTCCCACGCCTACAACCAGCTGTGCGTGAAGCTTCTGGCTGCTGCGTCTTTGGGCGAAAAGAACATGATGGATGCGGTGGTAGAGGCTATAAAGAAGCTTGATTCCAAGATGGTGCAGCACGACCCTCTCTGCAAGCCGGTGGAGCTGCTGTATGCCGAGGCCAAGGTGCAGCAGGCAGTCCTGGCGCACAACACCGAAGAGGGGCTTGAGCTTGTTGAAGACGCGCTCGGCCGCGTGGTGACCAAGCAGCAGTATGTGGGCTGCATATATGCCCGTGCCTGCATGTTTGATGAGCTTGGAGATGTTGAGCAAGCAATGTCTGACTACGAGTATGTGAGCAGAGAAGGTGGCACCTTAGAGATGCAAGAAAAGGCAGCGGTGCGTCTCAAAGAGCTTGAGGCGCACCCTGCGGGTGAGGATGTTGCTGTCGCTGGCGATGCCGCAGCGCTCGACGCTGACGGCGCAGCCGACGCCCCTGCGCCCGGCGCTTCTACCCCAGAAGACCAGCAGCAACCTGTACCAGA
Organism: Atopobiaceae bacterium; assembly: GCA_050953285.1. Taxonomy (GTDB): domain Bacteria; phylum Actinomycetota; class Coriobacteriia; order Coriobacteriales; family Atopobiaceae; genus Olsenella_K. The sequence goes on along the minus strand of JBMNMK010000002.1, from coordinate 1,606,223 downwards.
GCAATAAGGACGCCGACGATCGATTCTCCTCCAATAAGACCGGAAGCCACGATGATCCCCGTGCTCTCATGAGCTTGGGGATCATCTTTTTTCTCGCCCACGCGATCATAGATCCACTTTATACCGGCGCCCAAAATTCCGGTGATGCTCAGATAAAACGGCAGGTAAACGCCCAGGCCAATCATCATAGCCGGCATATTCAAGCAGTGCAGAATGACGCCTGCCACAACGCCGGTCACAAACGCGCTTATGCTGGGTATGCCCGACACCATGGCTGCCACGACCGAGGCCTGCGCGGCCACAAAGTCCTTGCCGGGACCAAACGACGCGGGGCCAAAGGCGCTCAAGAGCGCGCTCATGGTCAGCGTGGCCACCACGCAGCCAATGAGCGTGCCCAATACCTGGCCATACCACATGCTGCGCGGGTTGGTGCCAATGATGGCACCGGTCTTGAAGTCGCTCATAACGTCGCCGCCGACGCCGCATGCCACCGCAATCACGCCCGCCACCAAGAAGAGCTGCATATCGGAGGCGGAGGTTGTGCCGGCAACTATCAGCAGGACAATCAGTCCAAAGATCTCCATGGGGTCAATGCCGGTCTGGCCGACGCTCTGGGCGCTCATAATGGTGGTGACAAAGGAGAGCAGGACGATAAGAACCGTGGCCAGAGGGCTTAAGCGCAGCCCGGCGGCAAGCACTGCGGCGGCCAAGGCAACCATCAGCGCGCACGTGCCGGCATCGCGCTTGGAGCGGATATCGGTGGCAGGGCCGGTGTTGGCGGCGGTGCCGGCAGCGCTGCTAGCTGCGCGGCTCTTGTCGCCCCGGCGCACAAGGGAGGCAACGTGGGGCAGCACGTCTTTCACGATGACGCCAAAGCCAGAGCCCATCATGAGACCCATGCCCAGGCTAGAGACAATGTCTGGCGCGGCGTCTGCGGAAATGATGTTGGCAAACGTGGCGCCGTTGAGGATGCCAACCGGTCCGATAAGTACTCCGACCAGCCAAAAGAGTGCCGCGGTGCCACCCATCAAGAAGCCTACCGCAAGCATCATGGGGGAGTTGTAGAGGGCAACGGTGCCTGCGAGTGGCAGCTGCAAGAACAGGCTGGGTAGGACGCCGAGCGCGTCTCTGAGCGCGCACCAGATGCCAGCAAAACCTAAGGAGAGCGTGAGTTTGCGCGCGCTGGAGCCGCCTACCTCGCTTGCGGTGAGCGTGCTTGCGGCGGCCACGCCGATGGGATATTCAAGATCGGACTCATCGACAAAGCGCTTTCGGATGAGCGCGCAGCAGACCAGGCCCAAGAGTGTGCCTGCCAGCGCCACAAAAAACATCTTGGGCATATCGGCGGTATCTGCGAGGCCCAAAATCCAGATGCCGGGGATGGTAAATGCCAGGCCACCTGCCACCATGGAGCCTGCGGACATGATGATCTGCGTGATGTTGGCTTCGTTTAAGCTGCGGCGGCCAAATGCGCGCAGACCCAGCAGCGCGCAGATTGACGTGAAGATGGTTGGCCAGGGGAGGGCACCCATTTTGAGTGCCGTGTAGACCGAAGATGCGGTGATGATAACGCAGCCAATGATGCCGATGCACACGCCGGCAGCACTCAGCTGCGCGCCTTCGTGGGCGCGTTTTTGATGCATGGTTTCTCCTTCGTATATCCGCTCCTCCGCCTGAGGAGTCGGGTTACGCTCTGGACAAGTCAGTATATAGTCCTAGGTGAGCATGAACGGGGCGCGCTGCGCAGAAACTCGGAGGATCTTCATGGATGGACAGAGGGCACAAAGTCGCACGATCTTGACCGTGGACGTGGGCAATACCACCACGCGCCTGGGACTCTTCCAGACAGGGGAGGACGCGGCGACGGCAGTCGATGCTGCGCCGACGTCCGCGGCCGCACCTCAGCCAAAAGGCACGCTCTCCCTCACCACGCCGGCGCATATTACCTCCTACGAGGCACAAGTCCTGCTGGAGACCGCGTTTCAGCACTGGCATCTCACAGGCCAGGTCTACGGCACAGCCCTTTCCTGCGTGGTGCCCTCCCTCCAAGAGGCCTGGGAAACGGCAATTTTAGACCTGTCTCAAACGCGATCTCTGGTGGTAGGCCCCGGCGTCAAGACCGGCCTCAAGATGCACTACAGCGATCCTCAAGAGATTGGCGCCGACCGCCTGGCGGACTGCGTAGCAGCAAAGACGTGCTACGGCGTGCCGGCCGTGGCCATAACGTTGGGTACGTCCACCAGCTTTGAAGTGATTGACGGCTCCGGCACGTTTGTGGGCGGCATCATTGCGCCTGGTATCAAGCTTGGGGCGCAATCGCTTGCGGCAGCTGCAGCAAAGCTACCCATGGTCGATCTCACCATGCCCAAAGCCTACATTGGCACCAGCACGCGTGAAGCCATGCAGTCCGGCCTTATGTTTGGCGAGGCAGCAAAAATTTCCGGCCTCCTTGCAGGCATCTGCGCAGAGCTTGGCGCGCGGCCTACCGTGGTCATAAGTGGAGACGGCGCCAGCACCATCTCCCAGCTCATCTCCCCAGACCACGCGGCGCGCATTGTGGTGGATGAGGCGCTCACCTTGCGCGGTCTTGCCATCCTCTGGCAGAAAAATAGGCGATAAACCCTGCGCTGCAGAAGTCTATACCGCAGTATAGAAACGGCATCCTCACGTTAGCCGCACGGCAAAGTTTGGCGCCGGCGGCGGCTAGTGCCCGCAGAAAACCTGCGGGACATGCCTTCTGCCGAAAAGCCACCCCGCTCCTGCCCGCGCAGCAAAGCTGCAGGTAGAAGCTTCAAGCGTGCGGAATTTATCGCCCAACAGCGCCGCTTGCCGGCGGGTGGTAGCATCTCTACTTCAAATGACCATAATTCTCTAGTCGTTACACAATTTGGCGTGAAGGTGAACAAGCCTTGCATACTAAACAGCGGTGAGCATACGGCTCTTTGATACCATGGCTCAAAGGTTCCCAACATTGAGAGGGTTCCAAACCGTCCAAGAGGAGGAAGCATGGCAGAAAAAGAGCCAGAGATCGTCCCGGAGGTGGCGGATATAGATTCGCCCATCATGGACGTAGACGGCTTGGTTGCGCGGATTGAGCAAATGCGTGTTGCGCAAGCAGAGTTTGCCACGTTCACCCAAGAGCAGGTAGACAAGATCTTTTACGAGGCGGCGCTTGCGGCCAACAAGGCGCGCATTCCGCTGGCTCAGATGGCGGTTGAAGAGACCGGCATGGGTGTCGTGGAAGATAAGGTTATCAAGAACCACTTTGCGTCAGAATACGTGTACAACAAGTACAAAAACCTCAAGACCGTCGGTGTCATTGAGGAAGACGACGCGGCCGGCTTCAGGCGTGTGGCGGAGCCCATCGGCATTGTAGCTGCGGTTATCCCGACCACCAACCCCACCTCAACGGCTATCTTCAAGTGCCTCATCTGCCTTAAGACAAGAAACGCTATCATCATCAGCCCGCACCCGCGCGCCGGTAAGTGTACGGCAGAGGCTGCGCGCATTGTGCGTGATGCGGCGGAGGCAGCGGGCCTGCCTAAGGGCATCATCAACTGGATTGGTGACCCGACGCTGGAACTCACCAACGAGCTCATGCATGATGCGGATATCATTCTTGCAACGGGTGGCCCGGGCATGGTCAAGGCGGCTTATAGTTCGGGCAAGCCGGCTTTGGGCGTAGGACCTGGCAATACGCCGGTCGTGGTGGATTCTTCTGCAGATATCCGTCTGGCGGCCAACTCCATCATCCACTCCAAGATTTTTGACAACGGTATGATCTGCGCGTCAGAGAACTCCGTGATTGCGCTCAACGATGTCTACGACGACCTCAAGACGGAGTTTGAGCGCCGCGGCTGCGTGGTTCTGAGCGAAGGAGCAGAGCTTGAGCGCCTGCGCAAAACCATCATTGTGAACGGCGCGGTCAACCGCAAGGTGGTCGGCCAGAACGCTGAAACCATTGCTCAGCTAGCAGATATTGATGTGGCTCCTGGTACCAAGGTCCTTATCGGCGAGGTGGAAGACGTCTCTCCGGCAGAGGAGTTTGCCCACGAGAAGCTCTCTCCTACACTGGCGCTCTATAGGGCAAAGGACTTCGACGACGCCCTTGCCAAGGCCGAGCGCCTGGTGGCAGATGGCGGCTACGGCCACACCTCTGCGCTCTACATTGACACCCATGAGCGCGAGAAGATCATGAAGCACGCGGAGGCCATGAAGACCTGCCGCATTCTCATCAACACCCCCACCTCCCAGGGCGGCATTGGTGACCTCTACAACTTCAAGGTTCCGCCTTCACTGACGCTGGGCTGCGGCTCGTGGGGCGGTAATTCCGTCTGCGGCAATGTTGGACCTATGAACCTCATCAACACCAAATACGTGGCAGAGAGGCGTGAGAACATGCTTTGGGTGCGCACTCCTGAGAAGATCTACTTCAAGAAGGGCTGCATGGCCACGGCCTTGGAAGAGCTCAAGAGCGTCTATCACAAGAAGCGTGCGTTTATTGTGACGGACTCCTTCCTCTATACCTCGGGCTTCACCAAGAAGATTGAGGACAAGCTCGATCAGATGGGCATTGCCCACGCAAGCTTCTGGTCAATTTCTCCTGACCCCAAGCTGCAGGACGCCCTGAAGGGCTTGGAGCTCCTGCGTGCCTTTGAGCCCGACTGCATCATTGCCATTGGCGGCGGCTCTGCTATGGACGCCGGCAAGATCATGTGGTCTATGTACGAGAATCCCGACGAGGACTTCTCCAACATGAGCATGGACTTCATGGACATCCGCAAGCGCGTCTATGACTTCCCCAAGATGGGCAAGAAGGCCTTCTTTGTGGCTATCCCTACCTCCTCTGGTACGGGCTCAGAGGTCACGCCGTTTGCCATCATCACCGACGCCGAGACCGGCATCAAGTGGCCTGTCACGGACTACGAGCTCATGCCCAACATGGCCATTGTGGACACGGACAATATGATGACCCAGCCCAAGGGCCTGACCTCTGCTTCTGGCGTGGATGTCTTGACCCACTGCCTTGAGGCCTATGTCTCCATGATGCGCTCTGACTACACGGATTCCTTTGCGCTCAAGGGCATGAAGCTGGTCTTTGACTATCTGTCGCGCGCATATGACAACCCCAACGATGTCGAGGCACGCGACCACATGGCCAACGCCTCTACCTTAGGCGGCCTGGCCTTTGCCAACGCATTCTTGGGTGTCAACCACTCCATGGCGCACAAGCTCGGCGCCTACCACCACATTCCGCACGGCTGGGCAAATGCGGTTTTGCTGCCGCGCGTCATGCGCTACAACGCTGCTGAGCGCCCCGTGCGCATGGGCACCTTCCCGCAGTATGAGTACCCGCAGACACTGCACCGCTACGCCGAGGCAGGTCGCTTCTGCGGAGCTACCGGCGCCGACGACCGCGAGGTCTTTGAGAACTTCATCAAGATGATCGAGGAGCTCTTTGACCATGTGGGCGTCAAGCACACCATCGCGGAGTTCGGCGTGGAAGAGGGCTACTTCTTGGATACGCTGGACGAGATGAGTGAGAACGCGTTCAACGACCAATGCACCGGCGCCAACCCGCGCTACCCGCTGATCTCAGAAATCAAAGAGCTCTATCTGGACGCCTACTACGGACGTCCTGCTCGCTTCTATGAGGTGGGCGAGAAATAACTCCGCACGTGGCAATACCAATACTCAAGGGAGCGTGTCACTATGAAGCTGTCAGATAGCAAGCTAGAGATCGTCCGCCGCAACAATAAGGCCGTCGTGCAGGATGGCAACCAGGTTGTGAAGGTGTTCAATGAGCGCAAGCCCGCCTCCGATGTGGTCAACGAGGCGCTCAATCTTGCTCGCGTGATAGAGACAGGGCTGCGCGTGCCCAAGTTGATAGAAGTTTCCCAGGTCACCGATGGTGAATGGGCTGGCTCCTGGGCGCTGTCCACAGAATATATTCCGGGCAAGAATCTGACTCAGCTTGAGCAGGATGATATCCCGGAGCGCCAGGATTCTTATCTGGAGCGCTTTGTTGAGCTGCAGGTTGCATATCAGCAGGTAGATGCCCCGCTACTCAACCGCCAGAAGGACAAGCTTTCGCGCATGGTCAAAAGCGTCAAGTCCATTGACCCCACGGTGCGCTACGACCTGGAGATCCGCATCCGAGGCATGAAGAGCGGCTACAAGGTGTGCCACGGCGACTTCAACCCCACCAACGTGATTGTGCCCGACGATGGCTCGGCACCCTACATCTGCGACTGGGCCCATGTCACCGCAGGCCTGCCCGAGGTGGATGCCGCTACCACGTATCTCCTTTTCTGTGTGGAGGATAAGGATAAAGCCGAGAAGTACCTCTCGCTGTATACCAAGAAAGCCGACATTGCTCGCCAGGTCATCATGCAATGGGTGCCGGTGGTGGCTGCGGCCGAGCTTTCCCGCGGTCGTTCCGAGAAAGAGGAGTTCCTGCGCGGCTGGATTGATGCCGTGTTTGGCGACGAATAGGCAACGGGTTGCTGCGGCGGCTGCTGCGGCGGCTGCTGCGGCGGCTGCTGCGACGCGCACGGTGCCGCCACTCTGCGGCGCTGAACTGTGCTGATGAGGCCGGGCTTCTGGGGCTACGCTCCCGGGGCCCGGCCTTTTAAAGTATGTACGAGTGCACTTGTGCGCCAAGGCGCACAAGTGCGCAAATATATACAGGCGTATACGCGTGCGGTGCCAAAGTTGATCCCGCGTATGGATGTGCGCGCCTCCGCCGGTCCGTTTCTGCTCACACTTCTCCATGAACCGTCGTTTTAGTGCACAAACCTCCATGAACCGCCGGTTTCCCAAAAGCTCAACTGGGCAAACGTAAATGAAATCAACGGTTCATGGAGGTTTGTGTTTTGGCGCACTTTTTAGGCCACCATATCAGCAGCATCCGCCCTGCAGGCAGGCCAATACCACCCCAAGCCAAGGCCGGGCAAAAGCTAACGCGCAGCAAACCCCGCACTCGCGTGCCCGCGCGCACCTAAAGCACGTTTGCTGCTACCAGTGCCTGGCGAATCCTGTCGAAGTGTAAGAAGCTGCCGCGCTGGTTGAGCTGCTCAATATCGTTCCAGCTCACAAGCCTAAAGTCGATGGCTTCCGACTGTTGAAGCGTCACATCTTCTGGCGTGAAGTCCAACTGGAAGCGATAGATGTCTACCAGGTAGTTGTCACCGCGTGCAAGATCCACGTTTTCGTAGCGATAAATCGGCTCCGAGATCTTATCGCCCACAGTGAGGCCTGTTTCCTCACCGACCTCACGCAAGATGGCCTCGTCGGCCGTCTCACCAGCGCGAACTCCGCCGCCGGGCACTTCCCAGTGGCCGGCTGCCCATGCCTTGTCAAGCGCGCGGCGCGTGATCAGGAACTTTCCTGCGCTATTTTGAATGATCCCCAGAACGTAGAGCATGTACTGCCCCTCGTTGAGAAAGGCGTTCTCTCGCTGAATCACTTTTCCCGTACGATTGCCATCGTGGTCGTAGATGTCAATCAGCTCGTAATCTGACACGCAAACCTCCCGTGCCCCCCTGTGGAGGCGGTTGCTTTGATTGAGCAATTCTATACCAACCGCTGGACAGTAAGTGCATATTATGTGTACGCCATCACGCTGAGGTGCAAAAGTTACACCGCAAAAGGCTGCTCGGGAACCGCGAGGTGCGCGCCACCATCGCGCCACTATCGCGACAGCGTCACGCCACCGCCGGTGTCAACGTGCTGCACCGCCAGCACATTTGGAGAGCTGGTCTAGATGCCAGCCGACGCCCAAGCAAGTGGTGCGCGCGTGCTACAGTCTAAGCGAGCACGCTGTGACTGACGGGTAATCCTGGGTATCCAGGGGGGAGCAGCGTAAGAATTGATCAAGCCGACCGTCTGGGCAAGCCGTTCTCGTACAGGGGATGACTTGCCCTTTTGCAAATGTAGAGAGAAGGGACTGTTATGCAGGATCTCGTGACTTTGCTTGAGTCTAACCCGTATCCAGGCCGCGGCATTGTGGTGGGCAAGCGCTGCGTCTACTACTGGATCATGGGCAGAAGTGCCAACAGCCGCAATCGCGTGTTTGTGGCGACCGAAGACGGCATCCGTACCGAGGCATATGATCCCAGCAAAATGGAAGATCCCAGCCTCATCATCTACCACCCGGTCCGCACCATGGGAGATGCCCTTGTGGTAACCAATGGTGACCAGACGGATACCATCGTGGAGGCCAACGACTTCAGGGCCGGCCTCATGACGCGCGCTTATGAGCCGGACGGTCCCAACTGGACGCCGCGCATCAGCTCCATTCTCTATCCGGACGGCACGTTTGAGCTCTCCATTTTGAAGCACGACCCGGATTCTTCCGAGGACCGTTGCCTGCGCGAGTTCTTTGCATACGAAGGCGTGGATGAAAACAAGGGATATTTCATTTCTACGTATGAGTCGGACGGCGACCCGCTGCCAAGCTTTGTGGGCGAGCCCGTCTGCGTGAGCCTGCCTTCGCCAGGGGAGGTCTGGGCGGCGCTGAATCCGGAAAATAAGGTGTCGCTCTACACCTACACCGCAGGTACCGTACAGCTTTTCAACAAGAATCTGGGCGATTAGAACCTGCGCTCGCAGCCGCCCGCCCGCAGCCAGCGGGCGCCCCATTCCAACCCCGTGTGCCAAGAAAGGATCCTCATGAACGAGCTTCAGCTCAAGTACGGCATGAACCCCAACCAAAAGCCCGCGCGCATCTATATGAAAGATGGCTCTGAGCTGCCCGTGAAGGTGCTCCAGGGCAAGCCCGGCTACATCAACTTTCTGGACGCACTCAACTCATGGCAGCTGGTGCGCGAGCTCAAAGAGGCCACCGGCATGCCTGCCGCCGCATCGTTTAAGCACGTGTCTCCGGCCGGCGCTGCCGTGGGCAAGCCGCTCTCAGAGACGGACAAGAAGATCTACTTTGTGGACGATGAGGGAGAGCTAACGCCCATTGCCTGCGCATACATCCGCGCGCGCGGCGCAGACCGTATGAGCTCGTACGGTGACTGGGCTGCGCTGTCTGAGCCGTGCGATGCCCGTACCGCGCAATATATCAAGCACGAGGTCTCCGACGGCATCATTGCGCCGGGGTATACGCCCGAAGCGCTTGAAATTCTCGCCCAAAAGAAAAAGGGCACGTACAACGTGGTGCAGATCGATCCTGACTACACGTGCGCGCCCACGGAGAGCAAAGACGTGTTCGGCATCACGTTTGAGCAGGGACACAACTTCTTCAAGATTGACCGCGCGCTGCTCCAGGACGTGGTGAGCCAGAATAAAGACATTCCAGATGATGCAAAGATTGATATGATTGTGAGCTTGATTGCGCTCAAGTACACGCAGTCAAATTCGGTATGTTATGTGAAGGACGGCCAGGCAATCGGCGTGGGTGCGGGCCAGCAGAGTCGCGTGCACTGTACGCGGCTGGCGGGAAATAAGGCGGATACCTGGTATTTGCGCCAGCATCCCAAGGTGTTGGGCCTGAAGTTTGTGGACGGGATTCGCCGCGCCAATCGTGACAACGCCATTGATGTTTACATTTCTGATGAGCACGACGACGTCTTGCGCGAGGGCGAATGGCAGAAGTGGTTTGCAGAGAAGCCCGAGGTGCTGACCCGGGAGGAGAAGGCTGCCTGGATCGCTACGCAGTCGGGCGTGACACTGGGCTCGGACGCGTTTTTCCCGTTTGGCGACAACGTGGAGCGCGCGCACAAGTCTGGCGTGAGCTACATTGCAGAGCCCGGCGGTTCCATTAGAGATGACAATGTGATAGAGACGGCTGATAAGTACCACATGGCGCTATGCTTCACCCACATGAGGCTCTTCCACCACTAAGTCGCTTGCCACGAGGTTGCCAGCAACTAGGCCTCCGTGCCATTGAGCGATAAGAACGTGTGGTAGAAAAATATCTCCGTCCCAGTTGCTGGGGCGGAGATATTACATTTCCTGATGTGTACCGCGCTACTGCTCGCTACTGCGCTACCGCTCGCTACTTCTGGCGTCCCTTGCGCTTGAGCACGATGACCGCGCAGACAAGGGCAACGCCCACCACGGCAAGCGCTATCACAACGCCCGTGCTGATGGACTGATCGCCCGTTTTGGGCGTGGCTTCAGGCGTTGCGGGCGCCTTGGGCGCGGGCTTCTCGCTTGCTGCGGTTTCAATATCGACCGAAGCGTTCAGCGTAACGTCCTCTTCGTTGCTGCCATCCAGCTTGGGCCAGACGGAGTAGGCCGCATTCGTGATGGTCTTTGCTTCGTAGGTATCTACATGGGCATATACGCTAAGCGTGGTCGTTTGGCGTGCCGGTATGGTGACATCCCAAGAAACGACATTGTTGCCATCAAAGGTGCACTGAGCATCGGCGGTGTCGTAGGTGACGCCTTCCGGCAAGACGTCGGTGACGTTTACCGTACGGTCGAGGCTCGTCGGATTGGTGAGAGAAATCTCGTAGATGAGCTTATCGCCCTGCTGCAGCTTGATGCCGGTAGCTGCGGAAATATCCTGCCCGCTCTCATTGACTACGCGCTTGGACATGCTCGGCGCCAAAAATTCCGCATGTACGTGGTGGTCGATGTCGTTGGCCGTGTCGTAGGTGCCTGGCTGCATGTTGGTGATGGTGTAGCTGCCCGCGTGGGCGAGAAGATCTTCGCTCGAGAGAACCTGGTCGTCGTAGCTCACGCTGTCCAACAGGTAGCCGGCACTCGGTGCGTAGGAGATGGTGATGTCGCTGCCATACATTGCGGGATCATACGCGGTAGTGTCTGCGTGCTCAGCCTCATCGTGCCAGATGGTGCCGTTGACGGCATCACCCGTGACCTTGCCCGCCGTCTTGCTCACGGATGCGTAGTAGTTAACATCTGTAGAAATGCTCTGTGTTCCCTCCACCTTCTGAGTGAGATCTTCATCAGCATACCAGCCGTTAAAGGTGTAGTAGTTGGAATCAAGCTTCAGGTAATCGAGCATGGTGCTCGCGTCAACCAGGTTGTAGTTGGAGAATTTGGCACAGCCCGTATTGAGGCCTGTAACGGAGAGGTCTTCAGAGCCTTCACCGACCATGTGGTAGCTGATGGCGCAGCCACGGTAGTTGACGGTTCCCCAGTGATTGTCCATACCTTGATAATAGGCAATCTGCAGCGGTGAATTTGGAGTGCCCTCCACCTCAAACCAGACAGCATGCTTCTTGAACGCGGGGGTATCTATACTATCTATGCCATATGCATTGTAATCTTGGCTGCCAACCATAAATGTTTTGCCAGAGATCTGCTGCGCTTGTACTGCCGATTGACCGTCTTTATCGCCATAGATCCATGTGCCATGACCACCCTGCTGAACTGCCCAACCTTCGTCTCTATCCAGGTCGGTAAAGTTCATGACACCCTTGAAACTGACTTCGTGCTTTGCAAGCTCATCGGGGTTGTCGCCGTACTCTTTCAAAGCGCCAGACTCATAGAAATGATACTCACGCACGAGAATCTTGATACCGCCGTCGATGATTACCCCGTCATTTTGCTTGAATACTCTATAGAGATGTTCCCCATGAGTGTTGAGGGTCTCACTGACCCAGTCATACTCACGAACATCTAAGGGTTTACCCTGGTAGCTGGCACCGTTGTGCCAGTCAATATAAAGATCCTGATCCTTCTTTGTATTGGTGCCTTGAAAGACTGGCTGGTCGTATATCTCTTTGTAGTCATCTGAGAGAATTTTGGTCGTCATGTCAGTGAGGCCATGATTATCGCCATTGCTCAGCTGGAAGAAACCGCCAGAATAGTCTGCGTCAAAGTAGTCAACCGAGAAGTTCTTGACGCCGGTGGTTTCCGCTTGTGCGCTTACGGGCATAACGAGCGCACAAACGAGCGCCAGTAAGCCCATGATAAACGCAGGTGCAATAAACCGATTCTTGTCAGAGCCGCGCATAATAACCTCATTTTGTAGAAACTCACAAGTTGCCTGAAGGCATTCTAAGTTACTAGTCTACCAACATATGTACGTTGTGTCAGGCGTTATGCGGCCATAAGTTACACAGCCATAATCAAGGATGTGCCCTGATGTCTGCGCTATCCTAACAGGACAAGTCGGTGCAAGGAGGAGTGCGTGAGGGAGCTTGAAGAGAGAATTAGGCACGATGGCAGAGTTATTGGCGACGATGTTCTTAAGGTAGATGCATTTCTCAACCACCAGATGGATGTGAAGCTCATCCAGGCAATGGCCAAGCAGTGGGCAGAGGATTTTCAAGATGCCCCTATCAACAAGGTGCTCACCATTGAAGCGAGCGGTATTGGCATAGCGGCGCTGGTTGCTGCAGAGCTGGGCGTCAACATGGTGTTTGCCAAAAAGAGTCAGAGTATCAACTTGGATGGAGCCATGTTCACCACCAAGGTCATGTCGTTTACGCATAAGCGTACCTATGAGGTTATTGTGGCGCAGAAGTTCTTAGGCCCCAACGATCACGTGTTTATAGTGGACGATTTTCTCGCCCGTGGTTGTGCCCTTGAGGGACTTATTGACATTTGCGAGCAAGCACATGCCACCGTTGAGGGTATAGGTATAGCGGTGGAGAAAGGATTTCAACACGGGGGAGATAGGCTCCGTGAGAAGGGGTATCGTCTGGATTCTCTGGCTGTTATAGACTCGATGGACGCGCAGCGCGGTACTATTAGTTTTCGCGCTCAGGCGTAACGATGCGTTTTATGAGACCAATGCGTCCTCCCAGGAGGTTTGATCATGGCGGATAAAGATCATAAAAAAGTAAAGATTGTCCTGCTCACTGGCTATCTGGGTGCAGGAAAAACCACGCTGCTCAACAACATTCTCAAGAACCGTGAGGGGATTCGTGCGGCAGTCATTGTGAATGACATTGGTGAGGTCAACGTGGACGCCAGCCTGATCAAGAACGGCGGGCTTTCTCAGACTGACGAGCTCATTCCTATGACCAATGGATGCTTGTGCTGCACATTGTCAAATGACCTTACCAACCAGCTGCAAGAGATTGCCAACACGCGCAACTTTGACTATATCGTGATTGAGGCATCGGGCATCTGCGAGCCTATCCCCATTGCCTACACCATTTCTGCCTTCTGTGACCAGGAGAAATACGGTACCGACGCGCCGATGGAGCTGGACAACATCGTGGCGGTGATCGACTGCGCCCGCATGTTTGATGAGTTTAACGGCGGCAAGGATCTTCTCGCCGAATCCATTGACGAGGACGATATTGAGGCGCTTCTGATCCAGCAGATTGAGTTTTGCACCACCATCATCTTGAACAAGACCGATACGGTGACACCAGAGCAGATTGCAGAGCTCAAGGCTATTATTCGCGGTCTGCAGAAAGACGCGGTCATAATAGAGGCTGATCACGCCAACGTACCCATGAACGAGCTTTTGGATACGGATCGTTTTAATTTTGATGCGGCCTACAACTCGGCGGCTTGGGTGGATGCCATGGAGCACCCCGAGGAGCACGAGGATCCTGAGGTGCTGGAGTATGGCATCTCTACCTTTGTGTACGAGCGTCGCCGCCCGTTTGATATTGACGCGTTGAGTGCGTTTGTTCAGACCTGGCCAGACAACGTGGTGCGGTCCAAAGGGATGCTGTGGGCTTCGCAAGATCCTGACATGTGCTATGTGTTTGAGCAGGCAGGCAAGCGTGTCACGCTGGCAGAAAACGGCCTGTTTGTGGATTCTGCACCAGAGGCGGACAAGAAGCAGATGTTGGCCGATAACCCCGAGCTGCTGGAAGATTGGGATCCGGTGTGCGGGGATCGCATGACCAAGATCTGCATCATTGGCAGGGGCATGGACAAAGATGCACTGATCGCCGGCATGGATGCGTGCCTGGTGGACTGGGATCCAAACGAGTCGTAAGCCGCGAGCGCCGCACGCGCCGCGGGCCGCGAGCGCCGCACGCCATATCCCGCACGCAATCCCCGTTGCTAAGCGATACAGCTTAAAGGAGAGATGATGATAAAAGAGCTGGTAAAAGACGACGCCATTCTTTCGACGCGCTGTGAGCGCGCAACAAGTGAGGACGCGGATGTAGCCCAAGACCTCATCGACACCATCGCTACCATAGAGGACGCCGGTTGCTTGGCTGCCAACCAGATTGGCGTCACCAAGGCCGTCGTGGTCTATCTGGACGAGGACAAGAACCCGCATGTGCTCTACAACCCGCGCGTCCTCATGGGGTTGCGTGCCTTCAGAGTGGAGGAAGGTTGCCTCACGCGAGACGAGTTCTCCAAGGTCACACGCTATGCCAAGGTGAAGGTTGCCTACGAGGAGCTCGTGGATGGCAAGCTCCAGGAGCGCAAGCGTGACTTTGAGGGCTGGGTGGCAGAAATGATCCAGCACATGATCGATCACTGCAACGGCAAGCTGGTCTAGACGCGTCGCCTGCATGGGCACGCAATTGATACGAGGTGAATCATGGCTACAGATTCCACAGACGCTCCAGTGCTGGACCTCACGGAGAGCATATCCGAGCTCATAGCCGCACATCCCGAGCTCAAGGACTTCTTGACTGAGCTGGGGCTTGATCTTTCAGCGGGCAAGAAAACCATCATGGAGCTGGCCGATGCTCAAGGCATTGATCGCTCTATTGTGGGCATGGCCATTGGCGCATGCGGCTATGACATCGCGGGCTTTGAGCCGGCAGAAGATGCGCCGGAAGATCCCTTCGAGGCGCTGGTCCAGCGCATGTCCACGGCAAGCCGTGTGGCGGCAGGCTCCTCAGTTGACCCCATGGTGCAGCGGATAGAATATGCCATCCAGCGCGCCGAAGAAGAGGGCAGGCTCCCCAAAACGGACAAGCGGTAGGAGAAGTGACACTCCATGGAAATACACGATAAGACCCTGAATGCATCGGCAGCCGAGAAGGACTTTGATCTTGCAATCTATGGCCAGGCCGGACGGGTGGCCGTGGTGTTTCCAGAAGGTGATGCAACCTGCACAAGCTGGGAAAACGCCGGCATGTTTGCGGGGATAGAAGAGCTTATTGACCGGGGTAGCTGCATGGTGGTTGCAACCGATGCGCTCGATGATGAGAGCTGGTACTTCCATGCCGCTACGCCTGAGTATCGGCTGCAAAACGTTGCGAGCTACTTTGACTACGTGGAGAACGAGCTCTACAAGTTTGTGACCAGCGTGGCGACCACCGACGAGGCGCCTCTGTTGGTCGGCGTCGGGATGGGCGCGCTCAACGCCACCATTGCCATGCTTCGCTATCCCGAGCGCTACTCTGGCTTGCTGGCAGTATCGGGCACATACGACGTACACGCATTTATAGAGGGTGAGCTGGATGAAGCATGGCTTGCTTACTCACCCGTAGATCTGGTGGCATCTTTGGACTCCGCTGCGCTCAAGCGCCTGAAAGACGTGCAGCTTGCCTTTGTGTGTGGAACCAATGCAACCGAGACGGGCATTGCCACCCAGCGCGCGCTTGAAGATGCGCTGGTAGCATGCGGTGTCGATGCTACGTTTGAGTACTGGGGACCAGATGTGACTCACGGCTGGACGTGGTGGAAAGAAGAGGTGGCACAGCTCTTGCCGTGCTTACTCACACCCCAAGGCCTTGTGCAGCGCCGCTTTGATGCCCAGATTGCTGCAGCTCAAGGGCAGTATGAGCACGCCCGGGCAGATTTGTGCCAGCTGCAGGATTCGCTGTCTGCGGCAAAGACATCGCTCCAAGAAACCAAGCGTGCCGTGGAGGATCACAAGGTGCGTCTGGCCAAGGAGACGCGGTCACTCAAGGAGCGCGCTGCGCGAGAGGCAGAGCTGGCTTTGCGTGCGCAGGAGGCGTGGGCGCAAAGAGATGAGGCTGCAAAAGCGCTGGCAGAAGCAAGTGAGCGCGGCCGAGTGGCGCAGGAGGCGGCAGACGCCGCACGCGATAAGCGTGCTGAGTCTGAGTGGATTGCTGGAGAAATTCGCGCGCAGCTTCAAACGTCAGAGGAAGACCAGGTGGCGCTGGCGCAGCGCGTGAAGGAGCTCGACGCTGCCCGCGCGCAGGCCAAGGCAGAGCTTCAGCGCTTGCAGAAAGAGATCCAAGAACTTGAGGCGGCTGCCGGCGGAAAGTAAGCGGGATAAATGAGAGCGCGCTGTTCCAGCGCGCTCGTTTTATGGGAGCAATGGCGTGTTTTGGCGCGCCATTGCACCTTTTTTGTGCCCTTATGCGTCCTGAGCGACCGTCCGAGTGGCCGCTTCTCACAAACCTCCATGAACCGTCGGTTTCCATAAACCTTAACTGGGCAAACGTCCCGCAAAACAACGGTTCATGGAGGTCTGTATTCTAAGCGTTGGTTATATTTCAAAATCTGTGCCCCACGCGCATAAAACGCCCCGCCACAAGACACGACACCGCCTGCTGCATTGGCTGAAGCTATCAACATATGAGCAGGTAATACATAGTGCAGGTTCTTTGGAACAGCCATCACCGTTGATTTGGCCAGCACGGGGTAGGGTATCTTGAATCCTTGACAACGAATGCGATGGTACGTGTGTGCCAGGGGGTTTGTAACTTGGAGCTTTTAATCACCTTTCTTGCCGGTATGTCCATGGCCGTGGGTGCTCTGTTTGTTAAGTGCGTAAAAGACCCGCATATCCTCAGCCAGCTATCCACGTCATTGGCGCTCGGTGCGCTGGCAGCGCTCGTGGTGTTTGACCTGGGGCCAGAGGCAGTCGAATACGCGCTGAATGAGAACCTGATCATGGCCTTAGTGGCGCTCTTTGTGGGCTTTGGCCTGCTCAGCCTGCTCGAAACGCTCATCCCTAACCACGACCACGCCGAGGACCACGACGCCCACGCGACCGAAGACGAAATCGCGGTTCACATCGGACTCATTTCCGTCGTAGCCCTCATGGTGCATAACGTGGTGGAAGGCATGACCATGTACGCCTTAGCGCTGGAATCTTTGCAGCAAGGCGCCATTTACGCCTTTGGTGTTGCCCTCCACAACATCCCGATGGGCATGCTCATATTTACAGCTCTGCGCTCCGAGCGGCGACGCATCAAGGCCCTGGCCCTGGCAGGCGCCCTTCTTTCAACGGTCCTCGGCGGACTCATCATGATGGCCATGAGCGGCAGCATCTCGCCCGATTCCATGGAGCTTTTGGGCTGCGCGGCTCTAGGCATGGTCCTCTACATTGCCCTCGAGGAGCTCGTGCCCCATACGCTGTACATGCAGCCGCGCTGGGTCTCCGTGCTGGGCACGCTTGCCGGCTTCGCACTGGTTGTGGTGGCTTCCATGCTAGAGTAGCGCGTACCAAAGAAAAGCGCGGGGCAGCGAGCGCCAAAGCGCAACAGCGTGACAGCGCAGCGAGCGAGAGGGGCAGCTATGTCCAAAAACGATATGGTCTGCAAGTGCAAGCACATCAAGAAGTCCGACGTGATGAAAGCCGTGCAAAACGGCGCGGACACATATAAAAAAGTGAAGGAACGAACGGGCGCGGGCTCCAAGTGCGGCCACTGCAAAGACAAGGTCAAGCGATGCATCGAGGAGTGTCAGCACGAGCTCAAAGAGCAGTCACACACTGCGCAGCTGGGCGAGAAGAACCATGCGCCCCAAGCCGCAACGCCCGCCGCGGCACCTGCCGCAGCCGCAACGCCCGCCGCGGCCGCGGCACCTGCCGCGCCAGCGGAACAGCGCGTCTTGCGCAACCGGGTTTATCGCCATTTCAAAGGAAACTATTACCTGGTAGAAGATATTGCGACGCACTCTGAAACGGGCGAGAAGTACGTGGTTTACAGAAAGCTGTACGGCGAAGGGGATCTGTGGGTGCGCCCGCTTGATCTCTTCTGCTCGAAGGTTGATAAAGAGAAGTATCCGGAGGCGGCGCAGGAGTTTCGCTTTGAGCTGCAGGACGGAATGCCAGATCACGAATAACGGGCGCACGTGCGCTCTTTGAGGGGGAACCATGCCAGATAAGCGCAGAGATGTCATCTCGTGGGACGAGTTTTTCATGCGGGTGGCCATTGCGGCACAGCTGCGGAGCAAAGATCCAAAGACGCAGGTAGGAGCCTGTATTGCGGACACCAATCATCGCATCTTGTCCGTGGGATACAACGGCACGCCCAGCGCTATCAACGACGACGACTTCCCGTGGGGCTCAAGCGATGACCCGCTGCACGACAAGCACTCCTACGTGGTGCACGCGGAGGCAAATGCCGTGCTCAACTACAGAGGATCGCTCAAAGACATGCAGGGCGCCACGGTCTATGTCACGCTCTTCCCCTGCCATGAGTGCGCAAAACTGCTGGTACAAGCAGGTATCGGGGAGGTTGTCTACCTGGACGATAAGTACGAGGGCACCATGGACAACCAGATATCCCGGCGCTGTCTTGACACCTGTGGCGTGACCTACCGGCAGATGAGCATGCCCCAGTAGCTGCGCATAACGTGCGGATTGCGCGAAGGACAGCGCGAGCGCGTAATCCGCCGCGCTCTAGCGTATGCCGCCGTGATCTCCGGGATGGCGGCGCGGTTTTGTCTTCGTCTCCGTGCGCACCTCTGGCCGTGTGCGCCTGTCCGCACGGCGCTTCTCGCCCGTGCGCGCCGCAGGCTTTCCCGCGCCACCCTTACGAGCTGCGGGTTTCTCGCCCGTGCGCGCCGCAGGCTTTCCTGCGCCACCCTCGCCCTTGCGCGCACTGGCACGCCTGGCTTTGCGTTTCTTGCGAGCCTTTCTGCTGGGCAGTTTTTCTCGCACACTGCGATTCTCGTCTAAGACCAGCGGGTCATCGCCTAGGTCCAGGCCTTCGGTGCGCGGGAAGGTGGGGATGGTCGTGCCCATGAGCTTCTCGATATCCCTGAGCTCCAGGTAGTCGTCTGCGGTCACCAGCGTGAGCGCCCAGCCGTGTTCGCCGGCCCGGCCCGTGCGGCCAATGCGGTGGATGTAGTTTTCCGGCTCGTGCGGCACGTCCAAGTTGATCACGCACGAAACGTCCGCCACGTCGATCCCGCGCGCCAGGACATCGGTTGCTACCAGCACGTCTATGGCGCCTTCGCTAAAGAGCCTAAGCGCCCGAGCGCGCTGATTTTGCGATCGGTCGCCGTGGATGGGTGCCGCGCTCAGGTGGTCTTGGCGCAGCTTCTTGCAGATGAAATCCGCGCGATGCTTGCCGTTGGTAAAGATGATGGTGCGCTGCACGCCTTCCTGCTTCAAAATCTGGCGCAACACGCGCTTCTTGGCGTCAACAGATACGCCCAGCACATACTGTTCAATGGTGTCCGCCGCTTTGCCCTTGGGTGCAATATCCACGCGAACCGGGTCATGTACCAGCGATTTTGTGGTACCAAGCACGTGCTCATCAAGCGTGGCCGAGAAGAGCAGCGTCTGGCGATCGTGAGGGCATGCAGCAACAATCCGCTGCATGCTGGGTAGAAAGCCCATGTCTAACATGCGGTCGGCCTCGTCCAGCACGAGCGTCTGTACCTGATCCAGTGAGCACGCGTTCTGGTCGAGAAGATCAATCAGGCGGCCAGGTGTTGCCACTAAGAGATCGCATCCTCGCTTGAGCGCCTGCTTCTGGGGTGTATAGGAGAGCCCACCTACCACAGAGGTTGCGCGGTGGTGCGTGACGGAGCAGATGGTTGCGGCCACCTCCTCTATCTGCTGCGCAAGTTCTCGTGTCGGGGTGACGACCAGGGCATACGGTCCCATCCTGCGCGTGGAGTGGCCTAGCTTGTCAAAGATTGGCAGCAAGAATGCCGCCGTCTTGCCCGTGCCGGTCTCGGCCGCGGCCATCACATCACGGCCAGCGACAACGGCTGGTATGGCCGCTGCTTGTACAGGGGTGGGTGAGGCGTAGCCCAGAAGGTCTGTTGCCTCAAGGATCTTCTCGCCCAGAGGAAGGTCTGAGAAGTGAGTAACATCGTGCGCTGCGTGCGCCGTGTGCTGTGGCGTGTTCTTTTTATCGGTCAAAAACTAACTCCCAATCTGGTGTATGCAGGGTATGCGCAGACATATGCAGGGTATGCACAGACTTTCCTACTTTAGGGGTATATCGGCTGCGCGCAGGAGTGCTTGGATGCCTCCAACAAATCTTCCCATCTGGCCTGAGGTGGCCTGTGGTGAAATCGTGGCGCGGGGCTGTGGTGAAATCGTGGTACGGTTCTTCTGAAAGGAAGCGCCAAGGGGAGGTTATGCATGTTTTGGTCACTTGTCAGTCTTCTTGTGGTTCTGCTTGTTGTACGGGGCATCGTCTGGCTGGCGAGGAGCTTTTTTGCCTGGCTGGGGCGCGGCAAGCCCATTGAGCGTGCCTCTAAGGGAGAAAACGTGCCGCCCGATGTGCAGGAGGCGGCGCTGGCGCTGAAGGTATATCACCAGGAAAAGAAGCTTGCCAAAGAGCTGGGACATGAGATTGATGTGCCCAGTCGGCTTTCACACTCCCAACTCAGAGAGGTTCGTCGTGCCGAGCGGCTGGTGCGCGCGTACTTTATCGATAACCTGCATCTGGGCTGGTACCAGATTGTGATCCTGTTCATCATTGGCTCGGTCGGCGGGCTCGTCTTGGAAGAGATTTGGATGTTCATTACCGCCGGTCTCACGCAGAGCCGTGTGGGCTTGGTGTGGGGGCCTTTCTCGCCCTTATACGGCGTGGGAACGGTACTACTCACCATCATCTCCCTGCAGCTGCGCAAGAAGCATGCAAAATGGTGGCAAGTATTTTTGGTAGCTATGGTGGTGGGCGGCCTGCTTGAGCAGGTAACCGGCTGGAGCATGGAAACGTTCATGGGTGCCGTGTCCTGGGACTATAGCCATGTGTGGGGCCATATCACCAAGTGGGTCGCTCTTCCGTTTCTGGGTTTTTGGGGCATCTTGGGCCTCATATGGTGCAACATTGTGACGCCGTGGCTGCTGACGCAGATTGGTGAGCCCACCACAAAACGCCAGGTGACCTTTGTCTTTATCCTGGCTGTCTATCTGGCGGCTGACATCAGCATGACCCTCATGTGTTTTCAGCGCCGCGCCGCGCGAGACGCCGGCATAGCTCCGCGCAACGCCTTTGAGCAGTGGGTGGACGAGCGCTACTCCAACGAGTTCATGAGTAATAGGTTTCAAAATATGGTCATCACGGCTGCGGGCGGGGATAGTCAGGTATAACCATTACAACCGCCGCGCGTGAGAGGATGTCGCATGAATGTGAGCAAACTGGCACGTCAGATGAAGCATGAGGCGCCCTGCATGGCAGCCTCCACAGAGAAGCAGAGAAACGATGCCCTGGCGCTGATTGCTCAAGCGCTTGAGGCTTCTCAAGATGAGATATTTGCTGCAAACGCTCAAGATCTACATGCAGCAGAAGATGCCGCGCTGCCCAAGACCACCCAGAAGCGCCTGCGCTACGACGCGCACAAAATGCAGGAGAGCTTGGCGCAGCTCAAAGGCCTGCGCGCGCTGCCTGACCCCATCGGCGTGCGCACACTTCATCGCGAGCTTGCGCCCGGCCTGACGCTTACCCGCATGAGCTGTCCCATCGGCGTGATTGGTGTCATTTTTGAGGCCCGGCCCGACGCGCTCGTGCAGGTGGCGTCGTTATGCATCAAGAGCGGAAACTGCGCCATTCTCAAGGGCGGCAAGGAGACCACCAATACCAATCGCGTGCTCTTTGAGCTGGTCCACACCGCCGCCACCTCCGCAGGTCTGCCGCCGGCAGCCCTTGCGCTCGTGGAGTCCCACGCAGAGATAGACGAGCTCCTCAGCTGCTACGATGCGGTGGATCTTCTCATTCCGCGCGGCTCAAACGCGTTTGTGCAATATATCATGGACCACACCAAGATCCCGGTCATGGGTCACTCCTCCGGCGTGTGCCACATCTACGTGGACAAAGACGCAGATCTGGATCTTGCTGCCAAAGTGGTGGTGGATGCCAAGACCCAGTATCCTGCCGTCTGCAACGCCACCGAGACCTTGCTGGTGCACCAAGACATCGCAGCAGCATTTGTGCCACGTGTGATTGCTGCGCTGGGCGAGAAGGGCGCGCGCCTGCGCGGCACTCAGGATGTGGTGGCGCTCGCGCCTGCCAGCAGCGTCGAGCTCATGGATGAGAGTGAGTTTGGCACGGAGTACGGTGACTACATCTTGAGCTCACGCGTGGTGCCAGATGTAGCGGCTGCGGTGGCGCATATCAACCGGTGGGGGTCTCACCACACGGACTGCATCATTACCAAAAATGATGAGACTTCGGCCTACTTTATGCAGATGGTTGACTCTGCTGGCGTGTATCAAAACTGCTCAACACGCTTTGCAGACGGCTTTAGGTATGGCTTTGGCGCAGAGGTTGGTATCTCTACCGGCAAGCTCCATGCACGAGGACCTGTTGGCTTGGAGGGTCTGGAGACCTACAAGTACCAGCTCGTAGGTCACGGGGATATTGTGGCGGATTTTGCGGAGGGTCGTCGCAGCTTTGCGTTTAAGGATCTGGACGATTAGAACATGCGCCTGCGCGCGATGCGCCAAGACAACCTAGGGAAGCAAGTCCTTATCAGGGTTCACCAGCTCAATGTTGGTGAGCCCTGCTTCACGCAGCGCATCAAGATCTGAGGGAGCAGCCCAGGAGTCAGTTATGAGCAGGTCAAACTCATGGGGCTGGGCATAGGTGAAGCCCGCCTCTTTGCTGAGCTTGGTGGAGTCTGCCAAAAGTACGCGATACGTTGCGTTTTGAATCATCTGGGCATTCACGATGGCTTCCTGCAACGTATTGGAGGTGGCGCCGGCGGCGGGGCTGATTCCGGCGCAGCCCACAAAGCAACGCGAAGCACGCACGCTGCGTATGTTGTTGAGCGCAAACTCACCTGAGAGGACGCCGCGGGGCATGCGTACCTCACCTCCCGTCACCAAAACAGTGATGCCAGGGGAAGGCGCGAGGGCTTGTACCTGAGAGACGCTGTTGGTGATGATGGTGACATCGCGAGCACCGATGTGAGAGATCACATCAAGTGCGGTGGTAGAGGTGTTGATAAAGACCTGCTCGCCGTTTTCTATGAGCTCAGAGGCCCTGCGTGAAATGGCTTCTCGCGCACGCTCTACGAGCGTTTTTGCGGCATGAAAGCCCGATTGGGAACTGCTTATGGCAACTCCGTAGCGCCGGGAAATGAGTCCTTTGCTCTCCAGGAAGTCCAGGTCTCTGCGGACGGTCAAAGGGGAGATGCCAAATTGATCTGCAAGATCAGCAACCTGTAGTTCTCCGCGTGAGCGGATGAGCTCTTCCATCTGAGCCCTGCGCCTCTCAACAAATGCCCTGCTCTGACCCATGGTTCCCCCTATGTGAAGCTTTTGCACCATGTCGCCGTGAGATGCGCTCGTAGTTGGTGCGGGCCGTCTCGCGCGTGGCGCTCATTTCTTAAACAATGATCATTCAAAACGAATGGTTTTATCGCCCGGCAAACCATTCAAAATGAACGTTCAAACATCATTGAACACTAAACTGAACGTTTTAGAGCCCAAAAAATACAAAACGTACGTTTAGGATAAAAAATCGACCGCTCGGCGTAAAAAAGGTGTAATCTTAGCGCAAGAGTTCAGTATGAACATACAGGAGTGGGATGGAACGTTCAAAACGTTCTGTTTTGGGGAGTCCTTGGGGCTCACGGCCAGAAGGGAAAGGTCATGCTTCTAAAGCAACTGTACGAGCTGGGTCACTGCAATCTGGTAGACGGGCCGCTTACGTGGAAAGATGCCCTGCGTGAGGGTGTTTCACCACTCATCAAGGACGGTTCGGTTGATCCAGAGTATGCAGACTGCCTCATTGAAAACGTTGAGAAGCATGGCCCCTACATTGTTCTGATGCCCGGCGTTGCTATGCCGCACGCTATGGAGAACGCTCGCGGCACCAACCGTGACGCTATCAGCTTCATGCGCGTGAAAGAGCCAGTGCACTTTGATGATCCCGCTCAGGAGGATACGGATGCAACCATCTTCTTCACGCTGAGCGATACCGATCCAGATGAGCACCTCAAGAGCATGCAGCGCCTGGCGCAGGTGCTCTCCAATGAGGAAGTTGTTGAGCGCCTCAAGAAGATTGAGTCTTTAGAGGAGCTGCTTGAGATCGACGCTATGGTGGGCGACGAGTAATAGGCCGAATAGGGGCAAAAAGTTTGCCCTGCACATAGAGAGAGGAACAGCATGGACATTTTGATGGCAGGGGTGAATTGGTTCTCATCAACCATTCTTTCCCAACCAGCGTGGATCATCGGCTTCATTGTCGTGATCGGCTATGCGCTGCTCGGCAAGCACTGGTATGAGGTGCTCGCTGGCTTCATCAAGGCCTCCGTTGGTTACATGATTTTGCAGGTTGGTTCTGGTGGCCTGACCAGCTCCTTCCGCCCGGTCATCGTGGGCTTGAAGCAGCGTTTTGATCTGACCGCTATGGTCATTGACCCCTACTTTGGCAACAACGCCGTCGACGCGGGTGTCAAGGCCGCAGCCTCCGGAGACTTCTCCTTGGCAGACGTCTCCTTCCTCCAGGGTGCAAACATCTCGCAGTACATGCTGCTCCTTCTGTTTGCCTATATCCTGAACATCGCTCTTGTCGCCTTTAAGAACAAGACCAAGATGCGCGCTATCTTCACCACCGGTAACGTCCAGGTGCAGCAGGCTGCAACCGCTCTGTGGCTCATCATGTTCTGCTTCCCCCAGCTGGCATCCGGCCCCGCTCTGTTTGTTATGACCCTTCTCCTTGGCCTCTACTGGGCTGTTGGTTCTAACCTTACCGTTGGCCCGACCCAGGAGCTGACCGACGGCGCTGGCTTCTCCATTGGTCACCAGCAGATGTTTGGTATCTTCTTTGCTTCTAAGATCGCTGGCTGGATGAGCCGCCGTGACGCTAAGAAGCGCGAGAAGAACCCGGAGAAGCACTCCGTCTTTGACAAGCGCCTTGAGGACATCGAGCTTCCTGGCTGGCTGTCCATGTTCAACGAGAACATGGTTTCCACCGCTATCCTGATGACACTCTTCTTCGGCATCATCCTCTGCGTTATTGGCCCGGACTTCCTGCGTCAGCTCACCGCCGACGGCCAGCTCACCGGCAACGCAGCGCTGTCTCCCAACGAAGACTTCTTCTTCTATGTGCTCTATAACTGCTTCCAGTTTGCTGTGTATCTGACGATCCTCCAGCTTGGTGTCCGTACCTTCGTAGCCGAGCTCACCACCTCCTTCCAGGGCATCTCCAACAAGCTCATCAAGGGTTCTGTCCCTGGTGTCGATTGCGCCGTCACCTTTGGCTTTGGTTCTACCAACGCTGTGACCTTGGGCTTCATGGCTGGTGCTGTGGGTCAGTTCCTGGCCATTGGCGCTCTGCTCATCATGCACTCTCCGGTGCTCGTGGTTGCAGGCTTCGTGCCTCTGTTCTTTGATAACGCTGTTATCGGCGTATATGCCAACAACAAAGGCGGCCTCAAGGCATGCCTTATCCTCCCGTTCATCTGCGGTCTTTGCCAGGTGTTTGGCTCTGCTCTTATCGCCTCTTGGGTCCAGATGTACGCCTTCGGTGGCTACCTCGGCATGTTCGACTGGGCAACCATCTGGCCTATCTTCACGGTCATCATGAAGTACCTCGGCTGGATTGGTGTTGCTATCGTCGCCGTTATTCTCGTTATCATCCCGCAGCTCCAGTACAAGGCTGCTCCTAAGGATGAGAACGGCAACAGCACCTACTTCCTCGAGGTTGAGGATTACGACAAGTACAAGGAGTACGCACAGAAGGCCGAGGCAGCAGCTATTAAGGCCGAGTAAGGACTTGTGCTGATTGCCCGCCACGCGCTCGAAATGAGTTTAAGCGGGTAGACTCCACGGTAAGGTTGATACGCGCCCGGGCACCTGTGCCCGGGCTTCACCGGGAGATATCTCCCAGAAAGGATGTCATCATGGCAACCAAGATTCTCTGCGCTTGTGCAAACGGTTCAGGTACGTCTCTCATGATGCAGATGGCAGTCGAGCGTGTCGCAAAGAAGCTCAACCTTAAAGAGCCTAAGGTTCACCACTGCGCTCTGGCAGAGGGCACCTCAACCGCAAAAACCTATGACATCGTGTGCTTCCCGCGCAACTTTGAGAACATGTTTGTTGAGGCCAAGAATGCCGGCATCATCACCGTTCCTCTGAAGAACGTGATGAGCGACAAGGAGATTGAGGAGAAGTTCCTCGAGGCTGGCGTAGATAAGAAGTTTGCATAAATTGCAAGACGTGAGATTCGTGCCCGCAAGGGCACGGTCTCATATTTGAGCCCATTGGTTTAACCAGAGGTGAGAAATGAACTACCAGAAGCACGTAATTGCAACCGATATGGTCAAGTGCTATGCGGTTTGCATGTTTGACGCAGATGACACTAACGGTTTTGTCGTTGCAACGGAGAAGGAAGGGCCCATGCGCCGCTTCACCTTGGACGGCAAGGCTATCGAGGATGTGAACGAGGGACCTGGCGGTGTCATGACTGTCACGCAGGCACCCGGTCGTGGCGACCAGCTTTTGGCAACCTACAAGTTCTTCTCGCCCAACTTTGGCGCAGACGACGCACGTATTGTAAGCTGGACGCGCCAGCAGGATGGCACATGGAAGATGTCCGTGCTGTGTGACCTGCCCTACGTGCATCGCTTTGGCATCTTGAAGGCAGCCGATGGCACGGATTGGCTCATTGCCTGCACCATCAAGACCTCCTGCCGTGAGTTCAAAAACGACTGGAAGGTGCCCGGTGCCGTTTGGGCAGCTCCCATCTCTGGCAACCTTGAGCGTTATAACGAGGATAACCAGCTGAAGCTCACCAAGATTGCAGACTACCAGCTGCAAAACCATGGCTTCTATATGGCGCCCGATAAGAGCTTTGCGCTCCTGGGTACCGCCGCTGGTGTTTTCCGCTACGTGCCGCCTACCACGCCTGACGGTGAGTGGGATGTGAACTGCCTGGTGGTTCAGCCCACGAGTGACATGTGCCTTGTGGACCTGGATGGGGATGGCAAAGAGGAGATTGTCACCATCTCCACGTTCCACGGTGACACCCTCTCGGTCTGGCATGAGACGGAGCATGAGGACAACTTTGAGAAGGTCTGGGAAGATCCCGAGAAGCGCCCGTTCTTGCACGCCATCTGGTCAGGCAGCCTTGCCGGCAAGCCAAGCGCTGTGCTTGGCAATCGCAAGGGTGGTCGTGATCTTTTCCGTCTGGGCTATGAGGATGGCCAGTACGCCGTTGAGATCATTGACCACGACTGTGGTCCGGCAAACTGCTGGGTCTTCAACGATGGCACCGACCATATCATCTCGGCCAACCGTGAAACCAACGAGGTAGCTCTCTACGACGTCACCGCCTAGAGGTTTCTTTTGGTGCGCCTGGTGCGAGTGCAGGGTTTTCTCGCCCGCGCCAGGCGTTTTTTTGTAACTGTCTATAAACGCCTTTCGGCGATGGAATTGAAAGGAGCGCACATGTCTGAAATTGATGAAGTAACGCGTGAAAAGTGGATCATGAATACGTTCCCTGAGTGGGGCACGTGGCTGAACGAGGACATTGAGAATGCGGTGGTGCCTGAGGGCAACGTGAAGATGTGGTGGCTCGGCTGCACCGGTATGTGGATCAAGACCCCGGGTGATGCCAATATCACTATTGACCTCTGGACCGGCAACGGCAAGCGCACTCACGGCAATGGCCTCATGAAGGTTGGCCACCAGATGGCTAACATGGCCGGCGTTCGCGCTATGCAGCCCAATCTGAGAAACATCCCCTACACCTTTGATCCCTTTGCGTTTAAGCACGTAGATGCTGTTTTGGCAACGCACTATCACCAGGATCACATGTCCAAGGAGTGGGCTGCTCATGTCATCCAGTCCGGCATGACCACCACCGACGAGAACGGCAATGAGATCCCCGTGCCGTTCATTGGCCCGGAGAAGTCCGCTGATTTCTGGCGCAAGTGGGGTGTACCTGAGGATCGTATTCGCGTGGTTAAGCCGGGCGATAAGTTCAAGATCAAGGATATGACCATCGTCTGCATGGACTCCTTTGATCGCACCTGCATCACCACCACCGATTCAACCGGTCCTGACCGTGAGGATCTGTGGGGAAAGTGCCCCATGGACATGGACGAGAAGGCCGTGAACTACCTGCTCGTAACCCCTGGCGGCAACATCTATCACAGCGGTGACTCTCACTACTCCATCTACTTTGCCAAGCACGGCAAGGACATCATGAAGGAGTACGGCGGCGTTGATGTCTGCTTTGGCTCCTATGGCTGCAACCCGGTGGGCATCCAGGACAAGATGGAAGCCACCGAAATCCTGCGCATGGCCGAGGCACTGCAGGCCAAGGTTGTCATTCCTATCCACTGGGATGTCTGGACCAACTTCATGGCTGACCAGCGTGAGATTGAGGTCCTCTACCAGATGCGTAAGGATCGCCTCAACTACACCTTCCATCCTTACTACTGGCAGCCGGGCGGCGACTACACCTATCCTCTGGACAAGGACAAGAAGGAGTACATGTACGACCGTGGCTTCCATGACTGCTTTGAGCATGAGCCCAACGTGCCGTTCCGCTCTGTCCTCTAAGGTGTAAAAGCCTTGCAATAAGGTCTGCTTGCGCTGCTTGGGCATACGCTCAAGCAGCGTTTTTCTTGCGCTTGCGCACGGCGCTGGTAACGCAAGAGAGCCAATCGCAGCTGTAACTGCGGCTGCAATTGGCTCTCTTTGTGGTTTACAAACTGCTTCACAACTTCCATCTGTAATTTCAGCGGGCGAGAAGAACCTCTCTTAGCAAGCTGAAATACTAGTTTGTGCAGTCGTCCAGGAGCACCTTCACGACGATTTTCTTGATATGCTGCGGCTCAGCTCCTACCTGAATGGCAGGTATATGCATGTCCCACGGGAAGAAGATGGCGTAGGTGCCCACCTGCATCTTGATACGTGTCTCTTGCGCGTCCTCATTTTCCTTCCAGAAGCAAATATCACGAGGCGTATCAAACAGGTCCTCATCCGGCGTGCTGGTGCCCAGGTCAGGGTAGTAGCCAATCTCTTCGGGGCCACCTGCTGCCAAGAACTGGACGTCGATAAACTTGCGGTGGGACTCAGGTCTGAGCTCTTCTCTAGGGTGGGTATCTTGGGATATCACCTGCATGATCATGTGTCCATCTTCTAACGTATAGACACCAGGCTCTGTTGCTAAAGGCACGCCTGATTTGAGCAAATTGAGTGCTCGGCGGATGGGTTCTGGGTAGACGTCCCACCGTGCGGGTGTCTCATTGATGTTGCCAGTGAACATGGTAGTAACTCCAATCAGCAAAAGTGAAATACCACCTACAGAAAGTTACCCCATAATTATAGGCACAGACGCGTATCTTTAGTTGCGTCCGTTATTTTGCCTTTTTGGTATTGCACTGATATTTTGAGTATGAGGTGAGCAATGGAAATGGGAATGGCGCTTGCGGCCAGTGAGTATAACCAATCTACCATGAAGCGTAAGGGTAATGACTTTACCGACGATATGGTTGTGTTGCCCAAGCAAGATGATGAGACCAATGCGGAGTACGCCTATCGCACGCTGAGATACAACATCCTCATGGTCATCCTGCCGCCAACTTCCCTCATAAGAGAGGCGGACATAGCCAAGAAACTGGGCATATCAAAGACGCCGGTGCACCAAGCGGTGAGTATCTTGAAAGAGCAGCTCTTGGTAGACGTTGCCCCGCAAAGCGCCACCCGCGTTTCTCGCATCAATGTGAGTGCCATGCGCCAAGGATCGCTTTTGCGCACAGAAGTTGAGGCAACAACGCTGCTTAGGATGGCAGGAAGGCTCTCCAGTGACTATATTGTGCGCCTGAGCCACTCTCTGGCACAGCAGCGCGTGGCCCTCACGCAGGAGAATAAGGACATCTACAAGATTGTCTCGCTGGATGATGAGTTTCACCGCATTGTGTTTCAGGGCAGTGGCCAGGAATTCACCTGGCGTGTGATCAAATCCGCAAGCACACATTATGACCGGGTGCGCTACATGGGCCACGTCCTGGGATACGACGATCTTTCCAGCGGCTACCGTGACCATGAAGATCTCTATAAGCGCCTCTCCTTTGGTACGCGCTTAACAAAAGACCAGCTCTACACCTTTATCTATGGACATCTTAACCACTACGTAGACTTCTTTGACCAGATGGTGATAGAGCATCCTGACTACTTTGACTTCGGTCCTGTTCCCGGTGACACCCTTCTGGCATCGGAAGAAAAACAGTAGTATTTCAACTCAAACCCTAGTATTTCAGCGCATGTCCCACCCGGGGCACGCGCTTGTCATATGCGCTTATTGAAAACGATTAGTATTCTAGTAATGAACCTGAAAATAAACATGTGTTAACGATATAACCCCAGCTTACCATTAGCGGAAAATAATGAACCACTCATCGGTCAGAAATCAGTATGATATATCGTGCACAAAGTGCAGAAACTAATATTCCAGTAGTGGAAAGAGCCGCCCAGAGATGGATACCCATCACGTGGGAGGCAGTGCTTCTGATCCCATATTCACGGAGGCGTGCGCCTCGGGAGGGGGATTGAAGGCGCGCAGGTAGTGGTAAGGTATTTGGAAAGGAAGGCGCATGGAAGTTCTTATTGGCATACTGCTTATCATCTCGTTCTTCGGTTTTGCGTACTACTGCATCAAGGGCTACAACCTCATGATGGGCTTCCTCGTGATGGCTACGCTCTGGCTCATTCTCTCGCTGGTGGGAACCCTCGTGGCATCCCCAGCATTCATTGAGGCCAACACGGTTCTTCAGTTTGGTCCTGGAACTGATACAACACTCGTTAAGATTCTTAACACCGTCTACCAGTCCGGTCCTGAGGGCTGGGGTACCATCCTCATCAACTTCCTCTTTGGCGCTTGGTTTGGTCGCGTCCTTATGGACACGGGCATTGCCTCTACCATCATCCGCAAGACCGTCGAGCTCGGCGGCGATAAGCCCCTCATCACCGTTATCCTTCTCGACATCGTGACCGCTATCATCTTCACTTCCATGACGGGTGCAGGTCCTGTTATGGCCGTGGGCGTTATCGTGCTTCCCATCCTTATGTCTCTGGGCATTCCTAAGGCAATTGCACTCTTTACCTTCATTGCATCTGTTGGTGCCGGCAGCTATCTGAACCCGGTCTTCTTCCAGCAGTACCGCGCTTTTGTTATCGATCCTTCCGCACTGCCTGAGTTCTCCTTTGCTTGGTATGCACAGAATTGGGGCTACTACGCAATGGGCATCATGGTTGTTATCACCATCATCATGACTGCCGTCTATCTGCACGCCACCAAGAAGAGCCATGCATGGGCTGCTCAGGCTGCACCTCAGGCACAGAAAGATGCTCCTGGTTACACCCTCATCCTGCCTCTGCTCCCCGTTATCTTGAACATCGCTTTCAACTTCTCTGTTATCGGCGGCTTCTTGCTGGCTGGCATGCTGGCTCTGTGGCTCTGCGGCAAGTTTGACAAGGGTATGCGTGAGAACATCCAGTATGTGAGCAAGCTCATGTACGACGGCACCGTTGATACCGCACCTATGGTTGGCTTCCTGCTCTGCCTGCCTATGTTCAACACCGTCGCCCGCTACGCTTCTCCGTACTTCAGTGCAGTTCTGGGTCCCATCATCCCTCAGTCTGAGATCCTCATCTGCATCCTCTTCACCGTGCTGCTCTTCTTCAGTCTCTTCCGCGGTCCTCTGACCCTCGTCGGCTGCGGCGCAGCAACTCTGGGCGTCTTGAGCAACGTTGCTTCCTTCTCTGTACCGTTCCTCTATTGCGTCTTTGCAATCCCCACCATCACTGGCAACCTTGGCTCCTGCATCACGCAGAGCTGGACGGCATGGGGCCTTTCCTACACCAAGGTTGAGTCCAAGGACTTCTTGCGCCTCTCCGTTCCTACGCTCTACGTTGGTGGTGCTCTGCTCTACATCCTGACCTACTTCCTCATGGGCAACCTCGGTCAGATGTGGTTTGCATAAGTTAGCGCACGTTACCTGCATAAGGCACTAAGCTCGCACTTACGTGGGCATGTCGAGCGCCATCATGCCTGACATGTCCACGCTTTGTATCTCTAGGAGGAATCATGGCCGAAACTCACCATAGCGTTCGTATGGGCATCGACGTAGGCGGTACCTACACCAAGTGCGTTGCCCTGGACAACCAAACACATGAGATCATTGGCAAAAACGAGGTCAAAACTACCCACGACGATGAGCGTGGCGTTGCTGCTGGCGTTGTGCAGTCGTTCCGCAACTGCCTGGAAGAGAACAACATCGCCCCGGAGGACGTTGTTTTTGTCGCCCACTCTACCACGCAAGCAACCAACGCCTTCATTGAGGGAGACGTTGCCAACGTGGGCATCGTCGGCGTTGCAGGCGGCGGCCTGGAGGGTTTTCTCGCCAAGCGCCAACTCAACTTTGGCGACATTGTGCTGGATGAGGAGAACGGCAAGAAGATTCCCGTACACTCCACCTTTATCAAGAAAAAGCAGCTCACCGATGCCACCATTGAGTCGGCTTTGGATGAGCTGGTGAATGCCGGCTCTGAGGTCATTGTTGCTTCCATGGCCTTTGGCGTGGACAACATGAGCGAGGAGCAGCACATCCAGGAGCTGGTACGCGCCCGTGACCTGCCGGTCACCATGGCATCTGACATCACCAAGCTCTATGGCCTGTCGCGCCGTACGCGCACGGCAGCTATGAACGCGGCCATTCTTCCCAAGATGATGGCAACCGCAAATGCTACGGAAAGCTCCGTGCGTGAGGCCGGTGTTACCGTGCCGCTCATGATCATGCGCGGCGACGGCGGCGTTATGGAGATCTCGGAGATGCGCAAGCGCCCCATCTTGACCGCACTCTCTGGTCCTGCGGCATCCGTTATGGGTTCGCTCATGTACCTCAAGGCGTCAAATGCCATCTACTTTGAGGTCGGCGGCACCACCACCAACATCGGCGTTATCAAGAATGGCCGCCCGGGCGTGGACTATGCAAACATCGGCGGACATGACACCTACATCTCGTCTCTGGACGTGCGCATTTTGGGCTGCGCTGGCGGCTCCATGGTCCGCATCAGCGATTCAGACGTGATCGACGTCGGACCTCGCTCCGCGCACATTGCTGGCTGTGAGTACGCATGCTTCACGCCAGAAGAGGAGATCGTCGACCCTGAGATCGTGATGCTTTCGCCCAAGCCGGGAGACCCGTCAGATTACGTGGCTATCCGTCTGGCAAGCGGCAAGCTTATCTGCTTTACCAACACGGACGCGTCAAACGTCTTGGGTCTGGTGGACGAGAAGTTCTTTGCACACGGCAACGTGGCTTCTGCCCGCAAAGCCATGCAGCCGGTTGCCGACAAGCTGGGCATCACCGTAGAGCAGCTGGCCGAGAAGATCCTGGAGAAAGATTACGAGAAGGTCAAGGCGTGCATCGACGCGCTGGCCGAGAAGTACCAGTTGGATCCTGAGGCCATGCGCCTGGTGGGCTGCGGCGGCGGTGCGGCATCTCTGGTGCCTTACTGCGCAGAGAAGATGGGGCTGCAGTACTCCATCCCTGAAAACGCCGAGGTCATCTCCTCAATTGGCGTTGCTCTGGCCATTGTGCGCGACGTTGTTGAGCGCGTGATCCCCAACCCCTCACAAGATGACATCCGCGCAATTAAGCAGGAGGCCATTGACCAGGCCATCAGCTCCGGCGCGGACCCTGACACCGTTGAGGTCCACATTGATATTGATGGCACCACCGGCAAGGTGACGGCAACGGCCACCGGCTCTACCGAGGTCAAGACCACCGACCTGCAGAAGGCCGTGGAGGAGCCTGAGGCTCGCCAGCTTGCAGAGGAAGACTTTGGCAAGCAGGTCAGCGACGTAGAGCTGGTCGAGAAGAACGACCACTTCTTCGTCTTCCAAGGAACCAAGAAGGATCACCACCCCCTGCGCGTGGTGGACAAGAAGGGCTTCGTGCGCGTCCAGGTCTCCAACGGTGTGATCTCCACCGTGAAAGCCAAGGACTACAAGGCAGAAGTCGAGCGCCTGTGGGAGGAAGCTTCTGTCTTTGCGGCGGACAACGTGATGCGTCCTGACTACTTTGTCTGCGTTGGACCGCGCGTCTGCGATTACTCCGCAATTGATCTTGAGCAGCTCATGCTCATGATGGCACTGGATCTGGACGATCGTGAACCAGATGAAGATGTCATCATCATTTGCGAGAAGTTCGACAGGATTTAGAATGGAGCCGGCCACCACGAGGTGGCCGGCAACATAAGGAAGTGTTATGGCTCACGCACAGAAGCGCTGGACAGATGCAATCATTCGCCCGGTTAAGAAGACCTTGTTTGGAGACCCTGACTACGACGGTGGCCGCTCGCAGGCACAGGAGTCGGACGTGGCAGAGCTGGGACAGATCTTGGCCGATGTCTGCGCGCTTGGGTGGGCAGACTGGCGCTCATATGCCTTTGCCAGAGAACCCCTGGTGGGCCGCATCTCTTCTGAGCAGCAAAAAGAGCTTATGGAGCAGGCGCGCATCTGCGGTGAGCTGTGGGCGGCGCGCCTCACAGAAAAGTTTGGGACAGCCGACCCGCAAGAGCTTGCCCGCGCGCTGGGGGCAACCGTGAGCTTTGCCGAGAAGCCCCACAGCCAAGACCGCGTCCTGTTTGCCGAGTTCACCGAACCCAACGAGATCTATGTCTACACCGATGCGCTCGATAAGGCAAAGGCACTGCTTCAAGATGCGTCCGTGCGCGCAGAGCTGGGGGAGAACTTCTCGCCGGAGCAGGTGCTCATAGCACACGAGGTTTACCACCTGGTAGAGCTGAGCTTCCCCGATGAGGTCTGGACGCACACCTACCGTTTTGACCTCAGGATTGGGCCCATCAAGAACCCCTCCAAGCTGGCTGTTCTAGAAGAGATTGCCGCCATGAGCTTTGCGCGAGCGCTCACGCACATTCGCTTTAGCCCCTATGTGCTGGATATTTTTCTCACTTACGCCTACTCGCCAGAGGCAGGGACTATGCTCTACCGTGAGGTCATGGGCTACCAAAACAAGAGTGCGGCCGATGTGGCTGCAAAAGATACAAAGGATGAGGAGTAAGACATGCTTTCATGCAACATTAAGGATATTGATGCCAACAACTATCTTTCTGAGCGCTTCCAGAAGGCCTACGCATGGCTGCGCGACACCGATCTTGCAGCGTGTGAGATTGGCTCATATCCCATCGACGGCGACAACGTTTTTGCAAACGTCCAGGCCTATGAGACCGCGCCTGCCTCTGAGCTCAAGTTTGAGGCGCACGATCTCTACTACGACGTGCAGTATGTCGTGTCCGGTGAAGAGCGCTTTGGCATCTGCGAGCGCGCCGGCCTCACCAAGACCGAGGAAAATCCCGCAGACGACATCATGTTCTTTGAGAACCCCGAGGCTGCAACCGAGGTCATCATGCACGCGGGTGACCTCGTCGTCGTTCCGCCCGAGCAGGCGCATATGCCCCGTGGCGCCGTTAAGGATCCCGTGGCTGTCCGCAAGGTCGTTATCAAGGTGCGCAAGTAGGCAGCATCCGCGTCTTCAACGTTTGCGCTGGGCGAGAAAAGCTCTTCTCGCCTACCTGCGACGCACAAGAAAAGCCCAGCTCCGCGTGAGGAGCTGGGCTTTATTGCATGGCAGCGAGGGGAGTAATGCCATGCAAGGGAGGAAATCGCAAGAAAGTCGTCCGCTAGTGGCACGGACGCTCGCGCGGCGTTGCTTACGCCACGGCGCGTCCTACTTCTGGTTTCTGCCTTCCAGTGCGTGGATGGCGGCAACCACAAACTCGTGGTTGGGGGCTGCCACGTTGAGCTCGTGTGCAGTCTTGACCACAAAGCCGCTGATGGTATCAACCTCAGTCCTGCGACCAGCGGCTATGTCGGCTTGAATGCTCGTGATGCCTTCGGGGCTTGCCTCGCACACGTGGCGGACCTCGGCGATCTTCTCGCCCGCATCAAACTCATAGCCGGCGGCTGCAGCTACGGTACAGGTCTCACGGATGAGCTTTTCTGCCAGTTCCCAGGCGGAACTATTGGCAGCAATGTAGCCAAGCGGCATCTGGAAGAGAGCCGTCAGCGCGCTGGCGGACACGTTGGTGAAGAGCTTGTTCCAGATGAGACGCGCCACGTCTGCGCTGGCCTCGCACGTAAGGCCGCAGGAGGTAAACGCCTCAACAACGCCTGCCAGTTCAGCTTGGGAAAGCTGGGCGTTGCCAATCACCGTTTTGCCGGAGCCGCCGTGCTTGACCTCGCTGATGCCGGTGCGCGCGGCGTTGTGCTGCGTGGTACCAATGATCACGTGCTTCTCGTCTTGGTACTGGGCGAGTAAAGCATCATGGCCGCCACCATTTTGGAGCGTGAGCAGGTAGGTGTCAGGGCCGATGAGCGCCTTGTTGGCCTCAAGAGCTGCTGCGCTATAGAGCGCCTTCACAAAGATGATCACCAGGTCCTGGGGCTCCATACCCTCACTGGTGGTGACACCTTTGGGGTGGTAGACCTTGGAGCTGCCGTCTGGCTCAACAATGGTGAGGCCGTTTTGGTTGATGGCCTCAATTGACTTTGTGTCCACATCGATTACGGTGACGTCGTTTTTCTGGCTGAGATAACCTCCATACAGGCCGCCCATGGCGCCACAGCCAATTACCGTGATCTTCACGTTGCTAGCTCCTTCCGGCAAAAGCAAGAACCGAAATAACAGATATGGCAATAGTATCTCGCAAATTGCCTACCACCACGGTAATAACGTAAAGAAATGCCATTTGACCATGATATTCAACCGTTCGAACTATCTTTCAAACTGAAATAGCACTTTAGAGAAAGGCGGGCAGACATGAGGTATAAGCTATCAATAGCAACGTCGGTTGGCGCTTTTGCCACAAACTGATATGACAGTCTTGAAAGGAGTATGTTTTATGCCGCAAAAGATCCTCCCGTCCACCCACCTTCTTGAGATGTTCATGCCGTACATGTACGACGAGGCGCGCATGGTAGACGTCTTGGAAAAGGCTGTTTCATTTAACTATTACCGCAGCGTTGAGCTGCCTGTTTTCTTTGATATTGAGCGCAGAAAGCAGGTGCGCCACACCATTGAGTCAAACCATCTCTTTGGTGGCACCTCCGTGACCCCCTACGTGAAGGCGCAGCACTTGAGCTTGGCAGATACCGATCTTGATGGCCGTATGCGCGCAGTTGCCCTGGTTAAGCAGCTCTCCACCTACGCGGCGGATTGCGGCTACACCAATATCTGCATCCCAAGCGGAGACGATCCTGGAGAGGCCATACGCGGCTTTGCCAAGGTAGCTCTGGCAGAATCCATTGAAGAGCTGGCAGATCACATGGACAAGTATGGCCAGAAGCTCACCATTGAGCCGCTTGATCGCTTTGCCTACAAAAAGCAGCTCATCGGCCCCATGGAAGAGGATGTGGTCTGGTTTAAGCCCATCCATGAGAAGAGCAAGAACGCCTACATCCACTGGGACAGTGCCCATGAGGCTCTAGGCGGCATCGACCTCATGCACTCCCTGGAGCTTGCATCTCCTTACCTGGCACAATTCCACCTGTGTGACGCTATCACCGATCAGAACCACCCCTGCTTTGGTGACTTGCACATGGATTGCGCTATGGCGCCGGACTGGGAGACGGAGGGCTTCCTCACGCCCGAGGTAGGAGCACAAATCCTCAAGAAGGTTGCTTCGTTTGACAAGCCGGAAGGCGTGAGCAACGTCTATGCTTCCGTCGAGATTCACGGCTATCCCGGAAGCCACCTCTGGCTCATCGAGAAGCACGCGCGCGAGTTCTTGCAGCGTTGCTTTGAGCTCTCTGGACTGGAATACTAGTAGAGAAACACCCGCATTGTCCGTGCGGGTGTTTTGAACAAAAGGCTATGCAAGTCGGCTGGTTGTCGGCTTGCATAGTTCATATGAGACGGATTTGTCGCAGTATGGGTGAGAAAGGGCTCGCATGAAGTACTACATGGGGCTGGATAATGGCGGTACGGCAACAAAAGCAGCACTCTTTGACGAGAAGGGAGTGCAGCTGGAAGTGAGTTCATGTGCCACGTCCTCCCTCACGCCTGAGCCCGATTTTGTCGAACGTGACATGGATGAGGTCTGGGCGGCCAACTGCTCGGTGATCCAAGGCGTCCTCAAGAAAGCCCAGGTAGATCCCAAAGACATTGCAGCGGTGGGGGTCTGCGGGCATGGCAAGGGGCTCTATCTTTGGGGCAAGGATCAAAAGCCCGTGCGCCCTGCCATCTCATCGACCGACCGCCGTGCGCTGGCATATGTGGATCGCTGGCGCCAAGACGGCACGGAGCAGGCGGCCTTTGCGCTGTCCTGTCAGCACACCATGGCGGTACAGCCCGTGGCTCTTCTCGCCTGGTTAAAAGACAAAGAGCCAGAAAACTATGCCAAGATAGAGCACATCTTTGAGTGTAAGGACTACCTGCGCTTTAAGCTCACAGGTCAGGCGCGCGCGGAGCTCACCGATATTTCTGGTACCAATCTGCTTAATCTCCATACCGTGGCATACGACGATAAACTCCTGGAGCTGTTTGGCATTCCCGAGGTCAAAGATGCGCTGCCCAAGCTTTGCCGCTCAGATGAGATTGCGGGCGTGGTGAGCCCGGAGGCCGCGCGTGCGTGCGGGCTGGCGGCAGGTACGCCGGTTGTTGGCGGGTTCTTTGACATTGATGCCTGCGCGCTGGCGTCGGGCGTGACCACGCCTAATGTGGTCTGCATGATAGCGGGTACCTGGTCAATTAACGAATACATCAGAAAAGACCCCGTCTTGGACGGCACGGTGGCCATGAACTCGCTCTACTGCTTGCCCCATACCTACCTGGTGGAGGAGTCAAGCGCTACCTCTGCCGGCAACAACGAGTGGTTTATCCGCCAGCTTTTGCCGGAAGTTGCTGCAAGCGCAAAGGATGCGGGGACTAGCATCTACGACGTGGTGAACGCCTGGGTGGCCTCTGTTTCTCCGCGCGAGCCCGTGCCCATTTTCCTGCCGTTTCTCATGGGTACGAACGCGCAGAACCCCCGCGCAAAGGCTGCGTTTGTGGGCATGGGCATCGCTCAGACCAGAGAGCATCTGGCAAGAAGCATCTACGAGGGCATAGCCTTCTGCCATCGCGTCCACTACGAGCGCCTCTTGGATTCACGCCGCGAGGCACCTCGGGCCATCAGGCTTTCTGGCGGTGCTGCGCGCTCTGAGGTGTGGGCGCAGATGTTTGCGGACGTGATGAAGACGCCGGTAGAGACCATCTTGGCAGATGAAGCAGGGGCCCTAGGATGCGCCATTGCAGGCGCTGCAGCAACAGGTGCCTATAGCTCTCTGGAAGAGGCTGTGGCTCACATGGTCAAGCTGGGAAAAACCTATACGCCCAACGCTGAACTCTCAGAGATCTATGACCTGAAGTTTGAGCTCTACAAGAAGACGGTTGCGTGCCTTGATGACCTCTGGGATGACTTTGACCTGGTCCAGGAGCGCCTGGCAAATTAACGTGGCCGCGACATCCGCGCGCGCTCACAACTGTTTAGATTCTTAGCGATGATGTGCGTGCACCTCACGCAGCGTGCGTGGTGGAGATATATTTACGTGGTGCACTGGTTTTACACGATGTGTCTCAAGGGCGCATGCGCTGCCTCGGGTTTTGCACAGGTAGTTGGCGCCGGATGGGAGTGAAATGAGCAAAGTGTATCAGCTTGGCCTGTATGAGAAGGCAACGCCGCAAGATCTGAGCTGGCCTGAGCGCCTTGAGGTTGCCGCAGAGTGCGGATTTGACTACATGGAGATTTCGATCGACGAGTCTGACGCGCGTCAGGCACGACTCAACTGGACAGCTGCCGAGCGCGCAGAGGTGGTTAGTGCCATGCGCTCCACGGGCATTGTCCTGGGCTCCATGTGTCTGTCTGGTCACCGCAAGTGGCCGTTTGGTGCCAAAGATCCCCAAAAGCGTGCATATAGCCTGGAAATGATGCAAAAAGCGCTGGATCTTGCCTGCGACTTGGGCGTGCATACCATTCAGCTGGCAGGATACGATGCCTACTACGAGGAAGATGCTTGGGCAGATTCCGAGAAGTACTTCTCGGAGAATCTTGCTCGTGCCACCGAGATGGCGGCGCGCGCCGGCGTGGTGATGGGCTTTGAGACCATGGAGACGCCCTTTATGGATACGGTCGAGAAGGCCATGCACTATGTGCATCAAATCAACAGCCCGTACCTGGGCGTTTATCCTGATGCAGGCAACCTCACCAATGCATCGTTCCTCTATGGCACCTCTGTAGCAGACGATATGGCCACAGGCGCCGGGCACATCGTTGCCTGCCACATGAAAGAGACCGTTGCGGGCAAGTACCGTGAGATTCCCTTCTCAACGGGCACCACAGACTATGAGGGTGCACTCTCCCAGCTGATCCCTCAGGGCGTGCGCCGGTTTGTCTCGGAGATGTGGTATGTAGGCCAAGACAGCTGGAAAGACGACATTGCGTTTGCGTCTCACTACGTGCGCTCCAAGATTGATGCAGCGTGCGATAAGTACCTTGAGCAGTAAGTTTATTACCATCAGGAATTGAGCTTCACGCTCATGAGAGAAAGGTTGCAAATATGATGCTGAAAGAGATTCGTGAGCAGGTCTATGAGGCCAATATGGATCTTCCCAAGCACGGCCTTGTGGTATTTACCTGGGGCAATGCTTCGCAGATTGACCGTGAACAGGGCCTTTTTGTTATCAAGCCCTCCGGCGTGGACTACGAGGATCTCTCTCCTGAGAACATGGTCGTGTGTGATCTGGATGGCAATGTGGTAGAAGGAGACCTCAACCCCTCAAGTGATACCGCAACCCATGCCTACCTCTACAAGCATTGGGACAAGGTAGGCGGCATTGTCCACACCCACTCCAGCGCCGCGGTGAGCTGGGCACAGGCTGGCCGCTCCATCCCGTGCTACGGCACCACGCAGGCAGACTACTTCTATGGTGCTGTTCCTTGCATGCGCGGTCTCACCAAAGAAGAGATTGAAGAGGCCTACGAGCTCAATACGGGCAAGGTCATCGTGGAGGGCTTTGAGGGCAAAGATCCCGTGGCACTTCCTGGCTGCCTGGTCCGCAACCACGGTCCTTTCTCGTGGGGTAAAGATGCAGCTGCAGCGGTGTATCACGCCGTCGTTATTGAGGAAGTTGCCAAGATGGCACTTCATACTGAGCAGCTGTGCATGGCCAGCAACAAGGCTATTGATGATGCGTTGGCACCTCAGTATCTGCTGGATAAGCACTATATGCGCAAGCACGGCCCCAACGCCTACTACGGACAGGGCCACAAGGCATAGAAGCTCTGTCTTTGTCGCAGCAGCACCCAGCGCTTGGCGCCGTTTTCTTGCGGTGCCGCTCAAGGCAGAGAGCTGGGCGCTTGCTTGTTTTTGCGGCTGAGGTAAGGGTCAGTTAGCTAGACTGATGAGACGACTGTCAGATGGGCAGATCGGCTAGAGAAAGGATCAACCGTGAAGTTTTTCATAGATACTGCAGATCTGGATGAGATTAAACAGGCCTCTGACTGGGGCATTCTCTCTGGCGTGACCACCAATCCGTCCCTGTATGCACGCACGGGTGGCAAGCTCAAGGACTTTGAGCCGCACATGGTGAAGATCTGTGAGATCGTAGGAAAAGACGTACCCGTTTCTGCAGAGTCCACGGCTGAGACTACCGAGGATATGGTGCAAGAGGGCAGAAGGCTTGCAGCTCTTGCCCCCAACATCTGCGTGAAGCTCCCCATTTGTGAGGAGTCCCTGCCGACGTGCCACACCCTTGCTCAGGAAGGAATCCGCGTCAATATGACGCTGATCTTCTCGGCCACGCAAGCGCTGTTGGCTGCACGCGCTGGCGCTCGCTATATCTCACCGTTTGTTGGTCGCTTCGACGACATTGCAGACGACGGCCTGGAGCAGCTCCAGACCATCATTGCTGCAGTCAAGAACTACGAGTATGGCTACTGGGACAGCGAGGGCGGCCCCGAGATCATCACCGCTTCCGTGCGTACGCCGCATCACGTGGCGCAGGCGGCGCTCATGGGTGCAGACATTGCAACTGTGCCGTTTGGCGCGCTCAAGAAGTGCGTCCATCACCCGCTGACCGACGCTGGCCTGGCTTCATTTGCAGCTGACTGGGCAAAGGTTACCAGCGAGGCAAAGTAGCAATTCTCTAGTAACGCAGGCGTCGTGTGCGTCTGCGTTGTTTTTTTCTGATCCATCCACATGCTTGGAATTGTCAAATATGAAAGGAGCAAAGATGGCGGATGAGAGTTTGGCTCCCAACTTTGAGGAGCTTGCTCAGACAGCACTGCGCGTGCGCCAGCAGATCATCATTGGCGTGCATGCAGCAAAATCCGGCCACCCCGGTGGCTCGCTTTCTGCTGCAGATATCATGACCTACCTGTATTTTCACGAGATGAACGTGGATCCAGCAAATCCGCGCGATCCCAAGCGGGATCGCTTCGTACTCTCCAAGGGCCACGCGGCACCGGTCTTGTACGCAACGCTCGGCGTGCGCGGGTTCTTCTCACTCGACAAGATTGAGACCTTGCGCCACCTGAACTCCATGCTGCAGGGCCATCCCAACATGAACGACACGCCGGGCGTGGATATGTCCACGGGCTCTTTGGGCCAGGGCATATCTACAGCGGTCGGCATGGCGCTGTCTGCCAAGGCATTCCATGAGGACTACCGCGTCTATACCCTGTTGGGCGACGGCGAGATAGAGGAGGGCCAGGTCTGGGAGGCATCCATGTTTGCAGGCTCGCACCAGCTGGATAACCTCTGCGTGATTGTGGACAACAACAACCTCCAGATTGATGGCACGATAGAAGAGGTCAACTCGCCCTATCCCATTGCAGACAAGTTCCGCGCGTTCAACTTCCACGTGATTGAAGTGGACGACGGTAACGACCTTACCAAGCTTGCAGCCGCCTTTGCGGAGGCGCGTCAGACCAAAGGTGCTCCCAGCTGCATCGTATGCAAGACCATCAAGGGCAAGGGCGTTTCGTTCATGGAAAACCAGGTTGGCTGGCACGGCAAGGCACCCAACGATGAGCAGTTTGAGCAGGCCATGGCTGAGCTCAAAGCAAAGGAGTAGTAATGGCTGATCAGATCAAGACCGTTGCTACGCGCCAGAGCTACGGTGAGGAGCTTGTGGAGCTTGGGCGTGAGCACGACGACTTTTTGGTACTGGACGCAGATCTTGCTGAGGCCACCAAGACGGGGCTGTTCAAGAAGGCATTCCCTGATCGCCACTTTGATGTCGGCATTGCCGAGCAAGACCTCATTGGCATTGCTGCAGGTATTGCAGCTGCTGGTCACAAGGTATTTGCCAGCTCCTTTGCCATGTTTGCAGCGGGTCGCGCTTTTGAACAGGTGAGGAACTCCGTTGGATATCCGCACCTCAACGTGAATATTGCCGCTACGCACGCGGGTCTTTCCGTGGGCGAAGACGGTGCCACGCACCAGTGCTGCGAGGATATTGCGCTCATGCGCACCATTCCCGGCATGTGTGTCATTGTCCCGTCAGACGATGTTGAGGCACGTGCGGCAACCCGCGCAGCCTATGCGTACGATGGGCCTGTCTACCTGCGCTTCTGCCGTCTGGCTACGCCCATCATCAACGGGGATGACTACACGTTTGAGATTGGCAAGTCCTATGTCTTGCGTGAGGGCACCGATGTCACCATAGCTGCCTGTGGCCTCATGGTTGAGCGCGCGCTCAAGGCTGCAGATACCCTGGCTGAACAGGGCATTTCTGCCGAGGTCATCAACGTGCCGACCATCAAGCCGCTCGACGAAGAGACGGTTCTGGCCTCTGTGCGCAAGACCGGCCACGTGGTCACCGCAGAAGAACACTCTATCATCGGTGGTCTGGGTTCTGCGGTAGCAGAGCTTCTGGGCGAGAAAATGCCTGTGCCCGTGAAGCGTGTCGGCGTTGAGGACACCTTTGGTGAGTCCGCGCCCGCACTTGAGGTGCTGGAGAAGTACGGCCTCACAGCCGCACACATTGCAGAAGCCGCAACGGAGCTGGTGCGCTAGGCGCCTGCTGCATCGTTGATTTTCCGCTGAGATGACACGCATGATCCCCATGGCTGCGCCGCAGCCGTGGGGATCGTTTCATGAGAAGGGGTTTCTCGC
Source organism: Atopobiaceae bacterium (assembly GCA_050953285.1). GTDB lineage: Bacteria > Actinomycetota > Coriobacteriia > Coriobacteriales > Atopobiaceae > Olsenella_K. Next base: position 1,562,064 of record JBMNMK010000002.1, on the reverse strand, counting down.
CCAGTTCTGCCCATATCATGCAGGGGGCAGGTTGGCAGCGCAGCGGGCGTATACTCCACTCCAGACACTGAGAGCAAGGAGTATGAGCGTGAAATCCGTAGTTTTTCTTGACCTGGACGGCACCTTTTGGAAATACGGCCAGGTACCGGCCTCGGCGTTGGAGGCGGTGCGGCGCGCGCAGGCAAACGGGCATCTGGTCTTTTCAAACACCGGGCGCTCGCGCGGCGAGACGCCTGACCTTGTGCGCTATGGCTTGGATGGGCGCTGTTATGCCGTGGGAAATGAGATCTACCTGGGGGAACAGCGCATTTTTGACCAGCCTTTGGGCATGACTCGTGCGCGTGAGATTTTCCGTGCGCTTGAGGGCGTAGGCGTCGTGATAGCAGAGGGCGGCGAGCGCTGCTATATCCACGACTACACGCAGGGGTTTCTTGCCGAGCTGCGCGCGCAGCTGGAGGCGCACGGCGAGTATATCTTGCGCCAGCCGGATACCGATGAGATGGTTGATGAGGACTTTGCGCAGGTATACAAGTATTCCGTCTACCCCGAAGGTGGTCTGGAGGCGCTCAGGGCACTGCCGCTGCCGCCTGACATGGTGCTGACGCCCATGACGCGTGCGGCGGAGATCACGCAATCGGGGTGCGATAAAGGCGTGGCGCTGAAGCGTGTGCTTGACTATCTGGGCGGTTCGTTCAGAAGCGTTGCCTTAGGTGATTCTGATAACGATATCCCCATGTTTGAGGCGGCCGATGTTGCGGTTGCTATGGGCAATGCCACGCCAGCGGCTCGTGCGCATGCGGATGTCATGACGGCGCGGATTGAGGAAGACGGCCTGGCCAAGGCGTTTGATCAGCTGGGGCTGCTCTAGGCGCTCTGGCTTCCATACGCGTGGCTCCCTTGTGCGGAGAGAAATCAGCCACGACACCTCACACAGGTGCCGTGGCTGATGTGCTTGAACAGGTTCTTCTCGCCCTATGAGGCGCTTACTTGAGGCGCCTACCTGCGGCGCTTACTTGAGGCGCTCGGCAATTGCCAAGATGAACTCCTCGGTGTTGAGCGTCGTGGGGTCGGCAATCTCGGTGATGCGCGCCAAGTCTCCGGTCATCTTTCCAGACTCAATGGTGTCGATGGTTGCCTTTTCCAGACGGTTGGCAAAGTCCACAAGATCACCCAAGCCGTCGAGCTCACCGCGCTTGCGCAGCGCTCCCGACCAGGCAAAAATGGTTGCCACGGAGTTGGTAGAGGTCACCTCACCCTTGAGGTGTTTGTAGTAGTGGCGCTGGACCGTGCCATGGGCGGCCTCATACTCAAAGTAGCCGTGGGGGGACACCAGCACGGAGGTCATCATAGCAAGTGACCCAAAGGCGCTGGAGAGCATGTCGCTCATCACGTCGCCGTCGTAGTTCTTGCATGCCCAGATGAAACCGCCTTCTGAGCGCATCACGCGCGCCACGGCGTCGTCTATGAGCGTATAGAAGTACTCAAGGTGAGCCGCTTCAAATTTTGCCTGGTAATCGGCCGTATAGATGTCGGCAAAAATGTCTTTGAAGCGGTGGTCGTATGTCTTGGAGATGGTGTCTTTGGTGGCAAACCAGAGATCTTGGTTGGTGGCCAGCGCGTACTCAAAGCAGCTCCTGGCAAAAGACTCAATGGATGCGTCCAGATTGTGCATGCCCTGGATGATGCCGGGCTCTTTGAACTCATGGATGAGGCTCCTGGTCTCCGTGCCATCTTCTGCAGTAAAGACCAGCTCAGCCTTGCCAGGGCCAGGGATTGCCATCTCGGTATCACGGTAGACATCGCCGTAGGCGTGACGGGCGATGGTGATGGGCTTCTTCCAGCTTCTTACCTGGGGCGCAATGCCCTTCACCACGATGGGTGCGCGGAAAACCGTGCCGTCCAGCAGTGCGCGGATGGTGCCATTAGGGCTCTTCCACATCTGGTGGAGGTTGTACTCTTTCATGCGCGCGGCATTGGGCGTGATGGTGGCACACTTGACCGCTACGCCCAAACGCTTGGTTGCCTCTGCGGAATCAATGGTCACCTGGTCATTGGTGGCATCACGGTTCTCAAGTCCCAGGTCATAGTATTCGGTCTTGAGGTCCACAAAGGGCTCAATAAGATCGTCTTTGATCATCTGCCAAATGATGCGCGTCATCTCGTCGCCGTCCATCTCTACCAGCGGCGTTTTCATCTGGATCTTGGCCATGTAAACCTCCATGTCAAATGTTGCATCTGCGACTCAGTAGATGTGTTCCATTGTAACGACCTGGGCACCGCGTCCTATTGCGCGCGTGTTACATTACCTGCGGCATCGCGTTGGCGCCCGTAGTGTTCCGCATGGCGCGCATCCGTGCGCGGCCTGCCCTTGGCTTCAAGATTTCTCAGGTTGGTGACCGTGCGCTCCATGCCGTGCGGCACATAATCCATGGTCGAAAGATCGTCCGGCAGATAGTCAACCAAGGAGAGCGGTGCAGTTTGCTCAACATGCGCTGGCTCTGCCCCAGGGTGCGCACGCAGCCCATAGACCGTGGCACCTTTGGCACAAAGGCGCTGCTCATAGGCGCTGACGGGGTCGTTTGGCAAGAGCGCGCGGCAGTCGTCTGTTGTCCACTCAAGCTCATAGCCGGCCAGCTCAAGCTGGGTTAACGTGAAATCTCTCAGCGGCTGGCTGTCCGTCTTGAGCTGCACAAAGCCGCCAGGCGCCAACACGCGCCGAAAATCCATCAGCCTGTCCACATACGTCAGCCGCTCGCGTGCCCGGCGAGCGCGCGGAAACGGCGTCGGGAAGTTGAGGTAGATGCACGACACCTCCCCGGGCGAGAAGAACATGGGCACGTCAGAGCCCTTACCTGGGACAAAGATCACGTTGGGAAGACCACTTTCCTGCGCCTTCTGCGCGGCATAAGCAATGCAGAGCGGCTCATAATCCATGCCCACAAAAAGCACGTTGGGCATCTGTGCTGCAGCTTCTACGGTAAAGCTGCCCTTACCGCAACCCAGATCAAGCCGTACCTCGTCAAAGCGCGCGTGGGGTTTATCGCCCAAAAGCGGATGGCACGCCTCAGCCCAGCGACCGCGCCATGCGCCCGGTCTGGTCTCAATACTGTCCTTGTAACGCTCAAGGCGCTCCTCTAAGACAAAGTGCTTGGGGAGGCGCGTATGCATGCCGTGCATGTGATTCCTAACGTGAAGTGGTCGTGTAACCCATCCAGTTTAGGGGGCTTTGCGCCCGTGTGCCATAAAGACGGCCACATCAACAAAACTTTAAGGTAATCTCACATACAGTGCCGTTTGAGCCTGCCTTACGCATGTGCCCTACGGCTGTCTTGCGTGAGCTCAATCATAAAAAGATAAAGGAGTTTGGTGTGAACCGCTTTGCTCAAGGCCTTATAGCAACCATTGTTGGAGCAAGCCTCTGGGGGCTTTCTGGCGCGTTTGCCCAGTATCTCTACCAGCACTACGAAATCTCTGCGCTGTTTGTGACCTTGGTGAGGACATCTCTTGCCGGAGCCATATTCCTGGTCTTTTTGCTCTTTGCTAGGCGAGAAAAACTTGCAGCTTTGATGCATGATGCCAGCTCCGTGAAGCAGCTGCTCATCTTTGGCTGCGTGGGTCTGTTTGCGGCGCAGTTTACCTTTGTTGAGCTGGTGGGCTACACCAACGCGGGTACGGCTACGGTGCTTCAGAGCTCAAGCGTGGTCTTTGTGATGCTTGCTACCTGCATCATGGGGAGAAGGGCGCCTCATGTGCGGGAGCTTCTGGGGCTCATCTGCGCCTTCGCGGCGGCGGTGCTCATTGCCACCAAGGGGGATCTCAGCGTGATTCAGCTTCCGCCAGAAGGCGTGATGTGGGGCATTGCAAACTCCCTTTCCGTGGCGTTCTACATCATGTATCCCCGCCGACTTTTAGACCGGTGGGGGAGTGTCGCCATCTGCGGGACAGGGCTTTTTATCTGCGGAATCTCAACGTTTGTGGTCTGGCTTTTGGCAGGTGCGCTCTTTGGGCTCTCTGCCGGTGCACTGGGGGCGCCTGCGGTCATACCGCAGATGGGATTAGATGGCATTGGCTGTCTTTTAGGGATTGCACTCGTGGGCACCTTGGGTGCCTTTGCGCTCTACCTGCATGGCATATCCATTGTGGGCGGTCTGACGGGAAGTCTTTTGGGTACCATGGAGCCGGTCTGTGCCAATATTTTGGCGGTCTTTTGGCTCAACACCACGTTTACCCGGGCAGATTGGCTGGGGCTTGTACTCATGATTGCAACAACGGTGTTGGTGTCGTTGGGCGGGAAAGAGTCCAGCGCTACAGCTGCAGCGTAGCGGTGCCAGCAGCGTAGCGGTGCCGGCAGCAGCGATAGCGCCGTTAAGCATAAGGCCTCCTGCCCGGGGCAGGAGGCCTTATGTGTATTCACTCTTCAATGCCGCCAGAACTTATCGCCTAGTTGGCGTCCTCCTCCATCTGGAGCAAGGTATTCATGAGCGCGGGTGTCACCTGCTTTTTGCGGCTGACAACGCCGGACAGCGTAGCTATGCCATCTTCTGGCTTGACGCCAAACGCGCGGTAGATGACCGACTCTGCCTCAGGTCCCCAGGAGAGCATCTCGGTGGTCTGGGACTTGACGTCGGTAAACATATAGAAAACGATGGGGATATCGTTTACCTTGGCGCCTTCGGAGAGATACGGCCCGCACAGCGCCTCTGCCGCCTTGCGGCTGTTCTCCGTCATGAACGAACCCTGGCCGACGCCAAAGCGCACGTTACCGCGGCTGAACACCTTGAAGTCAGAGTTGAAGAACTCCTCGGCGGTGCGGCCGGTGAGGTCGGCGCCTGCATCAAACATCTGGTCAGCGTAGGTATCAATGTCCACATTGGCAATCTTGGCAAGCGCGTGGCCGGCTTCTATGTCCACCGGCGTGCAGGTGGGGGAGCGGAAGGCCAGCGTGTCGGAGAGGATAGCGGAGAGCATGAGGCCGGCAATGTTGGCCGGAATCTCGACGCCGTTTTCCTTATAGATGTTGTAGAGGATGGTGCAGGTGCAGCCAACGGGCATATTACGGAAGTATGCCGGGGCAGAGGTCTCAATGGAGCCAATGCGGTGGTGGTCGATGATCTCCATAATGATGGCCTGCTCAAGGCCGGCAACCGCCTGCGAGCGCTCGTTGTGATCCACCAAAATGACGTGCTTCTTCTGCGGATCAAGCAGGTTGGGGCCAGAGACAACGCCCACGTAGTGGCCGGATTCGTCCACCACAGGAAAGAAGCGATGTCGAGACTCGGTCATCACCTTGCGCGCATCATCAATGGTGGTATTGACGCTAAAGCGGATGATGTCTTCTGCAGGCAGCATCTTTGCGCGCACCGGCATGGCCATAGAAATGAGACGCGCTGCGGCATAAGTGTCATACGGCGTGGTGATGATGGTGCAGTTGCGCTGCTGCGCTTCGTTCACTACAACGTGCGAAACATGTGCGCCGTTGCATACAATCACGCAGCCGACGCCTGATTCCACGGCAAAGCGCTGGGTCTCATAGCGGTTGGTGACCAACACAATGTCACCCTGCTGGATGTTGCCCTCCATCATCTCCGGCGTGGTGCCCACGCGGATCTTGCCGTCAGGCACGCAGCTGTTGGGATCTCCTGCCACCATCTCTGCGTTGAGCGTGTCAAGAACATTGGTGTAGAGGGTTTTGCTGGTGGCAAGAACAGCGGTATCAAAGATATCCATGTTGGCATTGGCAATATCCTTCACGGATACCAGGCCCAAGATATCGTTTGACTTGTCCGTCACAACCAGCGTGTCAACCTTGGACTCCTGGATGAGATTCCATGCCACATAGAGGCTGGTTTCTGCGTCGATGCCCGGCTGGTGCTGGAAGGTGATGTCTTTGATCTGTGGCGCCACGCTGGTGATGAGCGCTGGCTCTTCAAAACCAAACGTCTTGAGCGCAAACTGCGTCTCACGGTTGACGGCGCCGGCACGACGTGCCTCGTAGATGGGCTTATCGACCTGGTTTTTTAAATAGGCGTAGCTGATTGCCGAACAGATAGAGTCTGTGTCGGGGTGCAGGTGCCCAATAACGTTGACTTTACGAATTGCATCTGCCATGGATGCTCCTATCTTGCCAACTCAAGCTGGCGTTTAGTACAGACGTGCCAAATAGAAACGTAATGAAACTCTGACGTACTCATAGTAATAATGCCACGGGTAAATCAGCGAAATAACGCAATAATCACCGATGAGCGGTCGGTGAGCCGGCAATACGATGGCGGGTTCGCCTGTGCGCGCAAGTTTATCGGTAAACGGTCGGTTTGGCTCGGTAAAACATCGGTTTAATATTGATACTGCGGAAATTACATTGTGAGTAAAAATAGACAAATTCCAAAATTATATGCGCCATAAGATGTTGATCGTGAATTACTAACAGGAGGTTAGTTAATGGATGCAGCATCATTTCTGAGTGCACTTTCTGCAGGTGCGCTTTCGTTCTTCTCGCCCTGTATCCTCCCGCTTTTGCCGGTCTATGTGGGAATTCTGACGTCGGATATGGCCGAGAAGGACCTGGGCTTGTGGCGCAAAAGTGCCAATACCCTGGCATTTGTTTTGGGCATCTCAACCGTCTTTGTCCTTTTGGGCTTTGGCGCCGGTGCGGTTGGCACTATCATCAACAACCATGTCCTCGGCATTGTGCTGGGCGTTATCATTTTTGCGTTTGGCCTGGTTGTGGCCGATGTGATCCATATCCGTGTGCTGGAAAACGAGCGCAGGTTTGATCTCTCCAAGATCAAGGGTGGAAACCCAGCAAGCTCCTTTCTCTTGGGGCTGGGCTTCTCGTTTGGCTGGACGCCGTGTGTAGGACCTATCCTGGGATCCATTTTGGCGCTGGCGGCAGAGCAGGGAAGCGCCGGCGCGGGGGCGTTGCTGCTTTTGGTGTACTCGCTGGGACTCTGCGTGCCATTTGTGGTTATCACGCTTGCCTCAGATGTTCTTCTCGCCCGCTTGAGCAAAGTGCAGAAGTATATGCCGCTCGTCAAGCGTGTGGGAGGCATTCTCATTGCGGCCATGGGTATATGGATGACTTTTACGCAGGCACAAGGCCTTATCGCCGCGCGTAAGGCAGAGGCAAATGCGGCAAACATTGCCTCTGTGCAGGGCGTATCGGCGGGCGATGTGGATGCATCCGGCGTCTCGTCTGCCTGGAAAAATGTCACGCTCACAGACTTGGATGGCAATAAGCATCGCTTCAGCGAGCTCAAGGGCAAGCCCGTCTACTTTGAGTTCTGGGGTAGCTGGTGTACCAGCTGCGTTGAGGACATGGCCACCATGTCTGAGATCTATCACAACCACACCGAGGCTGGCGATGTTGAGATTGTGACCATCATCACGCCCAACACCTTTGGCGAGAAGAGCGCGGACGACTTTGTGACGTGGGCGCATGAGCAGGGCGTTGACTTCACGGTCTGGATGGATGAAAACGCCTCTCTGGTTCAGTACTTAAACGTTTCGGGCTTTCCGACTTCGGTTTTTGTGGGATCGGACGGCAACATTGAGCGGGTGCGCGTCGGCGCGGTCGAGAAGGACGAGCTGGAGCAGCTTATATCAGAGCTGAGCTAGTGGCTTCTGGCGCATGGGGCGTAGCGGCTAGCAGTTTCTGCCGCCGGGGTTTCTCGCCCAGCGGTTTGAGAGATGTTGGATTGGGAGGGCAAGGGACCCTCATGAGGAAGGGGAGATCATGGATATCTCACGTAGGAGTTTTGTAACGGGCTGTTTTGGAGCGGCTGCCGCAGCAACTTTGGCGGGCTGCTCGGGCCAAAGCGGGCAGAGCGGCTCATCTGATGCCAAGTCGGTCGAGAACATCAGCGTGTCTTTGGCGGAGGCCAAGCTCGACAAGGACGCCACCACCACGGCAACGGTCACGCCAGAGACTGATGGCGTAACCTTTGAATCCAGCAACGATGCAGTGGCTTCGGTTGCAGAGGACGGCACCGTCACCGCGCACAAGGCAGGAGATGCAACCATTACGGCAAGCGCATCGGGCACGTCTGCCTCAGCAGAGGTCTCCGTTAACCGTGCGGTGGTTTCGGGCACGCTGACCACCACGGTTGACTTGACGCAGTATGAGGCGGGCAAGGGCGTGCGCCTGTGGCTGCCCGTTGCGGTGAGCGATGATCACCAGGAGATCAAAGACGTCACCTTTGACGCGCCTGGCGCCACCACGGCCGAGATCACCACGGATTCCTTGGGCAACCAGATGCTCTATGTGGAGTGGGCAGAAGATGCTGATCCCACGACGCGCACGGCAGAGCTCGCGTGGCATGCAACGCGCCAAGAGGTCGGCTGCCCCGAGCTGGTTGAGCAAGGCGAGCCCGATGCTGAGGCTAAGCAGTACCTAGAGGGCTCTTCCATGGTGCCTTCCAACAATCAGCAGATAACGGATGCTGCCAACGAGATCGTCGGCAACGAGACGAGCTACCTGGGCAAGGCGCGCGCCATCTATGACTGGGTCATTGCTAACATGAATCGTGACGAGAATACCGTGGGCTGCGGCCAGGGTGACGTGTGTGCGCTGCTCTCGACGCGCTCCGGCAAGTGCACGGATATCAACTCGGTCTTTGTTGGACTCAACCGTGCGGTGGGCGTGCCTGCACGTGAGCACTTTGGCATCCGCATGGGAGACGCCGACGCAACAAAAGCGCAGCACTGCTGGTGTGAGTTCTATCTGCCGGGAACGGGCTGGGTGGCAGCAGATCCCGCCGACGTCTTGAAGGCAGTTCTCAAGAATAACTGGTCAAAGGATTCTGCAGAGGCCAAGGAGTCTGCGGATTACTTCTGGGGAGACTGGGACGCCAAGCGCTGCCAGATCAGTTCTGGTAGAGACCTCGAGCTTGAGCCCAAGCAGGCCGGCGAGCCCCTCAACGACTTTGGCTATCCCTACGCCGAGGTCGATGGCGATGCGCTCGACTTCTACGACCCGGCAAACTTCGTCTACAGCATCAACTTCGCAAAGGACGAGTAGGCCGGCACGGACGTCCGTGTCATGCGGCCGCGCGCACGCGCGCAAAGCCGCGCGTCTGGGCGATAAGAACCTGGCGTTTGAAATAAAGGAGCTGGCACGCGCCGTTGCGCGTGCCAGCTCCTGCTGTTGCGAGCCCACGTTCTTATCGCCCGCGTTGCGCGCTTGGGCGCCCGCCGCCTGCCGCTAGATCATCTCTATGAAGGCGGAAAGCCTGGTCGAAACCTGGCCTTGGTCTCCTGCGGAGTAGTCGGTCTCAAGCTTCATGTAGGGGATGCCGTGGTCCTCAAGCACGCGACCCAACGTGATGGACTCCAGGTTGAACGTATGGCACGCCTGCAGCACGGCGTCGACCACGCCATCTGCGTGGTACTTCTCGACCATGTGCAGCGTGTTGTCAAAGCGGCCGCTATTGGGTGTCATGACCGAGCAATTGATCTGGAGATACCGATCGGAGATGGCGCGCAAAATGTTCGGCGCGTCCTCGTTGATCATCATGGAGTTGGTGCGCTCACCCATGCAGCTGTCCAAACAGACAATCACGCCGCCGTTATCGTCGATGGTCTTGCCCACCTTGTTGATGAGGCCACCGGCGGGGCAGCCAGACAGCACAATGCGCTTGGCGCCGGTGCGCTGAGCAGCTGCGCCCGACTCAGCCTCCTTGCGGCGCGTGGCTACAAGCTCCTGGATCTTCTCGGCCTGAGCCACCACGTCCATAGCAAATGTACCCGATTGCAGTGTAGACATAAACTCCACCGAGCTCATGGGGCACGGATCGGTTCTTTGCAGCTCAAAGAGGGCAAGCAGTGCTTTGCGATACAGGTTTCTGTTGTGAACCGCCTGGCGCAGATCGTCGTCGGTGATCTTCACGCCATAGATCTGCTCCAGCTTCTCCTTGAGCAGCACCACCTCCTGGTACCAGCTGTCCTTCTCGTGATCCTTGAGCTGGCCGTTGGGCAGGTGCAAGACGTAGGTCGGGCGAATTTCGCCCAGGAGCTCATACATCTTCTTTTTGCCGTCGCACGTGGTCTCGCCCACAATGAGGTCAGAAAAGTAGGTGTAGGGGCACTTGTCGGTCAGCGCAAAGCCGTAGGTAGACTTGATGAGGGGGCACAGGTTTTTGGGCAAAACGGTCTCCGCGGCGTCGATGGGCTCGTCGCTCGTGCCGCACAGGCCCACGCATGCGGCGCCGGCTGCCTCAATAACTTCTGCGGGCGCGTAGGTGCACAGCGTTCCCACCAGCTTGCCGCCTGCTTTCTTGAAGTCATGCACGCGCATAAAGCCCTGCTTGCGCGCCTCGTTATACTCCTCAAACGTGCTGGGGAGATCAAGCGGCGTAGGTATGGCGGTTGTACTGTTGGGAAGTGTTGCCGTGCTCATATAGTCCTCTCCTTTGGTTATTCAAGCGGGCGAGAATTACCTCTACCTGCAGCGTTAGCTATCCTGTGGCTTTTGGGTGGCCTTTGGCTGCACGGTGAGAGCGGCGCCGATGGCGCCTGCGTAGCGCGCTTCTGGCCGCGTGCTCACGGGTTTGCCCAGCTTTTTGGCTAGCCGCTCGACAATGTAGGCGTTGTCACAAAAGCCGCCGGTCAAGAAGCACTCATCCCCCGGAATCTGCGCGGCCAGCGCTACCACCTTGCCTACGACTGACTCAATGACGCCAGAGGCAATGTTTTCCAGCGGCTCCCCACGGCCAATAAGGGAGATGATCTCGGATTCTGCAAATACCGTACACATGCTTGAGATCGTGATTTTCTCGCCTGATGCGGCCAGCTCAGAGAGCTTATCCTGGGTTACGTTCATACGGTTTGCCATAATTTCTAGGAATTTGCCCGTACCTGCAGAGCATTTGTCGTTCATGAGAAACTTTTTGAGCATGCCAGCTTTGAGTTCCAAAACTTTGGTGTCCTGGCCGCCTACATCAATCACCACGCCATCTCTGCCAAAAAGCCACCAGGCACCCTTAGCGTGGCAGGTGATCTCTGTTACAGCTTTGGTGGCGTAAGGAACAGCAATGCGACCATAGCCTGTTGCCACAACCTGCTCTGATTCCACATCAATATCATGTGTTGCCAGGGATTTCTTGGCACTTTCAGCCGCCTGAATGCTTGAAAAGCCCGTGGGCGCCAGAAGGGTCAGCTCAAGCGCGCCGTCGTTGATGACTGCCACTTTGGTTGCGGTGGAGCCAATATCAATGCCAATAGATCTCATAGGTCCCCCGTCTAATGAGTAAAAGCAGATCGTTTGTGATCTGCACAGTTGTGCATACGCTAACACTTGAAAAAAGAAGCTAGGAATTCGGACTGATTAGCAAAAGATACGCGTAGCGTAAGGTGCGCTCAGCGGGCCACGTGGTAAAGAATCGCTGTGTCACGAGGGAGGAGCAAGCGCATGAAGATCACCAAGGTAGACATCATTCTCATGGAGGAAAAGCCTGTGGACAATCCGGCGTGGTCGCCGGTATTGTGCCGCGTCTATACGGACGAGGGCATCTACGGAGACGGCGAGGCCGCGCTTGCCTATGGCCGTGCATCCCACGGAGCAGTTGGCCAGCTTGAGGACTACGCGCGCCTTGTCATAGGGATGAACCCGTTGGATACCGAGGTCATTTGGAACAAGCTCAACCAGACCACGTTCTGGGGTCTTAACGGAGGGCCAGTCATCTACGCAGCTATCTCTGCCATCGACGTTGCCTGCTGGGACATCAAGGGCAAGGCGTTCGGAGCTCCCGTCTGGCAACTTTTGGGCGGCAAGATGCGCCAGGACCTGCGCTGCTACGCCTCGCAGCTGCAGTTTGGCTGGACCGACCACAAAGAGCCCGCTTCCAGCAATCAAGATTACGTGCGCGCAGCTCTTCTCGCCTTGGACGAGGGCTATGACGCGCTCAAGTACGATTTCTTTGACTTTGACGAGGAGGGTGTGAACTTCACGCCGCGCGATCGCCACGGGCTGCTGTCCAAGCGCTACACCGACCTGGTGGTCGGGCGCCTGGCGGCCGTGCGCGATGCGGTGGGGCCCGCCGTCGATATCATTGTGGAGAACCACTCGGCCACCGACGTCTTGAGCGCGATGCAGCTGGCGCACCTGATGGAGCCGTATGACGTCTTCTACTTTGAGGAGCCGTGCCTCTCGATGCCCAATCTGACGCGTCGGGTGGGCGAGAAGTGCCCGCTGCCGCTCTCTCAAGGCGAGCGCGTCTACACGCGCTGGCAGTATATGCCATACCTGGAGCAGGGGAGCGTGCAGGTCATCCAGCCTGATATTGGCAACTGCGGCGGCCTGACGGAGGCCAAAAAGATCTGTGACATGGCTTATGCCTTTGATGTGTCGGTGCAGGTGCACGTGTGCTCAAGCCTGCTTCTGACGGCCGCGGCGCTGCAGCTTGAGGCTGTCATACCCAACTTTCAGATCCACGAGCATCATGTCTACAACCGCTATGATTACGTGCGTCGCCTGACGACAGTGGACTATCAGCCAGAAGATGGCAAGCTTGTGGTGCCTGATGCGCCAGGAATTGGCAACGAGATTGCTCCGTACTGCTTTGAGCGCGGCGCCATCACCACGGTGGATGCGCGCTAGGCGTGAGTGTCGTGCGTGTTGCGCGGGTGCTAAATGGTGAATAACTAATCGGTATTAGTTATTCGCTTAAGCACGCGTAAGCGTAGAGTAGGACAGTCAGGATAGATTAACTTTCAGTACAGACAGGCCAGTGAGGAGCTCTTGTGTTTGATTTTGGGTACTTTTTGTATTGCATACCGCAAATTGCAGCACGCTTGGATGTAACGCTTGAGCTCACCTTAGTTGCTACGGCACTTGCGCTGGTCATAGGCGTCTTGGTGGCCATGGTTGCCACCTATAAGGTAAAGATTTTGTATCCCATTACCCGCGTCTATGTATCCTTTATGCGCGGTACGCCAGTGGTGGCACAGCTCTACTTTTTCTACTTTGGCATGGCTGTCTACAGCACGGTAATTCGAAACATGACACCTATGGTTGCTGTTTCAATCGTGATGAGCTTCAACATTGGCGCCTTCATGTCAGAAAGTATCCGCGGTGCTCTGCTTTCTGTGGACGAAGGTCAGCGTGAGGCAGCCGCGTCATTAGGCATGACGAACGCGCAGGTATTCTGGCGTATCGTCGTGCCTCAGGCAGTCAGAGTTGCCCTGCCGCCGCTCTTTAACGACATGATCAACCTGATCAAGCTATCGTCGCTCTCCTTCATGATCGGTGTGCCTGACATCATGGGAGCAGCAAAGATCTTGGGCGCAAATTCGTTCCGCTACTTTGAGATCTACGCCGCTGTCATGCTTGTCTACTGGGTGGTCATCCTCATCTTCAGCGCTATTAGCAAGTACTTGCAGCGCCGCTGCGAGGCCATGTACTAGGACGGACGCGCCGCCGGCGCAAGAACTTCTCGCCCAGGCGTAACAGGTACTTAAGCTTCTTGCCAAAAGTAAAGGTAAATACAGCTCACAAGCTGTGTCATACAAGATGAAAGGTATCAAGAATGAAAGAAATGGGATCTCTGTCACGCAGGAACTTCCTGAAGGGTGCATTTGCTGTGAGCGCACTTGCGGGTTCCTCGGTGCTTTTGGCCGGCTGCTCAGGAGGCTCTGCTGCCAGCTCTTCCAACTCAAGTGACTCCCAGGACGGCTCAAGCGATGCCATCACCAAGGTCACCATTGTTACCGGCGGCACGGGTGAGCCGTACTCCCTTATTGGTACGGACGGATCGTGGACCGGCATTGATGCGGATATCTGGGCAAAAATCAAGGAGAACACCGGTGTCGACTATGAGGTCAAACAGGCAGAGTTCTCTTCCATGTTTGGTGAGCTGGACGCCGGCCGTGCAAACGTGGTTGCCAACTGCTTGGCGGTCAAGAAGGAGCGCACAGACAAGTACCTGGCTTCTCACCCGTACTACGGCGACGCTCAGTGCGTAGTTGTGGGCAAGGACAACACCGACATCAATACGTTCGAGGATCTTGCTGGCAAGAACTGCGGCGTTGCCAACGGCCAGGCATCTCAGACCATCGCGGAGGAGATGTCCAGCAAATACGGCTTCACCATTACCACCTATGATGATTCCAACGCGGGCCTGAGCAACCTTGCTCTCGGGCGCATTGACGCCATGTTCACCACCGATACGGCAGTTTATAAGTGGGAAGACGCCAACAATGATGAGGTTCGCTTCTTAGACGAGCGTACCATGGCCAACAACGTGGCCTACTTCTTTGCTAAGACCGACGAGGGCCAGAAGTACTGCGACTTTGTGAACGAGCAGATCGACAAGATGCTGGCCGACGGCTCCATGGCGGAGATCGTCACCAAATGGCTGCATAACGATATGACCCAATCCATCATCGAAGAGTAGATTTGAGAACCATGGCTGAGCCACTGATAAAAGTTGAGCATCTGTATAAATCCTACGGCGAGACCAATGTCTTGAAAGACATTAACCTCACGCTCAATAAAAACGAGGTCACGGCACTTATCGGGCCGTCGGGCACCGGCAAGTCGACGCTTCTGCGCTGCTTCAATTTTCTGACGGTGCCCACCAAAGGCACGGTGACGATAGAAAATGACAAGGTAGATGCGGAGCACTACACCAAGGCCGAGGTCTTGGCGCTCAGGCGACACTCTGCCATGGTCTTTCAGAGCTACAACCTCTTCAAGAACAAGACGGCGCTGGGAAATGTTATGGAGGCGCTCGTCACGGTTCAGAAGATGGACAAGGCCGAAGCGGAGCAAAAGGCTCTCAAATACCCGGATCTTGTCGGCATGACTGAGCGTAAGGATTTCTTCCCGTCAAAGCTCTCCGGCGGCCAGCAGCAGCGTGTGGGTATTGCGCGTGCGCTGGCGGTTGAGCCCAACGTCCTTCTGTTGGATGAGCCCACGAGTGCTCTTGACCCGCAGCTGGTAGGCGAGGTTTTGGCAACCATCAGAAAGCTTGCGGACATGGGCATGACCATGGTCTTGGTCACGCATGAGATCCACTTTGCGCACGACGTTGCCGACCGCGTGATCTTCATGGACGGTGGCCAGGTGGCGGCCGATGGATCTCCGCAGGATGTGATTGATGGCAAGAGCAACGAGCGCTTGAACGAGTTCTTGAACTTTGTGAATCACTAGTCCACGCACCATAGATTGTCCCAGGGCTCGCAGTTGCCACATCCAGGCAGCTCCGAGCCCTTTTCATAAGAGATTCCCCAGGAAATTCCCCAGGAGATTCCCTAGGAGTCAGCAGAGGAGAAGTACCATGAATACCGTGCTCTACGACCAGGTCAGACGCAATTTTGCATGGCTTTCCGCTATCCCACGTGCGAGCAAAGATACCGCTCGCGTGAGCGCCGCACTAGCGGCGTGGGCGCGCGAGCGCAACCTCAGGACCTGGTCCGATACCTATGGCAACCTGGTGATCTTCAAGCCGGCAAGCGCGGGAAGAGAGACTGAGTGTCCGCTGGCACTGCAAGCCCACCTGGACATGGTTGCCCAGAAGTTGCCAGAATCTAGCCACGATTTCTCACACGATGGCATCGAGCTCCATGAGGAAGACGGCTGGCTCTCGGCAGTGGGCACAACGCTTGGCGCAGACGACGGCGCGGGCGTGGCAATATGCATGGCCGTGCTGGAAAACAACGAGCTCAGCCATCCCGCGCTCGAGATCATACTCACCGTGGACGAGGAGATTGGCCTGGTAGGGGCCAAAAAAATGGACTGTTCGGCCATATCCGCCCGCCGCATGCTCAACCTGGATCTCACCGTGCCAGACGTCTTTGTGGTGGGGTGCTGCGCGGGGACCGATATCACTTGTGAGCTGCCGCTTTCTGCGCAGGAAGCCACATGCGCCCACGCTGAGCTTACGCTCGCGGGCCTTCTCGGCGGCCATTCCGGCATCGATATTGCACTCGGCCACAAGAATTCCGCGCTGCTCATGGCAGAGCTCCTCACAACCCTGAATTCCCAGCTCATAAGCCGTACGGAGGGGGCTATTGAGCTGGGTCTCGTTTCATTTCACGCGGGCGAGAAGGAAAATGCAATCCCGGCAAACGCCCGCGCGGAAGTGGCTCTTCTCGCCCGGCGCACGCCTGCGCCGGCGCCCAGCACGGTAGATACGCCACATGACCTGCAGAAGCTATTCCTTGAGATTGTAGGCGAGCTCGCGGCAAGCCTGAGCAGCGCTGCACCGTTAGAACCTGGCGCTACGCTTGCCACAAACTGGCTTGGAACTATCACTACGCAGGTGGCCGACGCGCGCGCAACGCAAAATGCGATCGCGTTTCTTACCGCGCTGCCGCAGGGCGTCTTGCGTATGAGCGATGACTTCCCCGGCGCCATAGAGACGAGCGACAATGTGAGCATGGTGTCCATGGATACGCCGTCTCAACTTCAGGTGCTTATTTCCATCAGAACAAATGTCAAAGGAGGCGAGAAGCCCCTGGTGGATGCGGTGGATCTAGCAGCTCGACATGCTGGTTGCACATTCAAGCTGACAGGAGGGTATGAGCCATGGCAGGCAGATGTCTCCTCGTCGTTTTTACTAGAGGCGCAAGCGGTATATCGGGCCCTTTTTGGTGTGCCCGTGGCGCTAACCACTACGCACGGAGGTTTGGAGTGCGGGGTCTTCTCGGACAAGCTGCCTAGGTTGGAAGTCTTTTCGGTGGGGCCTCGAATCGAGGGCGCACACACGCCACACGAGCGGATGGAGCTTGACACGTTTGAGCGGCTCTGCGCTTTTGTCGAGGCACTTCTTAAACGATAATCAAATAAAAAGAAAACGTTTCGGGGCAAATAAAAAATGATCGTTTCAAGAATGATGCAATTAGACCATACGGAGTAATGAGCATATACACATACGCGTATGGATTTAGACCGACATAACATCAAAGAGGATAATATAAGCAATACTATGCAGTGAGAATAAATGCATATGAGTACTGCCTTTTCATTCAAGATCGCACTGATACCATAAGAGGGTATTAGCCCGCAGGGGGCGGGTGAGTTAGAGAGGAGAAAGAATGGCTAATTTTGCAATCGGTGCTACTGAGGTCAGCCCGCACAAGGTTCAGCGTCTTGCTGAGTCTTACTATAAAGGTGGCTTCTTCTGCGATGAGGCTGTCATGTGCGCAATTCGTGACATCTTTCAGGTAGATGTACCAGAGGCAGTCATTGCTATGGTTTCTGGTATGTCCGTGGGTGTTGGTAAGTCTGGCTGCATGTGTGGTGCCGCTAATGGTGGTGTTGCTGCCCTCGGTATGCTCTATGGCCGCACGCAGCAAAATGGCCCCACCGATCCTGTGGTCCAGCGCTGCATGAGCCTTACCCACGAGCTCCACGACTGGTTCCGCGAGGCAAATGGCAAGCATGCATTATGTTGCCGTGTGTTGACACGCGAGTTCAATATGGGCGAGGGTGAGCACAAGGAGCAGTGCATCTGGTTCACAGGCCTTTGCGCATGGAAGGTTGCAGAGATCGTTTGCCGCGAGGAGGGCATTAAGAACCTCGACGCCGGTACCGAAGGTGGAGACGAGCCACTGCCTCGCCTCAAGATTGAGGATGTCCAGCCCCTTAAGAAGGAGGCCTTCGTTGCTTAAGAGAGTCCCTCTTCCGATCACCGGCGTGATGCTCGGTTGCGCAGCTTTGGGCAACTTGCTCCAGAGCTACTCCGAGGTCGTGCGCGGTATCTTCGGCGTCATTTCCGTCTGCCTGGGCATCTTGTTTTTGGCCCATCTGGTGGCCGACTTTGACTCGGTTAAGAAGGATATGGAAAACCCGATGCTCGCGAGCATCTCAGGTACCTTCCCCATGGCTCTTTTGTTGCTGGGTGCCTACGCCAAGCCCATCTCGGCTGGTCTGGGCATGGCAATTTGGGTCATTGGCCTGTGCCTGCATCTTGCGCTTATCGTGTGGTTTACCGCTAAGTATGCACTGCACTTCAACCTCAAGCAGGTGTTTCCCAGCTGGTACATTGTCTATGTAGGAATTGCAGCAGCTTCTGTTTCTGCTCCTGCATTTGGCATGGAGGCTATTGGGACCGCGTGCTTCTGGTTTGGTCTTGTGACCTTTATCATCCTCACTGTTGCAATTATTATGCGCTATGCAAAGGTGGGCGAGCCACCCGTTCCTGCTCGTCCGGTCTTTTGCATTATGACGGCGCCTGCAAGCCTTTGTGTAGCTGCCTATGTGCAGTCGGTTACCCCAAAGTCTCAGATGCTGCTTGTGTGCATGGAGATAGTAGCAACTATTCTTTATGTGGTTGTTCTTACGCAGCTCCCACGCTTCCTTAAGAATACGGCCTTTGCGCCGAGCTACGCAGCCTACACCTTCCCGTTTGTGATTTCTGCAATTGCCATCAAGCAGACAATGGGGGCTTTGGCAAAAATGAATGCTCCTGCCCCCTGGCTAGCACCATTCGTCCTCATTGAAACCATCATTGCAACCGCGCTTGTTTGCTATGCACTCATTCGCTTCCTGATGCATATCTTTGGTGGTCAGAGCACGGAGAAGGCAGCGGCGTAAGGCAGCACAAACACGAAGTTGCTTATGGAACAAAGTACGCGCGCCTTATCGAGACGTGAACGACACGTTCCCACCGAAACCTTCTTGCTCTAGAGCCGTCCCAAGCGGGGCGGCTCTTTTTTTGGAAGTACAAACAACGCTTCTGATTACTGCGTGTATAAAAAACTAATCAATAAATATTGCGCTTACAGCATGGCAAATTCCACTGGTTGGTGCTTAACAAAAGCCGCATGAGCCACTTCTTACAATGTGATCGGCGCTGGGGAGCGCCGCTAATACTTATATAGAAGGAGAGGTTTGGTATGGCAGAAGGAACAATTGATTACCATCCTATGTGGGAAAGTCTCAACATGAACGTTGAGTCGCATGATGCTCTCTTGGGTGCTGTGGGGCAGATGTACGGAGATACCTTTCTGACACAGCATAACCGCCCAGCAACCACTTCTTATTTAGATAACTTTGCTGGCAACTTGCACTCCGGTCGCATCAAGGAACTTCTGGATGCTAAGGAGTCCGGGGAAATTAAAAAAGTCATCGGGTCTTTCTGTCTCTATGTGCCAGAAGAGATCATTGCTGCCGCAGGCGGCGTGGGCGTGGGGCTGTGTGCGGGTGCGGACTGGGCGCCAGAAGAGGTCGAGAAGCATCTGCCGCGCAACACCTGTCCGCTCATCAAGGGCTTTACCGGCTTTGAACTTGGTCATGTTTGCCCCTACATCGAGACGGCAGATCTTGTTGTGGGTGAGAATACCTGTGATGGCAAAAAGAAGGGCTATGAGTTCTTTGCCACACAAAAGAACATGTACATTATGGACATCCCACATGTGCGCACAGATGAGACCAAGCAGGTCTGGAGAAACGAGATTCATCGTTTGGCAGAGCGTATCGAGCAGGAAACCGGCCAAAAGATCACGGCGGACTCTCTCCGCAGTGCCATCAAGGTAGCCAACGATAAGCGCCGTGCACTTCAACGCCTGGCAAAGGTTCGCGCAGCAGACCCAGTGCCTATCAGTGGCCTTGATGCTCTCTTCACCACGCAGGCTGCCTTTATGGACGATTCAGTACGCCTGACCAAAGCTATCAATGCCATGGCAGATGAGTGCGAGAAGCGCGTGGAGGAGGGAGTGGGTGTGGCGCCTAAGGGCACCAAGCGTCTTCTCTACACCGGTACACCCATGGCAGTTCCCAACTGGAAGCTCTTCAACATCATCGAGAAGGCGGGTGGAGTTGTAGTGGGCGAGGAGTGTTGCACAGGCAGCCGTTACTACAAGGAACTCGTCAACGAGTCTGGTGAGACTGTGGACGAGATGCTTGATTATATAGCCGATCGCTACTTTAACATCCACTGCGCTATCTTCACTCCCAATAAGAAACGTGAAGAAGATGTTATCCAGATGGCAAAGGATCTGCACGCAGATGGCATCATTGATTGTTCGCTGCACTTCTGCACCATCTATGAGATGGAGGCTTTCAATATGGAGGCGGCTGCTGAAGAGGCGGGATATCCCTTTATCCATGTAACGACCAATTATTCATCTGAAGATGAAGGACAGCTCAAGACGCGCATTGAGGCGTTCCTCGAAATGATCTAAGAATCAAGAAGCATATGAACTTATAGTTGTCAAGTAAAATCTTGCAAATGAGACGAGTTGGGTGGAATATCATCCCAGCTCGTTTCATTTGTATACGTTTTGATAGAAAAAACAGTCAACTAAGGACCATTTATGAAGAAAATATGACTTCTTCTTCATAAAAAACTCCATTCGCAGCTTTTTGCCAACCGTTGGTTGGTAGAAATTTTTTCTAATCGCCTGTGCCTTGTTTCTAAATAATCACGTTCGTAATATATTAAGCGCCAGGACACACGAAGGAAATTTTGACCTCGTGTGTTGTTTTTTGCGATGTAAGCGAGTTATAGAGAGGAGCAATGCTACATGAAGTTGGAAATTGGCAATATCCACGTCAAGGATGTCGTCCTCGGCAGCGAGAATTCTTTCGCTGATGGGGTCCTCACCATCGACAAGGAGGCAGCAATCTCCTACCTCAAGGGCGAGGATGATCACATTACCGATCTCGACATTGTGATTGCTCACCCTGGTGACGACACGCGTATCGTGCCAGTCATCGAGACCATTGAGCCGCGCGTCCGTATGGATGGCCGCACCCTGTTCCCGGGTGTTACCGGCGAGGTTTCCCCTGCAGGTGACGGTGAGCTCAAGGCTCTTAAAGACTGCTGCGTTACGGTAGTCGGTAAAGAGTGGGGCTCCTTCGGCGACGGCGTCATTGACATGGGCGGCGAGGGTGCAAAGCACACTCGTTGGTCTGAGATCATCAACATCTGCCTTGTTGGCGATACTGATGAGGAGTTCGAGCGTCACGAGCAGCAGAAGTGCAACCATGCGCTGCGCTGGGCTGGCCACCGCTTTGCTGAGTGGCTCGGCAAGATCGTGAAAGACGTTGAGGCTGAGGACACTGAGGTTTATACCTTTGATCCTATCCTCAAGCGTGACGCGAAGCGCAACGACCTGCCCAATGTGGCAATCGTATTGCAGCCACAGTCTCAGATGGAGGCTCTTGGCTATAACGACCTGTGGTATGGCTGGGACATGAACAAGTTCCTCCCGACTTTCGTAAGCCCCACCGAGGTCTTCGATGGTGCCATCATCTCAGGCTCCTTCATGCCCGCTTCTTCCAAGTGGTCAACCTATGAGTTCCAGAACTTCCCCACTATCAAAGAGATGTACAAGCACGACGGAATTGATTTCAACTTCGTCGGCGTGATCATGTCTAACCTGAACGTTGCTCTTGATCAGAAGGAGCGTTCAGCTGTCATGGTTCGCAATATGGCTGTTGCTCTCGGTGTTGATTATGCAATTGTCACCGAGGAGGGCTACGGCAACCCCGATACGGACTATGTCCGCTGCCAGGTCATCCTCGAGGATGCAGGCATTGGCGTTGTCGGCATCTCCAACGAGTCCGACGGTCGTACTGGCGTTGGCCAGCCGCTCGTTGTTCTCGACGACAAACTCACCGCTCTGGTTTCCACCGGCAACGTGGGTGAGCTCACCGAGCTTCCTGCCTGCAAGACCGTTATCGGCAACCTTGAGGCAATGAACCGCGACGGCATGTCTGGTTCATGGGGCTATGACGAGATCCTGGGTAAGTCTGCACGTGATGATGGCTCCATCATCATGGAGGACAACAACTGGTTCTGCGGTGATCACATCTCTGGTCTCAGCTTGAAGACCATGAAAGAGTTCTAATAACTACCACTTGAAAGGAGGAAACAATGCCTAAGAGTGTTATTTGCTACATCAATCAGTTCTTCGCTGGCGTCGGTGGCGAGGAAAAGGCAGATATCGAGCCTTACCTGGTAGAGGGCACCATTGGACCGACCATGGCCATCAATGCAGCTCTCAAGGATGCAGAGGTTACCTACACCATCGTCTGCGGTGATAACTTCATGGGCTCCAACACCGAGGAAGCCGTCGATCGCATCATCAAGATGATCGAGGACAAGCCTATGGATGCATTTGTTGCAGGACCTGCATTCCAGGCTGGTCGTTATACCGTAGCCTGCGGTGCTATCTGCAAGGCTGTGCAGGAGAAGTTCCATGTCCCCGCTGTCACCTCTTTCAACGAGGAGACCCCTGGTGTTGACATGTACAAGAAGGATGTCGTTATCTTCAAGGGTGGCAACTCTGCAGCTAAGATGCGCAAAGATGTCCCCAAGATGATTGGCTACCTCAACAAGGTTCTGGCTGGCGAGCCTACGCTCGGCGCAGATGCCGAGGGCTACTTTGCTCGTGGCATGCGTAAAGAGGTCTTCCTTGAGAACAAGCATGAGAACACCGCTGCATATCGTGGCGTTGAGATGCTCATCAAGAAGATCAAGGGTGAGCCGTATCAGACCGAGCTCATCATCCCTGTGAAGGATGTTGTGCCTGTTGCCGATCCAATCCCTGATATGTCTAAGGCAACCATTGCTCTGGTCACCAGTGGCGGCATTGTTCCTGTTGACAACCCTGATCGCATCCAGTCTGCATCCGCTACGCGCTGGGGTCGCTACGACATCTCCAAGCTCGATGCACTGCCTAACCGTGCAGCCAATGGCTTCAAGACCATCCACGCTGGTTATGACCCCGCAGCTGCTGACGCAGATCCTAACGTCTGCGTGCCTGTAGACGCCATGCGCGCCTATGAGAAAGAGGGCAAGCTGGGCCATCTGCACGAGTACTTCTACTCAACGGTTGGTACGGGTACCACCGAGGGTGAGGCTGCTCGTATGGCAGAGGAGATCATCCCCTTCCTCAAGGAGGGCGGCGTAGACGGCATAATTATGACCTCCACTTGAGGCACCTGCACTCGTTGCGGTGCAACGATGGTCAAGGTTTTTGAGCGTGCTGGTTTCCCGATCGTTCACATGTGCAACCTCGTCCCCGTCTCCACGACGGTTGGCGCAAACCGCATTGTGCCTACGATCTCCATCCCATATCCTCTCGGTGATCCTAACACCCCGAAGGAAGAGCAGTGGAAGCTTCGCTACCACCGCGTCGGTGTTGCGCTTGACGCACTTACCACACCAGTTACCGAACAGACGGTGTTTAAGGTAAAGATCTAAAGTAGCGTTAATACCGTTCGTCTGGAACGGCTATATAAGAGCGGAGGAGCGCATCATATGGCAAAGGTTTACGATCTAATCATTTTGGGAGCAGGCCCCGCAGGCCTCAGCGCTGCTATTTATGCAGGTCGTGATAGACTTGACACGCTCGTGATTGAGAAGGGCCAAGATGGTGGCCAGATTGCAATCACGGACGAGATCGAGAACTATCCTGGATCTGAGGTAGAGGGAGAGTCTGGTCCAAGCCTCATCAAGAGGATGACCGAGCAGGTCGCTAAGTTTGGTGCCGAGCGTGTGTCTGACACCATTAAGAGCGTTGAGCTTGACGGCGATGTCAAGACGCTTCACGGTGCTAAGGGCGACTACCAGGCAAAGTGTGTGATCCTTGCCACTGGTGCGCACCCCCGCCCCATCGGCTGCAAGAACGAGGATAAGTTTGTTGGTAGGGGCATTTCTTTCTGCGCTACCTGCGATGCAAACTTCTTCGAGGATTTTGAGGTCTACGTAGTGGGTGGCGGCAACTCTGCAGTTGAGGAGGCAATGTACCTCACCAACTTCGCACGCAAGGTTACCGTTATCCACAGACGTGACGCACTCCGTGCTGATGAGCTCGTGCAGGAGAAGGCATTCAAGACGCCGAAGCTCGAGTTTATGTGGAATAGCGTCGTTGAAGAGGTCGACGGTGATGACCTTCTGAACAAGATGGTCGTAAAGAACACCAAGACCGGCGAGCTCACGACTATTGAGGCTGATCCGGAAGATGGTCTTTTCGGTCTGTTTGGATTCATTGGTAACTTGCCCAACACAGATGAGCTGAAGGGCGCGGTTGAGCTTGATGATCATGGGTACATTAAGACCGATGAGGAAATGCAAACCAATGTACCGGGTGTCTTTGCGGCTGGTGATGTAAGGCCTAAGGGCCTTCGCCAGGTGGTAACTGCAGCTGCTGATGGTGCAATTGCAGCAAAGAATGCCTATAAGTACATCGATAGTCTGAAGTAGGAGGAATTAACATGCTGGAACTGGACAAGAAGAATTTTGACGAAGAGGTTCTCAACGCCGATGGCTATGTGCTCGTTGATTACTACGGCGATGGCTGCGTTCCCTGCGCTGCTCTGATGCCGCACATCCATGGCTTTGCTGATGTTTACGGCGACAAGATTAAGTTCTGCGCTCTCAACACCACCAAGGCGCGTCGTCTTGCTATCGGACAGAAGATCCTTGGTCTCCCCGTTATTGCAATTTATAAGGGCGGCGAGAAGATCGATGAGTGCGTAAAAGATGACGCTACGCCCGAGAATGTCGAAGCGATGATTAAAAAGTACATTTAGTTTTTTTGAATAGTCGCTTCAAAATTTTCAAGTATAATTGTCTATAAGTGGATCGCGTCCGTGTGATCCTTGAGATATAGAGAAGAGGAAAGGAGCGTGGCATGAGCATAATTAAAGGCAAGAAGATCGTTGCTATCGGCGATCGTGATGGTGTCCCTGGTGACGCTATCAAGGCTTGTGCCGAGAGCGCCGGCGGCGAAGTAATCTTCGCTCCAACCGAGTGCTTCGTCTGAACGGCTGCAGGTGCAATGGACCTGGAGAACCAGAAGCGTGTTAAGGAGATTGCAGAGGAGTTTGGTCCTGAGAATGTGACCGTTCTTCTTGGCACCGCTGATGGTGAGGGCGCTGGTCTGACCGCTGAGACGGTCACCAATGGCGATCCTACGTTTGCCGGTCCATTGACTGGGGTCCAGTTGGGACTCACGGTTTATCATGTCTGCGAGCCTGAGGTTAAGGCTGAGATCGATCCTGATGTTTACGAGGACCAGGTTTCCATGATGGAGATGGTTCTTGACTTGGATGACATCCGCGATGAGATGGAGTCCGTCAGGTCCGATTATTGCAAGTACCTCGACTAGCAAATTGCGGGAGGGGCGGCGGTTTTAAAGTCGCCGCCCCTCCTTCTTTTTGAAAACGGAATTCTCCCGGCCTTTAAAGGGATGGTTGGGAGGCAAGCTCAGGAAAAGAGGACTTACACCTATGAAGAGCGTTATTAAAGGCACCGGATACGTTCTGGCGCACACGCCCGAGATGGTCATTTACAATGGCACTACGCAGATGACTGAGCGAGTTGTTAATCCGGATAGCGAATACTTAAAAGAGCTTCCGAATCACCTCCGCACGTACGATCAGGTCCTGAGTTATCTTCCTAACCAGGTCTACATTGGCAACAAAACTCCTGAAGACCTGGAGAATACCGAGTTTCCTTGGTTTGACAAAGAGTGTGACTGCAAAGACCGTTATGGCGAGTTTGGTGAGATCATGCCTGAGGATGAGTTCATTCTCCTCATGGGCATCTGTGATGTCTTTGATCTCGTGAAGCTCGATGGCTCATTCATTGATGCCACCAAAGACAAACTCGCTGCTGACCCGGTTATTGATGAGTCCATGATGGCTCGTATTCCCGCAGCAACTGATGCAGATGAGATCGCACGTCTCGTGAAGGAAGAGGCTTCTGAGGGTCTTTACTTCCAGGGCAAGCTCGTTGGCTGCGTCAACCGCGCACATGATGTTGACCACAACCTCTCTGCAGAGATCATGCATGAGAACATCGTCGAGAAGGCATCTTCTGTCCTTTCACTTCTTTACGGCATCAAGAGCGCTGGCATTGCCAAAGAGGATGTCGATTACGTCGTCGACTGCTCTGAGGAAGCCTGCGGTGATATGAACCAGCGTGGCGGCGGCAACTTCGCAAAGGCTGCAGCTGAGATTGCTGGTCTGGTTAATGCAACAGGCTCCGATGCTCGTGGCTTCTGCGCTGCTCCTACTCATGCACTTATTGAGGCTGCTTCTCTCGTTGCCGCTGGTGCCTACAAGACCGTTGCTGTTACCGCGGGCGGCTGCACCGCTAAGCTTGGCATGAACGGCAAAGAGCACGTCAAGAAGGATATGCCTGTTCTTGAGGACATGATTGGTGGCCTCTGCGTTATCGTCACTGCTGACGATGGTGTAAGCCCTGTTGTTAACCTCGACGCTCTGGGACGCGTTGCAGTTGGTACCGGCTCTGCTCCTCAGTCCGTTATTGGTGCTCTCGTGTATGATCCTCTGGAGAAGGCTGGTCTCACTGTTACTGACGTGGACAAGTACTCTCCTGAGATGCAGAACCCTGATATCACCAAGCCCGCTGGCGCTGGTGATGTTCCTCTGTCCAACTTCAAGATGATCGCCGCATTGGGCGTCAAGAAGGGTCAGCTGGAGAAGGCACAGCTCAAGACCTTCCCCGAAGAGTATGGTCTGCCTGGCTGGGCACCAACTCAGGGTCACATTCCTTCTGGTGTGCCTATTCTCGGCTTTGCACACAAGCGTATCGAGGATGGCACCTGGAAGCGCATCATGGTTGTTGGCAAGGGCTCCCTCTTCCTGGGTCGCATGACCAACCTCTTTGATGGTGTCTCCGTAATGATCGAGGCTAACGACGGCAAGGGCGAGGAGTCCGGTGTCTCTGAGGACGAGGTCAAGGGCATGATTGCCTCTACCATGAGGGACTTCGCAAGCGCACTCCTGGCTCAGGCCGAGTAGGAGGCAATTAGATGAGCAATCTGCAGAAAACAATCGCTCAAGCCTTCATGCAGATGGCTGACGGCCTTGAGAGCGGCTCCTTTGGCCCGCGTCCCAAGATTGCCCTGACCGGCATGGGAAGTGAGCACGGCGAGGAGAACGCTATGGCTGCAGCAGTTGCTGCTGCTAAGCGTGGCGTCGATGTCTACTACATCGGCTCACTTGAGCATGAGGGCATTACCACCATCCACGTCGATAACGACGAAGATGGCCATAAGAAGATGGATGAGCTTCTCGAAAGCCATGAGATCGACGGTGCAGTTACCATGCACTATCCGTTCCCCATTGGCGTCTCCACCGTGGGTCGTGCAGTGACACCTGGTGTTGGCAGCGAGATGTTCATCGCAAACACCACTGGCACCTCAAGTCCAGACCTGGTAGAGGGCATGATTCGCAATACCATTGACGGCCTTGCTGTTGCCAAGGCTACAGGTATTGCTCGTCCTACCGTCGGCATTCTGAACGTTAATGGTGCTCGCCAGGTTGAGCACGCACTTCGCGAGCTCAAAGACGGCGGATATGACTTTGACTTTGCAGAGTCTTCCCGTGCAGATGGCGGCTGCGTCATGCGTGGCAACGATGTCTTGAAGGGCACGCCTGACATCATGGTTGCTGACTCTTTGACCGGCAATGTTCTGACCAAGATGCTCTCTTCGTTCACGACGGGCGGCAGCTTTGAGTCTGCTGGTTTTGGCTATGGCCCTGGCATTGGCAAAGGCTACGACAAGCTCGTTCTCATCGTTTCTCGCGCATCGGGCGCTCCCGTTATTGCAAACGCGCTCGTCTTTGCAGCAGAGCTTGTGAACGAGAAGATCTTTGATAAGGTCGCAGCAGAGTACGCAGCAGCTGA
Source organism: Atopobiaceae bacterium (assembly GCA_050953285.1). Lineage (GTDB taxonomy): Bacteria > Actinomycetota > Coriobacteriia > Coriobacteriales > Atopobiaceae > Olsenella_K. The sequence goes on along the minus strand of JBMNMK010000002.1, from coordinate 1,534,456 downwards.
GAAGGCTGGCTTGAACGGCATCTTGGCAGCTCTCGCAGCCAAGAAGAACGCTTCTAAGGAGCCTGCTGAAGAGGTAAAGGCTCCGCCTGCAGAGCCGGTTCCTGCCGCAATTTTGGGCGTTGACGTACTTGATCTTGAGGATGCTGTTCAGGCACTTTGGAAGGCTGGCATCTACGCTGAGAGCGGCATGGGCTGCACTGGTCCTGTCGTTATGATGAGCGATGCCAACGAGGCAAAGGCACACGACATCCTGAAAGAAGCTGGATACATTAGTTAGTACCGCTCGTGGTTCTCTTGCAATAATCCGGACATTTGTCTGTATAGTATTGATGGTGCTGGCTGATTATTCAATCAGCCAGCACCTTACAGAAGAGGAGGAGCGGTGATAGAACAAACCATTTCCAAAGTAAAAGAGGCTGAAGCCAAGGCCGATGAAATGGTGGCGGAGGCACGTGCTCAAGCACGTGAGATACGTCAAGAGGCTGAGCGTCAGAGCAAAGATATGCTTGAGAAGGCGCAAGAGGATTCAGCTGCTCGCATTAAGGAAGCGCGCGATAAGTGGCTCAAGAGTGAGCAAGAAACAATAGACGCGCTTGTTGCCTCACATGATGGCAGTTTTGCTGCTCCGTCCGGTGAGCTGGCAGAGAGAATGCCTCAGGCAGTAGAGGCAGTTAAAGAGTTTATTTATAAGTAGGCCTTTCGCGGCTTTAATTGCTGAACGTGGACGCTTATAGCGTCCTCATTTGTTCAGGCCTAGTTTGGCATTGGTATATGACGTAAAGGGGGTGGCAAATGGCAATAGTCGAAATGCAGAAAGTAAGCATCTGTGCCCCACGACGCAATCGTAAGGCAGTGCTAAAGAACCTCCAGTCAATGGGACTCATGGAATTTCATGAGTCAGATATCGAGTCTGATGGTCTTGAAAAGATGGACACTCAGGCTGCGCGTATCCGCTTTGATAGAAGTGCTGAGACCTTGGAGGACGCACTCAAGAAGCTCTCAATCTATGCTCCTGCAAAGAAGGGCGGCTCTCTCTTCCCAGAGAAGGAAGTCATCTCGCGATCGCACTATGATGAGATTGCAGGCGATGCTCAGGAATATCTCGATAAGGCAAGTGATGTTGTAGCGCTTGCTAAAGAGATTGATGAGGCAAAAGCTGGCATTATCAAGAATCGTGCAACTCAGGCGGCTCTGCGTCCTTGGGAAAAGCTGAGTGTGCCTCTCAACTATAGGGGTACTAAAGCAGCTGGGTTCATCGTTGGAACGTTTGGCAGCTTTGAGGATGAATCTCAAATACTGGCAAACCTTACACGGGATATGGAAGATCCTGCTCCTGTAGACATCACTGTTCTTGAGCAAACCTCAGAGCTCACCTATGTGGCAATCATGTACCACAAGAGCGTGGAGGGAACGCTCGAGAATAACTTGCGTGAAGCAGGCTTTGCACGTCCGTCTACCAACAGCGGTGATAGTCGCATCCCAACTCAGATCATTGAGGATCTCGACAAAGAGTGCGACAGACTTGCTCAGACGATTGAAGAGAACAAGGCAAAGATTGCTACCTTTTCTGATTTGCGTGATGAGTTTAGGATCACGTCAGACTACTACCGTGCGCGTTCGGAGAGGTACCAATTGTTGGGGACTGTCCTTCAGTCCAAGAGCATGTTCTTCATCGAGGGTTGGGTAGAGGCTTCAAAAGCCGATGCTCTTATCGCCTATGTGGAGGACAAGTTTGATGCTCTTGCAGAGAAGGAGCAGGCCAAAGAGGGTGAAGAGCCCCCAACAGAACTTCGCAACAACAAGTTCTCCCGTATTACTGAGTCCGTTTTGACATCCTATGGCCTGCCGACTCATGGCAGGGTAGACCCGACGTTTATCATGACATTCTTCTATGTCATCTTCTTTGGCATGATGTTGTCTGATGCGGGCTACGGCATCGTGATGTCTATCGTGTGTGCCATTGTTCTGGCAAAGCATAAGCATATTCAGAGTGGCATGAAGAGCATGCTGACGCTGTTCTTCTGGTGTGGCCTTTCCACAGCGTTTTGGGGATTCATGTTTGGTGGCTTCTTTGGTAACGCCATCGACACCATCGCTACGACGTTTTTTGGATATACAGGGCCTACCATTGTGAGGCCGCTGTGGTTCGATCCTATGTCGAGTCCCATGTACCTTTTGATGTGGTGCATGCTCTTTGGTGTTATCCACCTGTTCACGGGACTTGCCATCAAGGGTTATGAGCTCTTGCACGCACGTGACTTTGTCGGATTCGTTTCCGATGTATTGGATTGGTTCCTGTTCCTGATCGGTCTAATCCTTCTGTTAATCCCGACTGATATCTTTGCCTCCATCGTTGGCATGAAGTTCAGCCTGCCGCCAGTAGTGAGCACCATTGCGCAATGGCTTACTATCGCGGGTATGGTGATCATCCTTTTGATGGGTGGTAGGGACAAAAAGAACTGGGCACTGCGAATTGCTCTAGGTGCTTATGATCTCTATGGCATCTCGAGCTGGCTCTCTGATGTGCTGTCCTATTCGCGCCTTTTGGCGCTCGGCCTTGCCACGGGTGTTATTGCGAGCGTTGTAAACATGCTCTGCACAATGGTTTCAGGCATAGGTGGCATCTTTGGAGTTGTGTTGTTCATTGTGGTGTTCCTGCTTGGTCACCTCATGAATATGGCAATTAACCTTTTGGGTGCCTATGTGCACACCAACCGTCTGCAATTTGTCGAGTTCTTTGGAAAGTTCTACGACGCAGGCGGAAGAGCGTTCGCTCCGTTTGGAACGAACTTCAAGTACATCGAAATTAGAGAGGAAAACTAATATGTCTCTGGGAATGGCGTTGGCACTTCTTGGTGCTGCTCTTGCAACTGCCCTCGCTGGTGCTGGTTCTGCATGGGGCGTTGGTGTTGCTGGTCAGGCTGCTGCTGGTGTAGTTGCTGAGGATCCTGATCAGTTTGCAAAAGTCCTTATTCTTCAACTTCTCCCTGGTACGCAGGGTATCTATGGTCTTCTGATCACCTTCGTTGTTCTCTCTAGGATCGGCATCCTGGGTGGCACGCCTGTTGAGTCCACCGAGCAGGGCCTACTCTATCTCTTTGCTTGTCTGCCTATCGCAATTACGGGTCTTATTTCTGCATATCATCAGGGTCGCACGGCTGTTGCTTCCATTGGCGTCGTGGCAAAAGATCCGGACCAGTTTGGTCGCGCCATGCTGTTCCCTGCAATGGTCGAGACCTACGCCATTCTCGCCCTCCTCGTCAGCATTCTTGCAGTCGTCAACATCTAAGTTGGGCACGGTCAGTCAAGCTGACATAAGAATGCGGATTATCTGATTGAAGAGGAAAGAATATGGCGGGAATTGACGCAATTACATCGGAGATTCTCCAAGACGCAGAGAAGAGCGCGCAGGAAGTGCTCGCTGAAGCTCGCGCCGAGGCTGAGTCTGCCCTCGCATCTGCCCGTGCATCGGTCGAGAAAACTCAGGATCAGACCACCAAGCGCCTTGAGCTTGAAAAGCAGCAATTTGAGAAGCGTGTTGAGTCCAGAAAGCAGATGATTGAGGGTCAGCAAAAGCTGGCATATCGTCAGCACCTCATTGAGTCTGTTCTGGATCAGGCACAGCAAGAGCTCCATGAGCTTCCTGCCGAGAAGTACTTTGACATGATTCTCAAACTTGTTGCGCAGCATGCCGAGGCGGCTGACGGAGAGATTCAGTTCTCCGCAGCTGACATCAAGCGCTTGCCGGCTGGTTTTGAAGCCAAGCTCAACGAGGCAGCTAAGACTGCGGGTGGCACGCTGAAGGTTTCTCAAGAGGCAGTCAACATTGCTGACGGCTTTGTTCTGCGTTATGGCGGAATTGACGAGAACTGCACGCTTGATGCACTGTTCTCTCAGCTCCACGATGAGATGCAAGACGCAGTGCTCAAGACCCTCTGGCAGGCGTGAGGCCTATGAGGGATACCGAGTACATATTTGCCGTTGCGAGGATAAGGGTTCTAGAGCGGAGCCTCTTGTCTGATGACGACATTCGTCAGATGTGCGGTATGCCAGATGTCCAATCCGTTGTGAGCTACTTGGCAGACAAGGGCTGGGGAGACGGCACGGGGCAGGTCACAGCCGATGAACTTATCGCCCAAGAGCAGGCTAAAACGCTGCGCTTGATGCATGAGCTGAGGGTTGACCCCAAGGTCTTTGAGGTTCTGTCTTCGCCCAAGTACTACCACAACGTGAAGTGCGCGATCAAAGAGATCTGCACCAATGCTGACGTAGCTAGTGTCTATTACGATCTGGATGGATTTGGACGCGAGGAGCTGAAGAAGCTCTTCGCAGAAAATGACATTGCTAGATTGCCTGAAGACATGAGAAAGCCAGCGGCACGAGCGTTTGACGTGATGTCAACGACAGGTGATGGCCAGTGGTGCGACGTTATTCTCGACAAGGCCTGCTTGGTACAGATGCGCAAAGAAGCGTATGCATCCAAGAGCCAGATCTTGATTGATTACGTCGAAGCAACACTGACGAGCTCTGATATTAAGATCGCGTTCCGTGCGGTGCGCACCGGCAAGGATCTACACTTCCTGCAAGAGGCGCTGGCGCCTTGTAGGGATCTGGATGTCCAGCGGCTTGCGTCGACTGCGGTGAGGGGAGAGTCTGAGCTGAGGGCATATCTGGAGTCGGGTCGCTTCAAGGATGCCGTTGAGGCGCTTGAGGCTTCTAACTCCGAATTTGAGCGTTGGTGTGACAACCGTCTCATCCATGCTTTGATGCCCCAGAAGACTAATAGCGTCTCCGTTGGTCCTATCGTTGCGTATGATCTGGCAAAGGAGAATGAACTCCGCTGCGTGAGGATCATTGTGACGGCAAAGACCAATGGCTTCTCAGAGCAAGAGACCCTCGAGAGGATGCGTGAGATGTATGGATAGGATCGCGGTCATTGGCGACTACGACAGCATCTATGGTTTTGGTGCGCTCGGCCTCGACCTATTCCCGGTAGATCCCACGAGCCCCGAAGCTGCTTCAACCTTGCGCCAGCTGGCGTCTGAGGAGTCGCGCTACGGGATCATCTATATCACCGAGGAGCTGGCGGCTGTGCTCAAAGATACGATTGACAAGTATGCAGAGCAGGCATTGCCAGCAATCATTCCAATTCCTGGCGTGAAGAACAACACCGGCATTGGTATTGAGATGGTCAAGCATTCGGTCGAGCAGTCGGTCGGCAGCGACATTTTGTTCGGCAAAGAATAAGAAGAGAGGAAGGTGAGAAGCTCAATGAGCACTGGTGTAATCAAAAAAGTGGCTGGTCCTCTGGTTGTTGCCTCCGGCATGCGTGACGCAAATATGTCCGACGTTGTCCGCGTAAGTGATGAGCAGCTGATCGGCGAGATCATTGAGATTCACGGCGATGAGGCCTCTATTCAGGTCTATGAGGAAACTCAGGGACTTGGACCGGGCGAGCCTGTCGTCTCTACAAATATGGCACTTTCCGTCGAGTTGGGCCCAGGCCTTATCGGTTCTATCTACGACGGTATTCAGCGCCCCCTCAACAAGATCATGGAGCAGACTCACTCCAACCTTCTTGGCCGCGGTGTGCAGGTAGCCCCGCTGGACGAGGAGAAGAAGTGGGATTTTGTCCCCACCGTTGAGGTCGGAGAAGATCTGGTGGCAGGCGACATCATCGGCACCGTTAAGGAGACCGATGTCGTCACGCAGAAGATCATGGTGCCCTATGGCATCTCGGGCAAGGTCAAGGAGATCCGCGGTGGCGAGCACACCATCCATGAGACCGTCTGCGTCCTTGCTACAGAAGCGGGCGATAAGGAACTTACGCTGACACAGAAGTGGCCGGTCCGTAAAGGTCGCCCCTACGCTGAGAAGCTTGCTCCTAACATGCCGCTCATCACGGGACAGCGCGTCATCGACGCCTTCTTCCCCGTGGCAAAAGGCGGCGTTGCAGCCATTCCTGGACCGTTTGGTTCCGGCAAGACTGTTACGCAGCACCAGCTTGCTAAGTGGTCAGAGGCAGATATCGTGGTCTACATTGGCTGCGGCGAGCGCGGCAATGAGATGACCGACGTTTTGAACGAGTTCCCTGAGCTCAAAGACCCCAAGACAGGTAAGTCTTTGATGGAGCGCACCGTTCTTATCGCCAACACCTCAGATATGCCCGTTGCTGCTCGTGAGGCTTCTGTCTACACCGGCATCACCATTGCAGAGTACTTCCGCGACATGGGTTACTCCGTGGCACTCATGGCAGACTCCACTTCTCGTTGGGCAGAGGCTTTGCGTGAGATGTCCGCGCGTCTTGAGGAGATGCCGGGCGAGGAAGGCTACCCTGCCTATTTAGGCAGCCGTATTGCACAGTTCTACGAACGTGCAGGCCGCGTCATTTCTTTGGGCAGCAAGGGTCGTGAAGGCCAGCTCTCCGCAATTGGTGCTGTTTCACCTCCTGGTGGCGATATCTCCGAGCCTGTTTCTCAGGCAACGCTGCGTATCGTGAAGGTGTTCTGGTGCCTGGACGCAGAGCTTGCATACCAGCGCCACTTCCCCGCAATCAACTGGCTACAGAGCTACTCCAACTACCTGAACGATCTTGAGCCGTGGTTCAACAACAACGTCCATTCGGACTGGATGGAGACGCGCCAGGAGCTCATGAACCTCCTAACCGAGGAAGCTTCGCTCAACGAGATCGTGAAAATGGTCGGTATGGACGCGCTTTCTGCGCAGGATCGCCTCAAGATGGAAGCCGCGCGCTCCATTCGTGAGGACTTCTTGCACCAGAACTCGTTTGACCCGGTTGACACGTATACGTCTCTCAATAAGCAGTATGCAATGATGAAGCTCGTCGACGAGTTCTATCGTCAGGGTTCTGCTGCTCTGAGCGCTGGTGCCGACATTGAGGAGCTCGTGAAGCTCGATGTTCGTGAGCGCATCGGCCGCTTTAAGTACGTCCAAGAGGATCAGGTGGACGAAGAGTACAAGCAGACCATGGCTGTCCTCGCCGAGGAGATTGCTGGTCTCGACAATGGGGAGGATGAGCGATAGTGGCTAGGGAATATCGCACCATTCAAGAGGTCGCCGGCCCCCTCATGCTCGTGAAGGGCGTCTCAGGCGTGACCTACAACGAGCTCGGTGAGATCGAGCTTGCAAACGGCGAGACCCGCCGCTGCAAGGTTCTTGAGATCGACGGCTCTAACGTTTTGGTTCAGCTCTTTGAGTCCGCAGACGGTATCAACCTGGCAGACTCCAAGGTTCGCTTCTTGGGCAAGGCCATGGAGCTGGGCGTATCCACCGACATGCTCGGCCGCGTCTTCGACGGCCTGGGCCGTACCATCGACGGTGGTCCAGAGATCATTCCGGAAGCTCGTATGGATATCAACGGCCTGCCGATGAACCCGGCAGCTCGTGACTACCCGTCAGAGTTCATCCAGACCGGCGTTTCTGCCATCGACGGCCTGAACACCCTGGTACGTGGTCAGAAGCTCCCGATCTTCTCGTGCTCTGGTCTTCCGCACTCCCAGCTTGCAGCGCAGATTGCGCGTCAGGCAAAGGTACGCGGTACCGACGACCAGTTTGCTGTTGTTTTTGCAGCAATGGGCATCACTTTTGAGGAGGCAAACTACTTTGAGACCTCCTTCAAGGAGACTGGCGCCATCGACCGTACCGTGCTGTTCATCAACCTGGCAAATGACCCGGCTGTCGAGCGTATTTCTACGCCGCGCATGGCGCTGACCGCAGCTGAGTACCTTGCTTTCGAGAAGGACATGCACGTGCTGGTCATCATGACCGACATCACCAACTACGCAGACGCTCTGCGTGAGGTTTCCGCCGCTCGTAAAGAGGTCCCGGGACGCCGTGGTTATCCTGGCTACATGTATACCGACCTGGCACAGATGTATGAACGCGCTGGTCGTCAACGTGGCAAGAAGGGCTCCATCACCATGATCCCCATTCTTACCATGCCTGAAGATGATAAGACGCACCCCATTCCCGACCTTACTGGCTACATCACCGAGGGCCAGGTTATCCTCAGCCGTGAGCTGTATCGCAAGGGTCTTCAGCCGCCCATCGACGTTTTGCCGTCGCTGTCCCGTCTGAAGGATAAGGGTATTGGTGAGGGCAAGACCCGTGCCGACCATGCCGCTACCATGAACCAGCTCTTTGCCGCCTATGCACGTGGTAAAGAGGCAAAGGAGCTCATGGTCATCCTTGGTGAGGCCGCTCTGACCGATATCGACCTTATCTACGCCAAGTTTGCGGATGAGTTTGAGAAGCAGTACGTCTCTCAGGGTTACCAGACAGATCGCTCCATTGAGGAGACGCTCAATCTTGGTTGGAAGCTCTTGAGGATCTTGCCTCGCTCTGAGCTCAAGCGCATTTCTGATGCCATGCTCGACGAGTACTACGACAAGAGTGACGAGGACTAATGGGCGCTTATTGGTGCACTCGATAGAAGAGGGGAGGTTTAGATGGCTGGTACTCATGTCAATCCAACGCGTATGGAGTTGACCAGACAGAAGGGTCGCTTGGCAACTGCTGTCAAAGGTCACCGACTGCTTAAGGACAAGCGAGACGAGCTGATGCGTCAGTTCTTAGACCTTGTGCGAGAGAACATGGAGCTTCGTAAAAAGGTCGAGCAGGGCATCAAAGAGGCAAATCGTCGCTTGGTACTTGCACGTGCCGGTATGTCAGAAGAGACGCTGCAAGGTGCCCTTATGGCTCCTAAGCAGGAAGTCTATTTGGAGAGTTCAACCAAAAATGTCATGAGCGTAGATGTGCCTTCGTTTTCTACGAAGACGCGTACAAGTGATCCCAACGACATCTATTCCTACGGCTTTGCTTTTACCTCAGGTGATCTTGATGCATCGGTCAAGCTGCTCGCAGATATCCTGCCAGATATGCTAAAGCTGGCAGAGATTGAGAAGTCTTGTCAGCTGATGGCCGCCGAGATCGAGAAAACGCGCCGAAGGGTTAATGCTCTTGAGCACGTTATCATCCCTGAAGCTCAACAAAACATTAGAATGATAACTATGAAACTTGACGAGAATGAGCGCAGCACTCAGGTGCGTCTCATGAAAGTCAAGGACATGGTCATCAAAGAAGCGCGAGCAGTTGAGGAGGAGCAAAAGGCAAGTTAATGGTATCGGGAAGGTAATGGCGGTTTTCCGTCAGCAACAAAAGGGATACTCATGGAAAAGGAAATGAAATCGAGCAACACAGTATTTGCCGTGTCGCTGGCCATATGCGCAATCATTTGCGTGTGGGCTGTCGGGTTCAACCAGAGCTTTACCACGGCGTCCAATGCAATGTTCTCATTCTTTACGGTGGACTTTGCATGGCTTTATAACCTTGTCATGATCGCAATGGTTATCTTTGTGATCGTTATTGGCATCTCTCGCTATGGCAAGATCAAACTTGGTCCAGATGACTCAAAGCCGGAGTATTCAACCGTTTCTTGGTTTGCAATGCTCTTTGGCTGCGGCATGGGCGTTGGTCTGGTTTTCTGGGGCGTTTCTGAGCCTTTGGTTCACTTCACTGCAGAGAATCTTCCGACTGGTGATGCAGCTGGTAGTGCGGCTGCAGCTATGTATGCTTTCAGAGCATCCTATATGCACTGGGGCATTAGCCCGTGGGCAAACTACGCTGTCATGGGTCTTGCGCTGGCTTACTTCCAGTTCCGCAAGAACAAGCCGGCTCTGGTTTCAACCACGCTTGAGCCGCTGATTGGCACCAAGCTTACGCTGGGTTGGCTTGGTAAGCTCGTTGATATTCTTGCTGTGTTTGCAACTGTTGCAGGCGTTGTGACTTCCCTGGGTCTTGGCGTCATGCAGATCAACGCAGGTTTCAACTATGTCTTTGGTCTTCCTAACACACTCACTGTTCAGATCATTATTATCCTGGTGATCTCTGTCATCTACATTGGCACTGCAGTTCTGGGTATTGAAAAGGGCATCTCTGTCATTTCTGACCTGAACCTCTACATTGCTGTTGGTGTTCTCCTGGTCTGCTTCCTTGTTGGTCCGAAGGTTGAGATTCTCAACAACCTCGTAGGCGGAGTTGGCGCATACCTTCAGAATTTTATTGGCGACTCACTCAACATCACCGCATATGGCGATAACACGTGGGTACAGAATTGGGCTATCTTCTACTGGGCATGGTTCATTGCATGGGCACCGTTTGTAGGCGTCTTCATTGCACGCATCTCCAAGGGTCGCACCATCTCTGAGTTCATCGCCGGTGTTGTTTTGGTTCCTGCAGTTGCCTCTATCCTGTGGTTTGCTGTCTTTGGCTCCCTTGGTCTGCATCTGTCTGCCATTGGTACCTATGCTCTTGATCAGCTCACCACCATGGCAGGTACTCCTGAGACCACGCTCTTCATGGTGCTTGCTCACTACCCACTTGGTGCCATCATTTCTCTGGTCACCATCGTGCTGCTCTGCACCTTCTTCATCACGTCTGCTAACTCCGGCACCTTCGTTCTGGGCATGCTGTCCAGCAACGGTAACCTCAATCCCCCTAAGAGCAGAATGCTTCTCTGGGGCGTTGTGCAGTCCGTTATGGCAATTGGTATGCTGCTTGCCGGTGGCTTAAAGCCGCTGCAGACCATCTCTATTGCTGCTGCATTCCCCTTCATCTTCATTCAGATTGCCATCATGTTCTCTACGGTGAAGGCACTCTCTACTGAGAAGGCTGAGAAGAAGGCAGAAGAGGCACAGCCTGAGCTGGCATAAGCTCAATATGGTATCGCTGAAAACGGCATAGATCACGCAAGGGATCTGGCTTTGGCCAGATCCCTTTTTGTATGAGATTTCTCCCCCAAAGATCCTACCAAGCACAACTCATTTCTCGCTGAATTTCTGTCCCCCGACCATGGGATCATGCTTGCAACCTTAGGACAACAGAAAAGGGGGAGAAGTCATGTTTGAACCTACAAGGCAGCTTTTTACATGTAACGTGGCGGGTTTCTCGCATTGGTATGGGGCAGAGGTGTTCTCTCAACTTGAACCGGGCACTCAGCTCAAGCTCAAGTCACAGCCAGATAATCCGTTTGACCCCTATGCCGTTGAGGTGTACTACAAGGACGTAAAGCTCGGTTACGTCCCCAAAGCGTGTAACGGAGAGATATCAATCCTGATGTACTTTGGCCACGCCGATGTGCTGGAGGCAAGGGTTTTGGCCATCTACAAGGAAAAGCATCCAGAACAGCAGGTCAGCATGGGTATCTATGTGACTGACGCAAGGCATAACCACGCAGATGATACAACTGCTGGCAGCATTGACTAAGATCATGTTGGCTTTGGGTGCTGGCTTTAACAGCTGAGGCCGCAGCTTCCAGCCACTAACGATTGAATTTATGTCCCCTGCTCTCCCTAAGCTATCGGTAGGTCAATAGACAGAAGGTAGTTTTCTGAGCGCTTGAGAACGTCCTTCTCCTTTGGCCTTAAAAGACCATGTATAGGTACAAGAGAGGGGCTTAGTATGGCTGGCATCACAAATGCGGGTATTATGGGCATGGAGCTCAATCGCAGGCAGTTCTTGGGAGGTATTGCTGGTGCATTTGGCATCGTCTCTACTATGACACTCGCTGGGTGCGGGAGTTCAAGTGGGAATACCCAAGAGAAGGTATACCTCGAAGACACTGAAATAGATGCGATGTTCGCCAGCCCAGATGACTATCGTGGTAAATGGGTGAAACTTCCAGGCGTGACGATCACATCATCAGCACGTGACGGCAATACAACATTTGTTCAAGCAGTTTACGATGTGACCCACTACGACAAGAACTTCATCGTCAATAGCGACACGACCGAGACCTTCGGTTCAAATGAGTACATTGTCGTGGATGGCAGGCTCGATGGTACGTTTATGGGGACAAACTCCTTTGGGGGAACGGTGAGCGCTCCTCTTGTGACAGCAGCCACCATTACAAAGTCGTCCTACATTGAAGTCGTTGCGCCAGCTATCGTTACCCTTGAACCCAATGCTTCAGCCGAGGAAAATGGCCTGTCGTTCACCTGTGACAAAGTGGAGTATGCCGATATTGAGACCCGTGTGTACCTGATGGTAAACAATTCACGGGAAGACACGGTAAACTACGGGGAATATGACATAAGAATCATGTGTGATGGCAAGCAAATTGCCCAGGACAATGACAGCCAATCTCCCTACTTGGGAAATTATCCTTCGCTTACGCATGATGTGCTACCGGGAGCATCGAGCGAGGGGATCTTGGTGTTTCCGCCGATTGATCGAGGGAAGGACTTTCAGGTTGTAATTCCCAACATCTACTGTGACGACTACCAGGTGCAGTTCGACGACATCACGCTTGAGGTGGCATCTCAGTAAAGGACATATGAAGTGCGCTGCCCGTGAGAGTTGGAGCAGCGTACATGTAATCATAAAGCGTCATAACTACATTACTTTTGATAGGTAGAAAATACGAACACATTGCAATATTGTTGGAAGAATATCCGGATCTCCAGTTGGAAAATATGCCCAGTGGATGATTTAATGGAGTTCTACCATGAGGGCGATAAGCCAATGTTGCCCTGCGAGACAGGCATGGATGCTGGTGAGATGAGCGGTATGGTGCAATCTCGCTTGTACCGAGGTGCATGCTACTGAGAAGCGGTAGAGAGGCTCGCAGCAAGCATTGGTGCAAGCGTCATTTTGAGCGGAGTTATCCGGTCACTTGAGAGCATTGCAGATGCAGATTCGTCTTGGGCTCACCAGTCTATTACGACAATGTCTCTGGCCTAGTACTGTCCTCCGTTAACAGATTGCTCTTTGCGGTCATGCATTAGTACTATGCTGGAGCGCGGGATGAAAGTCACAAGGCTCACCACCGTGATCAGCACTCTCCCAATGATTTGGAGAGTGCCTAACAAATGAGCAATAGGCTCTGTGTGGAATAACGAGATTGGTAGTCTAAACCGAGTAGGGTCTTGAGCGGGGATGCAAACCGTTGAGCAGTAGGGCCCCTAATGAGTGGTATTCAACAGCTTCATCCGTCTGTCCCTCACAATGAGCAGTCCATCGTTTTGCATCTTCCCCAGTTTTCGTGAGAGTGTGCTCCTGTTTACGCCGAGAAATTCCACGAGTGCTGTCTGCGTGAAGGGGATGAGTAAGTAACCATCCTTGTCTGGCGCAAGACTGTGAAGATACATCAATATTCGGTCGCGCAGCGCGCGCTGGTTGGCAATGCGTAGTTTCAGATTTGATAATACATTCTGAGCAGCGAGAATACTAATGAGATTCTTGCTCAGCGTATCAAAATAGCAGCAACCATGGAGTGCATCCGTGAACACTTGACTCAGGTTAAACATGAGCATAGTGCAGTTACTCAGTGCTTTCATTTGAATGGGGCTATAGGCAACCTCCACGCAGGCCAGCGCTTCACCAAAGGATTCTCTGTTTTGAATTAGTTGACGTGTATCTTGTTGAAGTTTTGGCTGATGAACGATCCTTCTACGATATCCTCAAGCACTACACCTCAAAATGGACAGGGCATCCAAGTTGCTGTATCAGATCGTCATTGTCATACGAGCGAACCGATGCTCGTAGGTAGTGAAATGCCTGGTTGTAGTGCTTTTCCGGGATGTCCTGAAGGAGACGAATGTTCTTGATTATTGGGAGATACTTGACATATTCACGTGGTATTTCTTTGACAGTCCCCTTATGGCATGTAGTTGATCACTACAAAGCAGTGTAAAGTGCAATGAGGTATGCACTACACGGCATGTGCGCTGGTCCCTGTAGTACCGTGATGGTCTGTTGTTAGTTTTGATGCGCGGCTGAAGCGCAGCATTGTTAGGAACTGGGTAGCTTGTCTAGTTTTTGTAAAGAAATAGCACATCTGTTGTCCGAGCAACAGATATCTCTCTTATTTCCTCATATGATGCGGCCAAATCATGAGGATAGATGATTGAGATACACACTTGAGGCCATGACGCAAGTAAAAGTCATGCATCAGGATTTGACCTATATGAAAGGTGAGAATCATGAGACTTGAAAGCGGACGAGTTCTTAACCTTGCCGTTGAAAATACCCCAGTTGCAGGCTGCACGGTTTCTGAACAGATTTATCAAGCGAACGGCATGTCAGTCTTTGTTTTTTCTCTTGCTGCGCAAACTGACATCAGTGCCGAGAGCTATGACTACCACAAGATACTTATGGTGCTTGCTGGGAAGATGGAGGTATTTACGACTGCTGGTGGCTCGTGGATGCTTGGTGTGGGAGATAGCGTGGTAACGCCGACTAAGGTACCTATGGGTATGAAAAGCATCGAGGGATGTGTGTATATAGAAATAGGCCTGAGAAAGGACAGTACCATGAATAAGACAATTTCTTCTGGCAATGTGTTCCAGCTCAAGGATATCCTGCCCTACCAAGAGGGTCGTATTGTCAATATGGATATCTCAAGTAATGACAAGATGAAATTTGTATTGATGAGCTTTGATGCTGGCACGGGTCTTAGTGAACATGCTGCTCCTGGTGAAGCGCTTGTATTTGCACTCGATGGGGAGGCTGTTATTGGGTACGAGGGCGAGCAACATACTATCCATGCAGGAGAAACGTTCAAATTTGACAAGATGGGACGCCATAGCGTAACCGCTACCAAGCAGTTCAAAATGGCTCTGTTGCTGGTACTTGAATAGAAGAGCATCATGGAAAAGGGCCGGGGCGAGAAGACCATGAGGCATTCAAGGGTACGTCCTGTGAAGGTTTTTTGGGGCGTGATGCGCCGGATGAGGGTCAATACGATTCTCGTGGGCTACGCAGTCTTTCTCGCGATGTGTTCAGTATTGTTGCGCGTATTGGAGCCGCAGACCTTCTCATCTATTGGTGGCTCACTATGGTTTCTCTTTGAGACGATTACGACCATAGGATATGGTGATGTGGTGCCCACAACTGCTGCATGCCGGGTGATCGCCGTACTTGCTGGCCTTTCTGCGCTGGTGATTGTTGGCCTGGTCACGGGTGTGGTCGTTGATTTTTATACAGAGCTAAATCGAGTTCGTCAAAACGAGAGCCTGGCGGCTTTCGATGACCGCATGCAGCGCGTGAGTGAGCTTTCTAAGGAGGATCTTGTCCAGCTGGTCAAGGAGCTATCGCAGCGCTGATGGGTATTGCGCCTTCAGGAAACCTGAACACGGGAACATGCCAAGTAAAACTAGATAGAGAGCCTCACGTCTTCAATTTAATTAGACAATTCGTCTAATTATTATGAGCGGAGAAATTTACAAAGTATAAAGTTTGTACCAAAGAGATGTGCACAATATAGCTAATAATATGTTCTCAATTCGACTGAGGAGAAGGGCAAGACGCTTGCGTGCGGGAGCTTTGCTGAGGTTGCAGAATCCTCAGGGGCCAATTTGGACACAGAGCAGAGTGACATGATGTGGAGAATGCTGTCGGCAGGCGATCCTAGAGCGCTATTAAATCAACGTATGCCAGTCGTATGGGATATCCGCAGGATTTTGCCGATGCTGTTTTGTATTTGATCAGCGATATGGCTTCTTACGTGACGGGTCAAAGCATTGTGGTCGACGGAGCACAGGTAGACAACTCTTACAAGCTGGACTTAGATACAACATTCAGGTGAGAGTCATGATGAAGAAGACGGAAGCTCATATTGAGGGTATGCGTTAAGGTGATACATTAAAAGGTCGCGTTTCAAATCCTGTGGATACCTTCTCGTTCTCAGCACATCCCAATAAAGGGCAAGATACATTGATAGATTCTGGAACAACGCAGCTTTCTAGCGCCGTCATCTGTGGAGGTAGGCTTGACGGGCTCTATCGGCTTGTTGTATAGACGGCATAGGGGGCAGATGACTTTGGGCACACTGGCTTTCTTGCTCATGATCATCCATACCACATGGGCAACGTATGTTATTCGCTCTGGAAGTGATAGAGCCCGGAATAGCTTTCACAAGTTCAACAGTGCTGTTTGGGTTTTGGCTCATCCCTTGTATAGGCGGAATATTTATGGACATGCCTATGCCCCATACGACAACTCATAGAGCCCTCTTGCTGCAGCTGTTGGATTGCTGCTGATTTGTAGAGCAGCTGTGGGTGGCGTGGAGAAGTAAACATGTACAGTGGGTCTTGCATAACAGTTGGCAATAAAATCCGCAAACGGTAGCTATCGACTCTCCAGCGAGTAAGCGTGGGTGATCCTGCGCCGCTGGGCGAAGTATGAATTCCACTTGCCAGAAATTATGATGTTATAACATCCTATCCAGTTAGACTCTAGGTTGTAACAAGCAGCTTGTGTTATTGGGCTAGACTTGCATAAATCAGCTACAGAGCTGTAACTACTGAGATTGCTTAGCAGTGAAGTATGCAAGGGAAGTTGAGGAAATCCGTGGATACCCCATATGGACAGGCTCCAGTCCCCAAGTACTATGCGCTTAAGATGCAGCTCCTAGAGCAGATCAACCTTCATGAGTATCGTGAAGGTGATGCATTTCCTAGCGATCGTGAGCTTATTGAGCGGTATGGCTTAAGCCGCATCACTGTGCGGCGAGCTGTCGATGAGCTCGTAAAAGAGGGCTACCTCTATCGCGTCCAAGGCAAAGGCACGTTTGTTAAAGGCAACAACCTCGTACAGAACCTCGTTTCAATCACGAGCTGTACCCAAGATGTCGTACGGTGTGGTATGACACCCGGTCGCAAGGTAATATCGGCAAAAATCATAAATGCCGATGATCGTCTTGCAGGTTTTTTGCAGCTAGATCTTGGCGAGAAGGTCTTCAGGCTTGAACGTGTGCTTCGTGCTGATGACCAGCCGCTTAATCACACTATCACCTATCTTCCGTATAAGCTTTTTCCTGGCTTGGAAGAGCATGACTTTTCTCAAGAATCTCTCTACGCAACGCTAAGAGAGCGTTATGACACTACCATTCTTTCTGCAACGCGGACTGTGGAGGCAGCTCCAGCGCGCGATAAGACAGCTGATTACCTAGAGGTATCTCCGGGTACACCGCTCTTGCTTTTTGCGGCGGTAACGATGGGAGAGATTGAAGGCAAGAGATTACCCATCGAGTATTTCGACTGCTGGTATCGGTGTGACAAATTCAAATTCTATATTGACCAAGAGAATACCATTCCCAGCTCAAATGCCAAAAAGAGAGCCGGGAAAGGCGGTTCTCTCATAGCGTAGCCTTAAAGGATTAGGTCGACAGGTCCGTATACAAAATAGGTTCTCTAATGCTCCAAGGCCAAAGTGGCCATGGGGTAGGGAGGTTATTGGCTTAAAAAAGGGAGGATGCGGCAATGAAGAGGGATGTAACAAGAAGGCAGTTCCTTGGTATCGCAGGAGGAGCGGCGGCGCTGGCGGGGCTTTCGCTCGCCGGTTGTGGCTCATCGTCGGGTAGTAGTTCCGGCAGTTCCAATTCTTCATCTAATACATCAGAAACCAAACGCATTGCTGTCGTCTGCAGCTCGGCTGGTGCAAATGATGGTGGTTTCAACCAGAATGCAGTTGAGGCAGCCAAGTCGGCAGCTTCTAAGAATGGCTGGGAGTGCAATATCGTCGAACCCACGAATGGAGTCGCGCAAGCTCTTGAGACACTGGGTGAAGATGGCTATGACCTCGTCTTCAACATGGAGTATGACTTTGAAGCTTTGATTTCTGGTACAGGCGGAGCACAGCCGCTTGCAGAGCAATATCCAGATACGCAGTGGGTTATCTTTAACGATAACCCCAATGTGGATGCCTCTGGTAACCCCCTGTTTGAGAATGTACATGCGGTACTTTTTAATGTTAATGAAGGTGCTTTCCTTGCAGGAGCTCTTTCGGTTTTGGTAAATGAGAACGTGGCTACGCTCTTTGGCGACGGATATAACTTTACCAGTCCGGATGCAGGTGGTCGCGCAATGGGCTTTATTGGAGGCACCAATTCCAACGGTATAGTTGTTGAATCATATGGCTTTATTGAAGGCATTCAATATGAGGCAGAGAAGCTTGGCGTTACCTATGACTACTACACACGCTATGATGCAGGCTTTACCGATTCTGCGGTAGGCGCCACGGTCGCAGGTACCTTCTATAACCAAGGTGCCAACATTGTTTTTGGCTGCGCTGGTAGCGTCGTAGACGGTGTGACGTCAAAGGCAAAAGAGGTTGGCAAGCTCGCCATTCAGGTGGATGACAACAAAGATAACCAGCAGCCAGGCTATGTGCTTACATCGGTCCTTAAGATGACCAATGTTCCTGTTGAGTCCATCTGCGAGAGCTTTGCATCAGATGCAATAGGTTCGCTTGATAACCTACTTAACTACTCGGTTGCTTCGGGGGCGTCAGGTATAACTGACCTTGCAACAATCTCTGAGCATATTAAGGATTCCGGCAAGGACACCTGGAACAAGATCACCGAAGAGATTAAGGATCTTACCGGAAAAGTTGGTGGTGAGATCAAGGTCATCAATGCTCAGATTGGTGAATCATTTGACGCTTCTACATGCCCTAACGTGAATATCCAGTAATAAGACGCATTAACGATATACGTCATGAGGGTGTCCTGGCAAAGAAGAGTAATGCTTGTGATCTCTTGGTGCTTGCGGACACCCTCCCACGACTTGGAGCTCTGCACATGAGCATCATCAAGACAATAGGACTCACCAAACGCTTTGGTGATTTTACAGCAAATGACAGCATTGACCTTTCGGTGGATGAGCGTGAAATTCGCTGTATAGTTGGTGAAAACGGAGCTGGCAAGACAACTCTCATGAATATGCTCTATGGGCTTTTGGCCCCAACCGAGGGGCAGATTTTTATTCATGATGAGTTCGTTCAGCTTGCTGGGCCAAAAGATGCCATTGCTCATGGCCTTGGTATGGTACATCAACATTTCAAGCTTGTGCCCAGTCTTACCGTGTATGAAAACGTGCTTTTGGGTGCGGAGATTGTGCGCCCTGGGATAAGCCATCTCATAGATACCAAGCAGGAAATAGAGGTAGTACAAAATCTTATCGAGCAGTACCACTTTGGGCTGGATCCACTAGAGCGCATAGAAGACATATCCGTTGGTGCCCAGCAGCGTGTAGAGATTCTTAAAATGCTCTATCGCAATGTGGATGTGATCATTTTGGACGAGCCTACAGCGGTGCTGACTCCTCAGGAGGTAGATGGCCTTATCGTAAGCCTCAAAGATCTCCGTGAGCAGGGTAAGACCATCATTATGATCACGCATAAGCTGCGCGAGGTCATGGAGCTTTCAGATTCCGTTACGGTGATTCGCCGCGGCAAAATTGTGGGAGATGTGCTGACAAAAGACACCAACCAATCAGAGCTAGCATGCATGATGGTGGGACACGAAGTGACCCATGTCACCATCCCGTCAGATGCTCCTCAGCCTTCTTCAGAAGTTGCCCTGCATGTGAGCTCCCTTAGTACCACCAATGAAGAAGGTAAAGAAGTTCTCAAAGGCGTTGAGTTCTCGGTACATAAAGGTGAAATTTTGGGTGTTGCTGGTGTTGAGGGTAATGGGCAGTCGGAGCTTTCAAAAGTGCTGACAGGGCTTATGACCACAACATCTGGTGCGGTTGAAATACTGGGAAAAGACGTAACTGGCTGGTGGCCTGATCAGCTAAGAAAGGCTGGCCTTGCAATTATCCCAGAAGATCGTTTTGAAGATGGTCTCTGCGCAACAATGAGTGTGGCAGAAAATAGTGTAGCTGGATACCTGGATAACAATGATGTTACCCATCACGGGATGCTGAACCATGCTGCCATGTGTGCGCGGCGGGATTACTTGGTGAAAGAGTACGAGATTCTTGTAGGAGATCTCAAAGGTAACGTTGGTCAGCTTTCAGGAGGCAATGCTCAAAAGCTCATTGTAGGGCGTGAGTTGGAGAGTGGCGGCAAAGTGCTCGTGGCATGTCAGCCCACTCGCGGTGTGGATTTGGGTGCAGCAGAGGATATTCATCGTCGTCTCCTTGATTTTAGAAACACTGGTGGTGCGGTATTACTTATCTCAAGTGAGCTCTCAGAGGTTATGGGCCTCTCTGACAGGGTCATCGTTATGTATAAAGGTGAGGTCGTGGGAGAAGTTGATCCTCAGCGCACCTCAAGCACAGAAGTAGGCCTGCTTATGGCCGGTATCCGAGGTGATTCTCATGAGTAGAGAAGCCTTAAAGAAAGGTACCCGCACGGCAGGAAGACAGCTAATTAACTCTCTTCTGCCTGTCCTTTTGGCATTCTTTGTTGGGGCCGTTGTTATGTTGTCGCAAGGAGTTGATCCCTGGCAAACCTACGGGATTCTCTTTGAGAAATCGTTACTCACACAAAAGGGCTTCTTTACCACATTGCATTATGCGAGCCCTCTTATTTTGACGGGCCTTGCCATTGCTGTGACATTCAAAGCCAACATCTACAACATGGCAGTTGAGGGATCGTGCGTTCTTGGCGCATTCTGCGCAGGCATTGTGGGATCAATGCTTCCCGAAACAATGAATCCCATAATGGCGCAGGCCACCTGTCTTTTGGTGGGTATTGTTTTTGGCATGCTTTTTGCGCTGGTGCCTGCCCTCCTGAAGGCATATTGTCACGTTGATGAGATGGTTGTTACCCTCATGCTAAACTACGCACTCACCAAAGTGTTGGAATTCCTTTCCACAGGTATCTTTCGTGATGAGGGCGCGGGCTATGTTAGCACGCCTATGATTCATGACAACGTGATGTTTACGCGTATAGGTAATGTTCGCATTACGCCATTCTTCTTCATCGCTCTTGTCGCCTTTGTGATCATGTGGGTTGTGATGAAGCGCACGCGCCTTGGTTACACCATTGAGGCCATGGGCAAGAATGTTGAGTTTGCTGAGGCGAGCGGTATGCGTGTAAGCCGCAAGATTGTCGTGCTCATGCTCATTTCTGGGTTGCTTGCGGGCCTTGCAGGTGCTGGGTGGATGTTGAGCGAGAAATTCCACTATACGTTGGATTTCTCGGGCAATCCTGGACTTGGTTGGGACGGCATGCTGGTTTCACTTTTGGGAAGCCATTCACCAATCGGTGTCATCATCGCTGCAATTCTGTATGCAGCCCTCAAGACTGGTGCTGACAACATCAATATGTACTCCACTGTACCCAAGGAAATTGTGACCGTCATTCAGGGATTCATCATTCTCTTCCTTGCGGTCAAGTTTATTGACGAGAAGTTCGGCGTTTTGGCACGCGTTCGTGAATGGCGTACTTGCAGAACACGGGTAACCGCACGGAAGGAGGCATAGAGATGGGACTTCTCAACAGCATTCTCGCTGACACTATTTACCACAGCGTCCCCATCATCTTCTGTGTCATTGGCGGTGTTTTTGCCTATAAGGCTAACGTTCTCAATATTGCTCTTGAAGGCATGATGTTGATAGGTGCTTTTGTCTCCACTATCACTGTCTTCTTTACGGGCAACATGATGTTGGGACTTGCATTAGCCTTGCTAGCCAGTCTCGCGTTCGGCCTCATTTTCTCTGTCCTAGGCGTTACCTTTAACGGCAATGTGATTGTGATAGGCCTTGCTATCAATCTCTTGGCATCAGCGATTCCTCGCTTTGTGATGGCAGAGATGGGCGTTTCAAACATCACTCTTTCAAACTTTGATGTTGCAGCTCATTCCATCAGTATTCCCATTATCGAAGACATTCCTATATTGGGACCTATCGTGTCGGGGCATCCTATCCTTGCTTATGTTGCCTTCATTGGTATTCCTCTCATGTGGATGCTCTCGTATCGGACGCGCTTTGGTACCTACGTGCGTGTAGTTGGAGAGAATGAGGATGCGGCAAAGAGTTTGGGCATCAGGTGTGATCACTACAAGTATCTTGCAATTCTTATTGGTGCTGCGTGCTGCGCTCTGGCGGGAGTGAATCTTTCTACAGAGGATCTGGGGCTTTTTACCAACGATATGACAGCAAGTCGAGGTTTTATTGCAATTGCTGCAATTTACTGCGGCAGAGGAGATCCTGCGCTCTCGGCTTTCTACGCCATTCTCTTTGGTTTTGCTCGCTCTCTTGCCATTAACCTTGCCATCTTTGCAGGTCCTGTATCTGGTCTTTTTGACATCATTCCTTACATCCTCATGGTTGTGGTGTTAACGGGAGTCTCTCTTGCCAAACGACGCAACGTTCGTACAAGGGGGTTCCAGAATGGCTAGCCAAGACACTGCATGCCAGAGTGATGCAACAGCGCTGCTTATCGTTGATATGCTCTACGACTTCTGCGATCCCAGCGGTCTTGTCTTCTACCCGCAGAACCGCGAAGTTCTTCCACAGATTGCGCGCGTACTTGAGGCATGTCGCAAGCACAACAAGCTCGTAGTCTTCCTCCAGCACTTTACGAGATCGGGGAAACCTGATGAGAAGAGTGCGGGTATGCGGCCGTGCTGCATTGAGGGAACTCGAGGCGTTGAGATAGATCCCATGCTTGAAGTAGATCTAGATCGGGACTACGTGATTCGTAAGCGCCGTTACAGCGGGTTTTTTGGAACTGATCTTGATTTGGTACTGAGAGAGAACCACGTAAAACACCTTATTGTAGTGGGAACCAAGACTAACTGCTGCATCCGTGCCACTGTTACTGATGCGTTTTACCTCAACTACGACCCCATTGTGGTACGTGAGTGCGTGGCAACAAATGATGAGACAGTCAATCGCGTGAACCTCGAGGACATAGATAAGTATTTGGGACGTGTTGTTGACATAGATGAATTGCTCGCTGATCTAGATAGAGAGGTGATCTAGATGGGGTGTGAGGTAATAACGAGCGGCTATGTCAGCATGGATCATGTGCTTAAGATTAAGACGCCTGCACGAGTGGGATATACGTCACTTATCTCAAACACAAGCTGTACCACTATCTATCCAGGTGGCTGCTCGGTGAACATTGCATATGGACTCTCAAAGCTTGGTATATCGGCAATGCCTGTGCTACGTGTGGGCGGCGATTGGGAGGCGGTAGGTCTCAAGAGCTTTCTAGAAGAAGCGGGTGTCTCAACAGAAGGTATTACCGTACTTCCTGATGAAACGACGTCGACGAGCTTTCTTGTAGAAGATAGCCAGGGGGAGCACATTACCCTTTTCTATCCAGGGTCCATGGATGCGCACCATTTTCAACCTCTGTCTGACAACCTCTTCCATGGTGTTCGATATGGCGTGATTACGGTGGCATCATTGCCGGACAACAAGGAGTTTTTTACAAAATGTCGACTCTTTGATATTCCTATTGTCTTTGGCATGAAAGGTGATGCAAACGCCTTTCCCCATGACTTCTTATGGGAGATTCTCATTCACAGCGACATTATTTTTACCAACGAGTCAGAACGCACAAGCATTGAATACGAATTTGGCCTCAAGAGTTTGGAAGACCTGCTTGAGATAGGTGAGGCCAGCATTTTGGTGACGACCTATGGGGTACGTGGCAGTGCGTATTGGGCACGCGAGGGAGATCAGAGAATACACGGATGCGTTCCCTGTTGTGATTGCACAGCTGTGGTAGACACCACGGGCGGAGGAGATGCCTACATGGCGGGGTTCCTCTACGGCCGCATTAAGGGGTTTGATCTGAGCGCATGTTGTCAAATGGGATCAACACTCTCTTCTTTTGTTCTAGAGAAAGAGGGTTGCTGCACAGGCATGCCTCATATCGAAGAGTTCATGCGCCGCTATGAGGCGTTCGACAAATGCGAGGTGAAGTGATCGTGTCAACGCTCTACCTTGGTGCAGACGAGAAAACCGTTGCTCCAAATGTGATCTTTTCTGGTGATCCTTGGAGAGTCGAGGTTCTTAAGGGCTATCTGGACAACGTCTCTCATGTCGCCTTCAACCGAGAGTTCAATACGTATACCGGCACATACCAAGGATGTCCTGTAACCGTGACCTCTACAGGAATTGGTGCTCCATCTGCGGCCATTGCTGTTGAGGAGATGTATGAAGCAGGCATGCGCGTTGCTGTACGTATGGGAACGGTGATGTCGCTGGTGGACGATATGCTCGGTGACTTTGTGATCCCAATTGCGGCCATGCGGCGTGAGAGTACGAGCCTTACATATGTGGATGAATCCTATCCTGCCGTTGCAGATATTGAGCTGGTCAACGTTATGAATGAGGCCGTTTCTTCCCATGGACATAGAAGTCTCAACGGCATTAACTGCACAATGGATGGCTTCTACACAAAGATGCATGACTCGCGTTTCTCGCGTGAATCTGGTCGGGATATGTCCACCACCTTTACGGAGCTTAAGAAGCTCGGTGTAGTGGGAGTAGACATGGAATCATCCTGCATATTGACTGTTGCTCGCCTTATGGGGGTAAGGGCGTGCGTTGTGACTCTTTGCACCGTATTGGAAAACCTCAAAGATGCCCTACATGGACAAGAACGCACAGATGCGGAGGATCTGCTGTGCCGTGTCACGCTCGATGGAATTGTGCGCTTCAACAGCTAGAGAATAATGCCAGCTTATGGCATGTATCGTACCTGAATTGACACTACAAGTCTCAAAGAAAGGACTGTTATGGATATCAAGAACATCATCAAGAAGGGCAACGGCTTTGTTATTGGCATGGTTCACTGCCTAGCGCTGCCAGGGACAGCAACCTTTGCGGGCGATATGTCCAAGGTGATTGACCAGGCTGTCCAAGATGCCAAGACGCTTGAGCGTGCTGGGGTAGACGCGGTTATTGTAGAGAACATGAACGATAACCCCATGGGTGCTCTGCTGCAAAAACCCGCAGTTGCGGCGCTCTCTGCAGCCACTGCCCATGTATGTGCATCTGTAGATATTCCCGTGGGTGTAGATGCAGCTTTCAGTGACTGTGTCGCAGCTCTTTCCATTGCAAAAGCCAATGGATGTAGCTTCGTTCGCATCCCTGTATTTGTGGATATGGTGCAATACTACGACGGTATTGTGCAGCCTTGCGCAAAGCTATGCATGGAGATCCGTCGCAACCTTGATGCAGAAGACATCATGGTCTTAGCAGACGTACAGGTCAAGCACAGTAACATGGTTATTCCTAACGTTCCCATTGAGTCCTCTGCCGTCTCTGCTGCTTCCTGTGGAGCAGATGGTATTATCGTCACGGGAACCGCCAGTGGTGTGGAGACACCTATAGATCAGATCAAGCGCGTGCAAAAAGTGGTTGACCTTCCCGTTATTGCCGGCAGTGGCGTTAAGGCATCCAACATCAAAGAGCAGCTTTCAATTGCAGACGGCGCCATTATTGGGTCGAGCTTGAAGCAAGGCGGTATTCTCAGCAACCCCATTGATTACGACATGGTTCGAGAGGTGCTTTCGGCCCTTGGTCGTTAGTGGTTTGACCCATGATTTCCCTGACGGGGAAGAGAGGAAATGATGCATATGATGCGTCCTATGAAGCTTGCTGGCAGTCAGCTCATGTTTGGTAGGGGCTGCCTTGAGTTTATCAAGAGTGTTGCCTGCACGAGAGCAATGATTGTCATTGGAGGCTCATCGGTAGAGAAGAGTGGCGCGCTTGCAAAAGTAGAAGATTATTTCCATGAAGCAGGTGCAAAGACCACAGTCTTGCGTGACGTTGAACCAGATCCACATTTTTCTACCGTTATGCGCGGCGCCAAAGCGATGCTGGAATGGAAGCCCAATCTCATTTGTGCGTTGGGCGGGGGCTCTGTAATGGATGCCGCAAAGACCATGTGGGTCATCTATGAGCATCCTGAGCTGGATACACTGGATAAGGTCCTCTCAACCAAACCGTTGCCACCATTGAGGGCAAAGGCCCGTTTTATGTGCATTCCTTCAACGGCAGGTACAGCAAGTGAGGTTTCTCGCTCGGTGGTCATTTCGGATGATGAAACGGGGCACAAGCATGGTCTGGGTGATATGGAGATGATGCCAGATATTGCTCTTGTTGACCCGGACGTGAGCTGCACTATGCCACCACGTGTCACTGCAGAGACAGGCATGGATGCCTTGACTCATGCAGTGGAGGCGCTGGCCAGTAACCGTGCAAATTATGTAGCAGATATTCTTGGAGAGGCTGCAGCGCTCGATATCATCAAATGGTTGCCGCGAGCATATGCTCATGGTGCTGATATGCAAGCACGTGAGATGATGGCCAACGCCTCCATGGTGGCTGGGCTGTCCTTCACCAATGTTTCGCTTGGAATTGTTCACTCCATGGCCCAGACTATTGGCGGCTTCTTTCCAGTCGCTCATGGCAGGCTGTGTGCCATCTTGATGCCTCTTGTGATTGATTGGAACAGCCAAGACGAGAGAGCGCGAGGAGTATATGCACGCCTTGCAACGAAGGCTGGTGCCGATGACTTGGCGCAACTTGTGCGTGATCTCAACAAGCAAGTGGGTATCCCTTCACTTGCTGAAGTAATACCTGACGAAGCTGCGTACTTTGCCAATCTGGATGAGATGGCGCGCCTATCACTTGCTGACGGCTGTACAAAGACCAACCCAATCATTCCAACGGTTGAGCAGTTTGCAGAGCTCCTCACTCAGGCCTATCGCAGTTAGGAGATGCTATGAAGCTAATTTGCTACCTCTCAAATGGCTATCCTTCTCTCCAGGCAAGCGCAAAGATGGCACGGCTCTATGCGGATGCTGGATGTGACGCCATAGAGATCGACTTTCCTTCTAGAGATCCCTATTTGGAAGGCGAGCTCATTTCTGGGCGCATGCGAGAAGCTCTTGCTGCTTGTGATGATTACGGCGCCTATATGGATCAGATGGCGCAGGTAAAGTGCGATCTTCCCGATACTGAGTTCATTCTCTTGGCATATGAGTCCACCGTGAGAGAGATTGGAGTCGACCGCTTCTTACGCTTTAGCCAGGAAAATGGGTATCGAGATATGATCTTGGTAGGCTTGACGGGCGAGAAAACCCGCGATGAGCTGATAGCTGGTGGCTTACGTGTGAGCTGCTACGTTCAGTTTCACCTGCCAGAAGATCAAGTCAAGCATGCCCTCACTACCAATGGTTTTACCTATCTGCAAGCCGTGCCCGAGCCAGGACAGGCCACAAAGGAGCATCCAACTCTCGCTTCATGCATTAGTTATCTGCGTGGACGTGGCCTCAAGAACCCTATCTATTGCGGCGTAGGTGTCCATGCACCAGATGATGCTGCTATGTGTAAAGATGCCGGTGCGGATGGTGTATTCGTGGGTTCAACAATCCTCAAGCTCCACAATGATCCGGTTGCTCTTGGCAGCATGATCAGAGAGTTCAAGGCAAACTGTTAAATTCTGTTGAATACCAAGCCCTAAGCACACATAGCACCATATGCGTCGTCGTAGCGCATGACCATGCGCTAACTCGCATGGTCGTATTGAATGCTCCTACGATATGTCCCTGCGCCCAGACGGTCCCCCAGTCTGGGCGCTTTTGATGTCTGTCATTCGCACCAACAGTCACAAATGGAGTCTCTGGTCCAAAGCAATCCCTTGAATGGATGTGATGCACACACCGTGCAATCAGGGCAATCCATAGATTCTCCTTAATAGAAATAATTCCTAATAAGAAGTGTAGATCCGGGTACTATAACGACATGCAAGAAAGATGCATTGCAGAAACAGTACTAATAGAAAGGATCTATCATGGATGCACAACTTTCCCAAGGACTCAATACCTACCTCGCTGATCTCTCACTCTCATACATCAAGGTCCACAACCTCCACTGGAATGTTGTTGGTCCCCAGTTCAAGGCTGCACATGAATACTTGGAATCCATTTATGATGGCATTTCAGATGAGCTTGATGCGGTTGCTGAGCTTCTCAAGATGAAGGGCGAGACGCCCGCCGCAAGCTTGGCAGAGTACCTCAAATTAGCAACAATCTCTGAGATTGACAGCAAGGAGATTGAAGTTGGAGATGCTCTTAAGGTTCTCCTTCAAGACCTTAAGACGCTGCGTTCGCAGGCGCTTGCTCTCCACGAGCTCGCAGGTAATGATTTTGCCGTAACCAACTTGCTTGAGGACCACGTCGAGAATTACAACAAGTCAATCTGGTTTGTTGAATCCATGCTCAAATAAGCATATAGCAGATAGTGTAGAACTACCTAAAAGGGATGCTGAAAAGCTAGACGTTTTTGTCATCAGGCTTTTTAGCATCCTACTTTTTGATGTGGGTACGCTGATGCTGGCAAAGCTTTGGCGCAAATGACATATAGAGCTTTAGGCGCAGTGCTTTGAAGCACACTATGCTGCACTGTGAAGCATGCTTCTGCACACCTCTCCATGAATCGTAACGTTTTCTCGCACTTCTCCATGAAGCGGCGATTTCCATAAAGCTTAACTGGGCAAACTTGGAACAAAATGACGGTTCATGGAGGGTTACAGGTAACCCCCTTACAGAGTCATGAACCAGTGCGTTTTTATTGAAAATTGTTACAGTAAAGATGTCATTTGCAATAATGTCGCTATTGTTGAGTGCCCACCGAGACCAGACTTAGGCCAGCTTGACCGAGGCAGAAACCCAAGCGCGCAACCCAAGCGCGCAACTCAAGCGCGCAACTCAAGCGCGCAACCCAAGCGCGCAACTCAAGCGGGTGAGTGAGGTCTCAAGATGACACTAAGGGGTAGAGGTGAACAAGAATTCATCCAAGCTTGTGCATAAGGCCACAGCCAAGCGCGATGGCACACCGTGCTGTGATAGGTCCAGAGAATGCATACGCAGCAACAATAGGGGAAACCATCGTTGCAAATCCAGAGAACTCCTTTGACCTTCATCTGCAAGGACAGTATTTTTCAGCAGATGCCCAAAACGTGCTTGACTACATCAATAATGAGAGAAAAGAAGCCACTGATAATGGCTATTTTGGCTATCACGCAGATCAATATACTGCCCTGCAGTGGAATCAGGGCTTAGAGACACTTGCTCGTGCACGGGCAGCAGAGGCATCAGTTTATCCCATTCACTCCCGTACTACGGGTGAAAATCCTTCCACTTCCACGTGGGGAGAGAATTTGGCATGGTATTCCACCAGTTCTCTCACCAATATAAAGCTCCTCATGAGTGAGAAGAATTACTACCTTCAGAATAAAGATACAATTTACAAAGATATGACCAAGGTTTCATCCACAGATATGGAAAAAAATTGGTCACTATTACAATTTTATCGATCCGCGGTGGCGCTACGTGGGCGTGGCTACCTTTAGGATGGATGCAACTACAGGCATCACTCCCAAGATTACGGTCGATCCAGATCAGCCCACTAGAGATCTAGAAGCGCTCAATAACTACGGCATTACAGCAGTTACACTGAGTGATCGCTCAAACTACGGAACCGATACCATGCCCCTGTCTGAGCCAAGCACGAGCTCCGTTGATGCACCCGTGCGCGTTTCGTCGGCGTCTTTCCTGGAGCTGCGCGGATCTGCCGTGCAATGGCCGACAGACACCTTGGAAGCGGGCAAGGCGTACCAGATAAATGCCAAGGTCACTACGCGATACAACGATAATGGCGGCATTTCTGCAGCGGTGGCAACAGTGGACAATATCAATTGGGTGTCGTCAGTTCCCAGTGTGGCAACGGTTGATAGATATGGTGTTATACGTCCACTCAAGCCAGGCCAGGTGACCATTGCGCTCTCGGTCAAGTATGCGCCAAAGCTCAATACCCAGAAGACGTTTACAGTGACCGGTACAGAAGTGGGCGAGAATACCGTTGAGCCCATGCCGGTAACGGGTGACTGGGAGAAGGTCAACGGCGCGGTGGACAAGGTTGTAGAACTTGCACCAACAGAAGAGCGCACCAGTACGTCTGAAGGTGTCACCAAGAACATGGTCAAGCTGATGCAAAAGGTTGGCAAGTTGTCCAATCTTGATGATGAGCTCAAGAGCAACTTCAAGACGATCATAAACCAGCGTGCGTACAGCTCCAGCCT
Organism: Atopobiaceae bacterium; assembly: GCA_050953285.1. Lineage (GTDB taxonomy): Bacteria > Actinomycetota > Coriobacteriia > Coriobacteriales > Atopobiaceae > Olsenella_K. The sequence continues at coordinate 1,504,597 of JBMNMK010000002.1, read as the reverse complement.
CAATACTGATGAAGAGCGCGTTGCAAGTATGCAAGAGGCATATACCTTTGCTACATATATGGATGAGTGCATTACAGACATAAACGCAATGAGTTCTCTTTCCCGCTCTGAAAAGGAAGCTGCGGTAAACCAGCTTAAGAAGATCTTTAACAATGTATGGTTTGACAGCAGTCTTGATCTGCCCAGCCTCTCTGAACAGCTTCGTTCAGTTGTGAAGGAGGCAGAGCTCACCAGCTATAACAAACAGGTGCAAGAAAAGCTTACAAAAGACAAGGCAGCGCTTAAGACAGAGATTGAGAGCTCTGCGTTAGATGCCGACAAGAAGTCAGAACTTATCGCCCAACTTGATAAGGTGACAACGCCAGAAGAGCTGCAAGGTGCACGCGGAGCATTCAATGAGGCACAAGAGGCGCTTTCTGATGAAGCGAAACTATCGAGTGCCAAACAGGAGGCGACCGCAAAGATTCAGCAGCTTGACCAGCTGTCTGAGGCTCAGAAGAAGGACTATGCGGACCAGGTGAATGCTGCTACGAGCGTGGCGGGCGTGGAAAATGTGCTCGCGGAGGCGCAGGCAAAGAATCAAGAAATTGCTGATCAGAAGGCTGCAGCGCTGGCAAGTCTTAAGAACATGACATATCTGAGCCCGAGCGAGGTGGCGCGTTTTCAGACCAGAATCAATGCTGCTCAAACAGCGGAAGCAATAAATGCTATCAAGAGCGAGGCAGAGTCGCAGAATGTGCAGCGTAAAGTTGAGACAGAAGAGCTTGCATCATATAAGAAGAATGCGAAGTCTAGGATATCTCAGCTGGAAAATTTGAATGACGGTGAAAAATCGGACTTCAATTCGCAGGTAGATGTGGCGGCTTCAAGGGCTGCTATTGATGAGATTTATAGGAATGCGGAGTCTCAGGATGCGGAGAATAAGGAAAAAGTCGACACTGCAAAGGCACTTGCTGACGCAAAGTCAGCCGCAATACAGATGCTCGCCAACCTCAGCAGCCTTTCCCCTGAGCCAGGCAGATAAGGCCTCCTACCTGCAGCATGTCCAGGACGCTACTTCAAAGGAGACCATCGCCACAATCGTTCAGGAAGCGCGCGACAAAGATGCGCAGAATGAACTGGAGCAAGGACGAGCAAAACGTCTGCAAGAAGCAAAGACGCAAGCTGTGGTAAAACTCCGCAGCCTCAACTCACTGACGAGCGCGCCAAGAACGCCAAACACCAACGCGTCCGACGACGGTGAGTCAAAGTCTCGGCAGAACAGCGCATCGCTCATAAACGATGCGGCGGCTAAAACCAACAACAATACGGACGTCAGCAGCAGTTCTGCCAGCACAAACGGCCAGAACAACGACAGTACATCTAGCTCCCAGCAAGATGACAGCGCAGAAACAGAGGGTACAATGACAACATCTGCCGCTCCATCGGCCGAGACGCCCGCCGCCAGCAAGATGCCATTCATGCCTCAGGCACTTCTCGCCTTGTTTGCTGCTATTGGCGCAGGTATTGCGTGGTACATCGTTGGTGTGAAGCGCAAGAGGGACAACGGAGACGACAAGCGCACAAGTTCGTAATGGTTCGTACGGTCGCGTAGTTGACCTTGTGGCTGACTGCGTAGTTGCTTGCGTCTGGCTTGATGGCATCTTGTAAGGTAACGGATCGTGTGCCCACACTTCGGCGTGGACACGTGCATATGCAGTGCTCTTTTTGCCATGCAACGAGCCGCTGCGTATCTTTCTTGCAAGATTATCTCAAACTTGCTCAAGATGCCTATACTGGTTGACGCATAAAAGGAACAATCGTAAAGAGGCATCATGCAACTGGATTTCAAGCCAAGAGGAGTCTGTTCCAAGAATATACACGTTGAACTAGACGGAAACACTATTACCAATGTCAAGTTCACGGACGGGTGCGCCGGCAACGCCTCTGGAATATCCAAACTTGTCGCAGGCATGGATGCCCATGACGTGATCGATAGGCTGGAAGGCGTAACGTGCGGGCCGAGAAAAACCTCCTGTCCAGACCAGCTCGCTCACGCGCTCAGGCAGGCGCTGGCTCAACAGCACTAGATAACGGCGCTGGGAGGTTGCACGGGAAAGCCGCGCTCGATAGCGTGGCGCCAGCGTGAACACAACGTCACTGCTTTTCGCGGTCGATAAGCCACAATCGCAGTAAGGGCCGTGCTCTGCGAGCGTGGGCATGCTCAGCACAAAAGATGCCAGCATGGTGCAACTTATGATGTTGGGCTCAAAGTGATCGCGGGGATCGAATGCGGCAAGGTTATGCATGATAGCCTTGTAGCGCGCCTTGGCATTGGCGGTGACGACTCGCGCTGCGTGTGCATCCAAACTACGTGTTCATAAGCTCATGCCTAAAAGAGCTGCCAATTGAGAATAGGCGAGAAGACCATGGAGCACATGGCAATCCGTCAGCTGTGAGGGCGTACAAGGCCTCCGCACAAAGCAAGGGCACCAACGATGTGTCGGTGCCCTTAAAGAGGAGCTGCTCGAGTGCAGGTAGTTCTTGTCCTGCACCCGTTGCCAGCTGAAGTATGCGCTGCCAGGCGCGCTGTAAGAGTTCTACTTAACCCTGCTCACTCGTTTGCTTCTTGGAAGCAACATAGGAGCGGATATCAAACACAATCATAAAGGCAATCAGCAGGAAGCCTAGGTAGCCGTTTAAGCCGTAGAGCACGTTGACCAGACCGCGATATGGCAAGAAGCATGCCACGGCACAGCCAATGATGCCGCCGACGACGATCAGGATCTTGTAGCGAGGGGTGCCTTCGCGTGCAATGCCACTGATGCCGCCCCAGAGCAGGGGAACGGCAGTGGTGTAGATGCCGCAGAAGATGATGAATGACAGCACGTGCGCAAAGATTGGCGAGATAGTATTTGCCAACATGAGTGTGGGGATGTCAGCCGTTGCGGTGATGTCAATGTGGGAAATCAGCGCAACGCAGCAGATGGCAGCCGTAGCAAAAATAAAGATAGTGGAGATCAAAACGCCCCGGTTGACCTCGCGCGCATCGTTCTTGGCGCCCAGCTCTGCCAAGAAGGTGGAGAACCACAAGATGACAAAGCCTCCGTATGAGGCACCGGAGGCAAACGGATTACCTCCGCCTACCTGCGCAATTTCATACTTGCCAGAATCTACTGCTTCCAGACCCGCCGCAAAGTTTGGCGCACCAGAAATGGCGGTCACAATAGCTACACCCAGAAGGCACACAATGATGATGGGGCCAACTTTGCCTAGCGCATTTACGATGCCGTTCAGGCCAAAAACGGCTGTGAGCACTACAAACACCGTGAGTACCACCGCTCCGACACCGTTGGGTAAGCCCCACTGTTGCGTGGCTGTAGAGTTGGCGCCACCACACATTACAATGAAGCACATGTAGCAAAACAGTGCCGTGAAATACTTAAAGAACGTGCCAACGTACTTGCCGCAGTACAGCGTAAAAATGTCAGAGCCCTTCTCCAGATGGTGCGTATGACCGTTGATGGTGAAGGACAGGTTAGTGTAGACATAGATGGCAGCAGCCACCAAAATGACCACCATAAACAGCGATCCGTACGAGGCCTCATATTGCATGACTTCCTGCATGGTTGCAAAGCCAGCGCCAATGTAGAAGGCAATACAAGACCCGCAAAAGCCAATGACTCTGAGGATACTTGAATCTTTTTTCATAAGAGTCCCTATCACGCGTGGGCGGGAAGACGAGAAGAACATGGTGCCCCTGGCCTCATGACCAGGGGCACTGTTGTCTAGAACTCAGTAGGACCATCTACTGGCGTTGTAAGCGCGGTCAGTGCCCTATCGACGAGACCACGACGCACACTTAGCTCATCAGCTGGTGTGAGCGTGGGGTTGCCAACGGGGTAGGGGATGGCAATCGTGGGGACAATTCTGTTTGCACCAACAGAGGAAGAAATGGTTGTGATGGTAGCCATGTGGACAATAGGAATGCCGTAGCGCTCGATCTCTTTTACCATCGTTGCACCGCAACGAGTGCAGGTGCCTCAAGTGGAGGTGAGGAGTACGCCGTCTACACCGGCCTCCTTGAGCTCGCGGCCAATCTCAACACCAAAGCGGGTGGCGTTGGCAACAGAGGTGCCCGTGCCGGTGGTGGTGTAGAAGTACTTATAGACATCGCCAATCTTGCCGGCCTTTTGCAGCTCACGCATGACATCTACCGGCACAATGCGGTTGGGGTCGAGGTTTGCGTATACCGGGTCAAAACCGCCATGAATGGTGCAGAAATCCTTGGAGTAATCAAGCTCATCTATATCGTACTTGTTCCACTGCTGAGCAGAAGCAGACTGCAGGTGGTCGGGGTTACCTTTAGGTACCATTCCGCCGGAGGTCACCAGTGCAATGGTGGCACCAGACAGATCCTGGATAGGAGCAGCGGGCTCAACGTGGTCAAAGTGCGGCATGGGGAGTTCGGTCTCAAATGGCTCATCATGCAGGCGCGCTAAAAGCATCTCAACTGCACGGGTAGATCCACGCTTGTCGGAGAAGATAGTCTCGCGGATGCCATGGGCAAAGTAGTCGTCTGCATCTGGCGTGATCTTCTCGCCCGCTAAAATCTTGCGCGCCAGAGCTGCCATCTTGGGCAGTGAGTTGCGCATGTCGGCCGCAGAATCTCCGGTCTTGACAATGGTGACATCTGCGCGGCCCATGTCTACGGCAGGATTTTCCTCGTACATACCCGTAAATGAGGCAACGTTGAGCTCCTTGGTGACTGCGCGGCATACGCCCATGCAGGCCATGCCGTAGCGCCCAGCCATAAATGCAGGCCCTGCGACCAAAAGGTCGGCATCACTTTGGCGTACATAGCCCAAGATGGCCTCAAGTGCCTCAGCCTCATGCTGATTGAAGTAGTTGTCACCACAGATGATGGTGCCAGAAACCTCAGCAAAATCGCTTACTAAGGCATCAAAACCTGCTGCGGGACCAACTTTTTCTGCTACAAAAGATGGAGCAATATCAGCTTTGTCCTCGCCACCAATTTGTCCAAAGAACTGGTTGACGTAGTACAGGATCTTTTTCTTACTCATGCCAGTTCCTCCTTAAAGCAGCTCAGTGGTGCAGTAGTGGTAGCCAATCTCAGAGGTGGAGCCAATCACGGCGTTGAGCTCAACGGTGATATTGCCCTCCTCGTCAATGCAGCCTTGCCAGCCACCGGCCAGGGTCTGTACGGCCAGTGGATCTCCCAAGACCTTGTCGGGCACGCCCAGCTGCACGCATTTACTTACATTACCGGTAGAAACAACGGCTACGGCTTCCTTGGAGGTATCTGCCAATGCCTGGCTCTTGCCATCCCAGCCGGTGCACTCATCGGTGACGAGCGTGGTCTTGATGCCGCGATCCTCCAGACGCTTGGCAATCATGACCAGGTCAGAATCTGGGTTGCCATAGCCTTCCTCAGAGACGATGACGCCGTCTGCGCCAATCTCATGGCAGAGCTTAGCTGTGTAATCACAGGTGCGGAACTTGCCGTCGAGCGTGGTTAATTCAGGGGAGAGGATGTTGCCAATGTAGTTGATGGTCTTCCCGTGCTGGGCATAGAGATCTTCAATAAGTGAGTTATTCTGATGCTGATACGTTGTGATCTTGTCGCATGCGGCCACGCAGTTGCCAGAGACCACGGCATCATCGAGCTCCTCATTTGGGTGCAGCCAAGTGGGGAGCAATTGCTTTGCATCGCAGCCGTAGAAATACACATCATGCAAGAGACCCTGTGAAATGGTCATCTCAACATAGGCAACTTTTGGCAGATCTGGATACTTAGCACTCTCTTCTGCCAAGGTGCCCATCTCAAAGACCTTAGTCTCATCAGGCGTGACGCCGCGTGCTGCCTGACCAACACACTCAGCTGCCCTCAGGCCTGCTAGGCGCATACACGTTTCACGCTCATGGGGCTCAAGACCATCTACCAATGAAATGTCGACCACAATGTTTTGGGTCTTGGAGAACGGCGTCCATTGGGCACCTTCGCCCCACATGTCAATGACGCCTTCCTGGAAACCAACCACGTCACCTATGGTGACAATAGCGGCACCTCTCAGGATGGAGACATGACCGTTACCGCACTGTATGTACTTGCTGGTGACGCCAGGAAATCCCGGACGATCTTCCTTGAAGCGCGGCTCAATAACGTCTTTTACCGGGATGATGCGTACGTGCTCGCCAGGGCGTGCAAAATCAATCTTTACATCCTTGACCTTGTTGTCCACCATGATGGCTTGCTTGATCTCATCCGGGCTGACATACAGCACACCATCTTTGACACAGCACGAATCTCCCACATCCACGTTCTTGATGTAGATAAGGTCTTCTTCAAGTCGCATGGTCTACATCTCCTCTTCCAATCGTGTTTTGCGAAAAGAACTTGAACGTTTGGTCTCGGCCTTACGTGATAGCTTCCACGCCTTGCACCTACATCTGTGCAAGCGCGTGAGCCTCCTCAAGCGCTGCCAGATAGAGCTCTCTGTCCATAAGCGCATAATCGTGATCGTTGCGCTCAATGCGCTGGCGACCTTCTGTAGTGAGGTCATAGCTCATAATTGAACCCTCAATGATCTCCGCTTCAACGGAGTTGGGCTCATGTCGCGCATCAGACAGGATGATGGTTCTATATGGCGAAAACATCATGCCGAGACTGGCAAAAAGGGGATGAGAGACGAGGCTGTATCCCATGTGGACCAGATCGCGCGCTGCAATCAATACGTCTCTAAATCCGCCTTCGACAAATGTCACGTCTGGCTCATCGCGCAGGAGGGGGTTGTTGGAAATCACCATGGTATTCACCTCCTTCAAATGTTAAAAGTGATCGGACAAATTGCACGCCGAGACCGCGTAAATAAACTAATCAGTTGGCAATTTGTCTAACTAGGATTCTATATGTGGAGGAGGTGTTAAAGAATATTGAAGATAGCACGAAGGTTGTGAGAAGTCTTCATAACGTCTATTGCAATTGTTTAATCAAGGTTATTAAATAGCAGGTTTACCCTAGCGAGAAGAACTTGTACTGACGGAAACCGCCGACGTAAGAAATGGCACCACTGGCCATTTTCTAGACCTTGTGATGCCATTAGACGTGAGTCCTTTGGAGTGCAGAGGTTTTGCTAAAGCCTTACCTAGAGCGTGGGGATTATGTGGAGAGCGTAGTCAACAAAGCGGCTGACTGCCGGTGTGCTCTCGCTTTCGGCAGGAATGGCAATCCCAAGTTCTATGGAACTGGCAGGTTCTATGGGAAGCACCGCAGCGTTGAGGTTTAAGCCCTGTGTGATGAGCCGATTGGTAATCACAAGTCCCAGGTTCTGCTCGACCATTCTAAATGCTGGATAGTTGTAGAGCGTGGAGATGTTGTACTCCACCTTTATATTAGTACCTTCAATCAGGCGCAGGACATCCACGTCTACGCCGTAGGCGGGAAAGATGAGCGTCTCTCCTTCAAGCTGCTCCACGCGCACAGAGCTTTGGTGGGCAAGCGGGTGGTTGGGTGGTACCACTACCATCATGGGATCGTCCTTGAGCGGCACCCAGCGGTAGGGGATGGAAGGAAAGTAGGAGTAAAAACCTATATCCGCCTGGTGATCTGCTAGGGAAGACGAGACTTCTTGCCACACGCCCTCAAACAGATCAATCCTGATGTGGGGAAAGTCCTTGTGGAAAGCGGCAATAACAAAAGGAAGCCACTCGGAGGCCACCGATGCATACGAGGAGATGCGAAGGGTTCCTGTGGCAAGTCCCTTGATCTCAGAGATTGCCTGACTTAGCTGCTCGTCTTTTCCACAGGCATCGCGGATGAGCGGGATGATCTTCATGCCATTTTGGGTGGGCGCTACACCTTGCTTGGTGCGGATCATCAAAGGAAAGCCTATCTCTCCCTCAAAAGCATCCATCATGTGGCTCACGCCTGAGGGCGTGTAACCAAAATAACGAGCAGCCTTCGAGAGGCTGCCTGTATCTATTGCCTTGAGAAATACCTGCGCTTTCCACGTGTCCATGATCGATCCCTCCCAGCTGAGTGCCCTGCTTGGCATCCAGACTAAAAGAGATAAAAGCAAAAAGTGGTATACAAAAACAAGTGAAATCGACAAGCGGTTAGTTTATTATGCAGCCCGCAAGCACGTCTGCGCTACAACATTATTTCGTAAACACCTGATGGAGTTAGATCAATTTTGACAACTTCGTCCAAGATAACTTTTTTGTCAGAAGGATCTGCTTTCCAGACCATGCCACAGCCTGCGGAAATCTGTGGTGGCATGGGGATAATGCGCCCAGGGATACCATCTCGCTCGCAGGCAGTTTCCATAGCCATGGCATCGGTGGTCCTATCAAATGCCACAATAAGCGTGTTCTTTTTGGGAGAGAGCGGCATACCAACTCCTCTTCATCTAACAGGGTATAAGAACTTAACTATGATACTAATGCATAAATACCCACATATGGTATGCGACAGCATTTTATCGCAGTATGTAAAAGAGCTTTAGAGAGAGGGGCGCTCATGAGCGCACATGAGGCAAAGCGACTGACAGAAATGACAGCAGCATCGGGTTGAGCCGCAAAGATGGCACCTGGTGCCTTAGCTCAAGTTTTGAGTGATCTACCCAACGTGATGAATCCGAGTCTTCTTATTGGCTATGACACCTCAGATGACGCCTATGTCTACAAGGTAAATGATGATACGGCGCTCATAGGTACCGTGGATTTCTTCCCACCTATGGTTGATGATCCCTACACCTTTGGACAGATTGCTGCTGCCAATGCTCTCTCAGACGTCTATGCCATGGGCGGCCAGCCCAAGATTGCCATGAATATTCTCTGCTGGCCCAACTGCTTAGGTGTAGAGATGGCAGGAGAGGTCTTGCGTGGTGGCGCAGACAAGGCGGTTGAGGCGGGCTGCACCATTGCTGGTGGCCACACCATCATGGACGATGAGCCCAAGTTTGGCATGTGTGTGACAGGCTTTGCTCGTCCCGAAGAAATCCTTTCAAACGCAGCCGCGCGCCCAAAAGACCTCCTCATTGCCACCAAGAAGATTGGATCTGGCATTCTCAATACCGCGGTAAAAGGTGATCTGCTCGACCAAAAAGACGCAGAGGAGCTCTACCGCCAGATGAGTACGCTCAACAAGTACGCGGCAGAGGTTGGTCACTACTTCCACATTCACGCGTGCACAGATATTACGGGCTTTGGCCTGGCAGGACACCTCTGCGAGATGGCAGAAGGTGCCAATCTCACAGCCGAACTCCACTATGAAGATGTGCCACTGATGGACTGTGTGGTTGAGTTTGCGCGCATGGGCATCATCCCATCAGGTACGTATCGTAATCTTGATTACTTTCAAGACCGGGTTAAGATTCAAGATGGCCTGCCTCAGGAGGCGGCTGATGTCCTGTTTGACCCGCAGTCCTCAGGCGGTCTTATGTTTGCTGTGAGTCCCGATGAGGCGCAGGACTTCCAAGACGTGCTCTCTGCAGAGGGTATAGATTCTGCCGTTGTGGGCGAGTACACAGAAAAGCAGGACTGTTTTGTTCGTATAGTCTAGAAGGCAGTCAAGGTGGTATTTTCCGGCAGGGTAAGACGCCTGCTGCAAGAAGGTGTCGCCTGCTGCCTTCGGCGTAACAGACGAGGAGATCTCATGCGCATCCTTAACGTTACGGCGCAAAAGCCGGACGCAACTGGATCTGGCATCTATCTTTCTGAGATGGTAAAAAGCCAGGCAGCGCAAGGCCATGAGACAGCCGTTATCTGTGGGGTGGACGCGGGCGAGAAGATCGTGACGTTGCCGGCGTCTACCCGCATATATGCAGTCGAGTTCACAACAGAGAAGCTCCCGTTTCATGTATTGGGCATGTCAGATGTCATGCCGTATGCGGCCACACGCTACCGGGATCTTACGCCAGAGATGGCGCATCTCTTTGAAACAGCGTTTGTGGAATGTATCCAGCGTGCCGTAAGTGAGTTCAAGCCAGACATCATCATCTCTCACCACCTGTACTTGGTAACAGCGCTGGTGAGAGAGATTGTGTCAGGTATTCCGGTGGGGGCAGTCTGCCACTCCACAGGTCTCAGGCAACTCGAACAGATCCCCTTTGAGCGCGAGCGTATCAAGGCACAGATATGCTCCCTTGATGCTATCTTTGCGCTGCATGAGGCGCAGGCTGCACGCATCGTACGAGAGACAGGAGCCGATGCTTCCCGCATTCAGGTGGTAGGTGCCGGTATCAACCGTGACATCTTTACCACCACAAAAGACCAGATAGCGCCCGTGCCCGGCACCATCTTCTACGCGGGTAAAATCTGGAGCAAGAAGGGGGTCGCATGTCTCATTCATGCGCTTGATCTTATCGATAAGAACCGCTTGCCAGAAGGCATTGACACACTTCGTGTTCGTATGGCAGGTGGAGCTGGCCAAGACAGAGATGACTATGAGCGAATCTGCTTGCGTGCGCAAACCTGCCGCTGGCCGATTGAGTTTTTGGGAAAGCTGCCGCAGGAGAACCTTGCAGACGCATATCGGGCAGCAGATGTCTATGTCTTACCATCGTTTTATGAGGGGCTGCCGCTGGTGGTGGGAGAGGCACTTGCCTGTGGATGTAAGGATGTGGTGACAGCGCTGCCAGGTCTCAAGCAGTGGTTTGCCGCACATGTGCAGGAGGCGCCTATCGTGTGGATAGACCCGCCGCGTATGGCCTCCATTGACGAGCCGTGCGCAGAAGACCTCCCCGCCTTTGAGGAGCGGTTGGCGCAGGGCATTCTCGCCGCGCTTGCCATGGAACGCCCGCATGTAGACGTTTCTGCTATGGGATGGGATCACATTACGCAAGATGTCATAGCGCGCCTTGTTTCATAGATTGCTTTAATTTGTAATCGCGTATAATATAATCGTTGTCCACTTTCTCGGGGTTAAACCCATGGGGTAGTATTGCCAACGTCGGTAGTGGTGTGTAAAATGATCGCTGCTGATCCCTGGGTTACGAGAGGGATAACCTTCGGGGGTAGAAGGGTAACTGGTGTGCCTCCTGGTCTTCAAAACCAGTGTGAGCAGTTGTAGCTGCTCGGGTGGGTTCGATTCCCACCTGCTCCCGCCAACGCCTCAGCGGTACCCATGCATGGGTGCCGCTTTTTTTATCAGACCGTCTCGCTACGGAGGTTTCGATGGATCAAACGCTGCTTATGCAAATCCCTAAGGTGGATGTGCTGCTGGCAGAGAAGTCCTTAGTCCAGATGGAGAAGGACTATACTTATGACCAGCTCAAGGATGCTGCTCGTAGCTATCTCCAGAACCTTCGCGAGGGTGTTATTAGAGGGGATATCACCTCCATTGGTAGCGTGAGTGAGGTTGCCTCACAAGTTGCCGCACGCCTCACGCGTCGCGGAGCATATAGTCTCCGTCAGGTAGTCAATGCCACCGGCGTGGTGCTGCATACCAATTTAGGTAGAGCGCCTTTGGGCAAAGAGATTGCTCAGCACGTGGCAGACGTTGCCATGGGCTACTCCAACTTGGAGTACAACCTGGATCGCGGTGAGCGCGGTAGCCGCTACAACCACATTGAAAAGATCATCTGTGAGATCACTGGCGCAGAAGCTGCCATGGTGGTCAACAACAACGCGGGTGCGGTCTTCTTGATGCTCAACACCTTATGCAAAGGTCAAGGTGTTGCGGTCTCGCGCGGGGAGCAGGTAGAGATTGGCGGATCGTTTAGGATTCCTGAGATCATGGTGCAAAGTGGCGCTCGTCTCATAGAGGTTGGCACCACCAACAAGACGCATGAGCGAGACTACGCGCGTGCTATTTCAGAGGAGGGCGCGCAAGCGCTGCTCAAGGTACACCCGTCCAACTTCATGATGGTGGGCTTTACAGAAAACGTAAGCGTTGCTCAGCTGTCAGTGTTGGCGCATGACTCGGGTGCTCTGGTCTTGTACGACATGGGCTCAGCACCGCTATTCCCCAATGAGGTTCAAGGTCTAGACAACCAAGAGACCATCCGTGGCGTCTTGAAAGATGGTGCGGATGTGGTGTGTTTCTCGGGCGATAAGCTCGTGGGCTCGGCACAAGGCGGCATTTTGGTGGGGCGCCGTGAGCTCATTGAGCGTATTCGCGCAAACCAGCTTACGCGCATGCTGCGCATAGATAAGCTCTCACTGGCAGCGCTTGAGATGACCATGCAGATGTCACGTGAACCCAAGCTTGCCCAGCAAGAGGTGCCGGTAGTTCACATGCTCTCCATGTCAGCAGAAAAACTCAAGGTCAAGGCAGAAGCCATGGAGGCAGCTATTGACCAGGCTGTGCCTGAGGTTGTGCATGAGGTGGTTGCTGTGCAGGATGAGACCGGCGGTGGCTCTTTGCCGGGCATCATGCTGGATGGCTATGCGGTTTCCATTTCTGTTCCTGGCCTTGACCCCAATCAGCTTGAAGAGCAGCTGCGCCATGCACAGGTGCCCATTGTTGCACGCGTCAGCCGTGAGCACGTGCTCCTTTCTGCGCGTACTATCATGGATGGTGATGTCGAGCTCGTGTGTCGGGCTTTGGCTACGGTTGTGCAAGAAGCCGCCGGTGCACCCTCAGGAGGTGGCGTGCAATGAAGCACGTCGTAATAGGTACAGCTGGTCACGTTGATCACGGTAAGACATGGCTTACACGTGCGCTGACTGGCATCAATACTGACCGTTTGGAAGAGGAGCAGCGTCGCGGTATCACGCTGGATCTGGGCTTTGCTCAAATGAAGCTTCCCAATGGACAGTCTGCCAGCGTGGTGGATATGCCTGGCCATGAGAAGTTTGTCCGCAACATGATTGTGGGCGCCACCGGTATTGACGTGGTTTTGCTTATCGTTGCTGCAGATGAGGGATTCATGCCTCAGACGCAGGAGCATCTTGATATTCTGCAGCTCTTGGATGTCAAGAGCGGCATCATCGTCCTCACCAAGAAAGACCTGGTAGATGAGGACTGGCTTTCGGTGGTCTCTGAAGACACCCGCGAGCGCGTAAAGGGCACCTTCCTAGAGAATGCCCCTATCATTGCCGTTTCTGCCTCAACGGGTGAAGGCATAGAGGAGCTTAAACAAGAGATAGTTAAGATGGTGGAGCACGCAGATGTGAAGCGGGTAGACATCCCCTTCCGCCTGCCGGTTGACCGCGTCTTTACCAAGAAGGGCTTTGGCACCATCGTGACGGGCACGCTGGTAGATGGCACCTTACGTATGGGTGATGTGGCAGATATCTACCCGCAAGAGATTACCGCCAAGGTTCGTGGTCTCCAGACACACAATATTGCTCAGCCTGAAGTCTTTGCGGGAATGCGCGTGGCAGTGAACCTTACAGGCGTAGATACATTAATCATACGTCGTGGCTGCACCGTTGCGGCTCCCCAGTCCATGATCCAGGCAGACAAGATTGCCGTGCGCTTGAATCTGTTGCCTGATAGCCAGTATGACGTGCGCAACTCCTCACAGTTGCACTTCTATCACGGTACGCAAGAGCTCATGGCCAAGGTGCGCCTGCTTGATCGTGATGTGTTGGAGGCGGGAGAGAGCTGCTTTGCACAGTTGACGCTCAACAAAGAGCTCACCATGCGCAACCAAGATAAGTTCATCGTGAGGTTCTTCTCGCCCGTTATAACGGTTGGCGGTGGAGAAATCCTTGCGCCTACTTCTCGCAAACTCAAGCGTAATGACCAGCGTGTGCTAGCTCACCTTGCACATCTTGCATGGGCGCCAGAGGATCGTGCGCGCCAGATTGTACTGGATTCGGGCATCCATCCGCTGACGGTGGCAGAAGTTGCCTCGCTTGCAGGCATGGCAGAATCCAACGTGGCAGAGACGCTTGAGAAATTTGTGGGCGAGGGCAACATTGTAAAGATTGGCGCTGGCTATGTTGCTCTGGAAGCGCTCAAAGACCTTGCAGGCTCTACGTCAAAGCTGGTGGGTAACTACCACCGTACCCATACCTTAGATGATGGCATGAGCCTCTCTGAGCTGCGTCAGAGAATTTATCCTGCCAGTGCGTCGGTGGCAAATGCGCTCATAGAGTGGCTGTGTGACAACAACGTGATAGAATCTCAGGGCGGCATCGTGCGTCTGCCGGGCTTTGAGCCTTCCTGCACAGATCTTCAGCGCCAGATGCTGGATAACCTCAATGCCTTCTATGAGAAGGTGGGCCTAGAGCCGCCGACCAACGACGAGGTTCAACAGCAGTTCCAGGATAAGCACGGCACCTTTAACGAGGTCTTCTCGCACATGATCAAGAAGGGTACGCTGGTTGGCCTTTCTAATACCACGTCGGTTCATCGCACAGCATATGCCACTGCGCTCAGCACCTTCATGGGTATGTTTGCGGAGTCCAACACCGTGGCTATTGGTGAATATCGTACCAAATTAGGCGTTTCTAGAAAGTATGCCCAACTCTATCTTGAGTACTTTGACGCTTGCCACATCTCAAAGATGGTTGACGGTGTCCGTGTACTAGTTAAACCCAATTTTGGCTAGAAGGGATTGCTATGAGTGACAAAGTAGAGGTAAATGCCATAGGCGACGCATGTCCTGTACCTGTGGTAAAAACCATCAAGGCAATCAAGGAGCTCAGTGGTGCAGGCTCTGTTATTACCAAGGTAGACAACGAGACTGCGGTGAAAAATCTCACCAAGCTTGCTTCTGATAAGGGTTACGGCTCTGAGACCAAAAATCTTGAAGATGGCACCTTTGAGGTCACCACGACTGTGACCGGCAATGAGGCACCAGCAACCGAGGCAGATGCGGATTTTGCAGATCCTTCCAAGAGCAAGGTGGTTGTTGTTATATCTTCTGACCAAATGGGTGTTGGTGATGAGGAGCTGGGCCACAGCTTGCTTAAGAACTTCATCTATTCACTCACGCAAGAAGACGTGTTGCCGTCCACGATGCTGTTCTACAACACTGGTGTCCGCATGGTGTGCGAGGGTTCACCTGCCCTTGATGACCTCAAGGCCCTTCAGGATGCAGGTGTAGAGATTTTGGCATGCGGCATCTGCCTCAACTACTACAACCTGAGTGACAAGCTGGCAGTAGGAGAAGTCTCCAATATGTACGCCATCGCTGGCAAGCAGCTTGAAGCTTCCGTGGTTGTTAAGCCGTAAGCGGTAGCTTAAAGCAGTACACAGCGCGTACCATCACACGTTGCGAGGGTGGGGGCAACCTCACCCTCTCTTCATACAAGGAGTCAGCATGATTTATCTGGACAATGCGGCGACCACTATGCAAAAGCCTCCCCAGGTGATAGATGCCGTGGTGAATGCCCTTAAAACCATGGGTAACGCTTCTCGTGGTGCCACCAAGGCATCACTCGCGGCCTCGCGCATAGATTACATTGGGCGAGAAAAGCTGGCGCAGCTCATGGGTTGTCCGCGTCCTGATCATGTGATCTTTACCAACAACTCAACTGAGTCCTTAAATATTGCCATCTCTGGTCTCACATCAGCGGGCGATAAGATCGTGAGTACCGCACTTGAGCACAACTCCGTGCTCCGCCCGCTCTACCGCATGCAGGCAGAGCGTGGCTGCAGCGTGAACTTTGCGCGGGCAGATGAGAAAGGAAATCTTGATTTTTCAGACTTTGAGCGTTTGCTTACAGAAAAGCCTCAGCTTGTTGTGGTGACGCACGGCTCCAATGTGACGGGCAACATGGTAGACATTGCCGAGGTGGCAGCACGTGCCCACGAGGTTGGTGCGTGCGTGGTGGTAGACGCTTCACAGACGGCGGGCTGCCATGAGGTGAACTTAGAGAAATCTGGCGTCGATGTGATCTGCTTCACCGGCCATAAGGGCCTTATGGGACCTCAAGGTACAGGTGGGATGTGCATTGCTGAAGGTGTCGAGATCAAGCCCTTTAAGGTGGGCGGAACCGGCGTGAAGTCCTATTCTAAGACCCAGCCTATGGAGTATCCCACGCGTCTGGAGGCGGGGACACTTAACAGCCATGGCATTGCTGGTTTGGTGGCAGCTTTGGACTTTATACAAGAGACGGGTGTGGATACCATTGGCGCACGAGAAGATGAGTTGAGTCGCCGATTTTATGAGGGGGTCAGTGGGATAGATGGCGTGACATGCTACGGTGACTTTGCAGCTCAGGAGCGCTGCGCTATCGTCTCTATCAATATCAAAGACTATGCGTCATCGGTAGTTTCCGATGAGCTGAGCGAACACTTTGGCATAGCCACGCGTCCAGGCGCGCACTGTGCGCCGCTCATGCATGAGTCGTTTGGCACTGTTGAACAGGGTATGGTGAGATTTAGTTTCTCTTGGTACAACACAGAAGACGACGTTGATGCCGCTATAGCTGCAGTTACAGAGATTGCGCGATAAGCGCATGTGGGTTGCAAGCTTGACGTGAGCTGGGTGTGGGTTGCGTACGAGCCGCGCGCGAGCTTGGGGTGAGCTTGCCAAAAACTTGGCAGGATCTTGCATAGTACTTGCCTAGAACGTGCCAAAACGTGTCTAAACGTGCATGAGCCGCTATAGAAAAAACCTATAGCGGCTCATAACTTTTGGATGGGTACCCCAGCGGTGACAATTACGACATCATAGTGAACCAGACGCCGTACGAAGGAGGCTCGCTATGAGTATTGCATATGATAAGAAGACGCCCCACCGCTTTGATGTTGTCGGCAGTTTCTTGAGGCCAGCGCGTCTCAAGGAGGCTCGCGCAGAATGGAAGGCAGGGCGCCTCGGCGCAGATGATCTAAAAGCTCTTCAGGACGAGTGTATTAAAGACCTGGTCGAGAAGGAAAAAGCAGCTGGTTTAGGTGTCATCACCGACGGCGAGTTCCGCCGCGACACCTGGCATCTGGACTTTATGTGGGCACTTGCCGGTGTCGATCACGCGCCGACCAAAGAAGGCCTGCCCTTCCATGATGAGGCTGCAAAGATAGACGACACCTATCTCACCGGAAAAATTGCCTACACGGGCAGCCATCCTTTTGTAGACCACTTCAAGTTTGTGCAAGCACTGGAGGACGAGCGCTGTGTGGCAAAGCTCACCATCCCTGCTCCCGCACAGGTGTTCGAGCAGTTTGTCATACCGTTTAACTGGGCCCAAACTAACAAATACTACAAGGATCAGGCCCAGCTGGCAGATGACATCGTGGCGGCCTACCACGGATTTATTAAAGATGTTTATGATGCCGGATGCCGCAATCTGCAATTTGATGACTGCTCGTGGGGCGTGGTGGTAGATCCACGTGCCGAGCAATTCTTTGGTGTTGATGCCTCTGGCCTTGAGCGTGTCAAAGAGGCACTGTTGGAGGTCAATAACCGCGCTCTTGAGGCAAAGCCAGAAGATATGACCATTGCAACACATGTTTGTCGTGGAAACTTCCACTCTACCTGGGCCTGTGAGGGCGGCTATGATGATGTGGCAGACTTCTTGCTCGCGCGGGAAAATGTTGATGCGTTCTTCTTGGAGTTTGACGATGAACGCTCGGGTGGCTTTGCGCCGCTGGCCAAAGTGCCTGCAGACAAGAAGGTAGTCTTGGGTCTCATCACCACCAAGTCCCCCAAGCTTGAGCAGGCTCAAGATGTAGTTGCACGCGTGCGTGAAGCAGCAGAGATACTGCCGCTGGAAAACCTTTGTCTCTCACCGCAGTGTGGCTTTGCTTCCTGTGAGATTGGTAACAAACTCACCGAGGAGGAGCAATGGGCAAAGGTGCGCCTGGTCCGCTACATTGCAGAAGATATCTGGGGGTAGTGCGCAGAGCATACAAGACCCCCAGAGGCGTCAGCACCACGTGTACTGTGCGCGTATCTATCCTAAGGCCACATCGAGTGCCATCATAACGGTGAATCCAAGGGCAAACATGATAACACCAACGTTTGAGTGTTTGCCCTCACTCATCTCTGGAATGAGCTCCTCTACCACGGCATACATCATGGCGCCAGCAGCAAAGCTCAAAAGGTAGGGCAGTACGGTGGTCACTTGTTGGGCTGCCAGGATGGTAAGTGTGGCACCAATGGGCTCTACTGCACCCGATCCAACGCCACCCATGAAAGCCTTGAGCTTGGAGGAGCCTTCTGCTCGCAGGGGCATAGAGATAATGGCGCCTTCTGGGAAATTCTGAATGGCAATACCGAGAGAAAGTGCCATGGCACCTGCCACTGTGATACCGGTCTGCCCAGTCATGAGCCCTGCCCACACCACGCCGACAGCCATGCCTTCTGGCAGGTTGTGCAAGGTGACGGCAAGCACCATGAGGGTGGTGCGCTCGAGTTGACTCTTGGGGCCTTCAGGGTTCTTATCGCCCTCTCCCAAATGAAGGTGAGGGATGCACATATCTAGGATGAGCAGGAAAAAGATACCCAGCCAAAAGCCGAGAAAAGCAGGCAAAAATGCAAGATTGCCAAGTCCTTCTGATTCCTCTATGGATGGGATGATGAGGCTCCAGATGGAAGCTGCAACCATGACGCCTGCGGCAAAGCCGGTCAGCGCGCGCTGGACCGAGTGACTGAGCTTGTCGCGCATGAGAAAAACCATGGCAGAACCCAGCGATGTTCCAATAAAAGGGATAGCTATTCCCTGAAAAATTGTTTCCATGAATGCTCCTTGGATCTATGTTTCTTTCTATAATGACCCAAGCGTGCAATCATTTCTCACGCACGGTTGCAAAGCGTGCTATATCCGCAATCTATTCATGTTGATTTTCTTCGTGACTCGGCCAGAGGCACGCCGAAAGATCGACATGTGTTTCATCCAAAAACGGCACGCCCTCGTCTTTGAGAAGCGCGCGCTGCACCTCTGGTCCGCCAAAGGCAAAGCCTGTGGTGGTACTGCCGTCCTTAAAGACCACTCGATGACATGGTGTTGCACCTGTGCCTTGTCCTGGCGAGGGGTTGTTGTGGAGCACATAGCCCACATAGCGAGCAGATCGTGGATGTCCGATCATGCGTGCTATCTGCCCATATGTCGTCACGCACCCACGTGGAATCTGTCGCACCACGGCGTAGACGGAATCTGCAAAGCGGTGCTTATCGTCCGCTGGTGATGCGTGCTTTTGTTGTGCTGTTTCATGTTCCATGAGCTTCTCCTATGATGAAATAGCCTGCATGAAGGTGGGAAGTGTGTCGGCTCCGGTGCGCTGGCTTTGCTGGGCTGCATACGCAATGTCTTGGAGTGCCTTGGCTACTCCGTCTTCTGCGCTGGCGCCAATGTGCCAGCGAGCAGCTGCGGCAGCATTCTTGTTTGCGTTTGCCACGGCGCAGGAATTTGGGTAGCGGCGAAGCATGTCCAGGTCATTGTCGGCATCACCAAAGACGCAGATTTCTTTGTCTTGAAGGCCTAAGATCTTCTGCAAGATAGCTACGCCGTGTGCCTTGCCCCAGCCCTTGGGCGTCACGTCTAACCAACGGTCAACAGTGTTGGGAAAGACGAGGTCAGGACATGCATTGGTCAGCTGTTGAGAGAGGTCTCCTGCCTGCCTTTGGTCCATTACGATGATGCCAGCTTTTATGACGGGATAGTCGGGCAGGGTGAGGTGGTGCTGCCCGCCGTGTACGAACGCGCGCTCATACATGTCCGCCAGATCACTTTGACTGGCGCCTATCCAATCGGCAAAGCCGTCATCACGATACGTAATGAATGCGCATGCGCCAGCTTTCCAGGTGCCCACTATGCGCTCAACGCGCTCAAGCTGTTCACGTGGAAGCGTTTTTTCAAACACTACTTCACCGAGGTAATATACTTTTTGTCCATTGATCATGACCCCGGTGTTATAGCAGCTCTTATCGCCCTCAAAAAACGAGGCGAGCTCCGCCTGATTTCTGCCACTAGCGGGTCCAAAGTCCACACCTGCCTCTTGGCATGTGTGAATGGCAGCTTTGGTAGCAGGTGAGATGGCTGTACGACCAAACGGCAAGAGCGTGTTATCCATATCTGACAGTGCAAGCTTAATCATGTGACTGTGGCTTTCGTCGACTATTCAGTTCATTCATCATAGCGTGGCTGGGATGCCGTCTACGTATGCCGGCCAACTTTCACCCAAAATAAGCGGGCGAGCATAACGGATGAACTCCGGGCACACATCCATTCCGTCAGGAGCTATCCACTCCGTTGGAACAAACTTTACCTTGTTTGCAACCTCTTCTATATCTGTGAGGTTATAGGTCACCTGGTAGGGATGATTGCTCACGCGCTCCATGGTGGGCACCACGCGTGTCTTGCCTTGCAGTGCAGCCTTGATGGCGCAGACACCCATAGCTTCTGCCTCTCTCAGGTCTGTGGCGCTCACCAAGTGTGATGCTGCACGCTGCGAGGTGTTGAGCTCAACTGCCCGGGTTTTAATGTTGAGTGTCTGGGCAAACAGCGCTGCCAGCGCTCGCCCGCAGCCAGAAAGTGCAGTTGCGTGGCCAAAGGCATCCGTGGCAAGTACGCTGTCTGCTGCACTGTCAGCTACGCGCTTCGATCCCTCTAAGAAGAGTGATCCATCTGGCCTGCGTGCGCCTTCACTTGCGGCAATGACCACGCAGTGCTTCTGACACAATAGCTCTTTTACGCGCTCGATCAGAGTCTCCTCCTGTATGGGCGCTTCTGGTAGCAGGATGATATCTGGTGCTGAGCTTGCGTGGCTTGGGGTGGTTGTGCGTGCGAGTGCCGATGCCGCCGCAAGCCAGCCGGCATCTCTGCCCATGATCTCGACTACAAGGACGTTGGGTAGATCATACACAGAAGAGTCCAGCGCAAGCTCATGCACCGTGGTGGCAATGTATTTGGCTGCGCTGCCATACCCAGGGGTGTGATCGGTTGCAACCAAGTCATTGTCTATCGTCTTAGGCACACCCACAAAGCGGATGGGACTGCCCACTTGCGCACCCCATCGTCCCAGCTTGGCTATGGTATCCATGGAGTCATTGCCGCCAATGTAGCAGACGGCATCAACCTTTTGGCGCGCAAGAACCTCAAAGATGGCTTCATAAGCTTGGTTCTTCTCGCCCGGCCCTTCTTCAGTCAGGTCTGGCAACTTATAGCGACAGCTTCCCAGGTAACTTGCGGGCGTATGCTTAAGGAGCTCAAGGTTTTGTGGCGTGAAAGCATTGAGGTCAACTAGGTGGTTGGCCAAGAGGCCCTGGATGCCGTTCGCCATGCCAAAGACCTGAGCACCGACATCATATGCTGTGGAAATGACACCTGCCAGGCTTGCGTTGATCACGGCTGTTGGGCCGCCCGACTGCCCAACAAGGATACGCGGGGAGTGTGTCACGTGTGCCTCCTGACTGCGTGTTGCTCTTGCATGAGACATCTCATATATTGCTCCATGTGCAACCTAGATTTTCACCCATTTGTGGTGTCTTGGGAAAGCTCGTTGCAAAGTATTCTCACGTTTGTCGCACATCATAAGGTACTCATGTAGCAGCTGGCTCAAATGCTTGATGATGTAGCGTAGAAGCGATGTTATGCAGCTGCTCAACTGCGCTATAGAGTAGCTTAGTGTATCTTGTTCGCACGTAATCGGCCCGGATGTTGAAGCCATCGTGCCTAAAAGTCAAGCTGTCCCACTGCCGCTCAGCTGTGGAGGGTTCATAAAAAAGCGCTGGAGAACCATTGTAGATTACACAGATTCTTGCCGTGTCATAACATCTCAAAGCAGGTTGTTTCATAGTATGAGTACCGATCTTCAGAAGACAAGCCAACTCCACACGCGGCCATGGTTGCGCTGGCTCGGTGGTGTGCGGTGGCTTGGAAAGAGAGTATTCCATGCGCGTTGCAGTGAGATATTTTTCGCGGGGCGGTAACACAAAAAAGGTGGCTGAAGCCATTGCTTCAGCCATAGGCTTACAGGCGTATGACATCAAGACGCCGCTGACAGAAGATGTTGACATGCTCTTTTTATGCACTGCAGTCTACGCAGCTGGCGTGGATGACGCGGTGAAATATTTTCTGCGCAATCCTGGCGTGAAAATTGGAAACATTGTGAACATTTCTACTGCGGCGCTGTTTCCCTCTACATATAAGCAGGTAGAGAGGCTGGCATTGGAGCAGAGCATTCGCATGGACGAGCGCGAGTTTCACTGTCGCGGGGAGTTTTTGGGCCTGCATAGGGGTCGTCCGGACGAGCATGATCTCAAGGCAGCGCAGGAATTTGCACGCGCTGTGGTGGGTAAGGCCTACCTTGTGCGCGCTGGCCTTACATAAAACGTAGAAGTGCATACATCGCACAATTGTATCTGCTGGATAATTGTATATGCCGCAAAAATGCACCTGGTAAAAGTACCAGGTGCATTTTTAACACGCTGTGATTTGTTGTGACGTGCAGCTTGCCAGAAGCTTGCCGCGTGTCTACGCCAGTGCGCGAGCAGCCTCCAGGGCCTTATCGTAATCGGGGTGGTTGGTATTCTCGGATACGTACTCCACGTAGCGAACCGTGTTGTCCTTATCAATGACCACGATGCCACGGTTAAGAAGTTGGAATTCTTCCATCAGGAAACCGTAAGCAAGGCCAAAGTGGTGGCCGTTGTAATCTGACACAACGATAGCATTGTCAATGCCCTTAGCAGCACAGAAGCGACCCTGCGCAAATGGGAGGTCGCAGCTGATGGTGATGACAACAGCATCCTTGAGCTCGGCCGCCTCCTTGTTGAAGCGAATGGTCTGCAGCTCGCACACGCCGGTATCGACTGACGGAACCACACTGATGAGCTTGATCTTGCCCGCAACATCGTCCAGCGAGAAGGGGGAGAGATCTTGCTTTACGCAGGTAAATGCAGGTGCTTTATCTCCTACTTTGACCTCTGTGCCAAGCAGGGTTACAGGATTGCCGCCAAACGTGGTAACAGAACGCTTGTCCATGATGAAGCTCCTTCCAAGCCAATGTTTCAAGCCAAAAATCCATGTACCTGGACTAACCATGTTCTACCACAAAATGCTACATGTTAAGCAGCAATTAGACGTTTCATACGATCTTTTCTCACGCGAAAGATCGGGTATACCACAAGGAAGAACACCCGCCGCGCGCCACGCCCGACGCGTTGCGCGGCACACCGAACACAGATCCAAGAAGAGATAGGAATCCACATTATGGCAACCACACATACGCATACGACATCGGGCGATAAGAACTTCTCGCCTGAAGCCAACGCCGACACGGCACGCTCGAAAGCAGGCCCCGCCCAGCCCCTGCCCGACGCCCCGGCAGAGACCGACCTCTCCGACGCCTACCTCAAAGGCCCGGTGATCATGCGCGAGCCGCTGATCCCCACCACGTCGACCACGAGCCACCTGCTCTCGCATGAAGAGGACACGGACTGGCTGCATATGGATCCCTGGCGCGTGCTCAGGATCCAGGCCGAATTTGTGGACGGCTTTGGCGCGCTGGCGGAGATAGGCCCTGCCGTGGCCTGCTTTGGCTCGGCAAGAACGCCCAGGTCAGACCCCATGTATCACGCGGCGTGTCGCGTCGCCAGAAAGATTGCGCAGCAGGGCGTGGCAGTGATCACTGGCGGCGGCCCGGGCATCATGGAGGCGGCAAACTTTGGCGCGTCGCAGGTGGGAGGCACGTCGGTGGGTCTTGGCATCGAGCTGCCGCACGAGCAGGGGCTCAACAGCTACGTGAACCTGGGCATCAATTTCAGGTACTTCTTTGTGAGAAAGACCATGTTTGTTAAGTATTCTTCGGGAGCCATCGTTTTTCCCGGCGGCTTTGGCACGCTCGACGAGGTCTTTGAGCTGCTAACGCTGGTGCAAACGCACAAGGTAGCCACCACGCCCGTGGTCTTTTTTGGCAAGGAGTACTGGAGCGGCCTGCTTGCCTGGATTCAGGACACGGTGGCGCAGAAAGGCTACGTATCACCGTTTGACCCGGACTTGATCGAGGTAACTGACGACGAGGACGAGGCAGTTCACGCTGCGTTGCGCCGCATTGGGCGATAAACCCCTGCGCTCGCCATCTTGTGCGCTCGCCAAGCCTACATGATCTTGGTATCCTCGAGCTTCTTGATGATCCAGTTGTTGAGACGTACAACAGGTTTTCTGAGCGCCAGACCCAAGATGAGTGATGCCACCAAGAAGATGCAGAGGATGGCGAGCTCTGTAAGCCATACGGTGCCAAAATGACCCGCTATACACTCGTGCATAGCGGAGATGGTATGCACAAAAGGCAGGTAGGGGTAGGCTGCCTGAAAGCCGGATGGTAGCATCTGCACCGGGAAGGTGCCACCGGAGCCTGCTACCTGTATGACGAGCAAGAACACGGAAATGGCCTTGCCTACATCACCAAAGCTTACTGTGAGGGCATACATGATGTTCACGTAGATAATGGAGCTGATCTGGCACACCAGGAGAAAGCCCACGGGATCAACGCACTGAATGCCCAGGTAGAAGATATCGCCCAGAGCCACCAGCGTGGCCTGAAGCATGCCCAAGATGCAGAAAACGCCAAGGCGTCCCAGATAGCGATGGCGTGGCGCAGCGCCTACGGCCGCGGCTTCTGCGTCGGAGACGTCCGTGCGCATCATGGCCACCAACACGATGGCGCCCACCCAGAGAGAAAGCGTCGTATAGAAGCCAGCCATGGCTGAACCGTTATTCTCGATGGCATAGATGGGGACGCGCTCAAGCGTCACGGGTGTAGAAATAAACTGGGACAGGTCTTGGGATCCTGCTGAGAGGATCTGGCGTACTTTGGCAAGATCCTTGGATTCTGCGGCAGCTTGCAAGCTTGAAATCACGCCGTCCAGATCATCTGCCGCGCCCGATATTTGAGTCGAAACATCGCTCAGGTTGGCTTCGGTGTCGTGCAGGTTTTGGGCCGCGGCAGCGCTGGTCTCATCAAGAGCGGCAAGCGTCTCTGCCACCTGGCCGGATACGCTGGAGGCGGAGCCCGATGCCGCCATGATCTTCTCGGCCAGCGTGGAAATACTCTGGCGAAGATCGTTCTGGTAGCTGGACTTAAGCCCTCCGACCTGCTCTTTTGCGCGGGCGAGAAGTTCTTGCACTTCGGCGCGGTCATCGGTGGCGCTCTGGCTCTTGTTCCGGATGCTCGCAGCGGCGCTGTTCAAGCGCTCTTCCACCGCGGCAAGATTTTCCACAATGCCATCTACCTGGCCAATAGCTCCGTCCAGCACGCCTTGCATGTCAGCAGGAAGCTGCGCTTGGAGCTCTCGAAGGGCCTGGGCCAAGTCCGCGTAGGCCGCACGCTGCGTCTCCACGCGCGCTGCCACGTCGTCCAGCTCCTGGGCGCTGTGGTCGGCGGTCGTGGTCGCGGCATCAAATGACTGGTCAACGGCGCTGTCTATGGCATTCATGGAGGCAGAGCCTGAATCGAGCGCAGTATTGATGGCCGAAGCGGCAATGTCCAAGCTGTTTCCCACTTGAGACATGCCGTCAGCACTCTTGGAGAGGATGTCAGAGGCATCGGAGGTGGCGGAGTCGGTGCTGGCCAGCAGCTCCTGAGAGCTGTCGATCAGGCGTGAGGCAGATGAGAGCACGTGCGCGTAGGCGTTCACGTTCTGCGAGATAGCGCGTAGGTCAGACGACCCTTCCGACAGCTCCGCGCTGATGTTTTGTGCCAGCGCAAGCGTTTCGTCGTCGCTCAGGTAATTGTCCAGGTTGACCAGGGTATTGATGCCCACCTCGCTCACGGTTGCGGTGAGCGATTCTTGAATGTCGGACTGCAGGGCACTCACGGCCTTATCGGTCACGATGGGCGCAATGGCATTTTCCTTTTCGTTGATGAGATAGGTCATAGATGCTGATTCAACATTTGATGAGGTAAAGGAGAGCAGGCGCTCCGTGAAATTCTCTGGGATCACAATGGCTGCATAGTAAGTGCCTGCGCGCACACCCTCTTCTGCCTCCTCTTTTGTGGTGATCTCATAGCCTATTTTCTCGCTTTGGGCCAAACTGGCAGAGACCTCTTGGCCCAAGTTGAGCTGCATGGGCAAGGTCTTTGAGGTATAGCCCTCGTCGGTGTTTGCCACCGCCACCCTGAGGCCGTCGGTGTGGCCATACGGATCCCAGCTGCCTGCAATGTTGAACCACGCGTAGAGCGACGGAATGATAATCAAACCAATGCATACAATCAGCGCGATAACGTTTTTTGTTGCATTGTGGAAATCCTGCTTAAAAATGAGCCAGACCTTTTTCATTATTTGTCCTCCTCTGGCTCGGCGTTACCGGGGTGCTCATGGGCGTAGCCCTCGTCGATAAGATCGACCACTTGCGCGCGGCTCATGAGTGATGTGTTGATGCGTCGATGGAGCGAATCGTGGATATATTCGGTGATGATGAGCACGGTGTCTAAGATCACGATGGAGACAATCCACAGGATAAAGAGGGTGAGCTTGGCTGGCTGCGGGGACGCAAACATGGCTATGGCCAAACCTATGGGCAGTATCACCAGGCATATGAAGCCGCCGCGCTGGATCTTGGGATAGCGCTGCTCAAAGTGGTCAAGCCGCTCTTGCAGGTGCTTTCGTGACTCGTCCGTGCTTGAGAGCGCTCGTACCAAAACCGCCAGGCGGTAGTGCTCAATCTCTGTGCCAAAGCGCTCGGAGATCATGAGATCGGTATCCGACAGGCGCCGGTCAAAGAGCACGTTCACGTTGATGAGTGGACGCCTGAGCCCCAGCCCCACAATGAGCGCCGGGATCATAAAGAGCAGCAGCATGCCAATATTTTGCAGGTAGTAATTGCCATAGCTGCCTGCAATGGTTTCTCGCATAGCATCAATGCCGTAGGTAAAGGGCAGCCAGGGATGAATGTTTTGGTAGAAGCCCGGCATCATCTCTATGGGGTAGGTGCCTGCGGACCCGGGAATCTGGAGGATGACCAACAGCACGCAGAGCGCCTTACCGATGTGCTTGAACGCCACGGAAAACGCGTAGATGATGCTTACGTACACAAAAGATTCAACCAGGCCGGCCACGATGAACAGCGCAGGATTGACGCATTGGATGCCGATCGCAAGGTCGCCCACCGTGCAGATAAGGCCCTGGAGCTCGCCTAACACAAAGAGCAAAAGCCAGCGACCAAGCAGGCCCTGCCAGGGGCTAAAGCTGCCCACGCCTTCGGTATCGACCTCTAACTTGTAGATGGCTACCAGCACAAAGCCGCCCACCCACAGCGCCAGATTGGTGTAGAACGGCGCCACACCCGAGCCATAGTTGGCCACGGTAAAGACGGATTGCTCGTCTATGGTGACCGGCGTTGCCAGGAACTGCGCCACGTCCTCGGGATCGTCCTGCGTGAGCTGGCGGATCTTTGCCACCGTATCCGAGGCCTGGACGGTCTTGATGTCGGTGGCAATATCGCCGAGGTCAGCGGCCACGTTTTGCACCTGCGTCTGCGTGAGCGCCAGCGCGCTGTCAGCATCTGCCAAGGTAGTGTCAAGCTGGTCCAAAATGGTCTGCGCCTGCATGAGCGCGGGCGAAAGTGCACCCAGCGCGCCCGACAGGTCCGCGCCAGCGCCAGAAAGCGTATCAAGCGCGCCGTCCAGCGCAGGAAGCGCCTGGTTAACAAGGGCATCTTGCGTGGACAAGAGGCTGTCCGCACCGCTTTGCACAGAGTTGTTGAGCGTGGTTGCCAGGCTAAGCGTGGCGTCGTTGTTTGCCTTGATGTCGCTCGATGCCTGCTCAAGTGTGTCGATGGCCTCCTGATAGCGGTCAAGCTGCGTCTGCAAGCGGGCGATAAGGTCATCCCATTGCGGCCTCACTGTGGAAGGAATGAGCGGCGTCAGGCGCTCGAGCCGCTCAAGGGTGGCCGCGTTTTGGTCCTGGAGGCGTTGCGCCTGCGCAAGGGCAGCTTCCAGCGTGCCTTGCGCCTGTGAAATGGCGCCGGAGACGGAGCTTACGGCACTGGTGGCCTTGGCAGAAGCGCCTACTGCCAGGCCAGAAGCGCGCGTGAGATCTGCTGTCAGGCTTGATGTGAGCTCCTGCTTGCTCTGGCGCACACCGTTTATGGTATCCAGCGCGCTCTTGAGGTCCTGGCTGGCACCGCTTGCTTGAGACGAGAGCGTCTCAAGGGTTGTACCTGCGGAGTCAGCAGCATTTCTCGCCTGCATAAGGGCATCACGCGTATCTGCAAGCCCCTGCTCTAGGGTGTTGGCGCTCGCTTGCGCGTTCTCTATTTTGGTGACGACGTTGTCGGTGGTGGAGTCGAGCGAATCCAGCGTCGTGCTGCCAAGGCCCTGGAGCTTTTCGAGCACCACGCCGCTCGCGGTCTCAACAAAGGTCTGGTCAATCTGCGTTTCCAGCGTGTTTGCGCCGGTATCGGTCACTTTGGGCGCTATGGGATTGAGCTTTTCATTGACATAGTAGGTGATGGTGGGGGAGGACAGGTTGCCCGAGAGCACGCTGGCCAGATCTTGCGTGAAGGTTTCTGGCAGCACGATGGCTGCGTAGTAGCGCCCAGACGTCACGCCGTCGAGCGCGTCTTGCTTGTCGACAAACTCCCAGTCCAGCTGGTCATTTTCTTTCAGGCGCTCAACCACCATGTCGCCGGCGTTGATGTCACCCATTCCCTCGATAGCATCTCCTGTATCTTGGTTGACCACCGCTACAGGGACATCTTGCGTGTTCTTGTAAGGATCCCAGTTGGCAATGATGTTGAACCACGCATAGAGAGAGGGAATCACGCAAACGCCGAGCGTGACTACCAACGCGACGGGGTTTCTCAAGATGCGCTTGAGATCGCGGTAAAATATCTCGAAAACTCTGCTCACAGAGACTCCTTGTGAAATGGGGATATGCTCAAGTGGGGCATCGGGCAAGAAGTAATATGTCTTGTGATGCCACGTTAAAACAATACGCACCCAGCCAGCAAAATGGCATGTGAGCAGAGCTTTTCAAACGTTTTTACAAAGTATGTGGGCGCCTGTGTCCTAATTCCAACACAGGTAGCAGCGTCTGTGGGGGTTGTGTGACGGTGCATGGCAGCAACCGTATTCCGTCAGCCAAAACCACAAGCTGCATAGCGTGCTGTTCCAAGCGAGCCCCAAACAAGTTGCTCTAGTCAACCTTGTGGCTTGCATGGTAGACCAGCTTGATATAGACCGCCAAGGAGCAGATGACCAAAGAGATACTGCCGCCGAGCATGAGCAGGTTTCCAGGAGATTCTTCACGCAACACCTCTCCTAAGAAGAATACAGCGATCATAACTACGACCACGCCTACCAGACGCTCTTTAAGGTCATCAAAGTCTTGAAAACTCAGCCATTTAGGCAGTTTGATCTTTTCATATACAAAGAGTTTAAAGAGTCCCAGCGATGTGATGTAGAGAACGGTTGCCAGCAGAAAGAAGTCGGTAAACTCCACAAACTCAACTGCCATGTTTAATAGGCTGTACTCTCCCAAAACGGTGAATAGCAGCAGGTGAAAAAGTCTGAACATGGTCATGAGAGACAGCGTAATGGACATGAGAAAAAGAGAACCAGCAGGTAGCAAAGATACTATTTGTCCCCAGGTGGCAAGCTTAATTGCGCCATGGACACTCTTGTAGAGCCGCTCTTTTTGCGCTGATTTCTTCCCAGCACATCCAGTGTCTGTAGATGCTGCGTCTAATGCTTCCTCGCCAGCATGTGGTGCACGTTGGCTATCAACACTGCTTGTTTGGGCAACATCTGATTCTCTTGGGAGTTCAGAAGCTTGGCTCGTCTGATCTTTTTCCGACATCGCATGCTCCTTACATCTCAGATCATGAAAACTGGAACAAAGGATACTGTTAAAAGTCAAACAACATGTACTCCTTGTGTCTGATTTTCAGAATACTAGCATGAATTGATTGGGGTAAAGATAATGCTTACAGCATTGTGAGGAAGCTTTTGAGGCCACGGGCATGGCGCCCAGAAAAGAGAAGCGCGTGAATATTTTTAGGGACTTGTGGGATAAGCGCTCCATCAAACGGGTGACGCTGGGAATCTTTGCTCTCTTTATCACCATTCTTCTGGGTTTGATCCTCTATAATTCAGCAGGTTTTTGGCGTGTGATTTTTCAGGTTTTCTCAGCAATCACTAAGCCTTTGGCACTGGGGTTGCTCTTTTCTTATCTCTTGAGCCCCATTGTGGCGTTCTTTGAGCGCTATCTACCCATACAGCGCGATGTCCTGCGCCACAATGTGGCGGTGGCAATTACGGTGGTGCTTACCTTAACCGCCGTGGTGTTTCTTCTCTTTGCGGCACTCAGTGCGGTCATGCGGCAGATCCAAGAGGTTCGCTTGGAGGATATCCAGCTGGTCTTTACCGAACTCACCAGCCGCTACCAGGACTTTGTGGACATGCTTATCAAGCAGCTCGAGTCAGCGGGAATATCTGTGGATAGCCTTCTTGAGCATGTAACTTCCATGCTTTCAGACGCGCCCGAGGCGCTCTCAACGACGCTGTTCTCCATCATCTTTACGGTCTATTTCCTCATAGATGGGGCAAACATCAGTGCATACTGGAAGCGTGCTTACGATATCTTGGTGAGCGATAAAATCCGTGTACATGTGAAACGTATGGCAAAAGATGCCCAGCGCGTCTTTTCTGGCTACCTGCGCGGTCAATTCTTAGATGCTCTGCTGGTAGGCATAGAGGTGAGCGTGGTGCTCACCATTGTGCGGGTTCCCTACGGAGGCATGATTGGCATCTTGATGGGCGTGGGCAACCTCATTCCTTACCTCACGGGCTTTGTGGGCTACGGAACGCTTATCATCTCCTGCATTGCTGCAGGTGATTTCCACAAAATGATCGTGGGGGCTATCTGTTTGGCCATCATCCTTGTGGTGGATGCTAACGTGGTGAACCCCAAGCTTTTGGGTTCAACCATCAAGGTCCACCCGCTGCTGGTCATTGTCTCTCTTATTGCAGGCGGTACCATCGGCGGCATTTTGGGCATGCTGGTGGCTGTGCCGGTGGGAGCTTTCATCAAGCTGCAGTTTGATTACTTTCTAGAGCAGAGACGGCAAGAAAAACTATACGCGCAAGCGCAGGCGGGCGAGAAGTGCGTGCAGCTTACAGCTGACAGCGAGCAGCTGGCATGTACCGCCGCAGCTGACAGCGAGCAGCTGGCACGTACCGCTGCAGCTGACAGAGAGCAGCCGGCAAGCACTGAGGATGGCGCAGATCAAGGTTAACGGCGAGAAACAAGATGTTCTCGCCCAAGCGAGGGAGCGTAGAGTCATCACAGACCAAGGAGGTAGTATGTCCATCTTGAACGCACGCATGAATGCCCATGCGCCTGAGCATGACTTTGCCCACGAGCTTCCACCGTTTTCGCTGCCTGTCTACCATGAGCCAAACTTTGGTGATCCGGCGTTGGTTTCGGCGCCCAATGCGCAGCTTGCGGTTGTGGATACAGATGGTGTAGCACCAGAGAACTTTCACTCCACATCTATGTATCCGGAGTATTACAAACTCGGCGGCAGGTGGTATTTGGCACCAGAGACACGCATGGATGCCAGCGTAATTGTGCACAAGACGGCAGATGGTTATACGTTTGATATTGAAGCTAATCGTGCGCTCAGGGCGGGTGATGAGATCATTGTTGGCCGCACGGAGGATGGCAGTGAAGGCATACTGGTTCATACCAGCGGTTTTGATGCCAAAGACGGTGCAAAAGATGCGGGCGGCGGAGAGTTTGTTTTCAGACAAGGCAGAAGTAGAGAGACCTCGTTTGCGCGTGATTACGACAAGCTCATCGAGCTTTTGCGCTACGAGCGCACACACGGCAACGTGTTGTGGGTGATGGGGCCAGCGTTTGCCTTTGACTACGATGCGCGAAGATTCATGCAGGCTATGATTGCTGCAGGGTATGTAGATGGCGTTTTGGCGGGCAATGCCCTAGCCACCCATGACCTAGAGGCAGCACATCTTCATACGGCGTTAGGTCAGGACATTTATACGCAAAGATCTATGCCAAGTGGACACCACAACCACCTCGACGTGATCAATCGCGTGCGCAGAAGCGGCTCAATTGCGCGCTTCATTGAGGACTATGGCGTAGATAACGGCATCATGTATCAACTGGAAAAATCGCGCGTTCCCTATGTGCTGGCGGGCTCAATTAGAGACGATGGACCTTTGCCTGAAGTGGTGGCAGATGTCTATGAGTCTCAGGAGAAGATGCGCGCGCTTATCCGCAAAGCTACAACGGTCATTTGTCTAGCTACTATGTTACATACCATCGCAACGGGCAATATGACGCCTTCGTTTAGGGTGACCAAAGATGGCATACGGCCACTGTATCTCTATGCGGTGGACTCCACGGAATTTGTAGTTAACAAGCTGCAGGATAGAGGTTCTCTTTCTGCGACGGCCATTGTCACCAACGTTCAAGACTTCATTACTATCGTAGCTCGTGGCCTGGGCGTTGTGGCAGAAAATGCGCCCATAGAGGAGCACATTCAGTGAGCACACAGCCATTTGCTGGGCAATTTTCCATCCGCGAGGCCACACCGGCCGACGCCGCGGCGCTCCTCAAGATATACGAGCCCTACGTGCGTCACACCGCCATCACGTTTGAGATCACGGTGCCAACGGTGGCAGGGTTCCGCGCGCGTATTGCCTCGATCACGGAGCACTACCCCTATTTAGTGTACGAGAAGATCGGCGCTGCCGCGGGCGATGCTGACAGCGCGGGCGACGCCGCCGCGTCACCGCAGGTAGTGGGCTATGCCTATGCTCATGCATTCTATGGTAGAGAGGCCTATCGTCCCAGTGCAGAAACTTCAATCTATCTTGAGCAATCCATGCGCGGTCAGGGGCTTGGTAGCGCTCTTTACCAAGAGTTGGAAAAGCGTTGCCAAAAGCAAGGCATAACCAACCTCTATGCCTGCATTGCTGCTTCACGCGCAAAAGATTCTCATCTCAACGATGCCAGCATTGCGTTTCACGAGCGCTGCGGCTATAAGATGGTCGGCCGCTTTGAGATGTGTGCCCGCAAGTTTGACACCTGGTACGACATGGTTTACATGGAGAAGTTCATCAACCCGCACAACTAGCGCGCCAGCGGAGCGGGCGCCGTGCCACGCTGTTATGGCGACATTTCCGCTGCCGTCGTGCTGCGCTGCTACGGCGCCATCGCCGCTGCCGCACGGGTCCACCCCCGTCGTTGCACGTGTGTAAGCGGCATGAATTTCTCGCGAAATCCTACCGTACAACTGGATGAATATGCCGTTGGTGTGCTCCTTTAGACCGCTGGCGGCACTCGTTCTTTACACGAATGATAATCGCGCATTTCACGAAGGTTTCAACCTGCAGGATGCAGCGAGCCGCCCAATCGGCAAGGCATAGCATGGCATGCGCTTTGTAGCTGCACGTCTGGTGTTGCGTACCTGGCGACGCATGTCTCGCGTTGCTTATCTGGCGACGCGCACGACGCGAGCGGTTGCGAAGCACGACGTGGAGGAGAGGCCTCCACAGCTTGTGGCATGTCGCGACGTGACCGCGCGGCCACCTGAGACCCGTAAGGGAGGGTTGTAACATGAATGGATTGGCAGTCATCGTTATCGCAGCGGTGGTTCTGGTTATTGGCTACGTGGTCTATGGCCGCTGGCTCGCTAACTCGTGGGGCATCGACTCCGATGCGCTGACGCCCGCCGTACGCATGGAGGATGGCAAGGATTTCACCCCTGCATCACGTTTCTCTGTGTTTGCGCACCAGTTTTCGTCCATCTGTGGTGCCGGACCGGTGACCGGAACCATTGTGGCTATGATGTTTGGCTGGTTGCCCGTACTTCTGTGGGTGCTTGTTGGAGGAATCTTCTTTGGTGCCGTTCATGATTTTGGCGCGCTTTATGCGTCAGTAAAGAACAACGGAAAGTCACTGGGTCAGCTGATCGAGAAGTACATTGGCAAGACAGGTCGTCGTCTGTTCTTGCTTTTCAGTTTCCTGTTCTGCTGCGTGGTAGTTGCTGCATTTACCTCTATGGTGGCAGGTACCTTTGGTGCCACCTATGTAGATGGTGCTCTCAATGTCTCCAAGTCATATGCAGCCGGCAGCGCAGGAACCATCTCCATTCTGTTCACCTTCTGTGCTATTGCCTTTGGCTGGCTGGTGCGCAAGTTTGACCTGTCCGGTGTGGTTAAGTTTGTGCTGGCTGTAGCCATGATTGCCGTGATGTTTGCCCTGGGCATGATGTTCCCACTCTACCTTCCCACCAGCGCGTGGATTGCGGTCGTAATGCTTTACCTGGTCTTTGCCAGCACCATGCCCATGCAGGTGCTCAAGGCTCCGCGTGACTTCCTCACCACCATCATGATGGTGGCCATGATCGTCTGTGCTGTTCTGGGCATCGTGGTGTTGGGCACAACAGGGCGAGCAACCATGAGCGCTCCTATGGTTGTCTCTAGTGAGCAGCTGAGCGCCCTTGCCGCTAAGGGCAACTATATGTTCCCGCTGCTCTTTGTCTCTGTTGCTTGCGGCGCCCTGTCAGGGTTTCACAGCTTGGTCTCTTCTGGCACCTCCTCCAAGCAGCTCTCTTCTGAGACTGACGCACTGCCGGTTGGTTATGGTGCCATGGTGCTTGAGTCTTTTGTTGGTGTGCTTGCCGTTGTTATAGCCGGCATCATGTTTGCAGATATGAACACGGCGGGTACGGGCGCTCTTAACGCGGGAACTGCATCCACACCGTTTCAGATCTTTGCCGCAGGTGTGGCGCGTGGCATGGAGTCATTTGGTATCAACAACACCTTTGCTACGGTGTTTATGACCATGAATGTGAGTGCACTGGCGCTGACTTCTCTGGATGCCGTAGCGCGTATTGGCCGCCTTTCTTTCCAGGAGTTCTTCTACCGCACCAACGATGCGCTCCAGTCAGAGGAGAAGCGCTCAGGTGCACTTGGTGTTGTTACCAACCCTTGGTTTGCAACTGCTGTGACGCTGGTCTTGGGCTGTGCCCTCTGCTTTGGTGGTTATCTCAATATCTGGCCGCTCTTTGGTGCATCCAACCAGCTCTTGGGTGGTATGACCATGATCACGCTGGCAGTGTTCTGCAAGGCAACCGGCCGCAAGGGTTGGATGCTCTACGTGCCCGTGGCATTCCTTCTGGCCTGCACCTTCACGTCTTTGAGCATGAGCATCTGGGGCTGCATCACAGCTCTGAGTGCCGGCGTGACGCCAGCACTTCTGGCAACCAAGGGCTTGCAGCTGGTCTTTGGCGTGCTGCTCATGGCACTGGGCCTGATTGTTGCCTACAACTGCCTGAAGGAGTTCTTCCATACCAAGGCAGGCAGCAAGCATGACGAGGAGCCTGAGTGGACCGAGCTTGGCCGCAAGCACGTTGCAGAGCAGTCGCTCAGCAGTGCCCACAGCACAGCTTGCAAGGAGCCGGCAAAGGCATAGCTTAAAGTACATATGAGCTTCAAAAAGGAGGCCTGTGCCCGATGTGGTGCAGGCCTCCTTCCCAATCTACCAGCGGTTTTTCTCGCCCGTAGGCGTCTGTAAGACTTCGTAAGAAAAAGCTTCGAGCCGCGCGCTCTCAAAACACTAGCATGATTTGTGCCCGCACATGGCAAGGAAGGAATCGTGAGATGACCAGCAGCGCATCACAGATCCTCATAATTGAAGACGATGCCGATATCCGTGAAAGCGTCTCGGTGCTTCTGGAGGGTGAAGGCTACGACGTCTTGTGCGCGCCAGACGGCGCCCACGGCCTGGCGCTTCTGCGTGATACGTGCGACCTGGTGATTCTCGACGTGATGATGCCTGGCATGAGCGGCATTGACACCTGCAAGGAGATTCGCCGTCGCCACTCCATGGTGCCCATTCTCTTTCTTTCCGCAAAGACCAAGGAGTCGGACAAGGCACAAGGCCTACTTTCCGGCGGAGATGACTATCTCTCAAAACCCTTCTCCTACACAGAGCTCTTGGCGCGCGTGAAGGCGCTTATGAGAAGGTATCACCTCTACCAGGGAAAACCGACCGATGAGATAGCGCCTCAAGCATCAACTATTGTGCGAGAAGACCTTGAAGTCGGGTTGGACTCAGGTATTGTGCGTCTCTCTGGTGAGCCCGTGGATCTGACCGATACAGAGTTTGGCATCCTGCGTATCCTGGCCGAGAGACCCGACAGCACCCATTCGGCGCGTGAGATCTTTGAGGCCGTGTGGGGCCTTCCCTACGAGCACTCCGCAAACGCCACAATCATGACGCATATTTCTCGCCTGCGTAACAAGGTGGAGCGTGACCCTAAAAATCCTGCGCACATCAAGACGGTTTGGGGCAGGGGGTATCGCTTTGAGTAAGACGCAACGTTTTCTTTTGGGCGGCAGCTTAAAAGAATTGCTGGTCAAACTTGTTGTGGCCTGTGGTATTGCGGCTACGGCGGCATTTTTTGCCCTGAGCTATGTGGGCCAGGTGGTAAGCGAGGATACCGGCCTTATCTCAACGTATGTGTCGGGGCGCTATGCCCAGAGTCTCACGAGCTTGAAGACCTATATTGCCCAGCACAATATCACGCCCGATAACGCCTTTGAGCTGGGGGACTGGGCCGATAAGAACAGCGCGGTAGAGATTGAAGTCTTTGACCCAGAGCAGTCCTTATTTGCGTCTGACTTCTCACTGGATGCCACCAACTTGCCAGATTTTTCCACGGATGACTTGCCAGAATATGACCGTATGCGTGCCTATTTCTTGGAGCTATCTGA
Source organism: Atopobiaceae bacterium (assembly GCA_050953285.1). GTDB lineage: Bacteria > Actinomycetota > Coriobacteriia > Coriobacteriales > Atopobiaceae > Olsenella_K. The sequence continues at coordinate 1,468,005 of JBMNMK010000002.1, read as the reverse complement.
CGGAACGCCGGTGACGGTCTATCTGTTTGGTTCTTTTGACCTCATCTTTGTGGTGATCGTTAACGTAATTGCGCTGGTAGGAGCCATTGTTGTGTTCTTCTTGCTTCTGCTTTGGGGCGTGACGCGCCGCATAGACTACATCCGCCGGCTGGAGCAGGCGGTGCTTGCCATGAGCTCAGGAGATCTCGAGACGCCGGTTGAGGTCAACGGCCAAGATGAGCTGGCAAGCCTGGCTTCCCAGATAGACCAGATGCGCGTTTCATTCTCAGATCAAATTGAGGCAGAAAAGAGTGCCAAGCAGGCCAATCGTGACTTGGTGACCACCATGAGCCACGACCTCAGAACGCCTCTGACCTCGCTTTTGCTCTACGTGGAGATCCTCAAAGATGGGAAGTACGCAGACAAAGTCCAGCTCCAGTCATATATCCAAAAGATTCACGGCCGCTGCATGCAGATCAAGAAGCTCTCCGATGCGCTCTTCCACCACTTCTTGGTGGAGGACGTAGCGGCCAAGCCGGAAGAGACGGGTCCTTTGGGAGAAGTTGCGGGCGTGGCCTTAGAGGAGTTTTCCTCCTCCCTTGAGGCTGCGGGCTTTGAGGTCATGTTGGAGGGCACTCTCGAGGGCGTAGACGTGCCTGTGCCGGAGAGCGCGTTCTCTCGAGTTTTGGACAATCTGCTCTCAAATATCTATAAATACGCGAGAAAAAACTCCTGCATCCGCGTTCTTGCATACCAGGAGTCGGCCACGGAGATGCTGCCTGCACGCGTTGGGCTCTCCTTTTCAAATGAGATCGGCACACAGCAAAGCGCGGAAAGCACGCACATTGGGCTTGAAAACATCCGTGCCCTCATGGAAGAGATGGGCGGTACGTACAGCGCAACGGTATCAGACGCAACGCCCACACGACCCAGCACCTTCACATCGACGCTTGAGTTCGCACTGCATCAGGCCGCACCCGCAGCGTCTTGCAGCACCGATAACACCCATACGAGAGTTACAAGAGCATGAGAGGAAGCTCGTATGAAAGATGAGAAAGACCAGGTAGAAAACGTTTTAGCATGGCTTGAAGCTTCCGCTGTGGCCCATCCAGATAAGGTGGCGTTTCAAGACGAGAAAAACGCGCTCACCTATGCTCACCTGCAGCAAGGTGCCAAATCCATCGGCACCAGCTTGGTGCGAGCCGGATCCATGAGAGAGCCCGTTGCCATCTTGGTACCACGTGGTGTGTTGCAGCCACTGGCACTCTTTGGCGCCATCTATGCCGGAGGCCCGTACGTGGTGCTGGATGGTGGGTCTCCCCGTGAGCGCCTGGTCAAGATTGTTTCTGCCATGCGGCCCTCACAGATTCTCTGCGTGGATGAGACGCGTGATCTTGCAGAGAGCTTGCTGCCAGGCCGCTGCCTAGATGTGCGCAAGGCGCAAACAGCCACCCCTGATGAGGCGCTGCTTTCAGATATCCGGCTTGCCACCAGTGCCCACGACACACTCTACGTGCTCTTTACCTCAGGTTCTACCGGTACGCCAAAAGGTGTGGTGGTGAGCCATGCCAACGTGATCTCATATGTGAGCTGGTTTGCGCAGACGTTTGATATCACCCCAGCAACCGTCTTTGGCAGTCAAACGCCGTTCTACTTCTCCATGTCCGTATCTGACGTCTTCTCTTGCATACGGCAAGGCGCCACGATGCAAATCATTTCTCGCACACTCTTTTCCTTCCCGGTGCGCCTGGTGGAGTTCTTGAACGAGCGCAAGGTAAATACCCTCTATTGGGTGCCGACGGCGCTTTCCATCTTTTCTCGCTGGGATGTTTTGAGCGTAGCTGGCCTTGAGCATGTCCAGAAAGTCTTGTTTGCTGGCGAGGTCATGCCGACACCCACGCTCAACTACTGGATGGACCATCTGCCCAACGCGCAGTTTGCCAACCTATTTGGGCCCACCGAGACCACCGATATCTGCACGTATTACCAGGTGGATAGAAGGTTTGACAATGCGGAGTCACTGCCTATTGGTCGGGTTTGTAAGGGCCTGCATGCGCGCATTGTGAAAGAAGACGGCACGCTCGCCGCGCCAGGGGAAGAAGGAGAGCTCTACATCTCTGGGCCGTTTGTTGCCAAGGGCTACCTGAACGATGCTCGCCGCACCATGGAGACCTTTGTGGAGGATCCTCTTTGTCCAGGTGAGAAGGCGTATCGCACAGGAGATATCGTGCGGTTAGGAGAAGATGGCAACCTTCGCTACGTCAGCCGTAAGGATGCACAGATCAAGCGCAGCGGCTACCGGATTGAGCTTGGTGAAGTTGAGGCAGCCTGTGGGGCGCTTCCTGACGTTGGCTCATGCGCGGCCATCTTTGAGGCGGCAAGCAAAAAGATTGTACTGTTCTGCACCGGCAAGCAGCTGAATGAAGACAACGTGATGCGTCTTTTGTACCGGCGTCTTCCGCGCTATATGGTGCCCGATAAGATCGAGCTCATGCGCAGTTTGCCGCTCAACAGAAACGGCAAGATTGACCGGAAGGCGCTGGCAGCTCAAGAGATGAGTGCGCAGATAGCCTAGGTAAGCAGCAGAAACAGGAGAGGGGATTGCTATGAGCACGACATACAACGAGGTATTGGAGATTCTTGAAAAGCTGGTGCCAGGACAAGACATTGCCCACAACCAGGATTTGGTGGGCTCGGGCGTCCTGGATTCCATGACCTCAATCATGCTGGTGAGCGAGCTTGAGGACCACTTTGCCATAGACGTGACACCTCTCGATATGGTGCCAGAGATTTTCTCCAGCGCAGAGGTGCTGGCGGGCTTTGTTGATCGCAAGCTTTCCTAAGGGGCTTTTGTGACGCTTTCGTCTTGGAAGTACTTTATTTTCCTGCCGTTGGTCCTTCTTATCTATGCAGCATGTCCCAAGCGCGCACGCTTTTATGTGCTCCTTCTTGCAAGCTATTGTTTCCTCTGGCTTGCGTCAGGAAAACTGCTGGTATATGTACTTATCTCAACCCTTGTGGCATACGGATGCGCGCGCGGGATTGCGCGCAATAAGGCACGTGTTACAGCTGCGGGACCACATGCGCCAGAGGAGACGCGGGCGCGTCGAGCTGCTGCCAAACGGACGCAGCATGCAATCATGCTCGCTGCGGTGCTGGTAGAGCTCGGTTTGCTCGTGGTGCTCAAATACGGCGGCATGCTGGCACAAACGCTCGATGCTGCCCGCGCTGCCCTCGGTCTGCCGCAGCTCTTTGGGCAGGCAACGTCTCTTGCCATGCCCCTCGGCATATCGTTTTATACACTCATGTGCATAGGCTATGTGGTTGATGTCTACCGAGGCAAATATGCAGCCACGGATAACCTGACGCTGTTTGCTACCTTTGTGGCCTTCTTCCCGCACCTAACCGAAGGCCCTTTTTCATCGTTTGAGCAGCTTGCACCCCAAATCAAGGCGGGAAATCTGGCCCGCCACGAGCGCTTTGCCTACGCAAGCGAGCTCATCTTGTGGGGCCTCATCAAGAAGATGGTCATTGCGGACAGGCTGAACCCTCTTGTGAGCGCTGTGTATGATACCACGTCCTACCAGGGGATCGTTATCGTCCTAGGCGTCTTTCTCTACACGGTGCAACTTTATGCAGACTTCTCCGGCGTCATCGACATTGCGCGCGGCACCTCCGAGCTCTTTGGCATCACGCTCAAGACCAACTTTGCCCAGCCGTTTTTCTCGCACAGCATCAATGAGTTCTGGCGCCGCTGGCATATAAGCCTTGGTAGCTGGCTCAAAGAGTACGTGTTCTTCCCCGTTTCGCTTTCTCGCGTCACACGGAAGCTCTCCTTATGGGCGCGCTCCCATCTTGGGTCTTTTGGGGCGAGAATAACCTCCACGCTGCCAGCCCTTCTGGCCGTATGGAGTGCCTGCGGTATCTGGCATGGCGCTTCGTGGAAGTACCTGCTGTACGGCCTCTACTACTTTGCCCTCGTTTTGGTAGGGATGTTGTTAGAACCTGCATTTGCGCGGCTGGCAGCAGCCTTCAAGCAGGATAGAGGCGCTGCTGTGTGGCGCCACGCGGCACAGGTCAGAACCTGCATCTTGGTCGGGGTGGGCATGATGCTCTTCCGGGCAGATTCGCTCACGTCGTTTGCGCAGCTTCTGGCAGCAACCTGGCAGGGCGCAGGTATCGATGCCATTACTACAGGCGAGCTCTTCTCGCATGGGGCAGATGCGCTGGATCTTGCAGTGGCGCTCGTGGGAACAGCGGCGCTCTTTGCGTTTGACCTCTACCAGGTGAAAAAGGGCAGCGTGCGTGAGCTTGTGGTGACTCATGGCACAGCGCGAAGATGGGCCTTTGGCCTGGCACTTCTTGCGGTGCTGTTGGTCTTTGGCGCATATGGTGCGGGCTATACACCTGTTGCTTCCATCTACGCAGGGTTTTAGGAGTGGCCGGTATGAGTATAAAAGAGCAGGTAGAAGATAATATGCGCAGCGGTGCGGAGGCTCAGCTACAGGGCGACGAGCCCCAGCGCAAGCAGCCCCCGCGCACGCGTTTTCGCACGGCTGTGGCGTGGCTCGGCGGAAGGGCGCTGCTCTCTGCGCTTGCTCTTGTGCTTGTGGCAGCACTTGGTGCCCTGCTCACACCTGCCGATCCCACCAACACAAAAGGCGTGCTCTACCCCTATATGTATGGCTACAGCAAGCTGGTGAAGAACTCCATGGACGTGCTCATTGCGGGAGATTCCAGTGCCATGTGCGGCCTCTCACCTGCGGTGTTGAAAGAAGAGACGCAGCTGAGCTCGTATAATGCGGCCTGCCCGCGCCAGTCTATAGAGACCTCAAGTGACGTGATCAGAAATGTGTGGCAGTACCAAACGCCCAAATACGTGGTCTTGGACGTGAACAATCTCTTTACAGAGACCGGCAGTGATCTGGCCATAAAGGAGTACGCGGCGCGCGTGTTTCCGCTGCTCAGGAACCATACCAACTGGAAGTTGCTCCTTCAGGGAAAGCTCGGTGCAGAAGGGGCCAATATCAGCTCTGACCTGGGATATTATCCCAGTAGCGACGTAGTGGCGTGCACCAACACGTCCTACATGCAGACTGGCGACGCGCCCACAGAGATTCCCGCAGCTACACGCATATATCTGGAGGACATTCAGCGCATCTGTGCGGAGCATGGCGCCACGCTCGTGCTGGTCAACGTGCCCAATGCGGCAGAGTGGAGTCAGGCTAAGCATGATCTGGTGGAGACTTGGGCAGAAGAGCACAACGCCCTATACTTTGATGCGAACACGGATGCAAGCGTGGGTATAGATTGGTCGCAAGACACCCGAGACGGAGGCATGCACCTCAATCAGTCGGGCGCAACAAAGGCCACGAGCTGGCTTGCAAACGTTCTTGAGACGCTGGAATCAAGGGGGAACGAGGGGCACGACGCGTGATGCATGGATCGCATACGGACAGGTCACACGCTTCAGATAACTCCTGGCAGAGGTCTTGTCAGGAGCTTTTTGCTGCGGTTTCGAGCCTGGGCTTGCCGCAGGAGTTTGGCCAGCTTTTGGCACAAGAGCTCAAAGGCGAGAAGTCCATGCAGCGGATGTGTGCCTACCTACGTGAGGTTCGGCCAACCTCCCTTGAGCAGATAGCCGATGAACTCATAGCCATCACCTCCGAGCGCGACCTCTGGATTGAGCGGAAGCGCACGGAGGAAGCCAACCATCACTACTATGAGATGCAGCGTCGGGGCTTTGGGGCAGAGGACGAGGACGGCTTCGGCCTGGACGGCGTGGACGAGGACGATGCGGATTAGGATGACTTCGGCAGTATGCGCTCAAAGATCTTGCCGAAGATAGCGGCTAATACCTGCTGAAAGAGCGTTCCTATGATCACGGGGAACATGGATTCAGCGGGAAAATAGGCGGCTGCCAAGATGGCGCCTGCAGAGATGTTTCTCATGCCGGTGCCGTATGACATGGAGACGATGCTTTCCCGCGGCAGTCTCAAAAGCTTGCCTGCTCCCAGGCCCCACAGGTAGCCCGTCGCTGTGAATACACCAATAAAGACCATCACACCGGCGAGCTCTGGCGTGAGATGGCGCATGTAGGGAGCAACATTTGAAGCGTTGGCAGAGATAATTGCTACCGAGGCAAGCCGGGCAGCAGGCGCCAGCGGCGACGAGAGTTTCTTCTCGCCCACGCCATGGCCCCTATCGTTGATACAGGTGGCTGCCACGACAGGAAGCGCCACGGTCAGCAGCAAGTTGAGCATCATGGAGGCCACATCAACCTGGATGGTTTTGCCCAGAAGGAGTCGCATGGAAACGGGCAGGGTGAAGGGGCAGATGAGCGAGCTCGTGAGAAGAAGCGCCAGCGTGAGTGCCTGATTGCCGCCGCTTAGCGTGCACCACATGGCGCTCAGCGCGGCGATGGGGACGGAGAATTCCAGTAGAATGCCGCAGATGATCTCGGTTTTGCCGGGAAAGATGGCCGAGCCCAGCACAAACGCCAGCGCAGGAATCAGCGCGGTGGAGATGATCAGCACCAAAATGAGTGGCAGTGGCCTGGTGAACGCTCGCTTCGACTCTTGAAACGTGTTCTTGAGGGCGCCTTGGAAGGAAACCAGGGCAAACAGCGGCGCCACGGCGGGTCGCATGAGGCCGATTTCTTCAGGGAAAAGGCAGGCCATAAGGACGCAGGTAGGCGCTATCCAGATCATATTGTGGCCGATAAACGTGCCAATTGCATTCCAGGCGCGCATGCGCTCACTTCCTCCCACACGATGCCAAACATCTCTACAATAGCGTGTATGAGCGGGCGATAAGCCCATGTGCTTGCACCTGCCGCTATCTTGCAATATTGTCGCGCCGCCACGCGCTGGCCGCCGCCGTGCCGCCGTGCGCTGGCGGAGTTGCGTGCTGACACTGCGCCCTCGGGAGGGGATTGGTTTGCCTACACAGGAACCTGCAGACATACAGACCGTGCCCGCGCTGCCCCACGGCCTCAAGCTTAGAAAAGATGAGCGCGGGCTGGTGCTGGTGGGAGCAGATGGCATGGAGCTGATAGGAGACTTTTCCCAGATGGCACGGCGTATTCAGCCGGCAAAACTCGCCCACGAGCTCATATGGCGTGCGGTCAAGATAAAAGGTGTTGACCACCTGCGCGTGATTGATGCTACGGCGGGATTGGGCGAGGATTCGTTTTTGCTGGCAGCTGCAGGTGCGCAGGTCACGCTCTGTGAGCGTGATCCAACCATAGCAGCGCTGCTCAAAGATGCTCTTTTGCGTGCAGAAAAAGACCAGGTACTTGCCCCTATCGTGTCCAGGATGGAGCTTTTAGTAGAGGACAGCACGCAGCTGTTGGCGCGCGTGGGTACGGAGCGCTGCGCCCCTGACGTGGTGTTCTTGGACCCCATGTTTCCCGCGCGTCAAAAGTCGGCGCTGGTCAAGAAGAAATTGCAGCTCATACAGCGCTTGGAACAACCGTGTCAAGATGAGCAGGAGCTCATGAGCGCCGCTTGGCTGGCACACCCGCGCAAGATCGTCGTTAAACGGCCAGCTAAAGGCCCCTATCTGGCAGGGGCCAAGCCCAGCTATTCCCTCGCAGGCAAGGCGGTCCGCTTTGATTGCTATGTAAATTGCTAGCGCGCGGAATTTCTCGCCCCTCAAAGCTATTGGCGTAAAGATAACTAGCGTAGGCGCCGTTTGAGCTCTATCTGTATATCTCTGCCACAAAGATATTGACACTCGTCAGGAATGGGCTATTATGCAACGTATGAACAGATGCTCATACATAGGTATGGCCTGCTGAGCGAGAGGGATCTCATGGAAGAGAAAGAGAACAGGGTAAAACTTGCCCGCATCATTGTGTCGGCTGTGCTCCTGGCGGTGGCTTTTGCCATAGAGCACCTGCTTGCGCTCCCGCTTGCGGTGGTGCTGGTGGTGTATCTGGTGCCGTATCTCATTGCGGGCTACGACGTCTTGGAAGAAGCGTGGGAGGGCATAGTTGAGCGGGAGCCTTTTAGTGAAGATCTGCTTATGACCATTGCAACCATAGGTGCGCTTGTCATTGGCTTTTTGCCGGAAAGTGAGCCAGAGTTTGCAGAGGCCGTCTTTGTGATGCTTTTCTTCCAGGTAGGAGAGCTGTTTGAGGACATTGCAGAGGACAGAAGTGAGAAATCCATTGCAAGTCTTATGGATATTCGCCCCGATGTTGCCACGGTGGTGCGCGGCGGCAAAGAGCAGAGCGTGCATCCAGGAGATGTGCAGGTGGGGGAGACCATTGTGGTGCGCCCCGGCGAGCGCGTGCCGCTTGATGCTATCGTGTGCGAGGGCTCGACCAGTCTGGACACGGTGGCGCTGACCGGAGAATCACGTCCGCGCACCGTGACTGTGGGAGATGCGCTCTTGAGTGGCTGCGTCAACATCTCTGGCGTGGTCTATGCCAAAACCACCAAGGTATTTGGTGAATCCACGGCGTCTAAGGTACTTGACCTGGTGGAAAATGCTCAGGAGCACAAGAGCCACCAGGAGAATTTCATCCGAAGGTTTGCTCGCTGCTACACGCCAACAGTTGTGTTTTTTGCGTTGGCTACAGCCTTTGTTGTGCCGCTGGTACTGGGGGATTTTGTGGGTCTGTTCACCACGTGGTTTGCGCGTGCCCTTACCTTCCTGGTAATTTCGTGTCCCTGCGCATTGGTCATCAGCGCGCCACTTACTTTCTTTGGCGGTGTCGGCGGAGCTTCTCGCCACGGCATTTTGGTTAAAGGTTCAAACTATCTTGAGGCGCTTGCCCGCACGAGCGCGGTGGTCTTTGACAAGACCGGCACCCTCACCAAGGGTACGTTTAAGGTGGTAAACGTGGATGCCTCTGCGTCTGCGCAGGCAGCGGCGGGCGATGAGAACCAAGCGAAAGAAGAGCTATTGCACCTGGCAGCCCATGTGGAAAGCTTCTCTAACCACCCCATTGCTCTGGCGCTTCATGAAGCATCTTCCCTGGTAGATGATGGTTGCGCCGTGAGCGCGGTAGAAGAGATTGCTGGCTTGGGTGTTTTGGGCACAGTGGCAGGCAAGCGTGTTGCTGTGGGCAACGCCAGGATGATGGGGCATGTGGGTGCGCACATAGACGGCGCCGATACCAAAGAAACCGCAGGTACGGTTGTATATGTGGCAGTGGACGGCACCTATTGGGGCAGTGTCAACATCGCCGATGAGATCAAGCCGGATGCGGCTTCTGCCATTGCCGATATCAAAGCAGAGGGCGTCAGCCGTTGCGTGATGCTCACCGGAGATCATGAGCAGGCTGCGCGCGCAGTGTCTTCTCGCCTGGGTATAGAGGAATTTCATGCGGAACTTCTGCCACAGGATAAGGTGGCTGTGCTCAAGCGTTTGCTCAAGGAGAAAAGTCAGGGCACCACGTTGGCATTTGTGGGTGATGGCATCAACGATGCACCTGTGTTAGCGCTGGCAGACGTGGGTATTGCCATGGGGGCGCTGGGGTCAGATGCTGCTATAGACGCTGCAGATATTGTGCTGATGGCAGATCAGCCCTCGCAGATAGCGACAGCAATACAAATCGCGAAGAAGACACTGCGCATTGCTCGGCAGAACACGGTCTTTGCTATTGTGGTTAAAATCGCAGTGCTGACTTTGGCGTTCTTTGGCCTGACGCCCATGTGGCTGGCGGTTTTTGCAGACGTAGGTGTGATGGTTTTGGCGGTACTCAATGCCACCCGCGCCCTTAACTAGCAAAGCGTGGTCAAGCCACGTAATATAAGAGCCGTTGAAATACGGCATATCTTGAGGCGCGCCGTATGGCGCGCCTTTTAGGTGAAATCGGAAAGGGGATATTGTGGCTGAAGCAGTTCCTACCTATGCATCTAGAGATGAGATACCTGACAGGTATAAATGGGATCTGAGCTCGCTGTTTGTGTCAGACGAGGCCTTTGGTGAGGCACTTTCTGAGGCAGAGGCCTACGTGGATATGTATGCACAGTGGGAGAGCAAGGCATGTTCTTCTGCGGAAGATCTCTTGGCGTATCTGCGCTTTGATGATGAGGCAAACATTCAACTGGTGCGCCTTGTCTGCTACGCTGGTCGCCGGGCGGATGAGGACACGCGTCAGACCAAGGGCCAGGACATGCAAGCGCAGGTCATAGCCCTTATGACGCGTATTCAAGCAGCGTGCGCATGGTTTAGGCCGGCCGTGTTGGCGCTTACGGATGAGGAGCTTGCGTCGTGGTATGAAAAGGTGCCTGACCTGGAGCTTTACCGTCTAGCGTTAAGCCGCATCCGTGCGCTCAAGGCGCATGTGCTCACGCAGCCAGAAGAGGCGCTCCTGGCACAAGCGGGAGAGTTGGGCGCGCAGCCTGGCTTGGGTTTTACCATGCTTAACAACGCGGATTTGACCTACCCCGATGCGCTTGACTCTAACGGCCACGCCCACGCGGTCACACACGGCAGTTACGTGCGCCTGGAGACGTCGCAGGACCGTGTGCTGCGTGAGAATGCCTACCACAGTGTCTATGGCACCTACGAGAAGGTCAAAAACACGTCGGCAGCGCTCCTTGCAGCGCAGATGCGCCAGCTCACGTTCTTCTCGCACGCGCGCCACTACGCGTCCTCTCTGGAGGCCTCCCTCATGCCTACCGAGGTGCCCACCGAGGTCTACCACAACCTCATCAAATCTGTGCACCGCCACTTTGAGCCGCTGCATACCTATATGGAGCTGCGTAAGCGTGTACTAGGCCTAGACGAGCTCAAGTACTGGGACATCTACGTACCCATGGTCGAGGCACCGCAGTCAACCTTCACGTTTGACGAGGCAGCAGACCTTATGCTCAAGGCGTTGGCGCCGTTGGGCGAGGAGTACATTTCTGTTGTCCGTCATGCGCTTGATGATAGGTGGATCGACGTCTATGAGACGCCTGGCAAGATGAGTGGCGCGTATTCTGCCGACGGCCATGGCATGAAGCCGTTTATCCTCCTCAACTTCCAGGGCAAGTTGGACGACGTTTTTACGCTGGTACATGAGATGGGCCACTCCATGCAGACGTGGCTGTCCAACAAGACGCAGCCGGCGCGCTATGCGGAGTACCCCATGTTTGTGGCGGAGGTGGCATCGACCACCAACGAGTGCTTGCTTCTGCGCTACCTCATTGAGAGCTCGCCAAAAGAGCAGCGTGCATATTTTATCAACCACTTCTGCGAGCAGTTTAGAACGACGCTGTATCGTCAGACCATGTTTGCGGAGTTTGAGCGCGATGCCAATGCTGCGTGCGCACATGGCGAGGGCGTGGGCGCAGAGGCCTTGAGCGAGCGCTACCGTGCACTCAACGACGCTTACTATGGTCCGGCCATCTTGTCCGACGACGAGATTGCGCTGGAATGGGCACGTATCCCGCACTTCTACTATGACTACTACGTCTATGTGTATGCCACGAGCTTTGCTGCGGCAGTGTCGCTCTCTGAGCGCATCTTGCGGGAGGGCGAGCCAGCGGTGAAGGATTACCTGGCGTTCCTTTCTGGCGGCTGCTCGAAATCGCCTATTGAGCTGCTGCGTGGTGCGGGTGTTGATATGGCGTCTGGCGAGGTCGTAGATGCAGCGCTGGATCAGTTTGCGAAGCTGGTGGGCGAGCTGGACGCGCTGCTGTAGGTCGTTGCGTGCGGCTGCGGGTGTTGGTGCACGCGCCGCCACACTGCGGCCACGCGCCGCCACACCCGCCCACCACGGCCGCGCACTTCTCCATGAACCGTGCTGTCTTCTCACAAACCTCCATGAAGCGTCGGTTTGCGAATGCCTCAATTGGGCAAACGTGGCGCGAACACGACGGTTCATGGAGTTTTGTGTTGATGGGCCTCTCCAGGGGTGGTTTTGTCCAGTGCGTTTTGAGGGACACTTGCGCCGTCTATAGGCGGATCGAAGCGCTGTACCCGAAGCCCAGCAATTTGCCTTTGGCAGACCACCGCGCAGACGGCACACCATGGCTGGCTATATCGCATCCTGCAGCCTGGATATGGTCCCAAATGACTTTTTCATAAGTAATATCTTTTGTGTTGCGCTATGCGCAAGATGCCAGCATGCTGCAATGCGCGTGCCATCAATCGTGCAGCAACGTCTTATTCCGGTGTGCTCGTCGGGCACCAATAAATTGCCATTCACCGTATCGTTCGAGCATGCTTCTGCATGAACCGTGCCATGTGTAGCTGCTGTAACTGGGAAAACGTGAAGTAACCCAACGTTTCATGAATATATTGATAAAAAGTAAACACTTTCTAAAAGGTAAAACCGCAGTGCTTCCCGTAGCGTGCATTGAGTGTATCTGCACTATATGTCGAGCGGCCCTGTCTTTGGCCCGAAACTGGGAGGAAGCCCATGAAGAAACATGATGCTAGGCGTTTGAGTGCCACTGTTGCTCTTACGGTGACCTTATGCGCTGCACCAGCTGTAGCTCACGCCGCAGAACCTCAAGAGGTGCAGGCACCTGAGCCAGAGAAAGAAGACGCAGCGCTTTTGGATGCAGCGTCTGGCACGGAAAGCGCAGATACCGCTACTTTGAGAGCAGTCTCCGCAGATGCAGAGGTGCCTGCAGTCCCTCTCGTTGAAGAAACCTCACCAGAAGAGAGCACGTACGCCTCCTTGTCAGCGACGGCTTCACCTGCAAACGTGCTTGCGGTAGAAGCTGTACCAGAAGAAGTCGCCACAGCCACGCCTGCTGCCGATGCAGCTGACGCAGTCGTCCCCGCCGCAGCCACGCCAGCCGCGGTCACCGCAGAAACTGCCGATTCCACGGACGCCGCACCCGCACCAGCCGCCTCCACAGACGAAGAGGTTTCCATTCCCGATGAGAACCTCCACACCCTCATCGCTGAGACGCTCAATAAGGGAGCGGATCAGAAGATCACACAGCAGGATATGGCAGCACTCACCAAGCTCAACGCAGAAAGCGCTGGCGTACGCAACAAGAAGATCTTCTCGCTTGAAGGCTTGCAATATGCCCATTACCTGGAGGTTCTTAACCTCAACGAGAATAGCGTGAGCGATTTGACGCCCATCTCGAAGCTCGCCAACCTCAGCGAGCTCAGGCTGGTGAGAAATGAGGTGAGCGATCTTTCGCCTATTGCGCAGCTGACCAAGCTGAAGGTTTTGGACTTCTACTACAACCACGTGACCGATATTTCTGCGGTGGCCAACTTCCGTGACCTCGAGTTTTTGGACATGCACGCGTGCAACAGAAATGGCGCCATCGGCAGCATCGAGCCGCTCAGTGGCCTCATTAAGCTGCGCTACCTCAGCATAGAGAGTAACCAAATTACCGATATTAGTTGTCTCAAAGATGTGGCGCAGAGCATGGCAGATGCGGTAGGAGACGAGCCAACAGACAATCCCCCCACTTTCTTGGTGCGCGTGAACAAGATCAAAGATTTTACTGCTCTCAAGCCGCTGCTCGACAAGGAGTACGTCGAGCTGGGCGGGATCTTTGGCAGTGCGATGGACAAGGTCATTGTGGGCACGATTAACCAATCCGGAGAAGCTATAGACAAGTGCATTTCCGCAGAGGGAGGAACGTTTGAGGTAGATCTGCCAGAGATTTTGGGCTTTGAAGATGTTGATCAGGCAATCGCTAACATGTTTGAAATGGACACCGCCAAGACGGTTGTGCTCTCAGAAGACCCCGAGGGCTATTCGTTGGAAGTTAAGGGCGGCAAAGCCTACATTACCGTTGATCCTAACGTGGTTGGACACACAAAACATGAAACCATACGTATTGGTATTGGCTATGAGGGAACAGATTTCTCCTACTTCATCCCGCTCAATATCACGCAGGATGTGACCTTTGCTGTAGAGCAGGCAAACACAAAGCCAGGCCGCGTCATTGGCTTTGAACTCAACGGACTGAAGCCTACTTCTGATGGCTCAATCCACTTCAAGGTGACCGATGCGGCCGGCAAGACGGTGGATCTTGAGTCGGTCAATGTGAGCTTTAATGGCAAAGCTCGGCTGGGAGAATCCCAAGAAGGCTTTGTGGCCACCAATGTCCAGATAGAAAATGGCGGTTTCCGCTTTGATCTTGCGAGAAAAGACGGCGTAGCAGTAAGTCGTGGTACCTATGAGCTCAGACCCACCATCTCCTTTAAGGTAAAGGGCGACGACACCACCTACACGCTTCCTGCTGATATGTATTCCATCCAAAATGTGGCTGTCACAGATACGCCAACGAATATCTTCGAATCCGTGGTGCGATTTGACCTCACGAAGCCCAACGAGGACGGCTCCTACACCTCTGATGAAATCTCTTCTGAGGTGCCCTTTGATTCCACGCTCAAGATTCATTATGTCACCGCATATGACATCGACGGCGAGCGCCTTGAGGAAGTTTCGGATGACTTCAACCCCATGACCTTGACCTTTACCAAGGATCAAATCCAGCGCCTGTCATATGTCGTGCTATCTGTGAGCAAGAAGTCAACGAGCGTGCAGTCCATTGCTGCGGCAGCGTCCGATGACACGCAGGCCACGAGCACGTCTAATCTTTATCCAAGGCTCAAGCTTGAGCTAGTCAAGCCCCAGAACTCTTGGACGCATGAGCTCGAGTTCGACGGCTGGACAGAGGGCGACGCAGAAAACGATCCTCTCGCAGAAGCAGCCTTCGGCACCGTGGCGTATCGCTACTTCGATGCCAATGGCGCGTTGCTGCCGGCAAAGCCTCATGCTGCGGGTACCTATGGCGTGCAGGCCTACGTGCCAGAGGGCTTTGCTTACCTGGGCATGGAGTCTGGCATCCAGCAGTTCACCATAGCCCCAGCTCAGACACCTGATACGCCAACGGATACGCCAGATTCGGCGGAGGATCCACAAAGCCGCGATGGCGACAACACAAATGACAGCACTGATACGACGAAAAAAACAGCGCTCAAGACATCGGCCAAAAAGTCTGTTCCTCAAACAGGCGAGAAACCCATGCCCACCGCGCTGGGCGCGCTTACAGCAGCCTTGGCAGTGCTTGCTTCAGCGTTTAGCCTGAAGGGGAGAAATAGCAGGTAGCAGACGTTATCTGACATGCTTTGCCATGGGAGCCATCGTGTCACGGTTGCGAACGCGATGGCTCCTTTTTGTGCCGGTATCACTTGTGTCTCCACACTTCTCCATGAACCGTGCTGTTTTCTCACAAACCTCCATGAAGCGTCGGTTTGCGAATGCCTCAACTGGGCAAACGTGGCACGAACACGGCAGTTCATGGAGTTTTGTGTTGATGGGCCCTTTCGGGGGTGGTTTTATCCAGTGCGTTGCGCTTCGAGGGAAACTTGCGACGTCTATAGCCGGATCGAAGCGCTGTACCCGAAGCCCAGCAATTTGCCTTTGGCAGACCACCGCGCAGACGGCACACCATGGCTGGCTATATCGCATCCTGCAGCCTGGATATGGTCCCAAATGACTTTTTCATAAGTAATATCTTTTGTGTTGCGCTATGCGCAAGATGCCAGCATGCTGCAATGCGCGTGCGTACGTGACGCACATGGCTCCATCCTGCTAGCATAAGACGGACAAGAACGACGGTACTGGCCGCACCAGCAACGCTGCCGTGGCCGCCGCGCTGTACCAGCAACATCAACGCGCCAGAAGTAGCCACAGCGCTGCCAGCAACACCATCGCACCAGGTAGGGGGATCCATGAGTCTCAACGACACACCGTCAGCAGAGCGCGTACACATCGGCTTTTTCGGCAGACGCAATGCAGGCAAATCGAGCGTGGTCAACGCGGTGACCGGCCAGGATCTGGCCGTGGTATCTGACACGTTGGGAACTACGACAGATCCCGTGATCAAGTCCATGGAGCTGTTGCCTCTAGGCCCCGTGACCATAGTGGACACGCCCGGCTTCGACGACGAGGGCGAGCTCGGAGAGCTCCGCATCAAGAAGACGCGCCGCGTGCTTGAGACCGTAGACGTCGCGGTGCTGGTGGTTGACTCCCGGCTCGGTCAAGGCACCTGCGAGCGTCAACTCATAGAACTCTTTATGCAACAAGGCACGCCCTATATTGTGGCGCATAACAAGTCTGACCTGCTGAAAAGTGTTCCTCTCAACACCCAAACAGAGATCTACGTCAGCGCAAAGACAACGCACGGCATCCATGAGCTCAAAGAGGCCATCGCGCACCTGGGAAATCAGGAGCAGCACGATCACCCCCTCGTATCAGATCTCATAAGCAGCGGCGACATTGTGCTGCTGGTCATTCCCATCGACAAGGCCGCGCCCAAAGGCCGGCTCATCCTGCCGGAACAGATGATGATCAGAGACATTCTCGACGCCGGTGCCGAGTCCATTGTGGTCAGCGTGGAAGGCATCACTCCCGCGCTTGAACACCTGCGTCAAGCAGGCAAAACGCCCACCATAGTCATCACCGACAGCCAGGCCTTCGGTGAGGTCTCGCAAAAGGTGCCGCCAGAGATTGCGCTCACCAGCTTCTCCATCCTGATGGCGCGCTACAAAGGCCTGCTCAGAAGCGCCGTCAAAGGCATCGCCGCTATAGACCACCTGCCCGATGGCGCGCGCATTCTGGTCGCCGAGGGCTGCACGCACCACCGTCAGTGCGAAGACATCGGCACGGTCAAAATCCCGCGCTGGCTCGATGCCTATGCAGGAAAGAAATTTATATATGAGCCCTCCGTCGGCAGGGGATTCCCCGACGATCTCACCAGCTACGACGTTGTATTGCACTGCGGCGGCTGCATGCTCAACGGCAAGGAAATGGCACGCCGCGAGCGGCAGGCACGCATGCAGGGCGTGCCCATGACCAACTACGGCATCGCAATTGCGCAGATGAAAGGCATTTTGCGCCGCTCGCTCGAGCTCTTCCCCGACATGCTCGCGCTGTTGGACGACGCTGGGCGATAAACCCCTGCGCTAGAGGCAGGCGTTCTCAATGAAACGCTTGAGCTCTCGCATGCCGGCGCCGGTGGTAGACGAGGTCACCACACATGCCATGGGATCAACGCCCAGCTGGTGAGCTAAGCTGGCCTTTTGCTGTTCCTGCTTGGTGCGGCTGATTTTATCGGCCTTGGTGAGCGCCACAATGAACGGCAGCTCGCTCTGCGTGAGGTAGCTCTGCATCTCAAGGTCGAGCTTCTGCGCGTCGTGGCGAATGTCTACCAGGGAGATTACCAGGTTGTGGCTGCGCTCGGACTCAAAATAGCCCCAGATGAGATCCGCCCAGCGCTGCTTTTCCTTGGCAGACACCTTGGCAAATCCGTAGCCGGGCAGGTCTACAAAGCGCACGCCGTCGGCCTCAAAGAAGTTGATGTTTGCGGTCTTGCCGGGCTGAGAAGAGACCTTAGCCAGACCTTTTCGGTTAAAAAGTTTATTGATGAGCGAGGACTTGCCCACGTTCGAGCGTCCGACAAAGCACACCTCAGGCATGGTGCTGGGCGGCAGCTGGTCAAGGGCGCCGTACGACGCCTCAAAGTGAACCATTTCATACTTGAGTGCCATCACTCAGCCTCCTTACGTGCATTGTTGTGCGTCGCATCGCCCGACGCGCCCGCGGCGTCGTGCGTGGTCGCATCGCCCGCGGCGTCGTGCGCCGCAGCATAACTTGCCAGAAGCGGGCTCAGCGGCCCTTGTGAAACCAGCGTCACTTCGTGCATGGCGCGGCTGATGGCCGTATAGAGCCGCCGCCGCGCCAGCGGCGTGTCCGCAAAGACCTCCGCCTGCGCATCCACCACCACGACGGCGTCAAACTCCAGGCCTTTGGCCAGCGCAAGATCCATCAGCACCACGCCCTTCTCGGGCAAAGAATCACTTTGGTGCAACACGTCAATGCCCAGCTGCCGGCCAAGCCAGTGAGCTCGCCCACCATCCTGGGCGATAAGTGCCGTGAGCTGGTCTGCTTTCTGCGCACTCGCGCAGATCTCCGCCAGAGCCGCCAGGTATTTCTCGCGCGTGGGGGCTTCTATGATGCGCGGCAGCTTGCCACTTTCTTGCACGGAGGTAGCGTGGACGGCGTCGTCGGGGTCCACCATGCTCATGAAGAGCTGCGTGATCTCGGGCGTCGAGCGGTAGCTTGTGGGCAGAGCAACGGTATCCACCTCATGGTGCGTCTGCTTAAAGATTGCGCGAATCTCACTAAAGCTTGCGCGGCCCTCCATGATGGTCTGGTTGGCGTCGCCCAGAAGCAGGAAGTGGGCGTGCGCAAAGTAGCGCGCAAGTACCTTAAGCTGCGTGGATGTGTAGTCCTGGACCTCGTCTATCATCACATAGCGCGCGTCTTTTGCCTCGTCGCGGGCAATCAGAATCTTGAGGTAGAGCCACTCGGCGGCGCTGAGCGTTTTGCCGTCCAGCATGCGCGCGCCAATGCGGTCAATGCGCAGCCAGTCTGTGCGATCAATGGTATCGTGGGCCGCACCGTAGCGATCCTCCACAAACGTGCGCGCCAACGCCTTGGTCTCTTCCTCGGTGTTGGGGTTGATGAGCTCGCCAAAGATACGGATCTGCTCGTCCACGTCGAGGGCCAGCATCTCCTCCTGCACGTCCTCGTTGTTGGCCAGCGTGGAGAGCTTGCGCTCAAGGCGCGTGTGCAGCTCGTCTTTGGTGAGCGCGCAAAAGCGCGGGCCCGGCGGGAAATTGGCAAACTTGCGCGCGGCAGATGCCACCTGGGATGCCTTTAGCAGCACGCGGTCGCCCATGCGGATCTCCTGGAAGTCATCGTCTTCTAGGGTCGTGCTAGCAAGCGTGCGCTCCAGCGTATCCAGGCGCTCGACCGCGCCGTCTGCGCCGTCTGATCTGTCCTTAAGTCCGCGAGAAGCCACAAACGCTCGCCAGGTAAACGTCTGCGGGTTGGCCTCACCTAGGCTCGGGAGCACGTTGTTGATGTAGCGGCTAAAGACGTCGTTAGGCGTGAACAGGTAGATCTGATCGGGCGAGAGATTTTCTCGCTGCGTGTAGAACAAGTAGGCAATGCGCTGCAGCAAAACCGAGGTCTTGCCAGAGCCGGCAATGCCGTTGACCAGCAGTGCACCAACGTCTTTGTGGCGGACCACCTCGTTTTGCTCGCGCTGAATGGTGGCCGTGATGGCCTTGAGCTTCTCCGTGTGCTGCTTCTTGAGCGTGCTTAACAACAGCGAATCCTGGATGGCAACCGTAGTATCAAAATATGAATTAAGCTTGTTCGCAACAATATCAAATTGTCTTCGTAGCTCAAGCTCGACATGGCGCGGCTTGCCGTCCACCAAATAGCTGGTAGGACCCGTTTCTTGGTTGTAGTAGGTCTCCGCAACAGGGGAGCGCCAGTCCACAATAAGTGGATTGGAGTCTTTGTCGGTAAGGCCTACCGTGCCAATGTAGATATCGCGCGCGGGGCGGTTGGGACGCATCTTGAGCCGCACCTTAGCAAAATACGGCTGGTTCAGCAGCACCAGCGTGCGACGCAGGCGCTCCACGTCAAAATCATGCACCTGGTTGTATACGTCGATCACGGAGTTGAGCGTCTCAATGGCGGCAAGGGTCTCCATGGTCTCGTCCCAGCTGGAGAAATTGACCTTGACCTCTTCTGACATGTCGCGCAAGTCCTGCGCCGCCTGGGCATGCTTGGTCTTAAGGTTCTCCTCAAGCTCGTCGCGGATCTCAACAATCTGCTGGTATATGTCATGCAAGTGTGCTTGCTCTTCATCAAAAATTTGATCGTTCGTAGCCATTGTTCTCCCTCTATGCGCGCCCGCTTGTCTCCTGCTTGCCACCCGCTTGCCGCGAGCTTGCATGTAGCTTGCCGCGAGCTTGCCATTAGCTGGCGCGCAGCTTGCACCTAAGCCTGCTCCTCCTGGAGATCCTCAAAGAATCCCACGCGGTAGGAGTCAAAGATGGCCTCGCCTTCTTCTTGCGTGCGCTCCAACAGTATGTCTCCCACTATGCGGAAATCTGAATCATTGTCCGCATCATGGAAGATCTGACACACGCGCCACACGCCTGACTCTTCAGCAGATTCATCAAGCGAGAAATACGTGGTGCTCCGCGCGTCAGCGTCCAGCAGAAGCTCGTCGTGCTCCTGGTAAAACTCCTCCATGGTAGCTTTCCAGCGCGGCGCCTTGTAGCCCCACGCGCCATCGAGTTCGCCCAGCCTGTCCCACTTCTGGCGCGCCGCCAGCACCACGCGAGAAAACAGTGCATTGCGCACCAGCCGCTCCAATGCACGACGATCATGTACCAGCGTGTTCTTCTCGCCCGGCGCTGCAAGCTCTTGGCCCATCTCTTCCGACGTGGAGTTTTCCCACTCGTCAACGAGCGACGAATCGACCGTGTGGACCACCAGACCCAGCCACTGGATGATCTCTGCCAGCTGGTCGTTGATCTTCTCGCCCGGAATCGTGCGCCCAAGCACACGATACGCGTCCGAAAGATAGCGCAGCAGCAGCCCTTCTGAGCGAGAAATGCCATAGCTCGCAATGTAGCCTTTGAAATCTGCGGCGGACTCCACCATGTCGCGCAAGATAGACTTGGGTGAGAGCGCAAAGTCCGCCGCCCAGGGCACCTCGCGGCAGTAGTTCTCAAATGCAGCGGTGAGGAGCTCCTCCAAAGGCTTGGGATAGCTCACCTCCTCCAGGCGCTCCATGCGCTCTTCGTAATCGACGCCGTCGGCCTTCATCTGTGCCATGGCCTCGTCTTTTGCTTGATGCTCTTGTGCAATGAGGATCTGGCGCGGGTCTTCTAACGTGGACTCAACCATAGAGATAAGGTCGAGTGCATACGTTTCACTTTCCTGGTCAAGAAGCTCAATGGCGGCCAGCAAGAAGGGGGAGAGCGGCTGGTCAAGCGCAAAGTCATCCGGCAGCTCGACCACGAGCGCATACGTATCTGTACCTGTGGTGTTGATGCGCGCGATAACGCCTGCATCCAAAAGAGTTGCAAGTATCTCATCTGCACGCTCATGCAGGCGTATCTTTTCTTCTGTTGTCTGTGCGGAGTCATCTACCAGCTTATGCACCCGAGCCCGAGCGTCTCCACCCTGCTGTACCTCTGCCAGCACCATGGAGTGCGTGACCTTCATATGGGCCTTGAGCGGCTCCGGATCTGCGGCAATGAGGTGCTCAAAGGTGTTCTCATTCCAACCCACAAAGCCTTCGCGTGGCTTTTTGACCTTGATGCTGCGCGCTTTCTTGGCGTCGCCGCCCACCTTCTTGAGGGCGCGGGCCTTCTCTATGTCATATTCGGTTGCCTCAGAGATGACCACACCCTCCGTGTCAAATCCCGAGCGACCGGCACGGCCTGCTATCTGATGAAACTCACGTGCATTGAGCCTGCGCATGCGCCTGCCGTCAAACTTGGTAAGCTGGGTGAGCAACACCGTGTGAATAGGTACGTTAATGCCGACGCCTAAGGTATCGGTGCCACAGATGACAGGAAGAAGCCCTCTCTGCGCAAGTTTTTCAACCAGCAGCCGATACCTGGGCAGCATGCCGGCATGATGCACGCCAACTCCTTGCATAAGCAGACGGCGCAGGGTTTTTCCAAAGTCCGTGGTGAAGCGAGTCCCTTTGATTGCGTCTTTTATTGCGTCACGCTGCTCTCTGGTGGACACACCATAAGACGCAAGGCTCGTTGCGCTCTTCAAGGCATCTGCCTGCGCAAAGTGCACCACGTAGATGGGGGCATCCCCCTGTTTGATGGCAAGTTCAATGGTGGCCTCAAGTGCGCTTTCCACAAACGTATAGCTCAAAGGCACGGGGCGCGGTGCGTTGATAACGGCATCTACCGGCGCGTTTGTATGCTCTTCAACCATGTGGGCAATGGATGAGGTATCACCTAGCGTGGCGCTCATGAGCAAGAAGCGTACGTGTGGCAAGGTTAGAAGCGGCACCTGCCATGCCCAGCCTCTGTCCCTATCTGCATAGAAGTGGAATTCGTCCATAGCAACAAAGCCAATGTCTGCGTGCTCGCCAAAGCGAAGCGCATCCTGTGCTAGGATCTCTGCCGTGCAGCAGATGATGGGTGCCTCGGCGTTGATTACCACGTCACCGGTGATCATGCCCACGTTGTCGGTGCCAAACAGATTGACCAGAGCAAAGAACTTCTCGCTCACCAGGGCCTTGATGGGGGCGGTATAGTAGCTGCGCTCACCTGCACAGAGTGCCATGAAGCACATACCCAGCGCTACCATGGATTTTCCCGAACCCGTGGGCGTACCCAGGATCACGTTATCGCCCGCGGCTATGTCGAGAAGCGCCTCCTCTTGGTGGTCCCACAGCGTGGTGCCCTGCGACTCACACCATTCAAGAAAGCGCTCCAGAGAGTCCTCGAGAGGCTCATGTGGGTCCACCTCTGACCAGTTGGGAGCAAGGCTTCCCAAAGGGCTGGTGTTTTCTGCCGCCGCGTCGGCCGCCGCATCGGTCGGCGTGTCTGTAGGCGTGGATGCGGAAGTGCCGGAAGTATCGGGCGTGCCGGAAGTATCGGGCGTGCCGGGGGTGCCAGGAGTGTCCGAAGTGTCAGGAGTGTCAGGAGTGCCAGAACTGCTATTTTGTGGAGCTGCCATAGGGCGCCTTTCATGTGGATCTCATGCTTTGGCTGCGGAGCGCCACCTGCGCTTCATGCCGGGTTATCTATTTTAGCTGCTACGTGGCATCGTCGCGGCGAGACTCTGCGTATACTTGCCTTGCACAGATGGAGAAAAGGAAGGCGTGCATGCATAAGGACGATTGCATATTTTGTAGAATAGCCCAGCACAAAGCACCAGCTGAAGTGGTGTATGAGGACGATAAGGTCATTGCATTTAAGGACATTCATCCCTTCATGCCCGTCCATGTGCTGGTGATCCCTAAAGAGCACTTTGACGGCCTGGATGATCACGTGCCCGAGGAGGTGCTGGGCCGCTGTCTTCATGTGGCGGCAGAGCTCGCGCACGAGTTTGGCCTGGAGCGCGGCTATAGACTGCAGGTAAACACTGGCGCAGACGGCGGGCAAACAGTGCGTCACCTGCACCTTCATGTACTCGGCGGCGGCAAGATGGTGAGTCCAGAGTACCAGGATTGGGGTCCTTTGGCCTCAAACGCGCACCGCTTCTACGATGCCGAAGGCCACAGGTTGAGCCGCTAGGAAAAAGCTCCGCCACGCATACAGCCGCGCCTTGCCTGTGGCAGATATATATCTCAACCAGCAGTTATACGATCCGTGATGGCCCCATCACGATTGCCTCCACAGATCCCATGATCCGCTGGGCGATAAGTTCCATGATCTTGGATGCCTATCGTGAGCTTTGGAGGATTGAAGAGTCTTTCAAGATCACCAAGACAGGAGGCCATCTTCAAGGCCTGCATGGCTATGGACACCTGAGCATATACGTGCATACTTCCTCATCTGCTACCTTGCTCTTCTCATCGTCAGACTCTCAGAACATGCTCTTGCTTCTCATCCCTCTACCGAGATGCCCTTAAGAGAGATACGCTCTCTTGATTGCAGCTAAGCAGACGATGGTTGGTGACTCTTTGTCCACAGAAGCGATCTCACCTACGAGATCTTTGCACTCATAAGAGAAGAAGCTCCGACAAAGTGGGTGAAGACCAAGGATATAAAGGATCTGTTCAAAAAAGGACACGACATACGCCGGGGCTAAAAGATGACGCACGAAAATACTCATTTAGAAAGTGCCATTCGCCCAGTTAACTATAGGTAAATGGCACTGTTCAACTGCGGAAGTCAGGTAGTATGTTGCGTATGGTAAGTTCAATATGAATATTGAAGTGTATACACAGCATTAGTACCTAGGTAATGCTTAGCACTAAGTTGCTACTAGTACACAATAGGAATCAGTTACAATGGGATCATCCCCAAGTGTGCGGGGAACACTCTGATACCACTCACAAGGCCCTTGCTTACTGCTCCTGTAGATACGCCTTAAAAAGCTTTGCATACTGTGTGATATGCTCTGTTGCGGCAGGTGTAAGGTAAGGCTGTGGTTTCTGCCTTGAAGTACCTTCTTCAACGTATTTGGCGTACTCAACGTTAGTGCCAATAACCACGCTTGAGTCTGATCCATTTACTACGTGTGTAATACTGTTGCGCAAACGTCCTGTATCTACAGGACAAAGCCGTTTTGCGTATCCTTCAGCTGCCAGCCCCACCGCTTCAAGTGCTGCGGCTAACTTTCCATGTAATTCGGTGCTAAACAGCTCTGTGTTATCCACCTTGATGTCGATAAACTCGTTATTTGCCATGGGTAGCTCCTTCTTCGTGTATTTGAGGTTACAGAGCCCCTCACGGCATGAAAAAGCCCGCATGTGCGGGCTGTAAGATACTGGTTTGTAAGGTCTTCAGCGGGCTAGTCCTGGTAAACAATACCAGCCCACTCTGTCCATTTGGTATCTGGTGAGGGGTGCTCCTGCTCATAACACCACTGTTCAAACTCTTCATCAGTCATCGCTGCAGTTCGTGCGAGCTCTTTTTCTGTAAGAGTAAACTCAGGAAACGTCCATAACCTAGAACGATCGAGGTCATCAATGATACCAAGAACTGCACACTGATATGCGACCATATCGGGGAAGTCCTCTTTTCTTAGAGTAGAGTCCATGATATAAGCCCCCTCTCTGCTGCTTGCTCCGCCGCCTTAACAAAGGCATCATCTGATGAATAGCCTTGTTGTCTCAGTCTGTTAATCTTCTCGTCAAAGCTTCTAGAGTTAAATTTACTATTCCTGCAGGTAAAAGTAAACACACGACCATCGTGAAGTGCTGCTATGCCGAATTTATAACCGTTTAAACGTGCTGCGCTAGAGTCACTCCCCGTCGGCGGTATGTTAGTACCGTGGTTATGTATACCAATTAAGTTCCCTCTGTTTTCTGCAATTGCTTTAATCGTTTTTGACGTTGCCTTTGTTTGGTAGTTCTCATCTCCGCTTACGCTCTTTGCTCTAACTTCTCCCGTTCGTGAATCTATATGATAGAGATCTTCTTTTGCGGTGCCACTTCTGTGTACAAGCATAGCCTGGCACGCTTTTGCCATTGCTTTGTTTACCTCAGGGTTGTCTGTTAGTCCATCGAATTTCTTTACTGGTCTCCATCTCTATTTCGACAAGAGCACGCAGCAGCTCAACCACATGAACAGCCTCAATAACAACACCACGTGGATGAATAACTGCTCGTGGTATCTCTACCGTGCCGTCAAGGACGGAGAAGCCTCGAGTACCGAGATTCCCGGATATGTGAGGGTGCAGGAACCCAAAAATTTTGAAAGTGGGTTGTATCTCATCGTCTCAGAGGCAAGCAACGGCTCCTTCTCTGTGCTCTACCCGTCCCTGTCCACGAGTTCCACGAGAGACCAGATTGTCCTGGTGACTCCCGATGTCTCTGCCGTCATCGACATTACCTTTATCGGCATCGGCGAGGGCACAACCTCCGTGCGAATCGAAAACGTGCGCTATAACGTCACGGTGACCAACTACTATGAGACATCTGCAACCGTCGAAATGGACAGCAGCAACCTAGGGGTTCGCAGCGAGGATCTTTCAACCGGAGTTGATGCGAGCTCCTTGGACACCGCGATCGCCATCTATGACATCGTTGACGACGACATCGTGGTAAGCGGCCTTGCTCCCGGCAAAACCCAGCTCATTGTGGGTGCGACGCGCTATATCATCACCGTGACGGGTATGCTCGCGGATATCAAGCTCGATCTTGAGGGTGCCCCGAGCGCCTCCTTCGCGATTGCTGGCGATTACACCGATGCCGACACGACTGCACTAGAACCCAGCGTTGTCACGGTGGAGATTTCTCTCACTTCGGGCGCTATGAGCCGGGGAACAGCTTCCCTTCTGTCCGATAACCACTACACCTTCACTGCGGACGATAAGGGCGGGTTCACCGCGACGGGCACCACCGATGGTGGCACGAAGGTGTGGCTTTCTCCTGCCGGGCAGGGAGTTGGCTTCCCCTTCTCCATGTTCGAGACGACCGTCGATCTGGCTGAAGGCACGAGCTCCGACCTGTTTACGATCTACGACGGCAGCCGCTATCTCTACTTCAGGAATGGCGTGTTCGACCGCGTTGGCACGTTGAGCGGCTACGAGGTCTACACCTCCTTTGCACTGTTCCGGCCCATCTCAGATGATGGGAACTCCGCACACTCTGTTAGCAAGATTCTTGGCTATGAGCGCGTAACGGGCGCCGATGAGATTACCAATGGCGAGTATCTTGTCGTCGACATCGAGAACGGCATCTACTACCTGCTGCATCCGAGTACCTCGACGTCGAACAAGGTGGATCAGGTTGCCACTGTGACCGAGGGTGCCTCATCCCTTTTCATCTTCACGGCAGTCGGGCCAGGTGAGACCAGTCTTCGCCTTGGCAATACGCGCTATGCGATTACTGTGGAGGACAGCGCTGATCCCGAGTCCATGCATGTCACCGTGACCTTCGAACTAGCGGGTGGCGAGGTGACACCGACGATGGCCGAGGTTGAGCCTAGCAGAGCCATTGGTGCGCTACCCACGCCTGTCCGCAACGGCTATACATTCGGCGGCTGGTTCGATGCCGATGGCAACCAGGTTACGAGCGAGACGATCATCAAAGCTGAGGTCACCCTCATTGCCCGTTGGACCGAACAGAGTCAGAAGGGCGGCGGCACGGGAGGCGAAGACAATCTGACCGGCGGCACGAGGAATGGCAGCAGTGACACCGGTAGCGATACTGGCAGCGGTGTGGGCGCCGACAATGTCATCGAATTCTCTCACCTCTCCTATACTGGTGACATCAGGACGTAGCTGCTCGTGTACGCAGCGATCAGTGCCGTCATCGGCTTACTCGTAATTGGCGTTTCGGTGCGCCTGCATCGGAAGGCATAGCCAATGGAGCGGGCACCATCTTTGTCTGCGCTTCTGGATTCACATCCTCCGCTGTGCGCCGAAGGGTGTACAGCGGGTCTTTTATCTTTGCGTACAACACGCCGTGTTCAAAAAGCTCTCGAGTTTGACTTCTTGACCTTTAGAGGGCTGTTCTTGATGTTCCTGCTGTTCGACGATCGGCAGGGGCATTATTGAATATGCAATTCGCAATGTATTGTGTCTGAGCCAAAACTGCAACGACGTCCAAAACGATCATGTGTCAAAAGTTGGTGTCACGGTCTGCCTGAATAAAACAACGACCATCCCCTAGCATCTTGAATTGACGGAAGCCAAAACAAAAGGATGACTGTCTAATACCAGAGAATGAGGTTGATTCTCAGTAATGCTCCGATTGCTCAGTTGGGTAAAATCGAGCACCATGGCAAGCAGAGCGGTGATGTCAATTTTCGGCACGCAGCCATTCGCAATACTATCAGTGTGAAAGAGGGAAAATGCTCACTTATCTTTGACGGTGAGTGCTATCGCCTCAAATACGTCTAGATGTGTCAATAATAACAAGGGCACGAAAGAGGTAATTCCTCGTCCTGAAACTGGATATGCAAGTACAGTAAATCTGGGCTATTTGTCGTTGAAAGAGATATGATAAGAAAGCTGATTCTCAACTCTGCGACTGTTGGGTTACAGCCTTCGGGTGCAATGTATTACATCATATAGTTCGCTAGGAAAACTGAAGCTTTGCACCCTTGGGATGGAGTACGAATTGCTCTTTGAAGCAGTTATTGCTGACATAGATGATCCGCAGATCACAAACATGTCTACAGTTGTAGGTTGTTATCTGATGAAACAGCTGTTTGCTTAGAAAATCTTTTATGAGTAATCGAATCCAGATCCGTCAATACTCAAAGCGCGGATATTCTGTTCCCAAAGGCATGTATAGGAGTGCTTGACGAGCTTCTGGTTGCAATTTCAGTGCGCATAGCACATAGGGGAGGAGAACGCGTGACCACATTGGCAGAGGCTGCAAAGGCATATAGAGGCAAAGGTTACACCTGTGCCGAGTCCGTCTTCTTGGCAGCAAACGATGTCTGGAACTTAGGATTTACCGAAGACATAAGTCCTATTATGGCGGGCTTTGGTGGCGGTATGCATTGCGGTGAAGTGTGTGGTGCCATCAGCGGTGGCATTGCAGCTATGGGACTTAAATACTGCTCTGGCAATGGCCACAACAGCCCGCTTCTCTCCATCAAGTGCAATCTCTTTGTTACGACGGTCAAGGAGCGCGCAGGCTCATGCCGCTGCGATGAGCTGGGTCCAAAGTACAGAACACTCGAGGAGGATTGTGACCCCACAGTGGTCATGATTGCAAAAATCTTGGAAGAGATTGACGCTCTTGAGCTGGATATTCCAGAGATAGTTGACTACGACCTCAGAAATCCTCCCGCAGGCAAGCCCGGCTTCAACCAGCTCTTTACGGACGCAAAAGAGAAGCTTGCCGCCAATACGGACTTAGCGCTGCATACACGCCAAGACCTAGTCAAAGGCGATCAGCAGATGGCCTAGCGCCGCCGCTGCCTAACCACGCTACAGCTACGGCCTTCTAACCACGCAGCAACTACCGGTGCCTAGCCACGCGGTAACTACCGCTGCCACGGCACGTCGTATACCTCTGCCGCTTCAAGGCGAGAGGCTCCTTCACGCTCCAAACGTCTGATCCGCCGCATGGACGTATCTGCCCAGTGCTCGTTATTAAGCAGTGCGCGGCCCACGCCCACCAGGTCACACGCCCCAAGCGCAAGGAGTTTCTCGCCTTGCTCTATCTTGCGAATACCACCGGTGAGCAGCACTGGAGCAGAAACCGTGGCCTTGATGGGGAGGGAGGCGTCGGAGAAGTAGCCGGCAGCAAGGGTGTCTCGCCTGGTGTAGAAGTTCATGCCGCCAGAGACAGAAATGAGGTCGATACCGTCCTTATCCAGCAGCTTTGCTGCCATGACGCCGTCTTTTATGGTGGTGCCGCCCGCCATGTAGTCTGATGCGCCCAAGCGGCACGAGATGAGCATATGGCCAGAAAGCGTCTGTTTGACGGCCGCTATGACCTCTCGCAAAAAATGCACGCGGGATATGGTATCGCCGCCGTAGTCGTCAGTTCGCCTATTGGTGAGGGGAGATATAAATTGATCAATCAAATAGCCGTGCGCGGCATGGATCTCCACGCCGTCGAAGCCTGCGGCCGCTGCTCGGCGGGCTGCCTGGGCATAGGCGTCAATGGTACGCGCAATATCGTCTGCGTCCATGGCGCGGGGAAGCGCATGACCACGCTTGGCACCCGGGGTCAAACAAGCGCTCGGAGCTATGGGCGCATCGTGGCAGATGTCTTTGCTAGCAGCGGAGCCAGCGTGACCCAGCTGCACTAAAACGGGGGTATCGCATGCGTGGAGTGCTGCGGCCTCACGGGCGAGGCCGGAAATGTCTGCGTCTGAGGCTATGGATGCCTGGTTGTTGGTGGCCTTGCCCTCGGGTGCAACAAAGTGGTGCTCCGTTATGACCAGACCCAGGTTCTGCCCCTGCGCGCGCTGGGTGTAGTGGTCCAGCAGATCGTGAGTTATGGTGCCCACAGCATCTGCTTTAGCGGATGCCATAGGTGCCATAACCAGGTGATTTCTGAGGGTAAGACCTGTTCGTGCAAAGGTGTAAGGCTCTTCTGTAATGCTCATACGCTCCGTCTAGCGTGCGGGTGTGCGGGTGTGCGGGTGGTGTGTGCGATGGCGTTCTAGGGTTAGCGTCTGCAGATTGGCTGTGGCTGCAAGGCCAACGTGCCTGCCTAGTTTTGCTGCAGCAGCTGTTCGACTTCTGCCAAGGTAGGCATAGCAGGTATAGCACCTCTGCTGCGCACACACAAAGATGCCACAGCGTTGCCAAAGCGTGCATAAGCCTTGGCGTCGTCGAGCGTGACGTCTTCCGGCTTGAGCTTGCTGTCCAAGAATGCGCAGAGGAAGCCACCCCAGAAAGAATCTCCGGCACCCGTGGTATCAACAGGCTCCACGGGAAAGCTCGGCACCACGGCGGCACCCTCCCTGGTGGCAACCAGGGCGCCCGCAGAATCCAGGGTGACGCAGACTACCTTGACACCTTCTGCTAAAAGGGATTGCGCGGCAGCATCCGGGTCAGCATGGCCTGTCAAGAGCACGCATTCCTCGTCAGAGATCTTGACCAGATCCATGTAGGAGACCACCGAATGCATCTGCGAGCAGGCAGTATCCAAATCACTCCAGAGGCTTGCCCGGTAGTTGGGGTCGTAGGAGAGCACGCAGCCCGCATCTTTTGCGATGTGGATGGCCTCTATCGTGGCACTTCTCGCCGGCTCATCCGTCAGCGAAAGAGATCCCACGTGGAACACGCGGCTATCCTCTATGATTTCTCGCCTGAGCTCCTCTGGCCTGAGCTGCGTGTCCGCGCCCGGCTTGCGCGCAAAGGAAAACGTGCGCTCGCCCGTCTGATCAATGGAGACAAAGGCCAGCGTGGTGAAGGTATCCGGATCAGAGATGAGTCCGTCGGTGTTAATGTCGTTTGCCTGGAGCGTGGCGCGCAGGAAATCCCCGTGCATATCCTGGCCAATCTTGCCCATAAATGCGCATGATAAGCCCAGGCGCTCCAGGGCCACCAGCACGTTTGCTGGCGCGCCGCCGGGGTTGCGCTCAAAGAGCTTCTGCCCAGAAACCGAGGTACCGGCATCCGTAAAGTCAATCAACAGCTCGCCCAAGGCAGTAACAGAAAACATCAGTGCTCCTCTCTGTGAACGCGCGTGTCAGTCTGCCAAGCGATGCAGCACAGCCGCGGCACGGTCGCGGCACCGTGGCAATGCGGCTGCGGCACGGTCGCGGCACCGTGGCAAAAAAGTGGGGGCAGCCAGACCAGCCAGGCCGCCCCCACGAAAGCTCACCTAACTAGCTGAGCTCAATAAACGCGTCTCCTGCACCCATCGCGCCGTCTTTTCCGGCAACGGTGGTGTAGGCGTCGGTATTGGTCACCACGACCATGGTGGTGGTCTTCTTGCCGGCGGCCTCAATGGCGCTAAGATCCACGTCCATCAACAGGTCTCCCTGCTTGACCTTATCGCCCACCTTGCAATGCGCGGCAAATGGCGCACCCTTGAGCTCGACAGTGTCGATGCCGATGTGGATCAAAACTTCCGCGCCGTCGTCGGTCAGAAGGCCAATGGCGTGGCAGGTCTCTGCCAAGACGGTGATCGTGCCGTTAGCGGGCGAGAAAACCTTGCCCTCGGTGGGCTCGATGGCCTCACCTTTGCCCATGGCCTCCGACGCAAAGACGGGGTCGGGCACGTCCTTCATGGCGATGGCGGTACCAGCCATGGGTGCTGTGAGCGTCTCTGCATGAACGGTGATGGGCTCGGTTGCGTTGGCTGCCTCTGCAATGGCGCTGGACTGGTTGGCCGTGGCCTGCGTTGAGGCAACTACCTGCGTGGTCTCCTCAGGCGTGGCAACTGTCTCTTGGGGGGCAGGCTCGCGGTAGAGAACCGTCGTGAGGCCAAAGGCAACGCCGGCAGATACCAGGATGCAGATGGCGTACTGCAGGGTGTAGCCCGTGGTAATGAGGAAGCCAAAGATGCCGGTGATGCCATATGCAATGGAGACAACGCCAAACAGTGAGCTCAAAGCTCCGCCCACAGCAGCGCCAATCATGGCAGCGACAAACGGCTTCATGTTGGGCAGGTTGACGCCGTAGATGGCAGGCTCGGTGATGCCAAGGAAGCCAGAGATGCCAGAGGGGAGTGCGAGCTCCTTCATCCTCATCTTCTTAGTTTTGACAAAGACGGCCAGGCAAGCGGCGCCCTGTGCTACGTTGCAGCAGGATATGATGGGATTGAAGTTGTCCACGCCGGTGTTGGCAATGAGCGTTGCCTCAAGGGCATTGAACATGTGGTGTACACCCAAGACGACGGTGGCAGGATAGATGGCGCCGACCAGAGCTCCGCCTAGACCAAACGGAATGCTCAACAGCCACTGGAAGCCATACATAACGCCGTTCTCTACCACGGAGAAGACGGGGCCAATGATGGCCAGAAGCAGCGTGCCGGTTACCAGGACAGTTACCAGCGGCGTGACAAATAGGTCAAACATGTCAGGCACATGCTTGTGGAGCCACTTCTCGATGATGCACATGACAAAGACGGCAATGACAATGGGGATAACATGGCCTTGATATCCCTGCAGGGTGACGTTATAGACACCAAAGAGGGTGACCTGCGGAATGCCGCCGGCAGCTATGATGGCATCTGCGGTAGCTCCTGCTGTAGTGACTTGCGTGCCCGTGAGCGAGCTCAGCCATGCCGCTGCGGACTGAGAGCCAACTACCTGGTAGGCGGCATCTCCCAGCTTTTGCACAGCGCCGGGGATGGACCAGGCGTTGACCAGTGCGGTGTGGTTGGCAATCATGCCAATGACGCCGCCTAAGAACTCGTTGCCACCAAAGACGCGCGCGGCAGAGAAGCCGATGAGGATCTGGAGGAAGACAAACGAAGCGTTGGAGAATGCATGGATGAGGATCCACCAGCCGTTGGTGGAAAGCGCTCCACCCATAGCGTTGTTGATACCCTCGGTAAGGCCCATGAGCAGGCCGGATGCAACGATGGCGGGAATGATGGGAACAAAGACATCGCCCAAGGCTTTGATGGCGCGCTGGAAGGGGTTGGCCTTTTGTGCTGCTGCAGCCTTGACATCGTCTTTTGAGGCAGTGGAGGCGCCGGAAAGCTTGATGAATTCGTCGTACACCTTGTTAACGGTGCCGGTGCCATAGATCACCTGGAGCTGGCCAGATGCCTCAAAGCTCCCCTTGGCACCTTGGGCGTTTTCCACCTTCTCCTTGTCAATCTTGCTGTTGTCCGCAATAACTAGACGCAGACGTGTAGCGCAATGGGCAGCAGAAACAATGTTGCCCGCACCGCCGACAGCATCAAGTATCTCTTGCGCTGCCTGTTTGTGGTCCAATGCCATGTGCTTCCTCCTTGTCCAAACCCACTAGAGTCCAAGACATGCTGCAATTTCATCGCAGAAGAACCTGTGTGAAATCGTTCTCACATGATTGTCAGACCGTGGGTTTCAATTGGGCTCCTCGTGATGAAAAAACAAGATAAACGGTAGGAAAGTGTCCGCGAACGGTGGTCGGTTGCGGGGCAGCGCGGCTTTCTTGGTCGCGGATGCTACGGGGGGCGCTCTGCTTCGGCGCGGCTGCGACCTGCGCGGATGTTCGAAGCTCACCGCGCTGGGCAAAACCACCCCCGAAAGGGCCCATCAACACAAACCTCCATGAACCGTCGTGTTCGCGCCACGTTTGCCAGTTGAGGCTTTGTGAAACCGACGCTTCATGGAGGTTTGTGAGAAAACAGCACGGTTCATGGAGTTTTGTGACCAAAAACGACGGTTCATGGAGAAGTGTGCGCTGTCAAGTGGCGCCATGCCGCCGCCCGTACCAGTGCCGCTCCCGCACCGCCGCCTACGCTTGCGACGTCCGCGACCAGCGAGTAGAATCTCTTGCATAGAGGTCATAATCCATGCAGACGCGTTTGGCTGATTCCTTGCCCTTGCCCAGCGCATCCAGCAGCATTTGTGCTGCTATCGTGCCTGCCTCGGTGTAGTGATAGCGCACGGTGGTGAGCGTGGGGTTCATGACACGTGCAAGGTCAGAATCACCTAAGCCTGTGATCTGTATCTCATGGGGCATCTGCTTGCCATACTCTCGTAAACATGCCATGGCACCTGCGGCAATGCGATCAGTGGCGCAGATGATGGTATCAATATTGGGGTGAGCATCCAGCAAGCGCTCGCAGGAGAGATAGCCAGATTCAATGGTGAAGTCAGACGGTGGCAGTTCTTCTCCCAAAGGCGTGATGCCACACTCAGAGCATGCGGCCAAAAAACCCTCGTGACGAGCATGTCCTGCCGCAGCATCGGCCTCCGTTACGCCTAAATACGCAGGTCGCTCGCCATTTACTAGCGCATGCAGTGCAATGTCGTGCAGTGCATGGAAGTCGTCAAAGTACACGCAGCGATGCCCCTCACTGCGCTGTCCTAAAACTACATGCGGTAGCTCCAGCGCCTCGAGCATCTCCTGGTGTGCGGGCGTCAAAATGGTGGCCACCAAGATGATCCCATCGACCGATCCCGTGTCCGAGAAAAGCTTGAGGTAGTCCACCTCACTGGTGGCCACGTTATCCGTATTTGCCAGCAGGATCTGGTAGTTGGCCTGCCCCAGCACGCTGGTAATGCCTGCCACCATAGAAGATATTGAAGCCGAGTTGATTTTGGGGATGATGACACCCACCACGTTGGTTCTGCCAGTTCTGAGCGTCTGAGCTTGGCGGGAGGGCACATAGCCGGTCTTTTTGATGACCCGCGCAATACGCGCGCGCTTCTCGTCTGATACGTATCCGTCGTTAAGATATCGTGAGACGGTGGCGCGAGAAACTCCTGCCATTGCGGCTATGGTATTGATATCCATAGAACCCCTGCCAAACGTTTGTCCAACCATACTGTGATCATAGCG
This sequence comes from Atopobiaceae bacterium, assembly GCA_050953285.1. Lineage (GTDB taxonomy): Bacteria > Actinomycetota > Coriobacteriia > Coriobacteriales > Atopobiaceae > Olsenella_K. Next base: position 1,433,663 of record JBMNMK010000002.1, on the reverse strand, counting down.
TTTTGGTGGTATGGTCTCACGACAAGAATCTCGATCGTAAGATGTGGTCACCTACCGAGAGGATGCCAAGATGCCCAGTCCACTTGCACATGATTTGGAACAGTTGAGGTTGCAGGCAGAGAAGGCGGCCTCGCCGGGTAGGTTTGCGCAGCGTATCCACCTTATGCCGCCTGTGGGCTGGCTCAATGATCCCAACGGCCTGTGTCAGATGACAGGCACCTACCATGCGTTTTTTCAATACGCACCCTTCAGCGCGGAGGGCGGTACCAAGATGTGGGGTCACAGCGTGAGTACGGACATGCTGACCTGGGATTATGTGGGCGTGCCGTTCTATCCCGACCAGCCCTTCGATGTGTCGGGTGTCTATTCCGGCAGTGCGCTCGTGGAAGACGGCCAGATGAATATCTTCTACACGGGCAATGTGAAGCGAGAAGATCGTCTGGATTATGACTATATCTCTTCTGGCAGAGAATCCCATACGGTGCGCACGACCAGCCGCGATGGCGCGTCGTTTACGCCCCGCCATGTGGTGCTTTCCAACCCCGACTACCCGCACGACGACACGCAGCACGTGCGGGATCCAAAGGTCTGGAAGCAGCACGGGCGCTACTTCATGGCGCTGGGTGCTAGGCGCAAAGATGACGCTGGCGAGGTGCTCATCTATAGCTCGGCCGACCTGGAGACCTGGGAGCTTCATGATCGCGTGAGCACCGACGAGCCCTTTGGCTACATGTGGGAGTGCCCGGACTACTTCGAGCTTGCGGCCGACGGCGCCGCTGCCGCCGCAGTGACCGCAGGCGACGGCGCTGACGCTGCGGTCTTGAAGATTCTCTCGGTCTCACCGCAGGGCCTTAAAGGCGGTGCATGGGACAGAAGAAATATTTACCAATCTGGATATTTCCTGCTCGAAGGCAGCTTGGAGACCCATCTGGTGCCCCAGGACTTTGCGCTGTGGGACGCGGGCTTTGACTTCTATGCGCCGCAAACCTTTGAGGCGGAAGATGGCAGGCGCATTCTGATTGGCTGGATGGGCGTCCCCGACGAGACCACCTACACCAACAAGACCATCCAAGACGGCTGGCAGCACTGCTTTACCATGCCGCGAGAGATTTCTGTGACCGATGGTCGCGTCACTTCATGGCCCATCCGTGAGCTTGAGAGCTTGCGCACAACACACGTGGGCGGACGAGAAGAACTTGAGCTCTCGGGCGCTCACGTGTTTGACCTTCTCGTAGATGACTTTTCTGCCAAGCCGGATACGGTCACGATCACCTGCGCACATGAGCTGGAGATTGGCTGGTGCAACGGTGAGTTCTACCTGCGCTTTGCTGACAGCTCAATGGCTGGCGTGGGGGCAGGCCGCACGGAGCGCAAAGAGTGTGTCGGAGACATCAAAAACGTGCGGGTCATTGGTGATACGTCCTCAATTGAGGTCTTTGTGAACGACGGCGTCATGGTCTTTTCCACCCGATACTACCCAGAGGACTACACCATCTCTGTTCATGCTCCGGGTGCTGCCATCAACCTGTGGGAGCTCGAGCGCTCGGCTGGCTAAGCTGGCTGGGCAGCGCTCAGCCAGCGCGCAGCGCTAGGCTTGCCGCACAGCGCTAGGCTGGCTGCGTGGACGTGCACATGAGGGGAAGCGTTGAGCCACCGTGTGGCATGACCAGCACACGGGGTTCTCGCCCAAGGCGTGTGCGCTGGACTGAAAGGGCTGCGTCGAGCGCCTCGGCCACCGAAGGGTAGGGGTGCATGAAGCAGGCGCGCACGGTTGCATTGTCCAGATCGCTCACCAGGTAAATGTCTTTGGTGAGCTCAATTTGGGCAATGGCTGCCGCCTTGTGTCCGCCCAGCTTGAAGCCGCGCGCCAGGCGGTCAATCACGTCTTGGGGGGCATGGGCTTCTCGCATCCAGGCCTCAAAGGTTGGCTGGCCCACACCTTCGTTGCATGATCCCACCAAAATGATGATACCGCCTGGTCGGACGGGGTGTTTGGCGTTGTCGAGCGCCTTTTGCAGCTGGTAGAGGTTGAGATCTTTGGGCGCGCCGCCCTGGCTTACCACCACGATGTCTGCATACTCGCTCACGGGACAGCCGTAGATGCGGTCGAGCTCATGCGCGGCGGCTCGATGCGCCTGGATGAAATCTCCGGCGACACAGGCCACGACCTGGCGATTCTCATCCAGCACGACGTTCACAATGAAATCAAGACCCACCATCCGGCATGCCTCTTCCAGATCCTGGCGCACGGGGCTGTCAATGTTTGCAGAATGCGCCGCCGGATCACACATGAGCGCGTGGTTTGCTTGAATTGCCTCAAAGGTGGAAACGCCTGGCATGATGGCCTTGGCTCCGCCGGAATAGCCAGCAAAGTAGTGGTACTCAACGTTTCCCAGCGCAATCCTCACGTCGGCTTCTGCCACCTCTTGCAAGATGTCGACTGGGGTGCCAGCACGCGTGGTGCCATAGTGATGAAGACCTTGGGAGTCGCCGTTGAGCACCTGGAGCTTGCCATAGTACGACCCTAAGATGCGGCGAAGTTCGTCTTGGGTCTGCGGCCGGTGGCTACCTAAGGCGATAGCCACAAGTACCTGGTCATCTGATATATGCGCTCGGTGGAGCTCCTCCATGACGGGAGACAGCAAGACCGGCGTGGGCAAGGGGCGTGTCACATCTGAGGTGATGATGCAGATGCGCTGCCCCTCATGCACGAGATCTTTGAGCCGTGGCGTGCCCACAGGAGCACTCAGCGCTTCTCGAACCAGCGCCTCTCCTGTGAGCGGGGGCGTGTAGCGTGCGGCATGCATGATACCAATGAGGTTTTTCTCGGCAACATCAAATGATTCTTCCCGCGTGCCTATGCCTACGCTGATATGCATATCTGTGTCCTATCGCGCTCTTGTATGCAAAACATTGCAACTACTAGAGAATTTTTTCCATGCCAATATGGTAGGGAACAAGGCCCAAGTGCTCGTAAAAGTGCAGTGCAGAGGGGTTGGATGACCATACGTTGAGCGTTACGCGATAGGCCCCGTGAGACTTGGCATAATCCAGAACGTACTCATAGAGTGCGGTGCCTATATGCTCTTTACGAAATGCGCTGTCCACGCAGAGATCGTCGAGATAGAGCGTGGTGACATCTTGCATGTTTGCAATGCCTTTCGTGTCTTGCCAGATGCAAAAAGCATGGCCGACCACGGTTTCTTTGCCGGAAAGGTCTTGGACGGCAACAAAGACCGGTCGCGTGTCATCGGGGATGATCTCCTTGAGTTCTTCTGTGGTGTACTTTCTGCTGCCACGGACAAAGATGTCTGGTCTAGCTTGGGCATGCACATCATGTACCTGGTGTAGGAGGGGTACGATCTCATCAATGTCTTCTATGCGGGCGCGACGTATCTGCATGTGAATTCTTACACCTCTATCCAGCTGATGGCATCTGCGGTATCTGCCTCATGCGATTGCTTTTTGTCTGCGGGAGCTTGGGGCACATCCACTACATTATCCATGCAGCTCGTGGGCTTGTGGCGACGTGTGCCCTTGGAGGTTCTCTTGGTAGCTTTGCCCGAGGAAGAACCTGTTTCACTGGGCGCTTGAGCAGGTGAAGACTCGTCTGTGGCAATGTTTACAGCTGCGTTTGCAGCCTTGTCATTTGTTGCATCTTTTGGCGCAAGATTTTCCAACACAGTGGGCAAGAAATAGGTAATTTGACGCTTCCACCACGGCCAATCATGGGTTACATCAAAGCCCCAGAAGTCGCACCATGCGTGGACGCTTAGGCGGTCAAACTCCTCTGTCAGTATACGCAGGTCATCTACACATGACTCCCTGGGACCTTGACCTGCACAAAAGACGAGATGACGCTGGTTGTAGAGCTCCACATAAGGATGGTTGGGCTCCATGTTGCTGAGAAATGCAGGTACATCATTATCGTAGAGTGTACTATCCATCCAGTCACCAAAGAATCGGTTGGTATGGTAGTAGCCAGAAAGCGCAATGCAGCCCTCAAAAAGATCCGGACGCCTGAGCGCCAGCAGCGCGGCTTCTGTGGCGCCTAGGTCACAGCCTATTGCCAAAGGACGCTGGCGGGAGTGGTTTTTGGCATGTATCAGTGGCAGAAGCTCTTCTACCAGATATGAGTAATAGCGCTCCTGGAGCGCTGCGCGCTCAGTCTTGTCGCCATCGGCGAGCCAGGTTTTCTCGTCTATTGTATCGATGCAATAGAGCTGGATATTCTCGCCCTCAATGAGCGGAGCCAGCTCATCTATCATGCCAACGTCTTCCCACTGCGATGCCTGTCCGCCTTGTGTGGGGATGGCAACTACGGGCCAGCCAGCGCTTCCATATACCAAGACGTTCATGTCCTGATTCAAGAGTGTGCTCAAAGAGCACAGGTGTTCACATTTCATAGCTTGTCCTTACGCTTGCACCAATGTAAGACCGCGCACGCAAGGCTAACAAAGCAAGGTTTCGGATTGGTTTACGCTCCATGGGTGATGCGGAAACATACGAGATTGGTACAACTTAGCCGGTAAACGGTAGCGCCCCCACGCGCCTACGCCAGATGATCAAACAAGCCAAATAACTGCATAAATGGTACCGTTCTACCCGTTGGGGGATAGGTGCCTCTGCCGTGGTTAGCCGCGCGCAGGTGCTTTGTTGACCACGATAATGCCCAGGCTGGCAAGTATCAAAGATGCAATAAGAATGGCCGGGGAGATAAGGCCAGCCTCTCCCAGCAAGCAGACAGAGAGAATGGTGCCAAAAACGGGGTTAAAAAAGCCAAAGATGGTCACGCGACTCACCGGGTTGTGTGCCAGTAAGACCGACCAGATAGAGTAGGCTGCCGCAGATATAAATGCCATATAGGCGATAAGAACATGCGCCCAGAAAGAGGTGGGCTGAAGTTTGCCTCCCAAAGCGATGCCGCAGATGATAAGGGTGATGCCACCTGCCAAAAACTGCCAACCGGACAGGGCCACGGGGTCTTCTCCTTGGTGCGAGAAAATCTGGATCAAGCAGGCGGCAATGGCACCTGCTAGGGTAGATATGAGAATTGATCCTTCACCCAGAAGACTGAAGGTAACATGTCCGCCCTGACCCATGCTTACCAGCGCCACGCCAGCAAAACCAATAGCGCATCCTAGGAGCTTTCTTGCAGTTAGGTGTTCAAGCTTAAAGACCAGCGCCGACAAAAGGATGCAGAAAAAGGTTCCTGCAGCGGAGATGATGGAGCTAGTCACGCCCGATGCATAGGAAAGCCCCAAGTAAAAGAAAATATATTGCAAGGTTGTTTGGAAGAGAGCTAAAAGGAGTGCAGAGGGGATACTCCTTTTGTTCAACGTGAGCGGCTGCCTTCTAACGAGACTCATACAAATAATGACACCCATGCCAGCCAAGGTAAAGCGAGCGCCTGCAAAGAGCATTTGAGAGGCCATGTCTGTCTGGGCAATGGAGAAGAGCTGGTAGCCAATCTTTATGCTGGGGAAGGCGCTACCCCACAAAAACGTGCTTATGAGCGCCAAGACAAACACGCCAAAGGTGCTGGTGAGAAAGCTCTTGTGTGATGCATCAGATGGGGGAGTGGGCTGTGAAGATACGGGTTGATCTGGAGCTTCTTGAGATGACATGGGGTGTGGCAGGGTGGTCTTGAAAGGTGGCGTAGCCTGCACGGTAATACCTCTATCTTGGTGTTGATGCTTTGTGTGAGAAGCTCAGTATAGGCGCTCTGCCCACGCAAGGTCTTGGCAACCAGCTGTCGCAACAACCATCACATTGTCAGGTCTATCTCCTGCATCGGGTATAGCGCCTATATCTTCTGTAATGCTTGCAGCGGGCGCGGCAGGTGAGCTGATGTCAATCTCTTGCATGCGCACGGCATAGACGGCTGTAAAGCCAGCGTGCGCAAGTGATGCCGCAAATTGCGCAAGCATGTCTGCTGAAGGTCCTTCTCGCCCAGCAATGACATTTGCTAAAACAGCGCCGTCTTCTGTGAGGTGCTCTTTCAACAAACGTGCAGCATGATCACTATAAAGCCTGCTTTCGGGCTTATCTGCTAGGAAGCAATCGCAAAGAATAGCGTGGTAGATGTTGTGGCTGTCCTTGAGGACCTTAAGAGCGTCCCCGCAGATGATGCGGGGCGGAGACTGGAGTTTGAGGAGCTGTGAGGCAGCAAGACGTCTACCGTAGAAGTAGCGTTGGGCAAGCTTGATGACGCAGGGGTCTATCTCCACAACATCCAGTTTGATAGCAGGATGCGTACTCAGAAGGTAGCGCGGATATCCCAGAGCACCTCCGCCTAACAGCAAGACGCGCTGTATGTCTGGCTTGACCTCAAACATAAGATCAAAAAGTACGTAGTAGTCAAACACAGGATCTTGCCATGCACTGCCCACATAGGTTGCAGACTGGTAGCTGCCTTCGACAGACAAGATACGAACGCAGGCCCCATTGTCCCAAATGGTCTCAATGACATCGGTACTGCCGCCCATGCCACGTTGGTGGGCAATGAGGCGGGGTAGCTGTGCGTTGTGCATGCCGTGTAGAAACCTCATGAGATATCAAGAGTGAGCAAGCCACCCTGGGTGTCAAAGCCGAAGTCCAGACAAGCATCGGTGGCGCGGGTGCTGGTTTGGGTGAGATAGAGCTTGGATACGCCGCGTGCTCGAGCCTTTTTGGAAATCTCTGTCAAAAGTGTGGTGATGGTGGCTTCATACCCCTCTTCTGCAGCAATGCCTTCAATGAAGCCGACCATGCCGTCCAGGTTGTCCAGTGTGGGCATGAGCTCGACAAAGAGAACGGAGGCAGTGGCGACAATCTCATCTTCTACCAGAGAAATCTCGCACACCAAGACACCGCGCTGCATGCCGCGCACGAGATAACTCTCAACCCTGGAGGCGTCGGAGTGAAGCGTGCGTGAAAGCAGCACGACCACTTGGTTGATATCTTTGAGCGTGGCTTGGCGGGACGCAAACTCTTCAAAGCTGACCTCAGCTGGTGCATGGCTGGGCGCACTATACCCGTAAGAATCGTCTTGCCAGGACAGCTCGTTCATGACCCGGCGGTTGTTGATTTGCTCTGCTATAGGTCCATACGATGCTTCCCAGTCTTGGGGGTCATCAATAACACTATCAAGTGACGCTATGAGGTTTCTGCCAAAGCGATCACCTTCTAGCGAGGAAAGCCAGCTGTGGCAAAAGGTAAGGCCGTCTTGTGCGCTGCACGCGTCTGAGCCAAAGTGCTGCTCAAATTTCTGAGAGAAATCCTCAAAGAGTGCAGGCTCTGCGGAGGTGGTGCTATCCCACAAAAACGGATTGGCTCTGGTACAAAACTCTTCAAGCCCACCAGGTGCACCTTCTGGACGCTGCTCCAAATTGAGGCAAGCGGCCTGTATTGCGTAGTATGCATTGACGTAGGTAATGAACTTGTCCCAGAGCTTCTCTTCCATCAACCCTCACATCACGATCTTTGATCGTACGGTTTATACTCAACTGGTGTGTAAAAAAGGACGTTAGCAGACTCGACTGCTTCAAGAGATAGTTTCTCGCTCATTGGTGCCATATTGGACGCACACATACGCTGCGACGCACATGTGTATGCATATTGTGCCGAAAAAGAGCATTGACGAGACGATATTCCAGGGCTAGGATGAGAGAATCCTAGTACATAGGTAGGAATATAGAGGCTGTGTCGCATTGAGGGAGTTCTCTCCTCTCCCTCGCGTGTAAGTTCCCCCTTTTGCTTACACATGCGCAAGGCCTCCTTTTTTGTTTGGTGGGGGTGCCATGGTCAGAATTGTGCATGCGTCGGTGGTTGTACAGCAGGTGGACGCGCTGGTCAACGCTGCAAACAGCAGCCTGGCAGGAGGGGGAGGCGTGGACGGGGCGCTGCATAAAGCCGCAGGACCCCGGCTGGATGTAGCATGCAAAAAATTGCATGATGCTGGTGGCTGTCCGGTGGGAGAAGCGCGCATAACAAGTGCTTTTGATATCACATGGGCACGGCACATTATCCATACCGTAGGGCCAATATATGCAAACCACACTCCTCAAGAGTCCGATGAACTTCTGCGTAAGTGCTATATCAACAGCTGCGAAGCAGCGCTTCAAGCAGGCGATCAGAGCATTGCGTTTCCGGCCATTTCCTGTGGGGTGTATGGCTATCCTCTAGACCGCGCGCTGGTGGTATCACTCTCGGCTCTCGTGCCATATGAACAGCGTTTTCAAGACATTGTTCTTGCCATGTTTATGCAGACAGAGTTTGAGACGGCCACAGCGGTGGCAAAAGAACTCTATCCCAGTTCGTGGCGCTCAGATGCGCTGGTTGTGCATCTGAGCGGGGATAGGGCGCAGTAGATGTGTCGCACAGTCCTTCTACAGCATAGAAGATACATCTCTCACTCCGTCTATCAAGAGGAGCAAATGAGGTGCCTTGGTCGCCCGCTTTGTGACTAAATTGCTATGCTGGTTGGGTTGAGAGGGAGGATAGATGGATACCCCACAAAATGAACTCATCTTTATGAAGCCCATATTCCACAACAAGATTTGGGGAGGTAGGCGCTTAGAAGAGGACTTTGGCTATACCATCCCCAACGGTACCGTGGGCGAATGCTGGGCGATCAGCGCACACCCCGCAGGGGACTGTACCATAGAAAATGGGCCCTTTGCGGGTCGTACGCTCTCATGGCTGTGGGATGAGCACCGCGAGCTCTTTTCAGGCTATGCAGGTAAACAGTTTCCTCTGTTGATCAAGATCTTAGACGCTAAAGAAAACCTTTCTGTCCAAGTACACCCTGACGATGCCTATGCAAAAGAACATGAACATGGCTCGTTGGGCAAGCGCGAATGCTGGTATGTTTTGGCAGCAGAACCCAACACCAAGATCATCGTGGGTCAGAAGGCACACAACAGAGAAGAATTTGCTCAGATGGTCAAGGATGGTCGTTGGCAGGATCTTCTCTACGAGGTGCCTATATCTCAAGGGGATTTCTTCCGCATTGAGCCTGGCTGCATTCATGCAATAGAGGGTGGCACTCTCATTTTGGAGACGCAGCAGTCATCAGATATAACATATCGTGTATACGACTACGATCGCACCGATGACGCCGGCGCCCGCCGAGAGCTCCACATTGCCCAAACGCTCGATGTGGTGGATTTCAACTTGGTGGCGCCAAAATCTGGCAAGGTGATAGCGCCTGAGATCCAGGGCATCACACGGCTTATGAGCTGTCCTAACTTTGATGTGGTGCGCATACGACCACACAAATACACTCCGGCTACGCTCCCGCAGTCACCCTCGTTTACCTGCGTATCTGCGGTTGAGGGCACAGGCTGTGTCCGCACCCAGGGCAAGGATTATCCCCTCACAAAAGGTCAACATTTCATAGCGCCTGCAAACACGGGAGACCTCACCTTTTTAGGTGACATGACGCTCATTGCAAGCTGGCCAAACATGTCCTAAGCCGCACGTGTACCGCCGGGCGACAAGGGCGTGTGCTAACAGCGTTGTGACTAATCGATGCAGAGCACAGAGGCCAGCTCCAAGAGCTGGCCTCGCGTTCATGTGTACCTGTGCAGGCTCTTCTCGTCCACCTACTAGCCACAGGTGCTTTGGTTGCTTTGAGCAGCACGTTGCTCTCTAACAGCTACTTGCTTGCGTGGGCACCGCCAGGGATCTCTCCTGCACAATGCGGGCAGCGGGTGGCACCTTCTTTGACTTCTTCCAGGCAATGTGGGCATATGGGAGCTGCCGCTTCGGCCTCTTCTTCTTGTTTCTTGAGTTTCTTGGTGGCGTCTTCTACGGTCTTCTCAAACTTGTTCATGGCTTTCACCATGAGGAAAACGATGAGTGCAATAATCAAGAAATTGATAATTGCGCTGATGAAGTTGGAGAAGCCAATGGTGGTGTCACCCACGGTGATATCCATACCCGATACCTCGGTACCACCGCCCGAGACTATGTGGATGAAGGGCTGCAGGATATCGGTAGTAAGTGACGTCACAATGGCTGTGAACGCACCGCCGATGATGACACCTATGGCCATATCCATAACGTTGCCGCGGGAAATGAAGTCTTTGAACTCCTTGAAAAAGCCGGACATTTAAATCCCCTCTCTGTCCTCTTTGAAAAACCGACGTTGCAATAATACTGTTATCGCGGGCGTGTGAGCTCGTCAGTATCGAGCCAAATGGTAAAGGGGCCAGAATTGGTAAGCGTCACGGACATGTCGGCGCCAAAGATGCCGTGCCCAACATGCTTGGCATCTGCCGCTGCGCGCTCACAAAAGTATTCGTAGAGCTCATTGGCCACGTCTGGCGCGGCCGCCTGGTTAAAGGAGGGTCGCCTGCCTTTGCGGCAGTCTGCATACAGCGTAAATTGGCTCACCACCAGCACTTCTCCGTCGATATCTGCCAGTGAGAGGTTGGTCTTTCCCGCAGCATCCGTAAATATCCTCAAGTGGTAGATCTTGTCCCACAAGAGATCTGCCGTTGCCTTGTCGTCGCCAGGACCTACTCCTAGCAAGATGAGGTAGCCCATCTGGCAGCTGCCGACCTCCTCTCCGTCGACGGTGCACGTGGCAGAACTCACGCGCTGTAGCAGTGCTCTCATGCAAACCCCCTTGTCAGATGGTGTGTGGCGCGACTGGCGCGGCGCGGCCGGTGTGGTGCGACTGGCGCGGCCGGTGTGGCGCGGCCGGTGTGGCGCAGCTGGCGTGATGCAGCTGGCGTGATGCAGCTGGCTAAATGCCGTAGAGCGCGCGGTACTTCTCGCCCAGGTAGCGCGTATAGAAGGACGGATCAAAGTCGGTACCACAGGCGTCCACGATGAGCTCCTTGGGATCTTTGGAGCGGCCATATTGCCAGATGTGGGTGCGCAGCCATTCGCGGATGTTGGTGAGATCGCCCTTGGAAAGATCATCTGTCCATGCAATGCCATCAGAAATCATCTGTGCTTTGAGCTGCGCGCCATACGCGCCGCCCAACGCATAGGTGGGGAAGTAGCCAAAATAGCCCGTTGACCAGTGTGAATCTTGCAGAGCACCCTCTGTGTCAGACGGTACCATCACACCTAGGTAGCGCTTGTAGCGCTCGCGCCAGAGGGCGGGGACGTCGTGGGCTGTGGCTTCTCCTGAGAAGAGCAGCTGCTCAATTTCATAGCGGATCATGATGTGCAAGGGATAGGTGAGCTCATCTGCATGAATGCGGATGGGCTGGGGTTCTACGCGGTTGATGGCAAGCCAGAACTGCTGTGGGGTTACGCGGCCCATCTGGCCGGGGAAGTGCTTTTGCATGAGCGACAGGAGAGACGGGGTAAACGCGCGGTCGCGGCCAATGTAGTTTTCAAAGAAGCGTGATTGACCCTCGTGGATACCGGCAGACGTGCCGCCGGAAAGCGATGTGTAGTTGAGGCGTGGATTGACACCCTCCTCATAGGAGTTGTGGCCGCATTCGTGCAGCATGGTGAACATGTTGGAGGTAACATCGTGCTCATAGACATGCGCCGCGCACATGGTGTAGTTTGAGGTCATAGCTTCAGAGAAGGGGTGTTCGGTGGAGCTTAACCACCAGCCGTCCATGTCCACACCTACGAGCTTTGCCAGATCACGGGCCAGATCCCACTGGCGCGCCACGTCAAAGCGGCCATCAATAACATCTCTTCTTACCTGCTTGCCCAGCGCGCGGATATCCATCAAAAGCGGCACGACAGAGTCTCTCACCTCAGCAAAGAACTTGTCGTAAAACGCGCAGGAGGTACCGCGCTCAAAGGTGTCCAGCCATACGTCGTACGCATCGAGAGCTGGGTTTTTCTCGTGAGCAATGCGCTTCATCAAGGAAACGAGCTTATCCACGTACGGCTCAAAGCTCTCCCAGTCATTGTTCTGTTTTGCGCGCGTCCACACCACGTTTGCCTCACAGGTGAGCCGGGTGAGTGCGCTTTGGTCCTCTGCAGTGACGCGCACCATGTCATCTCTGGTGCGGCTCAAGACCTTGACCTGCGCCCGCGTGATCTCATCAAGCTCCTGGGCATGGGCGGAGAGATGGTCCAGCGCCACCTTGAGGTCAGGATCCATCATGAGCTCGTGGTCCTCTTCTTCAAAGATTGCCAACGCCTCGCCGCGATCTGCTGTGGCCTTAGGCGGATCAATGGTGGCCGCGTGGCACTCCAGCGTGCGTTTGGCGTAGCGGTGTGCATACAGATGGCGCTCCAGCGTGTTGATCTTCTCGATATCTTGGGCAAGATCGTTGGGATATACCGCGTCTTGTGCGGCGGACGTCTGGTCGTGATTGCTCATGGGTGCTCCTTACACTCGTTTGTACCAATGAGTGTAACGCAACGTATAATTGCCGTAGCAAACGGCTTTTAAGCTGCATGTTTGCAGGCATACCAAGAGGGGAGTGATCTCATGGACAGGCGTGGGTGCAAAAGCTTTGTGCTGGGGATAGATGTGGGTGGTACCAGTGTGAAGTGTGGCCTGTTTGAGGATTCAGGCACACTCTTGGCGCGTGTGAGTACGCCGACAGGAGAGCTGGTCTCACCTTTAGGTATTGAGCGGGCGATAAACGCCTGTGAGCAGTTGGTGCGTGACAACCAGCTGGGGTCCCAAGACATTGTGGGCGTTGGGCTTGATGTGCCAGGTCCTGTGGATGAGCGTGGCAAGGTGGGTATGCTCGCCAATATCAAGCTGGATATGGCAGCACTTACAGAAGCACTTTCCAAGGCGTTTCCGCTGGCTCTTTTGAGCTGCATCAACGATGCTAACGCAGCTGCCCTAGGAGAGCTCTGGCAGGGTGCTGCACGAGGTCTTTCAAGTGCAGTTTTGGTGACATTGGGTACGGGTGTTGGCGGCGGTGTTGTGGTGGATGGCCACATGGTGGCGGGTGCGTTTGGCGCTGGTGGAGAGATAGGTCATATCACTGTAAACAGGGATGAGACAAGGGTGTGTGGCTGCGGACGCAAAGGGTGCCTTGAGCAGTATGCATCGGCAAAAGGTATGGTGCATACCTACCGTGAACTCTGCAAAGAGGCAGAAGTAGAGCCGATGGCACTCCAGGGTCCCACAGATACCTACACCATCTTTAAGGCTGCGCGCGAAGGTGACGCTTACGCCACAGGTGCAATTGACAAGATGGCAGACACGCTGGCGTTTGCGTTTGCGCAGATCTCATGTGTGGTAGATCCAGAGGTCTTTCTTATTGGCGGTGGTGTGGCAGCTGGCTTTGATCTTTTTGAAGAGCGCCTCGTGAAAGCTTTTGTCCGCTACTGCTTGCCACCATGCACGCACACCCGCATTGTGGCTGCGCGCCTGGGCAATGATGCTGGTATCTATGGCTGTGCGTACCAGGTGCTATGTGAGGCAAACAAGCTGGTGTAGCTGGAGGGGACGGTATGTGGTCTCAGGGCAAATTGTGCGCCCTAAGCACCCGCGCTAAGATCTCTTCTGACATGTTTGCATGCAGCCTATGGCAAGGATCTTCTCTGCGCTGTGAGGTGCTATGCGCTAAGCTCTGTAGATATGAAATAACCAAGGCGAGTGTGAGAAGGCATCATGTCAACACAGGCAATTAAGTCAGATCACATCATTTTGCCAGGCGGTATTGACGGTTTTGGCTATGTTCTTATCCGCGATGGCAAGTTTCAAGGCGTCACCATTGAAGAACCGGATTCCAAGGTAGAGATCATTGATCGCATGGGCTGCTGGGTGGCTCCAGGTTATGTGGATACGCACGTTCATGGTTTTCTCGACCACGATGTTATGGACTGTGACCCCGATGGAATCAACATCATTGCAGAGGGTCTTTTGCGCCACGGCACCACTTCGTGGCTTCCTACCACGCTGACCGCCAGCGTTGAGACCACCAAGCGTGCTTGTGAAGCGGTAACAGAGGCAGAAAAGAGAAGGGAGCCGGGCTATCTGGGTGCGCGTACGCAGGGTATTTTCCTAGAAGGGCCCTTCTTTACCGAGGAGCACAAGGGCGCACAAAACCCCAAGTATCTGTGCGACCCTTCCATAAAGGCATATGACATTTGGCAGAAGGCTTGTCACCACATCATCAAGAAGAGTGCGTTGGCACCCGAGCGTGACCATTCCCAAGAATATATTCACCATGTCACAGCTGATGGCTGTGTGGCAGCAATAGGCCATACCTCAGCAACCTATGCAGAGGCTGCCGCTGCTGTCTTGGCAGGTGCCAAGGTCTTTGTCCATACCTATAATGCAATGAGTGGGCTTCACCACAGAGATCCTGGTGCGGTGGGTTGTGCCATGACCAGCCAGGACACCTATTCAGAGCTCATCTGTGATGGTCAGCATGTGAATCCTGTTGCGGCAGACGCCCTCATTCGCGCAAAGGGTTGGGAGCACGTCTTTTTAATTACAGATTGTCTCCGTTGCGGCGGTATGCCGGACGGCAACTATTTCTTAGGTGAGCTTCCCATCGTGCTTTCTGGAGGCGCTGCGCACCTCAAAGAGGGCGGCAATTTGGCAGGATCGGTGCTTACCATGGCCGGAGCTGTCAAAAACGTGGTGGACTGGGGCTTGGTGACGGCCGAACAGGCCATCCGTATGGCAACAGAAGTTGCCGCACGCGCCAACAACATAGAGGATGCCTGTGGCTCAATCCTCCCTGGTAGAGATGCGGATTTAGTGGTCTTGAATCCAGATCTCACGCTTGCAGAGACCTATCTAGGCGGTATCCAGGTGTTGCCAGACAAAGCGTAAGGGGCTAGGTAGGACATGGTTCAACTCATCCTGACAGACATCGACGGCACCATTTTGCCCGCCGGCCACGAGCAGCTGGGGGACAAAATCCTAAGCGCATTTCACACTGCCTTGGATGCCGGCATTGCCATTGGCCCTTCAAGCGGTCGCGGCTCGGACTGGCTCAAGACTATCTTTAGAGAAGATACGGCCTGCTTTGATACGGCGGTGGCAACCAATGGCCTTGAGGTCTACCTCAAAGGCACAACCCTTCGCCAGCTCATCCTTCCTAGAGAGCTCATATGTCAGCTGGTAGATGCAGTAAAAGATGTGCCAAAAAGCGGCGTCATTTGTTTTTCTGGATATAACCCTTTTCTTCTTTGTGGCAGGCGAGAAGACCTTGCGCTCGCGGTTCCGCGCTATGCAGAAACCTGCCAGGAGGTAGGGGAGGTGCCGCATACCACCATCGTGAAGGCCAACATCTTCACGCTTTGTCCTGAGGAAGAAACTCTCGCGCTTGCGCGCAGGTTAACTCAGGAGATAGACGGTCTTGACCTCGACTTTGGCATGCCAACCTTGCTCAATGTGATGCCACATGGTATCAACAAGGCATCCGGTATCGATCTTCTGGTTAAAGCCATGGGGATTGATATTCATGATGTGGTTGTTTTTGGTGACGCCAACAACGACCTCTCCATGCTCAACCACGTGCCCAATTCTGTTGCGGTGGCAAACGCTACGGAGGAAGCCAAGGCGGCAGCGCGCTGGCACATCGGTTCTTGTGCGGATGATGCCGTGGCAGATGCGATTTTCTCGCTTGCTCAAAGATCGTGGCCCTTCGACAAATAGTGCTGTGCTAGCATCTAGGTTCGGCTATGACGGAGAGGTTTTTGCATCGCGTTGTCTGCGCATGAGAGAGAAAGCTCGAGGCTGAGAGGCTTTCGCCGGACAGAGGCAAGAAGTTCACTCTACCAGCTGCAACCTGAACAGCACGTGTGTGCTCAGTAGGCAAGCCGTTGCCTCACGACACGAGGAAAAGTGGGTACTGCGGGCATATCCGCAGGCCAACCGAGGTGGTACCGCGGATAACTCCGTCCTTGGGCACAGGCTCAGGGGCGGTTTTTTTAGCTCGATTTAGCTCGAAAGGGGTTTTACATGTCAATGTCCCAAGACCTCAAAGACATTGAGGCCAAGGTCCAAGAGGGCCTCTCACATGCGGCAGACCTGGCAGACCTTGAGAAGATTCGCGTGGGTGCACTGGGCAAGAAGGGCTCCATCACCGCGCTCATGCACATGATGGGCAAGGTTCCCCCTGAGGAGCGCCCCGCCATGGGCCAGCTTGCCAATACCGTGCGTGCAAATGTGGAGACGGCCATCAAGGCGCGCAAGGCGCAGCTTGAGAAAGAGGCGCTTGAGCGCAGGATTGCTGCCGATGCGGTCGATGTTACCCTGCCGGGCCGCCGCCTTTCTCCGGGCACCCAGCACCTCATCAACCAGATCCGTGAAGAGGCAGAAGACATCTTCCTGAGCTTGGGTTATACGGTAGAAGACGGTCCTTTCATTGAGACCACCTACTACAACTTCACGGCACTCAACGCGCCGGAAGATCACCCCAGCCGCTCGGCAAAAGACACCTTCTACGTGGAGGATCGTGCGCCTGAGGGCAAGCCCCATCACGTGTTGGGTGAGTCAGACGTGCTGCTGCGCACGCAGACCTCGGGCGTGCAGGTGCATGTGATGGAGGAGAAAAAGCCTCCCATCTACATGATCTGCCCCGGTACCGTCTTTAGGCCAGACACGCCAGACGCCAACCACCTGCCGCAATTTACGCAGATGGAGGGCCTGGTTGTGGATGAGGGCATCACCTTCGGCGACCTCAAGGGCACCTTGGATTACTTCACGCGTGAGATGTTTGGTAAAGATAGAGCTACCAGGTATCGTCCGCACTTCTTCCCCTTCACCGAGCCCAGCTGTGAGGTGGATGTTTCCTGTGGCGTTTGCCACGGCAAGGGTTGCCGTTTCTGCAAGAACACCGGTTGGCTTGAGATCTTGGGTTGCGGCATGGTAGACCCCAACGTCTTTGGCTATGTGGGCATTGACCCCGAGAAATACTCGGGCTTTGCCTTTGGCATAGGCCTCGAGCGCGTGGCGGCCTTGCGCTATGACCTGCCCGATTTGCGCATGCTCATGACCGGTGACATGCGCTTCTTGAAGCAGTTCTAACGTTTCGTGTCTTACAGAAAGGCAGTTTAGATATGCGTGTTTCATATGAGTGGCTCAAGACCATGGTCGATGTGCCCGATGACCCCAAAGACCTGGTAGAAGAGTTCGTGAGGACCGGTACTGAGGTAGAGGCTGTGGAGCGCATTGGAGATGATCTCAAAAACGTCGTCTGCGCTCAGGTCATAAGCAAGGAGCATCACCCCGATTCAGACCACATGTGGGTCTGCAAGGTGGATGTGGGCGATAAAAACTTGGGAAAAGATGGCAAGCCTGAACCCTTACAGATCGTCTGCGGCGCCCAGAACTTTGAGGCCGGCGACCACATTGTCACAGCGCTGGTGGGCGCCGTCTTGCCGGGCGATGTCAAGATCAAGAAATCCAAGCTCAGAGGCGTTGAGTCCTATGGCATGAACTGCTCCGAGCGAGAGCTTGGCATGGGCTCTGACCACGCCGGCATTATCATCTTGCCCAAGGATGCCCCCATCGGCGTGGAGTACTCAGATTACCTGGGCAATTCTGACACGGTGATAGACTGTGAGATCACGCCCAACCGCCCGGATTGCCTCTCCATGGTGGGCATGGCCAAAGAGGTGTCTGCCATTCTCAACGAGGACACCCACATTGAGCTGCCAAAAATCTCCCATGAGCTGGGCGAGAAGAGCTCAGATGTCGTGGACGTCACCATTGATGATCCTGAGCTCTGCCCGCGCTACACGGCGCGCGTGGTGCGCAACGTACAGGTTGGCCCCAGCCCAGAATGGCTGGCGCGCCGCGTCATTGCAGCAGGTAGCAGGCCTATCAACAACGTGGTGGATGTTACCAACTACGTAATGTATCTGACTGGTCAGCCACTGCACGCGTTTGACCTGGACAAGCTCACCGAGCGCGATGGCAAGCGCCACATCAACGTGCGTGCTGCGCATCCAGGCGAGAAGATCACGACGCTTGATGGTGTTGAGCGCACGCTTACCGACGACATGGTGGTGATTACCGACGACGGAAAAACACCTGTGGCGCTGGCAGGCGTTATGGGTGGCCTCAACTCGGAGATTGATGAGAACACGCGCTGCGTCCTTCTGGAAAGTGCCACCTTTGAGGCCGGTCACATCAGTCGTGCCAGCAGAAACCTTGATCTTATGAGCGAGGCTTCCATCCGCTTTGAGCGCCAGGTAGACGCTTCTTTTGCAGCGGATGTATCAGAGATTGCTGCCGCGCTCTTTGAGCAGTGCTGCTCTGCTGAGGTTCTCTCCGGCACCGTGGATTGCTACCCGGCACCTGCCAAGCCGGTCACCATCACCTTGCGCCCCGAGCGCGTGCGTGCCCTGGCCGGCGCAGATATTGATACCTCCTTCATGATTGAGCGCTTGGGTCGTCTGGGCTGTGATGTTGCTGGCAGCGCAGAAGATGCAGAGCTTAGTGTGACTGCCCCGACCGCACGTCCTGATCTCACGCGTGAATGTGATCTTGTAGAAGAGGTCGTGCGTCTGTGGGGCGAGGGAGACATTGAGCCTACGCTGCCTGCCGCCAAAAACCATGCGGGTGGCCTCACAGAAGATCAGCAGCGCCTGCGCCTGATTGGCAGGACCCTGAGGGCATCTGGTCTATCTGAGACCATGTGCTACAACTTTGCCGACCCTCATGACCTGGAGCGTTTGGGCATTCCGGACGAAGGCCGAGGTCTTCCGGTACATATCTTGCATCCTTTGGTGGCAGACCAAGGTGAGATGCGCCGTGACCTCATGCCAGGGCTGCTACGCTCTGTTGCATACAACCTGGACCATGGTGTGCAAAACGTGCATCTCTATGAGATAGGCAGGCTCTTCTTTGCCCGCGAGCACAAGAGCCAGCCGTCTGAGCCCAGCTATATAGGAGCTGTGATGTGCGGCGCTTGGGATGATGACAAGTGGTGCGCAAAGTATCAAAACCTGGACTTCTTTGATGCAAAAGGTGTGGTAGAGACCCTGCTTGAGACGCTTCGAATCACCAAGGTGCGCTTCCGCGTGGCAGATCCTGAAACCTATTCCTATCTGATGCCTGGCCAGGCGGCAGAGGTTTTGGCCGGCGGCGCCGTGCTGGGCTGGGTAGGAAATATTCACCCTGTATCCTTAGACAACTTTGGCATTGATGTTCCCGTGGTGGGCTTTGAGCTTGCGCTTGAGCCCCTGCTCAAGCAGGCACAACGTGAGCTTCCCTATGAGGATGTGCCAACGCTTCCTGCGGTTTCGGTAGATCTGGCCCTGGTGGTGGATGAGTCCATGAGCGCCGAGCAGGTCATCCAGAGGGTCACGTCAGCTGGTGGCAAGCTGCTCTCTTCGGTGCGCCTCTTTGACGTATATCGTGATCCCATCCGCGTCGGCGTAGGTAAGAAGTCCATGGCCTTCTCGCTTGAGTACCGTGCCAAGGACCACACGCTCACCTCTCAAGAGGTGGAAAAAGCGCACGAGAAACTCGTGAGCAAGGTGATGAAGTCCACCGGCGGCGAGGTCCGCGGCTAGCATGCGGCTAGCACGCGGCAAGCACGCGGCTAGCACGCGGCAAGCGCGCCGCAAACGCATGGCATTTCTCGCCCAGGGGTTTATCGCCCAGAAGCGACGAATCGAGACTGAAATAAGCGGTCGTCTTGCGACGGCCGCTTTTCTTGAAGATTTGCGGCGAACGGCTGGTATTATTCTCTCAGTGGAGAAATGCGCACGGCGCAACGTGGTATGCGGAAGTGGGATAGATGCCCAGTTGGAATATCCATACGGCTCATGTGGAGCACCTGCTGAGTGAGTTTGGTGCACCTGCTTTGGGCATCCAGGATCCTAATGCATTTTTGTTTGGGAACATGGTGCCAGATATCTACGTGGGGTATATGGTACCGGATGTCTCGTTCAAGATTCGCTATCGTACCACGCATTTTGCCGAGCCAAGCTTCATTCCTTCTCCGCATTTTGACTACTATGCTGCCATCTATGTGGACGGCCGTGCGGCCACAGACATGGAGCTGGGCGCGTGGACACATCTGGTGGCAGACAACGTGTACAACACCATGACCAGGGAGTATATTGCTTCGGTGGGCGTGGCGCCGGGCGAGAAGACCCGCGTGAGAAAGCAGGGGGACTTTGACCTGTTTGGGCACACGCTCAACCTGACTCGCACCTGCCAGCTCAACGATGCGCTTATTGATGAGGCAGCGCGCTTCTCTGAGTATCCTATCGCAGAGGAGGATGTGCGTAAGACGGTTGCGGTGGCGCGCGGCATTGTGGAAGATACCGTGTTACATCACGTGAGTGGGACGCCAGACTACAGCCTGCTCACGCCTGAGTTTTTTGCGCACGCGTTTGACCGTGTGAATCGCATCTGCGCGGCGGGCCTTCTGGCGCATGCGCGCATGGGCACCACGGCTGCAGGTGTTGCTTCCCTGGTGCCAGACTTCCGCACGCTTACGGCCCAAGAAGCCCTGGTAGCCGTGGCCGAGGCAGAGCGCAGAGGCGCCGCGAGCGATGCGCGCGCAGCAGCAGAGGGACACCCTGTGCCGTTTTCTGACGAAGTGGTGCCCGTAACTATCAGCATTCCCGCCACCTTGGCGTGGCGGGCTCACAACCGATAGAGGTTAAGATGCCTAAACTCAAGAAAGAGGCCGGTTCTCTACTTTACGTGCAGGTTTCAGACTTTGTGCGTGAGAAGATCTACTCCAAGGAGTGGGGTGTGATGGCACCTATCCCGTCAGAGCATGAGCTGATGGAGATGCTGGGGCTCTCTCGCGGGACGGTGCAAAAAGGAATCCGCAAGCTGGTGGATGAGGGCCTTTTGGTGCAGCAACGCGGTCGCGGAACATTTCTGACGCAGCCGCTCATTGCGCGGCCAAGCTCCAACAGGCTGCTTTCGTTTGCTGAATCCATGAGCGCACAGGGGATCGAGTACAAGACGCATGTGGTGGAGAAACGTATAGAAAAAGCAAATTTTGCCTGTGCGGAAAATTTAGGTATTGATGAGGGCGATAACTACCTCTACTTGGCGCGCGTGCGCTATGTGTACGGCCATCCCGTCATGTTTATAGAAAGCCACCTCAATCTAGAGGCGTGCCCCGGCATCCAGGACGTGGATTTTGAGGAATGCGGACTGTTTGCAGCGGTCGAGAAGACCAGCGGGCAGGTGATTGGTCGCTCAGAGCTGGTCTACAGCGCGCGCTGCGCAGGCAAGCGGCGCGGCAAGTGGCTTGAGTGCGATGAGTCTGCACCGGTGCTTGATCTTGACCAGCTGGTTCGCCTGGCTGACGGCACGCCGTTTGAGTGGGGCAGTGTCTGGCTGCCTGCCAATCGCTGTGTCATTTCAAGTGAGACCACCCGTGAGAAGTGAGCTTACATTTTGCGTAAAAAAGGCAATAATTTACATTGATTAGTAAAAGGACACTTGTAGAGTAGTGCGCACTATTTGTTTCTAGAGAAAGGGATGTATGAAACAACTACGCGTACTACTCGCAACGGCTGCTCTGGCGCTGGCACTGCCTTTGGCTGCATGTGGCACCTCACAGCAAGCGGCGAGCGACAACAACTCCTCCACCAGTACCGTGCAGGAGAGCACCACGCCTGCCGCTGAGGTTGAAGACGTCGAGCAAAGAACCGTCTACGTTTCTCCAGCGTGGGCAGATGCCGCTATCAATGGCAAGGTTGATGGCTACTCAGATGTTCTTGTCGCCCAGGTACTCTACGATGACTCTGATCTCTCCACGTATAACGAAGGCCACATCCCCGGCGCCATTGTGGTGACGGATGTGGACGTAGAGGATGCCGTGGGTGATGAGGCTCAGCCGTATAACATCCTGGCTCCTGAGACCCTTGAGGCAAACCTTTTGGCTCGTGGCATCACCAAAGACACCAAGGTTGTGCTCTATGGTGAGGACCCCTCAGGCGTTGCTCGTGTGGCATATGGCATGATCTATGCAGGCGTTGAGGACGTAAAGATCGTGGACGGTGGCCTGGATGCATGGAAGGCCGCTGGATACTCCACCGAGACCACGACGAACAACCCCACCGCTGCCACTGACTTTGGCACGCAGGTGCCGGCGCACCCTGAGTACTACACCACCATGGCTGACGCTGCTGAGAAGCTTGAGAGTGATGACACCTTCAAGCTTGTGTCCATTCGCTCTGAGGGCGAGTGGCTGGGTGAGACCTCGGGCTATGGCTACATTGACCGCGCTGGTGAGCCTGATGGTGCTGTCTGGGGCAAGGGCTGCGATACCGCCTTTGATGTGAACGGCCTGGTCCATGAGGACGGAACCATCATGACGCTCGATGAAATCAAGGCTTCTACCTGGTCTGATGTTGACTTTACGCTGGATGATCATCTGGCTTTCTATTGCGGTACGGGCTGGCGTGCAAGCGTGCCATTCCTGATCCTTTATCAGAACGGCTACGACAACATCAGCGTGTATGACGGTGGCTGGTATGAGTGGCAGATGCACGGTGAGAACAAGGTGCAGGTGGGCGATCCTTCAAGCGCGGATTGCGTCCACACCACCGTGTCAGAGCTGCCGACGGACAAGGCCGCTCAGGCGTAAGCTGCGGCATCATGTCTTGAGCGAGCTTGAGGCTGTGTAGAAAACGTTCGGGGAGGTGCGGGCAAAGAGCTCGTGCCTCCTTTCCGGTTACCGTGGGTGTTGGGCGAGAAATACATTGGTTTGTGCGGGAGGTCATGTGAGAAAAGTTGCATTTGTTCTGGCGAGTTTGGTCGAGATTGCGCTGTTGGCGGGGGCGTGGGCGCTCAATCACTTTGCTCACGCGCGCCTGGGCATGAATCGCTGGCTGGGATATCACAACAGGGTATGGGAAGCAGCCTTTGACATGCGGCTGGTGATCGTGGCGGCCTCAGTCATACTTGCGGCCCTCCTGGTGGCCGTGATCGTGCGTTTTGTGAAGTGCTTGCGTGGGGGCTCTACTCTTAGCGCGCGCGAGAAGGGCGCGCATATGGCTGCGCAGTCGGCAGCGGCACCGTCTCGTGGCATATGGGTGCTGCGCGTCGTTGCTCTTGCGTTTTCGTGCATTTTCGTTGTGGGAAGTGTTGCGTTTACGCTGTTCTTCTCGCCCACAAGCGTGCGCGCCTATTACCTGATGGCTCCGTGTTTCTTTGTGGCTTCTGTCATACAGCTTGGTAAGTCTTGGGTAATTTTGGGTAGGTAAGAAATTGTATGTACGTAGTGATCTACAAGCCAAGACATGGGCAAAATCCCAGCAGGAGGGGGAAATCATGGCACTCGATGCTTCCGTAACCAAGATGTTGAACGAACAGATCAACAAGGAGCTCTACTCCAGCTATCTCTATCTCACCTTTGCTGACTACTATGATGCGCGTGGGTTGAAAGGTTATGCAAACTGGTATGTTATCCAGGTACAGGAGGAGCTAGATCACGCTCGGATTCTGCGTCGTTATCTTTTGGATAACGACTTTGTGCCGACCATGGAGGCCATTGCAAAGCCAGATAAGACCTTCTCAAATGATCTTGAGCCGCTTGAGGCGGGCTATGAGCATGAGCAATTCATCACCAAGAGCATCAATGATTGCTATGCAGCAGCCTATGAGGTCAAGGATTTCCGCACCATGCAGCTGCTTGATTGGTTTGTGAAAGAGCAGGGTGAGGAGGAGACAAACGCTAAGGATATGATTACGGATTACCAGATCTTTGGCGGTACTCCTCAGGGTCTATATTCGCTGGATGCAAAATATCTCACGCGCGTCTATACGCAGACCACCACAATGGCAATGTAGGGGCTGTTTATTACAAACGCTGTCGTATGCTGTTGGCGTTGGATCGGTACGCTTGTTGTTGGCGTGCCGATCTTTTCTTGTACACACGGAGTCAAGATATGGCACCATACAAGGGCTGATTGTTTGAGCAAGGGGGGGATATGGACGCAAGATCATCGCAGCCAGCAACGATGTCGGCTACGCCTATGCATGCGCGCTCTCTGATTCAACTGGTGTCTTTTATCGCAATATATCTCGGCGCGGGTATTGTGCTTGAGATTCAAGGAAAAGAGATGGCGTTTTACCAGTTTCCTTCGGTGGTTGCCATGAGCTGTGCTGTTGTACTGGCGTTTTGCATGTTTCGCACGCACGGCATCAGCGCAAACTTCTCCATTTTTTCCCGTGGAGCGGGCGATGAGAACATCATGACGATGCTCATGATCTATCTGTTGGCGGGTGCCTTCTCTGCGGTAGCGGGGGCAATGGGTGGGGTTGAGGCCACCTCACACCTAGGGCTTTCTCTTGTACCTGCAAAGTACGTTACCGCAGGCATCTTTCTCATTTCCGGTTTTCTCTCCTTTGCTACAGGTACCTCTATGGGAACCATTGGAGCAGTAGTTCCGCTTGCCTATAGCATGGCACAGACAGCACAAATCAACACGGCATTTGTGATGGCAGCAGTGATGTGTGGAGCCATGTTTGGAGACAACCTCTCCATGATTTCTGATACAACCATTGCCGCTACGCGCACACAGGCCGTAGAGCTTAAGGACAAGTTTAGAACCAATGCCTGGATTGCGCTGCCGTCTGCCGCGCTTGCTCTTATACTCATGCTCATTCTTGGCCCTGAGGGTGTGCTTGCGGAGCAGCTTGACTACAACGTGGTAAAAGTCTTTCCCTATGTGCTGGTGGTTCTTCTGGCTTTGGCGGGTCTCAACGTGTTTTTGATTCTTCTCCTAGGAATTGTGTGTGCTGCCGCCATTGGCATTGCGCTGGGAGAATTTGGGGTGGTTGGATGTGCCGTTGCCATGTGGCAGGGGTATCAATCCATGATTGAGGTGTTTTTGCTCTCACTCTTCGTGGGTGGTTTGAGCGAGCTGACCAAATACTACGGTGGACTATCCTGGTTGATGGACAAAGTAGGAAAGCTCATTCGGGGTCCAAAATCTGCCTCCATTGGCCTTGGTGTATTGGTGGGACTGGTCGATGCGGCCTGTGCTAATAACACCGTAGCCATTGTGGTGACGGCTGACCTTGCGCGGGAGATTTCTAGAACATATAGGATTGATCCTAGAAGAACAGCTTCGTTCTTGGATATCTTCTCCTGTATTGTGCAGGGGCTTATTCCATATGGTGCGCAGTTCTTGCTGGTGGCTTCACTCACCAACAATGCTGTAAACCCGGCACAGATGATTCCTTATAACTGGTACTTGTTCATCCTGGCTATTGCTGCCGTGCTCTCTGTGCTGGTGCCCTCATACGATAGAGTCTGCTGCCGTGGTAGGTGAGATTGGACTGTGGGTAAACCTGCGGATGAGTAATTACCGGTTTTTGTGTGTCTCTTGGAGATGTTCCAGGTAATGGGTGCCCCACACTTGGATTTGATCCAGCACAGGCTTGAAATCCTCTCCCAGCTCTGTGAGGGAGTACTCAACCCGAGGTGGCACCTCGGGGTAAGCTATACGCTTGATCATGCCATGCTCTTCTAAATACCTTAGCTGGTTAGTGAGTGTTGCTGCTGTAAGCTGTGGAAGACGTTTGCGCAGCTGATTAAATCTCAAAGGGCCGTCAGCCAGATGGTGTAGAACAAGTACGGACCACTTGCCTTGAAGCACTTGCTGGGCCGTCACAAAGGGGCATGCAACAGGTGTATTTTCCTCCGGAGCAACACCGGCACGCTGCTCAAGAGCACGTATGGCACCTGCCCCAAAGCCGCTGCTCTCGTCGCATGTATGCATAGAATCCGCAGTACTCATGTATATATGTCCCCTGGTCTCAACTTGCAAACTCGGAATGCGTCATTTGGATAACGCATGCACTAAGTATCTTACAGAATACTTGGTATCCAAAAAAATCGTTCTTGTATTCCCATAAAACCATGACAGAATGAACAGTATACTAAGTATTAAAACAATACTAACATATGTGATCGACTGAGTGGGGTGAGGCAAATGGCAGAGAGAATGCCGGCTGTGTTCATGGGGCATGGAAGCCCTATGCTTGCACTTGAAAAGAGCGATCAAACACGGGCTTTGACCGCGCTGGGAGAGAGGATCGTGCGTGAGCATGGCAAGCCAAAAGCTGCACTTATGATTTCTGCACATTGGTTTGAACCTACGTGGAAGGTGCAGGTAGAAGAGCATCCAGCACAGATCTATGACATGTATGGCTTTCCGGATGAACTCTATGAATTCAAGTACAACGTTTCGGGAGATCCTCGGCTGGGAAGACGTGTGGTGGAGCTTTCGGGTGGTAGTGTTGTGCCTGACGAAGGTCATAGCTGGGGTATCGATCATGGCGCGTGGACGACGCTCGCACATCTCTTTCCAGCAGCTGATGTGGCGCTGGCGCAACTCTCGGTGAAGCGCTCGCTGGATATGAGGGAGGCATATGAGCTGGGACAGCGTTTAGCACCGCTACGCGATGAAGGCTATCTCATATTGGGAAGTGGCAACATTGTCCATAACCTGTACCGGGTGAAGTGGGACATGCCGCACGAAGGCTTTGCGTGGGCGCAGGAGTTTGACCAGCAGATACGAGATCTCGTGTGCGCCCGAGACGACGAGCGGCTCCTTGCTGCTCAAGATCTTCCCAACTACAAACAGGCGGCTCCAACACCTGAGCATTTTTTGCCGCTGATATACCTTCTGGGGGCAAGCCAAGGTGAGGAGCCGGTGGTTTTTAATTCTGTCTTGGATTTGGGTTCGGTTAGCATGACCAGCTTTGCGTTTGGGGTATAAGGGGCAACAGCGTCTCGGTAGATGCATGCACAAAATATAGAGTGAAATTATTAAAAGAAGGGAACTGTCATGTCTGTAATTGAGTCACTTGAGAACCGCCGTAGCATTTATGCACTTAATAAGGATCTTCCGGTAGCAGAAGATGAGGTTGTAGCCAGCATTAAGCGTATTGCTGAGCTCGTACCAGATGCCTTTAACATGCACAGCCAGCGCGTGGTTATTGCCCTGGGCGACAAGCAAGATCAGCTCTGGAATGCCATCTATGATGCCTTTGGCGGCAAGGTAGCACGCGAGAAGATTGATGGCTTCAAGGCGGCTGCTGGTACCGTGTTGTATTTCACGGACCAGGATGTGGTGGCTGGTTTGCAGGAGCAGTTTGCTACCTATGCGGCAAACTTCCCCATTTGGGCTCAGCAGTCAAACGGCATGCTGCAGCTTTCTATCTGGACGGGCCTGCGCGATATGGGTATTGGCGCCAATATCCAGCACTACAATCCCGTGATCGATGAAGCTGTGCACAAGCTCTTCAACGTGCCTGAGAGTTGGACGCTTCTGGCCGAGATGCCATTTGGTGGCATCGTTTCTCCTGCTGGAGAAAAGGCAGGCGAGAATATCGATGATCGTGTAAAGGTTTTCAAGTAAGTGCTGTTATCTGGCGTAGATGCGGCTAGCTTCTGGCAGAAGGTGCTTCGTTTGAGGTGCTTTCTGCCTTTTTCATGCTGCGATGTGACGTGTCGTGCCGCGCTGTGGTGTCCTACGACATGCCGCGACGCTATGCCACACGTCGTGAGAACTTGCGGACAAAGAAGTAGAGGATCACCAAACATGCGGCATTGACGCCCAGGCTGATGGGGTAGACCGTAAGCAGCACGGGGTAGGTGGGGTTGTGTGCAAAGACCGTGGCCACATAGATGAGCCTGAGTCCCACAATGGAGAAGATGGTCACAAAGGCAGGAGCCAGAGAGAGGCCATATCCGCGCAAAAAACCTGAGAAGTTCTCGTTAAAGCTGCAGAATATCTGCGAGTAAATGACAATCGTGATGCGCAAGTAGCCCTGCTCAATCACGGCGGGGTCAGAATCAAAGAAGCCAACCAAGATGCGGCCAAAGCTCACCACCAGGGCAATAAGGATGACGCCGCAGATGAGCGATTCTGCCATGCAGACCTTGAGCGTCTTTCTGCAGCGCACCGGCTGGTTGGCACCGTGGTTTTGCCCCACAAACGTGGTGCAGGCTTGACCGAATGAGTTATACGTAAAATAGGTTATTGATTCTATACTCTGAGCTGCTGAATTGCCAGCTATGACGGTCTGCCCTAGGCTGTTGATACCCCCTTGAATCACAATGTTGGCAAGCGAGAAAAAAGCGCCTTGCACACCTGCGGGAAGACCTATCACCAGAATTTGTTTGAGGGCAGCGCCATCAACACGGATCTTAGGAATTTCAATGCGCACCACCGAGTCGGTATGGAGGAGCTGCACAAATAAGATGACGGCAGCTACGCCAGTTGAAATGACCGTCGTAGCAGCTACGCCGTCTGCTCCCCAGCCAAACTGGATGGTGACAATAAGATCGAGCACCACGTTGAGGGCACTGGAAACAAGGAGTGTATAGAGAGGCGTAAAGGTATCACCTATACTTCTAAAGATTGCGGCTTCAAAGTCATAGAGAAAGACTACCGGCAGACCGGCCATGTAGATACGCAGGTAAAGGGCTGCCATATCAAAGATTTCATCGGGCACCATGAGCATGTTGAGAAGCGGTGTTACCACAAGCTCTGAGAGCGCCGCAAATATAATGCCGCCCACCACAGCAATTACCAGCGCAGTATGCGCCGCGCGTGAGGCATCTTCTGGCTTGTTGGCACCGATGGCCGTGGCGATGACCACATTTGCACCCAAGGAGATGCCTTGAAAGAGAGCAACCAAAAGCGAAACTGTTGAAGAGTTACTACCCACAGCCGCCATAGCAGCGGTGCTTACAAATTGGCCAGTCGTTGCAATATCTGCAACGTTGTAGAGCTGCTGGAGGATAGCGGTGATGGCAACTGGCAGTGCAAACAGCACGATCTTGTCGGCCAGAGAACCATGAACCATATCGATCTCGTGGGAATGTGTGTGGTGCGTGTGCATGAATCAAACCTAGTTTCAAGCTGATACTGTTTTCAAACTACATCATGATAATTAAAGAAATGTTGGTGTGCGCAGGGAGCGCATAAGGAGAAAATCCTGCATCAAATACTTCATATTTCTGGCGGGAGCGCCTTGGACGCACGCCTGTGGGGCTGTATTGCTTCCGCCCAAAGATTCTGTCTTGCATCGGAAATAAAGTGTGTTAAAAAGAATACGTCAGGTATATCAGACGTTATAGAACACGGAGCGGAGATGGCACGGGATATTTCACAGTCGGTCATGCAAGAAATTGGCCAGAATCTCAAGGTATGGCGGGCAATCTCTGGCATAACGGCAGATGAGCTGGGACAGCGTATTGGTGTCTCGCGTGACACGGTCTCTCGCGTTGAGCGGGGTGATGTTGCGGTGAGTGTGGGGACGGTGTTGGATATGTGTGATGAGTTTGGTGTGATCCATAAGCTTGCCGACTGCCTTGATCCTACCAAGAGTGAGGTGGGAAGAATTGGCGTTGCTCAAGGCGTGCCGCAGCGTGTGCGCAAGCAAAAGCAGCAGGTAGAGCGCCCATGGCTGACTCCTGACAACTGGTACGACGGCAGCTTTGTCTACCAGATCTACCCCCTTGGCCTAACCGGTGCACCCTGGGCCAACGACGGCTCAGATGAAGGCGCTACCAACAATGACGCGCACCGTCTGCTCAAGATCATCAACGATGGCTGGGTGGATCACATTAAGAAGCTCGGTGCCAGCTGTGTGATGCTGAACCCGGTCTTTGAAAGTGACACGCATGGCTATGATACGCGTGATTATACCAAGGTTGATCAGCGCTTAGGCACACAAGAAGACCTCAGACGTGTGGTAGAAGCCTTTCACAAGGCTGACATTAAGGTGCTGTTTGATGCGGTCTTCAACCATGTGGGGCGCGGTTTTTGGGCATTTCAAGATGTGATCAAAAACAAGCAGCAGAGCCACTACGCGGGCTGGTTCAACATAGATTGGAATTCCAATACCCAATACGACGATGGGTTCTCGTATGAGACGTGGGCAGGCGTGCCCTACCTGGTAAAACTCAATCACAACAACTTTGAACTCAACGAGTACCTGGCTACCATCATGCGTGGCTGGGAGGCAGACTATGACATAGACGGGCTCCGTCTGGATGTGGCATATTGCCTTGACCTGGGCTTTTTGGGGTACCTTAGAAGTGTTGCCAACGATCTAGGGGCCAAGCGCCATCAGAAGTTTGTACTGGTGGGGGAGACCATGTTTGGGGACTATCGCCGCTGGATGAATGACAACGCGTGTGATTCTGTCTACAACTACGAGGCCTACAAGGGCCTCTGGAGCTCCATGAACAGCGCAAATATGCATGAAATAGCCTATGCGCTTGAGCGTCAAAGCGGCGATAAACCCTGGGATCTCTACACCGGCAAGCACCTGCTTAACTTTGTTGATAACCATGACGTTCCGCGCATAGCAACGCAGCTGACCGACAAGCGCCAACTCAAGCCGCTCTATGGTCTTCTGTTTGGCATGTGTGGCGTACCCTGTGTCTACTATGGCAGTGAGTGGGGTATAGAGGGCGAGCAGAACTTTGGAGATCACGAGCTCAGGCCGGCTTTGGCGCACCCAGAATACAATGAGCTTACGGCATGGATTGAGGCTCTGGCAGAGGCGCGCCTATCCAGTGAGGGTGCCGAGGCGCTCTGTATGGGAGATTACCATGAGCTTTTATGTCAGCCTCAACAGTTGGTCTTTCAGCGAGCGGCTGGTGGCAAGCGCGTCATTGTGGCGATCAATGCTTCAGAAGAGCCGCAGACATTGCACTTTGATGCTGGATGCGGCCGCGCTGTGGATCTCATTACGGGAGATGATCACGACTTTGGCGCTGGCTCGCACATAGATGCTTTCTCTTGCGCGTACTGGCTCTGTGAGCGATAACCTCGCCTGTGTGAAATGACCTCCTGCGCACAGCTCACCATCTGTGCGCAGGTTTGCGGCAAGCAAGGCATAAGAGAGGAGGTGCAGCTCTCATGCGCTGCACCTCCTTGTCTTTCTCGCCCACAAAAAGTGGCGTGTATGGTTGAAGTGTTGCTGCTTACTGAACCTGAGCAATCATAGCCATGTTGGTTGAGGTGATGTAATCTCCCTGAGAGGGGGAAGTGTGGGGATCACCTGCGGTAATGACAACCAGATCGCCGGCATCTACCACGCCCTTGTCCTTTGCAACTGTGAGCGCATTGTAGCAGGTGTCAGAAAGATTTCCCTGCTCAGAGGTCTTAAGACCCGTGACACCCCAGTAGAAGCAAGAACGGCGCAGCGCAACTTCGCTGGGAGACATTGCATAGACAGGAATGCTGGGACGGAACGTGGAGATCAGACGCGCGGTGCGGCCAGAGTGTGTTGGCGCCAGAATACACTTGGCGTTTACACGGTCTGCCATGGAAACGGCAGCAAAACCAACCGAACCATTGACGTTGCGGATGCCACCGCGGTCGTGGTACTCCATGCGCTCGCTGAGATAGCGCTCAGTCTCTACAGCAATCGCTGCCATGGTCTTGACGGCCTCAACGGGATATTTACCAGCAGCAGACTCGCCTGAGAGCATGACGCAGTCCGTGCCATCATAGATGGCATTGGCAACATCGTTGACCTCTGCGCGCGTGGGGCGCGGATTGCGGATCATAGAGTCAAGCATCTGCGTTGCGGTAATGACCGGACGGTAGTTGTCCTTGCACTTGCGGATGATGGTCTTCTGGACATGGGGTACCTGCTCAGAGGGGATCTCTACACCCAGGTCACCACGGGCAACCATGATGCCATCGGAGTGGTGGAGGATCTCGTCAAAGTTCTTGACACCCATTGCGGACTCAATCTTGGGGAAAATCAAGATGTTATTCTCGCCCATCTCGCGGCAAATGTGGCGGATCTCATCAACGGCTTCACCGTTGCGAATGAAAGAGGCGGCGATGGCATCGATGCCTAGTTCGCAGCCAAACATGATGTCGGCGCGGTCTTGCTCGGTGACAGAAGGCAGGCCAACCTCAACGTTGGGGACGTTAACGCCCTTTTTCTCTCCCAGCTCACCGCCGTTGGTGCAGACGCAGTGGATGTCGTTGCCCTCAACGTGGTCAACCTCAAAGCCAAGCAGGCCATCGTCAATCAAAATGATGGAACCCTTGGTGACCTCTTTGGGAAGATTGAGATAATCAAGAGAGAAGCGCTTGGATGTGCCTTCTACCTCATCTGTGGTAATGATGACATCCTGGCCAGTTTCAAGGGTGACCTTCTGGTGATCTTTGAGCAGACCTGTGCGGATCTCAGGGCCTTTGGTGTCAAGCATGATAGCAACATAGGTGCCCAGCTCTTTTGCAATGCGGCGAACACGTGCGATGTTGTTGCGGTGATAATCATGTGAGCCATGACTGAAATTGAAGCGCGCAACATTCATGCCGGATTCGATCAGTTGGCGCAGGACCTCATCATCTTCTGTTGCCGGACCCATGGTACAAACGATTTTGGTCTTCTTTTTGATCATTCTTTTCCTCCTATAGAGCCACTTCTGGCAGCCCAATATAGAGCTACAGGGACAGGAGTGGTCACGTCCTCCCAGTGATATACTACCGTATATGGAAGAAATGAATCCATATACAAATAAACTCTTGACAAATGGTGAATTGATATTACGCAAGTCTGACGCGAAGCTTACGTATGGACAGGTGGCGTGGTCTAGCACACCTGAGATTTAGGTACATACTCCTCTCCACGGTCAAAGTGACGAGCGTTGTCCAGCGTAACGCAAGCAATCTGACTCAAAGCTTCACGCGTAAAGAATGCCTGATGACTGGTCATGACCACATTGGGGAACGAGCACAGACGTGCCGTGATGGAATCAATCACTTCACCGGCACGATTCTGGTACACGTTTGCGTTCTCTTCCTCATAGACATCCAAGCCTGCGGCGCCAATCTTGCCGGAAAGGATGCCTCGAATAAGTGCCTGCGTATCAACCAGACCACCGCGACCAGTATTTACAAAGATCACGCCATCTTTCATCTTGGCGATGGAGTCATCGTTGACCATGTGGTAGGACTCTTCATTGAGGAAAGCGTGCAGTGAGATGAAGTCAGAGCGCTCAAAGAGCTCATCGCGCGTGACGTACTCATCAACAACGTGTTCTTTGTCGATAAGATCCTGGTTGGGGTAGAGGTCTTGGCCGAGCACGGTCATGCCAAAGCCTTTACAGATACGACACAGCGCCGCGCCAATGCGTCCGGTGCCCACAATGCCTGCCGTCTTGCCGTGCAGCGTTTCTCCCACAAGGCCGTCCAGCGAGAAGTTATTCTCGCGCACACGGTTATAGCCCTTATGGATACGGCGGTTGGCGCATAGTCCCAGTGCAATGGCATGCTCTGCTATGGCCTCAGGTGAATAAGCGGGGACGCGTGTGACGGTAATGCCCAGCTCTTTGGCCATATCTACATCTACGGCATCAAAGCCAGCACAGCGCATGAGCACCAGCTTGATGCCAAAGCCTGCAAGGATTTCGAGGGTCATGGCATGAACGTCTGCATTCACAAAGGCGCAGACCGCATCATAGCCGCGGGCAAGCGCTGCAGTCATAGGCGTGAGATTGGACTCGATGAAATCTACCTTGATATCAGGGTAATCGGGCAGCTCCCGTGAAAAGGAGTCTTTGTCGTAGCTTGCGGTCCCATACATCAGTACTTTCATAGCGATCCTTCCCCGATCATCGTGGAATTCTCTCCGTTGCCCTAAATAACAACAACATTGGTAATAAGTGTAGCGTCCTAAACACGTTTACAAATTGTGTTGCGTCATGTGTGAGGGTTGTCTGCGAAAAGATGCACAACTTGTTCGCATGCCTTATGGAGGAGAGCTGGTCTGTATAATGCTTGACGTGTAAGGCATCTGGTACGGCAGCCTTGGTGAGCCCTTGCCCTTCCTGGGAATTATGATCGGGCATCAATCTATCAGGTGCAAAGTATTGCGGCGGAGCCGCATAAGCCCAGGAGGAATACGTTGAAAGAATATCTTTCGGCGGCAGAAGATGTGCTGAGAGATCAGCACTCTGACGCTCAGGCAGGCATTTCTCAAGAAGAGGCAGCTACAAGGCTGCAAAAGTATGGAGAGAACAAGCTGGCAGAGTCCAAAAAGACGCCGGTGATAGTGCGTTTCTTCATGCAGATGCTTGACCCTATGGTGATCATGCTCATCATTGCGGCTGTGGTATCGGCCATCATTGGCGCAGCCAGTGGCTCAGGAGATTACGCAGACGTCGTTATCATTCTCTTTGTTGTTGTGCTGAACTCCATCATGGGTGTGGTGCAAGAATCCAAGGCAGATGCTGCCTTAGCAGCCCTTCAGCAGATGAGTGCGGCTCAGTCTAAGGTGGTGCGCGCGGGCAAGCAGATGACCGTGCATTCCTCTGAGCTGGTCCCTGGAGACGTGATTGTGCTTGAGGCAGGAGACGCTGTACCTGCGGATTGCCGCATTCTTGAGTCTGCTTCTATGAAGATTGAAGAGGCATCCCTGACGGGTGAGTCCGTACCAGTCACCAAGATCTCAGATGTCTTGAACCTGGAGAACAACCAGGAAGACGTGCCTTTGGGTGACCGCAAGAACATGTGCTACATGGGCTCGACGGTTGTCTTTGGTCGTGGCCGTGCTGTGGTAGTTGCCACCGGCATGGATACAGAGATGGGCAAGATTGCCGGCGCTTTGGCGCAGGCCA
The DNA here is from genome assembly GCA_050953285.1 of Atopobiaceae bacterium. Taxonomy (GTDB): domain Bacteria; phylum Actinomycetota; class Coriobacteriia; order Coriobacteriales; family Atopobiaceae; genus Olsenella_K. Next base: position 1,399,173 of record JBMNMK010000002.1, on the reverse strand, counting down.
AAGATGAAGAGACCCCGCTTCAGAAGAAGCTGGATGGTCTTTCCAAGACCTTATCGATCCTTGTTATTGCCATCTCTGTTGTGGTGTTCTTGACCGGCTTCTTGAAGTATGGCGCTGGCTTCCTCTCTGATATCAACCTGGTGCTGGCAACCTTCATGATTGCCGTCTCCTTGGCTGTTGCTGCCATTCCTGAGGGTTTGGTAGCTGTGGTCACCATTGTGCTTTCCATGGGTGTTACCAAGATGTCCCAGAAAAACGCTATTGTGCGCAAACTTGCTGCGGTGGAGACCTTGGGCTGCACGCAGGTGATCTGCTCTGATAAGACGGGTACGTTGACCCAGAACAAGATGACAGTTGTGCGCCATGAGACAGAAGATCTTGAAGCGCATGTCCAGACCATGGCGCTTTGTAATGACGCAACCTGGGATGATGAAGAGGGCGTTGCCAAGGGTGAGCCGACAGAGGCTGCGCTGGTGGCAGATGCTGCCAAGATGGGCTACACCACCTCAGATTTGGCGGAGGCATGCCCGCGTGTGGGTGAGGCACCGTTTGACTCTGGTCGCAAGATGATGAGCGTGGTTGTGAAAACTCGCTCTGGCGAATACGTCCAGCATACCAAGGGCGGACCAGATGTTGTTCTCGCCCGCTGCACCACTATGATGCGCGAGGGTGGCCAGATTGTGCCCATGACTGATGAGATGCGCCAGCAGATCATGGATGCCAATAAGAACATGGCAGATGATGCGCTGCGCGTTATGGCATCTGCGCGTCGTGTGTGGGGTCAAGAAGAGCCTGCAAGTTACGACGCTTCCTTCCTTGAGAAAGACCTCACGTTTGTCGGCCTTTCGGGCATGATTGACCCCGTGCGTCCTGAGGTTAAGGCCGCCATTGAAGAGGCTCACTCTGCAGGTATCCGCGTCGTGATGATCACGGGCGACCATATTGATACCGCTGTGGCAATTGCCAAGGAGCTCAACATCATTAGCGACCGCTCTGAGGCACTGCGCGGCTCAGATCTGGACAAGATTTCAGACGAAGAGTTTGAGAGCACCATCGAGAAGATTGGTGTCTATGCGCGCGTTCAGCCTGAGCACAAGAGCCGCATTGTTGACATGTGGCGCAAGAAGGGTATGGTCACGGCCATGACCGGCGACGGTGTGAACGATGCACCTTCCATCAAGAAGGCAGATATCGGCATTGGTATGGGCATTACCGGCACTGACGTCACCAAGAACGTGGCAGACATGATCCTGGCAGACGACAACTTTGCTACGATCATCAATGCCGTTGAAGAAGGCCGCAGGATCTACGACAACATCCGCAAGTGCATTGCCTTCTTGCTCTCTTCCAACTTGGCAGAGGTCATCTCGGTGTTCATTGCGTCGCTGGTGGGCTTCACCATTTTGGAGCCGACGCACCTGCTCTGGATCAACCTCATCACGGACTCACTGCCGGCACTTGCTATGGCAACAGAGAAGGAAGAGCCGGGCATCATGAAGCGCAAGCCGCGCGATTCCCACGACGGCATCTTTGCCGGCGGCATGGGGCTTGATTGTGTCGTGCAAGGTGCTCTTATCGCCCTCCTGACACTCGTGAGCTTCTGGATTGGCTTCAAGGCGGAGTATCCTGCCGCAGGCATTGCGGAGCTTTTGGCCTCTCCGTCTATGGGGCATGAGGGCATGACCATGGCATTCTTGACGCTGTCGATGGTTGAGATGTTCCACTCGTTCAACATGCGCAGCCGTCGTCAGTCTCTCTTGAGCCTGCACTCGCACAACAAGTGGCTCTGGGGCGCGTTTGGCGTTTCTCTGCTGCTGACCTTCCTGGTCATCGAGGTGCCTTTCTTGGCCACTGCCTTTGGTTTTGCCGAGCTTGACCCCATCCACTACGGCATCGCTATGGTTTTAGCCATGTCGATCATCCCCATGATGGAGCTCTACAAGCTCATCATGCGCAACGTGGAGAAAAGCGGAGAGTAGCTATGTCAAAGCGCACCAAGGCTGCAAAGAAGCGTACGCGCGGCGCACATGATACGCACGTGTCGCCGCAGGAGCCGCGGAGTGCAAAGAAGTCACATTCTGGTGTTGGAGCTGGTGGAGCAGATGCTGCTCTGCCAGCTCTTTCTTCACTATCTGATATCCCTACGCTGGAGAAATTGCCCCTTCATGAGGATCAGCGCGCTGCGTATGAAACATGCTGCAATACGCTGGTATCAGAAGGTGTGGATGCGGCCGAGCTTGCCTGCGCCTGTGTGGTGCGTCTGGACAGGGCGTTTCCTCTGGTGGTGAGCGCGGCAGGGCTTCAGCGTGCGGAGTTTTCCTTCCGCTTTGGTGTGGTGAGAGAGCCGTCATGTGCCGTGGGGGACTGGGTGTGTCTGCGTCGCCCTGCTGGCCACGACATGGCCGTGATTGAGTTTGTGCTGCCTCGCCAGAGCGATATTGCGCGATGGCGTGGCAACAACCGAGGCAAGAAGCAGACGCTTGCGGCCAACGTGGACATTGTCCTGGTGGCGCAAGCGCTGTCGCGCCGCCCGGTGGATATTGACCGCATTGTGCGCTCAGCTGTGATTGCGCAGGACTGCGGCGCTGCATGTGCGGTGGTCCTCACCAAGGCCGACCGAGCAGGAGCAGCGCTTTTGGCGCAAGACATCTCACTTATCCGTGAGGTTCTAGGCGATAAGATCTGCGTTGCTGTGACGGCTGCTGGCGCTCGGGGTGCTGACGGCCGCAATGCTGGTGGCCGCGGCGCTGACGACGCTGGTGGTGCTGACGGCGCTGCCTTGGAAGACGACATGGCGCGCGTGTGCTTGGAGCATAGAGCGCTCTGGGGCATAGAGGGCGTGCGAGAGCTCGTGCCGGCAGGGATCGTGGGCATCGTGCTGGGAGAATCCGGCGCAGGCAAATCCACGCTGCTCAATGCTCTTCTCGGCAAGAACCTCCTTGAGGTGGGTCATGTCCGAGCCAAAGACGATGCGGGCAGGCATACCACGGTGGCGCGTCGCATGGTGGATCTGCCTCAGGCAGGCGTCGTGGTTGATGAGCCGGGGCTTAGAAGTTTGCCGCTCGTCGGGCATGAGCGGGGTCTCAAGCTGGTTTTTCCAGACGTGGCAGAGGCGGCGACGCTCTGTCGTTTTAGGGACTGCACGCACACAAAAGAGCCGGGCTGTGCAGTACATGAGCAGGTATACGAGGGCAGAATTCCTGAGGTTCGCGCGGAGGCGTACAGGAGACTAGCCGAGGAAATGCGCAGAAGTAGCGATTCCTTGGATCCCGACGTTGTGCTTTAGGGTGCGCATATGCGCATATGCGCGTATGTTGAGATGTTGGCGCCGTACGGAGCGGTGCGGTACGGAGGGGTACCATACAGAGCGGCGCCGTTCGTAGCGCTGGCGTTCGTAGCGGCGTCTTCAAAATATCAAAAATGAAATGATATAAGTTGCTACTTTTTGCGCACCATCCGTACGTGCGCTTATGCTGCTGCGTGCAAGTTTGGTGCAAGATTCGTGCGAGTCCGTGCAGACCCTTTTTCAGATTCTTGTCAAATAGCACTGTTTACCAGTCTAAATTGACCTCACGAGACATTGATGTGATCGTCTGGTGAGGAGTAGTTATGTCCGTCCGTTTTAGGATCATCCTTTCGAGCGCCTGCGCTGTGCTGGTGGCTCTTCTCTTCTTAACGTACGGCGATCACGTACGCAAAGAATCCGCTTTGGCGCGAGAAGAGGCACTCAAAAAGTACGGTGGGGAAGTGGTGAGCCTCATTGTTGCAACGGAGAATTTGGACGCGGGAGAAAGCATCACGACATCCAATACCGAGTCAAAAGATTGGCTTGTAGATCTTGTGCCAGAAGGTGCCATAACCACGAGAGATGAGGTTTCTGGCAAGCAGCTGACGTCACCTGTGAGCGCAGGTACGCCTCTCACGCAGCTCAATTTTTCAGGCGATAGTGTCGCAATTGAAGTTCCATCGGGCATGGTGGCTGTCTCTGTTCCAGTAACAGACAAGCTTGGCATTTCTTCAAGTGTGCAGAAGGGCAAGACGGTCGTGCTTTTTCGTGCACGTGAAGAGGCAATGAAAAGGATTTCAGAGGGAGCTACCGTGCTGGCAACACCCACAAATACCTTGGGATCTGTAACGCGAGGAACCATTTCACTGGCGGTTTTGCCCGAAGAAGTCACCTCCGTTTTGGAGGCTGCGAGTGAAGGCTCTATCCGCATGGTCGTCCCCGCTGCTGATGTATCTGGCCTGGGCGATAAAAACCAGGCTGCTCCAACTGAGGTTGCACCAGGTGAAAAACCTCATGAGGGTGACGGATTAGAGGTGGGAAACGATGTTAGCAACGAGCAAGGCAACGACATGCAGTCCCAAGAGGGCTCCTAGGACAAGACTACGTGCGTTGAATCCCCATACGGGGCGCCCATGCGCTCGTTATGACATGAGTTTTGCTCATACCTTGATAAGTAGGGAGATAGTGATGAGACATCAGTGGTTGATATACGGATCTTCTGTCTATCAAAAAGGTCTATGTGCCCTGGTTAAGTCAAGCGATCCTCTTGTGGACTGTGCATATGTCAATTCAGCTGCAGAGCTGCGCGTACGAGCCCAAGAAGAAGCGCCATACGGTGTGATGGTAGGACCTTCAGAAGAAGGCGTTTCTGGTATCAATACCGCAGCTGCACTGGTAAGAGATGGCTATGTAGCACGTGTGCTTCTGGCAGAAAAGACCCCATCAGGATCCTTGAGGTCACGCGCGCGCATTGCTGGCGTGGATGAGGTCTATGACCTGTCCTGCCTTCCTCGGAGTGTCCAGGACACTTCTTGTTCCTCTTTTGCTCGGGAGGCCAGAGGAGTAAGGGTTTCCCGGACACTCGAAGGAAGCCGGGAGCATGAATCGTTTGTACCTCCACTTGATGAGCCTGAGATGCTTGAAGAAAGAGCGCCTACCACTGTTGTGGGGAGAAGCTCGGCTCTTGCCCAAAATGTGCCCCAAATTGAACAGGCGTTGACAGAAACACCTGCCTTTTCCTCTACGATGCCGGCAGCAAGGCTCAGCCAAGTACCTCAAACCGTAAAGATTGCGCGAACGCGTACCTCTCCTGCACTTATGAGGCCGACAGCGTCGATAAAGCCCCAGCATAAGGCACCCGTTCTTACTCTTGTGTCCGGGCGTGGAAGTGTGGGTAAAACGACGCTTGCTGCGGCATTTGCAGAGGTTGGTGCCACCTGGGGTCTTAAGGTTGCCCTGGTAGATCTTGATCTTTCCTTTGGCAATCTCTACTCATGTTTTGGCATGAGATCTCCTGCAGACTTAGCAGCTCTGGGAAAAGAACGGGCTTCATGGGATCTCATATCTCGCTTGGGTAAAGAAGCGGCATCAGAGGTTTACCTGTGGGGTGGACTTGAACTTCCAGAGCTGGCAGAGATGGTACAGAATCACGTTCATGACCTCATAGAACTGCTCGCCCAAAAGTTTGACCTCGTCATTGTAGATACGCCTGCGACGGTGACCGATGCTATGGCGCAAGCGGCGCAACTGTGTGATCGGCTGCTCATATGCGTCGACGAGCGATCATCCACACCGGTCGCTCAGGCACGTGTAGGTGCCTTGGCGGTGCGACTTGGCGTGGCAAGGACACGTATTGTGCGCGTCGCCAACAGAGTAAATCCCAAGCAAAAAGGGGTTCCCATCATCAATAGAGCCGAGGTTGGGCTGGAGACTGCCAGAACGTATCGCATTGTGGATGGCGGAGAGGAACTCATTGAGTTTCTCGACGGCGGAAAGATTGTCGATTACCTCAAGCTGCGCAGTGAGTTTGCAGCAGATGTTTCGGATTGCCTGGCACACATGCTCAAAGAGCTTGGCGTCATGCCTCAAGGCGTGGACAGCGCCACAAAGAAGCGTATGGAACCTAAGCAGCGGAGATGGTCGTTTGGTCGCCGGAGGGAGGCTGTGTAATGTCAGTTCTTGAACGCATCTTAGAGCAGGAAACTGCTGTTGAAGAGGAACACAATACTGCTCTGTTCCGAGAGAAGATGAAGCAAGACCTCATTGATCGTTTGGGACTTGAAGCAATCTCTTCCATGGTGGCTGAAAGTGCGCGTGGGCGACAAGAACTTGAGGTAGCGTGCCAGGCAATTCTTAACCAGAGGGGCTATGAATCTCTTTCTGTGTCACATGGCCAAGAAGTTGTAGCGCAGGTGCTGGATGAGATTGTGGGATTAGGTCCGCTTCAGCCTCTTCTGGATGATGACACGGTAACAGAAGTGATGGTCAATGGCTGTGAACAGCTCTTTTATGAGCGTGCAGGTGAGATTCATGCAACTGAGCGCGTGTTTGAATCTGAAGATCAGATTCTTCTAGTCATAGATAGGATATTGGCACCGCTTGGCAGACGTCTGGACAGAAGCTCACCCATTGTGAATGCGCGACTTGCCAACGGGGATCGTGTCAATGCCGTGGCTCAGCCTATCGCTATAGATGGCCCTGTTATTACCATACGAAAGTTCTCAAATAGGATCACAACGCTTCAAGAGCTCGTGGAGAGAGGTTCGCTTCCTAGATGGTATGCACAGCTCTTGAGCTGGGCTGTCCTTTTGCGAAAAGACATTGCAGTCGCTGGCGGGACAGGATCTGGAAAGACGACGCTGCTCAATGCCCTATCCTGCGAGATTGGATTGTCTGAGCGGATTATCACCATAGAGGATTCGGCTGAGCTCAAATTCAATACGCATCCCGACGTTGTGCGTCTTGAAGCTCGTGATGCATCCATAGAAGGCACGGGAGAGGTCACCATACGTGACCTGGTAAAGAATGCTTTGCGTATGCGTCCCGACAGAATTGTGGTTGGGGAATGCCGAGGCGAGGAAACCATTGATATGCTCCAGGCCATGAATACGGGCCATGATGGGTCCCTTACTACGCTTCATGCTGGTACAGCTGAAGAGGCTGTTTTGAGGCTTGTGTTGATGAGCAGGTTTGGAATGGATCTGCCCACAGAAATCATAGAAGAGCAGATAGCAAGCGCCTTGGATTTTATTGTTCTCTCACGACGTATGGGAGATGGATCTCGCTTTATCACATCGATGTCTGCTGTGGGCAGAAAGCAGGGCGGTGGCATTTGCCTTGATGAGTGCGTTTCCTTTGATCAGACGAGAAGAACATGGAGCCTCTGCCATGAACCCAAGTTTGTGGAACAGGCAGTAGAAGACGGTGTGCTTACGCTTGAGGAGGTGGAGCTATGGCGACAATCTATATCTTCATAAGCGCGCTCGTTGTGTGGCTCTGGGTCTATGTATTGATGTCTTATCACGTATTGAGTGCTGGTGGTATGGCAGCAAGGATTGGGTCAAAGTTCCAACGTTCCGTGCTAGAGCCTCTATCTCATTGCTTGATCGTGCGCATGTTGATGGGAAATGAGCTGTGGAGTGCTTCATGCAACGCACTGCTGAAGCACCTGAAGCGCATGTCATATGATGTTGCGCCCGAAGGGATCACGGCAATCTTTCTCACTGTTTGTACTGGTCTTTTCTGTGTAGGTTGCGGGTTTTCACACTCGCTGGTGGGCGGAATCTTTCTCTGCGCGGCGCTGACCATCGGCTTTTTCTCACTTCCTGGTATGGAAGAGCGCCTACATAAGAAGAAGCTTGCAGCAGAAATGCCGGGCATTTTTAGAACGCTTGCTGTGGCTCTGGGTTGCGGCCAAACATTGTCCCAGGCAATTGAATATGTTGCTTTGCACGAGCGAGGTATTGCTGCTCATGGATTCATGCGGGCATCGCTTCGCTTGAGATGTGGCATGAAGTCTTCTGAGGTGCTGTCTTTGATGGTTCAAGAGATTGATGCCCCCGGCATCTCACTGCTCGCTACAGCACTCATCATCTCTCAAAGGACGGGAAGCCCCCTCAGAGATTTGTTCCAGAAATCTGCCATGCTCGTGGAAAGACAGCACGAGATCGAGCGAACGCTATCGGTAAAAACAGCCCAAGTACGTCTGTCAGTAAAGGTGGTTTGTGCCCTTCCCGTCATCCTTGTTGGGGTTCTCTCACTCATCTCTACAGATTTCCAAAAGGGCCTGGTAACCCCTATAGGAACTGCCTGTGTCCTCATAGCATGTGCGCTCGATGCTCTGGCTTTGATGATCATCCGACGCTTGATGAGAGGGGTGATGTGATGGATTCCATCACGGTAGGCCTCGTCTCTGCAGCAAGTGTGGTGAGCTTTGCGGCTAGCTATTGGGCCACCAATACAGTCCGTGTGCCTGTAAGAGGGAACCGCGTTTCAACGTACGGGCTGGACATGAGGTTGAAGCAGGTACTCCTAAGAATTCCTGGGATTCAGGACGCTTTGGATCAGCGCAAGCGCGCTTTCAAAAAGGCACTGGTTATTTCAGAGATGCCACACCTCTTAGACATCCTCACATTGGGTCTTTCTGCAGGGCTTTCATTTGATGCGTCTATCGAGCTGTACTGCGATCAATGCGAAGGTGACTTTTCTCGCCGTTTGCGAGAAGTCTTGTTGGTATGGCGTATGGGTCTTAAGAGTAGGGAGGAAGCACTCAGTGATCTGGCTGATGAGATAGATGCGGCTGCGGTGAGAAGATTCAGTGCAACGGTGACTGAAGCCCTCAGCTTTGGAAGTCCTCTTGCACAAGTGCTTGAACAACAGGCGGCTGTATTGAGAGATGAACAGCGCTCGGAAATAGAGGAAGAGATTGAAAAGGTTCCCGTCAAGATGCTGATACCCCTGGGGACGCTCATCGTGCCAGCCATGCTGCTCTCAATACTTGGTCCTCTTATATCTCCAGCGCTATCTATCAGCTCATAAAAGTTGAATACTTGATGCATAAAACCAAGTAGAAGGAGTGATGAAAATGCTATTTGACCAGTTCTTTTCGTTCATCAAAACATGCCTGAACAAACTTGGAGAGGAGAGGGGACAGGGCACAACAGAATACGCAATCCTCGTTGGCGTGCTGGTTGTTATAGCCATCCTGGCGATCATTGCTTTTAGAGATCGAGTCTCATCTTTATGGCAAGCAATCGCCGATGGTATTAATTCGCTTTAGTGATGACTTCTTATGGTCAAACGTTCCTGGACCCTGCGCTTGGTGCTGGTAATGGGCGCAGTGCTTCTCGTGGTAGTAGTTGCTGTGCTGGCAGGTAGAAAAGCATCGCTCACAGCTGATCTCGATACCCATGAGGCCAAAGAGAGTGCAGCTGAGACAGCGCAGCCAAATAACAGTAATGCTTCTGAGACAACAGTGGGTGAGGCCAATGGTGGGCAGGACTTATCTGAGCGCATTTCAGATGAGCAAGCAGTCCAGGTGAGCGAGAGGAACTCTAATAGGAGTCTTCCTGAGGAGGCGCGTGATGTCTTACATGCATATCAGAGCCAGGGAAGCTGTCTGCTTAAACAGGCAGGATATCTCGATCTTTTGGGCAACGTCTGGTCATGTACGGTCGAAGGCGATGGATGGGTCGAGCTGGTTGTCATACGTGAGGGCGCAAAGAGCGCTTGCTCAACGGTAAAGACTCTGCACTTTGAAGTGGAAACGTGGCAGCGCGACTTTGAAGTTCAGAACTGAGGAGGTGGGGTAGGTGATTTCATGCAGAAAGAAAATGCACATCAAGAGGCATTCCAACAGGATAGGAAAGAAAAAGGCCAAGCATCCGTTGAGTTTCTCATCATTTTTGCGGCGTTTCTTTCCACGATTGTGGCTCTCTCGGTCTACTGGCATGTTGCTCATGATGGGGCTCTTCTTCAAAAGGCGATCAATGCAGCTTCCCATGGACTTGCACAGGGAGTTTCCATCTCGTTCATGCAGGACTTCATCGCATTTTGACGGCAGGCTGAGGAGTGGAAGAGGTATCGCTGGACAGGCTTCAGTCGAGGCGGCAGTCATCCTTCCTACACTGCTCTTTTTGATTGGCATGTTGGTACAGCCAATATGCCTCTTCTATACCAGGTCGGTCATGTCACATACGGCTGCCGAGCTCATTCGGGTCATGGCAACAACAACCGATGAAGGTGTGGTGAGAGAGTATGGGCTCAGACGTCTGTCAGCAGTGCCTGAGATGCCTCTTTTTCATGTGGGCGATCGTGATGACTGGGTGATTGATATCGCTGGGTCAGGAACTGATCACATCACGGTAGCCATAACGGGGCATGTGAGACCTTTGCCCATAACAGGAGCATTTGTGCGTGCCTTAGGCGCCGAGGATGAAACAGGCCTTGTGCTGCATTGTGAAGCAAGCGAGAGCGTCCAAGCGGATTGGGTGAGTGGGAGCTATGGAAGCTGGATGCAGATGTGGTCATAAAAATACAAAGCAGAGGTGCATACCCCGCCATAGCCGCTGGGCGAGAAAAACAGTGCTCTCCTGGGGCATAGGCCTTTTTGTGGACGATGAGGGTGGATACACGTCTGTTGCGGTTGCATGTGCATTGTTACTTTCGGTAACGCTGGTGATGAGCGCTGCCATGCTCAGCTGGGTTAACTCACGATCGGCCGATATACAAAACGTTGCGGATGCCACGGCCTTAGCTGGCGAGAATAGTGTCGCCGCATACTGTACGGTGGCTCAGGTATTGGACGCGTGCGTCCTAACGATGGGTCTTGTTGGTATCAGTGTCTATGCCACAGGTCTTGTTGTAGCGGCGATTCCAGCTGCGCAGGAATTTGCAGCCCAGATCACAAGATTTGCCACAGACATTATGGAGGCTCGTAGCAAGTTTGCTAAGAGTGCCGTGAAGGGACTTGAGCGACTTGAAGATGCCCTGCCCTATCTCATAGTTACCAATTCCGCTTCGGTCGTTGGTGCCAATGCGGGGGACAGCAATACAGGGCTGGTAGGATGTGCCATACCTTTTCCTGAGAAATCACAGACTGACTTCTCTGCCATGAGCGTAGAAGTTCCAACATCAGATTTGAAGGAAGACTCCGAGCGCTTGAGGGATGCATCGCGCAGGAGAGATGAAGCAAAAAAGAGAGCAGATGCCGCACGTGAGAAGGGGTGGCGGGCAGACTGTGTTTCAGATCCATCCTGTCTTCAAGAGCGCGCTTCAGTCTTGGCGGGATTGAGCTCTGTTCAAAATCCCATCTATGAATCGGCTGAGCTCTGGAATTTTGGCGCTCCCATCTCTCGCTCACGTGCCTATTATGCTGCGCGTATTGCGCAGGAAGCACCTCAGACAGACTCGATTGCAGAGATGACAAACTCGGCATGCCGTGAGCGTTTTTATAGCTATGCGCTCCGACAGATGTGGTCAGCATCATTTAGAGAAACACCTGAGGGTGAAGTTGAGATGAGTCTACCGGAGCTCCCAAAGAATTCTGCCGAGATGAGAGGAACTGAACTTTACGAAGAGGCTAGCTGGCCATGTTCTCTTGAGCCTGGAGGTATCACACTGCATTCGAGTCTTGGATGCCCTGGTATGAAAGGTGCTTATGTCAGAAATGCATCTGTTGCGGAGCTTGAATCCGGCGGTGTGCATGAGTGTGCGGTGTGCCGTATGGGCGTGGGGGATCTTGGCTCTGTTGCAGCAATATCAATGCGTGCAACGAATGGCTATGAGTATTACTGGGCCATTATCGTGGAAGCCGCCAAGGAGTATGAAGGGGCAAGAAATGAGCAGGTAGCTGCTGAGAGAGAAATGAAAGAAATTGGTGCTGAGGGTTCTAAAGCTTTTCAAGAAGCGCTTGAGCTGCTCAGCACGCCGCGGCCAAAACTGTGCCCTGCAGGTGCTTGGGGCTGCGTTGCGGTCGTCTATCGTACTGAAGGAAAGGTGCTGCCTTCCGAGCTCAATTCTAGTCTTGTCAGCGCTCAGGATCTGCCAGCTGGAGCTGCGCTTTCAGCTGCTTGTCTTGCGCCAGAAGAAGATACCGATGGCGCCAATGTTTTATCGAGCTTCTTTGATGGCATAACGCACAAAGGCTTTGTGATGGCAGATCTTGCGGGAAATGTTATGGGTCTATGGGGGCAGCTTATGGTCTCATATGGCTCACACTATGAGAGTGCTTCCAGCTCAATGTCAGGCTTCCTCGATACCATAGATGGTGTTTTTGGAGGGACTCTAGGTGCCTGGATGAAGGGAAGGCTTGAGCGTGTCATTTCCATTTTAGGCCTTGAACCTGCAGATATGAGCCTGAGAAAGCCTGTTTTGGTTTCAAGTCAGTCAGTGTTTGACCAAGCTGGAATCGATGTTACTCAAAAAGCACGTGATCTTGTAAATTCCCTTCCCAGCGCAGGTACATCTCGTGACGTAGCAGCGGCACTTGGTGTGTGGGTGACAAATGACCTCAAAGAGCGTCTGTTTGATGTTGCTGAACTCTATCTGCCAGGCACGGACACTTCAATACCTCTAACGATTGATCTTGCAGGACTTGGGAGGAACTATGAAGCCTTCCAATAAGTATTTAAGCTCCTTAACACGAGTCATAAGAGAGGTGTCAAGCGCCAAGCGGACTCAGAGTGGCCAGATGTCAGTCGAGCTTGCAGCACTTATTCCGGTAGTGATCGTGGTTGCCTTGATTGTCTACAACCTAGGTAGCTATGTCCAACTCTGCTCGGAGTTTGACCGTGTTGCGTACAATGCCGTGGTTTTTAAGGGCGTGAGTGCTCAAGGTGAGCAGAGTCTTATGAGAACGACAGCTGAAGTTCAAGAGACGCTTGAGGAATCTTTTGCTCAGCCACGATCTTGTGAGGTCAAAGTCGTCTCAGAGAATATCTCTCCTGGTGACTACGGAAGTACCTTCGTGATCTCTCCGTTCTTAACACGTTATACCTGCACATTCTCTTATCGCGTCTGGCCGAGTTCGTTTGTTTTGGCAGGCGTTGCATTTTCTTCGCCGTTTGAGCTGACACACAGTAGGTCGCTGGTTGTTGATCGCTATAGAGCCGGGGTGGTCATATGAAAGCTGTACAGATTGAAATTGTTCCAAGTGATGGAAGCGGCACCTATGATGTGGCTGCTCACATATTGATGAGTTATACCGAGCGTCTGCGTGGCTTGTTAGGCACCAAAGCGGACTCATCTGCCGTACTCATCATGCGCTGCTCATCTATTCATACCTATGGAATGACCTACCCCATAGATGTTGCGTTTCTCGATATCCATGGCAATGTTTTGAAAGTCTTACATGCGCTCACCCCAGGAAAGGTGTGCACGACTCATGGTGCGCGCGCGGTGATGGAGAGGCCAGCGTCAGTACAACCTTGGCCGCACGTAGATGATTCGGTGCGTGTTCCAACTGGACACATGAACTCTTTCCACATGAGATCAAGGCACAGGAGACAGATGCGGGTTTTATATGAGAGGCGGTGGCAGCTATGGTGATGGGTACAGCGCATAACGCTCAGCAGAAGAGTCATCATGACCACCTGACCACGAAGGTGTGCCCTTGCTGCGGTGCGGTGCTCTTTGCTGACATGGATGTTTGCTATGGCTGTCTGTATGACTTCAGGAGGAAGATTGAGAAGAACCCTCTCGAGAATAATCTGCATAAGGTGACGGAAACAGAAGATCTCAGCAAGGCGGGGAATGTAAGTAATACAGGCAACACAAAAGTTCCGCCACCAGAGAAGGCAGAGGTGTCACAAGCTGAGGGAATGAGCTTCTGTGATGTTTCCCCAGATGAACTTATGACGAAAGAGATTAAACCTCGAGTACCTCGCGTTGTGTCTGAGGAATGCAGTGAGGATTTTGGTTTGCGCATAGAGGGGAGAGACACTATATGCGTTGTTCCTCTTGTGGCTGAAGGACTTATCGTAGGCCGTGGCGAATCCTGTGATGTGATCTTGCGATCTCCAGAGGTGTCACGCAAGCACATCAGGATTGTTCCAGAGGAGAATGGAGCATATATACAAGATCTTGGCTCAACCAATCCTGCTCGTGTGCAAGGACATGAAGTGAGAGAAGCTGTGCATGTCCAGGTGGGGGAGAAAATAGATCTATGCGGTATACCCATTCAACTCGTGCGATGCAAATAGTTGCGCCTTAAAGCTTTTTGCTATCCTTTTCACAACAACATGCTCTGCGAGGGAGGGTTCATGAGGCCAGATAGGTGCACCTTCTGTAGGGGTGCTATCGCCAAAAAGTTCTTGCTCACGCTCGTGTTCATGATCGCGCTGCTTCCTGTATCAGTGGCATGGGCCCGTGATTATGAGATAGATGAAGTGAACATTGATGCAACGGTTGCTCAAGATGGAACACTTTCTGTGTTTGAGACGCGCACCTTTGACTTTTCAGGCTCATTTTCTGGTGTGTATTGGGAAATTCCAGAGGGGAGCTACCAGGGAAATACCATCGACGTTGATATTGCTTCTGTGGGCATTATGCAAGATGGCGAGCGCCATCCCTTTACTGAATCTGACTCAGATCAAGATGGCACGTATTCCATAACAGGTGATGGATCGATCGCAAAGGTAAAGCTCTATTCCTCCCAAGAGGATAGCAAGGTAACCTTCTACGTTGAATACACTGCAACGAACATCACGCAAAGATGGGCTGATACGGGTGAGCTCTACTGGAAATTTGTGAGTGATGGTTGGGATGTTCCCTCTCAAAATGTGACCTGCACAATACACCTACCGGTGCCTCAGGGGGAGTCTGTCACAGGGGGCCAAAACGTTCGCGCATGGGGCCACGGAAACCTTGAGGGCAACGTGAGCTTCGCAGGAAATGATGTGGTCTTTACCGTTCCAAACGTAGAGACATATGAGTTTGCAGAAGCAAGAATAGTGTTTCCTGCTGAGTGGCTCTCGTCGATGTCACCCTCATCAGAATCTCGCCTCGACATCATTCTGTCAGAGGAACAAGCTGCTGCTCAAGAGGCAGAAAATCTCAGAATGAAGTACCGAAGGATTCAGTATGTTACGCGGGGTATAGATGCAGCTCTCGTTATTGCCACCCTGGCTTATGGCATCTTTGCTTTCAGACGCTACAAGAAGCGCCATAAGCCAGTCTTTGATGACAAGTATTTTAGAGATGTTCCCTCTGCGGACCATCCTGCCCTGTTAGCTGCACTTTTCAATGATGGAGAGCCGACGGGCAACGGCTTTACGGCATCTTTGATGCATCTCTGCGATCAGCACGCTATCGATATAGAAGAGAAAGAGGTTTTTAAGACCAAGCGCTCAAAACGTAAGAAGAAGGAATATTGCCTGATTGGACAAAGGCCACCAACTGATAGTGGTTCAGAAGGGTCTATGGAGCATGAGGCATATCTCATCGACAAAGCTACCTGGGATTTTGCCTTTGGAGTTGTCGGTAAGAGATCCAAAGAAGCAGGAGAAAGAAAGCAGAAAGCTCTTCGCATGTCCGACTTTGATAGGTTCTCTTCAAATAACCCCGAAAGCTACGCTGAGGGCTACGAGAGCTGGATGGATGCTGTACGCAATGCAGGCTACAGCAGGAATTTCTATGCTGAGGACAGAGGAACAGGCTCCG
The DNA here is from genome assembly GCA_050953285.1 of Atopobiaceae bacterium. GTDB lineage: Bacteria > Actinomycetota > Coriobacteriia > Coriobacteriales > Atopobiaceae > Olsenella_K. The sequence goes on along the minus strand of JBMNMK010000002.1, from coordinate 1,383,728 downwards.
TATTGCTCATCGCTCTCGGGATTGCATGCATCGCTTGGGCGATTATCGTTCTGTTCTACTATGTGATGTCGGATTCCATACTCTTGTCAGATGTTGTCTGTTGTTTTAGCACGGCAGGAATAGGTGCTCTTGCGCTATTTATATCACGTAAATTGCAGCCGATGTCTCAAGAAGCAGTAGAGCTGAAAGCCAAGCTCAAGGCACTTCGCTCCTGGTTAAAAGATTTTACAAGGCTGGAGGAGGCGTGGCCTCAAGACGTTGTTCTCTGGAACAAGCTTCTTGTTATGGCTGTTGCGTTAGGCGTGGCAGATGAAGTAATTGATCAGCTCAAAATTATCGATCCAGAGTTGGTTGATACCTTGAACGACGAATACCCACACATATACTTGTGGTACAGCACAGGCCTCGTGTCGGCGAGCTCGAGCCTCACTCGTTTTGATGGATTTGAAAAGAGCGCACATCAAAGCATGGCTGCGTCGAGCAATTTTGGCGGCGGTGGCGGTGGCTTCAGCGTAGGCGGCGGAGGCGGCGCCGGTGGCGGCGGAGGAGGCGGCGCCTTCTAGCCAGCATCAATCCCGGCTTATGGAGTTTTTCTCAGCTGTTCTTGCACACGTGCTACGCTCATGGTGCGTGTAGCGCAATCCGTTATAAGCGAGAACTCAGGACTAGCAAGCAAAGCGTGTGGCCATCGCGGTCATGCGCTTTGTTCTTTAAGGGGGATCGGAATGAAAAAACAGCAGGTCATCTTTGGGATCACCATGTCGATCATCATGGCCTATGGCATGGAAGTCTACAACACGGCCTGGAAAATGGGCATACCGTTACTGTCTGGCGGCTTTTCAAACATGACCTACGAGGTTTTCCTGGCAGCACTCCAGGAGGCCGCGTTCATGTGGATTATCGTATTTGTGATTTCCGCTGCCTGGGGAACTAAGGCTGGCGCGCATCTAGGCGAGAAACTCGTGGATCAGAAGCGCGATAGTCCATTCGTGAGGGGACTTGCGCGCTCAGGCGCAACCGTTGCGGTGATGTGCCCTACCATGAGCCTCGTGGCGTCCATCCTCTTCAGCATTGTGCTTGCAGGTGTTCCTCTGGTGCAACTACCGGCTGTGTGGGTGGGTACTGTTCTCAAGAATTTCCCCATGGCATTGCTCTGGAATATCTTTGTGGCAACACCGCTGACCAAAACAATCACGAGAAAGATCTGCGGCTGATGTATCACGCGTGATCCATCGCACACATAGCGCGCATCATTGTGCACAAAAAAGCAGGCCGACGGACTAAGCCGCTGGCCTGCGATTTTATGGTTCTATATACACTGGGGTTGATACAAGGACAAACGTAACACTTTGTCTACCTGCTTTTTTACATCTAGAGAGCCATCAAGGCACACAACTCTCTTTACCAGTTAGCAAACGTACATCCGCAGGTAACTTGTGTTTATTAAGCCTACAGTGTGTGTACAGTCTTTGGTCAAGTGTTGAAGGAGCCTTGGTCAAATGTCGTCCACTATTTGTTCAATGCTTAATGTATACTAAAGCAATTTCATCTGAAGAGGTGATTCTATCAATGGCGATGATGATCAGAATTATTGGTAAGCACTTCCTTGTTTCTGGAAAATGTACCAAAGCGCCTCATTTGTAGCTGCTATATAACGTACCTCTATCTATAAAGCAGCGCATCTTACGTTTGTTATTATTTTCTAGAAAGAGGTTATCATGAAAACTCGTAGATTTTTCTCGCTATTGCCTTGATGCTTTTAACGGTATTTGCTTTTGCTCGCCCAGCATTTGCAGAGGAAGCAGTTCCGCTGTCTGAAGATCAAATAAGGATTAGATTTGAACAACTCCATGACAAATATAAACTTGGAGACATACTGGATGATGAAGACGCGGCATTTGTTAAAGAATATGTTTCGATAACAACAGCGGGTAAAAGGGCAAAAAGAAGTGAAAACTCTTTTAATCGTTCAAATGACGCTTATGGTTTACAGGGAAGTGCAGTTATGCTCACTAGACAAGAGACCATGAGCGCAAGTGTAAATAATTCAGGATATGTGAAACTTGATAAAAGTATGAACTATGTTGGCGTCACTAGCATGCACTATCTTAATACTTATTTGGATGTCGAGACGAACTCTAATGTATCTTACACTTGGTCAATTTAGTTTGGGATATATGTTTATAGCTGGGGGTGAGTAGTATGTTGTGGGAATTCCACCCCAGTGAAATTGCGTGTATTCTCGTTATCGGGGTATTGTTCTATTTATCTTTCAATGCAACCGTGAAGGCAAATGTTAAAACATGCGGCATAGTTGCTTCTGTTATACGGGGTCTTCTCGCTTCCCTTCTACTCTGTTATGTCTTTATTCTTCTGCTTATATATGCAAGCTATCACGGCCTTTTCTGGATAGCTCCTTGGTTTGTTGCTATTGGATCGCTGATATATGTGCTCTATAAGTATGTAAAGACAACACCTCAGCATAAACTAGTTCAGCACTCGAGTGGCGTACAGTATGTGTTGCGCCTTAGTCTTTCTTAGTCTTTCTTGTAAAAGTCGGCTTCAAAGCCCTTGGCGTTGAGTGGCAAACCCTGCGCCCAGTCAGGAGCCGCACACATAGGCTGTGCCACCTCATCAAGGCTTCCAAAGCCGATCTTCTCGTCACAAATTACCTCATCGTGTACGTGCATAACGACGTGATAACCTGCTTTCTCTAGTCGCACGAGCGCTTCGGCTAAGATGTCACGCGCGATAGCTTGAGTGATGTTTTCAACGAGCGTGTCGCTATAGGTCTCGAGCTTCTGGAACTTGCGCGCAGGGTCTAGCCCCCAGTAAGTGATGCCTTCAACTCCAAGACGGTTCTCAGCAATCTGTGGGCGTGAGTAGAGCAACCTTGAGGACGGGAACTTTATGATGAGCATACCTTTGGTAAAGCCAACAGAGAATTTACCAACGCGTGTGGTGATGTGCTCCCTGATAGCGTTAAGTGTTGCTACTTCTACATCATTTCAGAGTTGAACGATATTGCTGTTAGCTTCTCGCCATGCGCCTACGATAAGTTTCCATCTCAGCTTTATCGAGTCCCATACGCTCAGCTCCCATTGCGCGAAGGGTACCAACTGCGCCACCATAGCCGCACGCTAAGGTTGTATTTTTCAAAGCTCTCCGTTTACCCCGTGCTTCACGACAGGCACATCGAACATCTGTGACGCCGTTTTGCAGTAGATGTCCTCACCGGTCGCAAAGGCATGAAGCACCCATGCCTCGCCAGCGAGCCATGCAAATACACGTGCTTCAATGGCAGAATGAGTAATCGCAAAGCCTGTTACCACCTAATAATGATATGTATTAACGGGCTCTGCGATTACGCACACGTAACACGCGAGGGGTGTAGCTCCGCGTACAAGTCTCAGATAACAAAAAAGGTTGATACCGAAGATGGTACCAACCTGATAGTGAAAATGGTGGCGGGGAAGGGAATCGAACCCCTGACACGGGGATTTTCAGTCCCCTGCTCTACCAACTGAGCTACCCAGCCGAAGTGCTCCCTTGGAGCTTGTTTAATATACCAAACTTCAGCCGTGTGTCAAAGAAAAAGATTCCTTTCTTTCTAATGTGAAGGTATCTCCATGTTCGCTTTGCCCGTGTGCGGCAGCCAGAGCAACACTCATGCCGCGCTGCACGTGAAATTGCACTATTTGGTCTTGACCTTAACGCAACGTAAAGCTTTACCATGCACATACAGGGAGCATCACAGGGGAGATTGAAGTGAGAATTGGAGAGTTAGCTGAACTTTCAGGGATGAGTACCCGTGCATTGCGTCACTTTGAGTCGCTTGGGATCATATGCTCGCAGCGTGAGGAAAACGGCTACAGAAACTACGACGAGAAGCAGGTTAGAAGGCTTTTCTCGGCCATGATATTCAGGGAGTGTGGGGTAGAGCTCAAAGACATTCCCCCTATGATGTCAGGCTTGGACAGCAAAGATCTTCTCGCCCAGCACCACCTGGCCTTAGTTCAGAAGAAAGAGCGGATAGAGCAACAGATTCTCTTAGTTGAGAAGCTACAAAAAGGAGAAAGAGTAAACATGCATGAGCAATTCGAAAGTTTTAAGGAAAAGTCGCTCCGTAAAAATGAGGAGAAAAACGGGCAGGAAGTGAGGGAGCGCTGGGGTGAGGATATCTGGAAGAACTCGCAGGATAAGCTGTCACGGCTCAGTGAGGATGAGTTCAAGGCTCTGCAGGAAGAGGGTAGAGATATATATGTGGCAATTGCAAATTGCCAGCGTGAAGGCCTTGCAGTAGCTGATGTGCAGGTTCAGGAGTTGATAGAAAAGCATTTTCATTACTTGAGCAATTTTGGGGATTTCTACACCGTTGAGGTGTACCAAAACCTAGGTGATATGTATGTGCAAGACCTTCGCTTTGCAAAGTTCTTCAATCAAATTGAGGATGGTTTTGCCGCGTATATGAGCGATGCCATTTCAGTCTTTTGTGTTGAACACGTATAAGTTATCCGGCACGTGGCGGTGCTTGGCCAGGTGCCGGATTTTCATACGTTTAGGTATGGGCGCGCGATGGGGTTACTTGACCCAGAAGTTGATGCCCTCGAACTCGTCGAATTCAATTTCGTAACCCAATTGGGCGCAGAGCTCTCTGACGCGCTGCTGGAACTGGCTTAATTGTTGGGGCGTTGCGTCAGGAGCCTCAATCCACAGCGTTTGTTTGCCGCAGGCATCTCGCAGGTGTACCTTGCAGTCGCTGCCGGTTTCTGCGAGCTGCTTGTTGAGTGTCACAACATCAGAAATAGAAATAACGGGGCTCATGATTGTCCTTTTCGTTTGGGAACCGCGCATGTGCGCCGGCGCACCGCCTAGCAGCTGCGCTAACGCCCAGCTTTGGGCTAGAGGCTCTGGCGCAAGATCTTCTCGACCTCTTCTGGCGTAAGGGTGTGGTATCCGCCTGTGAGAATTTTGGTTGCCTTGACAACTGCGGGAATGAGTTCTTCGGTGAGGCCGAGCTCGGCAGATGATGTGACAGCACCAATTTCGTCCATCCAGGCAGCAAATGTGTCCAGACCGGCCTTTGCCAGCTGCTCGGTCGTTTTGCCTTCAGGGGATATGTTCCAGACATTTGTGGCAAAGCGCGCAAACTTTTTAGGGGCGTATGGCATGATGAGCCGGTAATAGGGCAGTGCCACTGCAGATAAGGTCATGCCGTGCGTTGCATTTGTCACAGCACCTATGGCCTGTCCAAGCATGTGAACTTCCCAATCCGTGGGCTTGCCGCAAGAAAGCAGGGAGTTGAGCGCCCAGGTGCAAATCCAGGAGATATTTGAGCGCGCTTCATAATCCGTGGGATTTTTGATAGCAATGCGACTGGAGTGAATGAGAGATCTCATGAGACCTTCTGAAAGGTAGTCGCTCGTGCTGTCATCGGTACCCGAGAAGTACTGCTCCTGGATGTGGTTGAAGGCATCAAAAATGCCGGCGCGCATCTGATAGTCAGGCACGGAGAAGGTGAATTCTGGATTCACAATGGCAAAGTGCGGAATGACATTTGAGCCATATACATGGCCGATCTTGAGCCCTTCTGCCGGATTGGTGATAACGGATCCAGCGTTCATTTCTGATCCGGTACCGCTCATGGTGAGGATGTCTCCTACCGGGATGATCTTGCCGGTGGGGTCTTCCATGTTGAGATAGAGGTGCTCCCAGGGATCGCCCTCTGTCCACGCAGAGACGGATACGGCCTTGGCGTAGTCAATGGTAGATCCTCCGCCCACTGCTAAGATGAGGTCAACGTCGTTGTCGTGGGCAACCTTTGCGCCCTCGTAGAGCTTTTCGACCGTTGGGTTGCTCATGACACCAGCAACCTCAAATACCTGCTTCTGCGCGGCCTCAAGTGCGGACATGACCTGGTCATACAGACCGCTTCTCTTGATTGATCCTCCGCCATAGGTCAAAAGCACCCTTGGTCCATAATTGTTGAGCTCGTCCGCCAGATGATCCATGGCGTGGGGGCCAAAGTGCACGCGACAAGGATTGTGATAGGTAAAGTCTCCCAGCATGGGTGCCTCCCTGTTGCAAGCCAGTAGTATCAATATGATAGTGGATTTTACCGTGATCATGATGCCAAATGGTAGTGTCCAAGGCACATTATGCGCCGCCGTCATTTTGGGCGATGTCCTCTCAGGGTTGGCTGGACTTCTCTTTACAGAGGCGTGAGGTAGCGCTGTCCTTGTCAGGCTATGATTTACGTGAGCGACGCGCTTTAGATCAATAGAGCTCCCGCAGCTTTTCTTGCATTGTTTTGCGCCAATGTCCTGATTGCGCAGCGGGAATGCGTTCCATCTCCTGCCGCGTCTGGGCGAGAACCCCCCCGCACCAGATAGCCAACTGTAAGCGGGCGCTGCTCCTGGTGCTGTCCAAATGTCTATGGGTTGTCCTGTCCTCATGCGCAACGTGCCTCAGCCTCTTTGTTACAGCCACGCTCATTTCTGGCATATGCTGCATTTATGTATAGCCCTCTGCTGCTTGGTAACCATTTCATAGCGGCACGGACTGTGGCAGTTGAAACGGGAGATATGCATCCTCTGGCAGGCATAGTGATTTGTGGTTACAAAGGCAACGGTACCGAAGCTTGTTCAGTTTGATGTTGCATAAACGCACCCCTGTGCCTGTGGCACAACAGTAAAGGAGTGCTCAGCCTATCCTTGTGCTAAGCGCTCCTTATACATTTCTCCCCACTGCCACATGGCATCGACAATGGGCTTGAGCGTTCTGCCAAGCTCGGTGAGTGAATACTCAACGTGTGGCGGTACTTCTGCATACACTTCACGGTGGACGAGCCCAGCTGCCTCCATTTTGCGCAGCTGCGTTGTGAGCACCTTTTGCGAGATACCCCCGACCGATCGTTGAAGTTCTCCAAAACGCATGGTTGAGTTCAACAGGTCCCTGATGATGAGGATTTGCCACTTGTCGCTTATGAGCGTAAGCGTTGTTTGAACGGGACAAAGGGGGAGTTTCTCAAGAATCTCTTGATTCTTTTTTGATGTCATAGCAGGTTATCTCCAATAGTTACCAAAAGGTATCTACCGCACTTTAAAGTACATACTTACCAATAGAAACTTATCACCCTATCCTTTTCATTGTCAACACAAGCGCCACACCCGTGGCGCTTCATACAAGCCATCTGCGCACAACAGAGCGTACATGGCAGAAGAGGAGGATCTCATGTCGAAGATTGCCGTTGTAGCAGCAAATGGCAAGGCCGGAAAACTCATCGTGAAAGAGGCTGTTGAGCGTGGGTTTGATGTGACCGCAATTGCGCGTTCTGACAATGAAACAGCAGCACAGAGCTTCATTCGCAAGGATATTCTCGATCTTGATAAGGATGATCTTAAGGACTTCGATGCTGTGGTCGACGCCTTTGGTGCATGGACGCCTGAGACCTTGCCGGAGCACTCCACCACGCTGGCGCATCTGGCAGACGTGATCTCTGGTACTAATACCCGTCTCTTGGTGGTAGGTGGAGCTGGGTCGCTGTATGTCGATGCAGATCACACCACGCAGCTTTCAAACACGCCTGATTTCCCCGATGCCTTCAAGCCACTTGCCGAGGCCATGGCCAAAGCGCTGGCAGAGCTTCGTACTCGTTCAGATGTCAAGTGGACCTACATTTCACCTGCTGCAAACTTTGAGGCAGACGGTGCTCAAACGGGCGAGTATATCCTTGCAGGTGAAGAGTTCACCACAAATAATGAGGGTGACTCGCACATCTCCTATGCTGACTTTGCCGTGGCGATGGTGGATGAGATTGCATCCGGCTATCACGTGCAGCAGCGTATTTCTGTACTGGCAAAGTAGTCCGTGTGGCTCACATGGCCCGCAGGGCCCGCACCGGGGCTCTGCGGCACGAGTCGAGCAAAACGTGAGGGTCCAGGGTAGGTAGCTTCAAGAAAGCGGGGTGTGCCATGAACCAGCAAGAAAGAAGGCTCTATCTGATAGAGGCACTTCTGCAGGAGCGAGGAGAAAACACTTCTTATACGGCTGTTTCGTTGGCGCAGCTGTCCCTGCAAGATCAGCGCAAGCTGCTGCGTGCCCTTTTCAACGTGAGGCCACCTGTGCCGGCCACGCAAGAATTTCTCGCCGTGCAAGACGCTTATCTCCAAGAAGAGATAAAGGCCCGAGGCATCACATCTTTCTCGCAGATACGAGAAGCAAATTTTGGTGCCACCACGGCATATCCTGGCATCTATCTTTGGCGCGGAGATATTTGTACCCTTGCATGTGACGCTATAGTCAATGCTGCAAATGGCCAGCTATTGGGGTGTTTCCAGCCCAACCACTCCTGTATAGATAACGCAATACACACGTTTGCCGGCGTTCAGCTGCGCCTGGCGTGCAATGATTACGTGCAATCCAAAATGCTTAATGACGAGAAGTTATGTGCGGACGTTGTGAGGGCGTCACGTTGGTCGTATGAGGAGCCTTGCGGGCGCGCGCTTCTGACAGACGCTTTCAACTTACCGGCGCGGTATGTGCTGCATACGGTGGGGCCTGTGGCAGCGGGGCAGGTGGATGGGGAGATGAAAGAGCAGTTGGCCTCTTGCTATCGCGCGTGTATGGCGCGCTCGGAGGAGGCGGGGCTTACAAGTGTTGCATTTTGCTGCATATCTACCGGTGTCTTTGGATTTCCTCAGAGGACTGCTGCAAGGATAGCCGTCTCAACAGTTTTGGATTACCGGGCACAGTATCCTTGCGCGCCAGAAGTTGTCTTTGACGTCTTTTCGGAGGAAGATTATGATATCTACCAGCAGATACTCGGGTGAGATCGAAGCTCTTAAAGACGCGCTGGCCACAGCTGATGTGCTGCTTGTGGGTGCTGGCGCAGGGCTTTCTTTTGCAGCTGGCATGGCATATTCTAGAGAAAGGTTTTATCGCACATTTGCGGATTTTCATCAGAAATATGGCATAGATGATATGTATTCGGGCGGGTTTTATCCCTTTGCGTCGCCGGAGGAGAGCTGGGCGTGGTGGTCTCGCGCCATTTGGGTGAACCGCTATGAGCCTGGGGCGCTGCCGCTCTACCAGCATCTTTGTGAGCTTATGCGCACAATGGATTCGTTTGTTATCACCACCAATGTGGACCATCAGTTTCAGCTGGCGGGATGTGATAAGGATCGGCTCTACTATATGCAGGGCGATTACGGCCTCTTGCAGTGTAGTGTTCCGTGCCACCAAAAGACTTACGACGCGCGCCCTGTTGTGGAAGAAATGGTGCATGAGCAGCGGAATATGCGCGTGCCTTCTGAGCTCATCCCTCACTGTCCCGTGTGTGGCAAGCCCATGACCATGAACCTGCGCGTGAATGATAGATTTGTGCAAGATACTGGCTGGTATGTGGCAAGGAAGCGTTATGAAGCGTTTCTGGATAGAACCCGTGGCTCAAAGATTGTGCTCCTTGAGCTGGGTGTTGGCTTCAATACGCCTGGCATTATCAAATATCCGTTCTGGCGATATGCGGCAGAGAACAAAAACGCCCGCTACGTCTCAATCAATAAGGGAGAGATGTATGTGCCAGCAGAGATTAAGGAGAGGTCGGTGTGCATCGACGGAGACCTGGCGGATGTGCTGCCTCTAATATGCTAGTATGCAGCAAGCATATGAGACTCTCGCATAGGTTCTGGGCGATAAACCCATGCCGCAGAAAGGCCACTCCATGAGCGCTCTTGTTGTCAAAGGTGCCCGCGAGCATAACCTTAAAAACATCAGCCTGTCGATCCCCAAGCATGCCATAACCGTGGTGACCGGTCGCTCTGGTTCTGGTAAGTCAAGCTTGGTTTTCTCGACCATTGCCGCAGAATCCCAGCGGCTCATCAACGAGACCTATCCGGCCTTTCTCCAGGGCTTCATGCCCAACCTCGACCGTCCCGACTACGATGCCCTTGAAGGCTTGACCTGCGCAATCGTGGTTGATCAGGAGCGGTTTGGCGCAAATGTGCGCTCTACGGTCTCGACTGTTTGTGACGCCGGTGCCCTTCTTCGCGTGCTGTTTTGCAAGCTCGCACAGCCTGCTTTGGGCTCAACCGATGCCTATTCATACAACGTTCCCACCGCAGAAGGCCATGGCAGCCTCGTGAGGGGAGGGGAGCGCGTCGTGAAGCACTTCCATGTCACGGGCGGTATGTGCCTTACCTGCCAAGGCAGTGGCAAGGTTCCCAGCATTCGGCTTGAAGCCATCGTGGATAGGGGGAAGAGCCTGGAGGACGGTGCGCTTCTGGTGCCAGGGTATGCGCCGGGCAGCTGGAGCTGGCGTACGTATGCCGATTCTGGCCTTTACCCAAAGGACAAGCCCGTGAAGGATTTCACGCCCCAGGAGCTGCACGATCTGCTCTACGCCGAGCCCACCAAGGTGAAGATTGCCGACATCAACATGAGTTACGAAGGCTTGATCAACAAGCTCAAAAAGGGCGTTTTTGCCAAGGACCGCGCGTCGCTGCAGCCGCACATGCGAGCTTTTGTGGAGGCAGCGGCGCAAGAAGAGGAATGCCCGGACTGTCACGGCACGCGCTTTAGCGAGCTCACGCGCAGCTCCAAAATCACCGGCGCGGACGGGTGCGCACGCTCAATCGACGAGGTCATGGCGCTGGAGATTTCAGAGCTGCCCGCATGGATCGAATCCGTCCAAGCCGTTTGGGCGAGAAATTCAGCGCATGCAGCACCGGCCGCCGGCGCTGGCGCGCGCAGCGCCGGTCGTGACGCCGGGCGTGACGGCGTGCCAGATGTTACCCCCATCTGCCAGGCACTTCTCGCCCTCTCAGGACATCTCATTGATGTGGGGCTTGGCTACCTGACGCTCTCTCGTGCGAGCTCGACGCTGTCTGGCGGAGAGGCACAGCGCCTCAAGCTGGTGAAACATCTGGGCAGTGCGCTGACGGATGTGACCTATATCTTTGATGAGCCAACGCAAGGTATGCATCCACACGACGTAGGCCGCATTGCAAAACTGCTGGTAGAGCTGCGTGACAAGGGCAATACCGTGCTCATTGTTGAGCACAAACCAGAGATCATGGCGCTGGCAGACCACATAGTTGATCTAGGTCCTGGCGCCGGTGAGGCGGGTGGCTCCATCTGCTTTGAGGGAACGTATGAGGATCTCATGCGAGCTGATACGGCGACGGCGCGCTCGCTCAGGTGTCCGCATGTGCTGGGACGCGCGGGTGAAGGCGCGCATCCGCGCAGGCCACAGGGCTTTTCAAACATCAAGCATGCAACGATGCATAACCTCAAGGATGTGTCTGTGGCAATACCACAGAAGGTATTTTGCGTGGTAACCGGCGTGGCTGGTTCGGGCAAATCCACGCTGGTGCATAATTTTGTGGCTCGTGCGCTGCCAGATTGCGCGGTGGTTGATCAGAGCCCCATCAGGGGAAACAGGCGATCCTCCGTTGCTACCTACAGCGGCATGGCCGACCACGTCAGAAAGGCGTTTGCAAAAAAGACGGGCCAAAAACCTGCGCTCTTTAGCGCAAATTCCGAAGGCGCCTGCCCTGTCTGCAAAGGCGCTGGCGTGATAGAGACGCAGCTGGGTTTCATGGATGTCATCACGACGCGCTGTGAGCACTGCCAGGGGAGCGGTTTTTCTGACGAGGCGCTTGTGCATACGGTTGCGGGCAAGAGTATTGCTGATATTTATGACATGTCGGCCGCGCAGGAGGCGGAGTTTTTTGCCAGCAAGGACTTCAAGGTTTTGAAAGCGCAAACTATTGCGGAGCAGCTCTGTCAAGTTGGCCTGGGTTATATGCATCTTAACCAGGCCGTATCAACGCTTTCGGGCGGTGAGCGCCAGCGTCTTAAGCTTGCAACATTGATTGATGAGGAGGCGCAGTCCATCATCTTGGATGAGCCCACTCACGGGCTTCATATGGAGGACGTAGCGCTCTTGCTCAATTATCTCAACACGCTTGTTGATGCTGGTAAGAGCCTTATTGTTATCGAGCATAACATGGCGGTCGTAGCGGCTGCGGACTACGTGATAGACTTGGGGCCAGAAGGTGGCTCCGCTGGTGGAGACGTGCTCTTCTCAGGAACGCCAGCGGAGATGGTTGCGTGGGGTCGCCAAGAAGACGGCGCTCGCAGTGCTGCGTCTTTCACGGCAAAAGCGCTGGTAGACTGGCTTGAGCAGAAATAGTTACCAGCTCATGGTGCTTATCGCTTAGGCGCTGCGCTGCCGCGAGAAGTCCTTATCGCGTCTTATCGCTTAGTTGCTGAGTCTGCCAGATCTGCAAAGACGGGAGTTGCCATGCCAAAACCGCCGGTGACGGCAATGATTTGACCTGTTGTGTAGCAGGCTTCGTCGCTCAAGAGATAGACGACAGCGTGTGCAATCTCTTCTGGCTTGCCCATACGTTTGATGGGTATGTGACGCTGGAAAAACTCCATGAACTCAGGCGTGAGGTTGTCCATAACGGCGTCAGTTGCTGTCATACCCGGCGCCACAACGTTGCATCTGACGCCTGCGCGGCCTGCCTGGACCGCGATAAGTTTAGTTAGATAGTTGATGGCAGCCTTGCTGGTACCATAGGCTATCTGTGACACATCCGGCACAAGTCCACCTACGGATGAGATGTTCACGATTGATCCGCCGCCCGTTTTTGTCATGTGCTTGATGGCAGCTTGAGATGAGATGAAAACGCTTCCCAAGTTAGCGTCAAGTGTCTTGATGAACTCGTCGTATGAAGTATTTTGAATGTCAAGGTCAACTTTGGGATTTGAAGTACCAAAGTTATTGACGAGCCCATCTATGTGTCCTTCTTTCTCTACAACCTCATCAATCATTGACACATATGTGTCCTTTTTATACGCGTCGTTGTATACCACGTGAACACGTGCACCATTTGCATTGAGCTCATCAGCCATCTGCTGCGCGGCCTCAACGCGACGCGCGGCCATATACACAACAGCATCTTCCTCTGCGCAGGCGCGAACAATTGCCGCACCAATTCCGCGGGTGCTTGCCGTTACCAAAATAACCTTATCTTCAAGCCTCATAGCTTTGTCCTTTCAATCTGACCAACAATGGTTCATTTCTACCCTTATTGGCTGAGAAGAAAAATGCTCCCAATGGTGAGGTTCAATATTGACGGCAGGCGGAAGCACGTGTATCGGGGAACGGTAGAGGGCTCTTTGCGTGGACATCGGCCACTATATCTGCGGCTATGCATACGGGTTATAGAGATTGCACAGTTGAGCATTGTACTTTCAGAGAGACTTAAACAACACTGAACTCAGGGCCGTCAGAGTCTAACCGTTTCAAGGCGCAGACAATGCCATTGTCGAGTAGAAGGGCAACCTCATGAAGAAGAATCTTGATCCAAAATGCGTAGCGTTTCCTCAGCCTGTATTCATAATTGGAAGTTATGATAAAGACGGTGTTCCCAATGCAATGAATGCGGCGTGGTGTGGCCAGACCACCTTCACGACGCTTGAGATTAATCTCTCCAGTCATAAATCTACCGAGAATATCTTGGAGCAGAAGGCTTTTACTGTTTTCCCTGCCGATGTCTCTCACCTGGAAGTTTCAGACTATTTTGGCATGGCCACGGGCAGAAAGCTCAATAAGGCGGAGCGTTCGGGACTCACCTTCGTGAAGTCAGAGCACGTCAATGCACCGCTCATTGTTGAGTATCCGGTTGCAATTGAATGTGAAGTTGTAGAGGTGCAGAAGCTTGAGCATGACTGGCGCATTGTTGGCAAGATTGTAAATGTGCAGGCAGACGAGGCTGTTCTTGATGAAAAGGGCGCAATCGACTTCTCCAAGATGCGCGCTTTGGTGTATGACCCTGCGCATAGGAGCTACCGCATCGTGGGTGAAGAGCTGGGTAAAGCTTGGGATGCTGGCAAAGCGTTCTTTTCGCCTAAAGATTAGGAAGCGCATGTAGGGTGTGACAAGCTTACCTGAGAGTGCGCGTTGTTTGCGGGTGCTCGTAGTTGGGAGTGTGAAGACCTTCGGAGATTAAAGGGCCGTGCAGCTAAGGTTGCACGGCTTTTTTGTGTTGCGGTGACGGTGTTGATCTTGCGGCATGATAGCTGTGTGCGCGTTGGTGTTACCATACAAATTCTTATGCGTAATACACTTGTAGTAGTGGAAAGAGATTGAAAAGTATGCACACTGGAATCTCTAGACAGTAGGATGCTCGTGCGATTCAGCTGGAATTCAGAATAGTATGCATAATTATGAGTATGAATGCATTCAAAGCATGTATAGAAAGGAAAAAAATGGCACGCCCGCAAGAAGATCTTACGACGGATAGCGCTCCAGCATCATCCAACAAATACAATGCGTCAGCGGATACAGCAGCTGGTCCTGCCGATGAGTGGAATCGTCAATCGTGGCTGATGCTCATTACCATTCTAGTGATGACTTTCATGGAGGTTATCGATGCTACGATAGTAAACATTGCCTTGCCGACACTTCAGGCGGATCTGGGTGCAGATATGAGTTCCGTCCAGTGGGTCGTGAGCATCTATGCCATCACGACGTGCGCTGGACTGTTGGTTTTTGGGCAGCTCGGTGACATTTTTGGTAAGGCGCGGATCTTTCATATAGGTGTTGCTACCTTTACGGCAGGCTCTCTTCTCTGTGCGCTTTCACCCAACCTCTCTGCTCTCGTTGCTTCGAGAGCCCTCCAGGGTCTTGGCGGTGCGGCCAGTTTGGCAAACAACATGGGAATCATCACTGAGGCATTTCCTAAGAGCCGTGGAAAGGCATTAGGCTTTGTGGCTACATTTACCGCGCTCGGTGCCATGTGTGGTCCTACCGTTGGTGGTCTTCTTATTGCGGCATTTCCCTGGGAGTCAATCTTTCTCATTAACGTACCCATTGGTGTGGCATCGTTGATCATAGGTGTGAGGGTATTCAGGACCACCATGCCTGCTACACCGCAGACAGAAAGTGCCTCTTCTCATTCCTTTGACACCGCGGGTGCGCTTCTTATGGTACCTGCCATCTGCCTATTGTTCTTCTCGCTCACGAGAATGCAAACGGCATTTGGGCCGACCGAAGCCTTGATGCTTGTCATTGTGGCAGCTTGCTTGGCGCTTTTTGTCATCGTTGAAAAGCGGGCGAGTAACCCGTTGGTCAAGCTTGAAGCGTTCAGGGATCCTGCATTCGACATAGATCTTCTGTCTATGGTTGCGGTATTTGGTGCAATAGCGGGCATGAACGTGGTATTTCCGTATTACCTTCAGGACGCACGCGGTATGAGTGCGGCGGCAAGTGGCCTAGTTATGGCTGCATATCCGCTGGTTAATGCAATTAACGGCCCTATTGCCGGCAGTATGTCAGATAGGTGGGGGGCCGAGAAACTCACGCTGCTCGCACAGTTTATTCACGGTGCAGGGCTTATCGTGCTGAGTTTTCTGAGTGCAGATACGCCGATAGTGATTGTTGTTCTTTGCCTGATGTGTACCTCGTTCGGCTCTTCTATGTTCCAAGCACCTAATAATGCGCTGGTCATGGGACATGCAACTCCTGAGACCCTTGGTTTTGTAGGAAGTCTTGGGAACCTGATGAGATACCTTGGCCAGTCGTGTGGCCTGGTAATAGGTATGGGTGTGCTCATGGCGGCTATGAGTGCTGCGGCAGGATATAGCGTAAGCGCCTATGTGGATGGTCATCCGGAGTATTTTATAAGTGGATTTCATGCAACGCTGCTGGTACTGGGCATCATAGTGCTGGCAAGTGCTGTGTTGTGCTTGCTGCGGGCGCGGATTTTGTCGAGTCGGAAGAGCTAACTGGGCATCTGGCGAGGGCTGGCTTGCGCACCAGCAGGTATTTGCACATATAAGCACCTCCTGACGCACTCATAAGGCATACAAACAAGTGTCATACTATGCACGGAGAGAACATGCATAGATGGTGAGGCAACATGGATACAGATATCAAAGGATACGTGGGAGTCTTTGATTCTGGTGTGGGTGGAATCAGCGTATTGCAGCAGCTTGTGCGCTGTTTGCCACATGAAAATTTTTATTTCTTTGGGGACTCGGCCAACGCGCCGTATGGTGAGAAGACAGCGGAAGAAGTGACAGGTCTTTCTCGCGCAATTGTTGAGCGCATGGTAGACGCTGGCGTAAAGGCCGTCGTAATTGCGTGCAATACGGCGACAAGTGCGGCGGCGCAGATACTTCGGCGTGAGTATCCCGACCTCATCATTGTGGGCGTTGAGCCAGCCGTGAAGCCTGCGGTTATGGCGCCGCAGCACGATCGAGTGCTAGTGATGGCGACGCCCATGACCGTGCGGCGAGAGAAATTTCGAGACCTTGTGGACAGATGGGAGTCCACGTCCGAGATCATCCCCGTGCCGTGTGCGGGACTTGCTGCGCGCATTGAGAAAGGGAACCTCGACGCGCCGGACCTTGGACAGATGATTGAAAATCTAATAGGTTCGTGGTCGGGCGCGGTCGATTCGGTCGTCCTAGGATGTACGCACTATCCATTTGTAAAACGCCAGATACAGGCTGTTATCGGCGAAGGCATTCCGCTGATTGATGGAGGAGAAGGCACAGCGCGCCAGCTCAAACGTCGTCTGCAAGAAGAGGGTCTTCTCGACATGCGGGAGGCTCCCGGTTCAATCATTTTTGACTCCAGCTGCAAGACAGCATCAGAAATAAAGCTCTACCAGCATTTTTTTGAACTCAAAATCTAGGGCGATAAACGCATCAAGCCGAAGCGTGCGGTCGCACGCAACACGCGCCAGGTCGTGGTACACGCCGCTCGCCGCCACGCGCCCTAAAGAAAACCCCGCTCGCAGGGAGCGGGGCAGACGTGCACGTACATGCGTGTATGCGACCAAAGCCACTTACTTGTTCATGGCCTCTTCAACAGCAACAGCGCAGGCAACAGTGGCGCCGACCATGGGGTTGTTGCCCATGCCAATGAGGCCCATCATGTCTACGTGTGCAGGAACAGAGCTGGAACCAGCAAACTGTGCATCGGAGTGCATGCGACCCATGGTATCGGTCATGCCATATGATGCAGGGCCAGCTGCCATGTTATCCGGGTGCAGCGTACGGCCGGTGCCGCCACCAGAAGCCACGGAGAAGTACTTCTTGCCAGCCTCCAGGCGCTCCTTCTTATAGGTGCCAGCAACGGGGTGCTGGAAGCGCGTGGGGTTGGTGGAGTTGCCGGTAATGGAGATGTCGACGTTCTCATGCCACATGATGGCTACGCCCTCGCGGACATCGTCTGCGCCGTAGCAGTTGACCTTTGCGCGGGGACCATCAGAATAGGGGATGGTCTCAACAACCTCAAGTTTGCCCGTGAAGTAGTCAAACTTGGTCTTTACGTAGGTGAAGCCATTGATCCTAGCGATGATCTGAGCGGCGTCCTTGCCCAGGCCGTTCAAGATAACGCGCAGCGGCTTCTTGCGAGCCTTATTTGCGTTGTTGGCAATGCCAATAGCGCCTTCTGCTGCAGCAAAGGACTCATGGCCGGCGAGAAATGCAAAGCACTCCGTATCCTCACCCAAGAGCATGGCGCCCAAGTTGCCGTGGCCCAAGCCAACCTTGCGTTCATCTGCAACGGAGCCGGGGACGCAGAATGCCTGCAGACCCTCGCCGATGGCAGAAGCTGCCTCAGGAGCGCTCTTGACGCCCTTCTTGATTGCAATGGCGCAGCCAGCCGTGTATGCCCAGCCGGCGTTCTCAAAGGCAATGGACTGCACGTCCATCACAATGCCGTACGGGTCCAGGCCCTTATCGGCACAAATCTTCTTGGCATCCTCAAGACCGTCGATGCCATATCCGCCGAGCACCTTGTTAATCTTATCGATACGGCGCTCATAACCTTCAAATGTAACTGCCATTATGTCTCAGCCTCCTTTGCTCTACTCGCAACGTGGATCGATGGACTTGACGGCCTGATCCCACTGGCCAAAGCGGCCCATGGCTGCCTTTACGGCCTCGTTTGCATCCACACCAGCCTTGATTGCATCGGTGAACTTGCCCAGGTTCAAGAACTCAAAGCCAATGATCTCGTTCTTGTCGTTCAGAGCGAGCTTGGTGATGTAGCCCTGGGTGAGCTCAAGGTAGCGCGCACCCTTTGCCTTGGTGCCGTAGGTGGTACCAACCATGGAACGCATGCCCTTGCCCAGGTCATCAAGACCCGTGCCGACTGGCAGGCCACCCTCAGAAAATGCGGTCTGCGTACGGCCGTAGACAATCTGCAAGAAGAGCTCACGCATGGCCACGTTGATTGCGTCACACACCAGGTCGGTGTTGAGCGCCTCCAAAATGGTCTTGCCAGGAAGAATCTCTGCAGCCATAGCGGCAGAGTGAGTCATGCCCGAACAACCAATGGTCTCGATCAGGCACTCTTCAATAACACCATCTTTTACATTAAGGCTGAGCTTGCATGCGCCTTGCTGAGGAGCACACCAACCTACACCATGCGTGTAGCCAGAAATGTCCTCAATCTTTGTTGCTTGAACCCACTTACCCTCCTCAGGGATGGGTGCAGGTCCGTGGTAAGCACCCTTAGCAACAGGGCACATACCCTCCACTTCTGCGGAATACTGCATGAATTCTCCTCTCCGTCAAATCCCATGGCCGCGGCGCGGACCACATTGATTTGAAAAGCCAAACAAAACGTGCTGTGAACTTGGCCCCCTAAGCCAGATTCAGACGTTGTCTGTAGATAAGCATCACTTTTGAAGGAACATACGGTGAAAAAACGTCCATCATGCAACAAGCTCAGCCAAATCAACCGTTTACAGTGATGATAGTCCCGTTCGCCGTATTTCACAACGCCATTCATGAAAATATGATGTGTGTAGAATGGAGCCCACGGCCGTAGCAGTGTGCGCAGCGGCGCCCGAACACGGCGCCCGAACATGGCGCACGCGCGTGCTTATATATGAGATACCTACTGGAGGACACCATGGCTTTTGAAAAGCAAACAGATAAGAAAGTGGCTGCATGTTTGGCTCCGGGATGCGAAGAGGTTGAGGCGCTCGCGGTGACAGACGTGCTCTTTAGGATGGGAATTCAGGCTGATCTGGTGGCGGTGAGTGACAAGAGGACCATCACTTCGTCTCACAAGGTCACCATTACCTGCGCATATACGCTGGATGAGGTGGATCTCAACACCTACGATATGATCTTTTTACCCGGTGGCATGCCCGGTACCAACAATCTTGCTGCTGCCGAAAAACTCATGGATGCTGTAGATAACTTCGTGCGCGCCGGCAAGGACGTGGCAGCCATCTGTGCTGCGCCAGCAGTGATTCTTGCGCGCAGAGGGCACCTTGTTGGCCGGCGCGCAACGGCCAATCCAAATTTCCAGGCGGAGCTTGCCCAAAACGGTGCAGAGGTTGTCACCAATGAGCGCGTGGTGATTTCGGATAATATCCTGACCAGCCAGGGTATGGGCACTGCTGCCGATCTTGGCCTTGCCATAGTTGAGCGCTATCTGGGTAAAGATGCCGCAGATGAGGCAAAGCAAAAGATCGTCTACTGGGGGTAGCGCCACATGAGTGAAGCTGGGGCGCCGCCGTCGCAACACGTCCATTCCATATGGCTCTACCGTGCCATGCTGCTTTTGGCAGCCCTCATCTGGGGCGGCTCCTTCATGATCTTGAAGGGGGCACTGGATATCATCTCACCTGCATGGTTGATTGCTTTGCGCTTTCTTATCTCTGGTGTGATCTTGGCCGCAATCTTTCACACGCGGTTGAAAAAACATCTTGATTTTAACCATATACGTGCGGGCGTGCTTATAGGAACCGCAGGTGGTCTTGGGTATCTGGTACAAAATATGGGGCTTGTGGATACCACGCCTTCCAACAATGCGTTCCTCACATCTATCTACTGCGTTCTGGTGCCGTTTTTGGCATGGTTTGCATTCAAGAAGCGCCCACAAACATCAAACTTTGTAGCAGCACTGCTGTGTTTGATCGGCGTGGGATTTGTATCGCTCGACGAGTCCATGACCTTCTCGCTCAGATGGGGAGACTGGATGACACTTCTGAGTGCTTTGTGCTTTGCCATTCAGATTGTGATTATAGAAAAGTACACGCAGGGACTTGATATCTTGGCCATGACGGTCATTGACGTATTTACGATGGGGCTCATTTCTTTCATCAAAGCGCTGGTAAGTGAGCCGTTTCCCGCAGTTGTGCCCACATTTGATCTGGTGGTGCAGCTCTCCTACGTTATCTTGCTGTCGTCGTGCCTCTGTACCATTTTGCAAAACGTCGGCCAGAGTCATGTGCCCGGTGCGCAGGCGTCAATTTTGCTGTCGCTGGAGAGCGTCTTTGGCGTCATGTTCTCCGTTCTGTTTTACGGAGACCCTCTTACCGCGCGGCTGATCATGGGTTTTGGCCTCATTTTTATTGCCGTGGTCATATCAGAAGCGCCGGTAGAGGACTATATCCGCCAGCGTCGAGAGCGCCTCGGGCGCACGGTCTGAGCGAGCGTGTCTATAGATGAGGCGCTGGGGTGTCGATTGTGCATAGGTTTTTTACTGCACACCCACGCGACTCGTTTCGCGCTATTGTTAGATGCTCCATAGAAGAAATTGGTGCGCGGAGTACATCTTCAACTTTACGTATGTCTGAGAGGATCATCTTTGATTTCTCGAGTTAGTTTGTCCAAGCTCGTGAGTCCGGCGGTATTGAGCCGGGCAGCCATCATTGCAGATAGAGGCCTTTTGATCCACGACAGAACATGTGAATATAAAGATGGCTTGACCTCGCTGAGAGCGGTGGTTGATGCGGCCAATGCCTCAGAAATCCAAGATAGCGCGCATGTTATTTTGGATGAGGAGAAAGATCAGCTGGTGAGATATGCGTGCACGTGTGAGGCGTCCAGAAAGTTTGGAGGCCCGTGCAGACACTGCGTTGCGCTCTGCTTGGATTTTAACGACAGACCCCATGCGTGGACAGGTTTTGATGAGAGCCACTTTGTGACAACGTCCACAAGCATTGCGCGCTATCTTGCGCGCACGCCCAATGTCCGCTTGGGTGAGGGCGCATTTACCGAACACCAACGCGGGAGCGTTGTGCTGGTGCCGCAGCTGATCTATAACGTGGGCGGCTTTGGACTGCGTTTTGAAATCTCGGGCGATATGGGTTCTTACGTGCTCAAATCCCTGGGTGATTTCGTCGACGCGGTGGATAAGTGCGCCTATGTGCGCTATGGCAAGAAGCTCGCCTTCACCCATGCACCGGATTCCTTCAGCCCCCAGAGCTGGCGCGTGGTGCAATTCTTAGAGCGGGCGATAAGAAATCGCCGCAGTTATGCGCTCGACAAGCTGGTGGGCAGAAGCTTTACCGGCACATACCACACCAACGTGCGGGAGATCCACCTGTCAGCGCCGGAGCTCCAAGAGTTCTTGGAGCTCTATCTTGACCAGCGCGTACACGTGGCAGATGCATCTAAAGAACACCTGCTCATGCCCCATATGACCTCGACGGTGCTCACCATTCAAAAGGGAGACCCTGAGGTGTCGGTGGAGCTTGTGGAGCTCACCGGTGGATCGTTTGAGTTTATGCGCCATGGTTCTTGTCGCTTTGTCCATATAGGAGATCTCTGTTTGGCTTGCGATGGGGAGTATCTTCTGGTGTGTTCTGATGCGGTTGCGCGCGCTGCGGATGTCATTGCGGATACGTTTAACGATCCCTCTCAGCACCTGTTGATCTCAAAGAAAGATGCCCCTACGTTTGCGGCGCTGGTGCTTCCGGTTTTGGAGAAGGCGCTCAAGGTGAGTGTACCGGCAGAGCTTGAACGCCTGCGCCCCCAGCCGCTAGAGCTCACCTTCTTGCTTGATTATGGCAAGAGTGGTGCAAGCTGTCGGGTAGAGGCGCACTACGGTGAGGCTACGTATGCCATTCTCACGGAGCGATCGGTCGATACGGCCAATATCCAGCGCAATTTTGCGGGCGAATCCCTGGCGCGTGAGGTGGTTTTGCGCTATCTGCCCGTGATTGATTCTTCTGGCAAGGCCTTGCTTTCTCGCGCGCATAGCAGAAGCGCCCTTGCTACCTTGGTCTATGAGGGCACGCGAGAGATGGCGCGTTTGGGAAAAGTCCTCTGCACGGAGAGCTTTAAGGCTCTGCGCTCATCGGCAAAACCCGTGTTCCACGTGGGGGTGTCCTACAAGAGCCATCTCATTGACCTCACCATCACAACATCAGGAATTGAGCGAGAAGAGCTGCGTGAGCTTCTGGAGACCTACCGGCAAAAGAAGCGCTACTACCACCTGAAAGATGGTTCAATTCTTGATCTTGACACCGTGGACTTGCAAACCATTTCTGACATGGCAGAAACCTTGGGCTTAACGACCGAAGACCTGGAGGCAGGGCATGCGCATATACCCTCCTACAAGGCATTTTTGCTTGAACACATGGTGGATAAAGACGCACAGGCAGAATCGTTCAAGCGTTATCTTGAAGACTTTAGATCCTATGACCCGGCCAGTTTTGCCGTGCCCGCATCTTTGGTGCATACCTTGCGGCCCTACCAGGTGACCGGCTATCAGTGGATGTGTGCTCTTACCAAGATGGGGCTGGGCGGCATTCTTGCAGACGAGATGGGCTTGGGTAAATCAGTGCAGCTCATTGCCCTTTTGGTGGCACATGTGAAAGAGATCCGCAGCTTCGGCCCTGCCTTGATTGTCTGTCCTGCGTCTCTGGTCTACAACTGGCAGGCCGAGTTCTCACGCTTTGCTCCCAGCCTCAACGTGCGTGTGGTGGCAGGCAGCGTAGAAGAGCGGAGCTTGGTGAGAAAACTCAGCAGGACAGACGTGATGATCACCAGCTACGAACTCTTGCGCAGAGACATAGAAGACTATGCAAAACTCAAGCTCTGGGCTGCTGTCTTAGATGAGGCGCAATATATCAAAAACCACGAGACGCTCTCTGCGCGCTCGGTCAAATTGCTGGTTGCCAAGCATCGCTTTGCGCTCACGGGAACTCCCGTGGAGAATCGCCTCTCAGAGCTTTGGAGCATATTTGACTTTTTGATGCCAGGACTTCTAGGCAGCTACGAGCGCTTCCGCGAGCGCTTTGAGCGCCCCATGGTAGAAGAGGAAGACGAACTTGCCGCCAAACAGCTGAAAGAGCTGGTAGGACCCTTTATCATGCGGAGACTCAAGAAGGATGTGCTGCGTGATCTACCTGACAAGCTTGAGCAGGTCGTTCTGACGCATATGGTGCCTGAGCAGGAAAAACTCTACGCAGCAGTGTCGCAGGAGTTGAGAGACGCGCTCATGGCGCAAAAGGACGATGATTTTGGCCGCTCAAAACTGCAAGTGCTTTCAGGGCTGATGCGCCTGCGCCAGATATGCTGCGATCCGCACCTGGTTTTTGAGTCCTACGAGGGAACATCTGCCAAGCTCGGAGCCATTATGGACATCGTCGAGCAGGTGGTCGATGCGCATGAAAAGATGCTCATCTTCTCGCAGTTCACGAGCTATCTCAACATCATTGCGCAGGAGCTGGACAAGCGCGGCTACGCACATGCCATGATTACGGGCCAAACTCCCAAAAAGAGACGTCTTGAGCTGGTCAATCGCTTCAATGAGGATGCGACGCCGGTATTTCTGATCTCGCTCAAGGCGGGCGGTACGGGCCTCAATTTGACGTCGGCGAGCGTTGTGGTGCACGCCGACCCCTGGTGGAATGCGGCGGCGCAAAACCAGGCGACCGACCGAGCGCACCGTATTGGACAAACCAAGCGAGTCGTGGTGTATAAGGTGATCTGCGAGCACACGCTTGAGGAGCGCATTCTGGAGATGCAGGAGCGCAAGCGCGCTCTGGCTGACGAGGTCATGGACACAGAAAGCCACGTCTCTTTGAAATCGCTTACCAAAGACGACATGCTTCGTCTCTTGCAATAGGCCACATACGCCCCGTGTGAGAAGCGCTTGGGCGAGCAGTGCCTCCGCTCACGACTGTTTTGGCGCGAGCTGATTAGGCGCTGTGTAAGTGGGTACATAAAATGTACCGCATTATATTTGGATGAGACCGCGTAGCCACGTGGCTACGCGGTTTTACTTACCGCTTAAACAGGAGGTAGACATGGTATTTCAGACCAATGAGGATAGCGTGGTATTTCTCAACGACAGCGGCAATGTGAAAGGCAAAGTTGAATTTGAGGATATCGGCAATGATGTGGTGGATATCAAGTCGGTCTACGTCTCTCCCAGCGAGCGCGGTATGGGGCTGGCAGGACGCCTCATGAGCTCCTGCGTAAGGCACCTGCGCTTCAATGGTAAGAAGGCCAAACCCACCTGTTCATATGCGCAAAAGTGGTTTAACGAACACCAGGACAGTGCAGATATACTGGCGTAGCAGGGATTATGGTGCTGCCAGGCGCGGGGCGCTCGGCACATAGAGAAGATATGACATAGCGAGAAGGGCATCTGATACAACACGATGTCCTTCTCGCATTTTGGATGCCCCTAACGTGTACGTTTATGGATTCGTGCCAGGTTGGTGCAAGATTCGTGCCAGAGGAATGGGTGCCTTTCTGAACTTATTGATTCACCGTTGTTGCTTGGATCTTAGGCTTTATGTCAGAGAGAGTGCAGACGGTGTGGTGTTGCAATAAGGGGGCAACCGTGAGAAATCCTTGGCATTCAAGGCGGCATCTGTTGCGATATGGGTGCAGGCATTATCTACTGGACCTTCATAACGCGCGACTCTGGGCAGATGTGTCGATGAAAGAACAAGTTGGATCACGGAAGCCTAAAAGATCTCGTGGTGCACGTAAAGCCAGCACCGTCGCGCTCTCCTTATGTTCGCTTTCACTGGTCGCCATGTCTGCTGTGCCACCTTTGCCCAAGGTGCTGAGCCAAAAAGATGCTCTGTATGCAATCGCGCAGACTGAGGCGCATGTAAGCGTGGAGTTTGTCAATAAAGTACCTGGTATCTCGGTATATGAGGGCATGGTTGCCTACATTGCAATCCCACGCTCAGAACTTCTGGGAAAAGATCTATCGGTCAGTATTCTGCAAGACAGTAAGCGTGTGGATCTTGACGTGTCGTGGACATACGACAATGAAGTAGCATCTGCGCGCCTGGATTTTGTGAAAGAAGGAAACTACGAGGATCTTGCTGTGTCCTATGAGGGCACATCAGGGGCTGTCGAAGAGCATTTTTGTACAGGCGAAGACCACTTTGTGATTGATGCTTCCGCACCGCACATAGAGCTTTTAGCTGAGACTCAAACAGGTGTGGTAAATCTCTTTTCTCAAAGCCCAACAGAAGAAGAGCCGCTCTATCTGGTGAGCAGACAGGCAACGTTGGTGGTTGAAGATCAAACGTTTGCTGAAGACCTCGTTGAGATGGGGACATCAGGTCCTGTTTCATGGCAGCAAGACCAAGAAAATCCCAGAAGGTATCAAGCAAAGATAACGCTGCCAGAGGGGAGCGTGGATGCTGCAATTCGGGTGCGCGATGCCTTGGGAAGACAAGCAGAGGGCAAGACCGGTTCTCATATTGTGGTGGACAGTACAGCCCCAGCCATTGAGCGCGTGCGGTGTATGAACACATCACAGCGTGAGCTTGGTGATGCAGAGATATATCTCAAGCAGGGAGAGCAGCGCATTGCGTTCAGTGTGAGAGATGAGCATCTAGAAGGTGTGGAGCTAACGTGCGATGGCCGCGTCCTTCCCCTCCAACACCAAGGAACCGATTGGATCGTGGAGCTTGAAGAGGGCACCTATCAAAGAATGGTGCTCACTGCCAGGGATAAGGCAGGGCATATAAGCACCCGTGAGATCAAAAACATCGTGGTGGATATTACGGCTCCTCAAGTAAAACTAGACTTTTCATCCAAAGATGCAGCTCAGGAGATATTTAAAGACAGACGCTTCATGAGCGTTACGGTCGAGGAGGCACATTGGGATGCCAAGAGTGTTTCTGTGCGTGTTGTTCATAAGCGCGGTGATGCGCTGAGCACAACGTTGCCTAACGCGTGGCAGCATCAGGGAGATATCCATACGCTGAGCTATGAGTTTTCTCAAGACGGCACCTACTTTGTCGAGATTCATGCTCAAGATGCACTCAAGAACGAGGCACAGCCTGTCATCTCTCGTACATTCGTGGTCGATGCAACGACGCCTGAGGTCAGTATATTTCGGCCAGATCCGTCCATTCGGATAGGTCAGGTTGACTACTATGGGCGTCCCGTATCCTGTGTTATTTCAATTTTTGATGCAAATTTGGATCTTGAAAGGACAACGGTACAAGCGGATCACCTTCCCGATCTCTCAGATATAGCTACATGGGAGCACGTACAAGCAAGCGATGGCACACCTGGTTATACGACCACGATCCAGGTAGATGAGTGTCCAGACGGGATTTGGGCAGAGCCAACCATAGATGCCTTTGATGTGGTTGGCCATAGCACCCATGCTGGCGGAAAAAACTTCGTCGTTGATAGAGAAGCTCCACGTGTTGTGCATGCAGAGCTTATTGGTGAGCCGAGCGCTCAGCTGGCAGGCGGCTCTTATATCTTTTTCAATACTCCCGCAAAGCTTGCGCTGAGTTGCACGGATACATCGGGCGTGACCAGCATGTCTTTCAAGCGCGAAGAGACCCTCAACACGTATGAGCTGGAGAAACCTTCTCTCTCCCAGGTAATGACACTTGATCTGGCCCAAGATTTCTTGGGATCAAGGATCAGCCAAGAAGACGAGGTGATCATACAAGATGTGGTGGGAAACACCAGGGTGTGGTCTCTTGGAAGCATGGGTAGTGTCCAGAGCGATAAGGCACGTTTGGGACAAGAAGATCTCACCAATACAGCACTTGCCAGAATAGGGCATCCAGCTGCGGTAATCCTGGATACCAATCCGGCAGACATCTCTCTTGGAGGACCTACTTCTCACAGTTACTATCGAAAGCCTCAGACGCTCAATGTGAGCGTGGATGAAGACAATTTCTCACTTCTGGCCGTGCTCGACCCTACGCGGCCAGTGGCACTCATTACCAAGAGAGATGCTGCAACACAGGAGGAGACACAGCAGGTTGTCTGTGTGTCAGACTTCATAAAACAAGGCATGCCGTGGGTTTATCAGACATCTCTTGCAGAAGACGGCATCTATTCTGTAACAGCACAGCTCACTGACTGTGCCAACAATCGTTCCAACACGGCAGAGCTTCAAGAGGTCACGATAGATACCAGCGCACCTCAAGCCAGTCTGACATGGAGTGAGGAGCCGGCGTCACACGGTCGCTACTATGCCCACGCGCGAACGGCCTATCTCAGCATACAGGAGACATCTTTTGACCCAGACCTTGTGAGTATTGATACAGATGGGCAGCTGAGAAGCTGGAACACGTCGGGGTTAACCCACACTATAGAGATCATTTTTGCCCAAGAAGGGGAGCATCACCTAACCGTCTCTGGCAAGGATTTGGCAGGCAATGCCTTTGAGCCCCTCACGGAGGAGCCGTTCATCATAGACACCACACCGCCAGAGCTGGTGCTTGCTGGAGAAGCGGAGATTGTTCTTACAACAGGGGAGCATACGCTTCATACCTTAGAAGATGAGGGCGCCTACAATGGCCAGGTGACGCCTCGCGTGGAGCTGAGCGACGCAATAGCGCTCGATGCAGAAACGCTGAAAGTAGAGCTCACGCGCGTCTCACATCCCGGAGAACTGCCTCATATCACGCTTAATCGCTCGCTGGGCGAGAAAAACATCTCTGTAGAGATCCAAAACTTGGGCATGAGTGTCCGCGATGCACACGCGTTTGACCCCTTGGCAGATGATATCTATGACCTGCGCGTTTATGTTGAAGATTGTGCAGGCAACGCCGCAGAGAAGTCCTTGAGATTCTCCCTTAACCGTTTTGGATCAACTTACCTGGTACGCGCATATTCCGCAGATTCGGAGGTGTCTCTTGGTGGCAAAAAGCTTCTCTGGGATGCGCCAGACATTGAGATACGTGAAATCAATGTCAGCGGCGTCGACCTCTCTACCTTAGAGGTCACAAAAGAATACGCCCAGAGAACAGTGCGCCTTGAGCAAAGCCCAACTACGTCTGACGCTGGCTATACCGTTGTTGATGAGGGGGATGCCACGCAGGCACACTGGCACCAAACGCTCTATCACATCAGCCGTGCCAATTTTGGTATAGGGAGCAGCTCAGATGATGGTGACGGTGGACAGGGAAGCTATGCGGTGTTTGTCAGTGCCTACGACAGGGCTCACAATCTTAACTCATCCACGCAATTTTGGAAGAAGGACGAAGGCTCTTATGAGTCAGATCACAACGAATGCGATCTTTCCTTTACCTTAGATGAGATAGGCCCTGCCATAGAGCCGCTCAATATTGCCCCCATCAGCTGCGCATTTGTGCAAGAAGTTGAGATTTACATCAAAGATGAAATCAGCAACGGAGACGATGTGAGTGCCTACGTAGATAATGCGCCGGTAGAAGTTGTACCAACAAACCGCGCGGGCACGTATCGCGTGCGTATACCTGCACAATCATTCGCGCCACGAAAACTTAAGGTGGAAGTCACCGATTATGCAGGTAGGAGCGCCTCCGCAGAATCTGAGATCTTCTACATTTCAAGTTTCATCCCTGAGGCAGTGGTCGTCGCCGCTGCAATAGGGCTTGTGCTGTTTGCCGCATCACGCTATAAGAATCGCACCGCGCGCTTCCAAGAGGCAAAGTGATACTCATGGAGCACATGGGAGTAGGGAGCATTCTCAACAACAAATACAAGGTTCTTACGCTATTGGGCACAGGTGGCATGTCGCGCGTCTGGCTTGCCCGTGATATGAACCTCTCAAAGCTCTGGGCGATAAAAGCCATGAAGACAGATGTGGCACCAGAGATTCGGGGGGCCAACAGGCAAGCCATCCTCAAAGAAGCGCACCTTATGAATCAGCTCGATCACCCTTATATTCCGAGGGTCGTTGAGATCTGTGATACTCCTGGTCATGAGCTGTATGTTGTGATGGACTTCTGCGAAGGAGTACCACTGAGTGTTGCCTTGAAGCAGCATCCAGACGGATTCTCGCAAGAACAGGTGATTGCCTGGGGCATACAACTCTGCGAGGTCTTAGGGTATCTGCACCATAGAAGCCCCGCTATTGTCTATCGTGACATGAAGCCTCATAACATCATGCTCAAAGAGGATGGCACGCTGCGCCTGATCGACTTTGGTATTGCAGAAGAGATGGATGGCTCAGCGCTTCGTGATGAGCGCTTGATTGGCACCTTTGGGTATTCTGCCCCTGAGCAGCTGGGACTTAATGAAGCAAAGACCACCGTAGATGCGCGGGCAGACATTTATGCCCTAGGCGCAACGCTGTTTTCCCTGGTTACCGGTCGTATCCCATCCAAAGAAGCAGATGTATCTTCAGACAGCAGCAACATGCGTGCGCTTGATATTGTTCCCATACGCACGATCAAGCCAAAGCTCTCTGATGGCTTGGAATACATCATTTTGCGTGCTACAAGAAATGATGTGCATGAGCGCTATCAAGATATTGCAGATATGCAGTATGACCTCATGCATTGTGAAAAACTCACGAAGCAGTATCAAGATAATCTGAGACACGTTATTAGAAGATTCAACCTGCATATGGTGGCGGGCGCAACACTGCTTGCTATCTCACTGGCATGTTATGTAGGTGCGTCGGCAGCACGGAGGAGTTCCTACGAACAGCTCTTGCAGGCAGCTTCGCTGACAAGTCTTGCATCAAAACCTAAACTACTTATACGTGCTCTCACGAGCTCACCTGGCTGTCCAGAAGCATACGAGAAGCTTCTCGAGGTCTATAAGGCAGATGGGGTACTCAGTGTAGATGAGGAGCAACAGTGGCAAGAGCTCTGGAAGGCCAATAGTGCTGCGCTTAAGAGAGATGATCGCTATGCAGAGATCTGCTATAACGCGGGCATCTTGTATCTTTGCTACTTTGATTACCGCGCGCAGGGGGAGAACCTGGTGCTTAAGGAGAGCACCTCCGGCAGAAAAGCACTTGAGGCAGCAAGCAGCTCATATGAGTGGTTTAAGCAAGCCCGAGAAACAATGGATGCGCGCATGCCCCAGCATGAAGATACGGACACCACCGCACGTTTTTATACCAATGCCCACGCATATGAGATAATTACCAGCTTTCATGTCTCCATGACTGAGGCAGGGCGTGAAGGCAAAGACCTGATACCTTTGTATCAATCAATGTGGCAGCAGCTTCAGCTGGCGTGGAACAAAGAATCGCAACCCCAGTCTCAAGAGCCCACTGTGCAGCTGAAACTTGCTCAGGTGAGCTTTGAGATGCTCTCATCCCCTTTGCACCTTAAGAACTTGGCACGTGCGGGCGTTACCAGAAAAGAGATTGAGGGTATCAGCTTGCACATCCTTGCAACCACGCGTGCTCAAAAGGACTTTGCAGCAGTAAATGACGAGGTAGCAGCACCTATCTACCAAGAGATTGTAGAAGGCACGGATCTCCTTGCAAGAAACATCGAGGTCGTCTTTGCAAATCCGGTAACGCGTCTGGACAAGGAAGGTGAAGCATGATTGATGTAATAAACGTAGCTCTGCTGTTGAGTGTCATATGCCTGATCTTATCGGCCGGCATGTTTGTGCGCGGCATATACCTATACATTCACGAGGACATCCCCTCCCTCAAAGCTGACCTGGCGGGAATCAAAAGCCATGCGCACTATCAGATGAGACCAGCGATCGCAGATAGCACCCATGCCCCAGCTGCCTTCGTGGGCGATAAGATCGTGGATGTTCCTGTGGTTATGGCGCTAGAAGAGTCTTCTGCCACACGCATACGTGCCGCGCCAGAAGAGATTGTCGCGCCGGAAGAGATAACGCGCGTGCGCGCCGACCCAAAGCGTGCGTGAGCTCGGCCGGCATGATTGAGAAATCTTTTTGAGAAGCTGGTGAAGAGCTCAGAGAGCATCTAACGTATGAGGGAGATAACGGGTTGTGTGTTGAGGTGAAATATGTCAGATAACACATCTGGTGCTCGGCTGGTGGTCATGCGCCACGGGGAGAGTGTTTGGACAGATAAAACGGTCAACAAGTTTGCTGGATGGGTAGATGTGCCGCTGACAGAGCATGGACGCTCACAAGCTCGCTATGCCGGTGAGCTTATGCGGAACGCTGGTATCTTCCCGGATGCGCTCTTTACCTCTGTGCTGCGGCGCACTATTGTGAGCGCAGATATTGTCCTAGATGTGGTCGATAGGTTGTGGATTCCCACCATACGCACCTGGAGGCTCAATGAGCGTCACTATGGTGCCTTTCAGGGACAAACGCGTCCTGCTATGCGTGAAAAATATGGTGATGAGCTGTTTAGAACGTATCGGAGAAGTTTTGATGTGCGGCCACCTGAGATCAGTGTGGATTCACCTCTCTTCACGGGAACAGATGAGCGCTATCAAAGCTTTGCTCAAGATGGACTCGACCGAATTGATCCAAGAGAGATTCGCGCAGAGTGTCTCAAAGATGTGATCGAGCGCTTGACACCCTTTTGGCAGGCATTCGTGATTCCCTGTCTTTTGCAAGAACAGACTGTCTTGGTGGTGACGCACGGATCGGTGGTGCGGAGCCTCATAAAAGTTATTGAGGATCTTACGGCAGATGAGATCCGTACTATCAATGTGCCCTGTGGCGTTCCTCTGGTATTTGACTTCAAGACGGGATCGTTTGGTGGGCTGGAGATTGCTGGTAAACCCTATTACCTTGATCCTCAAGCGGCGGCTGTCGGTATCCAGGAGACCATTAGGTTGGAGTCACACAATCCCACATCAGTACAGCAAGCAGGGCAGCTTGATCATGAGGATAAGGCCAAATGAAGAAGACGTATGTAGTAATGTTGCCTGACCACGCCGGTGAGCTCCTGCGTGTTATGAAGGTATGCGATAGAGAAAATGTTCGCGTGAGCCGAGCCAGCCATAATGCGGTGATAGATCCACATACGTATTTTCTGGATGTCGAAGGCAGCTCAGATGCCCTTGCGGCATGTGACAAGCATTTTGAGGAAATGGGCATTTTGGACTCTGGTGCTATCAGAGGAGAGGTATGTCTTCTGGAATGCAGCGCCGTGGACACCACCACTACCTTAAGACAGCTGCTTGAGCTTATCGAGCGCTACCAGTTCAATATCACCTACTGTGACATGGGGGACAATGAGCAGAAAGATCCCAAGGTATATGTGGGTATCTATGTAGAAAACCATGCGCAACTCACGCGTTTTATGGCTGATGCAGAAGAGATTTGCACTGTGCGCATTTTGCCGTACAACAAACACCAACATGTGATAGATAACACATTTTTCTATCTGACCTTTGTGGATGCGCTGGCAGAAAAGCTGTCCCTAGACCCTCATGATCGCCATACCATCCTGGTGAATTCCAACAAGATCATTCAAAAACTTGAGAAGAGAAGCGGCAATCCGTTCAAGCCATTTGAATATCTTGAATTGCTTGCACACTATATCAAGTCCTATAAGGGTGATGCCTTTTTCAAGACGGTTCGCATCACGCAATTTGATGCGGGAAAAGGCCTCAAGTGCACGTGCATAGAGCCCCCAGCAGGTAGTGATACCTGGGTTTTTGAATGTGCAGACAGGCTCTTCTGCATAGATTCTGGCTATCGTGCCTTTAGAGATGAATATCAAAAGCTGTACCAAAAACTCTATCCAGATTGGGATGAGAGAACAAAAGAGCTCTTCTTGACCCATGCGGATATAGACCATGCGGGGTGTACGGATCTCTTTGATAACGTTATTGCCGTAAACGACGTGCTTTCAAACTTTGCTATGGAAAGACACGGTGAGCCTAACTGGCGTGCACATAATGAGCTCCACGGCGCGTATGAAGAGATCTGCAAAATTCTGACGTCTTATGAAGTGCCCGCGTACGAGACCTTTGAGAACCTGGGTCAAGGGGCTTTTGCAGGAGATGAGACCATAAGCAGGTGTTATTCTGCAGACGGTGAGCCCGTCTATCTCAGAAGGGCACCGCTCAACTTTGAGGTATGGCAGGGGCGCGGCGGCCATGTGATGGGTGAAACCATCTTGATTGAGCGCACCTATCACCTCTGTATCTCGGGCGACATCTTTGTCAACGTGCACGGCGAGACCAAGCAACAGGCGCGCTTTGATACGCTGTCACCCTACCTCATGATTTCGGTCGATATGCAACCTGACCTCTGCCGCAAGGAGCGCAAAGATCTTTTTGCACTCTTGGATCCAGGGGAGTGGATCATTCTCGGCGGCCATGGTGCCCCGTATCACTACACGAGCAAAGCATTGATGTCGCCACGCGATGCGAGATGATGTCCGCTGCGCTGCCATCTGCCACCTGTGCGCTGCCGCTAGCATGCGCAGGTAGCGGACGGTGGACTACTTTGCTGCCAGCGCAGCGATGCCAAAGGAATGGGGTCCGGAGTGAGAAGCAATCACACCGCCGGATTTGACCCATTCAATCTCCTGCGCGCCATGGTGCTTCAAGATCTTCTCGCACAGTGACTTGACCTTGGGATCGGGTTCATCGCCAGAGGTGTACGTGATGTTGACGCGGCTCAAATCCTTAAGCTCATGGATGCAGAAGCTCTCGCAGAGCTCGGCCATGCACTTGCGGATGGAGCCGATGCGCTTCTTGGTTGCCACCAGCCGACCATCGACTACCTCGATGGTCGGCTTGATGCGAAGCATCGTCGCGCCCAGATAGGCGGTGTTGGTAAGGCGCCCGCCTGCGCGCAGGAACTTGAGCTCTCCCGGCATGAAGGCAAAACGGATGCGCTGCGCCTGATCGGCGACAAAAGATGCAATTTCTTGAATACTCACATCGGGGTTTTGCTCAAGCCAACGGGCCACGTTGGTCACGACGAGTCTCTGACCAGAAGATACGGCCTTGGTATCAAAGGCAGTTACGTAATCTCTGCCTTGAGACGCAATCTCAGCCGACTGCATAGAAACGGTCGTTTGCGCAGAATAGGCCAGGTACACAATCTGCGCGTCGGGCTGCTCAGCGTGAATGCGGTCAAACACGCGTGCAAAATCCGCAGGTGAACAGCCTGCCGTCTGCGGACACTCTCCAGTTGCATCAAAGTTCTGGTAGAGCTCCTCCACGGGAAAGCTGTCGTCGTCCTTGCTTTGACCTGCAAAATTGACGTGCATCGGTACCGTCTGAATGCCATATTTTTGAGCAGTATCCTGGTGAATGTCAGATCCAGTTTCCGCAACGAGTACATATTTGGACATTTTTGCCCCAATCTGTTGAACCTGAATAGAACTATAGCATTCATACTTCTTTGGATATTCTGCGTTACCCATTTCTTTGCCTGTGTGGGTGTAAAGCCAAAAGGCAATACCTACAATTACGGAGCAAGAGAAGTGGCGCGGCATCAGAAGTCATCGGTGCCGTGTGCTGCTGAGGGGAGGATCGTGTGTGATTCAGGACATAGAAGGCCACAACTACCACAATGCATACCAGGCGCGACCTGCGCAGCAAGCAGATTACGTGTTGGCCTACCAGGACGGCCGCGCGCTGCTGTCGCTTGCAGAAGATACCCTGGCCCTTCCCCGCGTGCATGATTTCCAACCTGCGCCAAATCCGCACGACTTGACCTATTGTTTCAAGATTGATGAAACATACTTCTACCTGCTTGAGGGCGAGAAGATCTGCGCGCCTGAAGGCTTCACGTTTAAGGAGCTCTCCGTCTTGCGGACGGCCCAGCCTCGCTGGCTGGCTTTTGCCGCTATCACGGGCTGGCAGCTGAGAAACTGGTATCGTGACAACGCCTATTGCAGCAGATGTGGTCACAGGACCTTACGGGTAACGCGAGCCCGTGAGATTTGCTGTCCCGCATGCAACAAGGTGGTCTACCCCAAGATTCAGCCCGCCGTTATCTGCGGCGTTACCCACAAAAACAAGTTGTTGCTCACCAAATATGCAGGTAGACGCTACACGCGCTTTGCTCTTGTCGCCGGCTTCACGGAAATTGGGGAGACCTTGGAGGAGACCTGCGCGCGTGAGGTGAAAGAAGAGACCGGTCTCAACATCAAAAATATTCGTTACTACAAGGATCAACCTTGGTCTTTAACAGATACACTTCTTGCTGGTTTCTTTTGTGAGCTGGACGGCTCGCCGGAGATTACGCTGGATACCTCAGAGCTCAAGCTGGGCGTTTGGATGGATCGCGACGAGCTCCCGGACGCGCTTGAGGACACGTCCAGCCTCACCAACGAGATGATCATGTATTTCAAACATCACCCGGAGGATTTCTAAATGGCCCGCATAGCTGCAAGATCGGATCATGGCAGAAGAAGTTCAAACCAAGATAGTTTTGGTTTTGCTACCAAAATATGCAATGGCGTGGAAATCTCTTTAGCGGTCGTGTGCGACGGCGTGGGCGGCCTTTCCCAGGGCGAGGTGGCCTCATCTACCGTCGTCGATACCTTGAAGCAGTGGTTCGACAAAACCGATTTCATCCTTGATGATCAAGCGGGCGATAAGATCCTGTCGTCCGCATTGATGGCGCCGCTTGATGCGCTTGTGGCCAGCGCAAATGCTTCCATCTATCGATACGGCATCACACAGGGGAGCAAGATGGGAACGACGCTCACCTGCATCGTATGTGCGCGCGGCCACTACTTGGTGGTGCAGGTGGGAGATTCCAGGGCCTACCACGTCTCTGGTGCGGGCGCCCAGCTGGTAACGGAAGACCAAACCCTGGCTGCCCGCCAGGTGCTGCAGGGCAAGATGACCCGTGAGCAGGAGAAACAATCTCCTGATCGCGGAATTTTGCTGCAGGCGGTAGGCTCTCAAGAGGCCATTTTGCCGCTCTACTATGAGGGATCATATAGGGAGGGTGACCTCTTTGTTCTCCTGAGTGACGGCGGGTGGCATATGCAGGAATCTGAGGGAATTGCACGCAATTTTGTGCCGCTTCTGCACGGGCATGAGCGGAAGCTCAAGAAAGCGTGCGAGCACGTTATCAAGCAGGATCTCTCAGCAGGTGAGACGGACAACATCGCGGTGGTGGCGCTCGGCCCCATCTAGCGTGGGGCGGGTGGGCGCAGGCAAGTACAGGCAGGCAAGTGCAGGTAGGCGAGGTATAGGCCGCAGATGTCGGATAAGGAAAGTGAAGGCGCATGAAGTTTCGGGAGGTCAAAGAGAGAGAAAGCCGCACGCGGCTGCTTGAGGTCAGCCTTTCTCGCCGCGATGTCATACGGCCAGACATGGCGCACCGCATCATGAGCATGCGCGACGAAAGCCTTCTTGACTTGCGGATTCCTCAAGCAGGCGCGCCGGGGATGCGTCCGCATGAGGCGGCCAGCGCAACCAAGGTGATCTTTTTTGACATAGGCAGCCTTACGCCACTTGAGAGATTCATCAGGCAAGACGCCCTCTCTTCCCAGCAGTACGAGAACATACTCTTTTCGGTCGCGGATGTACTGACCTACGTGGAGGCCATGCCGCTTCCAAGTTCGTGCGTACAGTTTGACTGGCGCTACGTATATGCGCTGACCAGTGGAAACCTAAGGTTTGCGGCACTGCCGCTCATTTGGCCCAAGCAGGTGCTGGGTCACCCCGGCCCGCACGATCTTCTCGCCCGCCTGGCGCGAGCCGCCAATGTGCGTTTCATGTCAGAAGATGATGTGGCGCGCGCGGAGCACCTCCAGGCGTTCTTGAAGCAGGAGAAAGGCCTTGATACGCATCGCTACCAGGACTTTTTGGAGCATGAGTACGGCGCGTGGGCAGGCGGGATGGCTGGGCATTCGCATGCTGAGGCCCAGGCGCATGCCCATGGTGATGTGCAGGCGCATGCCGAGGCCCAAGCGCATGCGGGGCAAACGATCCTTCGGGCAGGGTTTGCGCATAAGGGTCCGCGGGCGCTCTCTGCCAGGTCATATGTGCAAGCGTATGCGCAGTCTTCTGCGCAGGCGGGCGAGAATAACATCCCCAAGACGGTGCTTTTGGGTACGGCGGCGCCATCACACGATCCTGCGCCTCAGCCTGATAAGGGGTGTGATGGTGCAGCGCTCGGCAGCGCTGTAGCTGGTGAAGCCGAGGCGGCAGTCCGTTTTGGGGTGGATGCTGCGCCATTGGCACCTGTGTCGCAAACTGCGTTTTGGCTTGTGCGCGTCAATACGCAGGAGCGCTATGCGCTTGATGAGGATGTGGAAGACGTGCTTGGCCGCTCGAGCGCCTGTGATATTCAGCTTTTGGGGAACATGAGCTTAAGTCGTATGCATGCCTCGCTGACGTGTGGCAATGATGGCATACAGATTGTGGATTTGGGCTCGGAAAATGGCGTGGTCGTTAAGGGCGTTGAGCTGGAAGAAAACCAGTATGCAGAGCTCAGTGTTGGGGAGATCTTCTACTTGGGAGACGAGCCCTTCTATGTGGAGTGCAAAGATTGACAGCGGGGCGCAGTGCTGAAATTGCAACGTTTGCAATTGCTACCGCAACCGACGCTGTTGATCTCGTTCTTCGCAGATAGTCCCTCAGCCGTGATGACATGGCGCCTGGCGAGACGCTCATTTTTCTTGATGTGTAACTACACATCCATGGTTTTAGACGTGTAGACAGCCTCATCACGCCAAAGGATGGCATCGTTTCCCATGAGCTCACCTGCCTGATGGGCAGCAAGGGTCTTGGGGATATCAATAAGACGTTGGTTTGCAGAGCCTCTAAAGCGAAGGCTGATATCGTACTGATCTGCAATCCAAGGACCGTCCACCAAAACGTCGATGGCGCTCAGGATCTCATGCATAGCCGGTGTGCCATGGTCAGCTCCTGGCAAGAGATCTGCCAAAGTCCTGCCAGAATAGAGCCAGATGTTTTTCTGGGAGCCAAACTCCTGGCGGACTTTTTGCAAGAAGGGAGCCAAGACCTGCGCGTTTTCTGGCTCGGTAGGCTCTCCGCCCAAAATGGTGAGGCCATCAATATAGAAGGGTTGCAACGACTCCAAGATCTTGTCTTCCGTTGCATGATCAAAGGGATTTCCTGCAGCAAAATCCCAGGCAGAGGAATTAAAGCACCCGGGGCACCTCAGCCTGCAACCAGAGACAAAAAGAGATGTCCTCACACCAGGACCATTGGCAATATCGCAGTATTTGATCTCTGCATAGTTCATGAAAACACCTCTGGTGGAAAATTGATCCGGTGGAAAACTTGTATCACGCCTGCTCAAGGTATGCAGTCAAAGACTCATAACTCAAGCAGGCGTTATCTAGCGTATGGTTTGATGCTTGCGGGGAGCGCTCGGCTTACAGGTGCAGCACGCGATCCTTAATCTCTTGCGTGCGACCCTGGTTCCAGAACTGTGTGCCAATGTAGCCGCAGGTACGGCGTGCAACGTTCATCTTGTTCTGGTCACGATTGCCACAGTTGGGGCACTCCCACACCAGCTTGCCGTCGTCCTCCACAATCTGGATTTCCCCGTCATATCCGCAGACCTGGCAGTAATCGCTCTTGGTATTGAGCTCTGCGTACATGATGTTCTCGTAGATGAACTGCATGACACGCACCACAGCCTCCAGGTTGTCCTGCATGTTGGGCACCTCAACGTATGAGATGGCACCGCCGGGGGACAGGCGCTGGAACTTGCTCTCAAAGCGCAGCTTGGTGAAGGCATCGATCTTCTCGGATACGTGGACATGGTAGGAGTTGGTGATATAGCCCTTGTCCGTAATACCCGGGATAATGCCAAAGCGACGCTGCAAGGCTTTGGCAAACTTGTAGGTTGTCGACTCCAGCGGCGTGCCGTAGAGCGAGTAGTCAATGTTCTCTGCGACCTTCCACTCGGTGCACTTATCGTTCATGTGCTGCATGATGGAGAGTGCAAAGTCCTCTGCGGAAGGATCGGTGTGGCTCTTGCCGGTAAGCGCCTTCACGCACTCATAGAGTCCGGCATAACCCAGGGAGATAGTGCTGTAACCACCGTAGAGCAGCTGGTCGATCTTCTCGCCCTTCTTAAGGCGTGCCAGAGCACCGTATTGCCAAAGAATAGGCGCCGCATCAGAGACGGTACCGCACAGCCGATCATGCCGGTAGCGCAGCGCGCGGTGGCAGAGCTCCAGGCGCTCGTCAAACAGCGGCCAGAATTTGTCAATGTTGCGCTCGGCAGACAGGGCAACGTCTGGCAGGTTGATGGTAACAACGCCCTGGTTGAAGCGGCCATAGTACTTGGGCTTGCCCGGCTCGTAGTTCTTAGCGTTGGCCACGTTGTCATATCCGTTGCCAGAACGATCCGGCGTGAGGAAGGACCTGCAACCCATGCAGGTAAACACATCACCTTGGCCCTCAACCTCGCCCTTGGAGAGCTTGTACTCACGCATCTTCTTCTCTGAGATGTAGTCAGGCACCATGCGCTTGGCCGTGCACTTTGCCGCAAGCTGCGTGAGGTAGAAGTAGGGATCTCCCTCGTGGATGTTGTCCTCTTCCAGCACATAGATGAGCTTGGGGAACGCCGGCGTGATCCAGACGCCTGCCTCGTTTTTGACGCCCTGGTAGCGTTGCTTGAGCATCTCTTCAATGCACAGAGCCAGGTCATGCTTCTCCTGGTCGTTCTGTGCCTCGTTGAGGTACATGAAGACCGTGATGAACGGCGCCTGGCCGTTGGTGGTCATAAGGGTAACGACCTGGTATTGAATGGTCTGGATACCGCGCGCAACCTCATCGCGTAGGCGCTTCTCAACAATAGCGTTGATCTTGTCTTCGGCGGGCAGCGTGTCTAGCTCTTGCAGCTCTACGTAGACCTGACGGCGGATTTTCTTTCTGGAGACATCCACAAACTTGGCAAGGTGGTATAGAGAGATGGACTGGCCGCCGTACTGGCATGAGGCCACCTGGGCAATGATCTGCGTCGCAATGTTGCATGCGGTTGAGAAGCTGTGCGGCTTCTCAATCATGGTGCCGGAGATGACTGTGCCGTTCTGCAGCATATCGTCCAGATTTACCAGGTCACAGTTGTGCATGTGCTGGGCGTAATAATCCGCATCATGGAAGTGGATGATGCCCTCTTTGTGGGCTTCTACCACGTCTTTTGGAAGCAGTTGGCGCATGGCCAGATCCTTGGAGACCTCTCCTGCCATGTAGTCACGCTGAACGCTTACCACGGTGGGGTTCTTGTTGGAGTTCTCCTGCTTGACTTCCTCATTGTTGGATTCAATCAAAGAGAGAATCTGG
This sequence comes from Atopobiaceae bacterium, assembly GCA_050953285.1. Lineage (GTDB taxonomy): Bacteria > Actinomycetota > Coriobacteriia > Coriobacteriales > Atopobiaceae > Olsenella_K. Next base: position 1,343,538 of record JBMNMK010000002.1, on the reverse strand, counting down.
TCATCGGTCGTGTTCTTGTGGCGCTTCTGATTCTGAAGGTAGCGATAGATGATGTAGCGGCGCGCAACGTCAAAGTGGTCAAGGGCCATCAGCTGGTCCTCTACCATGTCCTGCACCTCTTCTACCGTGACGGTGTGTCCGGCGTCCTCACACTGATCCTGCACGTTGAGGGATGCAAAATTGATTTCACGCTCCGTCAAGCGCTCCGCCTCTGCTGCTTCTGCATTTGCCTTGCCGATAGCATTTGAGATCTTGCTGACGTCAAAAGCAACTTCTGATCCATTGCGCTTGATGATCTTCATGTTGCGTCTCCCTCATACTCGAACTGCTTGTGTTTCCGCGCGGCGGCTTCTGTGCGCTTAGTCCTCCCGCGCAAAAGATGAGCGAGATTCACGCAAGTGCGCAAATGTCTGAGTTCATGTTGTAGTGCGTTTGTGCGCACGTCTGAGTATGCCACAATTTATGGTGGTTGGGAGCCAAAAATACCACTACATATTGTTGATAGTGTTGAAAACAAAAATTCTTATGTTGATGAATTGTTGATAACTCACGTCCGCCGCAGGTACAGAAAATGCGCGACGCCGTACACATTGTCAGCCTCTTGTGATACCGCTGGGCGATAAATTCGTGAGTCTCCACACTCACACCACGTGCCCAAAATGTTGCTCGGACACGTGTGCAAGAACTGGTCGTGTCTTGCATGTGTGTGGCGCCAATCAGCCGTGCCGCCGCTGTCTACGGTGCCGTTTACTTGCCATTTATATGCTGTACACTTGCCGCACGTTGCGCAAAGAGCCACACCACGGCGATTAGTAAAAACGCCTGCGTATTGTTATTACAAAGACTTTAAGAAAGAAAGCAGTACGCTGCGCTTGAGCGAAGGCCCATATGACTGAGGTAGTGGTACTTGCAGGAGAACGGGGCTCCGGCAAAACAACACTTATTAATACTCTTGTGGCTGCCAGCGTTTTTGATGAGCCGCCCACAGTTTTTGAGTGTGAGACAGGTACACGCACGATTGACTGGGATCTCGTTTCAGACGGTAGGGTAGCGCTGTGGCCGGTAAAGCCCAATCAAGATACTGAGGGCGAGAAGAGCCACGAGAAGAACCTTCAAGTGAGCCTTACGACCATCATGTCTACGGTAGCTCCGCGTACGATCATTATTGAAGCGTGGAGTGCTGCTAGCGCAAAAGACATCGTACGCATAGTCCATGCGGTAGCAGAGAGCTACCCCATGGAGATATCGGCGGCCATTACGTTGGTGGATGGCCATGACTTGGCAGAGATACCCAGCACTTCAAGCGGCCTGAGTCACCTTGTGAGTGATGCTTCGTTTATTGCACTCGTTAAGTGTGATGATCTGAGCGATTTCATGCTGTTTAGGATCCGTGGCGTGATCCATGCATTTTCCAACGCGCCCGTGGTGACCTATGGAAAACGATCAGATGTTGCAAGGCTTCTGCGGCTTGCTGAAGTGGCTTGGACTCTAAGCCAGTTTGATGCTGAGTGAGATGGACAAGCACGAGCATTGTCCCATGGGCAAGGCTCTTATCGCTGGAATCTTGATGATTAGACCAAAGCTTGGGCGACAGTGAGATTTCCAATAACCGTTCGTATGCTCATAGCTGTATTTTAGGCGATAATTTCATGCGCTCGCAGCCAAATATTCAAAGTAAATGGCGGTTATTTTTGCGCACGACCTACGCTGCTCTGAATGGCATTGTGCCTAGGCCAAGCTGAGGGGATGATCGCATCATGGGTAAAGATCAGATGACACCTGCGGAGCGCGCGTATGCAATTGCTCATGGAGAAGCGGCGGATCGACTTCCCTGCAACCCCAACATTGCCAACGGTGTTGCGCGCGTCTTTGGGTGCAAGATTAGTGAGTTCAACACAAATCCCAGGGCTATAGCAGAGGCGCAAATGGCATCTTATCAGCGCTTTGGCAGCGATAGCTTGCGCGTGTTCACGGATCTCTTCACGCTCTCAGAAGCAATGGGCGCCAAGGTCAAAAAGCCAGATGATGATACGGCAGACCTTCTTGAGCCCGCCATCTCAGATGTGTCTCAAATTGACAGCTTGTGTCCGCCCGATCCTCACAAAGACGGGAGGCTGCCTGTCCACCTGGAGGCAATGGGCATTCTTAAGGAACTTGCTGGCAATACCATGGGTTGCTCGTCTGGCATCGTAGGGCCTTTTACCAACGCCTTCTTCCTAATAGGTGTAAACAACGTCTTGAGGCTCATCCATAAAGATCCAGAACAGGTACATAAACTCTGCCGAGTGTCACTTGATGCCTGCAAAGTGTGGGCAGACGCTGCTATGCAGATGGGTTTAGGACCTACCATCTCTGAACCTATGAGTTCCTGCACGGTAGTGAGCCCTAAGACGTTCCGTGAGTTCTCCCTGCCATACCTCAAGGAACTTGTCGATTTCATCAAGAGTAAGGGCTTTAATCCTGTCATTCATATCTGTGGCCAGACGGACAAGATCTGGAAAGACGTGGCGGATCTGGGCGTTGCAGGTTGGAGTATAGATAACGTGGCAAGTATTGCAGATTGCAAGCGTGCGGTGGGCAATCAAACCAAGATTATGGGCAATGTTGATCCGGGTAGTGTTATGTATATGGGAACTCCTCTGGATGTGCGCATCTCCACGCTCGAGTCCATTCGTGACGGCTATGACAACCCCAAGGGCTACATGGTGATGAGCGGCTGCAGCCTGCCTGTTGAAACACCCTTTGCCAACATAGACATGATGATGGATACGGTACGTGAAGTGGGCTATCCCGTCGATCCAGAGAAGATTGAGTCAATGCTCCAGAAGGCCAGGACGGAACGCGGGGATCTGTAGAAAAACGCAGAAAGAAGCCAGGAATTAAGCTGCCCCATTGCTAATAAAGCGATAGGGTTTTACGTTGCTTGCCTTCTTATTGTATGCATCGGCTTAAAATAACATGTGCACTATGGCATAGATGATCAATATATAAAAAATACAATTAACGTATATATATATATATATATATATATACGTATTTTCTTTGATCGTTTACCAATGAGTACTGCCTAGAATTTCCGAATTAGCAATTCATTAACCATGTCCAGTTATGTGGCATACATTCCTGAAAGATTGAGTTGAATTGCCCATTTCCAGAACAGAGCCGACTCGGGCAGAGGGGGGGCAGTAGTTGATTGAAGTTGAGCATGTAAGCAAGTACTGGGATGATGGTGTTGAGACGCTTAAGGACATTAATCTCTCAATAGAAGACGGTGATATGTACGCTCTTGTGGGGAGAAGCGGTGCGGGTAAGTCAACGCTTCTCAGATGTATCAATGGCCTTACCTCGTATTCATCGGGCAGTGTGAAAGTAAATGGTGAGGAGATAAAGGATCTATCCAACAAACGTGTCCGTGAGCTCCGCAGAGAAATTGGCATGGTATTCCAACATTTTTCACTCTTGGAGCGTGCTACGGTATTTAAAAATGTTGCCTTACCTATGGAATGCTGGGGATATCCAGAAAAAGAAATTGATCAGAAGGTTTCCGAGCTTTTGGAGTTTGTGGAGCTTTCCGATAAGAAGGATGCACGGCCAAGAAATCTTTCAGGCGGTCAGAAACAGCGCGTTGCAATTGCTCGTGCATTGACAATGAATCCAAAAATTCTGCTCTGCGATGAGGCTACCTCTGCGTTGGACCCCAAGACTACCAATGCAATCCTCGACTTGCTGATGAAGATAAATAGAGAAACCGGTATCACTATTGTTATCGTTACGCATCAGATGGAAGTCGTGAGAAAAGCGTGTCAAAAGGCATGTATTCTTGAGCATGGCGTAATAGCAGATATGGGTGACGTGCTTGACATTTTCTTTAGGCGTCCAGCTTCCCTCCTCCGTTTGCTTGGTGAAGAGCACTGCATGCTTCCACAAGAGGGCGTAAATATACGTGTTGCGTTCAATGTCAATTCGATCGAAGGAAATTCGTTCTTCTCAGCGTTCTCGCGTGAAGTGGGGTTCATGCCGGATATTGTCGATGGCGGTGTACAGGACTTCCGCAACAACAGTATAGGAATCTTTACCGTCAATACATCGGAAGACGCGAGACAAGTCACCGAACAGTATTTCGAAGCTCATGCTCTTAAGTGGAATGAGCTTGAATTAAGTATGTCTGGCAACTTCAAGGAAGAGGGTGAAGAGTAATGGCTCTCACGCAATACACATTTGGACAGCTCTTCCAAATGTTAATCCTTCCAGCAATCTTTGAAACGCTCAGAATGGTTGCCATTTCCGGATTCTTCTCCACACTGTTCGGTTTAGCTTTTGGCATCATCCTGTCCCTCACAGAGCCAGGAGGACTGAGTCCAAACCCCATCATTAATCGTACTCTGGATGCAATAGTTAACATCATCCGCTCCTTTCCCTTTATTATCTTGATCATTACCATCATTCCGTTTACACGACTTGTTATGGGGACTTCAATAGGAGCAACCGCAGCATTGCTTCCCTTAACTGTTGCGTGTACACCATTCATAGCACGTGTTTTCCAGAATGCCTTTAAGGAAGTGGATCCAGCCTTAATCGAAGCTGCCCAATCCTTTGGCGCATCGAAGACGCAAATTGTAATTCACGTGATCATAAAAGAGTCTCTACCCTCTATGATCTCTGGGCTTTGTTTGGCGATCATTAACCTCATTAGCTGCACAGCTATGGCTGGCACCATAGGTGCTGGTGGTCTTGGCGCCGTGGCACTTCAGTATGGGTATCAGAATTTTAATTATGAAATCATGTATAGCATCGTAGCAATACTGATCATTCTTGTAGCGATAGTTCAATACTTCGGCGACTGGGTTTATAAGCAGATGAAATAAATCTGTCAATAAATGACCTCTTGTTGTCCTCTAACACACATTTTCCTCAAGGTTCTTCTTTGGCGCATTTAATGGCTCGGATAGTTTGTGGGATATAAAGAAAGGAACAACATGGCTAATGGTTCTATCAGTAGACGTTCGTTGGTAAAGATTGCGGTAGCAGCACCAGCTCTTATGACATTGACGGCATGTTCTGGTTCTGGATCTGAATCTGCCTCAACGCCAGGTGGTCTCAAGAAAATTAAGATCGGTGTTCGTTCTGACATGGTTGACCAGGCAAATGCTGTAATTGATGCGTGTAGGGAAGCTGGTTTTGAGCTTGAGCCACAAATCTTTGATGATTCAATTCAACCAAATGTGGCTTTGGGCGAGAAGAGCATCGATGTAAATTGGTATCAGCATGAGCCATATCTCAAAAACTATAACGCTTCTAATGGTACTGATTTTGTAATGGTACGTCCTAAAACCTTTGCGCCGCTTTTTGCTATGTATTCAAACAAATGGACCAAGGTTGAAGAGCTGCCTGATGGAGCCACGATCGGACTTTGTAACGATGCTTCAAATCAGGGGCGTGGGCTCAACATGCTTCAGAGTCAAGGCTTAATAAAGCTACCTTCTGGACTCGAGGTTCCATCAATACACGATATTGAAGATAACCCTCATAGCTTCCAGTTCACAGAGGCCGAAATGCAAATCCTGCCTCAGTCACTTCCTGACGTTGACGCAATCGCTCTTGCAGCTGGCCACATGGTTAACGCTGGACTTGACGCAAGTAAATACCTCTGCAAGTCAAATGATGATGAAGAGTATGCAGTAGGAATGGTGGTACGTAAAGAGAATGCCCAAGAGGAATGGCCAGCTAAACTAGCGACTGCGGTTCAGTGTGACGCACTGGCTGAATACTTCGAGAAGGAGAAGAAGGGTACGCAAGTGCCTCTCTGGAAGTAAGAATACAAGATAACTTACACGTTAGGGTACGAGCGGTCTTTTCTCGTGCTCTAACGTTTTATAAGCACCTTGTGTTAATTGGCGTGGATGAAATCGATCCACAATCACATATGGGGAGATTTCGCGCTTGGTACAGAAATGTGTGCGGAATTACAGGGTGTTTAACAAGAAGGGCTCGGCAATGGATGTCATAGAACCAGGCATGACCCCTAAAGATCGCGCGCGGGCATATGCTGCTGGAGAAGAAGTAGACAGGATGCCTATTAGCTGGTCAGCAGGGGAGACAACTCCGGTACTTTTTGGTTACAGAATGCCCGACTACTATTTTTCAGCAGATGTAATGGTAGACGTGGAAAGTAGACTTGCGGATGAGTTTCATGCGGACAATATGGGCGTTGGTTTGGGCCTAAGAACCCTTGCGGAGGCGTTGGGTACAGAGCTCACGTATCCAGAGTTTGATGTGTCTTACATGAGCAAGCCGCGCCTTACATCGCTCTCACAGGTTAATGAGCTTTCATTGGTGGATATCAATAAGGACGGTAGGCTGCCCATTATTGTGGAGTCGTTTGATCGCTTGATCGATAAGTATGGTGACCAGCGCAATCTTGGTAGTGGACTTGCCGGTCCTCTTACTACAGCAGGGCACCTTATAGAGACTGAAACCTTACTGCGTGCAATGGTTAAGGACAAAGAGGGTGTCCATAGGCTCATGCAGTTTACAACTGACTGTGTAGTGTCTGTAGCGCATGACCTGCATGAACGTTTGGGTATAAGCCTTTCTCTCGCAGAGCCCATGGCATCGGCAGACCTTCTGAGCAAAAGGCAGTTCAACGAATTCTTTCTGCCCTATCTCAAACAGACGGTTCAGCGTCTGAATGAATTTCAAGGCAAGACGTCAATGCATATCTGTGGCCATACCCGCGATAGATGGGATGAAGTAGTTTCTTCAGGCATTTGTGCCTTCTGGGTTGATAATTGCGAGAGCATGCGTGATCTAAAAGAGCTACACGGCGATAAGATTGGCATTGTCGGCAATGTTGCGCCGGTAGACATCATAAGAAATGGTACGCCAGAACAGGTGGATGCTGCCGTGAAGCACTGCATAGAAGATGCTGCGGATAACCCGTGCGGGTACACGCTGTGTCCTGGCTGCACAGTTCCTATTGGAACTCCTCGAGAAAACCTCGTGGCATTTGTTAACGCTGCAGCCACATGGGGTAAAGGCTCAAGAAAAGGGCACATGCCTTTAGGAATCGAGCAAGGTTAGCATGGAAAAAGCAAAGGTAGACATAGTTATCGGCTTTTTGGGCGCGGGCAAGACTACGCTTATTAATCAGATACTGAAAGATGGCGTGTCGCTGGAAAAGCCGGTTGTAATAGAAAATGAATTCGGCGATGTCGGCATAGACGGAGATCTTATCCCCAAGGCGGATGCAGAGGTGCGCATGCTGGCATCAGGATGCATCTGCTGTACGCTCAAAGGTGATTTTATTCAGAATCTTGAGCATGTTGTCACAACCTTGCAGCCCAAGCGTATCCTCATTGAGCCAACGGGCCTTGCCAACTTGGACGATATGGTCGCGGTGGTTGAGCAAGCTGCGCAGACGTTGCCCATTGAGCTCGACGCGGTCATTTCGGTCGTAGACGCCGAGACCTTCCTGGAGATGATCGACTACTGTGGTGAGTTTTACCTGTCGCAGATCCGAGACGCGGCGCTCATTGTGCTCACCCACACGGCTGATCTGAGTGCAGCCGACCGCCAGACGGTTGACGCGCGCCTGCATGAGCTTTCCGCCTGCCCCATCATGGAGGCAGACCTCACCCAGAAAAACTTTGGCCTTGAGCTTCTTGCCGCAGCTCAGGCGGCATGGGGGCGCTACGGTCTCAAGGCCGTATCTGCGCTAACGGAGCACACGGGCGATAAGAACAGTGCGCTCCATGCGTCTACAGACCAGGTCTGCGCTCACGACCACGACGACGGCAGCGACCACGACCACGCCCACGACCACGCTCTCGACCACCATGGGCACCTCCACGCGCCGGATGGGCTTACGTCGGTGGTGGTCTTGCCGTCGCCGCTTCCAGAAGAAACATCTCTAGAGCAGGTGTTTTCTCGCCTAGAGAATGCGCCACAAGGAGTGGTGTTTCGGGCCAAAGGATTTTTTGTCACGCAGTCGGGGCAGATGCTTCATGCGGAATATGTGCTGGGAAAGGGCTCGTATGAGGCGTCGGACTATGCCGGCGGGCCCAAGTTTGTGGTGATTGGTCAACACATAGATGAGGCGTGGGTGCATGAGGTAGTTGAGGAGGTGACTTGTGGGGAGCATTAGGAACTTTGAGTGTACCTACGGCAATGCGCCGGGGATATCGCTTGAGATTACCAGCGCGCTTGACCTGGAGTTTCCAGATGCGTACAAGAATCGAGAAAGCATGGCGGAGCTGGCGCGTGCCATAAAAGCGCACGACGGGGCGGGTATGTGCTTGCTGCCGTTTTGTCGCACGGTGGAGATTGAGGCCATGGGCGCCACCATCAATTATGGCGATGCTTCCGCCGGGCCGCGCGCGCAAGAGCCCTGTTGTGAGACGGTCGAGCAGATCCTGGAGCTGCCAGAGATTGATTATTCCTGCGGCAGAATCCGCGAAGTGCTTGAGGCATGTCGGCTGCTCAAGGAGAGCGGTGAGCGCGTGAGCTTGGAGATTGTAGGCCCCTGGACGCAGATGCAGTCTCTGATGGACGTGCGGACGCTCTTTAGAACTCAGCGTAAGCAGCCGGAACTGGTGCTTGCTGCTATGAACAAGATTGGCGCTGAGCTGCTTCGCTATGTGGATGAAGCGCGCCTGGCAGGTGTAGATATCATCACATACTCCGATTCTGCAGGTACGCTCAACATTTTGGGACCGCGCCTGCTTGAGTGGACCTGTCGCGAGTTTGTGGCGCCTTTCTTGCAGGAGCTGCAGGAACACTTAGGTGAGGACATGGTGGTTCAGGTCTGTCCCAAATTTGCCTATGCGCTGCTTGATTGCGGACTTGCGCATGAAGAGGTGCATGACCTGGGGCATCGCGTGGACTTTGTAGATGCAATCTTTGAGCTCAGGCACGATATCAACATGGTAGGCCAGGCATGCATCAAGAATATTGGTGTGGCAATAGAGGACGGCAAGATTAAAGAATTGATTATTGCATAGGCGCGCATGGCGGCCGAGTGCATGTAGGGTGACAACAGACATGGGCATGTACTGGTAAGGGGTGCAAGAAGATGGCCAGCAAAGAAGAGTTACTGCAAGAGCTTGCAAGCTGTGTGGTAGACATGAGAGACGATGAGGTGGCAGACATTGCTCAGACCTATATTGATGAGGGCTATGATGCGCAGGAAGGCATTGTAGACGGCCTTATCGTAGGCATGAATAAGGCCGCTGAGCTCTATGAAGAGGAAGAATACTTCATTCCAGAGCTCTTGATCTGCTCCGATGCCATGTATAACGGCTTGGATGTCTTGCGCCCACACCTGCCGCAAGAGGCTGGTAAGAAGAAGTGCAAAGTGGTCATTGGTGTCGTGCTGGGAGATACGCACGATATCGGCAAGAACATTGTGAAGATCATGCTGGAGTCTTCTGGCTATGAGCTGGTGGATTTGGGAAGAGACGTGGCATGTGAGGACTTTGTCGCTGCGGTGCGTGATTCTGGGGCCGGTGCCGTAGCACTCTCCACGCTTATGAGTACCTCTATGGATAACATGGGCAAGGTGGTCGAGCAGCTCAAAGAGGCAGGGCTCAGAGACCAGGTGAAGGTCATCATTGGCGGAGGACCGGTGTCCCAGTCGTTTGCGGAAAAGATTGGGGCGGATGGTTATTCTCGCACGGCAGTCGATGCGGTGCGCCTGTTGGATCACCTCATGGGATATGATTCTGACGCTGCATAAACGTTGGTGATGTAAGGATAGAGATGACAGAAAAAGAGCGACTTCTGGCCGTGTTAGCCGGCCAGAAGGTCGATCGGCCGCCCTGTATTTGTCCAGGTGGCATGATGAACATGACCACCACCCAGATTGCTGCGGCAGCACACGTGAGCTTTCCTGCGGCGCACATAGATCCGCAGGAGATGGCGCGGCTGTCTCGCGCTTCGCATGACATGGCGGGTCTTGAGAACTACGGGGCGCCGTTTTGCATGACCGTTGAGGCTGAAGCCATGGGCGCTGTGGCAGATCTGGGTGATGAAACCTGTGAGCCCCATGTGATAGCGGGGGTGCTTGCTGGCGCTTCTGATCTGAGCGCCATTCATCCCATAGACGTGACCCAGGGGCGCGCGGCCACCACGATAGAAGCAATTAGGCTGCTCAAAGAGGGTAACGACGATGTGCCGGTGGTAGGAAACCTGGTGGGGCCGGTAAGTGTGGCGGGAACGCTGCTGGATTTTGAGAAGCTGCTGCGTGAGATGAGGCGCCATCCTGATGATTGCCACAAGCTGCTGGCATATGTGGTGGACTCCTTGGTGGTATATGGTCACGCAATGCTTGAAGCTGGTGCAGATGTCATCTGCATTGCAGAGCCCTCCGGCACGGGGGAGATCTTAGGTCCTAAGTGGTTTGGTGAGTTCACGGTGCACTATCTGAACGAGCTCACGCGTAAGCTGGCTGCGCCATACATCATTGTGCATATTTGCGGAAAACTGGAGCGCGTATTGGATGAAATAGCGCATATCCGCTGCGATGGTTTCAGCTTTGATGCCGTGACCGTACCTTCGTATGTGCGGGCGCACCTGCCGGGCACGGCTCTTATGGGAAACGTGTCCACGTTTGCCCTGCGCTCGCAAGATGCTGTGCGCGTCGATGCGCTTACGCAGGCGGCGCTGCGCCAGAGCTTGGATGTGATTGCGCCTGCGTGTGGCATCTCCATGTCCACGCCTACGGAAAACCTTCTTGCCATGACCGATCGCGTGAGAAAGGGAACAGAGCATGGGCGATAAGAGCCTCGTGACTGTTCATCTTGCGCGTGAGCGAGAAGATCTCACGTGCGCAGAGGGCACCAACCTCTATGAACTTCTCGCCCAGAAAGACCTGGTAGACGGCCCGTGCGGCGGCAAGGGTGTGTGCGGGAAGTGCCGTGTGGTGGTCGATGGCGTGCCGACTCTGGCCTGCACGTACGTGGTGTTGCACGATAGTGAGGTTATCACCACGCCGAAGGAGGAAATCCAAGACATTGTCTCGAGCGGCTATCACATAGACGTGGTGCCTGATCCGGTGCCGGTGGGCAGCTATGGCGTGGTGGTCGATATTGGCACGACCACGGTGGTGGCGACGCTGGTTGATCTGGTGAGTGGAAAAGAGCTGCGCAGTGCCTCGACGCTCAATTCCCAGAAGGCCTACGGACAAGATGTGATTACGCGCATTCACTACACCATTGACAATCCGGGCGGTACCGCGACTTTGGCGCAGCTGATTCGTGAGGACATCATGCGGCTGGTGGGGGATGTTTCACGTGAAACATGCGTTCCTATAACCTCTATCATACGCATTGTGATCTGCGCAAACACCACCATGATTCACCTGTTTGCAGGGGTGGACGCAAGTTCGTTGGCGCGCGCACCTTTTGTGCCTGCGCTGCATGGCGCTCAGGTGGGAAAAGCCACCGATTACGGTCTGGCGCTTCCCGCGGCAGAGCTCTTCTGTGTTCCGGCCGTCGCCGCCTATGTGGGTGGAGACATTGTGAGCGGCATCATGGCCTGCGATCTTGTGCACTCAAACAAGCGGACCCTGTTCATAGATATCGGTACCAACGGAGAGATTGTGCTGAGCGATCGCTCTCAGCTGGTGACCTGTTCGTGCGCGGCGGGGCCTGCCCTTGAGGGCATGAATATCTCCTGCGGCATGCGTGCATCTGAAGGTGCCATTGAGGACGTAGATATCACCGATGCTGGCGTGAGCTACAAGACCATTGGCAATGGTGCGCCACGTGGCATCTGCGGCTCTGGCATTGTGGCGGCCATCGGGGAGGGCGTGCGGGCAGGTGCCATTGGCAAAACGGGTCGGCTCAATAAGAACCACGCTGCGGTCGAGCTTCGAGAGAAGCGCCCCGTTATGGTGTTAGATGCCGCGCATGATATTGTCCTCACGCAGGGAGATGTCCGCCAGGTGCAGCTGGCAAAAGGTGCCATCCTTTCGGGAGTCGAGGCGCTTTTGCACCACCAGAACCTTGCGGCAGACCAGATTGAAGAGGTCATTGTTGCCGGACAGTTTGGCGCCCACCTCAAGGCGTCAAATCTGGTGGACGCCGGGTTTTTCCCACAGGCGTGGCGAGAAAAGATCATCTATGCGGGCAATACGTCACAATCGGGCGGGCTCATCTGTCTTCTCTCACACGATGTCCGCGCGCGCAGTGAGCATGTGGGCGATAGCGCCACCTACCTGGAGTTATCGCTGCTTGAGGGCTACGATCGGCTCTTTGTGGATGCCATGTCGTTTGAGAGGTAGCCGTATGGAGTTTGTGGCAAAACGCTGCTTGTCAGCAAGCTGGGAGCTCATGGCATCACCGCAGACGCTGGGTATGAGCTGGCAAGAGCTCTATGCATCGCCGGAAAACATTGTCCGCTTTGCACTGGCCGAGAAGAACATGCGCAAGAAAGATTTTTGCCGGCTGCCCTTCTGCCATACGTTGGAGGCAGAGGCCTTAGGAGCACGCATCACCTTGGGTGATGACACGGCCGGTACGCGTGCGGGAAAGCCTATGCTCACCTCCACGCGTGAGGTCTTAGCGCTCACGGCAGACTTTGCGGGCTCGCCGCGCATACGTCACATGCTTGAAGCCACTCGGCTTTTGTCGGCAGTGCATAAGCAGGTGGTCTTTTGCTTGACAGGTCCGCTCTCTACGCTGTCTTGTCTAGTAGATACCCGTGTGATCTTCAGGGAATGGCGCCGGGACCCTGAGCTTGCACGCGCGGTATTGGCACACCTTGCAAAGGAGCTGGCGCCACTTGCCCAAGAGGCGTGTGCGGCAGGGGCCAGCGCGTTGGAGTATGCAGATCCGCCTGCAGCACCAACTCTGGTGGGGCCTGCGTTTGCGGAGAGGATTTGGCGTGACTACAGCCAGGGGTTTCTCGCCCAGATAGTTGAAACACGTCCGGATATGCCCGTGATCGTGTGTCCTCTGGTGGCTCCTTCCGCGCGCGAGGTGGCGGATCAACAAATCATGCAGCAGGTGCATGCCTGCTGTTTGGGAAGGCTCTCACAGATGTCTGTGCTAAAGTGATATCAATTGAATATCAGCAGGTGTCAAGCAGGTCATGGGCCTGTTTGGTGAAAAGGGAAGCAGGTGCAAGTCCTGCACGAACTCGTCACCGTAATTTGCGAGCTCAGTCTATATGCCACTGGGAAACTGGGAAGGCGGACGAGCGCATGAGCAATGAGTCGGGAGACCTGCCTGTTGAGTACGAGGGGCACTGTCCCAGGCCACGAGTTCTTGGCTGTACATGGTCTTTGTGCATAGGCACCTGGGTCGTGCTATCTCGTATTTGTAGAGAGTACGGATAGAAGAGGAGTGTTATGCACGTAAATGTAAATGTGAAAGCCATCGTTGCGGCAGCATCTCTAGCACTTGCGCTGACGGGCTGCGGAGCAGCAGCATCACAGGACCAGTCGTCCTCCCAAGGCTCTGAGCAAACGCAGACAGAAGCGCAAACAAGCCAAGAGAGCTCCAGCGCAAACTCGGAAAGCTCGGCTGTCTTAGAAGATGGCGTCTATACCGCAGAAATCACCACCGATTCCAACATGTTCCATGTGAACGAAGCCAAAGAGGGCAAAGGTGAGCTCACCGTAAAAGACGGTGTCATGACGGTGCACATGACCTTGGCGTCACAAAACATCGTGAATCTGTTTGCCGGCACCGCAGAAGATGCGCAAAAAGACGGTGCAGAGCTGATAGAGCCCAGCGTCGATACCGTGGAATATGCCGATGGCACCAAAGAAGAGGTCTATGGCTTTGATGTCCCCGTTCCTGCCCTTGATGAGGAGTTTGACGTGGCCATCTTGGGCAAAAAGGGCAAGTGGTACGACCACAAGGTCAGCGTATCCAATCCGATAAAGGAGAATTAGAGGTGAGGATTCAAAAGCTATTGTCCATGGCAACGGCGGGCGCTCTGGCGCTTTCGCTGGGAGCCTGCGCTGGTACGTCCGTTAACCAGAGCACGTCCACGACTGGCTCCACCAGCGCAAATTCGACACAAGATGCGGATCAGGAGGCTGCAGACAAGGTGGCAGAGATGATTGATGCCATATATGTGCAGGAGCGCACCGACGAGACAGATCAGCAGTGCGCAGACGCCAAAGCTGCATGGGACGCGCTGACCGACGCGCAGAAAGACCTGGTTGAGGGTGAGTTTGCAAGCCCTGATTACTTCGGCCTTAACACCGGTGATGCCTCTGCCGACGATCCTTTGAACCAAGATGGCATAGGCGAGAAGGAAATTCTGGTTGCATCTTTTGGTACATCCTACAACGACTCTCGTGTGAAGGACATCTCCGCAGTTGAGAAGGCATTGCAGGCAGCATATCCTGACTGGTCGGTGCGCCGCGCCTTTACCGCCCAGATCATCATCAACCACATCCAAGCGCGCGATGGCGAGAAGATTGACAACGTTGAGCAGGCCCTGGACCGCGCGGTGAAAAACGGCGTGAAGACCCTGGTTGTCCAGCCCACCCACCTCATGCATGGTGCGGAGTACGATGAGCTTGTTGCAGCTACCGACACCTATAAGGACAAGATGGACATCACCATTGCTGAGCCCCTCTTAGGTGAGGTTGGCGCTGACGCAAGCGTGATCAATGCTGACAAGCAGACGGTGGCAGAGGCCGTCGTGAAAGACTGCTTGGCAGACGCCAACTTGGATTCTCTGGATGCTGCAAAGGCAGAGGGCCGCGCCCTGGTCTTTATGGGTCATGGCACATCTCACACCGCAAATGTTACTTACAACCAGATGCAAACACAGATGGAGCGGCTGGGCTATGACAACGTCTTCATTGGCACCGTTGAGGGCAAGCCGGAAGATACCGCGGTAGATGCTGTTATTGAGAAGCTTAAGGCAGCAGGCTATACCTCCATTGAGCTGCGTCCTTTAATGGTTGTTGCTGGCGACCATGCCAACAATGATATGGCAGGCGACGAGGACGACTCCTGGAAGACGCAGATGGAGGCGGCAGGCATTACGGTGGATCCGCAGATCTCTGGCCTGGGTTCCATTCCTGAAGTGCAAGCGCTCTACGTCCAGCACACCGCAGACGCTATTGCCAGCATTGGGGCATAAGTCAGCGTCGAGGCTTAAAGCCAGCCTCGAGATATAAAAGTCGTACGTAGTCGGCGAGGCAGTATTTGATTGCGTTTAGGAAAGGGGCAGGTCGTGGGAGAATCAGGTGCGCATCGCTATCCATTCTTCACCAACACGGACTGCCCCTACTTTCCCTGTCACGAGGGCCTTCCGCTAGAGGAATTTAACTGCCTGTTCTGCTACTGCCCGCTCTACGCGCTGGGAGATACCTGCGGCGGCAACTTTACCTACACCCCCGATGGCATAAAAGATTGCAGCGCCTGTACCGTCACGCACCGGGGCGATGCAGGCACTGAGCTGGTAAAACGCAAGTGGCCAGAGCTGGCCCGCTTGGCCAGCAAAAGGCAGACAACAACGCATAACCAACAGGAGAAGCACACCAGAGAGGATAGGCAAGATGAGCGTTAGTTTCCAGGCGAGAAACCCCGGCGCCGGCGCGTTTTATAGCGCAACGCGCGCGGTACTCATGGTACTTCTCGCCTGCGTGATGGTGATGGGCGCGGCAGTACCTGCATGGGCAGAAACGCTTCAGGATGGTACATATAGCGCCGAGGTGGCGCTTTCTGGTGGGTCTGGTCGTGCTTGGGTGAAAAGTCCCTGTGAGCTCGTTGTTAAGGATGG
The DNA here is from genome assembly GCA_050953285.1 of Atopobiaceae bacterium. GTDB lineage: Bacteria > Actinomycetota > Coriobacteriia > Coriobacteriales > Atopobiaceae > Olsenella_K. Next base: position 1,327,791 of record JBMNMK010000002.1, on the reverse strand, counting down.
CTCCATTGAGGCCACAGTGGTCTGGAGCAGCTCTAACTATGATCTCATGGTGGTGGATGGCCAGGAATATCGGCCGGTTACGCTCGATGGTGGGTCCACGTTTACCATCCCGGTGGAGACGTTGGATGTGCCGCTTCAGGTGCAGGCAGAAACGCTTGCCATGAGCCAGCCTCACACCATTGACTACACGCTCACGTTTAGCAACCCCGCGGCCATTCGCCCAGCGTATATGGCATATCTGCCGGCGGTCGTTCTGGGTGCGGCGGTGCTGGTAGCTGTGGTGGCCATCATCTGGTGGCGCCATCGGGCGGTGAAATAGCACGATGAAAAAGCTTGCATGTTCGTTTGCGCTGGCTGCCTCTTTGGCAGCAAGTCTGTTCCTGAGCTCCTGTTCTGCACAAGGGGCCGGCACCGAGCAGACAGCGGCCAGTTCTGGTGGCCAAAGTGCGGCTTCAGAGAGCCAGGGTTCACAGACGGTGGTGAGCGACGATTTTCACCTTACCGATATAGGTGCTGACCTTGTCTTTTCTCGCAGTATGGACCTTCAGTATGCCAAGCGTTTTACGGTCGACTACTATGAGGGCGGCTACAAGCTCATCTGTGTGGCAGATGGGGCGCGCTACCTGGTGATACCTGAAGGCGCGCCCGTGCCGGAGGGGCTTTCTTCTGATATCGTGACCATCCAGCAGCCGCTCAGCAACATCTACCTGGCCGCGTCTGACAGCATGTGTCTCTTTGATGCACTGGATGCCCTGGATACCATCCGTATTTCTGGTATCAAGCAGGAAGACTGGAGCATTGCGGCGGCGCGCGAGGCCATGCAGGATGGTCGCATTCTCTACGGCGGTAAGTACTCCTCACCAGACTATGACCTTTTGCTGCAGCAGGGCACAAGTCTGGCGCTGGAGTCCACCATGATCAATCACACGCCCGATGTGCGAGAAAAGCTGCTGGATTTGCACATCCCTGTTTTGGTAGAGATGGCCAGCTACGAAGATGAGCCGCTCGGCCGCACGGAGTGGGTGAAGCTCTACGGTGCGCTGCTCAATAAGGAGGATGCTGCAGACGCGCTCTTTAATGAGCAAGTAGAAACAGCTACGTCGTTCCAAAGTGAGCCAACCGGCAAGACCGTGGCGTTTTTCTATATCAACTCCAACGGTGCTGCCGTGGTAAGGCGCCCGGGAGACTATGTCTCCAAGATGATAGAAGACGCAGGTGGCACCTATATCTTTAACGGCATGGACTTTGGTCAGACGGCACGTTCTACCATCACCCTTGAGATGGAAACTTTCTATGAGCAGGCCCATGATGCGGACTACATCATCTACAACACGTCCATAGATGATGTTGAGACCATCCAGAACCTCTTGCAGAAAAACCAGCTCTTGGCAGATTTCAAGGCGGTCAAGGATGGCAACGTCTTCTGTACATCGCGTGATATGTACCAGCAGATGACCGATACCGGTGCCATCATCAAAGACATCCATACTATATTGACAGACCCCAGCGCAGATGAGCTGGAATACATAAAGCGCATGCACTGACGCGCAATAGGACCAGCGGCTGCGCGCCGCGTGGCCTGGCCGTGAGGCTTGAGTACCAGAGGAGTGAACTGTGGGAATACAGCATAAGGCGGCAGATACCACGACAAGTGCTGCGTCAGATGGTGCAGCCACGTCCATCACGCATGCTGTGCGCCGACAGACGCTGGTATTTGCCCTTCTCGCCCTCATCTTGCTGGCGGCGGCGGTGGCAAACGTCTGCATTGGCACGGTTGTCGTGTCACCTCAAGAGCTCATCGGTGCTCTCACGGGCGCTCAGCAGGAGACGACGGTATCGGAGATCATTTGGAGCATCAGGCTTCCCAGGATCTTCTCGGCCATGATCTTAGGCGGCGCCTTGGCGCTTTCTGGCTTTCAGCTGCAGACCTTTTTCCACAACCCCATCGCAAGCCCCTTTGTTCTAGGTGTCTCGAGTGGCGCCAAGTTCGTGGTTGCCCTGCTTATGGTAGTTATCGTCGGGGCGTTTGGGGTTATGTCGTCGTGGATGATGGTGGTTGCCGCCTTTGCGGGTTCGCTGGCCGTTATGGGCTTTGTACTGCTGGTTTCTCGCCGCATCCGCACGGGATCATCGCTTATCGTAGCGGGCGTGATGATTGGCTATGTGTGTTCGGCGGCAACGGACTTTGTCGTTACCTTTGCGGCCGATCAGTCCATCGTGAACCTGCGCAATTGGTCGCAGGGCAGTTTTTCTGGCACCAGCTGGCAAGATGTGCAGGTCATGGCCGTGGTGGTGGGCGCGAGCGCGCTTCTTTCCTTCGCGCTTGCCAAACCTATGGGTGCCTTTCAGCTGGGTGAGGGCTATGCCAAGAGCGTAGGCGTCAACGTGGCGCGCTTTCGGGCGCGTTTGGTGGTGCTCTCAAGTGTCTTATCGGCGTGCGTTACGGCGTTTGCTGGCCCTATCTCCTTTGTGGGCATTGCGGTGCCTCACCTGGTAAAACGCCTCTGCAAGACGGCGCGACCACTCGTGGTTATGCCCGCGTGCTTCATGGGCGGCGCCGCATTTTGCCTGATGTGTGACCTTATAGCGCGCTGCCTGTTTGCTCCTGTCGAGCTTTCCATCTCTACGGTGACGGCAATCTTTGGCGCACCCGTGGTGCTGACCATCCTCATGAACAGGAGGCACAAGTGATGGATACCACCGTGTATCAGGGAAATGTCTCCCAAAAAGAGTCTCTTGGCCACCAGGCACCAGCGGGCGAGAAGAACGTGGAGCCAGAAGCCGTAGCAAGCCGTGGGCCGGCACTGAGCAGTCATGACCTCATTGTTGGCTACGGAGAGCCGCTGGTCAAAGGTATTAACCTGCGTGTCAGCAGAGGACAGATAACGACCCTGATAGGTCCTAACGGAGCTGGAAAATCAACCATGCTCAAAACCTTCTGCGCGCTCATTCAGCCGCTCGGTGGCGCGGTCTACCTGTCAGGTGAGCCCATGTCTCGCCTGGATGGGCAGGCGCGCGCTCAGATGCTCTCTTGCCTTCTGACAGAGCGCCCCAAGACAGAGCTTGCGAGCGCTGCAGAGATTGTGGCGGCCGGTCGCTATCCCTTTACGGGAAAGTTTGGCACGCTCACGGCAGAAGACTGGCAAGTTGTGGACGAGACCATGGAGCTTACCAGCACGGCTGAGCTTAAGGAGCAGGACTTCATGCAGCTCTCAGACGGCCAGCAGCAGCGTGTTCTTCTCGCCCGCGCGCTGGCACAGGAGCCGCGCATGCTCATCTTGGACGAGCCCACCTCATATTTGGATATCCGCTACCAGATTGAGCTCTTAAACATCTTGCGCGGCCTGGCGCGTGACAAAAAGATTGCAATTGTGATGTCGCTTCACGAGCTAGATCTTGCACGCATCATATCTGACGAAGTGGTATGCGTGAAAGACGGCGCTATCTTTGCGCGCGGCAGTTCGGAGGAGATCTTTGTGCCTGAGGTCATTGACGCTCTGTTTGACCTGGCGCCCAATACCTTTGATGCGCGCTCAGGCTGCGTGAGATGGCAGGTGTCATGATGAAGCGCTTGGATCACTACATTTCTGTGGGCAAAAAGCGTCTACGCTGCGGATATACCACCGGCACGTCGGCCGCGGCTGCCACGGTGGGAGCGGTGACGCTCCTGTTGCAGAAGACTTATCTTTCAGGCGCTCTCATAGCAACGCCTGCGGGCATAGATGTCTATGTTGAGTTTGAAGAGCTCTACATGAGCGGCAATGCAGCTGTCTGCGCAGTTAGAAAAGACGCAGGTGATGACCCCGATGTGACCGATGGCGTGTTGGTATATGCCCGTGTTGAGCGCACGGACTTAGGCATTTGCATCGAAGGCGGCAAAGGCGTGGGTCGCGTGACCAGAAAAGGTTTGGACCAGCCGCCCGGTGCCGCTGCTATCAATCATGTCCCGCGGGAGATGATTACAACAGCGACTCAGAAGGTATGTGAGCAGGCAGGCTACACCCATGGGCTCACCATTGAGATCTCCATTCCCAAAGGTGTTGAGCTGGCGGCAAAGACCTTTAACCCGCGCCTGGGTATTGAGGGTGGCATCAGCGTGTTGGGAACCTCTGGCATTGTGCGCCCCATGAGTGAAGATGCGCTCATAGCCTCCATCGAGCTTGAGATGCGCGTGAAATATGAGGCAGGAGCTCGTGATCTTCTGGTGGCTCCTGGCAACATGGGCAGGGACTTTGCCCAGGAGAAGCTGGGGCTTTCTCCAGAGCGCTGCGTGCAATGTGCCAACTATCTGGGTGCCACCATAGATGCGGCAAACCAGATTGGGTATCGCTCCCTTCTGGTGGTGGGGGCGCTCGGCAAGCTGGTCAAGGTGGCAGCAGGCGTTATGAACACGCACTCGCGCGTGGCAGATGCCCGGCGTGAGACCATGGTGGCCCATGCCGCGCTACAAGGCATTACGCCCGAGCTAGCCCAGAAGCTCATGGACTGCGTTACCACCGATGCCATGTTGCCGCTTCTTGCAGAGGCGCACATCTTGGATGAGACGCTGGCTTCTATCACCGCTGCCATTCAGGCTCAGCTTGAGCGCCGATGCGGAGACACTATGGTTGTAGGCGCGGTGGTTTTCTCGCAGGAATACGATGTATACAAAGAGACGCCCGCGGCACATGAGCTGCTGGCACGCTTGCTGGCCAAGGAGGCTTAGACCATGGTGCATTTTGTGGGCGCAGGCTCAGGCGCGCCAGATCTGATAACGGTGAGAGGGGCTCGGCTGCTGGCGAGCGCAGACCTTATCATCTACGCGGGATCTCTGGTAAACCCGCAGCTCTTAGACTATGCGCGGCCGGATGCGGAGATCTTGAATTCGGCGCGCATGAACCTGGATGAGGTGATGGAGGCCCTCATTTCTGCAGAGGAGCAGGGAAAAGAGAGCGTGCGCCTTCATACGGGCGACCCTTCGCTCTATGGAGCCATTCGTGAGCAGATGGATCGGCTGGCCGAGAAGAACATTGCATTTGATATCACGCCGGGTGTTTCGTCGTTTTCAGGCGCGGCGGCGGCGCTGCGCGCGGAGTACACGCTGCCGGGCGTTTCTCAGTCGGTGATCATCACTCGCATGGAGGGCAGAACGGCGGTACCTGAAGGAGAAAAACTGGCAAGCTTGGCGGCGCACGGTGCCACCATGGTGCTCTTTCTCTCCGCAGGTATGGTCGATAAGGTGCAAGAAGAGCTCTTGCGCGGCGCCTATACGCCCGAGACCCCCGCGGCCATTGTCTATCGTGCTACCTGGCCTGATGAACAGGTCTTTCACTGCACCGTAGGCACGCTTGCGGCATGCGCGCACCAGCACAACATCACTCGCATGGCGCTCATCTGCGTGGGCAATTTCTTGGAAGGCTCCTATGAGCTTTCCAAGCTCTACGATGCGTCATTTAGCACCATGTATCGTGAGGCAAAGGAGGGGAGGTAGCGTGGCAGATAGTGTGGCAGAGGACAAAGCTGCAGATATCACGGAGCCAAAGCGCGTGGCACTTATCGCCTTTAGCGCAGGTGGTGTGGCATGTGCACAAAAGATTGCAGATGCGCTTGCTACAGCGGGTGCTTATGCTGTGCTCAACTTGTCGGCGCCTGAGCGCGTGGCGGATAGCGCCAAACCAAGCGCTGCCTCAGGCGTGCAGATAGAGGCTCTGAGCTCGCTTGATGCGTGGACGCAGAAGTATTTTCAGGCGGCAGATGCTCTCATCTTTGTGGGAGCCACCGGCATTGCGGTCAGAGCTATTGCTCCGTATGTGGGCGATAAGTTCAAAGATCCTGCGGTGGTATCTGTTGATGAGCGGGGGCAGGTGGCGGTGCCGCTGCTGTCAGGGCATGTGGGCAAGGCAAATGACCTGGCACGACGCGTGGCTGAGATCACCTCTGGCATTGCGGCCATCTCTACCGCAACTGATATGAACAACCTTTTTGCGGTGGATGAATGGGCACATGATGCGGGCTACACCATAGCGGATAGAGCGTTAGCAAAAGAGATCTCTGCTTGCCTGTTGCGTGGAGAAGCGGTGGGATTTGCTACAGAATTTGATGTTTTGGGCGCGCTTCCTCAGCAGGTTGTAGAAGGGTCAGATGGGTCGACCGGCATCGGTTTTTGCGTGAGTGATAAAGCGGGATATCTGCCGTTTGAGCGCACGCTTAAGCTCGTGCCCAAAAGCGTGGTGGTCGGTGTTGGCTGCAAGCGCAATACGGATGTGGCCGTGCTGGAAGAGGCCATCTTTGATGAGCTCTACCGGGCAGGTATAGAACCTGAGGCCGTCGGATATCTTGCCAGCATAGATATCAAATCTGATGAAGCGGCGCTTTTAGCTCTTGCGGACAAATACGGCTGGAAGCTTTGCTTTTATACGGCCTCAGAGCTGCGCAAACAAGCGGGGGAGTTTACGCCTTCAGCATTTGTGGCCCAGACGGTCGGTGTGGATAACGTATGTGAGCGCGCCGCTGTCGCAGCGGGGGCAACGCTCATTTCTCACAAATCAGTATTTCAAGGCACTGCGGTGGCGCTGGCTCGAAAGCCTGTGGTCGTCTCATTTGAGCAGGCACACAGACCTGCGCGCGAACACGCACCGCACAAGGCTGCAGGCGCTGCGTGCGAGCACACGCACATCCCTGACCGCGGCGCGCTCTATGTGGTAGGCCTGGGGCCGGGCGGCGGCGCTGACATGACTGAGCGCGCGCGAGCAGCATGCGCCGAGGCAGATCTGCTGGTGGGCTATTCGGTCTACATTGATCTTATCGCCCCGGAATTTCCAGGAAAACCTACGTTCACGACCCCTATGCGCAAGGAGATCGACCGCTGCCGAGCGGCGCTTCAAAAGGCGCAGGAAGGAAACGTGGTGGCGCTTGTGTGCTCGGGTGATCCTGGGATCTATGGCATGGCGGGGCTGTGTTTTGAGCTTGCCCAGGAATACGACGTGCCCCTTGAGGTTATCCCGGGTATTACGGCCGCGAGCGGCGGCGCGGCGGTGCTGGGGGCACCCCTGATGCATGACTTTGCCGTGATATCACTCTCAGATCTCCTGACGCCGTGGGAAAAGATTGCCGCGCGCCTTGAGGCGGCGGCTCAGACGGATATGGTGATCTGCCTCTACAATCCTGCGTCAAAGCATCGGCCAGACTATCTGGCGCGCGCCGTTGAGCTCGTGCGGGCACACAAGACGGACGATACGGTGTGTGGCCTCGTGAGAAAGTGTGGTCGCGCGGGTGAGTCAAGCCGCATCCTGACCTTGGGTGAGCTTCAATATGCACAGGTAGACATGTTTACGACGGTCTACATAGGCAACTCTCAGACGCAAGAAATTGCGGGCAAGATGGTGACGCCGCGCGGCTACGTCACGCAGAAGGAGCACTAGATGCGTCCGTATATGCTGATATTTGGTGGAACAAGTGAAGGGCGCCTACTGGCTGAGTGGCTGCAGGAGCGCTCGTCGTGTCGCATGGTGGTGTGCTGTGCTACCGAATACGGTGGGTCGTTGGTGCCTGTGGGCAAAAACACGCAGGTCATTTCTCATCCTATGCCAAAAGATGAGATTGAAAAGCTGGTAGAACGTGAGCACTTTACGTGCATTATTGATGCAACCCACCCGTTTGCCACGCACATCTCACACACCTTGACCAAGGTAGCAGCCACGTTTGAGGTGGCCTACATACGCGTTGTACGAGAAGAACTTGCGCAGGAATTTGGCCACATGGTAAGCGGCGTGGGTGAGGCCGCATCCATGCTCAATGCGCTGCCGGGCAAGATCTTGTTTACCACCGGCAGCAAGGATCTGGCTGGCTTTGCCTCAGAAGTGCATGATTTTCTCGAGCGCTCCTATGTGCGCATTCTGCCCGTTGAATCATCTCTTGCGCAGGTGCGCTCCTTGGGGCTCTCACCTCAGCATATCGTCTGCATGCAAGGTCCTTTCTCGGTAGCATTCAATGTTGCTCTCATACATGAGCTGGGAATCTCGGTGGTTGTCACCAAGGCCTCAGGGTTAGAAGGCGGGATGCAAGAAAAGGTGGAAGCAGCGCGTGAATGTGGCTGTGAGCTGGTAGTTATTAGGCGGCCTGATCAGGCGCCGGGGCTTAGCATGGAGGAGACACGCCGTCTTCTTATACAGGAATATGGGGTATAGCTGTGAAGATTTACCTGATAGGCATAGGGATGGGAAATCCAGATACGTGTACGCTCAAGGCTCTGTCAGCCCTTGAAGCAAGCGATGTGGTCATTGGAGCTCAGCGCATGTTAGATGCGGTTGAAGAGCTCGTGAGCACAGGTCATATCACGCATGAGCTCACGTATCAAAAAGCTGTCCTGACTGATGAGATCATCTCCAAGCTCAAGGAGGCCGAGTCGTCTGGTAAAGGCGTGGTCTCTGTCGTCTTCTCCGGTGATACGGGATTCTTTAGCGGTGCGGGGCTCATACAAAAACGCCTGGAAGACTGTGATATAGAGACCATCTGTGGCATCTCATCCATAAGCTATATGGCTGCGCGCATAGGAAAAAGCTGGCAGGGGACAAAGATCATCTCAGTCCACGGGAGAAGTGCCGATGCCTTAGGCGCTATCCAGACGCATACAAAGACCTTCATCCTGACAGGCGGTGCGCTTAAGGTGCAAGACGTCTGCAGACAGCTCTGTCGCTGGGGTCTAGAAGACGTTGAGGTCTATGTGGGCGAGCGCCTCTCGTATCCAGACGAGCGCATTGCGCATGGTACCGCAGATGACTTCTATAAGATGAATTTCTTGGATCTGAGCGTGATGTTTGTTATCAACCCCCATGCCATCAAACGCCCCTTTGAGGCGCCTTCGCTCTCAGACAACCAATTTATACGGGACAAAGTTCCCATGACAAAAGAGGAGATCAGAGAGCTTATCTGCTGCAAACTCAAGATCCAGGCCAACCATGTGGTCTGGGACGTTGGAGCAGGTACGGGGTCGGTGAGCGTGGAGGCAGCGCTTGCTGCGCGTGAAGGACATGTCTTTGCGGTCGAGAAGAGCCTGCCCGCGCTCAATCTTATCTATCAGAACGTGGAACAATTTGGGCTCACCAACGTCGAGGTAGTAGACGGCACTGCTCCCTCCGTGCTTTCTGTCTTGCCTGCGCCTGACAGGGTCTTCATCGGTGGCTCATCAGGTGAGCTTGCCGCAATTGTGGCGGCAGCTGTTGCCAAAAATCCCCAGGTACGCATCGTTGTGAGTGCGGTGTCGCTGGAGACTATCACAGCGGTGTTGCCTGCGTTTAGAGCAAGCAATTTGACGCATATCGAGTGCGTGCAGCTGAGCGTGGCGCGCGCCAGAGAGGCGGGACAGTACCACCTCATGCGGGCAGAAAACCCGGTCTATCTCTTCTCGGCCGAAGGTGCTCCACAAGAGGAGGTGCACTAGGCCATGGCAGGTCACGCAGGCGGGCGCATTATGGTTGCAGCTCCGGCGTCAGGTGGCGGTAAAACCACGTTTACCTGTGGTTTGCTGCGCTCGCTGCAGCGAAGAGGCCTGGCTGTGACAGCGGGCAAATGCGGGCCAGATTTTATCGACCCCATGTTTCATGAGCACGTGGTCGGCGTGCCCTCGCTCAATCTGGATCTCTTTCTTTCAGATGAAGCCCACATCACACAGCTTATTGCCGAGCGCTCCTACGCCGCAGACATCATGGTTATAGAAGGGGTCATGGGTTTTTATGATGGCATCGGACTGACGGATAAGGCCTCGAGCTATGAGGTTGCGCGCAAGACCAAGACGCCTGTACTGCTGGTGGTGGATTGCAAGGGTCGCGCCCTTTCGGTCTGTGCGGAGGTCTTAGGCATGTGGGCTGTGCGACCAGACGCTCCGCTGGCGGCAGTCGTTCTCAATAGGGTATCACCTGCGCTTTATCCGGAGTTCAAGCGCGTGATAGAGGAGGAGTGCGGCGTTTCGGTCTTGGGCTATATCCCACAGGTGCCAGAAGTGAGCCTGACATCACGCCACCTTGGCCTAGTGGGCGCCCATGAGGTGGCACATTTGAGCGATAAGATCAACAAGCTTGCAGATGTGCTTGATACCACCTTGGACCTGGAGGGAATCTCCAAGCTGGCAGCCTCTGCGCCTGCGCTCCATGCAGCGGCGCCGGTCGCCAATCGTGTGTGTGATCACGATGTCACCATTGCGGTAGCGCGGGATGATGCGTTTTGCTTCTACTATCAAGAAGCGCTCGACACCTTGGTGCATATGGGCGCTAAGCTGCAAGAATTCTCTCCCATCCACGATCGTGAGCTACCGGAGAACACCTCTGCCCTCTATCTGGGTGGGGGCTATCCAGAGCTCCATGCGCTCGCGCTTGAGGCCAACGAGTCCATGAGAAACGCGGTGGCGCGTGCCATCTCATCCGGTATGCCCACCATTGCCGAATGCGGCGGTTTTCTCTACCTGCACAAAACGCTGGAGGATGCAGAAGGTATCAGCCGAGCCATGGCAGGCGTCTTTGACGCGCGCGCGTACAAGACAGAGCACCTCCGCCGCTTTGGCTACGTGACGCTCAAAGCACATGGTGATAGCCTTCTTGCACGCGCGGGAGAAGAAATCAGGGCGCATGAGTTTCACTACTGGGAAAGTGAAGATCCCGGTCAAGACTTCATTGCGGTAAAGCCTTCCAACAATAAGACCTGGTCGTGCATCCATGCAACGCCCACTCTGTATGCGGGCTTCCCGCATCTTAACCTGGCTGCCTACCCGGATGTTGCCGCCCGCTTTGTGACGGCTGCTTCTCGCTATTCTGCGAGGTAGATATATGTATCAGCACCTGATTGCACTGTTTGTGGGATACGCTATCGACCTTGTGGTGGGAGATCCCCAAGGCTGGCCGCACCCCATTCGTCTGATAGGGGCGCTCATCTCGTGTTTGGAGCGCCATCTCCGTGCGCGTTTTCCCCAAGATCCAGCGGGCGAGAAGCGCGCGGGCATCCTGTTGGTGATCTCAGTGGTAGCCATCTCATGGCTCACCTCTGCAGCGGTGCTGATTCTTACTGCCCGCGTAAGCCGTGTGCTTTCCCTTGTGCTCGAGTGCGTGATGGTAGTCTACATGCTTGCTACCACGTCTTTGGCACGTGAGTCAAAAAAGGTCTACGCGTGTTTGCGCAAAGGTGACTTACAAGGTGCGCGAGCTGCGGTTTCTCTGATCGTCGGAAGAGACACGGACAAACTTGACGAGCGTGGCGTGGTGCGCGCGGCAGTTGAGACCGTGGCAGAGAACACGTCAGATGGTGTGGTAGCTCCGCTGTTGTATATGGCGCTGGGTGGAGCCCTCTTGGGTGTTGCCTATAAGGCCATCAATACCATGGATTCCATGGTGGGGTACAAAAACGAGCGCTATCTGCACTTTGGATGGGCAGCGGCCAGGGCAGATGATGTGGCCAATTTTGTGCCCGCGCGCATAGCAGGTCTCCTCATGTGTGCGGCTGCGCGCCTGGTCAGACTGGATGCACGCCGCGCCTTTACAACCATGCGCAAAGATCATGTCAAGAGCACCTCACCCAACGCCGGCTTTACCGAGGCCGCCTGTGCAGGAGCTCTGGGCGTTGAGCTGGGCGGAGATAACTCCTATTTTGGAACCGTGGTGCACAAACCTACTATGGGTGAGAAGATGCGTCCTCTTGAAGCAGAAGACATCATTCGGTCTCATCGTCTCTTGTATGCCACCTCGCTTCTCTGTCTTATCCTATCCGCAGGCATTTCCTGGCTGATGGCCCAGGTAGGCGGTGTTGCGCTATGGATCTAGACTCACGGCGTTTTGAGCATGGCGGACGCATGTGGAACTACCCCGGATACCTGGACTTTTCAGCCAATATCAACCCGCTGGGGATGCCTTATGCCGCAAAGCGTGCGCTCATAGAGCATGTGGATGATTTTGCGTGGTACCCCGATCCGTATGCGCAAGAACTCACGCACGCACTATCTCTGACAGAGGGCGTTGATGTGTCTAACATTGTGGTAACTGCCGGCGCAACCGATCTCTTATCGCGCATATGCCAGGTGCTTGATCCGCGTCGCGCGCTCGTGGTCGACCCGTGCTTTTCTGGATACGCAGAAGCGCTTCACAAAACCGGGACAGAGCTGTGCCATTTCTCTCTTGCAGAGGAAAGCAACTTCCAGCTCAACCATCTTATCTGCAGTAAGATTACGCCCAATATTGATGTAATCTTTCTGGCCAACCCCAACAACCCCACCTCACGCACCATAGCACCCGCTGTCATTGAGGATGTCTTGGCGTGCGCCCGGCAGGCGCACGCCCTGGTGGTATTGGATGAATGTTTTATCGACTTTACCCAGGCAGTCAGTGCAGTGCGTTTTCTTGGCAACCACCCAGAGCTCATCGTGGTGAAGGCACTCACCAAGTCATATGCGCTGGCGGGACTTCGCGTGGGCTATGGTGTCGTGGCAGATAAAGATCTGGCGTGCCGCCTGCGTGCTCAGGGGGATACATGGGCTGTTTCTACGCCGGCACAGGTGGCCGGCGTCGCCGCGCTTCAAGAGGAGGGGTTTCTCGCCCGCACGCGCGCCTATGTTGCGCGCGAACGTCACGTGATGGTGGCAGGACTTAGCACGTGTGGACTGAAGGTTGTTGAGCCGGAAGCCAACTACGTGCTCTTTTGGAGTGCGCGCGAGCTCTACCAGCCGCTTTTTGAGAGAAAGATCATCGTAAGGCGCTGCGATACGTACGCGGGGCTTCCTTCCGCGGGCGGATTTTGGTATCGCGCGGCCATACGAACGCAGAAGGAAAACCAGGTGTTTCTGGCCGCACTTAAGGAGATATGCGCATGACAGCTCGGTCGCTCATGGTGCAAGGTACCATGTCAGGAGTCGGAAAAAGCCTGTTGGTGGCAGGTTTGGCACGCGTCTTCTATCAAGACGGCCTCTCGGTGGCGCCGTTTAAGTCGCAGAACATGGCGCTCAATTCTGCCATCTGCGCCGACGGATCAGAGATTGGACGCGCGCAGGCGGTGCAGGCGCTGGCGGCGCATGTGGAACCTGAGGTCGCTATGAACCCCATCCTGCTTAAGCCCACTACCGATACCGGCTCTCAGGTGATCATAAACGGGCACGTGTTGGACACCATGAATGCCAAGGACTACTTTGCCTACAAGCGCCAGCTGGTGCCCACCATTCAGGCGGCGTATGACAATCTGGCTGCGCGCTTTGACGTGGTGGTGATTGAGGGGGCAGGAAGCCCTGCTGAAGTCAACCTCAAGCAGGATGACATCGTGAACATGGGCATGGCAAAAATGGCAGCCGCGCCGGTGCTTTTGGTGGGAGACATAGATAGAGGCGGCGTGTTTGCGCAGCTCTTGGGCACGCTCATGCTGCTTGATGAAGACGAGCGGAACATGGTAAAAGGTCTGGTGGTCAACAAGTTTCGGGGCGATAAGACCATTTTGGATCCGGGCTTGGATATCTTGTGTAAGCGCTCGGGTCTGCCCATTGCAGGTGTGGTGCCTTACGCGCCGCTCGATATTGATGATGAGGACTCCTTGAGCGAGCGCTTTCATGCACGCACATGCGACGCGCTCATAGACATTGCCGTGATCCGTCTGCCCAAGATCTCCAACTTCACTGATCTCATAGCGCTCTCGCAAGTTGAGGGCGTGGGCGTGCGCTATGTGGCAAACCCGCATGATTTGGGTTCTCCCGACCTCATTGTTATCCCTGGTACTAAGGCTACGCTGGCAGATCTGACGTGGCTGAGAGAGTGCGGATTGGAGGCGGCAATACTCAGACAAGCCAGTCTCCAGACGCCCATCTTTGGTATCTGTGGTGGCTACCAGATGCTGGGGGAGCGCATTGTAGACCCCGATGGATGTGAGGGGGGAGGCAGTCTGCGCGGCATGGGTCTGCTCCCCACGCATACGGTCTTTGAGCAGGAGAAATGCCAGGTGAGATCACACGGCATACTGCTGCGTGTAGAAGGAGATCTGGCACAGCTCACGGGCGCTTCCGTGGCGGGCTACCAGATCCACATGGGAAGAACAACCCGCACGGGAGGAAAGCCCCTATGCCTCCTTGATGGTAAAGAGGGCGCTTTGGAAGATGGTTGTCAACAGGACAATGTTTATGGTTGCTATCTGCATGGCATCTTTGATTCTGCCGAGGTATCCCGCGCGCTCGTAGAGGCCTTGCTTGCACGAAAAGGACTGGACATCGGCACTATCCGCACGCGGAATGCATCGGAGTATCAAGAGGAGCAGCTTGATCTTCTCGCCCAGCTGGTGCGCCAAAACATGGACATGGATCTGGTGTATAAGGTATTGGAGCAGGGATTATGAGAGAGCTTGAAGAGATAAAGATCACCGAGCCCAGAGAGATTGAGCGGGCAAGCTTTGAGATCATCACGCGTGAGCTGGGGGATCGTTTGCTTGATCCTGAGCAGGAGCTGGTTATCAAGCGGGTGATTCACACCACAGCGGACTTTGAGTACGTGGATACGCTGGACTTTTCTGAGCATGTGGTGCCACGCGCGGTGGAAGCCATACGGCAGGGCGCCCATATTGTGACCGATACCACCATGGCCATGGCAGGTATCAACAAACGCGTGCTCAAGCACTTTGGTGGCGCCGTGCACAACTACATCGCGGATGAAGATGTGGCAGAGCGGGCGCGCGAGCTCCACCTCACACGCTCGACCGTGGCTATGGACAAGGCGGCGCGGCAGCAAGAGCCCTTCATCTACGCCATTGGTAACGCGCCGACGGCGCTCGTGCGCATCTATGAGCTGGTCAAGACGAGCCAGATGGTGCCGCCGACACTGGTGATAGGCGTTCCTGTGGGCTTTGTGAATGTGGTGGAATCCAAGGAGCTCATCTGCTCTCTCGATGTGCCACATATTGTTGCCAAAGGTAGAAAAGGTGGGAGCAATGTGGCTGCGGCCATCGTGAACGCCCTTCTGTATCTGGCATCAAATGACCAGCGTGAGTAGGGTATGGGCACAGAGCAGATCAGATGAAGGATGGGGACATGCTAGATTTTTCTGAACTCAACCGCCAGATTGTGCCGCTTGATGCGGCCTCTATGGAGCAAAGCCGCGCGCAGTGGAACGCTATTGCCAAACCGGTGGGAAGCCTTGGCGCCTTTGAGATTTTGGTGGAGCGGATGGCGGGTATTATCGGTAGTAAAGATGTTGATATACATAAGCGCTGCGTCGTAGTGGTTTGCTCAGACAATGGCGTGGTAGCAGAGGGTGTGACGCAGGGCGGATCTGAGATCACGCGCGCCATTGCAGACGCCCTTGCAACAGGCCAATCTTCGGTCTGTGCGCTCTGTGCGCCTGCGCACATTGAGGTGCGTGCGGTCGATGTCGGCATGGCGCAGCCGGCCCGCCAGCCGCAGGTCAAAGATCTCCACATAGCGCGGGGCACGGGCAATATCGTGCAAGAGCCGGCCATGGATCGCGCTTCTGCGGAAGCTGCGATTCAGGTGGGCATGGATCTTATCGCCCAGCTGGCGCGCGAAGGCTATGGCATTGTCGCAACCGGCGAGATGGGGATTGGCAACACGACCACCTCAAGTGCTATGGCGTCGGTCTATCTGGATGCGCCGGCAGAAGAGGTGACAGGTAAGGGCGCAGGCTTGAGCGAGAAGGACTATGCGCACAAAATTGATGTCGTGAGACGGGCGGTTGCGCGGCGCGCGCCTGATCCACATGATGCGCTCGACGTGCTGGCCAAGCTCGGCGGGTATGACATAGCGGCGCTGGCAGGGATGTTTATCGGCGGCGCGCTCTTCCGTGTGCCCGTAATCATGGACGGTTTTATCAGTGAGGTCGCGGCGCTCACGGCCGTAAAGCTTGTTCCTGCATGCAAGCAGGCCATCTTTGCGTCCCATCTTTCTGTGGAGCCTGCGGCCAAGCGCATTATGGATGAGCTGGGCTTTGATCCGGTTCTTCATGCGGGCATGCACCTGGGGGAGGGCACCGGTGCGGTCTGTCTCATTCCACTGCTTGATATGGCGCTTTCCCTCTATGGGGGTACAACGTTTGAAGAGACGGGTATTGAGGCGTATGACCCTTCGCTGTAATGGGGTGAGGTGCGCATGAAGAACGTCTTGGTGATAGGTGCTGCATCCAGCGGAAAGAGCGCATGGGCAGAAAAGAGGTGCCTTGAGCTGGGCGTAGCCAAGATCTACGTGGCTACCATGTCTGATCAGGGACATGAGGCCAAGGAGCGCATTGAGCGTCACCGGTCCATGCGGGCCAACAAGGGCTTTATCACGGTAGAGCCGTTCTGTGGGGGTGCGGATAGTGTGTCTCTGGCGGCATGTCTTCAGGCTGCGCGCGCGGCGCTGCCATCTTATGCGCAGGTAGAAGACGTGCTGCCCTGTGTAGCGCTGGTTGAAGATTTGGGAAACCTTGTTTCCAACAGGCTCTTCAAAGGCGATGAGATATGTCCTTTTGAGGCAGCATATGCGCAGCTCAAAGATGATATCGACACGATTGAGCACACATGTATGCACACCGTCTTTGTGGGAAATGATATGGCGGCAGATGGCCTGTGCAGCAAAAAAGATGCACCGGCGCTGCGGATCTACGCCGAGCTTTTGGGGCGCATCACGGCAGATGTGGCGCAAAGCTCAACGCAGGTGGTTGAGGTGGTGGCAGGGTATCCTGTTGTTTTGAAAGGTAGCAGCGTATATGCGCGTGATTAGATCGTTTGTAGTGGCATTTTCCTGCTTCTCTAAGATCCCTATGCCAAAGGTTATGTGGGATGATAAGAGCATGAGCTACGCTCTGTGCTTCTTTCCGTGGATTGGCCTCGTGATTGCAATATTGATGTATGCGTGGGTCTTGCTGGCGGGGGAGCTTGGCTTTGGACAAGGTCTTGTAGCAGCGGTAATAACCCTTCTGCCGCTTGCGGTGACAGGCGGCATTCACCTTGATGGCTTTGCAGATGTGATAGATGCGCAGTCCAGTCACGCAGAGCCAGAGCGCAAGCGCGCTATTCTGAAAGACCCGCATACCGGAGCCTTTGCCATCATGGGTATAGCTTCCTACCTGCTTGTTTACTATGCACTGGCGCAGGAGTTTTTGCTGCGTGCCACAAGCATTGAAGCGTGGCTCATGTTCGCGGGCATTTTCTGGCTCAGCCGCACGTTGAGCGGCTGCTCTGTGCTGGCGTTTCCCAAAAGCTCGCACGAAGGCATGCTGGCCCAGTTCAACGAAGGCGCAGACAGACGCGCGTTGGGAGTCCTTCTGGTGGAGGCCGCAGCAGGCATGATCTTTCTCATAGCTATGAAGCCGCAGGTAGGGGCAGCTATGGTGGCCGTTGCCCTTGCCATATTTGCTTGGACCTATCGTTTTTCTCGCACCGCGTTTGGCGGCATGAGCGGCGATATTGCGGGATACTTTCTTGAGATGACAGAGCTGGGAATGCTGGCAGCGCTGGCCATCCTGCTGTAGCTGGTAAGACGCCCTGACACCAGCGCTCGATCCTCACGGCCGAGCCACAACCTCAAGGGGAGACTGACATGATTTTTATCACCGGCGCATATGCGTCAGGAAAGCATCAGTTTGTGCGCGCGCTGGGTTATGCCCAGCCAGACATCCTCAAGCTGGAAGAGCTCAGCACCCATGAGTTCCAGTGCCTTGGCACGCATGCGGCGCCAAAGGTGGTTTCCCACACAGAGGAACTCGCGCGTGCGGGCGCGCCCGACAAAGCGCTCATCTCGTGGCTCTCACATTGTCACGTGGTGGTGGCAACGGAGGTGGGCGCGGGCGTGGTGCCGCTCGATCCCCAAGAGCGGCTCTGGCGTGAGCGAGCAGGCCGGCTTGCGTGTGAGCTGGCGGCGCGCGCCGACGTGGCCATCCGCCTGGTGGCTGGCATAGCGCAGGTCATCCACGATTCAGGAAGGGCATTTCCTGGGCGAGAAAAACTTGCAGCAGCACTGGCGCCTGCACCTGCGCTTGCCACACCGCCGTCCGCGCCGAGCCTCCAACTCTTTCTCATGCGCCATGGCAAGACCGCTGGTAACGAGGAGCATCGCTACGTTGGTGCAACGGATGAGCCCTTAAGTGAGACGGGTCGGCGTGAGGTGGAAGCAGCAGGCGTGATGCCGTATGTTCCGCTCGTCTACGTAAGCCCGTATCTGCGTGCAGTCGAGACAGCCAAAATCTGCTTTCCCAATGCCGAATATGTGCAGGTAGATGGCCTTAAAGAGATGAATTTTGGCGCCTTTGAGATGAGGAGCGCGCAAGAGATGGAAACAGATCCTGACTATACGGCCTGGGTAGACGGCATGTGCCAGGGGAGATGTCCTGGTGGCGAGTCTATGCAGGAGTTCTCCCATCGCTCTTCTCAAGCGCTCTTTTTGCTGGTAGAAAAGGCGTTGGCGCGCAGGGACACGCATCTTTGGGTGGTTGCTCACGGCGGAACCATCATGTCGTGCATGGATGCATTTGCGACACCACATGAGAATTCTTACTTTAGCTGGCATGTGAACAATGCAGAAGGATATGTGGCCACCGCAGTGCTTGAGGCGGGAAAGCTCCAGCTCTTAAAGCCCCGGCGCATTGCTGCACTCAAAGACCTGGCGCCTGATACGGCGCAGCAATAGGCGTGATGCGCCACAAAAGTGAGAAGCCGCTTACATATTTGGCAAAATTCTGCGTTTCCGCCAAAAATTCCCTCGTAAAATAGAACGTACGAGCGTACGTGCGAGCGTCTGCATCGGCATTTTTTGGCAGGAGGCCACCTATGGCATACGATGGTTCTAAGGACAAAACTCCCTACAGGCATGCCTTTGCACCGCATGATGCGCGCCCGTCCAAAAAATCCCCGCGCCCGCACGAGAGAACAGGCGCAATCCCTCGCATAGAAGGCACTACGTACATAGACAGCACAGGAAATCTCAGCCGCGTCAGGCGAGAAAACCTGAGCTCTCGTATACCTCGCCCTGACCGCGAGGGCAATGAGTCCGCGCAAGAGGAAACCCCTGCAAAGCGGGGTATTCCTTTGGCAGAGCTCAGCCATGGTAGAGGTACGCCTACCCCAGAAGACACGGCTGAGTTCATGGCGCTCTCACAGGAGCGCGGAACGGGGCGGCGTGTGCGGGCAGAAGATCGCCCGCGTGTGAAGGCATCGTCTTCTAGAGACCAGCACGCAGCTAGGATGGCTGAGAGAAGGCACGGCCAAAGACAAGGTCAGCAACCTGGTCAGAGATCCGCCCAACGATCCGCCCAACGATCCGCCCAACGATCCAACCAACGATCCGCCCAACGAGCAGCCCAACGAGCTGGCCAACGAGCTGGCCAACGTCCCGCCCAGCACGCCGGCCAACGGCCTGCCCCAAGATCTTCCCACAGGGCTCCCCAAAAGACGTCCCAGCTGCCATTTCTGCCCATTGTGATAACTGCTGCGGTGACTCTCCTGGTGATACTAACCGTGGTCGTGGTATGGCAGGCACACAACACAGCACAAGAGACGCCTGTCCAAACAGAAGATGCCGCCACAGAGCCAGAGGTAGCGACACCTAATGAGCTTCAAGGTATCCAAGCGGGTACCTACTACCTTGAAGTGACAGATAACGATGGCGCTGTTTTGGCAGCTACGGGCAATGAAAACGACGATTACACCACGGTGAGGATCGCATCTCAAGGAAGTGATGCGCCAACAGAGCAGATCACCCTTGCGGTGGTTGATGAAGAAACGTGTACGCTGACCTTTGCAAATGGCCTGGCGCTTGACGGCGGCGACCCCTCAGCGCCCGCAGGACAACATCTCTATGCCACCCAGCCCTCCGATTCCGATTCTCAGCGCTGGATCCTTGAGCGTAACGACAACGGTTCATACACAATTGTGAATAAAGCTACCGGTTATGCCATCGAGGCGTCAGACATCTACGTGAGCTCATACGTGGTAACCGACACCGTAGATCAGACCGACTACTACCAGCGCTTCACCTTTGTGGCCACCACAGCTGCAAAGACAAGCATGACGGCACAAGGCGGAGGCACCAGCGCATAGTTCTTCTCGCCCGCCTATAGGGCAGCCGCTATTATACTTTTTGCTTTTTATCTGCTGTGTCTCGACAGCTACCATGGTTTTTTGTAGTATGCAAATGTTTGACTCACAGTGCTATGCCTTGAGCGCCTGACTATTTCTGCCAAGGCTCGTACTAACAGTAAGTTCAAGTGCCCCAGCGGCAGGTGCCGATGCCCTGCCAGCAGGCAAGAAGGAGATGCGCATGTCCGGACACTCTAAGTGGGCTACCACCAAGCACAAGAAAGCAGCCATTGACGCCAAGCGTTCCGCGCTGTTCTCTAAGCATTCGCGCAACATCACCGTTGCTGCACGCACCGGTGGAGATCCCAACCCGGACAACAACGCTTCTCTTGCTGCTGCTGTTGCCCGTGCTCGCATGGTTTCTATGCCAAATGCAAAGATCCAAGCAGCTATTGACAAGGCCTTTGGCACCGGCGCAGACGCCGTGGTCTACAAAGAGGTCACCTATGAAGGATACGGTCCTGCCGGCGTCGCATTCTATGTAGAGTGCCTGACGGACAACCTCAACCGTACCGCTGCAGATGTCCGCTCTGCCTTCACGCATGCAGGTGGCAACCTGGGCACCTCTGGCTCCGTTGCCTTCCAGTTTGAGCGTAAGGGCCAGGTGGCTGTGGAGAAGGTCATCGTCTCGGATGAGAAAAAAGTTGCAGACCGTGACAATGCCTCAGATGAGGATGCCTTCATGATGGCCGTGGCAGAGGCTGGCGGAGATGACTATGAGGACGCCGGCGACGAGTGGATTGTCACCTGTGATTACACCGCTCTGCAAGACGTGGTAGCAGGCCTTGAGGGTCAGGGCATTGAGGTCAAGGGCTCTGAGCTCACCATGATCCCCACCACGCCGACCGAGGTCAGCATCGCTGACGCCAAGAAGGTTCAGCGTCTGGTCGATCGTCTGGAAGAGCTTGACGACGTGCAGAATGTCTATGACACCATGAACCGTACCGATGAGATTGAGGAGGCCCTTGCAGAGGAGGAGTAATCGTTCTCTGGTCTCATCTTTTATGTGAACCATAAGACCCGTGGCACATCTGGCCCAGTTGTATGAAAATTGTGGCTAGCGTCTGCTACGGGTCTTTTCTTATCTCGTGCGCCTGCGTGTCAGAAGGCGTCAGCTGGAAGGTGGCATATTTTGGAAAACTACAGCACTCGTGCCACGGCGGCCGCCGTGAGAAGTCTCCTCAAACGTGCGCGGACATGCCTTGAGCAGCAGGATTGGCCGGGCGCGCAGGATTTTGCCGCGCGCGCCATGGAGGCAGGTCCCGCAAGCGCCGAGGCACACCTGAGCATGTTTTTGGCTGAGCACCACCTCATAGAGCTGAGCGAGCTCTCGGGCGTAGCGCGCCAGATGGTGAGTGAGACGCCGGCAGATAGGACGCCGCTCAAAGACATCCTAGAAGAAGTCAGCGGGCGAGAAGATCCTGCGGCTGGAGAGACTGCCGCACCAGAGGCGCCAGAGGCGTCCAGTTTGGCAGATGCTTCTGATGCCACAGAGGTCACCGGCGAAGACGACACGCCAGCTGCTGACGTTGTGCCTGCTGCAGACGTTATGCCAGATGCTGACGTTATGCCAGCTGTGAGTGAGACTGCTGCCGAGGACGGTGCCGCGGAAGAGAAACCCGCCACCGAGGCGCCCGCACCTGCCGAAGACGCCGCGACTGAGATGCCCGCACCTGCCGAAGACGCCGCAGCAGAGGCAGCTGCGCCAGCCGAGGCACCTGCGCCAGCCGAGACCGGTCCGACCGCGCCAGTCGAGGCACAAGCGCAGCTGCAGCCAGAGGAGGCACCTGCGCCAGAAGAAGAGACTTCGGATGAGCTCTTCCGTGACACGCTCAAGCTCTTTTCGCCCACAGGCGATGCCGTCTCAGAATCCTTCAAAATCAAGGCGTTCTCAGAGCAGAAAATTACCAACCTCCGCCGCGCCAAAGAGGCATTTGTTGCCACGTTTGAAGACGCCGACTGGACGGAAGCCGATGCCTTGGCAACGCTCGACCTCAGGCGCGCCATGGAGAGATCGCGCCAGGACGCAGAGGCCGTGTTTGACGCGGCTCTTGCGTCGGAGTTGAGCCTGCTGTCTGACCAGTGCGAGCGCGCGCAGGAGCGCATGGCAAAGCTTACGCCAATCATGGCTGCTACGGACGCGTCGTGTGCAGAGGCGCAGGCAAGTTTTGAGGCCGCGCGCGGCGCCAAGCGTGAAAGCGTCCAGACAAAATACGCCTTCCTCAAGGGCAACCTCAAGCTGGCGCGGGTCTGCCTCTACGTGGCGATTGCCATCTTTGCGGTGGGCGCCATTCTTCTGATCATCACCCACATTCCGCATGGCTCGACGGTAGCACCCCTGGTGCCGGCAGCGTTTCCCGACGTCTTTACTCCTCTGGGCTTAGCCCTTGTTGTGGTAGGAGACCTGCTGCTGGTGGTACGCTTGGTGTTGGTGCGTGGTAACAAGGACGGCCTGGGCGCCCGCGCAGATGAAAAAGCCGAGGCCACCTCTGTTATCAGCTCTTCGGCGTTTGAGCTCAACAACCGCATTGCCGAGATCAAATCCATGGAGCATGAACTGGGCGATAAGCTCCTGGTGCTGGAAGATGATGCGTTTGACCAGACGTTGGAGCAGCTTGCCCACAAGGCGCTCGAGCTCTCCGGTGAGACGTCGGTCACGCGCGACGTTATGAGTGAGTCGTCAGATGCGCGCGTGAGCGCACAGTAGATTTCTGCAGGTCACAGGGTATATAGCGCCATGTGCTAGTATGGGTATGTTTGCGCGATAATCCCCATGAGCTGGGAGGGCATCATGAAGGGCATCATTCTTGCGGGTGGCAGCGGTACCAGACTCTATCCGCTTACGACGGTGACAAGTAAGCAGCTCTTGCCCGTATATGACAAGCCTATGGTCTACTATCCGCTCTCGACCCTCATGCTGGCAGGCATTCGGGACATCCTGATCATCTCCACGCCCAAAGACCTGCCCAATTTTGAAAATCTCTTAGGGGACGGCTCCGACTTTGGCGTCTCTCTGAGCTATGCCGAGCAGCCCGAGCCCAATGGTCTGGCCCAGGCCTTTGTGATTGGCAAAGACTTTGTGGGAACCGATCCCTGTGCGCTCGTGCTGGGGGACAACATCTTTTACGGCAACGGTCTCACCCGCCATCTGCGCCGAGCCGTTGAGCAGGCAGAGCAGGGTCGGGCAACCGTCTTTGGCTACCGCGTGGATGACCCAGAGCGCTTTGGCGTGGTGGAGTTTGATAAGGACTATAACGCTATCTCCATCGAGGAGAAGCCGGAGCATCCCAAGAGCAATTACGCAGTTACCGGCCTCTATTTCTACGATGGTCGCGTGGTGGATTTTGCATCGCGCGTCAAGCCCTCTCAGCGTGGTGAATATGAGATCACCGATCTCAACCGTGCGTATCTAGCCGATAAGAGCCTGAATGTTGTAACGCTTGGTCGGGGCTACGCATGGCTGGATACCGGCACGATGGAGTCGCTCTTTGCTGCGTCTGAGTTTGTGCGGACGGTCGAGACTGCCCAGGATCTGCCGGTATCGGTACCCGAGGAGATCGGGTTTGAAAACGGCTGGATACCCCGAGAAAAACTCATGGAGTGCGCGGAGCGCTACGGAAAGAGTGATTACGGCCGCCATCTCAAGATGGTGGCAGAAGGTGGCATCGTGCCTGATAAGCACCTGTTTTAGCCAGCATTCTGCGGCATTATGACAAGCATCTGCGGCTTCAAGCCACTACGTTATGAACTACATTGTGCAAGGCGCACAAAACAGAAGGAGTTATTACATGCACGTGCTCATCACCGGAGGAAAAGGGCAGCTTGCACATGAGCTTGCAGGCATCATTGACAAGGGTGCATCAGAGATAGGACCGATCGATCCCGCCTATGCTAACGCCCAGGTTGACCTGGTGGACATGGAGGATTTCGATATCTCCAACTGGGAGGCTACGAGCGCATGGTTCTTGTCGCATAAGCCCTATGACCTGGTGATTAACTGTGCAGCTATGACCAATGTGGATGGGTGTGAAGCTGCACCGGATGCGGCATTTGCCGCCAATGCCTTAGGGCCTCAGCATCTGGCGCTGGCTGCGTCTGCCCAAGGGGCAAAGCTGGTGCAGGTCTCTACGGACTATGTGTTTGAGGGAGTTGACGCGCGTCCTCGGACAGAAGAGGATGTGCCGCACCCCATCAGCATGTATGGCCGCAGCAAACTTGCTGGTGAGGGTCTTGCGCGGGCGTTGTGTCCCAACACCATGGTGGTGAGGACGGCGTGGCTTTATGGGCGAGTGGGCAAGAACTTTGTCAAAACCATGCTGAAACTGGCAGACACCCATGATTCTTTAGGTGTGGTGGACGATCAGTTGGGAAACCCCACTTCAGCTCATGATTTGGCGCATGCTATTTTGGTCATCGCACAGGCAGGGGAGCCCGGTGTCTATCACGCCACCTGCGAGGGCACCTGCTCATGGGCAGATTTTGCTGCCGCAATCATGGAGGAGTTTGGGCGCGCCTGCACCATTGAATACATAAGCTCAGAGGAGTACAAGCGGCGTGTTCCCACAGCGGCTCCGCGCCCGGCCTACTCAAGCTTGGAAAATGCGCATCTTGCGCGCACGGTGGGAAACAGCATGCGCCCCTGGCGCGCCGCGCTACATGCGTACGCACAGAGTGTAGACACCCGAGAGATGTAAGGCGGAAGAGATATGCATACCTATCTGGTCACCGGTGGAGCAGGATTCATTGGATCCAATTTCATTTTATATATGCTCAAGAAGCACGATGACATCCGCATTGTGAATGTCGATGTGCTCACCTACGCGGGCAACCTTGAGAACTTGGCCTCGGTGGAGGGCGATAAGCGCCTTAGCTTTGTGCGCGCAGACATCCGTGATAGGGCTGCCATCACGCGGGTATTTGAGGAGTATCAGCCCGATTATGTGGTGAACTTTGCCGCAGAGTCCCATGTGGATCGCTCCATTGAAACCCCGGGCATCTTTGCAGATACCAACGTTATGGGCACGGTCAACATGCTCAACTGCGCTCGCGCGGCATGGGAGACGCCAGATGGCTTTGGTGCGCATCGCTTCTTGCAGGTGGGTACTGATGAGGTGTATGGCACGCTCCAGATACCTCGTGAGCTCAATGAAAACGGTAGTCCGGCCCATCCAGAAGATGCGGATTTCTTCTACGAGACCACACCGCTCTCACCGCATAGCCCCTACAGTGCGTCGAAGGCATCTGCTGATATGTTTGTGAAGGCCTATCACGACACCTTTGGCATGCCTACGCTCATTACGCGCTGCTCTAACAACTACGGTCCCTACCAGTTCCCAGAAAAACTCATCCCGCTCATGATCCACAACTGTCTCATGCACCGTGAACTGCCCGTTTACGGGGACGGCTTAAACGTGCGGGATTGGCTGTATGTGGACGACCACTGCAAGGCCATCGATATGGTCATCTCTGGTGGGCGCACGGGTGAGGTCTACAACATTGGCGGCCACAACGAGCGTGCCAACATCTACATTGTGAAGACCATCATCAAAGAGGTGGCGCGCATTACCCAAGACAGCGCTATCAACGAGGATCTTATCGCCCATGTGAGCGACCGTAAAGGTCACGACAGGCGCTATGGTATGGCGCCCGACAAGATCAAGGCGGAGCTGGGCTGGTACCCCGAGACGCCGTATGAAGTTGGCATTGTGAAGACCATTCGGTGGTATTTGGACAACGCGCAATGGGTGGACAATGTGACGAGCGGTGCCTATCAGGACTATTACGATCGCATGTATAAGAATCGCTAGCGTGTGTCATACGCGTGCACGTCGTGCGCGTGCGTCACGCGCGGCTGCACGATATGTGAGGAAGGAAAGCTGGATAGATGTCTCAGGTGAGCTCGGGCAATTTTACGTTTAGTACCACCGATATTCCGGGCGTCGTGGTTGTGGATGTGAAGTCGTACGGCGACGAGCGCGGCTATTTCATGGAAACCTACAAGCGCTCAGATTTTGTTGCCGGCGGTATTGAGGCGGAGTTTGTGCAGGATAACCAGTCTATGAGCAAGAAAGGCGTCCTGCGCGGCCTGCATTTTCAGATCAACCATCCGCAGGCCAAGCTTGTGCGCGTGATGCAGGGGGCCGTCTTTGATGTGGCGGTTGACCTTCGCTATGGTAGTGCCACCTATGGCGCATGGGAGGGCTGCGTGTTGTCCCAGGAGAATCGCCGTCAGTTCTTTGTGCCCCGTGGCTTTGCTCACGGCTTTCTTGTCCTGTCTGACCAGGCCGTTTTCTGCTACAAGTGCGACGACGTGTACCACCCCAACGACGAGGGCGGCATCATGTGGAACGACCCCGACATTGCAGTGGCATGGCCCGCACTTGAGGGAGAAGCGGCGTTTGACCCCAGCCATATCATTCTTTCCGAGAAAGACCAGCATCACCCGCTGTTGAACCAACAGTAAGGGAAGAAAAGCATCCTGAGGCGCGCCCTGTGTGCGGGCGCGCCCAACCTTACCAGAGCGAGCCCGCCAGAAATGCCTGGGTCTTCTCGCTCTGAGGATTCTTGAGCACTTGCGAGGCGGCACCTGCCTCTATGACCTCGCCATCCATCATGAAGACAACGTCGTCTGCTATGCGCTGTGCCTGCGCAATGTTGTGCGTTACCACCACCATCGCAAGCTGCTCTTTAAGCCCCACGAGAGCTTTTTCTATGATTGCTGTGGCGTTGATATCAAGGGCGCTGCAAGGCTCGTCTAAGAGCAAAACTTGGGGATCTGATGCCAAAGCGCGGGCAATGCAGAGGCGCTGTTGCTGGCCGCCTGAGAGCTTCAAGGCATTTTTCTTGAGATCCTGCGACACCTCATCATACAGTCCTACCAGCTTGAGCTTTTGGATCACCAGCTCATCTATCTGCTGGCGGGTGAGTCCGCCAAAATAGCGCGGCGCATAGGCCACGTTTCTCCAGATAGAGAAGGGAAAGGGACTGGGTTCTTGAAAGACCAGCCCAACGTTTTTTCGAAGCTCTGCCAGAGGCATATGGGAAACCTCTTTCCCATCAAGCAGGACAGACCCTGTGACATGTGCGTCTCTATCCTGCGTAATGAGGCGATTGATGCAGCGCAGAAGCGTCGTCTTGCCGCAGCCAGAAGGGCCAATGATGGCAAGGATCCGCCGGTTTTTGACCGTGAGGTTGATGTCTTTGAGCACGGCCTTGTTCTCAAAGTTCACCGAGAGATGCTCGATCTCTATGAGGCTTTGAGCTCGCAAGCTTTGGGAATCGTGCATGTCGTCTACGACCTCATCCATTGTTTCACGCTCCATCTTGAATATGCCCAGACCGCTATGTTGCCAATAAGCACCAGAGCCATCATCACAAAGGCGGTTCCGTAGGCCAGATCAAGTGACGTGTGACCTTGGGCAACCAGAAGATACAGATGTAGGGGAAGTGCCATGGCAGGCTGCATTACGCTTGTGGGAACATCTGCAAAGGCCACGGCTCCCGTAAAGATGAGAGGAGCTGTAGCTCCCATAGCATAGCAGGCGCCCAGTGTGATAGCGCCCCAGATAGATCCACGTGAAGCTGGCAGCACAATGGTTCTTATCGTATAAAACATTGAACAACCAAGGGCGAGTGCGGACTCTACCATCTCTGTTGGAAGCTCGCGTAAGCCCTTCTCCACGCGGACCTCAATAAACGGCAAGATCATGATGGCTAAGGCCACGCTGGAAGAGAGGATGCAGCGGCCCCAGCCTAAGTCTCTGATGAGAAGGCTGTAGGCAAAAAGGCCCAGCACGATAGAGGGAATGCCGCTCATGAGCTGGATGGTTGCGCGCAAAGCGGAGGCAATGGCTGGCTTTGTGCAGATAAACGTGAGGTAAATGGCAGACGCTATGGCAGGAATGGCACCTAAGATGCAGGCCACCACCGTAAACCAGAGGCTGCCCACAATGGCAGGCATGATGCCGCCCTCTTGTCCAAGCACTGCCCCTTTGGGCGCTTGCGTGAGAAATTCCCAGCTGATGGCCGATGCACCGCGTGAGAGCACGTAGCCAAACAGGAAGAGCACCACGCCCACCACCACAGCAATTGAGATATATGCCCAGATCTTGAGCACGATTGATTGCCAGTGCATGCTACACACCTGCCTTACGGACGCGCCGCTTGATGAGCCACACCACAACATTTACCAGTCCCACCAGAATCATGAGTACCAAACCCGCAGCGTAGAGTGCGTGATAGTGCGTACTTCCGACCACGGCGGTGCCCATCTCCAAGGCGATAAGTGCTGCTATGGATTCGCTCTTTCCCAACAGGGTGGGGAAGAGGTTAGCATCTCCTATGACCATCATCACGGCCATGGTCTCACCCATGGCACGGCCGGCGGCCAAAACCAAGGACATAAGGATGGATCTTCTTGAGGCACTCAGCGCCACCGATGCTAAGAACTGCCAGCGTGAAACGCCGAGGGCATCAGAGCTCTGCTGGTATCTTTTGCACTGCTCGTCCAAAGACTCCGTGATGGAGGAGACCAAGAATGGCAAGATCATGACTGCCAGGACCAAGGCTGCAGCCAAGACACATGAGCCGGAAGAGACGCCGGCATGGCGAAAGGCTACCGTGACCACCTCTAGGCCAATGAAGCCAAAGACCACAGAGGGGACGCCTGCCAAAAGATCTATCAGCGGTATGAGGATGGTGCGCGCTTTGATGGAGGCACGCCCACACAGAAAGACGGCGGCGCCAATGCTTATGGCAAGCGCGCAGAGAAGCGCCAGCACAGAGACCAAAACGGTTGCAACAATGAAGTTAAAGATCCCAAATGAGGTGGTGCCGGTAAAGTCTATAGGCATCCATACCTGGCCAAACAGGAAATCTGACAAGGAGACTTCCTGGAAGGTGGGAAGTGCTTCTATCACGATAAAAGCAATGACAAAGACGAGTGAGGCAAAGCTGAGGGCGGCAAGGAGCTTCACGAGCACCAGAAAAACTGCGTTTGCCGCCGCTCCTCTGGTGCGTACATGCTCCTGCCGCCCCGTGTGTGTCTGGCGCTTTGTCTCTGTGTGAGAAAGAGACATCACCGCGCGTCCACCTACTCTCCTGAAGGAACCTGTCCTGGGGTGAAGGCGGGGATGTAGCCGTTTGCTACCACGGCGTCGTAGCCTTCTTGGGAGAAGATATAGTCGATAAATGCCTGCTCAGAGTTGGTGATTTCGGTACCAGAGACAATCTGAACCGGACGCTGAACCGTGTAGTCACCCGACAGGATGTTCTCCTCGGTTGCCTCAACACCGTCGACCTTGAGCGCGGTTACCACCTGAGAGTCCTTGTTCACCTTGTTGTAGGCGCCAAAGCCTACATAGCCAATACCCCACGGATCGTTGGCAACGTTGGTTGCCAGCTCAGTCATGGAAGCGGACTGGGTTGCTGCAGCGCTGATCTGTGCATCGCCCATGATGGCCTTCTGGAAGACCTCGTAGGCGCCACCGGAAAGATCGCGGATGTAGACGTTGATCTGCTCTTCAGGAAGTGAGGAGTCAACCTGGTTCCAGGTGGTGTACTCGCCGGAGAAGATCTTCTTGATGGTATCGGTATCAAGAGAATCGGTCTTCTCGATCAGGGGATTCTGGGAATTCACGGAGACGGTCAGAGCGTCGCGTGCAATAACGTAGGCCTTATAATTGGCGCCGATCTTCTCCTTCTCGGAATCCTTCACGTCGCGGGCAACCATACCAAAGTCTGCAGTCTTATCCACAACAGCGCTCACGCCCACGCCCGAGCCACCAGGGGCTACGTAGATGGAGATGTTGGAATCGGGGAAGGAGGAGTCAACCTTATTCCAGGTCACATTCTCCTCGGTGAACGATGAGGCCAAAGAGGACATGATGGGGTAGAGCGAAGTTGAGCCGCAGAACATGATGGAGCTCTTGAAATCAGAGCTGGTCTCCTCTTGACTTTGCGTCTGCAAAGACCCCTGGCTATCTGCTTGAGACTGCGTGTTTCCGCAGGCAGTCAGGCCTCCGGCAGCAATGACTACCGCCATTGCGCCCGCAATGAGCTTGTTGAGATATTTCATGCATCCTCCTTCTGTGATTTCATGCGACGCTTTAGGCGTAAAAAGGAGCCGCATGGCATGAACACGCGGCATCACATACGGCGATTCATCATAATGTAATCAGCGGAACGTAAGGTTTGTGTAGACGTGGATGGATTTTGTGCGTGAGTCAGCGGAAGATTGACTGATGGTCGTTACGGAAATTCACGCATCAAAATTGCCATGGATCGCAAATCAATGTAGATGAAGATACGCCGCTTGCCTGGTAAGCGTACCCGTTCATTTGCGGGCTTTCCCCTTTCACCTAAGCACATCTCGTTTTTGCAATCACTGAATACTAAATATGAAGGTGGCAATCTGCTTCTTGTCTCGCACATAAGAAGCAGGATGAATCGATATGCCCTGCGCACACGGGGCAACCAAGGGGATGAGATGGAAAAGATCAAAGTTGGTATCAACGGGTTTGGCAGAATCGGGCGCGTGATTCTGCGGTCATTGCAGTTGCGCGAGACAAACATTGAAGTCGTAGCAATCAATATCCACCACGCAGACCATGCACGCATGGCCTACCAGTTTGAGTACGATTCCGTCTTTGGCAGATTTTTGGGCACAGTTGAAGCCACAGAGGATGGCATTGCAATAGATGGCCACGAGATCCATGTCTTCTCAGAAGAAGACCCGGCAGACATCCGCTGGCACCTTTTGGGGGCGCAGTACGTAATTGAGTCCACCGGGCGCTGGAGAGATATTCAAGGGTGCAGCCGCCACCTTTTGGGCGGTGCCAAAAAGATCATCTTAACGGCGCCCGCAAAAGACGAGATGCCCACCTTTGTGATGGGTGTCAACCAGGAGCTCTATGATCCTGCCAGCATGAAGGTGGTATCTAATGCATCATGCACCACCAACTGCTTGGCACCGCTTGCCAAAGTGGTTCACGACGCCTTTGGAATAGAAAAAGGTTTGATGTCCACGGTCCATGCTTCAACCTCAAAGCAGAAGCCAGTTGACTCCAACGGAGGCAGGGACTGGCGGACGGGCCGTTCGGTCTTTAACAACATCATCCCCTCATCGACCGGCGCTGCGCGCGCGGTGGGAAAGGTGATTCCTGAGCTTGCGGGCAAGCTTACGGGCATGAGTTTCCGCGTCCCGTGCAATGATGTATCGGTCGTCGATATGTGCTGTGAGCTTGCACACCCTACAAGCTACGATGAGATCTGCGAGGCTATACGGAGTGCATCTCAAGGCACCATGAAAGGAATCATTGAGTACAACAACGATGAGCTGGTTTCAGGGGATCTGAGGGGGAATTTCCATACCTGCATTTTTGACGAGAAGGCAGGCATCATGCTAGACGACACCTTTGTGAAGCTCATCGCCTGGTACGACAATGAATGGGGTTATTCAAATAAGGTCATTGACCTGCTCCTCTATATGGCCAAGCGCGATCAAGAGGCGGGGGGCGTAGCCACGGCTTAGCTACGGCACAAGGCACCCGCGCGTTCA
The DNA here is from genome assembly GCA_050953285.1 of Atopobiaceae bacterium. Taxonomy (GTDB): domain Bacteria; phylum Actinomycetota; class Coriobacteriia; order Coriobacteriales; family Atopobiaceae; genus Olsenella_K. Next base: position 1,296,182 of record JBMNMK010000002.1, on the reverse strand, counting down.
TTCCACGTACATGAGCGGTACGTGTTTATGGCCGGAGAGGGGTGCGTATGATATTTGACGCCATCGTTATAGGCGCGGGAGTTTCTGGGTGCGCTATTGCCCGGGAGCTCTCGCGCTATGAGGCAGATATTTTGGTGCTTGAAGCGCAAGAGGATGTGTGTTCGGGCACCTCGAAGGCAAACAGCGCCATCGTGCACGCGGGCTATGATGCACGGCCGGGCTCATACATGGCGCGCATGAATGTGCGCGGCAACCAGATGATGGATGAGCTGGCGCGCGACCTCGACATTCCCTTTGAGCGCGTGGGATCTCTTCTCATCTGCACACGAGAGGAGCGCAGAAGTGGCCTTGAGGAGCTTTTGGCGCGCGGAGAAGCCAACGGGGTAGAAGGCCTCAAGATCCTTGAAGCAGACGAGGTTAGGGCCATTGAGCCCAACGTGAGTGAAGATGTGGTGGCTGCGCTCTATGCCCCGACAGCAGGCATTATCTGCCCCTTTACCCTCACCATTGCGCTAGCAGAGGCTGCGGCGCAAAACGGCGTGCAGTTCATGTTCAATACCCGCGTGATCAAAATCTGGCGAGAAGAACCTGCGCCAGCAGAAGATACCGGCACGAAGGCGCCGCTCTGGCACGTGGCAACCACCAACGCCGAATTTGTTGCCAGAAGTGTGGTCAACGCCGCAGGTCTTTATGCGGACACCCTTCATAACCAAGTGTCTTCTCGCCCGCTGCATATTACGCCCAGGCGCGGAGACTATTTCCTGCTTGATAAAAACTGCAACGGATATGTCAAGCATGTGGTGTTTCCACAGCCTACGGAAATGGGAAAAGGCGTGCTGTGTGCGCCAACAGTGCACGGTAATGTGATTGTGGGGCCCACTGCTATTGATCTGCCCGATGAGGGCAAGGACAGGACGGCAACCACGCAGGAAGGGCTTGATCTGGTGCGCTCGCGTGCGGGGGAGACCATGCATGACCTGCCGCTCAGAGAGACCATCACCTCGTTTGCGGGGCTGCGTGCGCATGAGGATGGGCATGAGTTTGTGCTGGGGCAGCCCGCAGATGCGCCCGGCTTTTTTGACTGTGCGGGCATTGAGTCTCCTGGCCTTACCAGTGCACCTGCCATTGGGGAATTCTTGGCGCCACAGATTGCGGAGTTTTTGGGCGCGCGCCAGAAGGCATCGTGGATCAAGAAGCGTGTGGGCATTTTGGATCCCAAGACGCTTTCCCCAGAAGAGCGCACCGAGCTCATCAAGAAGCAGCCTGCCTATGGTCAGATTGTGTGTCGCTGTGAGTGGGTGACCGAAGGGGAGATCTTAGATGCCATCCACCGGCCTTTAGGTGCGCGCTCGCTCGATGGCTTGAAGCGGCGCGTGCGCGTGGGGTCTGGTCGCTGTCAGGCGGGTTTCTGCACGCCGCGCGCGCTGGAGATTTTGAGCTGTGAGCTGGGCGTTTCACCCCGTGAGATCACCAAGTGCGGCCCAGGTTCTGAGCTGCTGTTTGGTCGGACAAAGGAGATCTGAGGATGAGCGTCATTGGCCAGGGGTTTCTCGCCCAGAAAGATGTGGCACACCACGTGCGCGCGGTGGACGTGGTGGTGGTAGGCGGAGGGCCTGCCGGACTTGCTGCAGCAATCAGTGCCTATGAAGAGGGCTGTCGTTCGGTGCTCATCTTGGAGCGCGACCATGAGCTGGGAGGCATTCTCAACCAGTGCATCCATAACGGCTTTGGCCTGCACCGTTTCAAAGAAGAGCTCACCGGGCCAGAATATGCGGAGCGCTTTGTGGCGCGCGTGCGTGAGCTCGACATTGAGTACAAGCTGGACACCATTGTGACCGATATCACGCCTGAGCGTCTCGTTTGTGCCATGAATCGCTCGGAGGGCATGTTTTTTGTCCAGGCCGGCGCCATTGTGTTGGCCATGGGATGCCGCGAGCGGCCGCGCGGTGCGCTCAATATCCCCGGGTATCGTCCGGCGGGTATCTATACGGCCGGCTGCGCACAGCGCCTGGTCAACCTTGAGGGATACATGCCAGGCAAAGAAGTGGTCATTTTGGGGTCGGGAGACATCGGGCTCATCATGGCGCGCCGCCTGACGCTTGAAGGGGCGCATGTGCAGGTGGTGGCTGAACTTCTGCCTTATTCAGGCGGTCTCAAGAGAAATATCGTGCAGTGCTTGGATGACTTTGGGATTCCGCTTTTGCTCTCTCACACCGTCGTGGATATTGAGGGGAAAGATCGCGTGAGGGCGGTAAGCATAGCACAGGTGGATGAGCGTATGCGTCCCATCCCCGGCACCGAGCAGCGCTATGAGTGTGATACCTTGCTGCTCTCGTGCGGGCTCATTCCAGAAAATGAACTTTCGGCCTCTGCGGGCGTAACGCTCAGCCCGGCCACGAAGGGCCCTGTGGTTAACGAGTCCTTGGAGACCGACGTGCCAGGTATATTTGCCTGCGGAAACGTGCTTCACGTGCACGATCTGGTGGACTACGTGAGCGAAGAAGCAGAGCGCGCGGGCAAGGCGGCCTGGGCTTTTGCGCGGGGCGAGAAGGACGGCGCTGCTGCCTGCGACGCAAGCGGTGCAGGCGCTGCCGCGGGCGGTGGCGCCAGCGAGCGCATGGAACTTATCGCCCAGGAGGGCGTGCGCTATACGGTGCCGAGCTTTGTCGATCCTGCCTGCATGGATGAGGAGCTGGTGGTTCGCTTTAGGGTCACCGGCATCTTTGAAGGGGCCTCTATCTGCGTCTATAGGGACCAGGAACTGCTGTTGCGGCGCAAACGTCCCATCATGGTGCCCGGGGAGATGGAGCAGGTGGTGCTCAAGCGCAAAGACCTGGCGGGCAGCGGGGCCAAGCGTATTGTGGTGTGTATCGAGTAAGGGTAGGGGGCGTGTGTGGAGACAAGAGAGCTGACATGCATCCAGTGTCCGCGGGGCTGTGCCTTGCGCGTTGAGATGGATGGTCATGAGGTTATATCGGTCAGCGGAAATGCCTGCCGACGTGGGGATATCTACGCGCGGGAAGAAGTGGTGAGCCCGGTGCGTACCCTCACATCGACGGTGCGCGTGGTCGGCGGCGTGCGTGAGCGTGTGTCGGTTAGAACCAAAGAGCCCATCGCCAAGGGGCTTTTGGGAGAGGCTATGAGGCAGCTGAACGCGCTTGTGGTAGAGGCCCCGGTCAGACTTGGTGATGTGCTTTTGCACGACATTGCCAAAAGCGGCACAGACCTTATCGCAACGGCTCATGTGGATGCTGTTGACCGTGCATCTTAGTGAGTGCTCACGCGCTGGTGTCATATAGATTATAACAATTAGTTGAAAATGGCTTACCAGCGCGTGACGACGCGTGCATATGGAGAAAATTTACAATTGCATACAAAATTTTCTATAAGAGCGTGAACTGCGCAAATAAGGTGTTCGTATGGTGGCTTTCTCCATGCGGGTCACTACTTTTTTGCCGCTACTAAAAACTGAAAAGAATCTGAACAGATATGTAGCATAGAATGGCACATGTCCAAAAAGGACGGTCAATCTGAAGGGTGAAAATTTATGTGTGGAATCGTTGCATATACCGGAAGAGACCAAGCGATCGATCACCTGTTAGATGGTCTTCAGGCGCTGGAGTATAGAGGGTATGATTCTGCGGGCGTGGCCATTCTTTCCCAGTCAAACATTGTGCACGTGGTCAAATGCAAAGGGCGGGTAGCTGCCCTCAAAGAGCGCGCACAGGCAGCCAACCTGGTGGGGACCTGTGGCATTGGCCACACGCGCTGGGCAACACATGGCGCACCTTCTGATAAGAACTCTCATCCCCATACGGACTGCACAGGAAAGATTGCCGTGGTCCACAACGGCATCATCGAGAACTTTGAGGAGCTTCGCCAAGGTCTGCGCAAAAACGGTCACGAGTTCAAAAGTGATACAGATTCAGAGGTCATAGCACATCTCTTTGAAGAGGCCTGGAGAGGACCTGCCCACGGCAACATGGTAGAAGCGCTCAGAAATACGGCAGCGCGTCTGGAAGGCTCCTGGTCCATAACGGTGGTCTGTGCCGATATGCCCAACACTATAGTGGCCACGCGCCATGGCAGTCCTCTGGTTGTGGCCACAACCGATGCTGGAAGCTTTGCCGCCTCAGATGTCATGCCTCTAGCAGAGGTGACCAAGCGCGTGATGCAGTTAGATGATGGGGACATTGCGCTTATGAACCCAGAGGGTGTTGAGATCTTTAACGCGCAAGGAGAGCTGGTGCGCCAGCCCAAAACGTTGGAGATTGATTGGGATGCCTCTGCAGCTACATTGGGCGGCTACCCGGATTTCATGGGAAAAGAGATTGCAGAGCAGCCAGAAGCGCTTGAGCGTCTGCTCAAAGGCCGCTTAGGTGAGCACGGCATAGAGATGGACGAGCTCGACATGACCAATGAAGAGCTGGCCCAGACCGACCGCATCTACATCGTTGCCTGCGGCACCTCCTACCATGTGGGTCTTATCGCAAAGACCATGATTGAGCACTGGGCTAAGATCTTTGTCTCGGTAGAGTATGCGTCTGAGTTCAACTACTCAGACATCCTGGTTACCGACCATACCCTCTGCGTGATTGTGACGCAGTCAGGTGAGACCGCAGACACGCTTTCTGCAGCTCGACGGCTTAAAGGCATGGGCTGCAAGGTTTTTGCTATCACCAACGTGTTAGGTTCCTCTGCTGCGCGAGAAAGCGATGGCACCCTCTATATCCAGGCAGGACCTGAGGTTGCGGTGGCCTCTACCAAGGCATATACCGCGCAGATGGTGGCAGGTGCCCTGTTGGCGCTGCGCCTGGCCTATGCCTCTGGCCAGATGAGCCGCCAGGAGGTGGAGAAGGTCTACCGCGAGCTTGAGCAGGTGCCCGATGCTATCCGCGAGGTCTTCTCGCGCAGCTGGCAGCAAAAGCAAGTTGTGCCGCTCTTGAGAGATGCGCCGTCGGCTCTGTATCTGGGCCGCGGCACCAGCTCCACGACCGCCTATGAGGGTGCGCTCAAGATGAAAGAGATTGCCTACGTCCACGCCGAGGCCTATCCCGCAGGAGAGATGAAGCACGGCCCTATTGCGCTCATCCAGCCGGGCTTTCCGGTCCTGGCCGTAGTGCCGCAAGATCACGTGCACGACAAGACCGTCTCAAATATCATGGAGTCCAAGGCGCGCGGTGCCAAGGTGATTGCGGTCGCCACCGACGGAGACGAGCAGGTAGCAAACCTTGCAGACCACGTCTTGTGGGTGCCTGAGCTCGACGAATACGTGGTGCCTATCGTGGCGGTGGTACACCTCCAGATGCTGGCGCGCTACGTTGCGCTGGCAAAGGGACTTGATGTGGATAAGCCTCGCAATCTGGCAAAATCTGTTACCGTCGAATAGTGAGGTTCAGGCGGGCGAGAAGGGCATGTAAGTGCAAAAACATTCTGTCATGAGGCTGGTGTGCTCCCTTGTTCTAGTAGGTTTTTCTGGCCTTATGCATGTCCTTGTCGCCCGTGATCCCCAGGCTTTTTTCCCGGAATATCGCACGTTTTGTCGCGCGGTTGCCGCCATGCTCGCAGAGCTTTTGGAGCCGGTGCCCTTTGCGGTGTGGGACATCTTTTTGGCGGGTTTCATTGTGGTGGCCCTGGTGTGGCTGCTCGTGCTGGCGCTCCGGAAAAAATCGCTCATGCGCTGGGTCTCGTGGGTTGTGCTGGTTGTTTCTCTCAATCTGGCGGGCTTTACCCTCTGGGCAAACAACCATTTTGCAGAGCCTTTGAGCCAGGATATGGGGCTCGTGGTGAGTACCTATTCAAAAGACGAGCTTGCGGAGGCCACCTCGTACTATCTTGGGCGAGCAGCCCAGCTGGCCCCAGAGCAGCAGCGCACAGACGATGGTTCTTTGACGGTGCCTAACTTTGAGGAAGTGGCGGCCAAAGCGGGCAAGGCCTATGAGCCCTTAGGTCAGCGATGGGATGTCTTTGCGGATGGCTCTGATGCTCCGGCCAAGAAGCTTTTGGTGTGGGGACGTCCGTTGCTGATGAGCGGATACGTGGGTATGTTTTGGCCAACCATGGCAGAGGCGGGCGTGCCAGAGCAGTGTGCTGCCGCTGATATGGGCTTTATCATGTGCCATGAGCTGGCGCACAGGCTCTCTATTGCCAGCGAAGAGGAGGCCAACTTTGCAGCCTATGCGGCATGCAGTGAAAGTGACGATAGCTACCTCAAATATTCTGGAGAGTTCAATGCGTTTTCCTACTGCATCAGTGCACTTGCTCAGGAAGATAGCGCTGCTGCGCAAGCGGTCATAGATAGCGTAGCTGCTACATATCCTGAAGGTGTCCAGATGGTTCTGCAGGATAGAGAAGAGACCATCGCACACTACGACACCCTTGAAACCAGCTTTCAGGTGATGGGGGATAGCGTGAATGACACATACCTCAAGAGTTTTGGGGAAGATTCTGGTGTTCATTCCTATGGGCTGGTGGTTGACTATTTGATCTCCTGGCAGCAGCGCGGCTAAACGTGACCATGTTGCCTTGGCACCCGCGGCCGCTCATACGCGCCAAGAGATGGAAAAGCCCGTGGATTTTGGATGCGTGCGCTGCTCGGACGTACAATATCTCATGTTTCATCACGCAGATAGCTAGACAAGAGCCCACCAGGAGGTTTGCGTGAGGCTTCAGGAGATTACCAAAGAAGAGGCAGAGGCCACCTTAGGGGTGCCTGCCCGCTATACCAAAGAAGACCTGCGCCAGTGCTATACCACCCAGGCGCGTGAATATCATCCCGATACCGCGCAGCAAAACGGGCTGACAGAGGCCCAAGCGCAGGAGAAGATGACACACATCAACAAGGCCTACGCATTTTTAAAGGGTCAGTTTGATGGCGCCAATGCCGACCGCGTGGTCATGCGCGGCAGCTGGGAAAGTGCCGCGGCAGCAAGCGGCATTGAGTCAGGCTTTGCTGGGGTGGACTGGCGAAAAGGCGTGGACCCTTCGCAGGAACATGCCCACAGAGGAGCACATTTCCGCACGCCAGAGGGTGTATCTGGTGCATCTGGCACCGGCTTTGGTGCCTATGGCACGCACAGGTACGGAACGTATGAAGGCTCAGAGAGCTGGAATCAAGATGTCCAGGGCGCCTCAGATGATGACTTCTGGAGCTTTGCCGACGAGGACGCCCAAGAGGTGGAAGAGAAGGTGCCCATCACGCCGCGCACCATTTTGTTGGGGCCGGTGGTGCTGCGCTGTGCGCTCTGCGCCCTCTTTGCATGGCTTGTGTGGCTTCATTTTCCGCTCATCAACAACAACCTGGTGAACTATCCCATCTCCCAGCGCGCCTATGGCCCTAACCTCATAGATGTTGCACATCTTCTAGCAGGCCTTATCTACCCTGTGTATTTCTTCATCTTTGAGGTGCTCTCAGGCCAGATATCTGGTCTTGTCCGCGAGGTCTTAAACGGCATGTTCTCGTGGGTGCGCAAGGTCTACTATGATCTGCGTCCCAAAACGGCATCTTATGGCTGTGCGCTCTATAAGATCTTGTCCAACCAGCTCTGGAGCGTGCTTATGGTGCCGCCTGTGATCTGGCTTGCCGGCAAATTCTTAGAGACCGATCCCGCCAATATGGTTGAGCGCGTGATCTGGGGTGTGCTTGCTGTGGCCTTAGGCATAGATGCCCTCGCTGCTGTGGTACACGGTGGCGTGATCAATATGTGGACGATGGCTGTGGCAGAGCGCGTGGAAGCGCGCTATCTCATGCTCAGAAAGCGCTTGCTCATCCGCTGCGGCAAGTGGGATCCGCGCGCTCAGGCGTAAGGGCTCAACAGTCCTTCGCTCAGGCTCAGGCCAGCATACGTGCCGGCACCGCGTCTTTTCCCTCTGGAGGAAGACATGTCAGATAAGAAAGAATACAGGCACACATATCCCCAGGGTCAAGGGTCAGAACACCTCACGCCGGGTACCTATAACCCCTACGATGATGCAGATCCGTACGATCCTTTTGAGGATGACTTTGAGGACAGCTTCTTTGAGGACGAGCCCCAAGACGTCTTAGACTTTGCCGCATCGAGGCGAGAAAACCGTCCAACACACGCCCAACAGCCAAACGCCAGCGCCCAGAGCCCCCAGAACCTCGGCGGTGGTGCTCGGATCAGCAGGAGAAACGGTCTTGAGCGTGCCATGGACCGGATCTCACGCGGTCCTTCTCGCCCACGCGCAAGCCGGGGTGTTTCTTCCTATGATGAGCTGCGGCATGAGGTTAGGCGGCCGCGCACAAGAAGGGCGCACAGAGGACACGGTGGCTGGGTAGTGCTCGGTGGTATTGTGGCTGCGCTTGTGGTGATCTACCTGCTTGTTTTTTCTCCCATAGACCGCCAACTTGCCTTTGAGCCGGCAGAATCCCAGGCCATCTCACACGAGCTTTCCTGGAATATCCCGACGACGCCCTACTACGTGCTGGCGCTGGGCTCGGACGCGCGCGAGGGTGATGCCGTCTCCAGGACAGACACCATGATCCTCATGCGCATAGATCCTATTGCCAGCAAAGTGACCATGGTTTCCATCCCGCGCGATACCAAAGTGGAAATCGAGGGCTATGGCACGCAAAAGATCAACGCAGCATATGCCTTTGGCGGCACGGCGGGAGCAATTGATGCGGTTCACAAGCTGGTGGGCGTGCCCATCTCACACGTCGGTGTGGTCTACTTTGACGGGATATCTGGACTGGTAGATGCCTTGGGCGGCGTCACCGTAGACGTGCCGGTAGATATCAACGACCCTACCTACACAGGCCTTGTCATGTCGGCCGGTACCTATGAGATGGACGGCGAAACAGCGCTGCTCTTCTCGCGCGTGAGACATGGCTTTGCAAATGGTGATTTCCAGCGCCAGGCCGACCAGCGCATCTTGATTGAGGCCATCATGAACAAGATGCTTGCGTCTGGACCGCAAGGCATTATGGCGCTCACGTCAGACATTGGATCTCTGGCGCACACGGATATGAAGTGCTACAACCTCATCCCGCTCATGCTGCGCTTTATGCTCACCAAGCCCACCATCTATTCGTGCTCTATCCCCTCGAGTACGGCCATGATAGACGGTGTCTCCTATGTCATTGCAGATGAGGATGCGCTCAGCACTATGATGGCCAAGGTAGATGCAGGAATAGACCCCAACTCGGACTACCAGAGCGCCTACGGTTCTTAGGCGACAACCATATTTGAACGCGTGGCTAATCCGTGGCATCAGAGGCGCTTGGTGGGGTATCCTCTCATCTAAGGCGTTTGTTGCGTGCGCGGCGCCTGAGATCGTAGCTGTCCTCAAAGGAGAAGCTCATGGGTTGGTTTAAGAGATTATGCCTTTTCGTCTTTGGTCTGGCGGGCCTCTTGGCGCTGTGTGCGCTGAGTTTGCCCTGGGTAGGGCCGTATACCGCAGAGGCTCAGGCGCTTCTCATGAACGACACCTACTTCACGGCCGTGGTGGTTGTGGTGGGTATCTCAGGCTTTGGTCTCATCTTCTGCATACTGCGCGCCCTCTTTGCGCCCAGAAATCGCAAGAGCGTCACCATTACGTCGCTCGATGGAGGCAAGATCACGGTTACCCGCACGGCCATTGCCAGCCAGGCGCGCCACATTGTGGAGCAAGACGGCACCTGCATGGCAACAGCTACCCATGTTCGGGCAAAGAAGCGCGGCCACATCCGCGTGAATATGCGCGTGACACCACTGCATGCGCTCAATGTGGTCGAGAAGGGCCAAGAGCTCCACGACGAGCTCATGGAAGGCTTAGCAACCATCTGCAACGACAAGCTGGATGCCGTGAACTTGGAATTTGTGGACGCTCGTGATTACGATGAGCCCGAGGCCAGCGAGTACGAGAAGACCTACCTGCGCGTGGGCGATGAGTATGAGGAGGCACCTCTGGCGCCGGCAGCGCCAACAGAGGCTGAGGAGTCTGCCGCAGACGCCGATACGACCGGCGACATCCGCGTGCCCATGCGCCATGCGCTTGAATCGGCGCAGGTAGAGTCTGAAGCGGCAGAACCTGAGCCGGCAGAGACAGTGCAGGCAGAAGAGCTGGGCGAGAAGGACGCGTCAGCAGAAGGAGCACCTGACGCAGGCGCGTCTGCCGCTGCGGCCGACACTGACGAGCCCGCCGACGAACTGGCCGCTGAAGAGTCAACCCAAGATCTTGCCGAGGAGGCATAGGCAATGACAGAGAAAAAACCTCGGATGAAGATTGAGGATGCAACGACCGATCCCGCTGCAGGCGCCGACGCGTTTGGTCATGGCCACGAGTCGCAAGAAGCTTCTGGCGGACAGGATGAACAAGGCAGCTTGAGAGGTGTCACGCACACGGTTTCAAGCTGGCTCACGACAACATTTCCCGGCCATGAGATGGCGGTGCTCTTTGGGTTTCTCGGCTTTGTGCTGGCAATCTTGATTTTTGTTATCGGCTTTTTGAAGTCCCTCTTTGTTGTTATTGTGGTGGTGCTGGGCGTGGCAATTGGCCAGGTATTTGACGGTGATCCCAAGATTTTCCGCGCAATCCGGCGCGTGCTGGGTGGCAGTAGAGATTAGCTCTGACGCAGCTTGAGATGGAGGATGGCGCATGGCAACAGACGAGACATATGAGGATAAAGACGCTTTGACCACAGATCCTGAAGCAGAAAACGCGCAGGTAGATGCGGTAATTGAGGACGAGGATCTGGAGTCTGAGGACTCGCTCACCTTCTCCAACGGCGTGATCGAGAAGATCGTGGCGGTTGCCATGAGAGATGTGCCGGGCGTCGTGGGCATGAAGGGCGGCTGGCTCAACCGCGTGCAAGATGTTATCGGCGCGGCAGACCCCCGGAAGGGCGTGAGCGTCGAGGTCACGCCCGATAGCTCCGTGCGCGTGAACGTCTCTGTCCTCATGGAGTATGGTGCCTACGCGCCGCAGGTTTTTGAAGACGTCAAGAAAACCGTGGTGAAGCAGGTCACGGGCATGACAGGGCTTGAGATTGCCGGCGTGAACTTGAGGATTGAAGATGTTCTCACGCAGGAAGAGATCCGCGCGCGCAAACACGATGAGACAGTCCAGGCAGAGCCCAAAGCCGCGGACACAAATGCAGATCACGACGCAGATGCCAGTGCAGACGTCAGCGCAGATCATGACGCAGATCACGACGCGACGGGCGAGAAGGACGACGCGCTCGATAGCTCGCTGCCCGCACCCGATGCACCATCTGCGGGATTTGTTTCAGATGGAGAGCCGACCTCTCACGACGCTGTCTCTCTCAAGGTGGACACGGCAGAAGAGGTTCACTAGCTCATGGGTTTTAAAACATCTCTTGCAACTGGCTTGGGCAGGCTCACGCATTGGGGGCTTACCACGCTGTTTCATCGCTCGGCATCGCAGCTTCCTGGCCGCGTAGCGCTTGCGCTGGACCATGATGTGATTGCGCATCTGGCGACCAAGCTGGATGTGGGCTCAATTGTTGTCTGCGGCACCAATGGCAAGACGACAACCAACAACATTGTTGCCTCTGCACTTGAAGCGCAAGGTTTCAAGGTCTTGTGTAACCGAGCCGGCGCCAATATGGCAGCAGGCGTGGCGGCAGCGCTTTTGCCCAGCTCTCGTGCAGATTGGGCAGTTATTGAGGCAGATGAGCTCTCAACCATCAACATCCTACCCGCCTTAAAGCCCACGTATTTGGTGCTGCTCAACCTGTTTAGAGATCAGCTGGACCGCGCAGGTGAGATTGATCACGTGCAAGATACCATCGTGAAAGCTCTTCTCGCCTCACCTGAAACCACGCTTATGGTGTGTGGAGATGACCCTATCTCTATGGGTGTCGCGCGCCGCGTGGAAGAAGCGGGTACTAAGGTCGTGGCCTTCGGTATTGCGGAGGACTTGCATCTGCCGCATGATCGCGTGCCCGAGGGTGCCTTTTGCCAGGTCTGCGGCGAGCAGCTCCACTATGATTACCGCAGCTACGCCCAGCTGGGAGCATTTAGGTGCCCTAACGGTGACTTTGCGCGCCCCAAGCTGGCAGTATCTGCGCGCGCTGTCCGTGTGGGACGCTCCGGTGTATCGTTTGAGGCTTCAGGCGCAGGTATTTCTCGCCCCGCTGAGCTGCATGCGGATTTTGGTGGCGTCTATATGGTCTATAACCTTCTGGCGGCATTTTGTGCGGCGTCGGCTGCCGGCGTGAGCGCTCAGACGTTTCAGCAGGTACTTGATGGCTATAAACCAGAAAATGGCCGGCTTCAGCACTTCTGTGTGGCGGGTCGCGACGTGGTGCTTAACCTGGCCAAAAATCCTACCGGATTCAACCAGAATATCTCGCTGCTTTTGGCGGATGAGCGGCCAAAGTCCGTGTACTTTGTGATCAATGACAACTTCAACGACGGCAAGGACATCTCCTGGATATGGGACGTGGATTTTGAGCGCCTATCCGGCGACACTATGCACGTTTTTGCTGGTGGACTGCGCGCGCACGACGTGTGCGTGCGCCTCAAGTACGCAGGTATCAAGGCGCCGGTTGTCGCTTCGGTAGCCGATGCGCTTTCTTGCATACAAGAGCTACCGACCACCCAGCCGCTCTACGTTTTATGCAACTACAGTGCTCTGTGGCCAGCCAAGGCAGAGCTTGAGGCGCTCGGAGGCCAGCATGAGTAGCACACAAACTACGCCCACTTCGCCCGCCGCGCCCGCCACGCCCTCGGGTGCCGCAAAGAAACTCCGCATCATCCATCTCTTCCCCGAGCTGCTCAATCTCTATGGAGACTCGGGCAATATTCTCTGTTTGCGCAAGCGTATGGAATGGCGCCATATGACTTGTGAGGTGCAAGAGGTTCATGTGGGCGAGAAACCCTCGCTCGCTGGAGCAGACATCGTTTTCATTGGCGGCGGGTCTGACCGTGAGCAAAAGATTGTCTGTGAGTCGCTCTTAAGAGAGCGCCAAGAGCTCGTGGCCTATGTGGAAGACGGTGGCGTCCTAGGCGCTGTCTGCGGCGGCTACCAGCTCTTAGGCTCGTCCTATCTCATGGGAGATGAGCTGGTAGAAGGCCTTAGCCTGGTGGATTTTTACACGGATAGAGATGAGCCACGCATCATTGGCAACATTGCTATCACCTCAGACATCACCGACGTTCCTATCGTGGGCTATGAGAATCACGGTGGGCGCACGCACCTGGCGGATTCGGTCAAGCCGCTGGGCAAGGTGGTCTTTGGCAGGGGAAACGACGGTGTCTCGGGATACGAAGGATGTCTCTACAAGAACGTGCTGGGCACCTACATTCACGGTCCGCTGCTTCCCAAAAATCCTGGCGTGGCAGATTGGTTTATCGCCCAGGCGCTCGATCGGCGTTATGGAGAGCGTGAGCTGGTACCGCTAGACGATACAGAGGAGCTTTTGGCCAATAAGGTCATGTACGATCGGCTTCAGGCGGGCGAGATAGAAGAGAATTAGCTGTTGTCTTGAATCCGCAGTAATGCTCGCGGTGAAGGGAAGTTGTCATGGCAAAAGTTATCGTGTTTGGCAGCCTCAACATGGATCTTTCCGTGGTCTGTGGCCATATTCCTCGTGCGGGCGAGACACTCATGGGCTCGGGATTTTTTACCAATGCCGGTGGCAAGGGCGGCAACCAAGCGGTGGCGGCTGCGCGTTCGGGCGTGGAGACGTACATGATTGCGCGCGTCGGTCAGGATGAGTTTGGTACGCGTCTCAAAGATGGGCTGGAGTGGTATGGCGTCAACTGCTCGTATATCAAGCGGGCAGAGGGCTATCCTACCGGTACGGCCATGATCATTCGCTGTGAGGAAGAGAACCGCATCATTGTGGATCCTGGTGCCAACCTGGCCTTGGATGCAGAAGGTGTCATCCGTGAGTTTGATGAGATTGCCGAGCCCGGAGATGTGCTCTTAACGCAGCTGGAATGCAGCTTGGATACCACAGCGGCGCTCCTTGCGCATGCGCGTGAGTGCAAGGTGACGACGGTACTCAACGCGGCACCTGCCATAGAGCTGCCGGATAGCGTCTACGCGTCGCTGGATCTTCTTTGCGTCAATGAGAACGAGTGTGACCAGCTCTCAGGAATCTATCCTGCCGATAGGTGGCGCTGGAAGGATGCACTGGGATACTTTGCTGGTAAGGGCGTGAAGAATACCATCATTACGCTGGGAAAACGTGGTTCGACCACCATGGTGAACGACGTCCCCTTGAAGGTCGATGGCATACCTGTGGTGGCGGTCGATACCACCGGTGCTGGAGATGCCTATTTGGGCATGTTGGCAGCCGAGCTCTTGCGCGGCGCCACGTTAGTAGATGCCATGAAAAAAGCGACCGCAGCCAGTGCCCTTGCAGTGCAAAAACCAGGTGCTCAGCGTGCTATGCCTACCGTAGATGAGGTCGAGAAGTTCTTGGCGCAGTTAGAGCAGGGCGGCGCTCAAGATATTGAGCTTCCAGAGATGTAAGGCGCAGGTGAGTATTGGAAGTCACGTCTCAATCATCTGACGCGCGCCCGCACTGGGTGGGATATTTTTCTTACCTGCGTGCATGGGGCGCTATTGCCATCGTATTTTTGCATGCCATCGTTTCTACATTGGGCGATACCTCGCCTGACGTGGTGGGATTTACGCCGTATGTGGTTGGCCAAGCGGTGATGATCCCGCTTACGCGCTGGGCGGTGCCCGTGTTTTTTATGGTGACGGGAGCCCTGCTGCTAGATCCTGCCAAGCGGATAGGAAAAAGCAAGCTCAAGCACTATATCGCTCGCATTGTGGTGGTGCTTATGAGCTTTGGCTTGCTTTTTGGCGTGACCTCAGCGGTCATACAAGATGGGCTTAGTGGCATAGACGCGCTGGTAGAAGGCCTTATCAAGGTGGTATATGGTGAGACGTGGGACCATCTGTGGTACCTCTATGCGCTCATAGGCATCTATCTTCTTGTGCCCGCGCTGAGGATTTTTGTGGCTCATACATCACGTCAAACCTACGTCCACACCCTGATCGTCTTATATGTCATGTGCTTTTGCGTGCCAAATGTGAACGAGCTCTTCTCGCTCGGTTTGGCAAACCTGCATATTCCCGCAGCGAGCTATCCTGTTTTCTACGTGCTGTTAGGATACTTTGCCCACAGCTCACAGCGCTTGACGCCGCGTATGATGGCGGTGGGGATCTTGGCCGGAGTGGTGGCGAGCGTGTGGGGCGCGTGGGGAGAGCTGCTTGATGCGGACGTGAGCATTGTATTCTTCCCCCAAAGCATGTTCATAGCACCCTATGCGCTCATGATCTTCCTGGCCGCGCGTGAGCTGGTAGAGAGGCATGTGAGAAGCTCTCAGCAGCTGGCGCCGTGGATCTTGACCGTAGATAAGCTGGGCTTTGGCCTCTACGTGGTACATCCCATCTTTGTGCATGCCTTCGTGGACACTGTGCCCCTCTCGTGGATGCCCCTTTGGCTCTACGCCTTCATGTGCTTTGTTTTCTCGCTCACCTTGGGCCTGGTATTGACTGCTGTGCTCAGAAAAATTCCTTGGCTTGGACGTTACTTCTAGCGGCTTTACGTGGCCAGGCACCCGTGTTAGCACGCTCAAGCATCCTCAGGCGTTGCGCTCAGCCTGATCTGAGATCTATCTATGAGTGTGTCAAACTGGGGACCTAGCCAGAGACCAGATTCCCCAGGCCCTAAGACCAAAGGCATTCTGTTGTGGATAGGTGACATATCCTGGTTGGGAGCTGTGGTCACTACCGAGAAATGCTCGCCGTCCGTGACGCATGCCAGAAGAAAGACGGAAAAGCCCGGGAGCTCAAACTTCACCTGAGGCGATGGCGGGCGCCTCTTGGGTGAGGCTGGCGCAGGGCGCTGCAAGATGAGCTCGTCAGCCTCTCTGCGCGCTTGCTGTGAAGCTCGTGCATGCTTTGCGGCCTGCGTGTTGTACTCGTAAAAACAGCGGACCGGCACCAGACAGCGCCCGTGTACGATGGCATGCGCCCACATACCACGCTGTGTTTGAGCTGCTACCAGGGCAGTTTCTATCCTTGTGTTAAAGACGAGCTTGCCAGATGCAAACTGCGGCAGGAAGCCCCAGGAGAGCTCTTGGACTGTGAGCTCACCTGCGGCTTTGGGCACAAAGAGGGGAACGCGTGAACCTGGGTAGGCATCCTTGATTTTGGTACGAGAAAAATCGACAGGCAGCTGGGCATGCCCTGTGGCTTTGAGGGAATCGAGTGCCAAGCGCATTTGGCTTGCTTCTAGAGGAGACATCCTGTGACACATGCGTAAACCTCCCACTATGCAAACGAACGGCCCTACCCCCAGACCTCAGGGCCTCTTTGGGATCCCAGCTCAAAGTGGTACTTCACGATGCCAAGATCCAGGCGACTGTTGGGGAGTATTCCCGCTTTTGCCACGACCTTATCGCCCTGGCGCGTGAACTTGAAGTTCTGCTGGTTGAGAGACGTTGGTGCCAAAAGAGCTGCCTCGAGTCCTTTACGGTACCATGCGGGGTCGGAGCTCTTATAGTCGCTAATTTTGGTGATGTCCTTGCTTTTGTGGGGCACGCCCTGCGTCTGTCCATAGCCTAGTGCTATGAGCGGATATGCCTTTTCACCAGGGAGGATGGTGCCCTGACGCTTGCTCTTTTTATAGGTAAGAGCTACCCAACAAGAGTTGATGTTGAGCATTTGAGCCATGAGTACAAGTCGTTCTCCCCAGTAGCCTACCTTTTCTTCTTGCCCTCGCGGACCTATGAGTGCAAGGTAATTCCTGCAGCCACTGAAGGCTCCGTAGCTGGGCTTTCCGGCTTGAAAAGCCTCGGGTTCATCTACCAGAAGCTGAAAGTTGAGCTTCTCACGCGCATTGATATTGTTTATCTCCGCCTGAAGCTTTGTTACAGCTCCTTGGTCGAGCGGTTTTTCTGTAAATTTCCTTACTGAATGACGCTCGTGCATAGCTTCAAAAATATCCATACTCTTCCTTCCATGCTTGATGTCGTAGACATTGCTGATATGTCCGTGCCATCCATGCCTCTATTGACTTTGATGTCTTCGCATAGATGTAATTTACTTACGGCTGCTTTCCGCCTCATGGCTCACCATGAGGCTTTTTGCGTGGGCTAGTGTGGAGATGAGCTGATCGAGTGCCAAAGAATCCAAATCAAAGCTGTAGTAGTTCTTGGTACCTTCTTTCCTCACGCGAATGATGCGGGCATTCTTGAGGATCTGCAGATGATGAGACACTGCTGGGCGAGACAATGCCGTCTTCTCAGCAATCTCTCCCACACGCATTCCACTGCAACCACGATGCGAGAGCATTGCTAGGATGAGGCGCTGCCTTGTCTCATCACCGAGCGCGGTCAGAATCTTTTGGGAGCTCTCTATCTGTTGGGCAAGGTGGGTCAGCTCAACTTGTCGGTTCATCTCTTACCTCTCAACTTGATAGTGTGACGTTTGATGGTCGCCAACAGATATAACCAGTGAATACACGTTTAAAGCTGGTGACAACAGGGCACCTATCATGCGTGTATACGTTGGCTATGTTGTTATCAACATCGTTGGTTTAAGCGCTTGAACGATCTTACCCACTTCATTTAGACATGTTTCTATTGGTAAAGAAACTCAAGTCGGAAGAGTCTCAAGCTAGCTGAGAGAGCTTGAATCGGTGGCTTACATGAAGGCCCTTCTCGCCCAAGCACAACTGATTGCGATATTTTGCATAACCTATCGCAGGGTTTCTTCTATGTTTGGGACTGAAGGATCTGTGATGCACTCCAACAGCTTTTTAATGGCAAGGCCACGCGTTCTTTTGGGGTCATAGATGAGCCATGTTTCTCGCATTCCTGGTGGAGTGAGAAGAGGTATTTGAATGATGGTTCCCTGTTCAATATATTGCTGTGCAATCCGCAGGGGAAAGAAGCTGAACCCCAGGTCATGCATGATAAGAGGCGGAACTTGATCCGCCGTTTCTGTCTCAATGTCTGGGCTATAGGAGGTCCCATGGCTCAAGAAATAGTGGGTATAGAATTCGTAGCTACTACTGTTCTTGGGTAGAGATAAAAGAGGTATTTTAGTGAGCTCTTCTACCGACCTACCCCTGCTGGCAAAGTTCTTCTGTCTTGGGCTCGCGATAAGTATTTCTTCAAAGGAGTAGATGCGCTCAGCATGAAAAGTTTTACTCACTTTGAATGGGGCAGTCACTACGGCAAGCTCTATCAAGCCTTTTTCTAGTGCGTCTAATGTATCGGGGGTTTGGCTGTTGCGTATCTTGATCCGAACATGGGGATAGCGAATATGAAAGAGAGAGATTCTGTCGAGAAGAAAAAGGGCTCTTCGGTGGTTTCTGTGGGAGAGATTCCGGCATAGGCCCAGCTCAGCGGGCGAAAACAACGATCTGGAACTGAAACGGCCCCGGGAGGGGCCGTTTCCGCGTCATCCGCCTATGATTGCTAAGCCAAATTCAGACAACCGAAGAGGTGTGACGCATGAAGAGTCTACTACTTCTCGCCCTCGGTCTGGCCCGCACGGTCGTCCTGGGCGCGCGCATCGAGGCCGAGCGCATCGTCGTGAGCGTCCGGCCCTACAAGCGCGAGCAGCGCCGCTGCCCCGTATGCGGCAGGGCCTGCGACTTCTACGACATGGCGAACCGCGGGGCCCCCAGGCTGTGGAGGGCGATGGACCTGGCGCGCTCGGCCTGCTACCTGGAGTACGCGCCCTGCAGGGTGCGCTGCCCGGAGCACGGCGTGCGCACCGAGGCCGTCCCCTGGGCGCGGCACGGGGCGCGCTTCACGCGCGACTTCGAGGACTGGGTGGCGTGGCTGGCGGTCCGCTGCACCGCCTCGGCGGTCTCCGAGCTCGCCCGCGTCGAGTGGCACAGCGTGGGCGGCGTGTGCAGGCGCGTCTACGCCGAGCTGGAGGCCGCGCGCGGCGCCTCGAGGTTCGACGGCGTGCGCCGCATCGGCATCGACGAGACGTCGTACAAGAAGGGCCACAAGTACGTCACGGTGGTCGTCGACCACGACCGCGGCTGCCTCATCTGGGCGCACGAGGGCACCGGCAAGGACGTGCTCAACCTGTTCCTCGACGAGCTCACGCGCGAGCAGAGGCGCGCCATAGAGGTGGTGACCGCCGACGGCGCGAGGTGGATAAGGCAGCTGGTCAAGCGCCGCTGCCCCAACGCGAGGTGGGTCATGGACCCCTTCCACGTGGTCCAGTGGATGAACGACGCGCTCGACGCCGTGCGCTGCGAGGAGTGGAACGCCGCCAGGGCCGCCGCCAGGGCCGCCAGGCCCAGGCCCGAGGGCAAGCGCGGAAGGCCTGCCAAAGGCGAGCTGCCGCCCGAGGAGGTCAGGGCGCTCGAGGAGGAGGCGGCCTCCATCAAGGGCAGCCGCTACGCGCTCGTGAAGAACCCCGAGGACCTCACCGACGGCCAGAGGGCGAGGCTCGAGGCGCTCAAGAAGAGGGCCGGCTCGCGGCTGGTCAGGGCCTGGGAGCTCAAGGAGGACCTGCGGGCCGTCTTCCGGGCAGCCGACGGCTCCGAGGCCGCCGAGCTGCTCGACGACTGGATGCACAGGGCCGCCTACTGCAAGATCGCCAAGGTCGTCGCCGTGGAGAAGAAGGTGCGCCGCCGGCGCGACGACATCATCGCCGCAGTCGAGCTCGGCATCAGCAACGGGCGCGTAGAGGCCATCAACAACAAGATCAAGGTGACGGTGAGGATGGGCTACGGCTTCCGCAACACCGACAACCTCGTGGCCCTGCTCATGCTCAGGTGCGGCGACTGCCAGCCCCAGCTCCCGGGTCGCCCGGTGAAGGCGAGGAAGAAGGGCGTGAAGGGAGCGAAGAGCGTTGCTGCCTAGGCTAGCCCCTTGTCACACAAACTACCGAAGCCTCAAAAAAAGTCTCAAAGCGGTTTCACTTGCACCCACAGAAACGGCACCTGCATTGAGACCTTTCATCTCTGAAAGAGCAGTCTCTCCACGATCAAGTTGTTCACATGCAATTGAGACGTATTTATAGAGAGTTTTTCCTTCTGATGTAAGACTGACCCCACGGTTTGAGCGCACAAAAAGCTTACAGCCAAGCTCGCTCTCCAACCTGTTGATGCTGCGCGCAATGTTGGGCTGATTTCCACCGAGAGCCTCCGCTGCTTTGGAGAAGCTTCCGAATAGTACAACGTAGTAGAAAATCCGATAATAGTCGTAGGTGACCATGCTATGCCCTTCCTGATCACCATAGACAATACACGACTGGTACCACATAACACCAGTTCAGAAATGACATACCAAGCATGTCAAAACTATTCTTCAAAGTTATCGACGCACTTTGTACACTGAATATGAGCCACGATGCGCTCATTGTTTTGTTACAGCGGTGTATGCGAGCGAGCCAATTTGTCTCAAACCCGCCACTTGAAACTGCTGATGTGCGGGAAGCATGGCAATGCCCTCATGCATCGACAGCTTTTGTGAGAAGGGATGAGAACATGGATGCACGTCAAATCCTCAATGATCCGTTTTTGAACAAGGGAACTGCTTTTACACAGGATGAGCGACAGTCGTTGGGACTTATTGGTATGCTTCCGCCTGCTGTTCAAACATTGGAACAGCAAGCAGCACAGACCTATGCGTATTACCAGACCAAGTCACAAGACTCCGAGCGTCGCCATTTCCTCATGGAGATTTTTAATACAAATAGAACACTCTTCTATAAGATCTTTGCTGATCACATTGAGGAGTTGAACCCAATTGTTTATGACCCAACCATTGCTGATGCAATAGAGAATTACTCTGATCGCTTTGTAAACCCGCAATATGCTGCCTATCTTTCCATCGATCACCCTGAAGAAATTGAAGCTGCACTTCGCAATTCAGCAGGTGGTCGAGAAATTCGGCTCATTGTTGTTACTGATGCAGAAGAGATTTTGGGCATTGGTGATTGGGGCACAAATGGTGTTGATATCTCTGTAGGAAAGCTGATGGTATACACGGCTGCTGCAGGTATAGACCCCAACTGTGTGCTGCCCGTTGTGCTCGATGCAGGTACTGATCGCCAGGAACTGCTCAGTGATGATTTCTACCTGGGCAATCGGCATAAAAGGGTAAGAGGCAAACGCTACTATGATTTTATTGATTCTTTTGTAAGCACAGCTGAACAACTTTTCCCCCGGTTGTACCTCCATTGGGAGGACTTTGGGCGAGATAATGCAGCCACTATACTGAATACCTATCAAAGTAGGATTGCTACATTTAACGACGACATTCAAGGTACAGGAATCATTACGCTTGCGGGCATCTTAGGTGCTTTGAGTGCCTCTGGCGAGAAGCTCACCGATCAAGTGTACCTCTGCTTTGGTGGCGGAACCGCAGGCGCAGGAATTGCGCGTCGCATTCTGTTGGAGATGGAAGCTCAAGGCCTCAGTGAAGAAGAAGCGTACTCACATTTTTATATGGTAGACAAGCAAGGGCTTCTTTTTGATGACATGGACGACCTGACTCCAGAGCAACGTCCTTTTGCTCGCAAGCGTGCTGAGTTTTCAAATAGTTGGGAGCTGACAAATCTATTGACGGTTGTGGGTGCCGTGCATCCCACTATTTTGGTTGGCACATCAACAGTCCACGGTGCCTTTACGGAAGACGTTGTACGTGAGATGGCTGCACATGCGAATCGTCCTATCATTTTCCCGCTCAGCAATCCTACAAAACTTGCCGAGGCAACTGCAGAGGATCTCATACGCTGGACTGAGGGTCGCGGACTTGTTGCAACAGGAATTCCTTCTGAGCCAGTCGAGTACAACGGAGTTACATATCATATTGGACAAGCTAACAATGCACTCATATATCCAGGTCTTGGCATGGGCGTTTTGGCATCTGAGGCTCGGCTGCTCACCGATGAGATGATCAGTGCAGCAGCACATTCTCTAGGCGGCCTCGTAGATGAGAGTGCACCTGGTGCACCTGTTTTGCCTCCCGTTGAGCGTCTTGCGGAGTTTTCAATCTATGTAGCTCGCGCAGTTGCTCAAATGGCATGGAAGCAAGGCCTTGCATGTGCTGAAATACCCGATGTAAACAGAGCAATCGAGGCGCTTACGTGGGTCCCTGCCTACCAGGAACTTAAAGACTTTAAGGATAGATAGGAGGACGGCGCATGACAGCCCTTCTATCCTCTATTGAAAGTATTCTCCCTGTCCTGCTCATCATCGCTCTGGGTTTTGTGCTCCAGGGCAGGGGATGGTTTTCAGATCAATTTGGTCCCAACATCTCTCGCCTTATTCTCAACGTTGCTATGCCGGCTTCAATTTTTGTATCCGTGCTCAGTAAGTTAACGCTTGGTGATCTTGCGAGTGATCTTCGGAGCCTTCTGGCAGGATTCGGCTCGGTAGCTCTTTGCTACGTAATTGCTTTCATCGTAGTGAAGGTGCTTCACGTGCGCCCAGGCAGGCGTGGGCTCATGATCAACATGTTTGCAAATGCAAACACCATTTTCGTGGGAATGCCGTTGAATATAGCCCTTTTTGGAGAGAGCTCAATGCAGTACTATCTCATGTACTACATTGTGAATACCGTAAGCACATGGACGGTTGGCGCACTTCTTATTCTTAGTGACCCTATAAATCCCGCTCAGGGTACAGAAGGAACAGAAAAGAATGTGCTGAATTGGAAGAAGCTTCTGCCAGCACCTTTGGTTGGTTTTCTTGTATCGCTGGTTTTTCTCGTTCTGGCTATTCCTTTACCTTCATTTGTGACGAACACGCTTTCATACGTTGGCGAGCTGGTGACACCGTTGTCACTTATCTATATCGGCATCGTTTTGAATCAGGCTGGTCTCACATCGATCAGGTTTGATCGAGATACCATCGTTGCGCTTGTGGGACGCTTCTTGGTAGCGCCGCTTACCATGCTTGTAGCCTTACGATTGGTGGGTATAGCATCGGGTACTGAGTATCAAACGTTTATGGTGCAATCTGCGATAGCAGGACTGGCGGTGCTCCCAATCCTTGCTAATGAGGGGAGAGGAGATGTAGGCTATGCCACAAATGTGGTAACAACTAGTACGATACTGTTTGCTGTAATTGTGCCTGTGCTGATGACCATTATTGGATAGGCGCGGTTCAAAAGAAGATAGACCGCCTGTCTTAGATGAGGGCAGAAGCGTTGCTCTATGAAGGAGCTTTGGTTCTTATGCACCTTGTTCATAGCATATGTGCAGGGTGTCAAACTCGCGCTATAATGTGGCACGTAATGGGGAGCTGGGGTATGGCCCGGCTGAGAGGCAGCACCAAAGAGCTGCGACCCACCAACCTGATCCGGGTAATGCCGGCGTAGGGACCCAGATACGCTCAAGCCAAGGTCCCGCTCTGCGGGGCCTTTTTTCTTGGCAAAGAGCGCGTCGGGCTCCAGAGAGGAGTTCATATGAACTGTAGCGTTGCCATCCAGTATCTGCCCATGGACGCAAAAGACGACGATGAAGTCTGTCGCATTGTAGATGCGGTCATTGCCTACATAGACTCAACAGGCATCGACTACTTTGTTGGCCCTTTTGAGACGGCCATTGAGGGAGATTACGACAAGTGCATGGAGATCGTTAAGAATTGCCAGCTTGTAGGTGCTGCCGCAGGATGCAAGCACGTTGCCACGTACGTAAAGATCAACTATAAGAGCGAAGGCGACGTGATGAGCACCGAGCACAAGGTAGGTAAGTACCACGCAAGCGACCCCGAGTTTGCGCATAAGGCGCAGGACGTGGCATAGGGTGCACTATGGCCGGACGCCCACGTCTTTCTCGGAAAATCTGGATCCCTACGGTCACCGTCTGCGTGCTGGTGGCACTCTGGCAGCTGGTAGTTGCGACTGGCCTTTTGCCTAACTACCTCTTGCCGAGCCCCACGCAGGTCATCTGGGCATTGGTCCAAGACGCGGCGCTTTTGTTGCAGCACAGCGCGACCACGCTCGTAGAGGCCGTTTTGGGCCTGGTCTTGGGCGTGTGCGTGGGCTTTGCAGTAGCCGTGCTGATGGATATGTTTGAGCCGGTAAACCTTGCGCTTGATCCGCTTATTACCATCTCTCAGACCATCCCTACTGTGGCAATAGCGCCACTTTTGGTGCTCTGGATGGGCTATGGCTTGGCTCCTAAGGTGGTGCTTGTGATCATTGCCACCTTCTTTCCCATCACGGTGTCGTTGGTCTCGGGATTTCGCTCGGTGGACCCTGACCTCTACGACCTCATGCACACCATGGGTGCCACACGCTGGCAGATTTTTGTCAACGTAAAGCTACCCGCCGCCATGAGCGAATTCTTCAGCGGCCTCAGAATTTCTGCAACCTATGCAATCGTGGGCGCGGTGATTGCGGAGTGGCTGGGCGGCTTTTCCGGCCTGGGCGTCTACATGACGCGCGTTCGCAAATCTTTTTCATACGACAAAATGTTTGCCGTGATCATGTTGATCTCGGCGCTCTCGCTTGCCCTTATGCGGCTCGTCAGCCTCCTTGAGCGCGCGGCGATGCCGTGGAAGCGGACAAGAAAGGACAGATAATGCATTCAGAGCACACCAATTTCTTAGGCGATAAGAACCTGCACTTTGCGGCAGCAGCGCACAGGCAGAATTTGACCCGCAAGTCCTTTGTGGGCGCGGCGGCACTGGCCGCCTCTGCAGCGGTGCTCTCTGGCTGTGGCGCGTACAGCAACAGCGGCGCCAATACGGGCACAAGCTCGAGCACAGATTCAGCGGATAGCAGCACAGACTCCAAGAGCTTGACGCCTATCACGTTCTGCCTGGACTATGTGCCCAACACCAACCATGCAGGTATCTATGTGGCCCAGGAACTGGGGTATTTCTCCGATGCCGGCTTTGAGGTCAATATCATCCAGCCTGCAGATGGCTCAGCAGAGCAGGTTATTGGCTCTGGTCAGGCGCAGTTTGGCATTTCCTATCAAGACTACATTGCCAACAGCTTGGCCTCTGATAACCCCATGCCAATAGATGCGGTAGCTGCGGTGATTCAGCACAACACGTCGGCTATCATGAGCCGCGCAGAAGATGATATCACGCACTTTGCTGCTCTTGAAGGCCACACCTATACCACCTGGGAGATGCCCGTTGAGCAGGCCATTATGCAACAGTGCATGGAACAAGACGGGGGAGATTGGTCAAAAGTCACGCTGGTCCCTTATGAGACTGATGATGATGTAGCTGGCCTCAGATCGCACATGTATGACGCGGTATGGGTCTATGAGGGCTGGGCAATCCAGCAGGCAAAAATCCAGGGTGTTGATATCAATTCGTTCAACTTCATAGACGTTGATGAGACGTTTGATTACTACACGCCGGTGATTGCTGCCAACCAAGACTATCTGGCAAACAATAAAGATGAGGCCAAGGCATTCATCGCTGCCTGCAAAAAGGGCTATGAGTACTGTGTAGAAGACCCCGATGGCGCGGCAGACATTCTGGTCAAGCAGGTGCCCGAGCTGGATGCGGCACTGGTGAAAGAGTCCATGGGCTACCTGGCTGGTCAGTACGTGGCAGATGCCTCAAGCTGGGGCGTTATTGACCCTGAGCGCTGGCGTCGCTTCTATCAGTGGCTGAATGACAAGTCCCTGCTGGACAAGCAGATTGACGTTGACGCGGGCTACACCACGGATTTTCTCGCCTAGATTGTTTTGAGCTGAGTGGAGCCAACCATGGATACACATGCCCCCATAGCTGCGCTGGAAGCGCGTGACCTCTCGCTTGCCTGGGACGGTGAGCATACGGTGGTTGCGGGCGTGAGCCTGTATGTGAATCCGGGCGAGGTTGTCTGCATGGTTGGCCGCTCAGGCACCGGTAAGACCACCATCCTGCATGCGTTGGCGGGCCTTACCACGCCGATGTCTGGAGAGATTTTGCTGCATGGACAACCCATGGCAGGAGAGCCTGGCCAGGTGAGCTATATGTTCCAGAAAGATCTGTTGCTGGAAAACAAGTCCATCATAGACAATGTGTCGCTGCCGCTCGTGATCAAGGGGATGAGCAAGGCAGATGCCCGTGCACAGGCGGCGCCCTTGTTTGAGCGCTTTGGCCTCAAGGGGACAGAGAATCTCTGGCCGCAGGAGCTCTCAGGTGGCATGCGGCAGCGCGCGGCGTTCTTGAGAACCTATCTCATGGGAAATGATGTCATGCTGCTCGACGAGCCCTTCTCTGCGCTGGATGCCTTTACCCGCACAGACATGCGCACCTGGTTTTGCGAGATGGCATCTCAGCTCAATATTGCTACGGTTGCTATCACCCATGATGTGGACGAAGCGGTATCTATGGCACATCGCATCTATGTGTTGGCAGGAAACCCTGCGGAGGGAAGGGCCAGCACCGTGGTGGCCATGATTGAATCGCCGCGTGAAAAGATGGGTGTCACGGCGGCAGACTTTGCCCTGACTGAGGAGTTCTTGGGCTGTAAGAAAGAGGTGCTGTCGCTTTTGGGGCAGTAGCTCCTAGATTGACGAGCGGAAGCGCTTGTCTGTGAGGGTTCGTGCCAAGATAAGACCCAGAGGCAGTGCCAGCACCATGAAGGTGGCGTTAAAGAGCCAGATTACTCCGTCCGCACTATTGCCGAGCGCCAAATGATATACCGCTCTATACATGAAGAGCCCCGGTACCATGATGACTATGGATGGTACGGTGAGAGAGATCCTGGGGTATCCCGTGTGCTTTTGCATGCGTGAGGCCAAAAGTCCAGCGCAGGTGGCGCCAATGAGGCTCGCAAGCGGCGCGGGGCAGCCTGCCAAAGACGTAAGCTCCAGGCGCAGCGTGTTACTTATCGCCCCAATGAGGCCTGCGGAAGCTGCCATCTTGGGCGTGCTGTTAAACATCTGAGAGAAACCAAAGACGCCCACAAAGCTCATGGTGGCT
Organism: Atopobiaceae bacterium; assembly: GCA_050953285.1. Taxonomy (GTDB): domain Bacteria; phylum Actinomycetota; class Coriobacteriia; order Coriobacteriales; family Atopobiaceae; genus Olsenella_K. The sequence continues at coordinate 1,269,331 of JBMNMK010000002.1, read as the reverse complement.
CGCAAGAGAGCCTGGACCAGCGGATTGAGCGTCACCGGCGTCAGATCTGCCGGGTTAAAGCTGAAGGCCAGCGCCACAATCCAGCCTGTAAATGTGGCTGTGGTGATGATGATGAGCGCGTGGCAGATGCGCTCCATCCCTGAGCGCATGTCGGATTTTGCTAGGTCGATACCCCCTGTGATCAGCGGAAATCCGGGAATGATGAAGAGCATGGCGCAGGGGTAGCCCGATTCGTGGACAGGATTTGCACCCATGAGCTCAAAGATCTTGTAGAACAAAATGGCCGAGATGCAGGCCAGCGCCACCGAGGTCATAACCGTAGGGATAAGCGTCGTGTGCCGGTCAATCATGTGGCGGCGCAGCCAGTTGCCAAAAAATGCCCCAATGAAGGCAACCAACATCTCAAGCGCGCCCGCTCCCAGCAAAAACGTGAAGGCACCGCAGGAGGCGCCCGCAGAAAGGCCTGCTTGGAAGGGGGTATAGAGCCCCTTGGTAGAAGAGATCTCATCCAAGCGCTCATGGATTTCCGCCAGCGTCATATCGTCTCGCTGATCAATTTCTCGCATGAGCTGGCCAAGCAGGCACAGCCGGTACGTGTTGACGCCTGTCGAGTTCAGCACGAGCGACTGGCTCATGCAGGTACCCTGCCGCGAGCAGGTGAAATTGAGCGAGCACAGCCCCGCATCGACGGTGCACGTAATGCCCACCTTGCGCGCCACCGTGTTCATGGACTCTACCACGCGCCACGCACCCGTGCCGACTGAAAGCATCATGAGCCCCACGCGCCCAATCAGCCGCGCCTGCTCCTCAAAGCTCGCCTGGGCGAGAAGAACATGGGGATCGATGTCCTCATGCCACGAAATGTCCATGCGGTGGGGTGTATGCGCCGCGTCCGTACAAGCGCATGAGTTGCTCATGAATCTAGCTCCTTCATATGACAACGAATCCGCATGTAAGACTACACGTATGGGCCCATACGTTTCCAGATTCAACAAAATGCTAACTATTGTGCCTATTGCGAACTGCTGGAGTTGGTGCTTGAGCTGCTCTGGCCTCCATTGGAAGACGAGGAGCTTGTGCTGGACGACGTGGATGTGGAGCCATCCTGCGTACCAGAGGTGGTGGTTGAGGAGTTGGTGCCGGTTGAGGAGTTGGATGAGGAGGAGGTATCAGAGCCCGTGCTGGCATTTGTGTCAGAGCCTGTGGTGGAGTTTGAGCCTGACGTGCTATCTGAATTTGAAGTATCTGAGCTGCTGGAAGATGATGTGTCGCTCGTGGTTGTTGAGCTGTCAGAGCTTGTGGAAGAGCCAGACGTGTCCTGAGAGCTGGTATTGGTACTGTCTGTACCAGTGCTTTCGGCGCCTGCGGCACCCTGATTTTGTCCTTCCGTACCTGCCTCGCGGTCTTTGGCAGATGTATCTGTGTCATCTGTCTCATCTTCGGTGTTTGCCGTGCTGATGATGCTTTGCGTCTTGGGACCTATGCCTGAGCCCTGTGTGGCCACAGTTACGATGACAGCGGTCAGCAAGACGACGGCAAGAGATGCCACAACGGTGATGATGAGCGCGCGCTTGCGGAGCTTTGCCGCATGTGCGGCCTCTCTCTCCTTGGCCATGCGGTGGAGCTCTGGGGTGACATAGGGGGTATGACCTGCGCTGTTAGCGTCTGCGCTGGCGACATCTGCACCCATGCTATATGCGTGCGCATCCAGCTGGCTTGAATCCATGATGCCGGTCAGCTGCTGGCCGCCTAAGCTGGAGTTTTCTGCAACATCCTTGAGCTTTCTTCCTGCCTTTGAGGCCAGATGCGTATAGAGCTGCGTAGCTATTGAGGAGACACCAGCGCCGACGGCAATACCTATGAGTGAGCCACCAATGCCGATGCTCGACGATAAGAGAAGTGACGTCACAGCGGAGAGTACCGAGCCCACCACCATGGACATGCTGACGGGATGTTTTTCCGGCGCAGGTGCCTCGGCTGGGGCAGCTACCCCGGCCGCTGGTGAAGCTACCTTGGCCGCCGGGGTGCCAGTGCCGCGCGCAATCTGCGCGGTTGTTGCTGCGGGCACAGAAGGCGTAGGTTCGGCGGCGCCGCGCAGCTTTATCCTGCGCGGCCGGGCGTCCACGTGGGTGCGTGCGGGTGTGGAGGAGAGGCTCTTCTCGTCCTCAAAATTGGGAATCCAGCGCTCAGTTTGGCCGGTCAGCGGCTGGGTAGTCATGTCTGTCGTTTGGTCTTGAGTATTCACAGATCCTCACTCTCATCCAAACATGTCGTGGTGTGACTGTTGAAGAGTAGCTACCCAGTCTAGGCGCTTGCGGGGCGCCTGTGCATAAAGCACAAAAAGCTCCCATAGCTCCTCCATGTTCTGCGGCCGTTTGGCCGAAACGTTGTTGACTTTAGGCAAATATTGGCTATTCTGCGATGCCGCTATATTCAGAGGGCAAAGCTGGGTATTATGAGAGGAGAAACGGCCGAGTGCCGTAGTCCACATGACAGGAGGTATTCATGCTCGTCAACGCAGCAGGTATGCTCAAGGCAGCAAAGGCTGGACACTACGGGATTGCAGCGTTTAACACCAACGATCTGGAGTGGACGCGCTCAATTCTCACCGCTGCTGAGGAGACCCAGTCCCCTGTAATCATTCAGTGCACCTCTGGCGCAGCCAAGTGGCAGAAGGGCTTCCAGGTTGTGGCAGATGTTGTCCGTGATCTGCTCATCTCCATGGACATCACCGTGCCGGTGGCCATGCATCTTGATCACGGCTCCTATGAGGACTGCTTCAAGGCAATTGACGCAGGTTTCACATCCATTATGTATGACGGCTCCCATGAGGCGGAGTTCTCCACTAACGTCGAGCACACTAAGGAGCTGGTAAAGCTCGCACATAGCAAGGGTCTCTCCATTGAGGCAGAGGTCGGCGGCATCGGCGGCACAGAGGACGGCGTGACCGCACAGGGTGAGCTTGCAGATCCTGATGAGTGCGCAGCTATCGCAGAGCTGGGCGTCGATTTCCTGGCGTGTGGCATCGGCAATATCCATGGTCCGTATCCTGCAAACTGGGCGGGCCTCAACTTTGATCGTCTGGCCGCTATCCAGGAGAAGACCGGAGATCTGCCGCTCGTGCTGCACGGCGGCTCTGGCATTCCTAAGGAGCAGGTGCTCAAGGCCGTCTCCTTGGGCGTCGCCAAGATCAACATCAACACCGAGCTCCAGCTTGCCTTCCACAGCGCCATGCGCGCCTATGTGGAGTCCGGCAAGGACCTGGAGGGTAAGAACTACGATCCTCGCAAGTTCTTGAAGCCTGGCTTTGACAACATCACCGATACGGCAAAGTCCCTCATCAAGGACTTTGGTTCCGACGGCAAGGGTTGGGATTTCTAATTCTGACCTCCCAAGCATGCTAAGATGGCCTCCCTTTCTTATCATGAGAAAGGGAGGTTTTTTGGATGGCAGCGGGTGAGGGGGAGCGACTCATGGTAGAAGATATACAGCTTGGAGCAGATGGTGGCGCGCCGCGGCCAGATCCTCAGAACAATCCGCTGGGCGAGAAGAACAACATGCTCGCGGGTCGTCTGTATCTTCCGTGCGATGAGACGCTTGCCCAGGACCATGCGCGCACTCTGGACATCACCTATGACTTCAACGCCACGCGCCCTTCAGAGGAAGCTTCCCGCGTAGCACTTCTGCACAAGCTTTTGGGTTCGTGCGGAGAAGAGGTGCACATTGAGCCGCCTTTTAGATGTGATTACGGCTACAACATCTTTGTGGGGGACAGGTTCTTTGCCAACTATGGGTGCGTTATCTTGGATACAGCACCGGTGACCATAGGCAAGAACGTGCTGTTTGGGCCAAACGTGAGCCTTTTTGCCGCATTCCATCCCGTGGACGCGCGCGTTCGTGCTACAGGCCTTGAGTGCTCAGCTCCCATACACATTTCAGACGATGTCTGGATTGGCGGCGGAGCCATCATCAACCCTGGCGTGACCATCGGCGCCCGAACAATCATTGGCTCAGGCTCGGTGGTGACCAAAGATATCCCCGCGGATGTGATTGCCGTGGGAAATCCCTGCCGGCCGCTGCGTTCAGTGGGCGAGAAAGACCGCGCATACTGGCAGGCACGCCAGGACGCGCGGTTTGATGAAAACGATGCATGAGCTTGGGGTTTATCGCCCAGATGACCTAGCACTCACCCCGGCCAGCGCGTGAGCGGGCCTTTCCGCTGCGGCTGCCCTTGGGGTGCCAGTCGGTGAGGCCCTCTATCTCATCAAGCTCATTTCTGCGCTCAATGATGTCTGCCAAGGTCTGGCTGTCCAGGTAGTTAGCCATGACTTTGCCCAGATCACGCCATACGGTTACCGTGGGGCAAGTCTTGATGATGGGGCAGATCTCGTCGTTGGTGCAGTCAAGACATGCAACCGGGGCCAGAGATCCTTCCGCGGCTCTGAGTATCTGGCCTAAGGTGTATTCCTCAGGCTTTCTGGTGAGCCTATAGCCACCGCCCTTGCCGCGCAGGCTCTCCACGTAGCCTGCCTTATGCATGAGCTTGATGACCTGCTCAAGGTACTTACGAGATATGTGCTGGCGCTTGGAGACCTCGCCCAAAGATACCCATCCCTCATGCGTAGCAAGGTCTGCCATAGCACGAAGCGCATATTTCCCTTTGGTGGAGAACATGCCAGCCATAGGTTCTATCCTTCCGTTGAAGAGGCGCCGTCGTGTGCTCCCTGGAGCATCTCAGAGAGGGTTCTCCAGGCAAGCTCGGCACATTTAACACGAGCCGGCATATGGCTCACGTCTTTGAGCATAGCCGCTTCATCCAGCTTGTCGTTTAAGAGATCTTGGTCGGTCACAGAGCCGGTCACCATGTTCTTGAAGAGCTCACACAGCTCAATGGCCTCTTCTGGCGTCTTGCCTTCCATGAGCTCACTCATCATGTCAGCAGAGGCCATGCTCACCGCACAGCCATGTCCGGTATAGGCGGCTTCTTCAATGGTGCCATCGTCTGCCATCTTTACTTTAAAGTGCAGCTCATCTCCGCAGCTGGGGTTGATTCCATCATGCTCATAGGTGCACTCACCCATATCGTATTTGTAATCTGGGTGAGCCACGTGGTCCATAAATTGGGCGTTATACAGACTCGTTACATCCATGGAAGATACTCCAGACTTGTTTGAGACCGCTGATCAGCTGGTCAATATCGTTCTTATCGTTATAAAACGCTACGCTAGCGCGGCAGGTGCTCATGTAGCCAAGGTAGGTGAGCAAGGGCTGCGCGCAGTGGTGACCAGCGCGGATGCAGACATTGCTCGTGTCGAGGATGGAGGCCACATCATGCGGATGGATGCCTTTCACATCAAAGCTCACCGCACCGATGTGACGCTCACCTTCTTGAGGACCAACGATGCTCACAAAATCCAGGGCGGAGAGCTCTTCGGTGAGGTAGCGGGCAAGCAGGCGCTCGCGCTTCTCGATGGTCTCCATACCCAAAGATTCCAAATAGGTGAGATCAGCATCAAAGGCATATGATCCTGCTGCGTCTTGAGTTCCTGCCTCAAACTTCTGCGGTACGTCTGCCCAGACGGCATCCTGCTCACTCACGGAGTCAATCATCTCTCCGCCGGTGAGAAACGGCGGCATCTTCTTGAGCAGATCCATCTTGCCCCACAAGACGCCAATACCCATAGGTCCGCCCAGCTTGTGGGCACTAAAGGCCAAGAAGTCACAGCCCATCTGCTTAACATCTACGCGGATGTGAGGCACGCTTTGCGCGCCATCAACCACGCAGAGAGCACCATGGGCATGTGCCACCTCGGTAATGGCTGCAATGTCATTCTCTACGCCCAGCACGTTGGATACCTGTGTGACGGAGACAATCTTGGTTTTATCGCCTATTTTGGCGGTAAGCTCCTCCGGCGTGATGCGATAGTCTTCCAAGCGCAGATAGACGAGCTTTGCGCCCGTGGCTTTGCACACCTGCTGCCAGGGGATGATATTTGAGTGGTGCTCCATGATAGAGACCACAACTTCGTCACCAGGACCAAGCTTTACCAGCTCAGGCAAGGTATGCGCCAGAAGATTCAAGGACTCAGATGCGTTTCTGGTAAACACGATCTCGTTTCCGCGTGCCTGACCTGCCTCGTCTTTGGCACCAATGAAGCGAGCAATGTGCGCACGGGCATCATCGATGGCCTGCGTTGCCTCCACGGAGAGTTTGTAGAGACCGCGCAAGGGGTTGGCGTTCATGGTCTCATAGAACGTGCGCTCAGCATCCAGCACAACTCCGGGGCGCTGCGCGGTGGCCGCGCTGTCTAAAAATACCAGGTCAGGATGCTTATCAAGCAGAGGAAAATCAGCCTTGTAGGGGCTTTTCTCAATCTCTTTCAGCTCTTCTGCGCTCAAGGTTGAAGCGTTTAGCTCTGCCATGCCTACGCCTCCTCTGCGCTAGAAAGGCCTAAGCCCTCGGTCAGGTCATTTGCAATCTCTGCACCCAAGACCTCACGGGCACGCGTGAGTGCTGCCTGGCGGGCAGAAGCCGTAGGAGCAGCAATAACGACATCATCAAAGATGGCGCGCACGTAGAGGTCTTCTGCCTCCTGAGTGCTGAGGCCGCGGTCCTTGAGATACTGCATCTGATCAGGGCCAATGGAGCCTATGGTGGCACCGTGGTTGCCCTGTACATCATCCTCATCACACAGGATGACTGGCATGGTCTTGTTGGTGACATCGTCGCCGGTTACCAAGACGTGCTCAATTTCGTTACCCTTGGCACCTTTTGCCCCATGGATAAGGTCAATCGTGGCGCGCAGGCTCTTCTTGGCCGCGTCTTCCAACACGCCCGATTCAACCACCTCTGCCAGGGTATTCTCACCGCGCTGGCGCACTACATGGTTGATATCCAAGACGTTGTCCTTGCGCCCCAAATAGCGCGTATAGAGCGAAAGCCTGCTGTCCGCGCCGGCAAGCGTGGCGCAAAATCCCACAGCCTGGGTGGCGCCGCCCAAAAGATACTGGCGCACGTCTACGGTGGCCTCAGCGTCGGCATGGATACCCACGCTTTCCAGATGCGTCCCGGTGTCACTGAGCGCAACGAGCTCAAAGAGCGAGAGATGGCTTCTCTTCTCGCATACAATGCGCGTGAGTGCGGCAGAGGTTGTCGCATCAGCCGCGCTACCATGGGCGATAAGAACCACGGTGGCAGAAGCGCCCTCGCGGATCATGATGCCCGTGTCTTCAACCTGGTTCTTATCGGCATCAATATCTATCACGATGGGCTCGTCGCGGACGGTGTTGCGCGCCACCTCTATATAGGTGGCGTCTTTTGCCTGTGAGGTGACCCAGTTGGTGACCTTATCGCCCATGCCCGTCTCAATCTTGCTAAAGAGCTGGGGCAGGGCAAAGTAGACATCTCCTTTGCGAGAAACGCTTGGCACGGTTAAGGTGATATCGTTTGACTTAAGGTAGTTCCAGGTCTCTGCAGGCGGCGTATTGACGCGGGAAAGCGTGATGGTATCTGGAGCTGTGCTTGTGAGCGTTGCGTTTGTGTCAGCCATTAGCCTATTGCTCCTTCCATCTCGAGCTTGATGAGATTGTTCATCTCGACGGCATACTCGAGCGGTAGCTCTTTGGATACGGGGTTGGCAAAGCCGTTGACCACCATGGTCCTGGCTTCTGCCTCAGAGCAACCACGGCTCATGAGGTACAAGATGGTGTCGTCAGAGATGCGGCCAATGGTTGCTTCGTGGCCGACACTTGCCGTGGGGTTTCTCACGTCCATGGCAGGTATGGTGTCTGAGCGGCTGATATTGTCCAGCATGAGCGATTGGCAACTCACCGAAGCACGGGCGTTGTCCGCGTAGCGGCCAACGACAACAGAGCTGCGGAAGGTATTGATCCCGCCATCTTTTGAGATGGACTTGGTGTCAACAGAAGCTGTGGTGTCTTTGCCGTTGAGGATGACCTTGCAGCCCGTGTCCAAATCCTGCGTGGCGCCGGCAAAAGTGATGCCAGAGAATTCACAGCTTGAACGGTCACCTTGCAAGATGGTGGTGGGGTAGAGGTATGAAACGTGGCTGCCAAAAGAGCCAGAGACCCACTCCATCTTGGAATCAGTACCAACTTTGGCACGCTTGGTGTTGAGGTTGTACATGTTCTTTGACCAGTTCTCAATGGTTGAATAGCGCAGGCGCGCATGGTCTTTCACAAACAGCTCAACAGCGCCCGCATGCAGGTTTGCCTCGTAGTATTTAGGCGCGGAGCAGCCCTCAATAAAGTGCAGGTCAGCACCGTTTTCCACAATGATGAGCGTATGTTCAAACTGGCCGGCGCCTTGGGCATTGAGTCTGAAGTAGCTCTGGAGCGGGTATTCCACGCTCACACCTTCGGGCACATAGACAAATGAGCCGCCCGACCACACGGCGTAGTGAAGCGCAGCAAACTTGTGATCAGTCATCGGGATGAGCTTGCCAAAGTACTCGCGCACGACAGGCTCCCACTGGGGATCTTGCAGCGCGTCTTCAATGGTGGTGTAGATGACGCCATATTTGGCAACCTCTTCACGCATGTTGTGATAGACAATCTCAGAGTCATACTGGGCGCCGACGCCCGCCAAGCTCTCGCGCTCTGCCTGCGGAATACCTAAGCGCTCAAAGGTATCCTTGATGTCTTTAGGGACATCGTTCCAGTCCTTTGCCTGCTTGGTCTTGGGCGATACATACGTGGAGATGTGGTCCATATCCAAACCGGCAATGGACGGTCCCCAGTTGGGAGCCATCTGCTTTTCATGGAAGATTTCCAGCGCCTTGAGACGCATGTCAAGCATCCATTGCGGCTCGTTTTTCTTCTCGGAAATTTGACGCACAATGTCAGGGGTAAGGCCGTCTGAGTAGCGCTCATAGCCCTCTTCAGATTTCACGAAATCATACAGGGAACGATCGACGTCTTCGACCTGGGTACGCTTGGTCTCGCTCACTCTGCATCACCTGCGCTTGCCTCGTGCTCAAAGCGCTCAAAGCCGTGGGCATCAATGTCGTCGATGAGCGATGCAGGACCGTCTGCTACCAGGTGGCCTTTAACCATCACGTGGGTGCGATCAACGGTCAAGCGCTCCAGGATGCGGGTGTTGTGCGTGATCATGAGCAAAGCGCCGTTGCAGCTCTTGCGATACGCCTCAATACCACGGGAAACCACGGAGAGTGCGTCTACGTCCAGGCCAGAATCTGTCTCATCTAAGATTGCTAGCTTTGGTCTTAAGAGCAGCAGCTGCAGCATCTCAATCTTTTTCTTCTCGCCGCCAGAAAAGCCAACGTTGAGCTCACGGGTCAAGAAGCTCTGGGAAAGATCCAGCTCATCTGCAATTTCTCCCACGCGCTGGCGGAACTGCTTGGCGGTCATCTTGAGCTCAGGGCGCTTCTGGGTGATGGTGCGCAAGAAGCTGTAGAGAGGTACGCCCGCCACCTCAACAGGAGCCTGATAGGAGAGGAAAATGCCTGCGAGTGAGCGCTTATCAGCACCTTCCTCCGTAAGGTCTTGGCCGTCAAAGACGATGGAGCCAGAGCTGACCTTGTAGACGGGATCTCCCATGATGACATGGCCTAAGGTTGATTTACCTGCACCGTTAGGTCCCATCAGGACATGGGTTTCTCCTGCACCAACAGAGATATCAACGTTGTGCAGGATAGCGTTTTTCTCAGTTCCTGCCGAAAGGCCAGTTACCTGAAGAAGTTGTTCTGACATATGGTCTCTCCTAACATCACGCTTTGGGCCCCCTGTGCTCACATTGGGTGAGCGCCCATGGTTGTGCCGCAATAATGCTACCCACTGACGGACATATCATGCGGCGGAACAACGCATTTTCACGCAATTCATACTAATTTGTAGGAATTAAAATGCAAGGGAAATCACATAGACGTTACACGTGGGCGTGCGCGGCTCTAAGCGGTGCAAACTTTGGTTAGAATGACGGGTGCAAACTGCCTGTTAGTGCCCATTCAGGAGGAGATTATGGCCTTAACAGAACAAGATGTCGCGGATATTGCAGAGTATGCGCGCATAGCACTCACGCCAGAGGAGTTGAGTGAGATGTGCCAGTACATGAATGAGACCATAGAGATCTTGCAGCCTATTCGTGAGTATGACCTCGAAGGCGTGACGCCGACATTTCATCCCATTGGAGACCTCTCCAACGTTATGGGAGAAGATATTGTGGATGATTCTTGCCGCGCGCTCAGCATTGAGGATGCGCTCAAGAATGCGGGCTCGACCGAAGGTCGCAGCTTCCGCGTGCCGTCAATTCTGGGTGATGAGGGAGGCGATCTCTCATGAGTTCCTTGGATCAGCTCTCTGCGCGCGCCATTGCAGCAGGCGTGCAACAAGGAGATTTCTCGGCAGAAGAGGTTGCGCGCGCTGCGCTTGAGGCAACAGAGGCGCGCGAGCCTGAGGTGCAGGCTTTCCTTGAGATAAGTGCCGATCTTGCGCTTGCGGCTGCACGCAGGGTGGACAAGGCGCGCCAAGCGGGCGAGAAGATAGGGCCGCTTGCCGGTGTTCCCGTGGCTTTTAAGGACAACATGCACTTGGTAGGCACCCGCACGACGTGTGCATCTAAGATGCTTGCCAGCTATGAATCCACCTTCACGGCCACCTGCGTCCAGCGCATGCTCAATGCGGGCGCAATTCCTGTGGGCAAGACCAACATGGACGAGTTTGCTTTTGGCTCATCCACCGAGTCCTCTGCGTTCCACCCCACCTATAACCCCTGGGACACCGAGCGCGTGCCTGGCGGCTCATCCGGCGGATCTGCTGCCGCTGTTGCCGCAGGTGAGGTCACGCTCTCTCTGGGATCAGACACGGGCGGCTCCATCAGGCAGCCTGCAAGCTTCTGTGGCGTCGTGGGCATGAAGCCTACCTATGGTGCCGTTTCTCGCTACGGCGTGGTGGCATTTGGATCTTCTCTCGACCAGGTGGGACCTTTTGGCCGCTCAGTTGAGGATGTGGCACTGGCGCTGGGCGCGCTGACGGGTGCGGGAAGAGACCCTCTCGATTCCACCAGCCAGGACTGCTCCGTGGATTTTCTCGCCCAACTGGACGACGCAATTGAGGGCAAAAAGGTGGGAGTGATTCCATCTTTGATGGAAGCCGACGGCTTGGCCGCGGAGGTCAAGGCCGCGCTTCAGTCTGCTGAACAGGCATTTCGTGACCAAGGAGCAGAGATTGTCGAGGTGGATTTGCCCAATATGGCAAGCTCGATTTCTGCCTATTACGTGATTGCGCCGTGCGAGGCCTTCTCCAACCTGGCGCGGTTTGATGGCGTGCGGCTGGGATACCAGGAGCCAGGCTGTAAGACGCTGGGCGAGCAAACCGCGCTCTCGCGCGCTCATGGCTTTGGTGAAGAGGCCAAGCGACGTCAGATGCTGGGCGCCTACCTTCTGGCGTCGGGCGTCTATGACCAGTACTACTACCCAGCGCAGCAGGTGAGGACCCTTATCACTCAGGATTATGCGCGCGCGTGGGAACAGTGTGACGTGATCTTGATGCCGGCTTCACCCACCACCGCGTTCAAGTTTGGCGAGATCTCCGATCCAACGCAGATGTATCTGTCTGACATGTTCACCATCAGCAACAACATTGCGGGCAATGGCGGCATTTCGGTGCCGTTGGGGCTGGGCAAAGATTCTGGCATGCCCGTATCTGCGCAGCTCCAGGGCCCGGCATTTTCTGATCGGAAACTGCTGCAGTTTGCCCGTGCGCTCGAGCGCGCCTTTGATGCAAAAGGCACGGTTGCGCCTGCCTTTGTCGGGAAGGGAGGTGAGCTTGCGTGAAGAGCCTAGAGGAGGTACTGAAGGACTGGGAAGCGGTCATCGGTCTTGAGGTTCACACTGAGCTGACCACGCTTGAGACCAAGATGTTCTGCAACTGCAAGCTCAGCCACTCCGACGAGCCCAACACCAATGTGTGCCCCGTGTGCTTGGGCATGCCAGGTGCTCTGCCGGTTCCCAACAAGAAGGCCATCCAGAGCATTGTGATGGCAGGCCTTGCCACCAACTGTGAGATACAAAAGCACTCCATGTTCTACCGCAAGCACTACTTCTATCCAGATATGTCCAAGAACTTCCAGACCACGCAAGGACCGGTGGCCTTCTGCATGTATGGGCATCTCGATCTTGAGGTAGCAGGAGAAGGCGCATGCGAGCGGCCAGATGGGGTTGAGACAGGAACGGATACGGTAAGTGCCCATGATGTGGCACATCCCGTTGTGGTGAACAAGCGTGAGGACGGATCATATACCGTGCCTATCCGTATCTTGCGCATCCACATGGAAGAAGACGCCGCCAAGATGGTGCATGTGGGTGGCGAGGAAGGTCGCATTGCTTCTGCAACCGAGTCGTTGATTGACTATAACCGCTGCGGAACACCGCTCATTGAGCTGGTGACCGAGCCAGATCTGCGCACGCCAGAAGAGGCACGTCTGTTCATGGAAAAGTTGCAGCAGACCTTCCGTACGCTGGGCATTTCTGACTGCTCCTTGGAAAGCGGATCCATGCGCTGCGACGGCAATGTCTCCTTGCGGCGCCGAGGCACCACAGAGCTGGGTACCAAGACGGAGCTCAAAAATATCAACTCCTTCAAGAGTCTCCACGATGGCCTTGAGTATGAGATTTGCCGCCAGGCTGAAGTGCTTGAGGAGGGCGGCATCATCTACCAGGAGACGCGTCACTGGGAGCCCAACCGTAAGCGCACTATTGTGATGCGTGTCAAGGAGACGGCAGACGACTATCGTATGATGCCCGATCCTGACCTTGCGCCGTTTGATCTGAGCGACGAGTTCATTGAGGACTGCAAGAGCAGGATCCCTGAGCTCCCCGATGCCAAGCGTGAGCGCTATATGGCAACCTTTGGCCTGAAGAAGGCTGACGCGGCACAGATTGCAGCTGATCCTGCCTATGCGGCGCTCTTTGAGGAAGCGGTGGCGCAGGTTGAGGGCAAGGCGCAGCAGACGGTAGCCAATGTGGTGGTGAACTTGCTGCCAGCATTTGACCAGCTCACGGCAGCGCAAATTGCCTCTATTGCACGTCTTTTATCGCAAGATGCCATCAGCTTTGCTCAGGCGCGAGAAGTGCTTGAGGCCGTGGACGGCAAGGACATAGATCCTGAGCGCGTGGTCGATGAGCGTGGCATGCGGCAGACCACGGACACCTCTGCGTTGGAGCCGGTGGTTGATCAGGTGTTGAATACCTGCACTGACCAGGTAGAACAGTATCGCGCGGGCAACAAGAAAGTGGTGGGATATCTGGTTGGCCAGTGCATGAAGGCGAGCAAAGCTGCGGGCGTGAAGGGCAATCCCAAGCTCTTCAACCAGCTCTTGAGCGCGCGCCTGGAAGGATAGCTGATAACTGACCGTACTGTATGCATACGGCCGCGTCCAAAAGGGCGCGGCCTGAGTATAAAAGCCCTATGTCTTCGCAAGACTCAAGGAGTCAGAGTGCCTATAGGATGCTACGTCTCTGCCAGGGCGTAGCGCTGCGTTCGAGGGAAAGCTCAAGGCGAGCACTCTGTATCTCTGCGTAGTGGATATCAGTCTTGTCGTTGAGCTTGTCGAGCGCCACAAGCGCATCAGGTCCAAGCTCTATAAAGTAGCTGCTATCAAGGTGTTCAGTGGCATGACTGAGATATGCGTCCATATTGTGGGTAGCCACGAGTGCTGCAGGCCGCATGAGGGCAAAACTCAGCCATGCTACCACGAGTGCTGCGCATGCCGCAGAGAAGATGGCGCTTGCAGGATGAAAGATCTTATAGGTGATAAGCACAAACAGCACGGCGATGGTTGCCATAGACCAAAAGGTGGCAAGGCGCAGTAAGGAAAGGCCGTATTCAGAGACATAGAGACTCATGCGCCATGCAGCAGATCCAAGCATGATGATGGTAGTGAGCACCAGCATCAGTTTGAGGGCGAGCAAAGCTGTGTTGTCGTGGCTTTTTTGTACCTGAAACACAACACCTATAACGACGAGGTTTATTGTCGCTACACCCATAAGCTCAAAGAAGCCAGAACGCGCATAGATGGCAAGCGTTTGTGTGTGCGCAGCTCCAAAGAGGTGCTGGATGGACGTGGCAATAAAGATGAGATAGCAAAGGTCAAGAGCGGCAAGAACGATCCCGATAGCAAGTGGAGTTGCACTCTTTTTCCTGCGTTGAGTCACGGGCTTTGGTGCACATGGCTCCGTGAGTGAGGTCGCTAAAAGAGATGCGCAGATAGCCGTGCATATGATGATGCGTGCAAGGCGTATAAGGTTTGGAATGAGTTCTTCTGTATCAGCGGGAATGAGCTGTTCCACAAGTGCCAAAAAGTAGGAATCTGCCCTGCTGAGAAGGGGTATCACAACCGCTAAGATGGCGGTTGTACACGCAAGACCTCCAAGTATAGAAGACATACTTTTCCCTCTTTTAAGCTTGAGATGACAAAAAAGATGGAGGTTTGACAGCTGGGAAGAGAAGAAAAAGCCCAGCGCAGAGAGGATATCAGCCACGGCTATATGCCACGTTTTGTGCTCCGTGGCTATCATCCAAAAGCACATAATGCAAAGGATGCCCAAAACAAATGCTCCTAGTATGCGCACGCTGAAGTTTGCATTGATGGCAGGTACAAAACTTGCAAGCACGGTAGCTGTCAGTGTAAGAAGTGTGCCGGGGCCGGTGCGTTTGAGCTTTCCAGAAAGGGCAGCAAAGCTGAGAAATGCCGCAAAAAAACCGAGGATTGAGAGGGTAAATGCCCAGCCACCCAAAAGGATAAAGATGCATGAGAGCAACTCTTCATGGACACATATACCCCAGAAGATTCCTAAAGCAGCTGAACAAATAAGTATTCCTACCAGCAGCGGAACTGTTTGTACGGCAGTGAGTTTTCCCAGCTGGTTCCTTCTTGCTGCCTTATGTTCCTTGGGGTCGTTGGGTTTGTCGTCCTGCGAGGCCGCTGCGCTTTTAGGTGCATCCAAAGAACTGGCCTTATCTGGAGAATTTTGGTAAGTGATTTCTACAGGCTCGGCTGAGCCCTTCTGCTGCGTGCTCGTCATGTTGTTTTCCTTTCTTGTGAGATCGAGCTTATGAAATGGGTGAATCCTCATTTACAAAGCGCAAGAGATCTGCGGGCTGACAATCCAGCTCCTGACAGAGGGCAGCCAAGGTGGAAAAGCGGATGGCTTTGGCCTTGCCGGTCTTTAGATTGGAAAGGTTGGGCACGGTGATTCCAACGCGCTGGGAGAGCTCGGTGAGTGTCATGTGCCGCTTTGCCAGAATGACATCCAAGTTAACTTCTATATGTCCCATGCTACACCGTCATATCGTTTTCAGATTTTATATCAGAGGCGCGCTCAGTTAAAATTGCGAGAGCAAAAGATACCATGGCAAGCGTAAAGGTGAAGATCAGTGCAACAGAAAGCGAAGCATACATGGCAAAAGTGCTGCCGTAAGGAGTGACGAGCGCACATAAGATGATGAATATCGCCCAGATTGAAGCGCTTATGGCAGACGCTATGCTGATTACCTTGAGACTGCGAGCGTTTGCGGAGGTAAATGTTTCATCGTTTCCAATACAGCCAAAAAGCTTATATGCCACCAGCGCTATATAGAGGAGCGGCGCGCAGCCAACCATAAAAGCAAACGGTGCTGCTTCCGGCACATTTCCAGTATTAACTGCGCTCGGAAGGACATTTCGAGCCACGAATAGTATGGCAATCACGCAGGCAATATCGGCACATTTCAAGGTGGCTGCGAGCACTCTGTTAGACATATGAGACCTCACTTTCACGTTGGATCATACGGGAATCATAGCCGAAAATTTATCGTTTATCAATATATATTTAATGAATAACAATAAATCAAGATCGAAGACAAGATTGTTAATGCGGCGGCAAACTCTTGAGGTTAGGATGACTGCATGATGTTTGATGCCTTGAAGGAGGTCTTTGTGCCCACCATAAATGAGCAGCTCTCCCACCTTATGCCATCGGGTATTAGAAGGTTTACGCAGCTGGCTGCCAAGACGCCTGGCTGCATACCCCTCACGTTAGGTGAGCCTGCCGATGCTACCGCAGACACAATCAAGGCGGAGGTCACGCAAGATTTGGCGGCAGACTATACGCACTATCCTCCCAACAGGGGATATGACTTCCTGCGTGAGGCCATAGCGCAGTTTGAGTCAAGCTCTCTGCCTCAAAGCCTTTCTCGCCCAGAAAACGTGATTGTGACGGCTGGGGCTACAGAAGCTCTCGCGGTAGCATGTGCGCTCATGCTCAATCCGGGAGATGAAGTGGTGATTCTGAGCCCTGCGTTTTCTCTCTATGAATCGCTCGTGGTGCTCAACCGCGGCGTGGTCAAGCGACTTGACACGGCGCCGTCGGGCTTTCAGGTGAGCTATGAGGCGCTCTCGTCTGTGGTGGGGCCGCGCTGTAAGGCTATCGTGTTGTGTTCTCCCAACAACCCCTCTGGTTCTGTGCTGAACTCCGCAAGCCTCGATGCCATAGCTGCTGTCGCGGGCGAGAAGGACCTGTTTGTCGTGTGCGACGACGTCTACGCAAAGCTGGTCTATACGCCCAAATACCAGCGCTTCTCCGAGCGGCACCCAGAACTTGCCGACCGCACGCTGGTGGTGGGAAGCTTCTCTAAGCCCTATGCCATGTGCGGGTGGCGCTTGGGTTGGCTTATAGGACCTGGCGCCCTCATGGAAGAAGCCGCCAAAATCCATCAGTATTACGTGAGCTCCGTGCCGGCGTTTGTGCAGCATGCGGCCCAAGTTGCGCTCAAACAAGATGTTGCCCCTCTGGTCTTGCAGTATCAGGAAAAAAGAGATCTGGTGGCAGAGCGCCTGTGCGCCATGCACCTTCTGGCAACAACGCCTGACGGCGCATTTTATGCATTCCCGTGCATACGTGAATTTGACATGTCGTCAGAGGAGTTCTGCGAGCGCGCCATCCGCGAGGCGGGCGTGGCGTTGGTGCCAGGCGTCTACTTTGGTGCTGAGCACTACGTCCGGCTGAGCTTTGCCTGCTCAAAGCCTGTGCTCACCAGCGGTCTTGAGCGGCTTGAGCACTTTGTCAAAAGTCAGAGAAAGGTGCACTGATGGATAAAAAGCCTATGTCAGAAGGTGTATCTGCAGCGGGTGCGAGCCAAGAGGCGGCGGAGCTGGCGCTGCTCACCTGCTATCGCCGAGATCTCCACCGCATCCCTGAGCTTGAGTTTGAGCTGCCGCAGACGCTCTCCTACATAGGCGAGAAACTTCGACCGCTTGAAGCCGATCCCCGCATCACGGTCTTCTCGCCCACCCGCTCTGCTCTCTGTTGCTTTTTTGATGTCGGAAAAGAGAAGACCTGCGCGGTCAGAACTGATATGGACGCCCTTCCCGTGTGTGAGGAAACGGGCGTTGCCTTTGCGAGTGAGCACGCAGGCTGCATGCATGCCTGCGGCCACGATGGGCATATGGCCATGGCCTTAGCCTTAGCACAGCACGTAGCGGCCCATATGGCTGAGATGGTGCGCAATGTCCTCATCGTCTTTCAGCCAGCGGAGGAAACCACCGGCGGCGCGCGCTTTATCTGTGAATCGGGCGTTTTTCAGGCGCATCAGGTGGATTGCATCTTCGGTTTTCACCTGTGGCCAGATTTGCCCCAAGGACAGATTGCAAGTAGACCGGGCGCGCTTCTGGCAGCAAGCAATGAAACCAATCTCACCGTACGTGGTGTATCGACGCATATTGCCAAGGCTGAGCAGGGAAAAGATGCACTCTTGGCAAGTGCTCAGACGCTGCTAAATCTCTACGCATACCTGGATACGTGTGCCACGTCTGAGCCGTGTGTGCTGCGATTTGGCCATGAGTTGGCAGGAAGCGTCAGAAACCAGATTGCAGATGTGGCACGGCTGGAAGGAAGCCTGCGCACGTTTTCTGTTGAGATGGGCACGCATTTGATGCACGAGCTTCCGCGCCTGGCGGAAGAGAGCGCTCAGCGTTTTGGATGCAGCGCCACCATGGAGTTTTCCGAAGGCTATCCGCCGGTGGTTAACGATGAGGCGCTCTATGCGCGTGCCAAGCGCACGCTGCCAGAGCTCACCGAGCTTGCACATCCCCTCTTGATAGCCGAGGACTTTGCGTTTTACCAGCGCACTTTGCCGGGCGTGTTTCTGCTCTTAGGCACCGGTACTGGCATCCCTCTGCACTCAAATGCGTTTACCTTTGACGAGAAGATCCTGCTCACGGGGCTTCAAGCCTACAAGCGTCTCATCCGCATGCCGTAGCTGCAGCGTGCAATGCCGCAGGTTGGCGGTGTTGGAGGTGCGCAATGCCGCAGGTTGGCGGCATGCGGCAGCCCGCACGCAGGCGAGCGCCCCGGTGGTGAATTTGTTTCCGTTGCGTAGCACTTCTCGCCTTATGGAACATGTCGTGCTAGTGTGGTTCACACGATAGAGGAGCGAACACGAAGGGTGCGGGTGAACCGGCAGGTTATGACCCCGTACGAGGCGAGGTTCGCCGAATCTGCGCGCCGGGCGCGGCGCGTGGGTGGGCATGTGGGAAATACCCTCATGACTGTCTGCATACCTGTGCAGGTGCGCTATCTTACTGCGAGTGCATAAGGGTACGTCTCGTCTGTAAGCTTCGCGCCTGCGCCTGACGTAAGGGGAACTTATGGCACACAGCAAGTATGGCCAAACGCCTGCCGTAGGCTCTGTGGCCAAGCGTCCATTTGTGACAAAAGACCAGTTAGACGCTATTATCGCACGCTATCCTACGCCGCTTCATCTCTACAGTGAGAAGCTGATTCGCTCTCGGATGCGCGCACTTGCGCAAGCGTTTGCGTGGAACCCGGGCTTTAAAGAATACTTTGCGGTAAAAGCCACGCCCAACCCTGAGATTGTGTCGGTCCTTGTTGAGGAAGGCTGCGGATGTGACTGCGCAACTGCGCCCGAGCTCATGCTGGCAGATGCCGTTGGCGTGCGCGGGCACGACATCATGCTGTCCTCAAACGACACGCCACTGGAGGATTTTCTTCTGGCCAACAAGCTCGGCGCGCTCATCAATTTTGATTCCTATGAGCTGATTGATTTCTGGCGGACGCACGTGGGTGCGTTTCCAGAGACGGTTTGCGTGCGTATCAATCCCGGCGGCAGTGTTGCCGCTCAAAATACCATTATTGGAAACCCGCAAGATTCCAAGTTTGGCATGACAAAAGAGCAGATAAAAGCTGCTATCCGTGAGCTTTCGCACGAGGGTGTGAAGCATTTTGGCATCCATGCCTTCCTGGCCTCAAACACGCTCGGCAATGACTACTATCCGGATCTGGCGGCCCGCCTGTTTCACCTGGTAGTTGAGCTTCATGCGGAGCTCGGCGTGGATATCACCTTTGTCGATCTTTCGGGCGGCGTGGGTGTTGCCTATGATCCGAGCGACGAGCCGGCAGACATCATGGCCATCGGCCAGGGTGTGCGGGAAGCCTACGAGCGCATCATAGAGCCGAGCGGCCTTACTCTTTCCATCAAGACGGAGCTCGGTCGCTGGCTCTTGGCGCCGGCAGGTGCGCTCATCACGCGCGTCATCCACACCAAGCATACTTATAAGGATTACCTGGGCGTTGACGCGTGTTCTGCAGATCTGATCCGGCCCATGATGTATGGGGCTTACCACCACATCACCGTGATGGGAAAAGAAGATGCACCGGGCGAGAAGTACTACAACGTGGTGGGTGGACTGTGTGAGAACGCCGATCAGTTGGCGCATGATCGCCTGCTGCCTGAGGTACACGTCGGCGATGTCCTCTTCATTCATGACGCGGGTGCCCACGGGCATGCCATGGGCTTTAACTACAACGGCAAGTTGCGCTCTAAGGAAGTCCTTCTGACAAAAGACGGTAGCGCGCGACTCATTAGGCGCGCGGAGACCGCACGTGATCTTTTTGCCACGCTCGATGTCACGCCGCTGGGCAAAAAACTCATTGATCAATGTTCAGCAGGCACTTACGCATAGCGAAGACAGGGCGCAAACACTCAGAACGCAAACAGGCTCAAGGAGCGCATATAAGCGCAGGTGAAAGGGGTTATGATGGCAGACGTGACGCAGTTGCAAGGTTCAATTGTTGCCTTGGTAACGCCGTTTGATGAGCGGGGAGAAATCGATTTCGACGCGCTCGATAGGCTGGTGGATTTTCACCTTGCCAACAAGACGGACGGCATCTTGGTCTTAGGTACCACAGGTGAATCATCGACCATGACCGATGCCGAAGATGTGGCGGTGGCCCAGCACGTGGTAAACCGCGTGGCCGGACGCGTTCCCGTCATTGGTGGAGCGGGATCAAACTCCACGAAAGAATCGCTCAACAAGGCAAAAAGCCTGCAAATGATAGGTGTTGACGCGCTCTTGCTCATCACGCCCTACTACAACAAGTCCAACGAAGAAGGCATCTATCAGCACTTCTTAACGGTGATCGACCAGGTTGATATACCCTCTATTCTCTACAACGTACCCTCACGTACGGGGTGCTCCATCAGCGAGAATAACGTGCGGCGCCTGAGTACACACCCCAAAGTGCTGGGTATCAAGGAGGCCTCTGGTTCAATTTCTTATGCGTCAAACATTGCGCGCTACGTGTCAGATGACTTCAAGCTCTTCAGTGGCAACGACGATATGGTGGTGCCTTTGATGTCGCTCGGTGCATCCGGCGTTATCTCGGTATGGGCCAACGTGCAGCCCGAGTTGGTTCACACCATGGTGGCCACCTACCTGCAAGGAGACGTGGCGGCAGCGCGGAAGATCCAGCTGGAGGGACTAGATTTGGTGCACGCGCTCTTCTCGGAAGTAAACCCCATTCCTGTCAAGGCCGCGCTTCACATGATGGGTCTGATATCACACGGTTTGCGCCTGCCACTGACCCCCATTTCAGACGGCGGTCTCAAGCGCCTTGAAGCCGCCATGAAGGAGGCAAAGATCCTTGGCTAAGCTCAACGTAATTCTCGTCGGAAAAGGCCAGATGGGAGCCGTTCTGACGAAGCTCATTGATTCCTCAGACGATCTTCAATGTGTGGGCGCCTATGATGTGGATAACATTTCTGAGCTGGGCAAAGCAGCACCTGCGGCCGACGTCCTCATAGATTTTTCAAACCCTCAAGCACTCGATGCCATCACGGCATATGTGCGACGCACGCATGCTGCCCTTGTGGTGGGGACAACCGGTTTGAGCGCCCAAGAGGTCGAGAAGATCAAAGAGCTCGGGGAGGTGAGTGCGGTGATTCAGTCCGGAAACTACTCGCTGGGAGTTGCTACCTTGCGCCACCTCGCACGTCTGGCCGCAACCTCGCTTCCCGGCTGGGACATAGAGATTGTAGAGACACATCACAACAAGAAGGCCGACGCGCCATCTGGAACAGCAAAGATGCTGGTAGAAGCTGTGGATCCGAGCGGCGCGTCAGAACTTGTTTATGGTAGGGAAGGTGCGGTTGGACCGCGCAGCAAGCAGGAAATTGGCATTCATAGCGTGCGCGGCGGCACAGTGGCTGGTACCCATGAGGTGCACTTCTTTGGCCAGGACGAGGAGGTCGTGCTCTCGCATCGTGCCACCTCACGCGAGATCTTTGCCACCGGTGCGCTTGCTGCCGCACGAAAACTCGTGAACGCCGATCCAGGGTTTTATTCCTTTGATGAGCTGATGTTCGACGCACACTAACGCAATCACGCCAAGCGGGGAAGGAGCTCCTATGGATGCTCAAGAAATCATTGACTACATTGCCACGGCGCCTAAAAAGACGCCGGTCAAGGCCTATATCAACGAGAAAATTGCAGGGAGTATTGACTATCCTGCAAGCGCTCACGTCTTTGGAGACGGCCTCAGTAAGATCGTGTTTTGTAATTGGGACGAGCTTTCGCCTGTGTTGACCGCAGATGCTGACAAGATTGCTGATGTGGTGGTGGAGTCAGATAGAAGAAATTCTGGCGTGGCGCTTCTGGACATCAAAGACATTCATGCCCGCATTGAGCCAGGCGCTCTTATCAGGGAAAAGGTTGAAATTGAGGACAACGCGGTCATCATGATGGGCGCGGTGATCAACATTGGCGCGCACATTGGCGCTTCAAGCATGATAGATATGGGCGCTGTCTTGGGTGGGCGCGCCATCGTGGGCAAGCGCTGCCACATTGGCGCGGGAGCGGTCCTTGCTGGCGTGGTTGAACCCGCCAGTGCGACGCCTGTCGTGATAGAAGACGACGTGCTCATTGGCGCAAACGCTGTGGTGATAGAGGGCTGCCGCGTCGGTGCGGGGGCTGTGGTTGCAGCAGGTGCGGTGGTGGTAGAAGACGTGCCGCCCCGCGCGGTCGTGGCCGGCTGCCCCGCAAAAATAATCAAGTATAAGGACGAGAAAACGGCAGGTAAAACAGGTTTGGTGGATGCTCTGCGCAACCTTTCCTAGGCTCAGCGCACCGGTTCGTAGCACCACATTCCAAGAGCACCTGTGCGCAAAGTGAACCGCACCCCAGAAGTTGGAGTCGATAAATAAGAGTCTAGCGGCTATGCCGCGTCCCCGAGGGCGTGATTCCTGTATTCGGCAGGGGTCATGCCCTCGAGCCCTATTTGGCGGCGTCGCGTGTTCCAGTGGCGGATATATCCGTCGAGGTCCCGCTTGAAGGATTCGAAGCTGTCCCATTTCTGGTGGCGGAAGAACTCGTCCTTCAGATGCCCGAAGAAGCCCTCGGTGCAAGCGTTGTCGAGGCAGTTTCCCTTGCGCGACATGCTCTGGACGAACCCCGCGCCCGCTATGGTCGCGCAGTACCAGTCGCTCTGGTACTGCCAGCCCATGTCGCTGGTGAGTATGGGGCGGGCGCCCTCCGGCTTCCTTCCGAGGAGCATGCCCAGCATCTCTCTCTGCTGGGCCATGTCGGGGTGCTCGGATATCGACCAGGCCACGACCTCGTCGGTGCAGAAGTCGAGCACGGGCGCCAGGTACGCCTTGCCGAAGCCCAGGTTGAACTCGGTGACGTCGGTGCCCATCTTCTCCCATGGCCGACCGGCCCTGAAGTCGCGTCCCAGCAGGTTCTCGAAGGTGCGGCCCACCTTGCCCCTGTAGGAGTTGTACCGGTGGTATTCGGTCTCGCGGCGTATGCCGCATCTCAGCCCCATCTCGCGCATCATCTTGAGCACGGTCTTGCCGGAGATGCGCACGCCGTCCTCGGCCCTCAGGCACATCATGACCTGCCGGTACCCGCAGCCGTTGGCCGTGCGCCGGAATATCTCCTCGACCTTGGGCCACAGCTCCCTGCGCGTGGCCCTGGGCTCCCTCCTGAGGTTGTAGTAGTAGGTGGAGCGCGGGATGCCCGACGCCTCCAGCAGGTCGTCCAGCCCGTACCCCTGCCCCGAAAGCCCGCGGATCACCTGGCACCTGTCCCACGTGCCCGCCCCTCCGCCTCCAGGGCTCGAAGTTTTTTTAAGTACGCGACCTCGGCCCTGAGCTTCCGGTTCTCGGCCTCGAGCTCCTGCTCGCGGGTCGGCTCGGGCCCGGGACGGCTCCTCGCCCCCCTCGGCCTGCCCTTCGGCCTCGGCCTGAGCGCCTCGGGGCCTCCGTCCCTGTACGCCTTCACCCATCTTTGGAGCGCCGACCTGCTCGCTATGCCGTGCTTCGACATCACAGCCTGGAGGGGCATTCCGTCCTCGAGGTGGTCGCGCACCGCGGCGAGCTTCGTCTCGTAGTCGTATGCCCTGTGCTCGGACCCCATGCCGAAGAGCACCTCGCTTCCGCACGCCCTGTATGTCTCGACCCATTTTCGGACGGTGCCTTCCGGCATTGCAAGCCTTTTGGCTATGGATGCCCAGCCCAGCCCCCTCTCCATCAGCCTCGCGGCCGCCCTCCTGACGTCGACGCTGTACTCGGTCATGAAAAACCGCACCTCCAGAAATCGTTGTCCTTTACTTTCTGGACTCCAACTTCTGGGGTGCGGTTCAAAGGCAGAGGTGCTCTTCTATCTTCAGGATCGATCATGGTTGATGGGCGTGTAGAAGAGCCGAGCTATCTCTTCGGGGTCCTCAGTTTGGCCCAACACCCACATGGTTTTGGCAAGAAGAGCCTCGGTGGTCATATCATCACCTTTGAGAATGCCGCTGTGGTGGGCATATACTCGCCCGACTTCATAGACACCCAGATCAAGTCCTTCTTCTGGCACCTGCGTGGTGATCACCACGGTCTTGTGGGCATCAACCCAACCAAAGAGGGCCTCCTGCCAGCTTTTATCTGAATCCGGGATACCGCCAATGCCAAAGGTCTCAACAACGAGTCCGTCGTAGTTCTCCTTTAGGGCGTCGAGCACCGATGGGTCAAGCCCGGGGGTGAGCTTCAACACCATCACGCGGCTGTTGAGCTGGGTGTAAAACCGCGGCTTTGTGGCCGTCTCGTTAGCGTGCACAAGCTGGGGAGCGGGGAAGATCTTATCCGTCTTAATGGATGCCAGCGGTGGAAAGTTCATGCTGGCGAAGGCGTTAAAGCTCATGGTGCGCTGCTTGTGAGCGCGTGTGCCAGCAATTGCCTTGCCGCCAAAGACCACGCTCACGTCGTGTGAGAGATCGCTCGCGGCATAGAGGACCGATTGGTAGAGGTTGAGCTTGGCATCCGTAAAAGGGTTTGCCATCGGTTGCTGCGAGCCGGTGAGCACAATGGGTTTCTCGCTTGATTGAACCAAATAGGAGAGGGCAGCTGCTGTATAGGCCATGGTGTCAGTTCCGTGCAAGACAACAAAACCGTCGTAGTGTGCCCAGCTTGTCTGGATGAGCTGGGCGAGCGCCATCCAGTTTTCTGGTCGCATATTTGTGCTGTCAATATTCATGGGCTGAACAAAATCCAGCGAGCACACATCGGCTATAAGGGGCACCTGTTTTACCAGATCACGACCTGATACCGAAGGGGTGAGGCCCCGCGCATTCTGCGTTGACGCAATGGTTCCGCCTGTTGCAATAACCAGAATTTTCTTCATGTCACTCCCGATTTCTTGTCTGCATAGGCATCATACTCAAGTTAGGTATGAAGGCTTTGCTTACTCCTTGGTTTCCGCCAAAATCTCGGGTAGTTTTGGGCGCGCTTGTCCTATTCTCTTGATATTGATGGCAATTTGAGGGGATGAGATGGGCAAAACGCTAAAAACGCTTATGCCACTGTGGATCAGCTACGTGATCCTTGCGGTGCTTTCCGTTATGGGCCCTCTTATGCAAGGATCGAGTGAGTTGGCGCGTGGTCACTGGACGTTCCTCTTTTTGATGCCCTATGCCATAGGTGCAGCTCCCTATGGTCTCATTATGGGTGAGATAGCGCAGCATAGGACACGCAGCGTCGGCAGGGCATCGTGGCGGCTGGGTCTTATGCATACGCTTGTGGTCTACGCCATCTTTATTCTTGGATTGCTCGATATGATTGCCTCGGCAGCTGACGCCCTCTATCTGCTTTTATGGGCGGCTCCTTCTGTTCTCTCCGGCCTCTGCTTTGTGCTGGGCATGTACGTTATGCGCCATGAGCAAACACGTTCTGATGCGCGCTATGGGGTTGAGGTGCGCAAAGGGGATCCGTGGGCAGGATTTTTTGACCTGGAATGGGAAGATGATACGCCCGGCGCCACGCCGCATGTGAGAAGGTCTGCCCCCTCAGCTGTGCGTGAGGCAGAGGCGCGACGCACACGGGGTTCTCGTCGTTAATATTTAAGGTTGCTTGGGGTCTTGTGAGTCGCGGGCATATGCTGTGGAGTTATGCATGTTTTTGTCAGAAAAATGGTAGGATTGGTTTTTGAGTTTCTACATATGGCATAACTGTGACATATACACGCAAAGGAAGTCCGTATGAAAACTACGCTCAGGCACAAAATTGCCGCCTGTGCGATTGCAGCCACACTGGTAGCGGCAGGATCTCCTGTTGTGGCATTCGCAGAGGTTTCTCAGGCAGATGTTGACGCTGCACGCCAGCAGCTTGATTTTCTTTCTATGAAGTATGCAGATATTGATGAGAAGCTGCAGGATACTTATTACCAGATAGATCAGACCAATCAGGAATACCAATCCAAGCTTGCCGATTCTGAAGAGACCAAGTCCAAGTTGGATGAGGCCCAGGAAACGCTGGCAAAAAGTGTTTCTGCCACGTATAAGTCCGGCGGCGGAGATACCCTGCTCTCCTTGGTGTTAGGCTCCACCAGCTTTGATTCTTTGGTGAGCAACTTGGTGTATGCACAGCAGGTATCTGACGGTCGCGTTCAGGCAATCAACGCTGTTAAGGATCTCAAGTCTCAATATGATAATGAGCTGGCAGCTCTGGAGGCGCTCAAAGCTCAGCAGGAGCAGCTTGCGCAGCAGCAAGAGGAAGAGGCCAACGACCTTCAGAGCAAGCAGTCTGCACAGGAGAGCTATCTCAACAACTTGAGCGATGAGCTCAAAGCACAGATTGCCGCCGCTGATGAGGCAGCCCGCCAGGAGGGCGAGCGCGCCGCGCAGGAAGCGCATGAAAGCCTCAGCAATGATGCGCAGGAAAGCTCTAACACCTCAAACACCAGCGCAACAGATACCAACAACAATAACTCAAGCAATGCAGGTGGATCTAACTCCGGTTCTAACTCCAGTGCAAACGGGGGCTCTCAGAACAATTCGGGGTCAAATTCCGGCTCCAATTCTGGATCTAATTCTGGCTCCAACTCAAACTCCAACTCCGGTTCCAACTCTTCATCCACCGGCAGCCTGACCTCCGCGCAGCGCCAAGCCATCATATCTGCGGCTTCATCACAGTTGGGTCTTGATTACAGTCATGCCAATGTACCTGGCGTGGGCTGGGATTGTTCAGGCCTTGTTGGCTGGGCATATGCTCAAGCAGGAACCGGCTGGAAATCGTATTGGAGCGTGGATCAGATCAACGCCGCGCGCGCACGTGCCACGTCTAACCCGCAGCCGGGCGATGTCGTGTGCTGGTGGGGCAATGTTCCCGGTGGCAATTTTGAGCGCCATGTAGCCCTCTACATGGGCAACGGAATGATTCTCCATGCCAACGGACGTAAGGTGGCCGTCGATTTCCTGGCTACGTGGAGTCCCTACACGTGCATAGGGCCGCTGGTCTAGAAAAAGAGACATTGACTCAAGGCCGCCCGGAAAGTCCGGGCGGTTTTTTATAGGAGCTGGAGTGCCATGCCAACAATGGATGACTATCTTCTCTGGCGCGGAGATATCACGTTTGACGAGCGCCCCTTCAATGAAGTTGACAATCTGATCCTGTCGTGCCTGGTCTATATGGATTTTACGGGCATTATTGCTCCTCCTGGCGAGGGCTCATGCGTGCTTGGAGAGGCTGTCTCTCGGCTGCTCGACAAGGCCGGCGACAAATTCTCTTCCTACGTGAGGTCAGTTGCCCATATTGAGGCTCACACCCTTGAGCTGCTGGGTGCCTCGGAGCGCTTTTCCCACGTGCGCCTTCATGATTATGTGGATGTGCTGGATGAGCACAAGACGCTGCAGTTTGCGGCGCTCACAGCAGATATTGTGCCAAACTTGAGCTATGTGGCATACCGAGGTACCGATACCTCCTTGGTTGGCTGGCGAGAAAACTTTGTTGCCTCGTACCAAATCACGGAATCGCAAAAGATGGCCGCGGCATACCTGGAAGATGCCCTCCGTACACGCCTGGGCGAGAAGCACCAGTTTGTCGTCGGTGGCCACTCAAAAGGTGGCAACCTCACGGCGTATGCGTGCGCCGTCTGCCCCGCCGAGCTCAGGCCCTCCATCTCCAAGATCTTCATCAACGATGGTGAGGGCTTTCCGCGCGATGTGCTTGCTCAAAGCGCATATGACGTCTTTGGGGATCGTGTGGTGAGATTCCAGCCCGCCTACAGCGTGGTGGGTGAGATCTTTGATCGGCCAGAAGAGCCGCGCATCTATATCAAAAGTGATGCGCAGGGCATATTGCAGCACGATCTTACGACCTGGCAGGTGGAAAAAGATCACTTTGTCAGGGCAGATGGCCTGGACAGAGACGCCCAGGCATTCGACGAGGCGCTCAACATGTGGGCGCTCAGCAGGGATTTTAGTGAGCGAGCACAGGTGACACGCGTACACTTTGACGCATTTGAAGCGGCAGGCGTTCACGACGTGGCGGACTCTGCTGCAACGTTGGCAGGTCTACAGAAGGTTATTCTCGCCATAAACTCCGTGGATGAGGAGACGAGAAAAATCATGCATGAGCTGCTCAATGCCATTTTTGCCAGCAAGCTGGAGCACACGCGCCTGAGTGCTACCAGGCGGGCAAATGGACTCATGCGTTCTGCAAAAGAAGTGGTCGACGCCTACTTCACGCCCAAGAGTGATTCTGATATGCCCGATACCAGTGAGATCACCAGCGATGCAAACAGAGCAGAACCAAACGATGCTATATAGACACCGGATTCAAAAATGCTGAAGGTCAGGCTACTTGCTAACTCCAAGGCCAACGCGTTCACAACAAAGTGGAAAAGGCCCAGGGTTAGTATGGTGAGCGGCAGGGCAAAGATGCGCATGATAGGTCTCACAAAGGCATTGATAAGTGCCAAGGTGGCGGAGAGGACCAAGAGCCCGTTCATGCCACCTACTATTTGAATACCTGGTACAAAGATTGCTGCTACGTATACCGCTATGGCGGTAGCAAGCCAGATGCCGAGTGCTCTCATATCATCCTCCATATAGATCACGTGTTCCCCAAGTATACCCAGGTGTTTCGTTTTATATCCGGGGCAGTAGGGCATCATGAGGCTCTTGTCTGTAGGGCATCTTGCGAGCAGATACTTTAATGCGCTAAAGTATCTGTGGCAGATAGGAGGATCCATGGACGCCGACATGTTCAAGAACCACGAGGTCATAAATCTCCTGACAGCTCTTTGTCAGCTGGAGAATCAAGATGAGGCTCAGGCTCTGCTGGAGGATTTATGCACACCTCGTGAGATTGAGGACTTGGCTCAGCGTCTAGAAATGGCACGTCTTTTGGACGAAGGGGCCTCGTATCTTTCTGTTTCCAAATATACGGGTGCTAGTTCAACAACGGTGAGTCGCGTGTCAAAATGCCTCAATAACGGTGCGGGTGGATATCGCCTTGTGCTGGATCGGTTGAAGAATCTTTAAGGATCGCGGCAGGTAGCGTATAGCGATACGGCATATGAGCTGGTGTGCACGTACGGATTGCCAGCGCAAGAGAGATCACGCATGTGCTTCTGATATTGTCCCGTGAGTGAGGTAGCATGTACTCCACAAAGAGAGGGGTCGCATGCCACTTCAAATTATTCTTGGTGAAGATACGTGCCTTGCGCGGGCACTGCGTGAACAACTTGCAACAAAAGAGAGTACCGCACAGGAAATAACGGTGCTGGTACCTACATTTGACCAGGTAAATGATATTAAGAGAAGCTTTGCCAACTCAGCTGAACTCAGCTTAGGGCTGCGTCTCACAACCGTTTCTGCGTGGGTCCGTGAGCGCTGGTCCGTCTTTGGTGATGGCAGAAAAATCATATCGCACGATGAAAGATATGTGCTGGTAAAGCAGACTATGCGCGCCGGCTGTTCTGAAGGCTCAGAGGACACGTCCCCTCAAAGCGAAGGTGAGATTGGCGCCTTAGCTCACCTGTCGCAGCGCATCTTGCCCTATATTGATGTGGCTGATAGTGATGCTCAATCCACAGAAATACATGCTCAAGCTGGAGCGTTGAGCGCAGGGGAGCGCCGGGTTTTGGCAGCGCTCAAAGACGTGCGCTCAGAGATTCACGCCCACAGATTCATTGAGCCCTCTGAGGTGGAGTTTTGTCTTGCGGAGCGCATGCGTGCGGCCAACGCTCAGGTGGGGAGCGTTATCTTCTTAGGCCTTCCTCATGCATCTGCCACGTTGCAGCATATGGTATGTGAGCTTGCACACTATACCGATGTCGTCTGCTACTTCCCGGTGGGAACAACCTACGCGGGAGACGTTTTTGCCCACCTAGCAGAAAGTCTTCATACAAAGGCGTGTGAGCAGGGGGTGGAGGTTTTCCTGCGCCATGCGCAAGGACAGGGAGAAGATGAGGCCGCAGGAGAGCTTCAGGATCTCTCACGAGCACTCTATGCAAAAAATGTGCGCCCCGAGCCCGTCTACGCAACCGGTGCAGTGCGCCTCCTTGAAGCCCAAGGCCCTGCAGCTGAGGCCGAGCTCATGGCCCAAGAAATGGCAAAAATGTATGAAGCTGGCGTGCGTGACGTCGTCGTTGTCTGCCCTGATGTCTACAAAACCTGGCGATCTCTTGCGCCCAAGCTGGCTGCACGTGGTGCCCATGTGGGTGCCACGTACGCAAAGCCGCTGACAGAAGTGCCTGCGGTGCGGGATTTTCTGGGGTTTGCGTCGTGTGTAGCAAGTTTGATGGAACTTCAAGAAACGTGGCCCAAACCCCACAAGGTAGGTGCAGATATGGTGCCTGAACTGGGGGATATGTCATGGTGGCCTCCGCGGGTACTCACCGATTTTCTGCTCAACGATGCGTCGGGGGCAAGCAAGGACGCCGCCTGGCGCCTTGATCTCAAGTGGCGTGGCAACCGCTCACTTACGCCAGACGATGTTCTCACGCACTTGAAGCGCCAAAGCCTTACTTCTGCGGCCGTAGCGCATGCAACAATCTCGCTCATGCAGGGACGTCTCTCTTCGGCGGCGCTCGACATCAAGCGAGGCTTGGATGCGCCCGCGCCAGCGGTTGCGCCGTCAGATGCGCCAGCAGATGTGCCGACTCAAGAAGTGTCCGCTGCAACACAGGAGGCAGCCGCAGGACTTGCGGCAATAGCTGAGCTTGCGGCAAAGGTCGCACGACTCGGGTTTAGCACCAACGAGCAGACAAAAGCGCAGCACATAAGCCTGTCCGAGCTCATAGATCTTGTCGCCCAGATGGCTGCCCAAGGATCTATCATGTGCCAAGAAGAGCTTGTGGGCGATAAAACCCCTGCTGCAGATACATATGCGCTGGAGGGTCTTGCGGTGCGGATTGCATCTCGACAGGAAGCTGCCTCAATGGACGCGCGCTCCCATGAGGCGGTGGTGGCGTGTGGGCTCACCTCACACGAGTGGCCGCTTGCGCCGCGCGATGATTGCAGTACGGCGCTTGTGGAAAAACTTACGGGAACTGCGGAGGAAGATCCGCTGGCAGATGCGCGCAGGGAGATGTCGGCGCTGGTTCGTGTGCCGCGGCGCTTCTTGGCGCTTGAGCGCGTTCTTATGGATGAGAACAGCAAGGTCACTTATCCGGCTGTGGTGCTGAGTGAGTGTTTGGCCTGCTATGCTCATGCGTCTGAGCGGCCGGAGGATATGGTGAGCTTGCGGCTTGCGGAAGGGCGGCCGCAGGATCTGCTGTCAAATACCTATCGTGAGCAGGCGCTTGAGGCGCAAGAGACGCCGCATGAAGCGGGTGTGTTGAGCGAACATCTGCAGGATATGATCCTGGTCCCGCGCGATGGTGAGACGGGGCGGGCGGCACTTTCTGCCTCGCAGATTGAATCGTATCTGGAGTGTCCCTATAAGTGGTTTACGCTGCGGAGATTGGGTCTTTCGGATAACGACGCCACGTTTTCTAACATGCAGACAGGAAGCTTTGTCCACCGTGTTTTGGAGGTTAGCCGCACAGAGCTCTTGCGTGCGTGGGCGCAGGATGAGGGCCTGTGTGGTCAGGAAGATGACCTTGATGAGGCACTTGCTCACATCAGCTATGCGCCAGGATCGCGCATCACACAAGACAACCTTGAGCTGGCGCATGAGCTGGTAGAACGTGAGTTTAGAGCGCACCTCAACCACCAGAAGATGTCAGCGACATCGTTTCGGATGCAGTCGTTGGTGCCGCACAGCGCATCGGAGGATCTTGCTCTCGAGCGGGTAGACCGGCAGGTGCACTCCGTTATCGACTTTGAGCTGACAAGGTTCAATGGATTCTCGCCCCGCTATTTTGAATTGCGCTTTGGACGAGGAGATGGTGCGCAGCGGGTCAGCTATGCGGGCGTGGATTTTGTGGGCAGCATTGATCGCGTGGACATTGACGCGCACGGACAGGCGCTGGTTATTGACTATAAGCACAAGGCGCCTCTGGGATTTGCTTCAGAATATGATGTCTTCAAAAAGGAGCCGGCGGCAGACAAGAGCACGTTTGTCCTGCCTAGGCGCGTGCAGTCACTGATATATGCGCAGGTCGTGCGCCGTATCATGCCTGATGTTCACGTGGTAGGGGCGCTCTATCTGGGGACGCGCGGCGAAGTTGCGGAAGAACATGTCATCTCCGGGGCGCTTGATGTCAATGTGGCTGACCTGGTGATGGGGGAGCCGCTTTCTGCCATGCGAGAAGCGCATCTCTGCTGCGGTCAGCCGGGCACCATCAGCTTCTATGATCTTCTCGACGAATGCGAGGCGCAGATTGCGGCCGAAATTGACGAGCTCAAAGCAGGTGCCATCCCCGTGGAGCCCTCATGCAAAGACGCGTGTACATATTGTCCCAACCTTGATTGTCCCAGGAGGCTTGCCTGATGCGCCAGCTAACACAAGACCAAAAAAGAATTGTTGAGACGCTGTATAAGCCCCTCTTCGTGGCGGCAGGAGCTGGGTCGGGCAAGTCATCAACGCTGGCGGAGCGCGTGGCATATGCGCTTGAGGCAGGGTCAGGCCCTGATGGTGCGCCATACCTTTCGAGCATAGATGAGATCTTGGTCATCACCTTTACGCATGCAGCCGCAGACGAGATCAAGGAGAAAATCCGCGAGCGGCTGCGTGAATCCGGCCTTGAAGATGCTGCGCTGGCGGTTGATAGGGCATGGATCTCCACCATCCATGGCATGTGTTCACGCATCTTGAGGCGCCACGCGTTTGATTTAAATATTGATCCTGACTTCCAGGTGTGCGACGAGGCGCTGGCGGCCCAGCTCATCGAGGATGCCTCAGACGACGTGGTGCGCCAGATCAAAGAGGACAATTCCTATACGCGCCTGCGTGAGGTGTTTGATCTAAGAGGACAGGATGTGGACGGGCCACAAACCATCCTGGGCATGGCCAAGGCACTGCGCAATGCTGCAGGTACAGGCCTTGATGGCTTTGACTCCATCGCGTTTTTGGGCGATAAACCACAGCTGTCAGACGCGCTGTCACACCTGATGGCGGCGGAGGAACGTGCGCTGGCCTTGGGCAGGAGCCTCAAGGCGTTTGGCAGCAAGACGGGGCAGAAGGAGGAAGCCGCGCTGCAGGCGTCGCTCGATGCACTCTCCACGTTCTTCTCGGCCGCTCCTGGCAAGAGATCCGCAGGGCTGGCAGAAGAGGTGATGCGTGGCGTCGCCAAGCCAAACGGCAACGCCTACCGTAAGAAAGAGATGAAAGAGGTGAAGTCAGAGCTTGATGGAGCCTATGAAACAGCTGTCTTGACCTGCAGCTTTGCCTCCGTTTGGGGCTTGGCACCAGACCTTCTTGAGATTGCCCGCAGAGTCGATGAGCTCTATAGTGCAAAGAAGCGCGCGCTGGGCCTTTTGGACAATGATGATCTGCTCTCATACACGCTGCGCGCATTTAGGGAGCATCCAGAGATTGCCGAGGTATATGCCCATAAGTTCCGTCTGGTGATGGTTGATGAGTTCCAAGATACCAACGCACAGCAGGTGCGCATGATTGAACTTTTGAGTGGTGAGGGGGCATGTCACTTAACCACGGTGGGCGATGCTCAGCAGTCCATCTACCGGTTTCGCGCGGCAGATGTGAGCGTGTTTGAGGATCGGGCGCGCACGACGCCTGCGGATGCGCGCGTGGAGCTCAAGCGCAACTTTAGAAGTCATGCCGAAGTGCTTCATTTTGTGGACCGTGTGTTCAGCAGAGGTCTCATACCTGGGTTTATGAGCTTGGAGGCCTGTGAGACGCGCCCTGATGGCTTTGCGGGAATTGACATGCCGCGCATAGATATTGAGCTGTTGAGCTCTTCTGCTTCAGGCGTCAGTGCCGATGCGCGCGCCCGGATGTGTGCGGTGAGCATAGCGGATGCCATAGCGTCGTATATCAGGGCAGGGGTGGGTCCTGATAAGTGCGCACTCTTGCTGGGCCGCATGAAGAATGTGGGTTTTTACCTCGATGAGCTGAGAAGGCGAAACATTCCATGCGTGGTGAGCGGCGGATCGACGTTCTCGTCTTCCCCAGAGGTCTCCGTCGTTAAGGCTCTGCTCCATTTCCTTGCAAGTCCCCATGATACGGAAAAAGGCTTGTTCCCCGTGCTTTCAAGCGCGATGTTTGCGCTGGATGCTGACGATTTTTGCGCGCTTGCCACCTATCGGCGCGAACAGAGCGCCTGGATTGATAAGAGGTCCATTTCGCGTGGTCTGGGCGACTTCAACTTCCTGGATGGGGTGCAGCCGAGTTCTCGACTGAGACGCGCCCATGAGGTGCTTATGCGCGCCCTCTCGCGGGTGGGCAGCTGGGATCTAGAGGATGTTTTGCTCGCCTGCGTGCGTGAGGCGGGCTGGCTCACGCGTCTGCAAGCTGCTGGTACCGAAGGTTTGGCGGTTGCGGCAAATGTTTTGGCTGCTATACGCTATGCCTCCGATCTGGCGCAGGCCCGCGGTGTGGGGATTTCCCAGGCGGCAGAGGAGTTTGACCGGTGGCTTGAAGAGGCAAAGGTGGGGCCTGCCTCTTTGGCTGCAGGCGCTGGTGGATCTGTTGAGATCATGACGGTACACGCGTCAAAGGGTTTGGAGTTTCCGCTGGTCGCGCTGGCCGAATGCTGGGGTTCGAGCCAGAGGCGCGGCATCAGTGGCATCAATTGTGAAAACAGAGCAGGCACCGTTTATGCGAGTTTGGTGCCACACGGCGTGAGTTTTTCCGAGCTTGCAATTGATCCGCCGGAAAGCCCCAAGGCATGCAAAGATCAACTTGATTGGGCGCGCTATATTTGCACGTCTGCGCAGGAAGGCGACGATCGTGAGGCGGCGCGTCTGCTCTATGTGGGTCTCACGCGTGCGCGTGAGGCGCTTATCGTGGGGCTCAATGTGACGCTGTCAAAGCAAGGGGAGATGAAGCCCCTGCTGGCGGCATGTACGGCGGATGCGATCTTTGATTTCGCGCTTCCTCCGAAAGGCACAAGTCAGCTGGACTATGGCAGCGCTGAGCTGGCACACGTGCGCCACGTGGTGCTTTCTAAAGGCGACGAGGGCACAGAGGTAGACTGCCCCGGCTGGGATCCGGAGCGCTTTGTCGTGGAGATGGCTCCGCACGAAGGCTTTGACCTGATGGCGCCAGACGTGGAGGAAGGTGCCAGGTGGCTGCTTGACGCCCGGCGCGCAGTTTCTTCTCGCCCCGATGTGTTCAGCTATTCTTCGCTGCACCGGCAAGGCATCGACATCTTTGGGGATGCGCACGACCGCCTGGAGCCTCACGCAGATGCGCCAGCCGCTCCGTTGGCCGATGCGCCGGCTCACGCGCCATCCAATGTCGTGCTGGTCGATGATGAGTCTGACGCCGGTGCTCCTGATGTAGAAGACGCTGATAAAGCCACCAATTTGGGCAGTGCGTTTCATGTGCTGGCGCAGGCCATGATAGAGACGGGACGTGAGGTAACGGGCGAGCAAATCGTGGCGCAGTCACGATATTTTGACCTGTCTGCCCGCCAGTCCAAGCGGCTGGAAGCGGCACTGGTGCGCTGGCAGCACTCTGCTATCCGCCAGGAGGCTCTGGCGTATGAGGCTGTGCGAGCAGAGGTGCCGTTCTTTGTCTCATGGCCGCTGCCTGGTGTGGGTGAGTTTGCTGAAGGTGCCATCGACCTTCTCTGTAGCGATAAAAACAAGGAACATGCGCTTGTTGTTGACTATAAGACGGGCGATGCGCACCTGAGCGAGCGCGAGGCCTATGAGCATCACAAGATGCAGGCAAACTTCTATTCACAGCTTCTCTACATGCGTGGTTACAAGGACGTGAGCTGCGCATTTGTGTGTGTTGAGCGCGCGTGTGAAGACGGAGAGCCGCTTGTATTGCGCTATTCCTTTACAAAAAATGAATAGGCTCACAGGGCTCGGCGTTGACTCTTGAACCTGAAGAGTGAATCGTGGTAACGTACATGTGTTCCTATTTTCCCGCTGAGTATGAGGCTTAGAGGGAATCTGTGGCAGGTTTTCTGGATGAGGAGGCTCTTGTGGCGTTTGTCCATCTGCATAGTCACTCTGATTTTTCGATTCTTGATGGTGCTACGCGTATTCCAGATATGGTTAAGCGCGCGGTGGACCTTAACATGCCCGCTGTTGCGCTGACTGATCACGGCTATATGTTTGGCATTCCCAACTTGGATCTGGAGTGTCGTAAATATAATGACGCCGCATTGAGCATGAAGCAGTGGAGACATGATCTGGAGTGCTTTCAGAAGGGTTGGGAGCTGGAAGAGCCAGAGCCTGATCCAGAAGATGCTGCATATTATGACCGTGCTCATGATCAGTGGGCAAAAGACGCAAAAGTATGGGACGAGACAAGCCACGATCTTGATGCGGTGCGCGCTAACCGTCCCGAGCTCAGGATAAAGCCCATATTTGGCTGTGAGGCCTACTTCATTACGGATGACTGCATTGAGCGCGGCACAAAACAGCGCAGATACCATCTCATTTTGCTTGCTAAGAATGAGACGGGATACCACAACTTGGTGAGATGCATGTCGTATGCAGCAGGTCACGAGATGATGTATTACAAGCCTCGTACGACCTGGGCCATGCTGGAGCAATACCATGAGGGCATCATCTGCCAAAGTGCCTGTGTACAAGGCATCATCCAGCAAAATATTTTGGACGGCTACTTTGATGAGGCTAAGGAGTGGGCGCGCAAGTTCCAAGGCCTTTTTGGAGAGGACTTCTATCTAGAAGTTCAAGATCATGGGCTTGAATTTAGAAATGGTTGGAACGACAGGAAACTTGATGAGTACCTGGTCAAGATGGGCCATGAGCTGGGCATAAAAATAGTGGCCACCAATGACTTTCACTATCTCACGCGCGAAGACGCGCCTACGCAAGATATCTTGTCATGCATTGGCAAGGCAACCACGCTCGACGATACCGCGCGCATGCGCATGGAGGGCACCGAGTTTTATATGAAAACCGAAGAGGAGATGCGTGAGCTCTTCTCGTGGTTGCCAGAAGCATGTGATAACACGCTGGAGGTTGCCAACAAGTGCAACTTTGAGTTGGACTGGACCCACATGTACCTGCCGCAATACCCTGGCCTGAGGCCGGGTGAAACGGCGGAGGAGCGGTTCCGTGAAGAGTGTGAGCGCGGACTTGCCAAACGCTATGGTGAAGACTGGAGAAACGTTGTTATCAACGGAGACAACGTGAAAGATCGTTTTGAGTATGAATACAAAATTATCTGCGATAAGGGCTTTGCCAACTACTTCTTGATCGTGCAAGACTATGTGCAGTGGGCTAAGGACAACGGCATTGGCGTGGGGCCTGGACGTGGTTCTGCAGCAGGGGCCATTGTTGCCTACGCTATGAATATCACCAATTTTGATCCTCTGGAAAACGGCTTGATGTTTGAGAGATTTCTCTCACCTCAGCGTTCGGAGATGCCTGATATTGATATGGACTTCGACGATGAGCATCTTCAAGACGTACTTGCACACGTGAGAGAGGTCTATGGTGAGGACCATGTTTGTAAGGTCATTACCTACTCAACCATAAAGGCTAAGCAGGCTATCAATGATGCTGCGCGCGTGTTGGGGCAACCGGTCTTTATGGGCCAGAAGCTCTCCAAGATGTTGTCCAATGATCCCAAGCTCTCACTCTCAAGTGCATTGCATAAAAATGACAAGCATCCAGATCAGTACTCTCCAGATTTTGAAGAGGCTTACAACAAAGATGCTGATTGCCACCGCATCATAGATGCAGCTATGGCAATTGAGGGCCTTACGCGCGGTGAAGGAGTTCATGCGTGCGCAACCCTGATTGCTCCTACACCCGTAACTGACCACGTTCCGACCAAGCTTGATACCAAGGGAAATGTCACCATCACCCAGTTTGAAGGCCATTCGGTAGCAGACATGGGCCTTCTCAAGATGGACTTCTTGGGACTGAGAACGCTGACGGTTATCAATAAAGCACTCAAGAATATCCGTGAGGCCTATCCCAATCCCGAAGATATTGACAAGATGCCTGAGTCTGTTAAGGCATGCATCAAGCCAGGTGCTACCTCTGTCGATATCGACGTGGATAAGATTGATTTTTCTGATCCTAAGATTTATGAACTCCTGGGTTCAGGAAGAACAGCAGGTGTTTTTCAGGTAGAGTCTGGTGGCATGACGGCGACGATCAAGGCAATGCAGCCAAAAGAGTACAAGCAGATCGTAGCTTTGATTGCTCTCTATAGACCAGGTCCTCTCGGTGCCGGCATGGTTACCAGCTACATCAACCGTATGAATGGTAGAGAACCTATTGTCTTTTATGATGATCGTCTCTCGAGCATCTTGGACGAAACATATGGCACGATCGTCTACCAAGAGCAGGTCATGCAGATTTCCGTAAAGATGAGCGGGTTTTCTGCAGGAGAATCTGACTCACGCATACGTAAACCGGTAGCAAAAAAGAAGATCAAGCTTCTGACATCGACCGTGTTCCATTGGGATAACGGTAAGGATGAGACGACATATGACCACTGGATGAACGGAGCTGTGGAAAACGGCTACAAGAAAGAGGTAGCCCAGCGCATTTGGGACGATGTCCTTGAGTTTGCCTCGTATGCATTCAACAAGTCACACTCTGCTGGCTATGCCATCCTTGTTATGCAAACAGCATGGCTCAAAGCGCACTTCCCGCGTGAATATATGGCATCTGTTCTGACGTCGTATATGGGTAAGACCGACAAGATCGTGCACTATGTCACGGCATGCCACCATGAAGACATCAAGATCTTGCCGCCTGATATCAATGAATCGGGTCGTGATTTTACAGCGACACCTGAAGGCATTCGTTTCGGTTTTGCTGGTATTCGTGGTGTGGGTGAAGCCGTGGGTGAGGCCATTATGGCCGAGCGTGAGAAGGGTGGCTCTTTTAGGGACATCTATGACTTTGTGGACCGCATGGATAGCAAAGACATCAACCGTCGTTTGGTTGAGTCCCTTATCAAGAGTGGTGCATTTGATTCAACGGGCTATACCCGTCGGCAGTGCATGCACTTTGTGAGCAAGGAGAACCCGGAAAATATCATTGACGCAGCTGCAAAGCGGCAGAAGGATAGGGCGGCTGGGCAAGGTTCATTCTTTGATCTCTTTGCTGATATATCTGGCTCTGGCTTTGAAGACGACGTGCCGGAGCCTGATGGTGTGGAGTGGGATAGAAGTATCAAACTTGCGCAAGAGCATGAGGTATTGGGCCTTTACGTTTCCGACCATCCACTGCGGCCATATGAATATGCCTTGGCAAAAGCACGAGACCATGAGATCTCTGACCTTGCTGCATCAGAGGAGTTTGTAAATCCCATCACGGGTGCAAGTGAGACGCGCTATAAGGTGCCTGATGGCCAGAACGTGAAGCTTGCTGGCATGGTTTCCAGCGTGCAGAAGAAGACAACAAAAAAGGGTGACTCGATGGCCATTGTGACGCTGGAAGATCTGGAAGGAGAGATCACCTTGGTGATTTTCCCTGATCTTTATAAGCAATGTGCTTCGGTCCTTGCAGGTGAAGTGGATGAACAAACAGGAGAGACGCAAGGAGATGTGTTTGTAAAGGTCTCTGGCAAGCTTGAGAGAAGTGATAGAGGGGACCAGATCATCTGTCAGACAGTTGAACAACTGATACTGAATGACCAGACAAATAGGCCCAAAATACTTGAGGTCATGATACCCAGCCACATGCTGAGCCGCGGAAAGATGGAGCAGCTCGGAGCTATTTTCTCACGCTATGCAGGGCTCGACCGTGTTGAGATTCTGGTTGAGGGAAGCTCAGGGGAGTCTTTGAGGATGGCATTGCCGACATCTG
The DNA here is from genome assembly GCA_050953285.1 of Atopobiaceae bacterium. Classification (GTDB taxonomy): domain Bacteria; phylum Actinomycetota; class Coriobacteriia; order Coriobacteriales; family Atopobiaceae; genus Olsenella_K. The sequence goes on along the minus strand of JBMNMK010000002.1, from coordinate 1,229,369 downwards.
TTGATGCCCACAACATGGTTCTACGTGCAGAAGTCTGCGATCTTTTGGGAGCTGGCGGCACCGTCAACATGGTGTAGGTTGCCGCTGTGGTGGTCAATCGATCGTTTGCGGAAAAGGTGATTTATTTAGTAACACTTAACTGCTCTGTGGGTATAATAACGCTGGGGTATTAATCACTCACGTGCATGAGCACGTGTAGAGTAGAGAGGGAATAGTATGGCAGAGGCTACGTTTTATCGTTGCAACAAGTGTGGCAACCTTTTTGCAGTAATCAACAAGGGACATGCAGTTCCAAGGTGCTGTGGCGATCACATGGAGGAGCTCAAGGCTGGCTCTACGGATGCTGCACAGGAGAAGCATGTTCCTGCACTGAGCCTTGATGGTCACAAGCTTACGGTCACGGTTGGCTCTGTTGAGCACCCCATGACTGAAGAGCACTACATTGAGTGGATTGCTGTCGTTGCAGACGACCGTCTGAACGTTCGCTACCTCAAACCGGGCGATAAGCCAACCATCTCCCAGTGCATCAACGGCGCAGCCAACGTGTCTGTTTATGCATACTGCAACCTCCATGGCCTGTGGAAGGCTGATCTTGAGGCATAACGTGCCTGAGGATTTGTAAGGTGCTACGATACAAACCCTGGCCTCATCGAGGGTCAGGGTTTGTTTTCTTATACTATGGCAGCAGGTTTAAGCCTGAGATTTGGCGTACCCACGAGCTGCTGCTATCCCAGGAGGAACGAATGAAGATCGCTATTGCTCAGATTGAAACGCGAGCAGGAGAGCTGATTGCTCAGGCTGATCGGATAGTAGAGATCAGCAAAAAGGTTGGGAAAAATACAGATCTTCTGGTAGTACCTTATGGAACCTTGTGTGGAAAAGTGCCGCATCCTGAGCTGGAATCATCCTATTTATCCACCATGGAAGCTGCTCTCAAAATGCTGAAAGAGCACTTGGCGTGCCCCTGTCTTCTTTCTTTTTCCTCGCATCAAAACGTGCGGGATGCTGCGGTTGTGTTTATCAAGGACAAAAAGATCGTTGCTGCACGCCAAGGCATCTCTGAGTTTGAAGATGATTTCGACGAAGAAGAGTGGGATGAATCCCCTCTCATGGACACATTCCTTGACTTCGATGATTGCAGCTGCATGGTTGCTGCGACTGAAGAGGAGCTCTTTGAGATCTCCATCAAAGAAGACCTCGCATGTGATTGCGTGATCTATCTGCCCAGCAAACCGTATGCCTACGATGATACTCCCACCGCGTATGGCGCGAGCATCATGACTGATGATCCTGTGGATACAGAGGGGTTAGAGGACAGTTGGTTTATCTGTGCTGCTCCTTTGGGAGTTCGTGGAACTGATATTTTCACAGGCGGGTCATTTGTCATGAAGCCAGGAAATGAAGTTTGCGCTTTGGGCAAGAGCTTTGAAGAAGACATCATCACCGTTGAAATTGGCTACGAGCACGAAGATGAGTGTCCCCGTGTACCGGTGCCCCATTTTGACACTATTGCGCACGGCTGGGGTGCGCTGGCATTTGGCTTTAGGAGCTATCTTGACCAGCGGGGTTATGAAGACGCTATCGTTGCACTTGATGGTGAGATGACCTCATCAGCTCTTGCAGTTTTAGCCACCGACGCACTTGGCCCTATGCATGTTCATGCTCTTTTGGCTGAGGGTCTCGATGCGGGAGCGGAGAAGAACTCAATATCGCTTGCGCGCAACATACGCATAGATCTTCTTGATGCCCCAGAATCCTATCAGGCCCATCTGAAGGCACAAGTTTCTCCTCAAGGGCCTGCTGCTGCTTCATCTAAGCGTCCAGTGGTACCTCTGGATCAAGACGATCAGCTCCTACGCAATCTCACGCAGGTCAAGCTTGCATCTCTTGCTGCCAAGATGCATGCCCTTCCGCTTATTGCGTGCGATAAGACCGGGCTGAGCTTGGAGATTGATACCAACGATGTGCTTGCGGGAGGTCTTGCCCTGTTCGGCGATGTCTTGAGGAGCGATGTTGCCAAGTTAGGCTACTATCGCAACACCATCTCTCCCGTCATTCCCGTGGCGTGCTTGGAGCGCGTGCGGGTACCCAATGTGGAAAGGGAGAAGGCGCCGGTCGTATACGACCAGTTTATGACTGAAGACTTAGATGCTATGCTCGCCCATTTCCTCAGGGGTCGCCATGAATCTATGGTGCACCGTGAGATTGTCGATGAGGAGCTCAATGAAAAAGTAGCTCAGGCGTATTGTGATAAGGCAAGTGTTCGCACGCATCGGATTGAGCTTCTCAAGGTATATAGCATGGGGACTGCTCTGCGTGATGTATTGCCGCAGTACAACTGGTCTGAGATGATGCATATCGAGGAAGATGAGTCAGATACATTTACAGACTTTATAGACAAGCTGACTGAACTTCAGGAAATGTATTACAAAGATGGAGGGGATGCCCCGCGCGGGGATTCTTCTGGCAAAGAGACGAGTGCCTTCCGTGATGATGGATTCGATCCAGAGAGTCGCATCAGAGATGTTCGCGACGTATTGGGCATGATTCAGGACATAGTCCAAGATAACCTGAGAGATATGAATAGAGACGATCTGCGTGGCAAGAATGATCCACTACTGCCTCATAACGGTGAACGTGGCTTCGGAAATACTCCTCCTTCACCAGAAGATCACTGGAAGCTATTTTTCTCGGATAACTGATGACATGCCCCTGCGTGTTGTGTTAGACTAGAACAACCGTTCGTCTATGAGGCGTCGTTTGGGGGCAACATGATAATCCTCGGCATAGACCCAGGTCTAGCACACACGGGGTGGGGCGTTATTGAGACCAGAGGGTCTGTCTCTCGCGCCCGCGCCTATGGCTGTGTGGCAACGCCCTCTGATGCTCCTTTAGATAGGCGCCTAGGACAGATTTTTGATGAGATTGAGCAGGCCATAGCAACATATTGCCCTACGGATGTGGCTATCGAGAAGATCTTTTTTGGAGAGAACCAACGCTCCGCTATTGCAACAGCGCATGCGCGAGGAGCGGCCATTGTGGCATGTTCTCGCTATGGTCTTGCCCTGGGTGAATATACGCCCATGCAGATCAAGCAAGCAGTTGTGGGGACAGGTAGTGCAGACAAGCGGCAAGTGATCTTTATGGTGCGCAACATCCTTGCCCTAGATCATGATCCGCGCCCAGATCACTGCGCTGATGCACTGGCGGCTGCAGTCTGCCATGCAAACCTGAAGCGTACACAGGGTATTGCGCGCAGCGTTGCTACCGTTGCTGTGGCAGCACAGGAGCGTGCGGCGAGAGAATACTTGGCTCAGGAGCGAAGAGAAGAGACGGCAGCTGCAACAGCTGCACGACGCTCCATCGGCAGAACCGGCAGGAGTAGAGATAGGGATATACTTACGCGCACGCGTCAGAGCAGGAGGAATTCCAAGTGATTGTCCAGCTAACCGGTACCCTCATAGAAGCAGTACCCAGCCATGCTGTGCTTGATGTAGGCGGTGTGGGATATGAGATGGGAATATCTGCAACGACTGCGCATGCACTGCCCCCTGTGGGAGAGGCTGGCGTCACGCTGCTGACACGTTTGGTTGTAAGAGAAGATGCCATGGAGCTCTATGGCTTTTCCACGCGTGAAGAAAGACTCCTCTTTGATAAGTTGCGTGCCATCAGCGGAGTGGGCCCTAAGCTGGCTCTTTCTGTTCTGTCCACCTTTACTCCGGCACAACTCTCGAGCGTTGTGACGACACAAGATGCCAATGAAATGTCACGCGTTCCTGGTGTGGGTAAGAAAAAGGCCAGTAGGCTCTTGATAGAGCTCTCAGATGTCTTTGCTAAAGATCCAACCCTTTTGGGCTTGGCGCAGATGGCTCCCACAAAGGCTCAGCCTGGAGATTCCTCTATGGGCTCGAAGAGCCTTGCGGATGAAACGACAGAGGCACTGCTTGCTCTTGGCTTTACTTCTCAGGAAGTAGAGCTTGCACTTAAAGGCTTAGATGAGGCAGGTATCAGTACGGTCGATAAGGCTGTGGCATATGCGCTCAAGAGGTTGGGAGGGGGAGTATAAATGTGGGAAGCAGATAAGGATGATCTGTTTGAAGATGCTGGCGGTCGTCTAAATCGGCCTTCTGCCCCCTCAGTCAGTGGCGCATTGACCGAAGATGATATTGAAGTAGAGCACAGCCTCAGACCAACAACGCTGGTAGACTATATTGGTCAAGATCGCATTAGAGATAATCTCAGGGTTCTCATTGCGGCTGCAAAAGATCGTGGTGAGACACTTGACCATGTGCTTTTTAGTGGACCTCCGGGACTTGGCAAGACAACGCTTGCCAATGTCGTTGCCAATGAGATGGGAGCTCGCCTGCACACAACATCAGGTCCTGCCATCTGCAGAACAGGAGATCTTGCTGCCATTTTGACGAACCTCGAAGAGGGAGATGTCCTTTTCGTCGATGAGATTCACCGTCTATCCCGCCAGGTGGAAGAGGTTCTCTATCCAGCCATGGAAGATTTCTTCTTGGATATTGTGATAGGCAAAGGTCCTGCCGCGCGCTCTATCAGGCTTGATGTTCCGCACTTTACCCTGGTGGGGGCAACCACGCGCACAGGCTTGCTCACAGGACCTTTGCGTGATCGCTTTGGCATTTCATACAGACTGGATTATTACAATGTGGCTGATCTCGCAACAATCGTTACGCGCTCAGCACATATCTTGGATGTGGAGATTGATCCGCAGGGTGCCGCTGAAATAGCATCCAGAAGTCGCGGCACACCGCGCCTTGCCAACAGACTTCTTAAGCGCGTGAGAGATTATGCGCAAGTAAGAGCTGATGGATCTATCACATGGGAAGTGGCCGCTGAAGCACTCTCGTTTTTTGAAATAGACGAGATGGGCCTTGACTGGATGGATACCAAAATACTCCGGGCTCTCTGTGAAACTTTCAGAGGTCGTGCTGTAGGTCTTACCACCATTGCTTCTGCGGTAGGAGAAGATCCTGCCACATTGGAAGATGTTTATGAGCCCTACCTGCTTCAGCGTGGTCTCATGATCAGGACACCGCAAGGAAGGCAGGCAACCCTCGCTGCATTTGAACATCTGGACATTAGACCGTCAGCCCAGAAGTGAACGGTTTGCGTATTCGTTATGAGAGATGAGGTAAACCCATGCTGCAGCATGACTACCTTCTTGAAATGATTCAACAGTTTGTTGCCACGGTGCAAGCAGCGCTATCTCGTGCGCGCGCATTGCATGATATAAGCGCAGTAAAAGAGGTTGAACAGGCTATAGGGGATCTTATGGAGCTTGACCCTGACACAGCTATGTCGCTGGCGCCTCAATCCCTTGTCACGATGATGAGTCTTGCTGGTACAGGAGATGCGACAGCAGGCTATATTGCCTATGCACTCAACCAGCTTTCAGAGTGCTACCAGGGCATGGGTGAAGAGCGCTTGAGTGAGTTGAGAAAAGAACAAGCGCATGCCATTTGCACAGCATTTGATGTGTCTGGCGAAGAGATACCAGAGGAATTTCAAGGGCTTCAGCATTAGGAGGTTGCTTTGATGTGGGAGAGGAGGTGAGCTTTTGCAGACATCTCAGAAGAGCCAAACGGACCAAGTGGGTAATGTTAGCCGCACGAATCAGGTGCAGGCAGAGAGCAATTCGGTCAACGTCCAGCGTGAGCGCGCTATCGTCAGGACAAGTGCTATAGGAATAGCTGCAAATATTGCCCTTGTTATCGCTAAGGCACTGGTGGGGCTTGCGGCTCATTCGCTGGCCATCGTCTTGGATGCACTCAACAATCTGACTGATGCCGCTTCTTCGATAGTGACTGTTATCGGTATCAGATTGGCCACTAAACCTGCAGATAAGGAGCATCCCTTTGGGCATGGTCGCATTGAGTACTTAAGTGCCATGATTGTTGCTGCCATTGTTATGGGTGTTGGTGCGTCGTCGTTTATTGAGTCATTACGCAAGCTCATGAACCCTGTCCCTGCCACGTATGATGGAGCAACACTTGCGGTCATCTGCCTCGCGATCATAGTGAAACTTGTGCTGGGATTATTCTTTCGGCGTGCCGGCACCTCATATAAGAGTGACGCGCTGGTTGCTTCGGGTGCAGATGCCCTGTTTGACGTGCTCATTTCCTGCGCTACGCTCGTATCGGTCCTGATGATGTTGATCTTTCATATTGATATTGATGCGTATCTTGGTTTGGGGATAGCTCTCGTTATTGTCCGTGCGGGATATCAGATGTTTCTCTCACCGCTCAACCGCCTTCTCGGCACTAGCCAAGACATGAGCATTGCTACCGAAATCCAGCGTGATGTTGCTGATGTGCCGGGAGTGCTGGGAGTGTATGACGTAACGCTTCACAATTACGGCCCTGAGAATCAGATGGGCACCTTAAACATAGGTGTTAAGGATTCAATGAGCGTCCACGAGCTTGGAGATCTGACTCACCTCATCACGCACATGATACAACAGCGCTATGGAGTCAATCTCACGATAGGAGTCCATCCTGTCAATGTTGCGTCCCCTGAGCTGGTGGTTATGGAGCGCCGTATCGCTAGCTTGTCGGAGTGCTATGAAGGTGTAAAAGAGGTACATGGCATCTATATTGACCCACGCGATAAGGACATTTCACTCGACGTGATATTAGATTTTGACGTTACCTCTGGCGCTCAAACGGCTGCTGCTATACAGGAGCGCCTTAAGAAGGAATATCCAGACTACAAGGTTCAGGTGGATATCGATCGTGATTACGGAGACTAACGTGTATTTCAGCAAATCTATATGCATAAGGTGAATACCGTTGGCACCGTTTGCAGTTACAAAAATAAACACGTCACTGATTTGCAAATAAATGGACAAGAGTTAAGGGTATGATAAACATCGTGACTTATCGTCACAGGTATCGCGTCTTCGGACGCATCGTTTTTGTCCTGAGTGGGCAAAGAAAGAAAGGCACGACATGGCACAGGGTACTGTAAAGTGGTTCAACCCCGACAAGGGCTATGGCTTCATCTCTCGTGAGGGTGGCGACGATCTGTTCGTACACTTCAGCGAGATCCAGATGGACGGTTTCAAGACTCTGGACGAGGGCCAGGCTGTCGAGTTCGATATCACAACCGGCCAGAATGGTAAGCTTCAGGCTTCCAACGTTCGTAAGATGTAATTGAAGTAGCTGCTTCAAATTCACTTACTATTCCGCACCCCATGCAGTTGCACATGGGGTGCGGTTTTCTATATAGGCATGCTTCATATCGTCTATTTCATATCGTCTAGGGCAATATCTTCCCATGACTTGAGGAAGAAATCTGCGGTCGATCTGATTTCAGGGACTTGCTGTGTGGGATCGTTGCTCATAACGCCACAGGTCATCATACCTGCGCGTTTGGCGGAGAGGAGCCCTACCACTATGTCTTCAAAGACCATGCAGTCGCAAGGCTCAACTCCCAGACGTGATGCGGCCTCAAGATAGATGGTCTCCTCGTCCTTAGCTGCCCCAACATCGCGGCTGTGTACGCGTGTATCAAAGAGGGCAGATACATCTACGTGCTCCATCGCGTCGAGCACTTCTGGATCGTTGGTCGTTGCAAGTGCGCAGGGGATGTTCAGCTGACGCAGCGAGCGGATGTATTTCTCGGCACCTGGACGAAGCGTGACGCGGGACCTATAGAGCGCACGACCCATCCGATTCCACTCGGCACAGATGTCTTCCGGTTTTTCTTTCAAACCATACCGCTCGATGGTATAGCGAGCGCCTGCCTCGAAGCCAAGAACCGAGAGCGTACGGGCATAGTCGTCGGTCACTTGGATGCCTCGTGCACCCAAAAAGGTGCGGTCAACCTCGTGCCATATCTGCGCAGTTTCTGCAATCGTGCCATCAAAATCAAAAATTGCTGCCTTAAAGCGCGGCGGCCACAAGACATCTGGCGCTGAATCTATCTCAATTGCGTGGGCGTGCATAGAACTCCTCATTTGGGCTATCACCTAAGGTGACTAACGATACACTAGATATGCAAACACCGATGCCAAGAATACGGCACAGCCAATAAGAAAGGGGACTGTTGTGGCAGATGAGCAGCTCAAAGCTGATGTAGATGCATATGTTGATGAGGTTTGGGAAGACGTTATCAAGGACATGGACTACCTTGTCCAGGTGGAGTCCGTGGAGGATAAGAATCATGCAGAGCCTGGCAAGCCTTGGGGACCGGCTCCCTATGAGGCGCTTTCTCGTGCCATCGAAATCGCGAGCCGGATGGGCTTAAAGGCGCATGACTGCGAGGGATATATTGGCTTTGCAGACCTTGAAGGCGCGTCAGAGAAATATGTTGCAACCATTGCGCACACCGATATTGTGCCTCTGGGCACCGGCTGGACATTTGATCCGCTGCATGTCACGCGCAAGGACGGCTTCCTTATTGGACGCGGCGTTTTGGATGATAAGGGGCCGTTTGTCCTCTCACTGTATGCGCTCAACTATTTCCGTCGCGCGGTCGAGAAGAGCGCGACCAAGCTGCCGGTGACCTTGCGCGCCATTATTGGCTGCAACGAAGAGACAAATATGCTCGATGTGGACTACTACCTCAAGCATTACCCCGAGCCAGAATTCCTCTTTACGCCTGATGCCAACTTCCCGCTTATCTGCGGCGAGAAAGGCCTGTACTCTGCAACCTTTACCACCGGTGCAATTAGCGAGAATATCGTGGAGCTTGCGGGCGGCACGGTTGGCAATGCTATCCCTGGGCTGGCGCATGCGGTCGTGAAGGCAGATCCTTCTCGCTGTCCTGCGGCAGACGGCATTGACGTGGAGCCTCAAGGGGATGGCCTGGTAAAGCTCACGGCGCATGGCAAGGGTGGCCACGCAAGCTTGCCGGAAGGTACCAAGAACGCTATTGGTATGCTGGTGGACTACCTTCTCGCAAGCGATATTCCCACTGCCAAGGAACGCCAGTTCTTGGAGTTTGAGCAGAAGATCTTTGCGTCCACCGATGGCTCGAGCCTGGGCATTGCGGCCACCGACGACATCTTTGATCCGCTGACGCTCATCGGCGGTACCATCAAGACGGTGGATGGCCACTTTGAGCAGACGGTCGACTGCCGCTTCCCCAAGTCCACAACCTCCGATTTCATATCTGACCAGCTCAAGAAGCTGGCCGCGGGATTTGAGGTGGCATTTAGTGCAGGTAGAGCGGTGAAGCCCTTCTACACCGACCCCAACTCTGCGGAGATTCAGACGCTTCTGTCCACCTACAACGAGTATTCCGGCAAGCACGGCCAGGCGTTCACCATTGGCGGCGGCACCTACGCGCGCCACTTCAGCCGCGCCTGCGCCTTCGGCCCCTTTGATGCAGAGGCGCAGTACCCAGCATGGGTTGGCATGGAGCACGGTCCTGATGAGGGCATAGCGGAAGACCAGCTCAAGATGGCACTCAAGATCTACATCGTAAGCATTGCGCGCCTTATGCGACTCTACGAATAAAAGCGTTCACATAGCGCGTCACGGTGCAAGGTCGCTAAACAATCAATTACGTGTCTGCCTACTTAGCATCACAACGTCCCGTGCGGTCATCTCTGTCCGCGCGGGACGTATTGGGCGAGAAGAACTTGCGCACAGCAGCCCACACCTCACTTGTGCGCCACCTGCAAGCGCGCGCACGCCCACGCCCACGCCCGCAGCTAGTAATCCGGCTCGTTTTCCAGCGAGCGTAGCACGCCGACCACGACGTCGTTTCCGGTTTCGACGGCAAGTGCCTTGAGGAAGCTGCGCGCCACTGGGAAGATCTCAGCGTCAAGTGAAGCCGCCAGCCCTTCAAAGAAGATTGCCTGCATCCGCTCAGAAGGTGCCAGCGGAATGTCGTTTGCCTTGAGCACGTCTTCTACCTCGGCCGTATCAATACGTAATGTATCAGGCTTGCCCATATACTGCTCGAGATTGATAAGCTCATCCAAGACGCTTGGGTCAGGCTGCAAAACGGTGCTCATAACGCGCATGTAGCAGGCTTCTGCCAAGAGAAACTCCTGGTGCGCCCAAGCAATTTGGGCCAACTTGTGATAGGCCATACCGGCGCTCCGAGAGCTATGTGCCTCCTCAAGGAATTTGACCAGCATGTGCTGGGCGCCATCTAAATCACCTGCAGCAATAAGGCTTGAGCCCAACATTACATGGGCCTCAGCGCTCATGGGTTGCACCTCGCATGACCGGCGCGACCACCTGAGTGCCTGCTCTAAATCATGTGCTAAAAACGAGGAGCGCGCCAACATGCTGACGGCATTGACATACGATTGCGGCACCAGCCTGACCTTACTGACAGCTGTGGTGTGCAGCCGATTGAAAAAGGTCCTGTCTACGTATGATTCAAAGAAGCGAAAGATCTCCTGATCCGTGTCATGGTAGAGGAGCTTTTCCTCCAGAGGCTCAACCGTCTGCAAGAGCTTCTGTTTTGTGGCAGAAAATTCACCACGCTGCATAAGTTTGCCCGCTTGGTTCACGCTCTGTGGAAGGGCGCCTCCATAGAGAAATTCATCTCTGATGGCAAGCGTGTCACTGTCCTGGATTTGGCCCGAGATGAGTTTTTGCGCCGTACGCTCGGCGTCCATCCTCAGGCACGGGTCTTGTTTGGTTTCTGCAAGCTTGAACAGCGTCTCTACATTGTCACGTGTCGAGGTGCCAAAGTGGCGCAACATGGCATCGGTTGTCTGTGCGCGCTCAGAATCGATATCAATGGCAAGATCCGAGACCTTATCGCTGCCTAAAGCATGGGCAAAGGGCGCGTCAAGCACACGCTTTGACTCGTGCGGCAGCTCAAATCGCCGAGGCGGACAAAAGCGCGGATCATCCAGCGTAAAGCCCTGCTCGATAGGCTGCAATACGCCCGACTTATGCTCCAGGTGTCCGCCCATGCACAGGTAGCAGCTGATGGGATCGACGATGTTGTCCATCTCCAACCAGACGAAAGCTGACCGGTCAAAGCGCACGTGGAAGTAGCATGTGTGGCGGCTCGGCGTCTCAAGGGTGCCCTGCACCCATACGTGGCGGATGCGCTCGGAGCAGTGAAAAGCGCAGGCAGCGAGTACAATACCCACCCTGAGGGCGTAGCGGCTTGATTCTTGCCCGCGCATTTCTGCAGTTGTGGGGACCAGACCTATGCCCTCAACGTACTGCGTGCGCCAAAATGCACGCAGTGGGGTCATGTTGATTTCAAATGCCACATCGCCGAGCGCCAGGTTGCACCTAAAGTTCTCCTCCAGCCTCAAAGGAAGCTTGAGACGCTCGATAGCATTTGAAAGGGTATTTCTAAAGGCCCATTCTCCCGCATGCTCATAGGTGCCGCTGGTATGTGGCGCGCTGAGCTTGGCCGTCCGCTCCACGTTGGGAATCTGCAGGCAGATTCCGTTCACAAAGCCATGGTAGAGCTGATAGGCCTCTTCAAGACTGGGCTCGGCCTTGCCTTCGCTGTGCGCATTTTCACACCACGTGTGGATGAGGTGCGCGGCATTGAGTGCCGCCTCAAGCGCGATAAGCCGCAGCTTAGCGGCATAGCTTATCTCAGGCGTCTTGGGCCGGATATAGTAGAGCCCTGTCAGAAGCAGCCGAACAACGTCAAACGCTGGAAGCGCCAAGGTCTTATCGTCCAGCCCTGCGTCGTGAAGTTGCTGGGCGAGAAATGCTTGGTCCACGGAAGGTGGTGCTGCATCGGGGTCGATGTCGGCGTCTATCTCTTTGCGGCGGATCTCATCGGCAATGACGCGCAGCTCACCTAAGGGATCGGGAGAGCCTATAAGCTTGTCTAGAAGCCACGGCTCCTGTGCGTCAGCCTCATCAGCTTCACCTGCGGCTTCTTCCTGAGAAATCTCCTGCGAAGCAGCATCTGCCCGAGCAAGCTCGGGCGCATCTATATCTTTGGGCTCCTCTTCTTGCTCATGGGGCAGCTCGTGCCGCTTGTCCTCATCATGTGCGTCGTCTTGAGTCAAACTGATCCTCCTACTAGCTTTTTCTTCTATATACCCATACCCGCAATGTCATGCACAAAGCGGATGCGGCACGCCTTCTCACTTTGTCCATGCGCGGGTGCATGTGATAGGCTTCAAACAATACACAATGTGTTTTGAGGAGATAGCTATGGATAAGAACCAGGGCTCAAAGGGTCTCAGCATGGATGAGGAAACGTTTTCCCTTGAAGCCTATCTTGCAGATGAGGACACGGTCTATACCGCTACGCAGATCTTTGATGCGCTTTCAGATTACACACGGTTTCAAATTTTAGGTGCACTGTGCCAGGCGGAGCACAGCGTGACAGAGCTGCAAGATGTGTCGCATGTCTCGCAGTCGGCCATCTCTCACCAGCTTCGCCTCTTGAGGGATCGCGGCTTGGTTCAGGCGCGCAGAGACGGCCAGCGCATGCTGTATTCGCTGGATGATGAGCATGTGAGGACGCTCATCATGGTTGCCCTCCACCACGCAAGCGAGGCGGTAGGTAGAGGCTAGTGCGGCACGGCGAGAGCAGCACGACAAGAGCGACGCGGCTGGAGCGCCATGGCGAGAGCGGTGCGACGTGCTTAGGCCGGATATGAACAACGTGGCCACCGAGGTGGCCACGTTGTTGGATGAGGCTGTGGGTGCAGGTTCTTCTCGCCCAGCGACAGCTGTTGGAGAAGCTGCACGTGTTGTGAAATCTGCTAGGGGATTGAGCTTGCAACCGAATCTGCGGAGAACTCGGTTGGCCAGACGGCATCTTGGGGCATGGGCGCATAGCCGCCCACGTTCTCGGGGATGTCGGGGTCTGAAGCCAGCAGCTCAGAGACCGTGACAAAGCGGTAGCCGGCGTCTTGCCAGGCCTCAATGATGCGGGGGAGTGCCTCCACGTCCTGGTCTCGGTTGCCGCCGCCGTCGTGCATCAAGATGATGGATCCCGGATACATGCCGCCCGTGGCTTTGCTGACTATGGTGTCAGCACCAGGGCGTTTCCAGTCCTCCGTGTCATGCGTCCAGATGATGGCACTCGTTAACATGCCTTCGGAGTTGAGCCACACATTGGAGTTGATGGAGCCATAGGGCGGGCGCAGCGTGGTGGACTGGACGCCGTTTGCGGCGAGCTCATCAAAGGTATCCTTGAGCTCTGACTGAATGTCGGCCGCTTCAAGAGATGAGAGTTGTTTGTGATGCCACGTGTGTGATGCCGCTTGATTTCCCGATTCCACAATGCGCTTAACGATATCCGGCGAATTTTTGATCTCGGGCCCCAGCATGAAAAACGTTGCCTTAATGCCGTACTGGTCCAATATGTCCAGGTACTTATTGGTGTACTCCGAGGAAGGTCCATCGTCAAAGGTGAGAGCAACCAGCTTTTCATCGTTGGCAGGCTTCACACTGGCGCGTTTCACAATGCAATCCTGCACCTCATTGACGGCGACTTCTGCAGTCTGCCCCGAGGTTTTGCCCACTCTGGTCTCTATCTTGCCGGGCTTTCCCCACTGAGCCACATAAAAGACGATGCCATTCTTGCCTTCCATGGAAAGTTTGGGCTGCACATCTTGCGTCGACGTGACATCGTAGTCCTCACAGATGTCGTTGCCGTTTGCAAAAGTGATGGACTCGCCACCCTTGATGCGATACGTACCAGCCTCGGTGAAGGGGATATCCTGGCCGTCTATGGTGACTTCGTAACCGTCGCCCCCACCATCTTGTAGGACATCTCCATTGATGCTGACAAGGTTTCCGGCGCTTACGGCCACCTGGTTATCTGTCATAACCTTATCAAGCGTACTGCCGATGGTGATGTTGGTTGAATTTCCGTCTACGGTAAGCGGCACGGAGCGCCTGAGCCAGAGCGCCAATCCAACTGCAATGAAGATAGCCACGACGATCAAGGCTACGAGCGCACCGCCGGCATTGTGCTGCTTCTGCACTGCTTGTGGGCGTGCGGACTGCCTGGTCGGGCGCACTTGAGGGCGCTTGCCCTGCCTGGCTTGCGGATGCGTCTGCGCGTGATGCGCGGGTGCGTGGCGCGTAGCTGTGTGGTGCGCGGCTGTATGCTGCGCTGATTCATGTTGCGTTTCTGCATGGTACGTGCCTACATGACGCGTGCTTGCTTGCTCTGCGCCTGCGTAGCCTCGAGCCTCCGGGCTCTCCTGTGCAGGAGCATTGCCGTTAGCGTACGCTCGATGTTTTGCTGGTCTCACAGGAAGAGGATCTGCGTTCTCATAGGGATTGGACGTAGGGGAGGCCGACCCGCCCGTGCTTACACCCATCTCTTCGTATCCGTTTTCTGTAGGATCTGGAATGTGGGGAATCTGGCGTCTCTTGTTTGCTGTCATAGCCTTAAACCACCCTTCTGAGAAGTACTCTCCGGCACTCTGCACGGTGATATCTGTGGTAGCATTTCTGGTTTTCTTCATGCATCTTTCAGAGTTCGATACTAACGCGTTTTGTAGCCCTCATACCAATATGCGCCATATCGTCACATGTGTGTACTATCCAGCATCTTATGCAGCGGCTATCCAGCTAATATACCCATGCAAAAGGGAGGTACGTTAGGCACCTCCCCAAATAACTACATAAAATAAAAGATGTATGCAAAAATGCGCATTCCACCAGCACAGCTAAGCGAGCCGCCGTACAACCCACCGAGCGCGCGTGCGCACCCTAGGTGAGCTTGCGAACAAACAGCCCGCTCATGAGCTTGGGCCAAAACCAGGTGGATTTTGGCGGCATGAACTTTCCCTCATGAGCTACCGCAGCAATCTCCGACATAGTCGTGGCGCACAGCGTGAAGGCTAAGCCGCCCTCAGCTGTCGCAACGAGCGCGTCGATGTCGTCTGCACCAACAAAGCGCATCCTGGGGTCACGCCGCGGATCCACCACGCCAAAAAGTGGCGCCAATACATGGTCTTGCAGCACAGAAACATCCAGGTCAGAGACTATATCTGCACCCGTATGCGGCCAGTGCGCCGCATACCACACACCACCAACAGAGCAGCCAAAACTATGGTGAGCGCTTGGCAGATAGGGTGCAGAGAGAGGGCCTGACATCTCAAAGCCTGCCTCGCTCATCTGGGCGAGAAATTCCTCGGTGCTGATAGAGCTATCCAGAAGCACACGGTGATACGCGCGGATGGAGAGCTGACTTTCTGGAAAGAGCACTGCTAGGACCGAGCCCGCTGCGCCCATGCTGTCGTGTGCGCGTTCTTCGTCTTGTGCATGAGACACCGCAGCAGCAAAACGATGGTGGCCATCTGCAATGTACGCGCAGTCCACGCAGGTAAATGCTGCAGCTATGGCATCTGTAGCAGCGCTTCTGGCTATGCGCCAGACCTTGTGCTCCACGCCGTCTGCATCGGAGAAGTCATAGAGCGGCTGTGCCTGCTTGGCGCTTCCCAAAATGATACCGAGCGCTAGCTGGTCAGGGTAGGCAATGAGCGCGGGGCTCATCTGTGCGCCAGTGGCCTCAATTTGGGCCTTGCGCTCGGCCTCTTGTACAGGTCGCGTCTGCTCATGGGGCATGAGCGCGCCAGAAAGATAATCTTCAACCGCTATGGCGCCCACGACGCCGGTTTGCGTGTGGCCATGATCATCCAGCTCGTAGATATAGAAGCACGGTGTTTGATCCGAAAGCAGGGTGAAGTCCTGCCTGCGCTCATGCAACAGCTGGAGGGCTTTCTCGCCCAGCGACTCTTGGCCGGGCGTAGCATCAGGCGGAAACGTCGTCTCCGGCCGGTCAATGGCCAGAAACGACTGCGGATGTTCCTGCACATAGTTCCGTGCCTCTTGGCTGGTAAAGACATCGTAGGGCGGCGTTGCAAACGCCTGCGCCTTGTCTGGACGCGGCCTTAAACAGCGGATGGGCTCAATATGGATTGCCACCTATTTGCCTCCCACAAGGTTGCGGACTCGGTGCATGCCTTCAATGGCCATGAGCTTTTCTCTGACAGAAGAGTCTACATTACCCGTGTAGTCAAGCACGGTATACGCATTTTCTCCAGCAGCCTCGTTTGCCAGGCGCTGGATGTTCACGCCTGCATCTCCCACCACGCCGGTGATCTTGCTTAGCATGTTGGGGATATTTGCGTGCAAGCAGGCAATTCTGCCGTCGAAGTTGCAAGGACCCAAGTCGCAGTCGGGGTAATTTACAGAATTGTGGATAATACCCAGCTCCAGGTAGTCTTTCATCTCTTGGATAGCCATGTGTGCGCAGTTGCGCTCTGCTTCGTTGGTGCAGGCACCCATATGGGGCGTGATCAGGGTATTTTTCATCGCAAGCGTCTTGGGTGTGGCAAAATCCGTGCAGAAGCAGGAGAGCTGGCCAGTAACGAGCGCATGTGCAACGGCATCTTCATCCACAATGTCTGCGCGCGCGTAGTTCAAAAGCATGGCGCCGCGGTTGAGCTTGCCCAGCATTTCCTCGTTGACCATGTGGATGGTGTCTTCTTTGGAAGGTACATGGACGGTGATATAATCGCTCTCTCTAAAGAGCTCTTCCAGGTTGTTGACCATGCGCACTTTGGTGGAAACCTTGAGGGCGTGCTCCACGGAAAGATAGGGGTCATAGCCAAAGACCTGCGCTCCCAGCTCAACCAAACAGCTTGCCACTTTTGAGCCAATGTTTCCCAAGCCCACAACGCCTACCTTGCGCCCAATGAGCTCACGGCCCACAAATGCCTTCTTGGCCTTTTCGGCATCCTTGACTACGTTGGGGTCATCCTTGTGCGCCTGGCACCACGCAATGCCGTCTTGCGTCTTGCGAGAATTGGCCAGCATCATGCCCAGTACCAGCTCTTTTACCGCGTTGGAGTTGGCGCCAGGGGCATTGAAGACCACCACGCCGCGCTTGGCCAGCTCATCGCAGGGGATGTTGTTTACACCCGATCCAGAGCGCGCCACCACGCGCAGGCTGTCGGGGAAATCCAAATCATGGATATCAGAGGCGCGCACCACAATGGCTTCTGCCTTGGAGAGATCAAACGTGGATTCATAACCTTCGCCCAGCTGGGCAGGTGCGTCTTTGGTGATATCCCTGGTGATGTTATCAAGTACGCGAACGTAGCGCATAAGAACTCCTCTTCAGTCATGTGCATGAGAAAAACGTGCGAGAAACCCCAAAGGCTTCGTGCAGGATCTGGGCGAAAAACTCCACAAGCTTGAAGGCAGAGCCTAACTTCGTTCGGCCTCAAATTCCTGCATGTAGCTCACCAGTGCCCGAACTCCTTCTTCTGGCACGGCGTTATAGCAGCTTGCCCGCATACCGCCCACCAGGCGGTGTCCCTTAATGTTAACGATGCCCCGCTTTTTGGCGCCCTCGATAAACGCGCTATCAACTTCTTGGGATCCCGTGCGGAAGCAGACATTTGCAATGGAGCGGGATGCCGGATCCACCGTCGGCTTAAAGAGCGCGCTTTGGTCCAGATAGTCGTACAACAGCTTGACCTTCTGCCAGTTGCGCTGCTCCATGGCCGCCAAGCCACCAGTCTTTTCAATCCACGAAAAGACCTTGCCGCAGAGATAAATGCCAAAGGTGTTGGGCGTGTTGTACATGGAGTTCTTATCGCATTGCAGGCGATACCCCATGTATTTGGGTGTGATATCGGCCAGGGCAGGACCGTCACCCACCAGGTCATCTCTCACAATCACCACGGTCACACCAGCGGGACCTGCGTTTTTCTGCGCGCCGGCATAGATGAGGCCGTAGCGCTCAACATCGAGCGGCATGCTCAAAAAGCAGCTCGAAACGTCTGCCACCACCGGCACCGTGCCGACAGCAGGCACTTCTCTCCTCATGGTGCCAAAGACGGTTTCGTTTTGGCAGAAGTAGACATAATCAAGAGACTGGTCAGGCACCTGCGTGAGCTCAGGCGTTTTGGAGAAGTTGTCCTTCTCGCCCGATGCCAACACCTGGGCATCTCCATAGCGCGCGGCCTCTAACCAGGCATTTTTGGACCAGTTGCCCGAGACAATATAGCCCGCCTTGCCCGTGCGCATAAGGTTCATGGGTACCGCAGAAAACTGCAGGGTAGCGCCTCCTTGCAAGAAGAGCACATGGTAGGTATCGGGGATGTTTAACAGACGGCGTAGCGTGGCTTCCGTCTCATCAATGATGTCTTGAAAACTCGGTGATCGATGGCTCATCTCCAGGACGGAGTATCCAATTCCGTGGTAGTCCAGCAGCTCTTCCTGCGCTTCTTTGAGCACTTCAAGCGGCATGGCCGCGGGGCCTGCCGAAAAGTTGTAGACACGTGCCATAGACATCCTTCCTACGTGAGCGTTTCTCACTTATAGCACAGCATGTGAAGTCGTAACTAAAGCGTTACCAACCAGTGGCACATTGGTATCTTGTTATGGAGGTATACGTGCGATAAAAACAAGAGGCAGAAACGTGAAGATCATCGACGACGAGGTTTTTAGCAGCATCAGCGATCGGCCGCTCATCATTTTTGATTTTGATGGCACGCTGGCAGACTCCAAGCCGACCATTGTTGCTACCGCCACCAAGGTGTTGCTTGAATTTGGCATGAAACCAGAGGAGCTGGGGGATGTATCGCGTCTGGTAGGCCCTCCTTTTCCCTATGCCTATGAGCTGGTATATGGCTTTTCTCGCAAGGACGCAGAAGAGATCACACGCCGCTACCGTGAGATCTATCGCAATATAGGCCCTGCAGGCTGTCCGCTTTTTAGCGGCATCTTAGAGTTGCTTGAGGATCTCAAAGCAGCAGGTAAAACGCTTGCGGTGGCGTCGTCTAAGAATCAGCCGCTGCTTATGGCCTGCATAGAAGAGCAAAAGCTTGTGGGTGTGCTTGATTTTGTGCAGGGCAAGACGTCAGATGCGCTGAAGTCTAAAACACAGCTCATAGAATCCGTTCTCGCGCACTGTGGGCTGGAGCCTCACCAGGCACTTATGGTGGGCGATAGGAGCTTTGATGCAGAAGGCGCTGCTGGTGCGCATGTGGCGTGCGTCGGCGTGACGTATGCCAAGACGGGCGACGTGGCGGAGCTTGAGGATGCTGGAGCCTGCGTTGTTGCAGAATCGGTGGATGAACTGCGGCATGTTCTTCTCGCCCCCACGAGGCACTAGGTGCTACGTATGAGGCACGAGGCACGTGAACGCTTTGTCTCCGCTGATGCTATCTGCGCGCAAGTTTGCATCCAAGATGGGTAGATAAGGCGTATTGGTAGGCCGCGCACGTGCGCAGCGCATGTCATGTGCCTACACGTTGGTGGAACGTAGATGTCTCATGAGATAGGAGGAGGTCGTTATGGCAGAGTTTGATCCTATGGATGTGGTGCGCAAGACCTTCCTTGCAGGTGTCGGTGCGGTTGCTACAGGCGCGGAGAAATCACAGGAGATTGTAAGTGAGCTGGTAAAGAAGGGTGAGCTGACCGTGGCTCAGGGCAAGGCCTTGAATGAGGAGCTGACCCATAAGGCGGCTGATGTGCTCAAAGATACTGATGGTGCTCTGTTGCGCTCTCGGCTGAAGGATATGAGTGCAGATGAGCGCGCGGCGTACCTCAAGAAGGTCCAGTCCGTTATAGATGACCTGGACACGCAGGACACCACAGTGGATGCTGAGGTGAGCGAGGTCGAGGATGCGGATGGTGCCGCAGACGCTGAGGACGAGGCAAAAGAAAAGTAAAACGTGCAAACGCCAGATAGTCGAGAAAATCATGCACCAGTGACTGATGAGGTTTCAGACACCTTTCGGGACTGGTATGAGTCCAAGGTAGATGCTGTTTCTGATAGCGCCCCAACGCTCAATTTCTTTGGAGCGCCTGACGGGCGCTATAAGTTCAGCAGCAGAAGTCGCATCAGGCGCATCGGTGAGATTCTCTCGATCGTACGCACATATGACATCACGCATGGGCTGACGCCCCTAAAGTTTCGGCGGATGTTAGAAGAGCTTGGCCCGACGTTTGTGAAGGCGGGCCAAATTCTTTCCATGCGCTCGGAGATTTTGAGTGAGCCGTTTTGCCAAGAGCTCTCCAAGCTTCGTGCGGACGTCGAGCCTATGGATAGAGATGTTGTACTGGACACGCTTCGCAGCGAATATGATCGCCCGCTGGAAGATATCTTTGACGCTATAGATGATGTGCCTCTGGGCTCTGCCTCAGTAGCTCAGGTGCACAAGGCACGCTTGGTGACCGGTGAGTTGGTAGCCATTAAGCTCCAGCGCCCCGGTGTGCAAGAGGTGATGGCGCAAGACATAGATATCATGCGCAGCCTGGTCAAACATGCCAATCTGGTGGTGGGAGACAACCAGGTCTTAGATCTCAAATCTGTGGTGGAAGAGCTCTGGCAGTCGTTTAGAGAAGAGACAGATTTTCTCATTGAGGCGCGCTCATTGGATGAGTTCAGGCGCAACAATGCCCAGTGTGCATTTGTGAGTTGTCCCAAGCCGTATTTGGGGCTGTGTACAGAGCACGTTGTCGTTATGGATTTTGTCGAGGGCATACCTATAGCTCAGACCGACCGTCTTACGCGCGCGGGTTATTCTCTGGAAGAAATAGGCAATAAGCTGGTGGATAACTACACGCAGCAGATGCTCGACGACGGCTTCTTTCATGCGGACCCACACCCCGGCAACCTCTTGATCTCGGGCGGCAAGATCTGCTATCTGGACTTGGGCATTATGGGGCGCCTGTCAGCACTTGATAGGTCGGCGCTGACCGATATTGTGGTGGCCGTGGGGCAGAAGAATTCCGCGCGGCTCAAAGACGGCCTTTTGCGCTTTGCTGCCATGGATGATTCTTCTCGCATTGACCATGCCCACCTGCTGGAAGATATAGACCTCATCATTGAGAATTACGGCTCAGCAGATCTGTCAGATCTCGATATCCCTGCCTTTGTGAACGCAATCATCGGCCTGGCACGGCGCAATGGTATTGAACTTCCCGGCTCTGTTACCATGCTGGCGCGCTCACTGGTGACATTGGAAGGGCTCTTAGATGAGTTCTTGCCGGGCGTCAGCATGATAGAGATCGTGAAGCGCCATGTTCAAGCCCACAGCAATCCCGCCGATATGGTGAAAAGTGAGCTTGAGAGCTTAGGTACAGAGAGCCACGCTGCGCTCCATGGTCTTCTCAAGACGGCCGCCACATCACCTCTGGCCTTGGATATGCTCACGCGCGGGCAGTTGCGCATGAATTTGGATCTACCTGGTTCAACAGACCCCATTGCCGATTTCTCTCATGCGTTTGACCGTCTGACCATGGGTATTGTGATTGCAGGTCTCTTTATAGGCTCTTCTGTCATCTACTATGCGCGCGTAGAGCCCGTTATTTTTGGCATTCCCGTCGTCGGATTTTTAGGCTTTACGATAGCGTTGGTTCTCGGCATTTGGATTATTGTGTCCATCATGAGGGATGCCCGTCCGCGAAGACGCTGATCTAGGGGCGAGAGCTCCTAGAACTCCTTGGAAGGAGACGCGATGTTTGGTTTTATTGTCCTGGTGGTTCTCATAGGAGCGCTCGTCTTATCAACGGCATATGTGGTTCGTCAGCAGCATGTGGCTATCATTGAGCGGCTTGGCCGCTTTGCTGGCATTGCCGGTCCTGGCTTCCATGTAAAGGTGCCTTTCTTGGATAGGACCTTTGACGTGGACTTGATGACCGAAGATCAGCACATGACCTTTGACGCCAAGACGTCTGACAATGTAACCATAGAGCTTGATGTCTCCATTCAATATCACGTGGATGCCTCTGATATTGATGCAGGTGCAGGAAACGGTGTCTGGAAGAGCTTCTATACCTTAAAAGACCCCGTGGCTCAGATGAAAGATTATCTGGCAGATGCCCTGCGCTCACAGATCCCTAACCGCTCATTGGACGAGGTCTTCTCAGAAAAAGATACCATTGCCCAGTCCATTGACCAGGTGGTGGCACAAAAGATGCGCGATTACGGCTATGTGCTGGTGACAACCCTTATCACCTCCATCCGCTTGCCGCAAGAGGTCCAAGAATCCATGAACCGCATCATTGCTTCCAAGAACAATCTGGAGAGTGCAACCAATGATGCCAACGCTGCCCGCGCCAAGACGGTCATTGCGGCCAAGGCGCGCGCAGAAGCTATGGCAGCAGAGGGTAAAGGTATTGCAGATCAGCGCGTTGCTATTGCAGAGGGCATCAAGGAATCCATTGACACCATCAAGGGTGCAGAGATGACTGCGGCCGAGGCAAACCGGCTGTTTGAGTACACCCAGTGGATTGATATGATGAACTCCTATGCGCAAAAAGGCGCGTCGACGGTGGTGCTGCCCAACAACTTTAACGAGCACGCCAATCTGTTTGAGCAGATAGTGGCAGCACACAATACGCCGCAGCCAGGCCAGGAGCAGGTACAGCAGTAACGCCGCCCTACGCTTCTCTACACAGCCAAATCTTTCAGCAAGGCACTGATGACCTCATGCGTGAGCGCATAGGTTCCCGGTGCCTTGCTTTCTCGAGGCCCCGCCACATTGAGCGTGAGCGCACACGGCAGTCCACACAGCCATGCGCGCACTTGACCAAGCTCGTCTATCGAGGTGATCTCAAGGTGCGGCCGGCCAAAGTGTTCGGCAAACCGCACGGTCATCTCTGTGCCGCTCAACGGCTGAATCCCAAAAGGCGCCACAATGAGCGTGGCATGAGAATCGCGCACATTGAGCGCTGTTCTTTCCACATAGCCTTCTGTCGGCGTCTCTTTAAGCTCGGGGTAGTGGGCGAGAAGACCCGGCGCTTCGGGGAAATCCTCTGCCGTGCCACCCGGCGGGCACCAACCGGTGATGGGGACATTGAACGTACGCGCAGCGTCCAGCGCTGCTCTGTCTGCACCGGTCTGTCCGCCCGAGCAGATGCGCGCAATGCGTGGCGTAGCGGCGAGAAGTGCAGTGGCTTCTTGCTGCTGCATCTGGATATAGCTGCTGTGCGTGGAATCTGCCGCATTGGCAATCTGCCAGGCTCTAGCAGAGATGCTTGAACGTATGGTGCCTGCACAGATGCTCAGCTCGGTGAGATTCAGCTCCTCAAACGCCAGACGTTCTATGGAAGAGAGCGCTTCGGTCATGGTGCCCTCATCTTTGAGCACCGGACTCATCTCAAAGTGAAGCTCTGCGCTTGTGGGTAAGGTGCTGTCAGACAAGTCGCCGTCACCCAAGGTGCCCGCGCCGTCGCCGCTCTCTAAACTGTTGCGACAGAGCCAGATCTCACCTGCCTGAATGCTGGTCTGCTTCTGCATGATGGTATAGCTGACCAGTCTTCCTGGAACCGGGTGCTCAACAAGGTGCAGATGGGGCGTTTCGCGCGTGGCCGACATGTGTTCTCCAGGCTAGTCAATCATCTTGATGTAATCAATTTGGGGCTGGTTTTCTGCAGCTACCGTGCCGTTTGAGTCCTCGGTTGGAACCTCTGCCAGCGCGTCGACGACAGCAAGACCGGCATCGTCGGTCACATGACCAAAAGCGGCATAGGAGCCATTGAGTGAATCCGTGTCTTCCTGCATGATGAAAAACTGTGAGCTTGCAGAGTTGGCAGCTTGGCTTCTGGCCATAGAGATGACACCGCGCTTGTGCAAAATGCCATTGGTTACGCCGTTTTTGGCAAACTCGCCTTTGATCTTCTGGTCAGATCCGCCGGTCCCGTCCCCGTTGGGATCTCCTCCCTGCACCATAAAACCTTTAATGATGCGATGAAACGTCAGACCATCGTAGAAGCCATCTTCTGCCAGCTGAGCAAAGTTGCTCACCGTGATAGGGGCACTCTGTGCGTCTAGCTCAACCGTGATGACACCAAAGTCTTTGACAGAAATCTCTGCGTGGTGCTTGCCCGAGTCATAGCCGTTGTCTAAAGGCGCTTCCAAAACGGCATCTTGGCGCGTGCCGTGAGCGTTGGCATCTTGCGTGGATGCATCAGAAGAACTTGTATCAGAGCTGGCATCAGAGCTTTGATCGTTCGAGCTTGAGCTGGTAGCCGCGCTTGAGCCCGCGCTACAAGCGCTCAGCCCTTGGACAACAAGAAGCAGTCCCGCACCGCCCAAAAGCGCTCGTCTACTGATATTTCTCTGCATGTGCTCTGCCATCTCATGCCTCTTTCTCGTCCTCAAGGTCGCCTGCATGAGGCGCCCCTGAGGACAATGTGTCAGTTGAAAAAACCTTAAGAATCCGGCGCGGGCCTCTTATTCCAGCTCGAAGGCACCGGTGTAGAGCTGATAGTAGGTGCCCTTCTGAGCAATCAACTCATCATGGGTGCCGCGCTCAATTATTTTGCCATGATCGAGCACAATGATCACGTTGGCATTGCGCACCGTAGAGAGACGGTGTGCAATCACAAACGTGGTGCGACCCTTCATGAGTGCATCCATGCCACGCTGAACAATCTGCTCCGTTCTGGTATCGATGGAGCTGGTGGCCTCATCCAAGATCATCACGGGCGGGTCTGCCACAGCGGCGCGTGCAATGGAGATGAGCTGGCGCTGGCCCTGTGAAAGTTGTGCCGCATTGTCGGTCAGCCACGTGTCATAGCCTTCGGGCAAACGCTCAATAAAGGAGTCCGCACCAGCCAGTTTTGCTGCCTGTATGCACTCTTCATCGGTAGCGCTCAGGCGCCCATAGCGGATATTGTCCATAATCGATCCGGTGAAAAGATTAACCTCCTGCAGCACAATGCCCAAAGAACGGCGCAGGTCCGACTTCTTAATCTTTTCAATATTGATGCCATCGTAGCGTATTTTTCCATCGCTTATGTCATAGAAACGGTTGATCAGGTTGGTGATGGTCGTCTTTCCCGCACCGGTCGCACCCACAAATGCCACCTTTTGCCCCGGCTTGGCGTAGAGGGAAATATCGTGGAGCACCTCGTGGTCTGGCGTGTAGCCAAAATTCACATGCTCCAGGCGGACGTCACCTTTGAGCGGCGTATAGGTGATCTCCTGAGTCGCATGGGGGTGCTTCCACGCCCACGTGTCCGTGCGATCATGGGTCTCCACGAGCTTATCGCCCTCTTGCTTCATATTGGTGAGGGTGACATAGCCACTGTCCTGCTCGGCCTGCTGATCCAACAGATTGAAGATGCGCTCGGCGCCGGCCAGACCCATCACCACAAAGTTGATCTGCTGCGAGGTCTGACCTATGGAGCCGGCAAATCGCTTGGTCAAATTGAGGAACGGCACAATGATGTCAATGCCAAAGACCAGGCCAGAGAGTGACGCATTGGGAAGGCCCGTCGCCAGCATGAGGCCGCCTGAGAGGGCGACAAGAACATAGCTCAAGTTGCCCAAATTCATGAGAATGGGCCCCAGCGTGTTGCCGTAGATGTTTGCGGTCTTTGCCGCCTGGAACAGCTCCTCATTCACCTGGTCAAAGAGCTCTTGCGAGGCCTTCTCATGCGTGAAGACCTTGATGACCTTCTGGCCGTTCATAGCCTCTTCTACCACGCCTTCTTCACGCGCAAGAGAGACCTGCTGTGCCAGGAAGAAGCGCGCTGATTTGCCGCCCATGTACTTGATGAGCCAGGTCATGAAGACCACCACAACAAGTACCAGCACAGATAGGTTGATGGAGTAGTAGAGCATAACAAACAGCGTAAAGATCATCTGCAAGAACATGGTGAGCAGATTGGGGAGTGCCTGGCTGATGAGCTGACGCAAGGTGTCTACGTCGTTGGTGTAGTGACTCATGATATCGCCATGGGCATTCTGGTCAAAGTAGCTGATGGGCAGCTCTTCCATGTGGTCAAACATGGAATTGCGTACCTGCATGAGCGTACCTTGTGTGATATAGGCGCCCAGCTGGGACTGAATGAGGTAACAGACTATAGAAACGCCAAAGGTAGCGAGAAGCCCCAGCATAATGGGGGTAAGCTCCTCTGCTGCCGCTTTCCAATTGCCGCTTTGCCACCAGCGCCCCACCACCTCAATGGCCTGCTGCATGAAAACTGAGGGCAGTGAGGTCAGCAGCGCCGCCAGAATGATGACCAAGATCATGAGCGGCAAGAGGCGCGGATAGTAGGTAAATACCAGTTTGATGGCGCGCTTGAGCGTTGATGCGGGATTTGTTGCCGCGCGGCCTCTGCTCTTCTTTCCCTCAGGTGTCGGGGGCAGCTGTGTCTTTTCCTGCGCAGGCGTGCTGGTAGGCACGGTGGCATCCTGTATGCGACGCTCGTCGTGAGAAACGCTACTCATGGTCTGCCACCTCCTCTGTCTTTTCCATCGTGTCCATCTTGATGTCGTGCGATTGCTTGTTTTGCGTGGTGTAGGTTTCGCGGTAGATGTCGCTCGTACGCAGCAGTTCCTCATGGGTGCCAATGGCAGAGATCTTGCCATCATCCATAACAACAATACGGTCGGCGTCCTCCACCGAGCTCGTGCGCTGCGCAATGATGATCTTGGTCGTCTCAGGGATGAAGTTCTTAAAGCCCTCGCGGATGAGCTTGTCGGTCTTGGTATCCACGGCGCTTGTTGAGTCATCAAGGATGAGGATCTTTGGCTTCTTGAGCAGTGCGCGCGCAATGCACAGGCGCTGCTTTTGACCTCCTGACACGTTGGTGCCACCCTGCGTGATATAGGTGTCATACTTGTCGGGCAAGAGCTGGATAAACTCGTCTGCCTGCGCAAGTTTGCATGCTTCTACCAGCTCTTCGTCTGTGGCGTCAGCATCTCCCCAGCGCAGGTTTTCCTTGATGGTGCCCGAGAAGAGCACGTTTCTTTGCAACACCACAGCCACCTGATTGCGCAAGGTATCCAGGTCATACTCCTTCACGTTTCTGCCACCCACCTTAACGGTGCCTTCTGTGGCGTCATACAGGCGGCAGATGAGCTGGACCAGCGACGACTTGGAGGAGCCCGTCGATCCAATAACGCCAATAACCTCGCCCGATTTGATATGAAGGTCAATATCGGTAAGCGCCGAGCGCTCAGCCTTCTCAGAGTACTTAAAGCTCACGTGGTCAAAATCAATGGAACCATCTGCCACATTGGTGAGGGCATGCTCAGGGCTCGCAAGATCGGGCTTTTCCAAGAGCACCTCACAGATGCGCTGGGCGCTCTCCTCACTCATGGTGACCATTACAAAGATCATGGAGAACATCATGAGGCTGATGAGCATGGAGAAGCTGTATGTGATGAGGGCGGAAAGCTGGCCTACCTGCATGGCTTGGCCAAACGACTGAACGATGACCTGAGAGCCAAAGAAGATAACAAAGGCGTAGACGGTATCTATCGCAAAGTTCATGAGCGGCATATTGAGATTCAAGATGCGCTCCACATGGACAAAGTCATGGTAGAGCATGCCCGATGCGGCGTTGAACTTCTGCTTCTCATAGTCCTCTCTGACAAAGCCTTTGACCACGCGTATGCCGGAGACATTTTCCTTTACGGTGTCATTTAAGCGGTCATACTTGCGGAAGATCTTTTTGAACAGAGGCATGATAGTCAGCGCAATTTTTATGAGCAAGAACCCCAGGATAATAGAGATGACCAGATAGACTGTTGCCATCCAACCGCCGGTTATATAGGCCATTACGATGGCAAAGATGAGCATAAGTGGGCTTCTGATGGCCGTGCGGATGATCATCATGTAGGAGAGCTGCACGTTATTGGTATCGGTCGTCAGGCGCGTCACCAAAGAGCTCGTGGAAAAACGATCGATGTTTGAGAACGAGAAGCGCTGAATGCTCTCAAACATATCGTGGCGCAGATTTTTGGCAAAACCTGTTGCAGCTATAGAGCAGGTGACACCAGCAGCTCCGCCGCAGGCAAGAGATGCCAGCGCCATAGCAATGAGGATGGCAGAGTAGTGGCCAATGACATCCATGCCCGCTCCAGCTTGCATCTGATTGATGAGCTCGGCGGTAATGAAAGGAATGATGCACTCAATCACGACCTCCAAAATGACCAACAGGGGCGTGATGGTTGACATGTTTTTGTATTCTCTGATGCTACCTGACAGCGTTGAAATGAGCTCTTTGAGCGAGAGGTTAAGACCGTTGCTTCTGCGGCCTTTTTTCTCAACTTCCTCCTCACGCTTGAGGGCAGCCAGTTCATCCTCAGTGAACGCATGAGCCATGTGTGCATCCCTCCTCACGATCCAGGGCCGACCAGCTTGCAACAAGCCGATCAAGCATATCTACCAGCTGATGTCTTTCCGATTCATCCAGGCACTCAAAGCGCGTATTCAAGAACTGCCGATGCCTATCAAATGCTTGCTGTGCCTCTTTAAAACCCTCGTCGGTAAGTGCCAACTCCCGCTGGCGCGCATCATCTTCCGAGATGCGCTTAGTGATGAGCTCACGAGCCTCAAGCTTGCATACAACCTCTGAAAGCGCCGCGGAGCTGATCTTGGTGCTTGTCTGCAGATCCTTGAGCAGCATATGCCCGTCGTGGGAACGAAGGACCATAAGGATGTGACTCATGGAGCCCTTCCCGCCGCCACCTTTGTGCATACGGCGTCCTATCTGGGCAAAGTTAGAGAGTATGCGCTGCTCTGTCCGGAGTTGTGGGTCGTGCAGACGACAATTTGATGAAGGTGTTTCCAACTGTCTTCCCCCAACCTGTACGTCTGTGTCGTGATCGGATGAACACTCTATGGGGCGCACGGAATGATGTCAAGGTACCGAGAGAATAATTAAGAAGGTACCGAGAGAAAATCATGAAACGTTCATCATTGGTTAGACAAAACGGAGGACTCCATCTCAAGCCCCTGTCAGCCAGGCTCGCCGGGGCGATAAGAACCTCCAGCTAGAAGGCGGTATCACGCAGCGCACCTAGGTGAACGCGCACCAGCGATATGAGCGTTTCTGGGGCCTCTTTGGGTATGGAGTGGCCAAGGCCTGGCAGGATATGGAGCCGCGCATGGGGGATGGAGCGCGCAATGAGTTGGGTTTCTCGCTCATCTATCACATCGAACTCTCCTGCCACTACGCTGACAGGACAGCTGATGTGTGAGAGCGCGCTGGCCTCTATGTGCGGCTCTACATCCATCAGGTGCAAAAGCTCTGCGGTCTGGCGCGCCGCGCGGGGAGTGGGCGTGAGAAGAGCTGGATCAATGGCGCCGGCTGCGATGAGAGCAGCCCCTTCAGGGCCTTCCCAGTACGCGGCCCATGCATTCAGATCGCTCTGGGCGCGCGCCAGCTCTCCACCCTCGTCCACTACTGCCTCAGGGGAAAGGTTGGCGCCTATTGATACCACCGAGGCAACGCGCGTACCGTGGTCTTTTGCAAGCAGCAGCGCTTCAATGGCGCCGTCAGAAAAGCCCACCACGTGTGCGCGAGTAGCCTTGAGCGTGTCGAGCACTAAAAGCGCGTCTTCTGCAAAAAGCTCATAGCTCAACGGTAGAGATCCCCTGGTAGATACCCCTTGTGCTCGGGAGTCAACAGCAATGATGGTATGTCCATCTGCCGAGAGCGCATCTATGAGCGGGCCAAAGATGCCATGTTCTTCTCCGTTGCCGTGAAGCATGAGAATGGGGACCTTGCCCACGGAGACGGGCTTACCATACACAAAGTAGGCAATCCGCGCTCCGTCTGGACTCACGACACATTTGGCCTCTCGGGGCGCCTCATATGGGCGCTCATAGGGGCTGGGAAAATGGGGCTGGGGGCTCTTTGGCGCGCTCATGGGCAATGCAACCTACTTGTACTGGGACGGGTGCTTCTCAAAGAAGTCAAAGCGCGGCGGGAGCTCTTTGAGCTGGTGCTCAGAGGGTTTCTCGCCTATGAGCTCACAGAGCTCAGTCGGATCCATAAACGCGTTTTCCCACGAGAAGAACAGCTCGGGTGCAAAGTTGAGGTACTCACAGATCTTTTCTGTGCCAGCCGGTGCCGCAGGGTGCATGAGCAGCGCCAACGTGCGCAGTTCCGCGAATGCGTTGGCCAGTGCCTGGCGGTAGGCGGCCTCATTGTCCTTGGCTGCCTTGGATTCTTCTCCCCAGCGCTTATTGGCTTCTCGCCCAAAGCGGTCGGCAATGCCTAAGGCGCTGTGGGCATCAAAGTGGTAGCACGCCTGCTCAAACTCAAGTGTGGCCTGGGTGCAGGCATCTTTCACCTCTTGTGTGGCGCGCTCGCTCGTGAGGGTGTTGTTGCATGCGCGTTGTGCGCCATAGAAGCAGCTGCGGGCAATGCGGTTGAAGATGTTGGTCAAGAACGCGGACTCCTTGAGTGCTGGGTCAACCACGCGCGGATCATCTTTGACCAGGACCTTCTCGCCTGTCTTTTTGTCCTGATAGCTGACCGACGTGTCATAGGGCTTCGGTGCAAAAGAGACGGCCTTTTGATCCAGACCCAAGGAGAGCCAGTGGCATCGCAGCTGCTCTGCGGTGTAGTGATCCAGGAGTTCCTCTGCCATGGGCGGCTTGATAGCACCAGATGAGGAGGCTTTTTTGTTCATGAACAGGATGTGGTAGTTGGCAATGGGTGTATCCTGCTCAAGGCCCATGCCCAAAGCTTCCCACAAGGCGGGTTGCGCCACGCAGTAGAAGTAGATGTTGTCCTGACCTATGAACTGGTAGACACGCGCATCCTTGTCACACCACCAGTCGCGCCAGTCAGTTGAGGAATAGCGGCCGGCCGGCGCCTCTTGAAGGGTGGTTTCCACAAAGCTGATAGGCGCCCAGAGCGACTCTGGCCAGCACCACACCGTCAGATCATGAGTGTCCTCAAGCTCGGGCGCCGGGACGCCCCAGTCGATGTTTCCCGTAATGCGGAACGGCAGCAGCGTCTTTCCCGTGCGGAAGCGAATCTGCGCCTTCTCCAGGACATCGCGCGCAATATCGCGCTCGTGCCAGTTGGCAAACTCAACGGAGAACGACGACTGGTTCTGCTCCGGCTCATGGGTGGTGTGAGCAGGCAAGAGATGCTCTGCCTCATCGAAGGCATCACGGAACTTGTTCTGGATGTAGATAATAGGCGCTACCAGGGTCTCCCTGACCGTCTTGGTCACAATGGAGCGCACCTGGGGGTCTTTGTCCCACACGTCCATGAGGTCGGTGAGCGTGCCCTTGAAATTCGGCAGGTCAAAGTACCAGTTATCAACGGGGCGCAGCTCGGGCGTGGTGCCGCTGAGCTGAGACACTGGAGCAATGAGCTCTTCCGGGTCAAACTGGTGGCCGAGGTCACACTCATCCGCATAGGCTTTCTCAGACTTGCAGCCGCGTACCGGACAGCGGCCTATCACCTGGCGACCATTTAAAAATTGATGCGCCTCGGTATCGTAGAACTGGCGCGTGCTCATCTTGTGGAGGTACCCGCGCTCATAGAGCCGCTCAATGATTGTGCGCGTGACGCGCTCATGAACCTCTTTGGCAGGCTCCAGGCCTGAGCCCGCAAACAGGTCCAAACTGATGCCGTAGGCGTCCAGCGCGCGCTTTTGATCCAGGTGGTTGGCCATCACATAATCGGTGATGGTGCCCTCAAAGCCCGCCTGCACCTTCTTGCGATACCCCTCCATGATGGGGGAGCCGTAGCAATCGGTGCCGGAAACAAAGATCACATTTTCCTTACCAATGCGATCTCTCAAGAAGCGCGCAAAAAAATCCGCAGGTACAAATACGCCACCAATGTGACCAAAGTGCAGATTTTTATTGCCGTAGGGCATACCACCGGTGATAACGGCTCTGCGCGGAAAGGTGGGGCGCGCGTCGGTCAAGGCTTCAAGCGACATGAAACTTCCTTGTCAGTAGAAATGGGGTATGAAAACATACCGTATTATGTGGGTACGCAACAGATTATTCCACAACGAGCCTCACGAGTTCAGCATTCTAGGGAGCAAGATGTCAGCTGCACAGTCTTGGCATGAAGATCTGGGCGAGAAGAACATGGAGCTTTTGCCTCATGCCACAGGTGATATGGCCTCTGCACCTGCAGCTACGCCTGATGGAGCGTGGGAGACGGTTGGCGTGGTTGATATCTTGGGTGATAGGTCCTCTCAGCTCCAGATGGTGAGATGGTCCTGGGTCATCTTAGCTTTTGGCATAGCCACTGCCGTGATCTTGTGGTTTGCGCTCTTTCGCGGCCAAGAGCCGCGCGGGTACCTGTGGCTTCTTGCAGCAGTAGGCATCTCTTTTGCCGTGTTGCCCGTCCATGAGCTCATCCATGCGGCGGCGTTCAAGCTTATGGGCGGCCTTCATGTGCCGGTTCACTTTGGTGCTACCTACGGCATGCTGATGACGTCTGCCGAGGGAGTCATTTTGACGCGGAGCCGCTTTGTGGTGGTTCTTCTTGCCCCAGCGGTTGTGGTGAGTGTGGCGCTGCTGGCAGGTCTTTGCGCTGCTGGCTATCCACTTTTGGCATGGGTGGTGTGTGTGCTGCATCTTTCTGGCTGTACGGGTGATTTTGGGATGGTCAAAGAGATTTTGAGAACACATGAGGCATCTCATGTGGAAGATTGCAGTTTTGGCATACGCTTGCTACGTAGGGCTGCCTGATTGGGTGTAAGGACGCCAGAAGGAGGATGCGTGAGCTTGATCAGCGATGAACCGACTGCTGCTGGTGATGTCTTGGCGGAAGCGTCTTTGCGCACACCACTTCTTTTGCATGCGTGCTGCGGGCCGTGTTCGTTGGAGCCAGTCAAGTATTTGCGTCAGGAGGGTTTTGAACCCACCATCTGCTGGACTAACCCCAATATTCAGCCTCTGGAAGAGCATGCGCTGCGCTTGGAAACGCTCAAGACATGGGCGGAAGAGGCGCACGTTGCTGTGATTGTTGCTGGTGATAATAGGGAGATGTGGGAGCGCGCGGTGGCGTCGCATGGTTTTGAGCGCACGAAGCGCTGTAGGTCCTGCTATGCCGTGCGCTTGGCAGAGTCGTGTCGCGTGGCAAAAGCCCAGGGTTTTAGCTATATCAGCACCACGCTAGCGGTCTCTCCCTACCAGCTTTTTGACGAGTGCCATGAGGTTCTCTGCGCGCTTGCGCACGCGCATGGCTTGACGCCTATCTGGAGAGACTTCAGGCCGTATTATCCTGACGCGGTGAGCGATTCCCGTGAGCTGGGGATGTATAGGCAAAACTACTGCGGATGTCGCTTCAGCGCGGCAGAGGCAGCACTCGAGCGCCACGAGGCACGGGATGCGCGCAAGGCAGCAAAAGCAGAGGCCAAGGCACGTGCCCAGGCAGAGGTGCAGGCCAAGGCGCAAGCAGCGGCCAAGGCGTAAGCAGCGGCTGCTGCCTCATCCAAATGTCAGCCGCGAGCGCATGAATTTATCGCCGTGTGCGCTCACCAGCGCGATTTTGCCATTCCTGTGTTGCCACTTCATCTGCAATTTAATAAAGCGGTAAAATTGTCATAACATTTTAGACCTCGTGTGGTCATATGGAATAAAGGAGTCGCAATGGGCATTTTCAGCAGGATTTTGTCGAGCAACACCGAAGGCGTCACCGTTCCCAAGTCCGCCCGTTTTGAGACCAAGCCCGGCACCGTATACGTGCCCGTATCTGGTCTTTTGATCCCGGTAAAAGAGGTGGGCGATAAGACCATTGCAGAGGGCATGTTTGGTGCGGGTGTAGGCATCTTGCCCATGGGCAATGTTCTCTATGCTCCGGCGGATGGTCGCGTGAAGGCAACCACCGTGACCAACCACGCTATCGGCATCACCACCGCAGACGGTGCAGATATCCTCATGCATATTGGCGTGGATACCGTGAAGCTTAACGGCAAGGGGTTCTGCCGCTTTGTGGAGGCAGGGGAGACCGTTGTTGCGGGTCAGCCGCTTATTGCGTTTGATAACGAGAAGATCGTCGAGGCTGGATATGAAGACACGGTCATCATCTCTATCACCAACAGCGATGATGAGCACGTGGCGTCTGTGGCGCAAAGCCGCACAAAGATTGGCGGCAAGCTGCTGCTTAAGGTAGGAGATCCGCTTCTGGAGATCCAGGAGTAGACGCGGCGTGAGGTGGAGCCGCGCCTTTGGGCGTTGGACGTGGATCTCATGGCACCTGGCTGGCGTGTTTTTTCTGGGGCAAAGGTGATTGAGCCTTTGTCCTTTCTTTACGCGCATGCGGCAGGGCGTTAGAATTTGCGGGCTTACGACGTAGATGAAAAGGGAACTATGCGTACTGATGATTTTGATTATCCACTGCCCGATGAGCTCATTGCCCAAGCGCCTGCAGAACCGCGGGACTCCTGCCGTCTTCTCGTGCTCGACAGAAACGATGGCTCCATCACCCATAAGCACTTCTACGACATAGGGGACTACCTTGAGCCGGGAGATCTCCTGGTGGCCAACCGCACCAGGGTCTTGCCTGCGCGCCTGTTGGGCAACAAGGCCGCAAGCGGCGGTGTTGCAGAGACCTTGCTGCTCAAACGCCGAGAAGACATCGATCCTCATGGACGCGTGTGGGAGTGCTTAGTCAAGCCAGGAAAGCGCCTCAAGGAGGGCGCGTGCATTGAGTTTAGAGAGGGTGGCGCGCATGCACCGCTCTCGTGGCCGCCGGTGCTCACGGCGGAGATCATTGGTTACCTGGAAGACAACCGTGGTGGGCGCCTCGTACGCTTTACGCCTGAAGGTGACCTTTCCTTCGATGAGGCTCTCCACAAGGCAGGCCACGTGCCGCTGCCGCCCTATATCACCAAGTACAAGGGAGACCCGGAGAAATACCAGACGGTCTTTGCTATGCGAGAAGAACATTCTGCCGCAGCTCCAACGGCTGGTCTGCACTTCACGCCGGAGCTCATAGCGTCTCTCAAAGAGAAGGGCATCGGCTGGGCAACGGTCGAGCTTGAGGTGGGTATTGATACCTTCCGGCTTGTCGAGGAAGACGATCCGACCAAACACGTTATGCACACCGAGCGCTATCACGTCCCGCAAGAGGTGGTAGATGCCGTGCACGCTACCAAAGCAGCAGGTCACAGGGTTATTGCGGTCGGAACAACATCGGTGCGTTCCCTGGAGAGTGCCTTTGACCCTGAGGCACCGGTAGCAGATCTGCCTATGGTGGCACGCCGCTTTGAGGATGCGCCAGATTCTGCCAAGACGCTCATGCGGGGAGATTTGGTTTCTCGCCTAGATGCCAAGACATCGCTCTATTTGATGCCAGGATCGACCTATCACGTGGTGGACGGTCTTATCACCAATTTCCATGTGCCGCGCTCAACCCTCATGATGCTGGTGTCTGCTTTTGCAACACGTGAGCAGGTTATGGCTGCATACGCAGAAGCCATCAAGGAGAAGTATCGCTTCTTGAGCTTTGGCGATGCCATGCTATTTATCTAGCTGGCCCGAGCTGTTCCCAGCTGCCCCTTGCTGCCTTAGCGCCCAGCGCCTAAAATCCTCCGCGTGTGAGGAAAAAGGCCAGCGCCAGCACGGCGGCAAGGGCGGCCACGCATATGAGGATCACCACGATGCGCGACGTGCGCGTGCGCCGCTTGATGTCTTCGGCGCGCCGCCTGAGCTCGGCGACCTCTGCCTGCTTGGCAGCAACATCTTGCTCCTCATGGGCAATGCGCTCTTTGAGACCCTGCGTGGTGGCAGGATTCTCGTGGATCTCATGTGCCTCGTCCAAGATCTTCTTGGCGGCTTCTTTGCGCTTGGTCGCCGCATCCTTGGACTTCTTGGCCTCTTTTGAGGCCTCTTCGTTGGCCTTTATCTGGTCTTCAAGCTGCTTTTCTTCCTGAGTTGCCTGCTTGTAGAGCCGCTCATACTCCTCTTTCTTAGAGGTTGCCTCGCTCTTGGTGTTAGCTGCCTCACGCTCGGCCGCGTCGCACTGCTGCTGGCGAGACACCAGCTCAGTCTGGGCGGCATCTACCATGGCCGCGCAATCCTTGGAGATGCGCGTCACGTCTGCCTGTGCGGATTCAATATGAGAGATCTCCAGTTTGCGCTCATCCTCGGTCTGCTCAAGCGCCCCGGGCAGTGCCTGGGGATCTTTTTTCAGCAGGTCAAGCTCCGCTTCAACCTTGCGCAGGCGCTCCTTGGCATTGTCCACATCCCGATGGGCCGCTTGAATCCGCTGGTCACGCCTCTTGGTCTCATCGTTCAGCTTATTCTCCGCCAGCTTGAGCGCGCGCTTGGCATCTGCCAGCTTGCGGGCAGCATCATCCGCACGCCCGCGTGAAGAGTCCATCAGGTTCCTAAACGGCCGCAGGGTGCGCTCGTGGTCTGCCTTGAGCTCTTCGAGCTGCGCTTTTTTCTCGCCCAGCTCAGCCGACAAGGTCTCGATTCTCTCACCCATGCGTCGCTCATCTGCCGAAGCTGTCTTCATCTCCGCCTCTTGAGCTGCCACAATCTTGGGAAAGTCCGCCTCGACCTGCTCTCGGTGGGCGAGAAGTTCTTTGTCAGAAGAAAGCATGTCCTTGAGCCGGCGGAGATCTTGCGTGGCCGTAGCCAGGCTCTTGTTGGCTTTTCGTACGCTCTTGAACGCCGCAAAACCGCCGGTGATGGAAAGGTTGTTGTCCCCTTTAGCGCGCCGGCCGGCTGTCTTGGCCTGGTCATGAGGCATACGAGCTGCGGCTTTCTTGGACTTCTCCTGCTTTTGTTCCGCACTTGCGTCTTGAGACCTGTGCTTTTTGCCCATCGCCACAGCCGACCCCTTTCGTGAAAAAACTGAGCTTTCAGTATGAAGCTACCCATCTTGAGAAACAAGCGGAGGGAGCGGAGAAGAACTTTCAATCTTCCTGCATATGGCATCGGACATTACGAAGCCGTATGCCAGAGGATAGATACCGTTCATAGATTTGATATTATGTTGTATGATTTCTGTAACCTGCAACAGAACGAACTTACTTGTGTACAATGCCGTCGGTTCGTTTAATATGTTGTAGTACGCAGGGTAGCTCATGGGTGCAACCCATGTGAGGGTACAAGAAGATGAAGGAGAACCATCATGGTTTCTAAGCAGACAACGATTGTCAACGCCACTGGTCTTCATGCTCGTCCCGCTTCTGTCTTTGTGACTGAGGCAAAGAAATATCAGTCCTCTGTCACCATCAAGGATGTGGACAAGGACACCGCTC
Organism: Atopobiaceae bacterium; assembly: GCA_050953285.1. GTDB lineage: Bacteria > Actinomycetota > Coriobacteriia > Coriobacteriales > Atopobiaceae > Olsenella_K. The sequence continues at coordinate 1,192,463 of JBMNMK010000002.1, read as the reverse complement.
CTGTCAACGCAAAATCCATCATGATGATCCTGGCAGCAGGCATGGGCTCTGGCACCAAGGTTGAGGTTGCTTGTGATGGTCCTGATGAGCAGCAGGCGCTTGATGCACTTATCGCCCTGATTGATGGCGGCTTTGGCGAGTAGCTATTAAAACAAGGTCGTGCGCACTTAGAACCCGGCGCCTTTGCGTCGGGTTTTTAATTAGCCATATAAGGAGGCATAGTGGACAAGGATCAAGAGGCGGCGTGGTTTGGCTACGACATTGTGGCTGAAGACCCAGAAACGGGCGCACGTGCGGGCATTTTGCATACGCCACACGGTGACATTCCCACGCCGATCTTTATGCCGGTAGGGACAAAAGCTACGGTCAAAGGCATACTTCCGCGCGACCTCCACGAGATTGGCGCCAAGATCATCCTGGCAAACACCTATCACTTGAGCCAGCGCCCCGGTGAGGCGTTGGTCAAAGAGATGGGTGGCCTGCATGAGTTCATGCGCTGGGATGGTCCCATCCTCACTGACTCTGGCGGCTTCCAGGTCTTCTCGCACGCAGAGAACGTGAAGCTCACCATGGACGGCGTGACATTTAGAACCGTGGATTACGACGGGGCATATGTGACCTGGTCGCCCGAGCGTAATATGCAGATTGCAGAGGATCTGGGCGCAGACATTGTGATGCAGCTCGATCAATGTCCGGGCTATCCGTCACCCCGTCCTTTTGTGGAGCGTGCGGTTGAGTTCTCAAGCAGGTGGGCAGAGCGCTGCTATGCTGCTCATACGCGCAAAGACCAGGCGCTTTTTGGCATCGTGCAAGGTGGGATGGATTTAGATCTCAGAAGAAGGAGCTTGGCACACCTGGAGTCCGTGGGAGATTTTCCTGGCTACGGCATCGGTGGCTATTCGGTGGGAGAAGATCACGATACCATGTTTGAGAGCTTGGCTCCCTTGGCACTTGACTACATGCCCAAGCACAAGCCGCGCTATCTCATGGGTGTGGGCAATCCCACCACGCTCGTGCGTGCCGTCTCATATGGTGTGGATATGTTTGACTGCGTGCTGCCCACGCGCACGGCGCGTATGGGGACAGCTTTTTCAAAAGAGGGCAGGTTAAACCTCAAGAATGCCCGCTTTACACACGATCACGGCACCTTGGATGAGGGCTGCGGATGCCCGGCGTGTACCCAAGGCTATACGCGTGCCTACATCCATCACCTGGTAAAACAGCATGAGATGCTGGCGTCTATCCTGCTTTCGCTCCACAATCTCTACTTCCTGCTCGATCTTATGCGCCGTGCGCGAGAAGAGATCATTGCTGGTCGCTATGGAGCGTTCGTGAGAGATTGGATGGATCTGCCTGCGGCAGAAGATTACTAAGAGGCTCAGCGCCGCACTATCAAAGATGTATGAATCATCGCTCAGTTTTTTAGCACCTTAGGCGCGGCAATACATATACTTAAATAGTTGTGAACAGGCGCGGCAGTGCCACTACGATTGCAAGGACGAGAGTTATGTCAAAAAAGCAAGAGGCGGAAGAGTTGAGCGGTATTGACCGCTGGCGAGCTTCTGGTGAGAGCAAGGCTTCGCACAAAGCTGGTGCGGCAAAAAAGCCCAAGAAGCGTGTTTCCCGAGATAAAAGACGCTATCTTTCCACCCTTTTTGTGCTTCTGGTGGCACTTTGTGTCTGCGTGGTTGGCTTTACGCCTTTGGGCGAGAAGATCACGCGAGGCTTAGACATTGAAGGTGGCGTATCGGTCATCATGAGCGCCAGCAAGACCGATGGTTCTCAGCCCACCTCTGAAGACATGCAGACGGCAACGCAGATTGTGCAGCAGCGTGTGAACTCTTTGGGTGCCAATGAGGCCAGCGTCCAGCAGCAAGGCACCAACTCCATCCTGGTGCAGATCCCGGGTGCAACCGATGCGGAGTCAACAGTTGCTGCCATTGGTCAGACGGGACACCTTGAGTTTGTCCGCCTGGACGATATTGGTGATGCTGACGCGTTGGCTAAACTCAACGCAGGCACGGAAGATGTTGCACTCAAAGAGGGCACCTATACGGCGTTTTTAGATGGTTCTACCATCAATACCACCTCTGTTGGCCAGTCCTCCAATGCGTCGACGGGCTACTATGCAGTCAATATCTCCTTCAATGACGAGGGCAAGGAAAAATTTGCCGAGGTCACCAAGGAGCTCGCGCCCACCAATGGTCGCATTGCTATCGTTTTGGACGGCGTGGTGAAATCCGCTCCTGCCGTGCAAAGTGAGATTACCGACGGCCAGGTTTCTATTACCGGTAACTTCACGCTGGATGAGGCCACCAGCTTGAAAACTGTGCTGGATTCTGGCTCCCTGCCCGTGACGCTCACCATGAGCGAGTCACGCGTGGTTGGCCCTACGCTGGGTCAGGACTCACTCAACCAGGGCATCTTTGCCATCGGCATCGGCGTTGCGTTGGTGATCATCTATCTGTTTGTGTTCTACCAGGGCTTAGGTTTGCTCACCATGGGCTCACTTTTGGTCTTTGGTGTCATCTACCTGGGTATTCTTGCCCTGCTCTCACATTTTGGCGCATTCTCTCTCACGCTGCCGGGTCTTGCCGGTGTGGTTTTGACCACCGGTTCTGCAGCGGATTCATCCATCTTGGTGCTGGAGCGCTTCCGCGAGGAAATTCGCATGGGCAGAAGCATCAAGAATGCATCGGTTTCTGGCTCAAAGCACGGTATAGCAACCTCGCTGGATGCAGATGTTGTGACGCTGGTGACGGCACTTGCGCTCTTCTTTGTGGCTATAGGTCCGGTGAAGGGCTTTGGTCTGACGCTTGCTTTGGGCGTTGTGTGTGACATTGTGACCATGTTCTGCTTCAAGGCACCACTGTTGAAGCTGCTTGCGCTCCACGCTATTGAGAAGCACCCAGGATTTTGGGGCGTAGCAGGAGATCTGAAAGAGGCAGAAAAGAAATCTGCAGCCGCACATGCTGCAGCTCAGAAGGGGGGTGCTCAGCATGCGTAGTCACTTCTCCCATGAGATTCAGTTTATGGCACATCGCAAGCAGTTCTTCATCATCTCCGGATGCTTGGTTGTGGTGGCCTTGGTGGCACTTTTTGCACGCGGCCTGGTGCTGGGTATTGAGTTTAGAGGCGGCACGCAGATTGATTTCAATAACACCGGCTCTATCACCATTGAGCAGATGCGCTCAGCACTCATCGATGCGGGCGAGCAAGATCCTACCGTGCAAACCACGCTGTCAAACGGCGATGCAGGCTTCTTGGTGCGCTCGGATACCACCGATCCTACCGTGGCTACGCAGCATGCCGCAGACGTTGCAGAGGCGCTGGGCTTAACGTCGGATAACTACACGGTCACCACCATCGGTCCTGACTGGGGACAAGACATCACGCGCTCTTCTCTGGTGGCATTCTTTGTGGCAATTGCTGCCATCATTGCCTATGTCACCATCCGCTATGAGTTCAAAATGTCCATTGCGGCTGTTATCGCCCTTATCCACGACCTCATCATCACGGTAGGCGTGTATGCCATCACACAGATCCCCATCACGCCTAACGTGGTGGCGGCGCTGCTGACTATCATGGGCTATTCCCTCTACGACACCGTGGTGGAGTTCAACCGCACCAATGAGAATGCCAAGCAGCTCAAAGACGGTGTGCATAACACCTACTATCAGATCTGCAACTTCTCTATCAACGAGGTGTTCGTGCGCTCCATCAACACGACGCTCACCACCATTGTGCCGGTCATCGTGATGCTGCTCATTGGTGGAGAGACGCTCAAAGGCTTTGCGTTTGCTATCGTGATCGGCGAGCTCTTGGGCACCTATTCTTCCTTTGCGGTAGCCTCACCCATCCTGGCTACGTGGAAGACGCATGAGCCCAAGTGGGCCAAGCTGGAAGCCAAATTTGGCGGAAGCCACAAGGTTGATACCGTAAGCGCAGCAGGTGCGAAGTAGCCATGAGCGGTCTGGCTACAAGTCCTCGCTGGAACGTGCTGCCTCAGGATGAGGCAGCAGCAGAGCGCCTAGTGCACGAACTCGGCGTCTCTCGACTTGTGGCGCGGGTGATGGTGGCGCGCGGTATCAAGGATGTATCCGCGGCGCGCGCGTTCTTATCGCCCTCTTTAGAGCAAGAATGGTGTGATCCACTCCTGATACCCGGCATGGAAGCGGCGGTCGAGCGGACGCTGCGTGCGCTCAAAGCGCACGAAACCATCGCGGTCTTTGGTGATTTTGACGTGGATGGCATGTCGGCAACATGCCTCTTGACGCTTGGCTTGCGCCATTTTGGCGGCACGGTATATCCGTATATCCCTCACCGTTTTGGTGAGGGATATGGCCTTTCAAAAGAGGCGCTCGACCGCGTGCTGGAAGGCTCAAAGCCCGATCTCATCATCACGGTGGACAACGGTATTGCCGCAGCTCATGAGGTGCAGTGGCTCGTCGAGCAGGGCGTGGATGTGGTGGTGACTGATCACCATGAGCCCGGCGACTTGGTGCCAAAAGGCGTGGCGGTTGCAGATCCTAAGCTCACCGACGACTGCCCGTCTCGTGAGCTTGCCGGCGCAGGTGTGGCGCTCAAAATGGTTTCAGAAATTGGCGCGCGCCTGGGTGAGCCAACCTATTGGCGCAATCTCACGGAGCTGGCCACCCTCGGTACGGTCTCTGACATGATGCTGTTAGAGGGCGAGAATAGAGCGCTCGTGAAAGATGGTATCGAATGCTTGCGGCACACGAGCCGCCCCGGCCTGGTGGCGCTTGCGGCCATAGCGCGCGCGGACCTGGCAAGCATTACGGCAGATACCTTGCCTTTTACGCTCATTCCACGCCTGAATGCCGCTGGGCGGATGGGTACGACCGATGTGGCCTTTGACCTTTTGATCACCGATGATCCTGCAGAGGCAGCCCTGCTTGCCGGTGAGCTCGAGAAGATCAACAACGAGCGCCGGGAGATCGAGTCAGATCTGACAGACCAAGCGCTCGCGGTGCTGGACGCCACCTATACGGGCGGCCGCGTGGCCGTGGTTGGCGGCGAAGGCTGGCATGAGGGCGTGAAAGGCATCGTGGCCAGCCGCATTGTGAACAGGCTCCGCGTGCCCGCCATCCTCTTTACCATCTCCGATGGTATTGCGCGCGGCTCGGGCAGAAGCGTGGGCAGTGTGGATCTCTTCCACGCCGTCGAGCAGTGCTCAGACCTGCTCTTGCGCTTTGGCGGCCACGCCGGGGCTGTCGGCGTGACGCTTGAGGCAGCCAACCTCGATGCCTTCCGCAACAGGCTTGAAGACGTGCTTGACCAGCTTCCCGCCGAGCAATTCATGGATGTTGATGAGGTTGCCGCAGAGGTGAGTCTTAAAGACCTCACGTTAGAATCGGTCTTATCGCTTGAAGTCTTACAGCCCTTTGGCCAGGGCAACAAAAGGCCCTACCTGGCCGTTAAGGGCGTGACCATGAAGAGCCGCTCCAAGGTTGGCTACGCCTCCAATCACCTGTGCTTTACGGCGTCAGACGGCATTTCTTCGGTGCCGGCCATCATGTTCCGCGCGCCCAAGATAGAAGATGCCTACGCCTACGATGGGGCCGTGGATCTGGTCTTTGACGCGGAGTGTGAGGTCTGGCAGGGCCGCTCAAAAGTAAAACTTATGGTCAAAGACATCATCTATCGTCTGCCGGATGCAGATGAGGCAGATGATACCCACGCCGGCGCAGAGCCAACCCTTGCTGATGAGCTCATATCCCGCGCTGACGAGGTCTTATCGCGCGATGAATTTGCCGGCATTGCCGAGGCTACCAGTTTCTTTACCAAGGCGGTCGGTGTGAGCTTTGATGGCCGCCAAGCGGTGGTATCACAGCTGGTAGCAGGTGATGTCTTGCGCTTAGTGCACGAGAAGAACAATGTGCATGATGCCTCTGCGGTGGCGCTCATGAGTGCGCGCGGCGTGCGCGTGGGCTATGTGCGCCGCCAGATTGGTGCTGCCTTGTCGCCTCTGATTGACGCTGGCGTTGTCTATGAGGCGCATGTCAGAGAGGTGACTGGCGGCCGTGACGGCAGAGCTTTTGGCGTGAATATGCAGGTCATGAGAAAAGAGCCGGCACGTGATCCCAACTATGATGCTGGGGCATGTCTTGCCAGGCGACAAGAGCTTGAGGCCTTGGATGAAGCTGCACTGACAGATCGTCTGCGCACACAGTTTATTGGTGACCACGATTTCTTGCCTGCGCAGGCTCGCGCGCTCACTCAGCTTGAGCAGGGCATATCGACGCTGTGTGTGATGGCAACGGGCCGAGGAAAATCGCTCATCTTCCACGTACATGCGGCGAGAGAGGCGCTCCTCAAGCATCGCTCATCCATCTTTGTCTATCCTTTGCGCGCACTGGTGAATGACCAGGCCTTTCACCTGAGAGAAGAGCTTGGGCCACTAGGCGTGCGGGTGCGGGTGCTCACCGGTGAGACCTCCTCAGATGAGCGTGACGAGGTCTTTGGCGGTCTTGCTGCTGGTGAGACTGACATCATATTGACCACGCCTGAGTTTCTCACCATTCACGCCAAGCGCTTTAGCGCAGGTCAGGTTGGGTTTGTCGTGATAGATGAGGCACATCATGCCGGCGCTTCCAACAGAAGTGCCTATAACGAAATGCCTGAGGCCCTCTCACGGCTCAACAACCCGTGCGTCTTGGCGGTGAGCGCCACAGCGTCCACGCCGGTGGCGACGACCATCTGTCACCTGTTCCACATCCAGCGCGATGCCGTGGTGATAGATCAGAGCGTGAGGAGCAATCTTCTGCTGGAAGATCACCGTGAGCTCAGAGACCGTGAGCTGGCGCTCATCTCACTGGTGGCGACGGGGCAAAAGACCATTGTCTACGTGAATTCACGTGAGCAATCGGTCACGCTTGCCAGGACGCTTCGGCATGCCATACCAGATCTTGCGGCATACATCGGGTTTTACAACGCTGGCCTCACGAGAAAAGACCGCAAGCGCGTTGAGGAGGCATTCCGCTCTGGTGAGCTGTGCTGCATCATCTCTACCAGCGCCTTTGGTGAGGGTGTCAACCTGCCTGACATCAGAAATGTGGTGCTCTACCACATGCCCATGGGCACGGTTGAGTTCAACCAGATGAGCGGCCGTGCGGGAAGAGATGGCAAGGATGCACGTGTGTGGCTCATGTTTGGCTCCCGCGATGCACGTATCAACGAGAGGCTCTTATCGTCTTCTGCACCTTCCAGAGAAGAGCTGGTGACGCTGTATCGGACGCTCATGACCCTTGCGCGCCAGCGGGGTATGTGTGAGGAGGGAGAAGACGAGCAGCTCATCTGCATGACCAACGCCGATATTGCACAGGCTGCACTGGAGATTGACCCCATGTCTCGTCTGGATGAGCGATCGGTCTCCTGTGGTGTGTCCATCTTCAGGGAGCTGGGTCTGCTGGCTACGCGGGGCTATGGCTCTTCTCGCCGTATTCAGATGAGTGAGCGACCAGAGCGTGTGGAGCTGGGAGGCTCTATCCGCTATTTGGAGGGGGAGCGCGCGCGTAATGATTTCAGTGAGTTTTCCGCCTGGGCATTGTCTTCACTTCCTCAAGAGATTCTGTGTAGAATCAACAGACCTATTACGCCATCATTTGGCACGGTTGTTGATCGTTAGGAGGGGTTTATTTGTCCAAGACTGATGTCACAGCGCAGCACGAAGCGCCGCCTATGGCTGACAACTACAGACTCCTCCAGACGGCGTGTCAGAGCTATCTTGACCAGGATGCGTTAGAAAAGATTGATCGGGCGTATCGCTTTGCTGCGGAGTTTCACAAAGACCAGCGCAGACGCTCCGGTGAGCCCTATATCAACCACCCCGTTGAGGTGGCACTCATCCTATCCAAAGACCTGCATATGGATGAAGATGCCATCTGCGCGGCGCTGCTGCATGATACCGTGGAGGACACCTCAGCCTCACTGGATGATCTCAAAGAGGGCTTTGGTGAGACGGTTACAGAGCTGGTAGATGGTGTAACTAAGCTCACCACTATATCGGTGAGCTCAATGGATGAGAAGCAGGCACTCAATCTGCGCAAGATGTTTCTTGCCATGAGCAAAGACATCCGCGTGGTCATCATCAAGCTAGCCGACCGCTTGCACAACATGCGCACCTTAGCGGCATTGCCACCTGACCGCAGGCTCTTTAAGGCACGTGAGACCATGGATGTCTACGCGCCGTTGGCCGACCGTTTGGGCATGAGCTCGGTCAAGTGGGAGCTTGAGGACCTAGCGTTTTTCTATCTGGAGCCCGAGGAGTACTCGCGCATTGCGCGGATGGTGCAAGAATCGCGGGCACAGCGCGAGCAAAACACGCAAGATGCCATCAATACGCTGACCGATGAGCTCACACGGGTGGGCATCACGGACTACCAGATCTCGGGCAGGCCCAAGCATCTGTGGTCTATCTACGAGAAGATGAAGCGCAAAAAGGCGGAGTTTAGCGACATCTATGACCTTATCGCCTTGAGGGTAATCACCAAAACCGTGGGTCAGTGCTATTCAGTCTTAGGCGCCGTCCATGCGCTCTGGCACCCGCTGCCAGGCCGTTTTAAGGACTACATTGCCACGCCCAAGGCCAACAACTACCGCTCGCTGCACACCACCGTAATAGGCCCCGACGCACGGCCGCTGGAGATTCAGATTCGCACGCAAGAGATGCATGAGCAGGCAGAATACGGTATTGCTGCCCACTGGCTCTACAAGAAGGCGGGTAATTCTGAAGGTCAGATGTCGCAGGATGACCGGGAGATTGACTCTCAGATCAACTACATCAAGCGCAGCTTGGACTGGGTGAATGAGGATGATCTGGAAGATCCCCATGAGTTCTTGAAGAGTCTGAGGATTGACCTGTTTGAAGGCACCATCTTTGTGTTCACGCCGGCCGGCGACGTGATGAGCCTGCACAAGGACTCAACGCCACTTGATTTTGCCTATGCCGTGCATACTGAGGTGGGAAATCACTGCGTGGGGGCCAAGGTTAATGGCTCGGTGGTCCCGCTGACTTATACGCTTGAGACGGGTGACAGGGTAGAGATTCTCACCAACAAGAATGCGCGCCCGTCGCATGACTGGATCAATATTGTCCACACGCCCTCTGCGCGCGCAAAGATACGCAAGTATTTCACTACGGCCAACAAGGCAGATGACGCAGAGGCGGGCCGCTCACAGCTGGCCACCGAGCTCAGAAAGCGCACCTACGGCATATCGACGCCGCGCACCACCAAGGCCATCCAAAAGGTCTTGGAAGAGATGGACCTGCATTCGGTAGAAGATCTCTACCAGGGCATTTGGACGGGCAAGTATTCGGTCAAGCAGATTGCCAACAAGATTGAGCATATCCTCGAGGCGGGCTCTCCCGCCCAGCTTGCAGCGGCAGAAAATGCTGCCCAGCGCGAGGCAGCGCGTGAATGGGCAATAGCATCAGATGCGCCGCTGCATGCGCCGAGCGCGCGGCCGAGAAATACGAGCGGTCGCAACCGTGGTGGCTGCGGTGTGGTGGTGAAAGGAGATCCCGATCTTCTCGTCCACCTTGCACATTGCTGCAATCCGGTGGCAGGAGATGATATCGTCGGGTTCATCACGCGCGGGCGCGGCGTCTCGGTACACCGGACAGACTGTCCCAATGTGAAGTCTTTGATGCAGCACCCCGAGCGCATGATCGACGTTGAATGGGATACGTCGGGCGCCACAGAGTTCCAGGTAGAGATAGTTATCGAGGCATCGGACAGGATGGGGCTTTTGAAAGACGTCACGATAGCCATCAACGATGCGGGCGCCAATATTTTGTCGGCGGCCACGCAGACCAGCTCGCAGGGCGTTGCGCGCCTGAGATTCTTGGTTGCGATATCTGACGCAAGCCTGCTTGATACCTTGCTTGCCTCTGCCAGCAGAGTTCCTTCAGTCTATGATGCACGGCGCATCATGCCTGGTGAGGGTGGTACAGAGATGAAGAGGAGAATTTAGATGGCCAACGAGAAAGACAAGCTGGCGCACGAGCTCAGGCAATTCATCGTAGGACCCATCCAGACCAACTGCTACGCATATATCTCCCACGGCCAGTGCATGGTGGTAGATCCAGGAGATTCTGGCGCAGAGATTGCTGAGCGGCTGAAAGACGTCGACGTGAAGCTCATTGTGGCAACCCATGGCCACGGAGACCACGTGAGTGGTGTCTTGGCGCTCAAAGAGAAGACGCAGGCGCCGTTTGCCATGAGTGAGGCAGACACGGAACTTGCCATGAACGCGCGGGCAGAATCCCGCTTTGCAGATACCGATGCGCCCCAGCCAGATTTTTACCTCAAAGACGGTGATACGGTAGAGGTTGGGGACGCCCACTTTGATGTGATAGCAACGCCTGGCCATACGCCCGGAGGCCTCGTGTTTTTGGGGGAGGGCGTGGCGTTTGTGGGGGATACTCTCTTTGCAGGAAGCGCGGGCAGAACTGACCTCAAAGGGGGAGACCAGGCAGCGCTCATGGCGAGCTTGGCTCATCTCAAGGAGGTTATACCACCTGATACCATGGTGTGTTCTGGCCACGGAGACCTCACGTCTATGGCAAAAGAGCTCGCATCGAACCCGTTTTTGGTGGAGCGCTAGGTGCACAAAATTGGCAGAGTTGTCGCTTCAATCTTAGGAACAGTTCTGCTATAGTTGCACTCTGATGTGCCGGCGTGGCGGAATGGCAGACGCGGCAGACTCAAAATCTGTTGTCCGCAAGGACGTGTGGGTTCGACCCCCACCGCCGGTACCATATGATTTGTCAGGTTGATACCACACGGTGTCAACCTTTTTTGTGCGTACGGATCGGGGCAGGTGCATGCGGGCCGCGCCGGATAGGCCATGGCGCGCATGTGTAGCAATCATGTGGAGGGCGCGCCCTGCGCACTTGTCTGGTGGGCGCCTTTACAGTAAAGTAGTTGTTCGTGAAAAGCGGGATGCAAGCAGCATCCCCACCTACGCGGCGCTCCGGCAGCTGCCTGGTCAGACAAATGAGTGTTTGGGTCCCGTTGGGCTCAGTTTGTCTCCCAGGCTTAGGTCTGGGTTTTTTTATGCGGCACTGCCGCACTGAAGGGAAGGTGTGAGAGATAGCCAAGAGTGACGGTCCTCGCGTAAATGAGGAGATTACATCTCGTACCTGCCGTCTTATCGGTTTTGACGGCTCACAGCTCGGCCTGTTTGGTGTCCGTGATGCCATGCGTATTGCCGAGGAACAGCACATGGATCTCGTTGAGATTGCTCCGAATGCTGAGCCCCCGGTCTGCAAGGTCATGGACTACAGCAAGTACAGATATGAGCAGGATCGTAAAGCCAAGGCTGCTCGTAAAAAGCAGGTCAAGATCGAAGTTAAAGAGATGAAGTTTAGGCCCAAGATTGATGTGGGTGACTACAGCACCAAGAAGAACCACGTTATGAGGTTCCTCAAGAAGGGTGCTCGCGTGAAGATCACGATCATGTTCCGCGGTCGTGAGATGGCACATCCTGAGCAGGGTCTTAACGTGCTTGAGCGTCTGGCAGAGGACTTGAAGCCCTATGCCACGGTCGAGCAGCAGCCTAAGATGGAAGGCCGCAATATGCACATGCTCGTCGCTCCCATTAAGGGCGCTTTCGATAAGCTCCCGGAAGACGATGCAACATCTACTGATGAGAAGGAGAATTAGTATGCCCAAGATGAAGACGCATAAGGGTTCGGCAAAGCGTTTCCGCCGCACCGGCACAGGAAAGATCATGCGCGCCAAGGCTTTCAAGAGCCACATCCTCACCAAGAAGTCCCAGAAGCGCATCCGTAACTTCCGCAAAGAGGCTGTCCTTACCGAAGGCGATGCCAAGGTCGTCAGCCAGCGCATGGGCAAGTAAGCGCCTGCGCCTCATTTTTCAAAGCACATTCAAGGAGTTGATTATATATGGCACGTGTTAAGCGCGCAGTCGCTGGTCACAAGAAGCGCAACACCCTCGTCGAGCGTACTAAGGGTTACTATGGCACCAGCTCCCGTACCTTCCGCGGCATGAAGGAGCAGGCTCAGCACTCCCTGCAGTACCAGTACCGCGATCGTCGCAACAAGAAGCGTGACATCCGCGCTCTCTGGATTCAGCGCATCAACGCTGCTGCTCGCATGAACGATCTGTCCTACAGCCAGTTCATGCACGGCCTGAAGCTCGCCGGCGTGACGCTGGATCGCAAGGTTCTGGCTCAGGTTGCCTACGAGGACGCCGAGGGCTTTGCTGCCATCGCTGAGGTTGCCAAGAAGGCTTTGGCAGACGCTCAGTAGTCTTTGGGCGAGAAGAACATGCGCTCAGGAGCGCATGTGATATGTAATGTGAACAGGGCATCTGCTACGGCGGGTGCCCTTTTTTCTGGGGCGTTGACCCTCCTGCTGCGTCCAGCATCCTGCGCGCGGATGACCTGTCTTTCAGATTAGAGGTGCAAGTCGTGGTTCTTCTCGCCCAGCGAAAGATGTGACTCGTCAAACTTTTCTTTTTCCTGCTCAAAGGCGGGATTTTGGGGATCGACCAGCTCGTCTTTGCCCGTTTCAGGATCGGTGTGGTGGAGGAGGACGGGCCTGAAAAGGCCCAGGCGGCTGGCAAAGAGTCCTGAGGCCACTATGAGCAACAGGAAGATGATGATGCGAGGAAAGACCTGCACCTGGGTCATAATGACAGAGCCAATGCAGAGTGCGGCGGTCCATGCGTAGATGACAAGCGCCGTCTGCCTTTGTCCCAGGCCGGCGTTCATGAGCCGGTGGTGGATGTGGCCTTTGTCCGCATGGCCAATGCTTACGTGCGCGCGTCCGCGCCGCACGATTGCGGAGAAGGTGTCAATGATGGGAATGCCGGCTACCACGAGCGGAATGATGATAGCGGTGAGGCCGGCGACACGAGAAACCGAAAGAAGTGAGACGGAGCCCAGCGCAAAACCGATGAGCAGAGAGCCGGAATCGCCCAGAAAAATGGATGCTGGATTGAAGTTGTAGCGCAAAAATCCCAGCGTCGTGCCTGCAATCATCATGGAAAGAATGGCTGCATCAAGGCGCCCGGAGATGGATGAGATGATCCACATGGTGAGACTTGCTATGCACGCAATGCCTGATGCCAGCCCGTCTAGGCCGTCGATGAGGTTGAAGATATTGGTGTAGGAAACCAGGAAAATCACGGTGATGGGCAGTGAAAATATGCCAAAGCGGATGATGGAGTTCTGAAACGGGTTCACGATTTCATCTATCATGAGCCCAGACGCAACGGCTAAGCAGGAAGCAGCTACCTGGCCTGCCAGTTTTTGTGTGGGCGAGAGCGTGAATTTATCGTCCAGAAGGCCGGTGATAAATATCACCGCAAAGGCCGAGAAGAGCAACGGGTAGTTGACGGTCTGACGGGCAAGCGGAACAAAGACGCGCGGCCAGCCCAGAAAGTTCACGCCCAAGATCTGTACGATCTCCGCCACAATAAGTCCACACATGAGGGCGACTCCGCCCATGCGCGGAATTGGCCTTTGATTGACGCGGCGCGCGGCGGGGTAGTCGACGGCATGCAGCTTCCAGGCAAGCCTGCGTGCGAGGGGCGTGGTGATAATAGTGGTGATGAGCGCGGCAGAAAAGACCGAGATGAAAGGTACCCACCAGCTCAACATCTGGAATAGGCACCTCCTTGATTGCCGCCATCAGATGAGCACAACCTTCAGGTGAGCCTCAAGGTCATGCAAGAAAAAGGTCACTTATCCCATTTTTCCGAACATCTGAATTAAGTCAAGTCTGTTATCGGGCGCTGCAGGCTCTATATTAGAGGTGCCGACTTCCTGTGGGGCAAACTGGGTGAACCGACAAGCGTTTATTGGGAGCCCATATAGCGCTCTTAGTACAGGGATCCTTAGCTATAAGGAAGCTGGAACAGACGTCGCGGGCACCCACCTTATGATGGGTGGGTTCATAATCGCACCTGCAGGAAGGCGGCTTTATGCGGCTTTCTTGGTGCAGCGCATACGTGAGTTGACATGGTCTTGCTAAATTGTAAGAATGTTCTTCGCGCGTTATTGCTCGGGGATGTAGCTCAGCTGGGAGAGCGCTGCCTTCGCAAGGCAGAGGCCGAGGGTTCGAATCCCTTCATCTCCACCATACATTCAAGGACTCGGGTGTTGGCATCCGGGTCCTTTTTACTAGGTAGGTGCTGCACGCATCCGTGCGGCACATGTGGATGGGAACCATGCAGTCAGAGCAGATGCCAGAAGAGGAGCGTTTTTTGGGTCACACACCCGCATATGCACAGCGGGAGGATGGCACGCTTGAGATCACAAGGGATTGCTATGAGTGCTGTGAGCTCTGTCCTAGGCGCTGCCATGCCAAGCGACTTTCAGGTGCACGTGGCCTTTGCGGGGCTACCGCGCAGCTCAAGGTGGCGCGCTCTGCCCTGCATTTTTGGGAAGAACCTCCCATTTCTGGGGATCGGGGAAGTGGCGCCATCTTCTTTTCCAGCTGTCCTTTGGGCTGCGTGTTTTGCCAGAACCAGGAGATCTCACATGGCGGCTTTGGCCTTCCAGTCAGCGTGGCTCGTCTGGCAGAGATGATGCTCGAGCTGGAGGCACAAGGTGCACATAATATTAATCTCGTGACGCCGCTGCACTTCTCGCCTGATGTTATAGAGGCAATCAAAGCCGCTAGAGCAGCAGGCTTGAGCGTTCCTATGGTGTGCAATACCTCGGGATATGAGCTGGTAGAGGTCGTGGATGCGCTGGCTCCCTACATAGATGTATGGCTGACGGATTTCAAGTACACCTCTGCCGATCTTGCCCAAAAGCTTTCCGGCGCAAAAGATTACCCTGCCCAGGCGCAAGCGGCGCTGGCGCATATGCATGAGGCGGTAGAGTCGGCGGGCGGCCGTGAGCTGGACGAATCAGGTCTCATGAAGCGCGGGATTATCGTCCGCCACTTGGTGCTTCCAGATCATGCGGATGATTCATGCGCGGTGCTGGATAAAGTCTGGGAGTTATGCGGCAATAGCGTCGATATTTCCGTGATGAATCAGTACACGCCCAACGAGTATTGCAAGAAGCACGGCGGAGCGCTTGCGCGTGCGCTCACGCAAGAAGAGTATGAATACGTCCTTGATCATGCGGATGATTGTGGCTTTGAGCGCATGTGGTGGCAGCAAGGGGGTACGGTTTCGGAAAGCTTTGTACCCGCGTTTGACGCCACCGGCGTGCAGGGCCCGGAGCTGGATCTTTCCCACGTGAGTACCTCCGTAGGCGAAAAACCCATGCGCTCGAAGCGTATGCATTAAGAAAGGGGCTTGCCATGGCAGATGAGAGCGCACCTTTAAGCAGCGAGGAGCGCGCGGAGCTGGAAGAGCTTCGTCGTGAGAAGGCGCAGCGTGAAGCGGCCGAGAAGAACCGGCGTGAGCGGGCAGAACTTGAGCGGCTGCGCCGCGAGAAGGAGGCCCAGGCCACGCCGCGCACTCACGAGGGAGCGCGCGTGCGCGACATGCCGGCGCGTGAACGAGAACAGGCGCGGCAGGCGCAGGCGGCGCGCACGCGTGAAGAGGTGCTGCGGGAGCAGGCGGCGCGCACGCGTGAAGAGGCAGCGCGCGAGCGTGGACGCAAGCTCATGGAGCCCGATGACGACCTCAGGATGCCGCAAGGGCAAAAGTTGGTGCTTCTGGGCGTGGCGCTTCTCGCCCTCTTTATGGTGCTGGCCATGATCTTTAACAGGCGTCCAAGATAGCGGCACCTGAGTGATATTCTTATGTAGAAAATGTGGTTGTGCTCAGAAATCATGAGGTAGTCAGGGGAAGGATTTGTTATGTCGCTTACCGACCGTACCAAGCCAAGTGATGTTTCGCTCAACACCGATCTCTATGAGCTCACGATGGCCCAAGGTTTTTGGGAGTCTGGCTTGGCGGACAATGACGCCTGTTTTAACGTGTTCTTCCGTGAAAACCCCTTTGACGGTGGCTTTGCGGTGTCGTGCGGTGTCGGCCAGATTGCAGACTTGGTTGAGAATTTTGTCTTTGAGGACGAAGACATTGCCTACCTGGCCAAGCTCAATGCTCCAGGCGGTGGGCGCATGTTCAAGCCGGGCTTTCTGGACTACCTCAAGACCTTCAAGATGGATGTCACCATCCATGCGGTGCCAGAAGGAGACCTGGTATTTCCGCGTGAGCCACTGGTGCGTGTAGAAGGCCCTATCATTGCGTGCCAGCTTCTGGAGACAGCGCTGCTCAACCTGGTCAATTTCCAGACCTTGGTAGCCACCAAGACAGCGCGCATTGTGCATGCGGCACAGGGACATCCCATCTCAGACTTTGGTCTCAGGCGTGCACAAGGACCTGATGGTGGCCTGGCGGTGGCACGCGCATCCTATATTGGTGGCGCATCGAGCACGTCAAACGTCTTGGCCGGCAAGATTTACGGCATTCCGGTCTTTGGCACTCATGCACACAGCTGGGTCATGGCATTTCCGACAGAGCTTGAAGCCTTTCGCGCGTTTGCTAAGTCAAGTCCTAAGAACTGTGTACTGTTGCTTGACACCTATGACGTTCACCAAGGCATCAAGAATGCCATCACTGTTGCCAAGGAGATGGAGGCAGCGGGGGAGCGTCTGGCGGCCATCCGCATTGACTCGGGAGACTTGGCCAAGCTTTCCAAGGAGACGAGAAAAGCATTTGATGAGGCGGGTCTGCCCTATGTGAAGATCTCTGTCTCCAATGATTTGGAGGAATACACCATTCAGTCACTCTTTGCGCAGGGTGCGCCCATCGACTCGTTTGGCGTTGGCACCAAGCTTGCAACGTGTGATCCGCAGCCTTCCTTAGGTGGCGTCTATAAGCTTTCCGCCACCAAACCTCAGGGCTCTGACACCTGGAGCCCGGTCATCAAACTCTCTGAGCAGATGTATAAAAGGACCATTCCTGGCATCCAGCACGTGATCCGCTTTACGGACAGCGCCGGCTCGCCGGCGGGAGATCTTATCGTCGACGACGCGTATGACACCGGAGATCACAGTAGAGGAGTCGACATTCTCGATCCGCTCACCACGTATGATTTTCGGGGGCTTGAGGGCCATGAGCTGCTTGAATGCGTTGTCGAACACGGCGTGCGCGCAAAGGAGCCAGCCAGCATAGATGAGGCAAAAGAGCGCTGCCGTGAATCGCTCATGTATTTGGATCCTGCCTACAAGCGCTACCTCAACCCGCAGATCTATCCCGTGGGTATGGAATATGGATTGTCAGACGTGCGTCAGAAGTTGGCGCGCGCTGAGTATGATGGTTCCGGCAGAGCGACTCTGTAGACACACGTACGATTCGGTTTGATATAAGGAGTTTTTACAGATGCCCACAACACTTGAGAAGCTTGTCCGCCAAGCTCTAAGCGCTGCTCAACAAAGCGGGGATTTACCCGCATTTGAGGTGGATGACCTCGGCTTTGAGCGTCCGCAAGACACCTCTCACGGCGACTGGAGCTCAACGGTTGCCATGCGCTCAGCAAAGCTTGCACACATGGCGCCGCGCGCTATTGCAGAGGCCATTGTGGGACACCTTGATAGCGACGCCGCGGTAGAAAAGGTGGAAATAGCCGGTCCTGGCTTCATCAATTTCTATCTTTCCACAGCATCCAACAACGAGGTCGTGCGTACGGTGCGCGAGCAGGGCAAAGATTTTGGACGCTCCACGTTTGGCGGTGGGCAAAAGTGCCAGGTGGAGTTCATCTCCGCCAACCCCGTAGGCCCTATGCACATTGGCCACGGACGCTGGGCTGCGCTGGGAGACTCCTTGTGCCGTGTGATGGAGCACGCTGGTTATAACATTGAGCGCGAGTATTACATCAATGATCACGGCAGCCAGATGGATGTCTTTGGCAACTCCATCTCTGAGCGCTATCTCCAGCTGTGTGAGATCATGAAAGATAAGCAGGTAACGCTTGATGAGGCCTACAAGATCCTCATTGCTGACCGCCAGCACTTTGTTGATGATGAGGACGATAAGTTTCCTTATACCCATCCCTACCAGGACAAATTCATGGCGGCACTGGGTGAAAACTCGTACGGTGGAGACTACATCATAGATATTGCCTACCGCTTTGCCCAAGAAGATGGCACAACGGACGTAGACAAAGACGCCCAGGCGCGCGCATATGACTTTAGGGAGCGCGGCTACAAGGCCATGCTGGCTTCTATCAAAGAGACCTGCAAGGCGGCGCGCTGCAGCTTTGACGTGTGGTTTTCTGAGCGCTCCTTGTATGAGGTGGACGATCAGGGCAAAGATGCGGTGCATCGTGCGTTTGATAAGCTCGATGAGCAGGGCTATCTCTACAAAACTGACGATGGCGCACTGTGGTTTAGGTCCACAGATTTTGGGGACGATAAGGACCGCGTGCTGGTAAAGACCAACGGTGAGTACACCTATTTTGCTTCCGACATTGCCTATCACTACAACAAGTTCCAGCGTGTCGACCATGTCATCGATATCTGGGGTGCCGACCACCACGGCTATATCAAGCGCGTGGATTCTGCCTGTGCCGCTCTGGGCTATAAAGGCGAGTTTGAGGTGCTCTTAGGCCAGCTGGTAAACCTTTTGCGCAATGGCAAGCCGGTGCGCATGAGCAAGCGCAAGGGCACCATGATCACCTTTGATGAGCTGCTCAAAGAGGTTGGTCCAGATGCCACCCGCTATACGCTCATCTCCAAGAGTTCAAATCAGATGATTGATTTTGATATTGAGGCCGTGAAGCTCAAGTCTGCAGACAATCCGGTCTACTACGTGCAGTATGCACACGCCCGCATCTGCTCAATTCTCAGAAAAGCGGCAGGTCTTGGGCGAGAAGAAGCAGATGAGCTTGGGATGGATGCCGTGGGTAAGCGCGCTACCGGCGACACCTATGACCTCTCGCTCTTGAGCAATCCTTCTGAGCTTGCACTCTCTAGAAAACTTGCAGAGTTCCCCGGTCTGGTGGAGGCATGTGCACGTGATCGCGCTCCATTTAGGTTGACGCACTATGCAGAGGAGCTTGCAGCGGAGTTCCATAGCTTCTACCAGCACTGCCAGGTGCTTCCCAGCGAAGGTCATGAGATTGATGCCGAGCTGTCCCATGCACGTCTGGCGGAGTGCGATGCGGTGAGAATCGTGTTAGGACTTACCCTTTCACTCATTGGCGTAAGTGCACCAAGTGCCATGTAAGGCTTTTTAGTTACAAAATTGAACTTACAATAAAAGTATATGTTCATGCATACAAAAAACTCCCGCAATCTGCGGGAGTTTTTTCTTGTCAGCAGGTAATATATGGTGATGCACTAATCTGAACGCAGATTGCAGATGTATGAAAGGATTAACATATTTGCATTAATATTTTTAGATTACTCTATGTTTACATTGTGAATAATATAGACATTTCTTTTGGGTGTTTATAATCAAATTTAACTATACAAGTAGTATTTTAGCACCCCTACAGTAGGGAGGGGCTCGTGGAGCTTAGAGAGTTCATTTCAATTAGACGAGCATACAATTTGGTCCGTCAGAACTCAGATCCAGCGGATCGGCTCACCTTTGAATGTTTTGCAATACTGTGCCATCTCTTCATGCTGGACGCCCCCATTAAGACCTCTGAGGTTGCGGACTATCAAAAGGCACTGCGTCCTACCATTACGCACCGTATGAATTTGCTGGCCAAGCATGGTTTTATTGACCGGCAAGAGGGTGCAGATGACCGCAGAAATATCGTGTGTTTTGTCACAGAAGATGGTAAGGATCGCGCACGCCTTCTGGCAAAGCGTACCGCTGAGTCCATTGCCAATGGGCAAGCATTGGCGCGCACGAGCCCTGATCGCATCATCCGCTACGCAGACGCTATGGGCTCTGTGCCTGTTTCTGCTGGTGACATGCTCATGTTGGTGCTGCTCAGCTCACGTGAATACACCAGTTCAGTATCTGGCATTGTAGATAAGCTGGGTCTTTTGCAGCCCACCGTATCAATGTCTATATCCAGTCTTGTGGATGAAGACCTGATTGAGCGTCAAAAGAATAGTGGTTTAGCGGGACGGTCGACGTCTTTGCGGCTGACAGCAGATGGCGTCGTATATGCAGAAAAAATTGCAGATTCCATTGCGGAAACCATTGTTCGCCGCAAGCCGCGTAAGAAGCAAGATCCTCTTGCATAAGTGCACAAAGCACGGCAAAACATCCTCTGTTGACAAGGGCTCGCAAGAGTCCTTGTCTGTATTCTGGGCACACAAAAGGATAGCTTACCAGCTTCTTGCGGCGTGAGTCAGCGGCATATGAGCCCTGAGCTGGTGTGGCGAGCAGCCACGCTGAAAAATTTGTATGAAAAATTCCTCATAACCGTTGACGCATAAGCGCTTATTGGTGCTATCATATGTGCCCGTCAGAAACTACTCCTGACTTATTGAATATTTCTTTGTTCTACATTTGCTCAATGCGTCTCGTGGCGCGTGGCACCCTTTGTTCAAGCGCATATACACAGGTCAACCGTATATGCTCATCTGTTTTTGTGTTCACATTTCTATGCCGAGAAGGGCTGGCTCGATGGTAGAAGCTTCGACTGATGTTGCGTCGATACCTCAAGAGACTACAAAAAATGAAGCGGCGGATGAGACGTCCAAGCCGCGCAAAAGACAAACAAGAACGCGCAAAAAAGTGAGTGAAGATGCCACTGAAGGACTCGCTCCCGCGCCCAAGAGGACGCGGCGCCGCAAGGCAGATGAGGGGGGCACCCAAGCGCAGCTGAGCCTGCCTGATGATGCTGCTGCAGAGCCTGCGGAAGAGAAGAAGCCCCGTAAGCGGGCGACAAAAACCGTGCGCTCCACACGTACGTCTGATGGTGATGTTTCCCAGGACGACGCAGCAACGTCTGCAGAGTCCGATGCCCGTCCGGTGCGCACACGCGCATCGCGCACGCGCGCAGTAGCGCAAAGTGAGGCAGAGCCGGCAGAGAAGCCGCGTCGCAGGACACGCCGCGCAAGCGCTGCGGCAAAGACCGAGGATGCATCTGCTCATGATGGAGATAGTGCAACGTCCGTCTCACATGAGGCCCAACCTCAGGAAGTGCGTGAGGCTCAGCATGAGGTGCCTGCAGCGCAAGTGACTGCAGCGCCAGCAGCGTCAGTAGCGCCAGCAGCAGAAAGTTCACATGCGGGCGCAGTGGACAGCTCCCAGGCAGGCAGTGCAGATAAAGAGCTTGGAGCGCAGGATTCTTCTCGCCCAGCGCAGGCACAGGCGCAGGCACAAGATGGCGAGGACGCGCAAGGGGAGGGCACGCATCGCCGCCGCCACGTGCGTGAGCACAAGACGCGGCCGGCGCGCACAGCGCAAAATGCGCAGCAGCCTAACCGGCGCCGGAATAACCGAAGGTCGCCTGAGCGCGTGAGCGAGCCTAGTCTCACGACCGATGCGCTTGAGGAGATGAAGGTTGCTGAGCTCAGGAGCAAGGCGGCCGATCTGGAGATAGACTACGTGGGCATGCGCAAGGCGGAGCTGGTTCAGGCCATTTTTGAGGCGTCCGCGCTGGCAGAAGGGTTTAGGCCGGTTGAGGGCGTGCTCGACATTCAGGCCGAAGGCTATGGCTTTCTCCGCACGGGCAATTACATGCAGGGAGAGCACGACGCCTTTGTCCACCAGCAGCTGATTCGTCAATTCCGCCTGCGTACGGGCGACAAGATCAAAGGCACCGTGACGCCAAGCCGCTCCAACAATAAGTTTCCGCCCCTCGGCCGCATTGAGACCATCAACGGGGTTGATCCGGAAGAGGCGCGCAAGCGTCCGCGTTTCCGTGATCTGACGCCTATCTATCCGCACGAGCGCCTGGTGATGGAACACGGCATGAACTCCATTACAGGGCGTGCCATTGACCTAGTAGCGCCCATTGGCAAGGGTCAGCGCGGCCTCATAGTTTCGCCACCTAAGGCAGGTAAGACGACGGTGTTAAAAAACATCTGTCAATCCATTGCCGCCAACAACCCTGAGGTACACCTTTTCTGCCTTCTGGTCGATGAGCGCCCTGAGGAAGTTACGGACATGCAGCGCTCCATCAAAGGCGAGGTAATTGCTTCAACCTTTGATATGCCTGCGTCAAACCATACCGCCGTTGCAGAGCTGGTCATTGAGCATGCAAAGCGCCTGGTAGAGATGGGTGAAGACGTCGTGGTGGTCCTGGACTCCATCACAAGGCTTGCGCGTGCATACAACCTTGCAGCTCCGGCAAGCGGCAGAATCCTGTCCGGTGGCGTGGACTCGGCCGCGCTCTATCCGCCTAAGAAGTTCCTGGGCGCCGCACGCAATATAGAAAATGGTGGCTCGCTCACCATTTTGGCCTCTGCCTTGGTGGATACCGGATCCAAGATGGACGAGGTCATCTTTGAGGAGTTCAAGGGCACGGGCAACATGGAGCTCAAGCTGGATCGTGAGCTGGCCGATAAGCGCATCTTCCCGGCAATAGATCCGGTGGCCTCAGGCACAAGAAATGAGGATTTGCTCATAGATGCCCAGTTCACACCATTTATCTGGGGTCTGCGTCGCATCCTTGCCAACATGAACAACACCGAACGTGCGGCAACAGCTCTGGTCAAGGGACTCAAGGCAACCAGAGACAATGAGGAGTTCCTCATCAGAAGCGCAAAGAAAGCCCAGCAGCAAGAGTATGTGTAAGCGCACATACCGCACGATCACACGTTGAGAAGAGCCGGGCTGCCCGGCTCTTCTGCTCTCAGCTCAGCTTCAGAGAGTTGCTTGGTATACATGAATTGCGCGTGTCCATAAATGTGGCGAGCAAAAGCCGCATTGGGTGGTATTGTCATACACAGAGATAACGAAGTAAGTACATATGTATGGGGGTGCGTGTCTCAATGAGCAAGGCTCAGAAATGCCCTGCCATCTGTGCTGGTTTGGTGGCTGCTACGCTGGCAGCGCCAGAACATGCACAGGCATTAGGCGCGATCCAAAACGCAACTGATCTCATGAGCTCACCGGTGGCCTACGTAGCGCTGGGAGCTCTGGTGGGTGCATGCGTATCTGGCCTGGTGGGAGCCTATCTTTTTTACCGTGAGCGCAATGAGGCAGAGCATGAGCTCGTCTTGCTTCGCGCCGAGATTGCACGTGCAGAAAAGAGCGCCCAGCAAGCGCGGGCACAGCTGGCAGCGCTGGGCCATGAGCATGGGCAGAAGGCAGCGTCCGAGCCGTCACGTGCGCATGCGGTGCAAGAAACACACAAGCCTGGGCCGGTGCCTGCGTCCACACCTAAGGTGTCACGCGCAGTGAGCGCCTCGCGCCCTTCTGCTCAGAGTTTGGATGCACGCCTGCCGCGCTTCCCGGGTATGCCCGCCAGCTCTGCTGCGCCAGCTTATAGCGTTGCCGCGCACACAGAGCCGGTTGTGCCACAAGAGTCCGCGCGTCCTTCACGGTCAGGTCATGCTCCGCGTGCGGGCGAGAAGAACCTGGCTGCAGAAGCTCCAGCAGCGGCCGAGGCCAAGACCCCTGCCAGCACAGCGGTTCACAGCAGCTATGCAGAGCGTGCGCGGCGCCGTTCACGGGGTGTGCGTTCCCTTCTGAGTGAGCGCATGGGTAGCAATTTCTTCATGGAAGGTTTGCCGGTCATTCAGCGCGCAGATGGCAGCGTGGGAGATGTAGGCACCAAATGGTGGGAAAACACCCTCAGCGGTTCCATCACCCATTTAGGAGCAGCCTCTCCAGAGGATTCGGCACGCTTGGGCATGAGGCCGGTAGATGAAACATCAGAGGTAGAAGTGGATCGTGCATTTGTCGCGCGCATGAAGGGCCCTGCGTATCGCAAGGCACGCGCGCACGAGCTTGCAGAAGACTTGCCAGGTTTTGGCGCCGCATCGGCGGATGTGTTATCGCCCGCCATGCCGGCGGCGGCTGGTGCGCAAAACGTGCCAGGTGCAGGTTCTTCTCGCCCCGCTGGCAGACATTCTGCATCGACCGAGCGTCGTAACGTCTTTGTTCCGCGCAAGGTTCAGGTGGCCTCGCCGGTGGACGCGCCTGCGCCAGAAGATGTTGGGCGTGAGCGTGCTGTTGCAGAAAATGACATCTTTGAGCAGGCGCTCAACGCTATGGATGACAAGATGCCCAACATGAGCGTGAGGACATCAGACGAAAACGATACGGGCGTAATACCTGCGGCGGTGGCTTCCAAGCTTGCGGGCTCGGTGCTTGCCGCGGAGCAAAAAGATGCCAGCGTCTCTCAGCATGCAGATCAGCTGGTGCAAGAAGAGCTTGAGCGCAATGTCTCTGAGCGGAGCGATCGCAGGGCGGACAGCCGCAGGGCGGGGCTTCGGGTGCTTGATGGCGGCACGAGTGATCTTTCTGATGCGCGCCGGTCCGCCTATAAGCCCAAGCATCTCAAGGATCCTTCTAAGAGGCGCCGGGCATAGTGGATAGGCATGCGCGTAGCAAGCATCTGAGGGCTCAGGGGCACCTGAGCTCAGAGAACAGCCAGAGACCATTTCTTCTCTGGCTGCTCGTCTTTCTTGCATGGGTATTGTTCATGTGGGGACACTCCCTGGTGCAAGGCGATGCATCCTCTCAAGAGAGCCTGGCGGTTGTGAACATCGTCCGGCCGCTCTTTGAGCTTTTCAACACGACAGACATACAGGTTATGACCCATGTGGTGCGCAAATGTGCCCATTTCTTGGAGTATGCCGTTATGGGCGTGCTGCTGCGCCAGACTATCGCTTCATGCGTGCGCTGGCGTACGGGCACTGCTGCGGGTTTGGATACGTGGTGCTCGTGCGCGGTGTGGGCGTGTGTGGCTTTGCTCATCCCTTCTCTGGACGAAACGCTTCAGCTCTTTGTGCCGGGTAGAAGTGGGCAGATAACAGACGTTGTGCTGGATTTTTGTGGCGCGCTGGCGGGTCTGGCGGTGGCTCACCTGTGGCATGCAGCACGAGCGCGCAGGGCTTCTCGCCCGGCCTAAGCCCAAAAACGCGTGCGCCTGAAAATGTGTTAACCGCAACACAATATGCACGCTTTGTCACATTTACGAAACATTTCAACAGCTTTATGCACATGTTTTGTTACGTCAATAAAAACATGCGCCCAATAGTGACACCCTGTGCTCCCGGAGTGCGTAAAGTAGAGATGCATTGCACAAGGATGCAAAAAAACACGTTTCCGTGAAGGGGGAAGTGCAAATGGCTCGCAACGTAACAAGGCGCAATTTTGTCAAGTTTTCAAGCCTCGCTGCAGGAGTAGGTGGTGCGTCGATTCTAGCCGGATGCGGCAATGGCAGCGCTTCCTCTGGCTCCGATAGCGACACCATCAAGATCGGTGTCATGGGTCCTTATTCCGGCCAGGTTGCCCAATACGGCTTGGCATGTCGCAACGGATCTGACCTCTACTTTGAGCAGAATCCCACCATCGGTGATTACACGGTTGAGCTGGATGAGCAAGACGAGAAGGGCGATGCCACCGAGGCGGTCAACGTCTACAACAAGCTGGTAGAAAATGGTGTCGTGGGCATCGTGGGCGACGTCACTTCAACGCCTTCTATCGCGGTGGCACAGGCATCAGTGAACGATGGTGTCCCCTGCGTTACCCCGTCTGCAACCGCCGCAGATGTCGTTTCTTTTGGTAACAACACCTTCCGCGCCTGCGTCACCGATCCATATCAGGGCGAGAAGATCGCGGACTTTGCACAGCAACAGGGATGGAAGTCCATTGGCTCCATCTACAACTCCGGCGACGATTACTCCACCGGTGTTCAGCAGGCATTTGTTGCGCGCTGCAAGGAAAATGGCATTGATGTCCCGGACAATTTGCAGCTGGGCTACTCTGAGGGTGACGTGGACTTCAACACGCAGCTCACCACCATCATCTCTGCCAACGTTGATGCCATCTTTGCTCCTAACTACTACGCAGACGATGGCAAGATCATCACGCAGGCTCGCCAGCAGGGATACACCGGCCCCATCTTTGGTGTAGACGGCTGGTCCAACATTGCTTCTGGCGGCTATGCAACTGCTCAAGACCTGCAGAACTGCTACTACAGCTGCTCATTCTTGGCAAGCAATGATGATGAGAAGGTCCAGAAGTTCGTGAAGGACTATGAGGCCAAGTACAACGAGACCCCAACCAACTTCTGCGCGCTGGGCTATGACGCAGCTATGGTTTTGGCTGAGGGCATGAAGACGGCACTTGATGGTGGCGCCAAGCCTTCTGACAAAGATTTCTTTGACAAGGTTGTTGAGGCAATTGCAGGCAATACCGTCTCTGGTGTCACCGGTGATATCAAATTCAATGGCACGGGTGACCCAAGCAAATCCTCACTCATCATCAGCTTCGATGAAGAGGGCAAAGAGCAGGTATTTGGCACCATTGAGGCGTAAGCTCTCACAAGACATTCAACACAAGGCGTCCTTTTTCTGGGCGCCTTGTGTTGGTAACAGAGCTTGTTGCACATGGGTGATGTGAGACAGAATGAAAGGAGTGTTCACCGTGACAGTGTTGACGCAATTGTTAAATGGCTTGCAGCTGGGTAGCGTCTATGCACTTATTGCTTTGGGCTACACAATGGTGTACGGCATCATTTTGCTGCTCAACTTTGCCCATGGCGATATTATTATGGTCGGCGCTTATATCTCTTGGATTGCACTGGCACAGTGGGGTGTTCCGCCACTTTTGGCCGCACTTCTTGCCGTTGTAGGATGCACGCTTTTGGGTGTCTTGATCGATAAGGTTGCCTATGCGCCGCTGCGCAACGCGCCGCGTCTGTCCATCCTCATTACCGCTATTGGCGTGTCCTACTTCTTGGAAAATGGTGCTCAGTTGGTCTTTGGTGCAGACGCAAAGGTGGTACCTGCATTTACGTCCATCTCAACCGTTCAGGTGGCGGGTACACCCGTCTCCTTTACCGCGCTTCTGACCATTCTCATCACCGCAATCTCTACGGTTGTGCTCAACCTTTTGGTTAAGAAGACCAAGCTGGGTAAGGCCATGCGTGCGGTGTCAGAAGACATGAGCGCCGCGCGTCTGATGGGCATCAACGTGAACAACACCATCTCCTTTACCTTTGCTGTTGGCTCTGCCTTGGCGGGTATCGGTGCGGTGCTGTATTCGATGGCCTATACGCAGGCGACTCCAACGATGGGCATCATGCTTGGCACCAAGGCCTTTGTAGCTGCGGTTTTGGGCGGCATTGGCTCCATCCCCGGCGCCGTTATCGGCGGCTTGGTGGTCGGTATGGCAGAGGTTATTGTCTCGGCACTCGGTCTCTCGGTCTGGAAAGATGCAGTGGTTTACCTGCTGCTCATCATTGTTCTTATCGTCCGTCCTACCGGCATTTTGGGCCGTACGATGAACGAGAAGGTCTAAGGGGGTAGCGATGAGACACGATAAGACAGAGAGCAAGCCCTACATCTCTCTTTCTGCCGGAAAGCCCGGCAAGCAGGGCGAGCGCAAGAAGCTCTCCATGCCGGTGCGCTATGCCATCAACGCCGTACTGGTGCTGCTGTTTTTGGTTGTGGGTGAAGTCATGATTGACGGCGGGGTTATCTCCCGCTATCAATCTACGGTGATTGAGCAGGTAGGAGTCTATATCCTGCTGGCGGTGTCACTCAACATTGCAACGGGCTATCTGGGACAGCTCCCCTTGGGCCACGCAGGATTCATGAGCGTGGGTGGCTATACCTGTGCCATCTTTATCATGAAAATGATGCCGGTCTTTGGTCTCAACGCACGTGCTATGGCAGCGGGCGGCCCTCAGGTGGCATTGCTCGTCTTTTTGGGACTGCTCTTTGGTGGTGTCTGTGCTGCCTTGGCGGGCCTGCTCATAGGTATCCCCGCGCTTCGCTTGAAAGGTGACTACCTGGCCATCATCACGCTCGGCTTTGCTGAGATCATCCGTGTTGTGATGCTCAACATTGACTCCGTCTTGGGCTTTGAGCTCACCGGCGGCGCCAAGGGTCTCACAGGCATTCCGTCGTATACCAACTTCTTGAACACCTTCCTGGTGGTGGCGGTGGCGCTCTTCATGATCCATACCATGATGAAATCCAGGCATGGCCGCTCGGTTTTGGCCATCCGCGATAACGAGATTGCCGCAGAGGCATCTGGCGTAAACACCACCTATTACAAGACCATGGCATTTGTCGCCTCCGCCTTTTGGGCAGGCGTTGCCGGAGGTCTGTATGCGGGCTGCATCGGCGTTATGGCGCCGGCGCGCTTTGGCTTCATGAAGTCCATCGAGATCTTGGTCATGGTGGTTCTGGGTGGCATGGGCTCTATGCTGGGCTCGGTCATCTCTGCAACTGTCCTCACCATTCTTCCCGAGGCGCTGCGTGCCTTCTCAGATTACCGCATGGTGGTCTACGCAATTGTGCTGGTACTGGTCATGATCTTCCGTCCGCAGGGTCTTCTCGGCACCTATGACTTCTCACTTTCGCGCGTGATTGAGCGCATCATGAACCATGATTATCCCTGGAAGAAGGCCAAGAAGGAGGTGCGTGAGAATGCCTAGCGAGAAGAACGAACAGCCGACAAAACAAGGCAAACGCCGCCCTGTTCTGGTGCAGGTGGAAGAGCCCAACCTGGTCACCGAGCGTGATATGGGAAAGATGCCAGTTTTGCAGGCGCAACACCTTGGCATTGACTTCGGCGGCCTCACGGCGGTCGATGACTTCAACATCGCTATGGGACCTACTGAGATCGCCGGCATCATTGGCCCTAATGGCGCAGGTAAGACGACCATCTTCAACCTTTTGACCAACGTGTATAAGCCGACGCGTGGCTCCGTCTTGATCAACGGCTATGACACGGCGGGCAAGAGCGTGGTGCAGGTCAACAAGATGGGCATTGCGCGTACGTTCCAGAACATCCGACTCTTCACGCAGATGACCGTAGAAGAAAATGTACTGGTGGGATTTACCAACTCCATGCACACTAACCTCGTGACCGACATCTTGCGTCTGCCCGGCCACTGGAAGCAGGAAGCGGAGTTCCACGATCGAGCGCAAGATCTTCTCGCCATCTTTGACATGCAGAAATATGCGGGTGAGCTGGCAGGAAACTTGCCGTATGGCGCTCAGCGTCGCCTGGAGATTCTGCGCGCTTTGGCCACGCAGCCCAAGATCTTGCTCCTGGATGAGCCCGCTGCAGGCATGAACCCCAACGAGACCGAAGAGCTCATGGAGAACATCTCCAAGATCCGCGACGATTTCCAGATTGCCATTCTCTTGATTGAACATGACATGAACCTTGTTATGGGTATTTGCGAAGTCGTGGGCGTGCTTGACTACGGCAAGATCATCGCCAAAGGATCGCCCGAAGACATCCAGAACGATCCGCGCGTTATCGAGGCCTATCTGGGCAAGCAGGGGGTGAAATAATGGCACTTTTGAGTGTGAATGATCTGCACGTGTCCTACGGCGCAATCAAGGCGGTCAAGGGCATCTCCTTTGAGGTCAACGAGGGCGAGATTGTCACCATGATCGGCGCCAACGGTGCAGGTAAATCATCGACCATGAACACCATCTGCGGCCTCCTGAAGCCGGAGTCCGGAAGCATCGAGTTCAACGGCGAGGATATTGCCGGCGCAAAAGCGCACCAGATTGTGCAGAAAGGCATTGCGCTGTGCCCTGAGGGTAGGCGCGTCTTTACGCAGATGAGCGTGTATGAAAACCTGGAAATGGGCGGCTATCTGCGCTCGGATGCAGAAAATGCGGAGGAGCTCAAGGTCATTTACGAGCACTTCCCCCGGCTCAAGGAGCGCGTCGATCAGATGGCAGGCACGCTTTCCGGTGGCGAGCAGCAGATGCTTGCCATGGGTCGCGCACTGATGAGCCGCCCCAAGCTCCTCATGCTCGACGAGCCCTCCATGGGCCTGGCTCCCATATTGGTGGACGAAATCTTTGATATCATCCGCATGCTCAACAAGAGCGGCACGACCATCCTTTTGGTCGAGCAAAACGCGTCCATGTCACTTTCCATCGCGGACCGTGGCTACGTGTTGGAGACCGGCCGCATCGTGAAGACAGGAACCGGCCAGGATCTCTTGCACGACGACGACGTGAGAAAGGCCTACCTGGGCGGATAGCTCTTACGCTGACGTCACACGCCGTCACGCGCATGTGCTGAACGAGCGCTGGGCGAAAAGAACCTGCGGTATGAAGCTACATATCATAAGCGGCGTCAGGCACAGTGCTCGGCGCCGCTTCTTTTAGAGGAGCTCACCGAGGGCGCTAAGCGCTGCTGCCACATCGTCTTCCGTGTTGAAATACCCCAGGGAAAAGCGGATGGTGCCGTGCGGGAAGGTGTTCAAGGTCTTGTGGGCAGATGGCGCGCAGTGGAGGCCAACGCGGGTCATGATGCCATAGGAGCGCGCGAGTTTATCGGCAATATATGCCTCATCATGGCCAGGTGTCTGAATGGATACCGCTGAGAGACGCTCGTGGGTGTCTCTGTGGCCTATTAGGCGAACGCGTCCGTGTTCTTCCAGCTCCACGAGGCCTTGGAGCAAGAGCTGGGTGAGCTGTGTTTCGCGCGCATGAATGGTGTCGATGCCTGTGTTCTCAAGCCATTCCAACGCTGCGTTCAAGCCTATGATTCCAGGCAGATTTTGCGTCCCCGCCTCCAGGTGGTCTGGCAGGAAGGCGGGCATCTCTTCTGAGTCACTTTTGGAGCCGGTACCTCCCGCAATGAGGGGGTCAAGGGTGGATAAGAATGCTGGGTCTGCCACCATACCGCCAATGCCTTGAGGGCCCATCAAGCCCTTGTGTCCGGTAAACGCGACCACGTCAATGTTATCGCGCTGCATGTCAATGGGAAGAACACCTGCGCTTTGGGCAGAGTCAAGAAAGAATTTGATGCCGTGATCCCTGCAAAATGCGCCCACCTTAGCTATGGGCATGACCGTACCGCAGACGTTACTTGCGTGGGTCATTATGACGGCGCGCGTGTTGGGCAAAAGGGCATCTTCAAGGGAGTCTACTATGAGGTCTCCCTCTGGCGTACATGCGGCGCGCGTGAAGGTCACAGGTGATTTTTCAAGCTGCACCAGAGGTCTCATAACGGCGTTATGTTCCATGGAGCTCACGATAACATGATCATTTTCTTGCAAGAAGCCTTTAATTAATACATTCATGCTTTCGGTTATATTTTTGGAAAAAACAACACCGCTGGGGTCATATCCGTCAAAGAGGTCAACTAGACGCTCGCGGCACTCCATGATGCTCATCTCTACGCTGTAGGCATCTTCATATCTGCCGCGTCCCACATTGACGCCTATCTCTGTCATATAGGTATACACGGCATCTGCTACGCATCTGGGCTTGGGAAACGTGGTTGAAGAGTTGTCCAGATAGCGCTGCATAATTAAACTCCTTATGAATGAATTGCCCGGTGTATTTGGTAATCACTTTTTCAAATGTAACCCCGTGAATACGAGAGCAATCTTCCGAGCGGTTTTAATCCAACATTCAGTGGCACATTCTCATGATTAGAAATTCTCGTTTTCACTAATTCAGCAAATGTATTGCATAATCGCAACGTTCAGAGCAACGGCTCTGACGCAGTGTAGCGAGGATAGGAGACACATGAACAAAAGCAAGGAGAAAGTTGCCATTATTTGTGGTGGCGCCATCATCGGCGTTATTGCCGCCCTTTTGGTGTTTTTTGGCAACCCCCGCAACATGGGCTTCTGCATTGCCTGCTTTATCCGTGATACGGTAGGCGCGCTGGGCCTGGATTCTGCTGCCGCAGTGCAATACATTAGACCTGAAGTCATCGGCCTGATTCTGGGTAGCACCATCATGGCTGTGGTCTTCAAGGAGTACTCACCGCGCGGTGGCTCTGCTCCCGTCACCCGTTTTGTGCTGGGATTTTTTGCGATGATTGGCGCCCTCATGTTCTTGGGTTGCCCCTTCCGCATGATTCTTCGCCTGGCTGGCGGAGACCTCAATGCCGTCTTTGGTCTGGTGGGCTTTACCGCTGGTATTCTTGCTGGCGTGTTCTTCCTCAACAGGGGCTACAGCCTTTCTCGCTCCCACAAGATGAGCGTTATTGAGGGTTCGTTCATTCCGGTTATTGCTATCGTCTTGCTGGTGCTTCTGATTGCAGCACCTGAGTTCATCCACTTCACCGAGTCCGGCAAGGGCCCTGGCGCGCTGCATGCAGCTCTGGGCATCTCACTGGCAGCTGGCCTGGTGGTTGGCGCCATTGCACAGCGCACGCGCATGTGCATGGTCGGTGGCATCCGCGACGCCGTCCTGTTCAAGGACAACAAACTGTTGCTGGGGTTTGTCGCCGTATTTGTCGCAGCGCTTATCACCAACATCGTTATGACACAGGCCACGGGCACCACGTATTTCCAGCTGGGCTTTGCCGAGCAACCCATAGCACACACCGATGGTCTTTGGAATGCACTGGGCACCTTCCTTCTGGGATTTGCCTCCGTGCTGCTGGGTGGCTGCCCGCTGCGTCAGACCATCCTCTCCGGCGAGGGCAACTCTGACAGTGCCATCACCATCCTGGGTCTTGCCGCCGGCGCCGCTTTTGCGCACAACTTTGGCCTTGCTTCCAGTGGTGCAGGTCCAACCATGAATGGCCAGATAGCGGTCATTATCGGTATTGTGGTGGTTGCGTGCATTGCATGTGCAAATACCTTTGCTAAGGCAAAATAGGCGCGCTTACGTGAGGAGATAAGCATGAAAACAGTAGACGCACGTGGGCTTTCCTGCCCCGAGCCAGTTGTATTGACAAGAAATGCCCTGCGTGATGGCGCCACCGAGCTTGAGGTTCTGGTTTCAGACTTTGCGCCCAAGGAGAACGTGACACGCTTTGCTTCCAACCAGGGCTATTCTGTGGATGTGCAAGAGACAGAAGACGGTTGGCGTCTGGAAATCAAGAAGTAGGTAGGTATGCATACGCTCGTTGCCACATTTGTGTCACACTTTGGCGCTCTGCGCTTTGAAAAGCAGTGCGCTCAGGCGGGCTGGACTTCTCGACTCATGCCTGTTCCACGCGCGCTTTCCAGCTCATGTGGCACGTGCGTGCGCTATGAGACACCAGGAGATGCGCTCTTCCCTGAAGGTGTCCACTTAGATGAGCTTGAGCAAGTGGCCCGTGAGGATGGAGTGGAAGGTAGTTCCTATACGACTCTGTGGGAACACGATAGTTCCTAACGCCACAAACGTGTATCCGTATAACCGGCGGTCGCATCATGCGGCTGCCGGTTTTTTACATGTGCACGTCCTACTCGTCCCACGCACGTCATTTGTTTTACGATAGAGCCACATGGAGTATGACAAAACGCGAGAAATGTGTGCACGTGAGGAATCTATGTCAGAGGTAAGAAATCTCAGCCAGCTTGCACGAGGTGACTCGGCTATCATCACACGGGTGGGCGGACGCGGCGCTTTACGCCAGCACTTTTTGGATATGGGAATCATTCCAGGTGCCACGGTGACCCTAGAAAAATATGCTCCTATGGGAGATCCGCTTGAGCTCACCATACATGGCTATCAGCTGAGCTTGAGGCATAACGATGCGCGTCAGATAGAGATTGCACCGATCAGAGAGACCGCAATAACGAACAAAGACGTTTCGCCAACAGTGCATGATGCTGGTGGTGCGCAGACCCATACGCCACATCCGGGTCTAGGCGAGAAAAACCATGGGCATGAAGAGGATGAGCGCACCAGTGACCACTCACATGCCATTCCTCAGGGCACACTGCTTACATTTGCTTTGGCTGGCAATCAAAACTCCGGTAAGACTACGCTGTTTAACCAGCTTACCGGCTCACGGCGCCATGTTGGCAACTTTCCAGGTGTGACGGTTG
Organism: Atopobiaceae bacterium; assembly: GCA_050953285.1. Taxonomy (GTDB): domain Bacteria; phylum Actinomycetota; class Coriobacteriia; order Coriobacteriales; family Atopobiaceae; genus Olsenella_K. Next base: position 1,158,652 of record JBMNMK010000002.1, on the reverse strand, counting down.
ATAGAAAAGATGGCGCAATACGAGGCTATTCTGATACCTTAGTGACCGATCTCCCTGGTATTTATTCACTTTCTCCCTATACGTCTGAGGAGATTGTCTCTCGCCAGTTTATCCTGGATGAGGATCCAAAGGGCATCATAGATATTGTGGATGCAACTAATCTTGAGCGCAATATGTACCTTACCATGCAGCTCATGGAACTCAACCGGCCGATGGTATTGGCGCTTAACATGATGGACGAGTTCCAGGGAAATGGCGGTTCCATAGATGTCAATAAGATGGAAGATCTCTTGGGCATCCCAGTAGTTCCCATCTCGGCGTCTCGCGGCGAAGGTATAGATGAGCTTATATCTCATGCAATCCATGTTGCACGCTTTCAGGAGCGACCAGGCAAGCAGGACTTTTGTGATGCGGTTGGGCAGCCGGCGCTCCACCGTGCAATCCATGCCATCATGCACCTTATAGAAGACCATGCTGTGTCCGCGCAGCTCCCCGTGAGGTTTGCGGCCACCAAGCTTATTGAGGGAGACGAGCGCGTGGTGGCGCGCCTCAAGCTCGATGACAATGAGCTTGAGGCAGTTGAGCATATCGTTCAGCAGATGGAGATAGAAAGCGGACTTGATAGAGCGGCGGCAGTTGCTGACAGTCGCTATGCCTTTATCACCAGGGTGGTCTCCCAGTGTGTGGTCAAGCCAACACAGAGCAAAGAACGCGAGCGGAGCGAGAAGATTGATGAACTTCTCACGGGAAAATGGACGGCACTTCCGCTCTTTGTTGCCATCATGGCAGCTGTCTTCTACCTGACGTTTAATGTGGTGGGGAGCTTCTTGGCAGATCTGGTTGCTCAAGGCGTTGACGTGCTGACGTCTGCGGTGGACGAGGCGCTTCTGGCAGCTGGCGTAAGTCCACTGGTTCACTCACTGGTTATAGATGGCATTTTCAATGCTATTGGCACCATTTTGCCCATCTGTCCTATCGTTGTGACCATGTTTTTCTTCCTCTCTCTGCTTGAGGATACCGGGTATATGGCACGTATCGCCTTTGTGATGGATAAGCTGCTGAGAAAAATAGGCCTATCTGGCCGTTCCATTGTGCCTATGCTGATGGGGTTTGGCTGCACGGTACCTGCTGTTATGTCGGCGCGGACGCTTCCGAGTGAACGAGATCGAAAACTCACCATTCTGCTGACTCCTTTCATGAGCTGCTCGACCAAACTTACCATCTATGCGTACTTCACCGCAGCCTTCTTCCCACAAAATGGCTGGCTCGTGATGGTATGTCTCTATATTTTGGGCATAGGTTTGGGCATCTTGGTAGGCTTTATCACCCATAAGACGGTGGCTAAAGGAGAGGCTGTACCTTTTGTGATGGAGCTGCCAAACTATAGACTCCCCAGCGCAAAGAGTGTACTGCTGCTTATCTGGGACAAGACAAAAGACTTCTTGACCAGGGCGTTCAGCGTGGTATTTTTTGCAGCTGTCGTAATTTGGGTGCTTCAGACATTCACCTTGGGCTTTGAGATGACAAGCGCGCCCTCGCAGTCCATTTTGGCAACCATCTCACGTGTCATCAGCCCGATTTTTGCTCCACTTGGCTTTGCGGACTGGCGCATCACCGTTTCTCTGATTGCAGGGTTCATGGCAAAAGAGGTGGTTGTCTCGACGCTTTCCGTCCTCTTTGGTACAACTGCCGAACTTGTGGCAACCATAAGTCCGCTTTCGGTTGTATCACTTTTGGTCTTTTGTCTGCTCTATACCCCTTGTGTGGCAGCAATTGCCGCCATCCAGAGAGAGCTGGGTTCCAAGTGGGCGGCGAGCATTGTGGTATTCCAGTGCATTGTGGCATGGCTTGCGGCGTTTATCGTTCATTTTGTTGGCACATTTTTAGGCTTTGCTTAGGGTCGTGAGGTCCGCTCGGCATATGCAAGCACCCTTGCTATCGTGCTATTCTCTGGTTTTTTGCATTCTGTTGGCACTACCTCCTTGGTATGCCAAAAGTGCACGGCAAGCCGACCTGGCACTTTCCACAGCCATAGCGGGGATAGTAGAGCTCTTTGGATTGGTCGAGAAATGCTGAGCACTTTTCGACGTCTTTGCCAGCAGGAGTTATGGCATTTTGGGGACAGCGGGCAATACAAGCACCGCAGTGGGTGCAGTACGCAAAGGGGTCATCCCCGTAGGGGCGTGGTGTGACATCAAGCGGAGCCGTTGTGACAATGCTAGCTAAGCGCATGGCTTTGCCTGCTGGTGTTATGAGGTGCGCGGTGAGGTCAAAGGTACCCATGCCCGCAACAAAAGCAACATGACGCTCTGACCAGCTGCTCATATAGAGCGGTTCACCTAAGGTATAGGTGTCTTTTTTCTTCACCGTAAAGGATGGGCTTTGGGAGGGGATAGTAGCCTCATAACCTTCGTCTTTGATCCAATGTGCAAGCGCGCGCGTGGTTGCTTCAATGAAGCGCTGGCCTTCAATGCGTGCATGAAGCCATAGGTCAGAAGGCCTTTCAAGCGGCGTCTCTGCGTTGGATTGAACCACAGCACCAGAGAGGGGAAAGCAGATTGAAATTACGCGGAAAGCCTCGGGAAGCCACTGCTCAGGCAGCTTAAACTCAGGTCCTAAAATGTGTTTCTCATTGTGGATCCGCAAAAAGAGCGGGTCGTGTGCATCTGCTACGCGCACCAGTGGGCGCTCAAAGAGCTGCGTGCCAACAAATGACTGGTCAAGTGCGTATGATGCGCGGACATGATTGTCAGGTGACTGTTCTACATAGGAGCTCAAGAACTGCTCTAGAGTTGCAATATCCATGGTTCCTCCTCTACGAGCATACTGCGTTCTGCTTGCATGCTAACAAGAATTGAGGAGGTTCATCCAGGCATTTCCGTGACTGCTACCGCTGTGTTCTTTGAATGCCATGATTTTTGTTATAGCCATGAGTGTAGGCACCATAGTAGGCAATGGCGTCACGCTCAAAGTCATCAAGGCTCATATAGCCACTGTGGTACAGGTCAAACATGGTGAGAGTAAACGTATCTCCATACTTCCAGTCCGCATAGACATCGCCGTTTCCATGACCGCTGAAATGCTGCTTGACCCTGGCAAGCACACGGTGAGCTTGGCCTACGTAGTATGCGTCTTTATCAACGTTGTAGAGCACGTAAATACCGCTGAAATCCCCGTTGTGCACAAGGGTGTCCAACTGGCAGAGAAAATCGCCCACGTCAATCGTTCTTGACCCGCGCTGAAGCCGACGCATGCGGGAATGCGCTATGAGTGAGCGGCGGTTTTTAAAGATGAGGTAAAGGACACTAAGGAGTAGAGCTGCCGCTAAGGCAAGGGTGGTGTAGGTGCTGAGTGCATTGGACAACTGCAAGCTTACATGAGCGCTTACACTATGCGTTGCGGCATCTGTTTCTCCTTCCTTCAAAAAAATAGCAACAAGATGTTCTACATTGCCGCTGAGCACCAGAAATCCTACAGCAAAAATCCCTGTCAGGAGCCAGAAGAGACGCTGCTTGTGCTTGTTAGTACACTTGTGGTGTCTACCAAATATTGAGTGCCTAACGTTTTTGCGTGCCATAGTACCTAACAGCAATCTTTGGGTTTCTCGCCATCTATATGGACGAGTGTGTCCAGGGTGTTTTCTAACTCCTGTAGCGTATCCCTGTTGAGGGTGTAGTGAATCCACTTGCCCTCCTTGCGCGTCGTGACAAGATTGGCATCTGCAAGAATGGCCAGGTGGTGCGAGAGGGTAGATTGTGAGACACCAAATTTGTCAATGAGGTGACAGGCGCAGATGTCGTTATGGGATGCAATGGAGAGAAGCATGGCAAGACGTTTTTCATCACCCAATGCTTTGAAGACGTGAGAGGGATTCATAGTGTTCCAATCTTTGAGCGCCTAGGCCACAAAGGGCTGAAGCGCGTTGAAAAGAATGCCGCAGATCATCATACCGCTCAGGCAGACTGTGAGAAAAACACCCATAAGCTTTGGCTTTATTGCTTGAGAGAGCATGGTGAGTGACGGTATGGATACCGTAGTTACACTCATCATAAAAGCAAGGATGGTGCCCAGTCCTACCCCTTTTGAGAAGAGGGCTTCAGCAATGGGGATTGCCCCAAAAATATCCGCATAGATAGGCGCTCCGACCACAGTTGCTAATGGTACCGCCAAGGGGTTGTTAACCAGCAGGGTCTCTATGATCTGCTGCGGGATCCAGTTGTGAATGAGTGCGCCGATGCCAACACCTACCAGGATATAGGGAAAAACCTTCTTGAAGGTACGACGTGTTGAGCCAAGGGCCGAAGCAAGTCGCATGCGCCAGGTAGGAAGAGCGACATCTCTCATGGGCAGCGCCTCACCCCGTGCAATATCTTTGAGCTCGGACTCCATATGTGCATGTGAAATGATGGATCCTCCTACTATAGCGATGAGGAGTCCAGCTATGGTGTAGACGAGAGCAACATGGGCGCCAAAGATACTCAGGATAAGAACAAGAGAGCCTAAATCTACCATGGGGGAGCTGATAAGGAATGAAAAGGTTACACCCAGTGGAAGGCCTGCCCTGGTGAAACCGATAAAAATGGGAATAGATGAGCAGCTACAAAAAGGAGTGACCGTGCCGAGGAGCGCTCCTAATGTGTTGCCAGCAATGCCGGGGAAAACGTGACAGAATTGCGCGTGTGCGCTCTGGTGGAAAATAGGTCTGAACCAGGGAGATAACAAAATTAATACGCATAGTAAAATTGTAATTTTTATAACATCGTAAAAGAAAAATTGCAGTGTTACACCTATATGAGAGCTGATATCGATACCAAGTTCCACGAGTATATACGAGACGGCATGGCTCAGCCAGTCCATCTTGAGTAGCTGCTCTGTTATGAAAACACCCACAGTTTCCAACTGACGTCCTCCTTCTTTGCACACCTCCTACATGTCTATTGCACGCTGCGAAGCAGTTTGGTAGCTTCCTTTACAGAGATGGCATGACCAGCAGAGATGTTGCCGTCAACCATAAGGGCAGGGGATTGCATAACACCTAAGCTCACCATGGTTACCAAATCTTCTATTTTTTGAACCGTGGTATCTATATTGAGTTTCTCTACTGCGGCGCATACGTGGGCATACATTTCGTCACACTCCGCGCAACCGCTCCCCAAAACCTTGATGTCCATTTTTTACCTTTCTAATTATGGAGTGTGATTGGAAGTCCTACGTGAGCATCCCACTGCTGCTTGATGTCTCTAATGAGCTTGATTCCTACTTTTGAAATGAAGATAAGGCGGCTTTTCCCTGCGTCCGCGCAGGGCTTGTAGTCAATCTTTCCCGCAGCCATGTCAATTTGCTGCCAAGCGCCATCGATCTTGCCAAAGCCTTTTATCCGATAGCAGTGGGGTATGAGCGCGGTGAGAAAAGCGTCCATACGCTCGCGCGGAACATCATCAAACTCAATGGAGAAGGTCTTGGGCTTGGTGTCGACACTGTTGGTTGTCTCTTCCGTGGGTGCCCATTCATAGTGGGTAAGATCTTGCTCTAGATAGGCAGGATCCAAGACGCCATCTACGGTCTCCACTACAAGGCAATGCCTGTTGAGGGTATGTATCCGCTGGGTAATCTCCTCTATTCGTGCACGATCAACCAGATCACATTTGTTGATGAGCGCAATATTGCAATGGATCAGCTGGCGCTCCACCGTTTCAAGTTCAACGACATCATGCATGAATCCAACAGCGTCTACCAGGCAAATGGTGCCAGCAAGCTCGTATGGTTTGTTTGGGCGCAAGACATCAACGGCGTCCAGAATCTCCTGCAGGTTAGAGGGGTCCGCCAAACCAGAGGATTCCACAAAGAGGCAATCGAGGTCATGATCGGACATTTCAGCAAGCGCTTGCACAAAGTTGAGTTTCAAGCAGGAACAAAAGATGGAACCACTGGTGAGCTCTTTCATTTCAACATTGTCATGGCGCAGAATATCGCCGTCAATGGAGAGCTTTCCAAACTCATTTTGAATTACGCCTACACGTTTGCCTCCCAGCTGTGTGAGCACATGCATCAAAAAAGTGGTCTTACCCGAACCTAAAAAGCCAGTCAGAACATAGAGCTTGATTTTGTGACCCAAGGTGGCACCTCTCTCAGAGAATCTTCTCTCCTACAGCTGTTGATATATTAATCGACAAATCGAAATGTGTCAATGTATAAAAGCGTCTATGGGCGAGAAGATCGTGTGGCCTTCAAGCGAAATCCCCTAAGATGCTCTTTTCTCTCCTCTGGAATGACGCGACTTTCCCGCGCCTTCTGGATGGCCTTGTTCTGGATCCACGGGTCAAGCGTTCGCGCGGCAATGAGCTTCTCCGTTGAGTTCCATTGTTTATCAAGCGCTGTGGCCAAGTACCAGGCAATCATCATGCGGACGTAGTATGAGCCGTCGTCTGCAGCACACACGTCTTCAAGAAACGGTGGCTCAAAGCTGGTATCGAGAAGGTGCCGCATATGGATGCTGATGCCAAAGCGCCTGGTAAAGGCATGCTCAGATGACATCCACCGTGCGGCTTGCTGAATGAGCCTGACGGTATCTGCCTGAGCAAATGCTTTTGGGTCAAGCGCATCGCATACCGCCCAGTTGTCCACATAGGGCAGAAATGCATCCAAGGCAGCCACGGCGGCACCAAAGTCTTTCTCGTAATTGAGGAGATAGGCGTGTACCTCATTCTCTTCCAAAAAGAAGTGCGGAAGCTCCTGCAAAAAGGCCGATGCAGATCCATCGCGGTGCATCTGTGCTGCAAGTTTGCGGAGCTTTGGCACTCGCACGCCGATCACGTGATCAATGTCTACCGTCGCAACAGTACGGGCGTTAAAGTAGCGATACTCGCTGGTTGTATCGGCCAGCTGCTTGAGCGTCTTTTCAAGTGACATCACAGGTCTCCCTTGCATATTTTGCGTATGGATGAGGCCTACGCACCTTGGTGTCCCCGCAGCTTGAGGGCAATATCCGCCCTATCCAAAAACGTGGGCCACAGCGACACTGACGTATCTTCTGCAAGCAGTGTCGTGCATGTAGACGTAAGGGTTGCCAGGAACTCTGGGTCATTGTGCTGTGTAGGCTCATAGGACACTGTCATATCGTGGGCGATAATATCCTCAAGGCCGCTTACGGCTTCTTCCAGCTGAAATGCCACCGATTCCAAGTTGGAGCCCGTTGGCGTGCGCTCAGCGCTTGTCTGTAAAGATGCGGCCATGGAAAGTGCCTCTCGCACGCGGTTATCCTGGCTGAACGTGAGATTTGCCAGATCTGATGTAGTTGCGCTCTCTCCGAGGGCCGGGACAAGTAGTTCTTCTCGCACAAAAAGGTAGCGCGCGGCATGCATGAGTGCGTCGATGTCGTGGGCAAGTGTGGCTGCTAGCTGGTTGCTCACCTGATCGTCGGGGAGGGCGTGGGCTGCCTCAATGGATTTTCTCGCAGAAGCGCAGCTTTCTTGCAGGTGTCCGCGCTCCTGTGCAAGGAGTTCTGTCAGGGCAGTTGCGTCTGGATTACCCATGAGATTTCATCGCCTTAATCTTGCTTTTGCGCGGCTCGGCAAAGTCTGTGTCCAGGGCCGTAAGCAGCTTGTAGTCAGGGAAGAGCGCTTGCACGTTTTTGCATATTTGGTCGTAGAGTTCTTCTCTGTTGCACACTTCAAGAGAGATGACAACATCAAAGCGGATCATACTCTGAGAAAAGTCTACGTAGAAGCCATGCATCTCAAGTACGTCTGGATATTTTTCCAGCTCATGCGCAATGGTCGTTCTAATCTCTTGTATACGGTCGTTGGTGGTGTTGTATGAATAGACGCTGATAGCGGTAAGGATCACGTTACAGCTGCTTGCCACCTGTGAGGTTATCTTGCGGGTGAGTTCGTCTATATGATCTGCATCCATGGTGTCCACGACCTCTATATGCAGCGAGCCATAATACGTGTCGGGACCATAGTCATTCAGTACAAGATCATATGCTCCGCGGACTTCAGGAAATTGGTTAACCACCTGCTTGATATCATCTGCAAGCTGGGGATTTGCACGCTCACCCAAGATTTCTGAGAGCGCATCTCTCAGCATTTCAATACCAGATTTGATGATGATTATTGCGATGATAGCGCCGAGCCACGCTTCAAGCGTCAGGTTGGAATAGATGTAGATAAGGGCTGTTACCAGCGTAGATGCGGAAACGATGGCATCTAAGAGCGCATCTTTTCCAGAGTTGACAAGAGACTCAGATGAAAGCTTGGTGCCCTGCGCCACGACATAGCGCCCCAACAGGACTTTTACGACTACGCCGGCCGCTACCAATCCAAGTGCTACGCCTGTGTAGGAAGGCGTGGTTGGGTTGAGTATGGCCTTTGCTGACTCGACAAATGCACTCACACCTGCATATACAACGAGCAACGAGATGATGAGCGAACTTAGATATTCTACCCGACCATAGCCAAAGGGGTGTTTTCTGTCAGAAGGCTTTGCTGCCAGCTTGGCTCCAATGATGGTAATCACCGACGATGCAGCATCAGAGATGTTGTTGAGCGCATCAAGTGTGATGGCAACGGAGCCAGTCAGCATGCCTATGACTGCCTTGATGGCCGCTAAGCCAACATTTGCCACGATGCCGACGATGCTGGTTTTGACTATTCTGCTTCCGCGTGACTGAATCTTGTCGAGCGCATTTTCATCATGCTGCATACTAAAAACTTCCTCGTTCTTCATACTGTACGGTTTATGACTCAGATTTTTCCCTCATGATGGCAAGAATCTCCTTGTCGGTTGCCAGCATGCCAGGGTTGGCAATGCGGCCTACGTTATCAATGCACGCTTCTGGAGTGGTTGCCAAGATGCCGTCTGTGACCGAAAGTGTCACGTTCTGCGCCGCAAGATAGGCGCAGTTGAGCGCAGCAAGAGACCCTATAGAAACCTTGAGGGCGCATCCTACCTTGCCGCCGTCGCAGATCATGCCCGTTACGGTTCCACACATATTGCGGATGGCATATCCAATCTGTTCTGCATTGGCTCCCAAAAGATAGGCCATGGCCGCACTTGCGCCTGTGGAAGAAGCCATAACACAGGTGCAGATGGCCGCCAGCTTTCCCACATGCAGGTTGATGTAGCGGTTGACGAGATGCCCTATGGCCAAAGCGCGGGTAAGCTCTTCTGTTGAAGAGCCCATCTCGTGAGCAAGCTCTACTGTCGGCAAAATGACTGCAAGCCCTTTGGTTCCGGCTCCACTGCTGCTCATACAGGGTATAACGCCACCGCCGAGGCGCGCTTCGGTGGCCGAGGCTACCTTTTGGGTGATGCGTGCCATGAGGTTATCGCCGAGAAGAACCTTTTCTTGCGAGCTGGTGAGCGCATGGGATATACCCACGCCGACCGTGTGTGTCACGCCAAAGTCTGACGCCTGCTGGTTCATGGTGACTCCCTGCATCAGAAATGCAAGTTCTTGTGCAGGGGTTTCTCGCACAAGCTGCACGATGTCAGAAATCTTCATGTCAAAGAGTTTTTGCTCCAGTCCGCTTCCGGCGGCAGTAGCTGGTGAGTGCGCAAGCTCAAGAACTGTGTGGTTGCGGGTTCTTTCGACGACGCGCGTGTGGGCTCCCTGGATAGTGCACGTGGCCTCTGTGGTTTTTGCAGCTGTTTTGGCGCTCCCGGTCACGCGGGCATGCACAAATACGCCGCGCTCTCCGTCGGCGAGTCTCACTACCACACGCTTCTTGGCCAGAAACGCGCGAACCTCATGTGCGCGCTCGTCGTTGAGTTCGCCAAATATTTCGAGCCCGCACTCAGGGCGCGCAACCACAGCACCAATTGCTGCTGCCTTGTCCAGTCCGAGCTCCGGATATCCAGGAATTGCCACAGACATCCCGTTTTTATAGATGCTGGGGGATACCTCTACTTCAACGGTATCTATCTCATGGGGCGCAAGCTCTGCCGTTTTGGCGGCGTCTGCTACCGCAAGCGCCACGCACGCAGGTTCAGTACAGCCAATGGCTGGCACAACATCAGCATGTAGAAGCTCAAGCATCTCTTTTTGAGTAAGCATAGGTCTCTCCAAAATTGACAACAAGACATACGTACCCAAATATCACGACTCCTCAAACCAACTGAGAGACGCATGTGCCCACGCAGGGTCAGTCTCGGGGAAGTCCTCCCGCATATGACTGCCACGAGATTCTGTGCGCTCGCGCATTGCGTGCACTACGCTCCGCGCCAGACGCAGGCTGGAGTAGAGCTCATTTGCGGCAAGAAGCCTAAGGTTGAAGCCCTTATCGCCCCGGTCTAGGGCCTGGAGTGTGTCAGATAAAGAAGAAAATATATGCGACTGCGCAACAGTTTCATCACACATATTGTGAATCCGCTGCTCAGCCAACGCGAGTCCCGCATCATTTCTGAGCACCAAGCAAAATTCATCCAGCACATCTCCTAGCTCCTGCGCCCGCGCCTCATAGCTTTGCGCCGCATGTGGACGAGAAATGCCTGATGCCGACGGGATAACGATGGGGGAGGCCAGCTCAAGGGCGGCCTCGTCAGTGTCAGATGGAGACGCTTCAGCAGCTGCCGTCTCACCTGCAATTCTGCCAAAAACCGTTGCCGTAACGCTTGCGAGGCCACCAATTCTGTCTGCGCCGTGAACGCCGCCTGCTGCCTCGCCGGAGGCATAGAGCCCCGGCACACGCGTGCGGCCGGAGGTGTCAATCTGGATGCCGCCGTTGCAGGAGTGGGCACATTCGTGCAGCGTCAGGGGCGTATTGGCACTGACGGAGAGCGCAGATTGCAGCCAGTTGAGATACGCTTCTATGAACTCGGGCTTCTCGCCTTGGGTGAGAAGTTGGTGGTCAAGCGTTGCCACGACGTGCCTTTGGGGATAGCGCTTTTTGAATAGAGCCACGCTGGTCTCAACCAGTCTGCTGTCGAGCCGTGCCGTAAAGGGCCCATGACCTGCGTGAATGTTGAGCGCTTGCTCGGCTTTTTGCGCGGGGATACCCAGTTCATCAAAAATGGATGCGCCCGTTGTGGCGTCGATGATGTGTGTCCAACTGAAGGCTTTTTCATTGTGGACGGCCTTGGCTTCGTGCGCTGACGCTTCAAACATGAGCTGCACGAACTCCAGGTTGGTGCAGCGTGCGCCCGCGTCGAGCGCGAGGGTATGCATGGTTCCTCTGCACTCATTCGCACAGAGATGGTGTTGCCAGAGCGCCGCATAGCCACCTGACGCAATAATGACACTACCAGCCAAAATGAGCAGTGGCTCTGCATTTTTGTCGAGCGCAAAGGCACCTGAGACGCGTCCTGTCTGGTCTTTGAGAAGTGACAGCACATGCGTGTGGGAGAGCTCTTCGTTTGATTTTTGGCCGGCATCTTTGAGTGCCTGCAGCTCGGCACGCAAAGGTGCTGCAAAGGCGTGCGGCCTATAGCCGTGCCAAGACCGTATGTGGGTATCAAAACAGGGGATGAATTCTTTCTGGTTTGGATTGTGGGGTCGCTCGAGCGTGGGGCCAAAAGACTCCAGGAACGCCGCCGCATCCTCTGCATGGTCCACGAGCGTGCGCGTGAGTTCTGGGTTGTTAATATGGCCTCCTGTCTGCTCAATTGTGCGGGCAAGATCTTCTGGACCAAGCTTTCCTGGAGTGACAAAGCCAAGTCCCCAGGTCTTGTGAGAAAAGCTTGAGCCAGAACAGATGGCTTGAGTGCTGAGTATGGTGGCACTTTTGTTGGCACGTCTGGCGGTAATGCACGCGCTCAGCCCTGAAAGGCCTGATCCTATTACAAGTACATCGGTCGAGATCTGCTGCATGTGTATCTCCAATGCAATGAGCCTCACGGTGAAAATGGTTTCTCGCATTTTTGCACAACACGGAAGAGCACAAAACCCGTCTGGTAGGTAGTACGCGCGTGGCATCACACTGAGCTTGGCCTTTGCGCGGTTTGGTTAGATTGGTGCCAGTTTGGTGCGAGACGGTGCGGGCTGTATTTGCTTTTGCTGCCAGACGTGGGCTCTGAGCTCTTCATTATCAGACGTACGGACTGTTCAGTCGCACGTTTGAGAGGAGCTTAGATGGTTAAGAGTGGATATAGGCCAAAGCATAGACGTGATTGGAAGAAGGGCCTCGCAAGACATGCCAAATTGAGAATCAAAAAGTTTGTGTCACTCCTTTTTGTTGTGAGCCTCATGTTTCAAGAGGTTATAGGCATCATGCCTCAGATTGCCTATGCGCAGGAAGGACAGCTTACGGTCGTAAGCTCAGATGTCGATCCATGGGGTTATTTCCGCATGGAATCAAATCTTGGCACGTCGGTCTACTGTGTCTCTCCAGGACTCAGGCACCCCGTGGGGGAGTCATTCTACCGCTGGGATTATATGGGTGAGGCTCAAGGGGTTGAGTGGGAGCCTCATGGGATGGCGTATTTGGTGTATGTATCTGCCGGCAATAATCCTCGTGGGTTTGTGCGGAAAGACGCTTCGATCGTTGCAGCTATCCGGATCTATTTGGGGGCAGAAGTTGATTGGGAGTCTGGCCTATTGAAGATCAACGGTATGGATAGCAACCTCTATGAGGGTCGCGGTGGCCGCTGCGTTAGGGAGGATGCACAAAAGATACAAGAGCTCGTGGCAGAAGCAAACAATCATAAAGGTCAGGCAGGGCCGTGGGATAAGGCAAGCAAAATCTGGTATTCGCCCATTGGCAATATGCAGAATATCGTGGAGGTTATGGCAACAGGAGGCATTTCTCTCGTAAAGAAGTCAACAAATGAAGCGGTAAGCAATAACAATGCCAACTACTCATTAGCTGGTGCAATCTTCACTATTTATCAGGATGAGGCATGTACCAAGCAGGCAGCTCAGATCACGACCGACCGGCAGGGTAGAGGCTCGGTGGAAGGGCTCGTACAGGGTAGCTATTGGATCAAGGAGACCAAAGCTCCTTTGGGCTTTGCACTCAACTCCTCTGTGAGAAAGGTTGAAGTGAATGCGGGCAGCATGACCTCTTATGAGGCATCAGATGTGCCGCAGATAAATCCAATAGACATCGTCCTCAAAAAAGTTGATGCGGAATCGGGAGAACCATCCGCGCGCGGTGCGGCAGCACTCTCAGGCGCTCAGTTTGAGCTCAAGTTCTATGCAGGCACCTATGATGCTTCAAATTTGCCAACAGATGCAGCAAAGACATGGCAGGTAACGACTGATAAGAACGGCACAGCTCGCCTTGTAAATGCTACGGGAGATGCGCTCTATAAAGATAGCGCAGGAAATGTTGGCCTCCCGTTAGGAACGCTTGTTATCACGGAGGTCAAAGCACCTGTCGGCTATGTGAAAAACACGACACCAACGGTGGTGCATATCACGTCTCAAGGTAGTGCGGAAACGGTACGTACCTATCAGGTGCCCACTATCAAAGACCAAGTCATGCGCGGTGATCTGGGTTTTGTAAAGATTGCTGGTGAGACACAAGCGCGCCTGGGAAACGTGGCATTTCTCATAACATCCAAGACAACAGGCGAGTCCCATGTGGTGGTGAGTGATGCTAACGGACTTGTGGATACGTCTGCAGAAAATATCCCCCACACGCGTGACACCAACGCACTTGATGCAGCATATAAGGACGGCGTTGTAGATTCATCCAAATTGACACGTACAGGAGGCGTGTGGTTTTCTGGATCAAAAGATAAACCAAGTACGGCGTCTGATCGTCTGGGTGCGCTCCCGTATGACACCTATCTTGTTCAGGAACTCAGGTGTGATGTCAACAAAGGGCTTAAACTGGCACGCTTTGAGATTGTCGTGGACAGAGATAAGCAGCAGGTCAACGGTGGCACGCTCACCGATGCACAAGGTCCTCGCATTGAGACACGGGCCACGGATGAGTCTGGAGAAAAACTTGTAGCCGCCCATGAGCAGGCAGTTGTGATCGATACCGTGTCCTATGAGAATCTCACGCCAGGTACGCGCTATACCTTGCACGCTGATCTTATGGACAAAGAGACCGGAAAAGCTCTCACTGATACAGCGGGAAAGAGCGTGAGCGCAGAGTTGAGCTTTGTCGCGCGTTTGAGCACCGGAGAGCAGAAGGTACGCCTCACGTTTGATGCTCAAGAACTCGCGGGCCACCAGCTGGTGGTATTTGAGCAGCTCCTTGAAGATGGACAAGTTGTGGCAAGTCATGCTGATATTGCCGATGATGCGCAGACCGTATATATCCCTCAAATCAAAACTGAGGCGCGCGCAGAAGACGGAGTCTCACAAGATGTAGCCGCAACAAAGGAGGTCACCATCAACGACACTGTCCACTTTGAAAACCTCATTCCCCACCAAAGCTATACCGTCACCGGCACACTCATGGACAAAGATACGGGACAACCCGCAGAAAGTCCCCAGGGAAAGATTACGGCAACCTGCGATTTTACGCCCGAAAACTCTTCCGGCGAGGTGAGCGTTACCTTCAAATTTGATGGATCACTTCTTGTGGGAAAGACCGTCGTGGCATTTGAGTCACTGACGCGCGAGGGCAAAGAATACGCGGTTCATGCAGACATTGATGATGATGCGCAAACCATCTGGTTCCCAAAGGTCAGCACCTCAGCACAAGATGGTCTTGATGGCGATAAGAACCTCTCGCCCGAAGATCACCAAAGCATTGTCGATACGGTGACGTATGAGAACGTGATTCCTCACGAGCACTACGTCCTTAAAGGACAGCTTGTTGATTCGCAAACCAATGAAGTGTTGGATGAGAAGCAGATTGATGTTGCTCCCGAGAAGAGCCAAGGAAGTGTCGATGTGATGTTTGAAGTGGATGCGCGTGAGTTGGCAGGTAGGCGCCTCGTGTGCACTGAGGCTCTGTGTAGAGATGGGCGTCTTGTGGCAGAACATGCAGACCTCGATGATGAGCGGCAGTCTGTCATGGTGGATGAGCCCAAGCCTCCACGTAAAGAAGAACAACCGCTCCTGCCTTCAACAGGTGATTATCCTCTGCACTACTCCGTAGCGGCTATATCGTCGCTCTCACTGGCAGGGGCTGCCGCTCTCAGAAAGAAGCGGCATCACTCCTAAGATCTACGTGCCTTTGGGGACATGCGTTCCCAAAGGCACGTTTGGGTGTGCGTTTCTATATGCGTTGCAGCTTATGGGCCATAGCAACCGCACGTGCTGCGGTCTCTGCGGCAAGAGGAAGCATTTGGTGCGTCTTCTGCATACAGTCCTCTAAGGTTGTGGGGGTAATAATGGCAGGGATGATTAGGTCTATTCCATTTTCATAAATAGATCCCACATCTTCTGACCGGCTGCCCACGATTGCTATGGCGGGAATATTGAACTTCTTGCAATGCGCCGCAACACCGGCAGGAACTTTTCCGAGGGCAGTCTGTGCATCCATTCTGCCCTCACCAGTGAGAACAAAATCGCAATCGGTGAGGTGATCATCTATGTTAAGGGCATCAAGGAGAAAATCTATGCCGCGTGTGAGTTTGGCGTGAGTATATGCCAAAAGCCCAAAGCCAAGGCCACCAGCAGCTCCTGTTCCAGGCACGGAGGAAAGTGAGCGCATAAGCGTCTGCTCTAAGCAGGTGCTATATGAGCTCATCCAGGTGTCAACCTCAGAAAGCATGGCTTGTGGTATGCCTTTTTGCTCGCCAAACATCAAGGCTGCACCACAAGGCCCGCAGAGCGGGTTTTCCACATCCGTAAGACCAATAACATCGACGTCGTTTATGCGCGTATCAAGATGAGATAGGTCAATGTGTGCTATGTGTCTAAGACCCGTCACCCCAGCTTCAACGTCTTTTCCGTACTCATCAAGAAAGCGTGCACCAAGAGCTCGTGCCATGCCGGTGCCACCGTCGGTGGTAACACTGCCACCAAGCCCTACATAGATCTTTGTAACTCCCTTGTTGAGGGCATCTTGTATGAGTTGTCCCACGCCGTAAGAAGATGCGTGTAAAGCATGTTCTTGGGAGGTGGTAACAAGCGTAATACCCACAGCGGAAGCAACTTCAATAACGGCAGTCCTACCCTGGTCAACAAGCACATATGTTGCGTCAATAGCGTTTCCTAAAGGGCCTTGTATAACAGCATGACACATGACGCTATCTCTTGACTGTGCACATGCCTGCACGGTGCCTTCTCCACCATCTGCTAGCATAAGTTGAGTGATATGAGCGTGGGGAAATACGCGCAGAACTCCTTTCGCAAGAAGGTTATTGACCTCTGGTGATGTGGCAGAACCTTTATAAGAGTCTGAAGCTATGAGGACATGTGGACAGGGCTTCATCTCATCTCCTATGAGACATACAGCGTTTTTAAGAAGCATAGCGTAAGCAGGATGTGAAAATGTGGAGCATACTTCTACGTGAAAGCACATACAAGATATGTGGGTAGATTAGTAGTAAATATCATGCCGACCGTGCAGAGGTGCGGCAGGCGAGGAGGCACTATGTATACACAACGACCAGTTGATTTTCTCGATTACAGTGCTCAAATTCTGCGTGCAATTCCTCAGGGGGTCTTATTGACTACACAAGCTCAAGATGAGTTGAACACCATGACCATAGGGTGGGGAACAATGGGTACCAACTGGTCACGACCTGTTTTTGAGGCATACGTTCGAACGGGCAGGTACACTGCACAGATGCTTGAGAAGCATGCCGAGTTTACCGTGAACATACCGCTTGATGAGACAAAGGAGCAGAGGAAGAGAACGCGCAAGATCATGGGCATCTGTGGAACGCACCACGGTAACGAAGTGAACAAGTTTGAGATGGCACAGCTGACACCGGTTACATCTACGCATGTAGACGTGCCTGGAATTGCTGAGCTCCCGCTTACCCTTGAGTGCACCGTTATCTATTGTCAGGTGGAAGATTCAGCGCTGTATATCCCTGAGATCAAAAGAGACTTCTATCCAGAGGATAAAGACAGCTCAGAGTATGGGTCTAACAAAGATCCTCATCTCATGGTTTTTGGAGAGATTGTCGGCTCGTACGTGATTGAACACGAAGAATAAGCACCCACACGCGCAACACGTTGTGATATAGGCATGGCATGTGTGATATTGAGGAGTTTAACGATGAAGCGAAGATTTAAGCCACTCCACTCCACCGCGACGATTCCCATAGATATTGCGCAGAAGGATTTCTTGTCTGCACAGGAAGTGGCAGATACCAAAATTGGTGAACAGGGAATATATCTTCGTGCCAGTTTTGATTTCTTGGCTCATCCGTATGTACGACTGAAAGATATAGCATCGGTTGAGGCAGGCTCCGTTGCGCAGAGTGGCTCTGGCTGAGCGGGACCTTCCATCAGGCCGTGTGCCATAGTTCACTTTCTAACCGGCGAAGAAGATGCCACCATCATCACGGAAAATAAAAAGCAAGCGCTCCAGCTTGCAGAAGCTATTGAAGATGCCATCAATGTAGGGAAGACTCAATGAAGATTGCGCTGATTACAGGAGCATCAAGTGGATTGGGCCGTGAGTATGTGCGTCAAGCTCTCAATGATGCGTCGCTTGATGAGATATGGGTTGTTGCGCGCCGCAAACAGCGCTTGGTAGAGCTGCAGCAGAAGTATGGCGACAGGATTATTCCGGTAACGATGGATCTCTCTTCGGGAGAAGATATCCGTCGCCTCAACGATATGCTCGAAGATGCAGCTAAGAAGGGGCCTTTTGAGATAGGTCTTCTCGTCAATGCTGCCGGGTTGGGAAAGTTTGGTACGTATGCAGACATTGGTCTTCAAGAGGTTGATGCAATGATTGATATCAACTGCCGTGCCTTGGTTGAAGTCACCCAGATTGCTCTTCACTACATGCATGCGGGCGGAAAAATCTTGCAGATTGCGTCAAGTGCCAGCTTCCAGCCACTGCCTGGACTTAACGTTTATGCAGCTAGTAAGGCATTTGTGAGAAGCTATACCAGAGCGCTTCGCTTTGAGCTGCGCGGGAGAAAGATTTCGGTCACTGCTGTGTGTCCTATCTGGATCAAAACAGAGTTCATCGACGTTGCGCGCATGACGCAAAACGGTCAGACGGTCAAACACCCTCAACCGCTCTTATCGCCTGAACATGTCGTGCACTGGTCAATGATGATCAACAAGATCAACTATCCCATTGCAACCTGTTGTGTCAGCGGCTTCATTATGCGTATTGCGGGAAAGATCTTGCCCGCGCCACTGCTTATGTGGGCATGGGAAGGCCTGCGCCGCATCTAGAGCATCTAGAGCTTTGAGCGCGTGCGCGTATGCACAGGGCGCGCAGAGGTGTGGGCAAAAGATCATGGAAAAAAGAAGAGCGCGCCCCAGCTAGAAGCTCGGGCGCGCTTGCACGTAAATGTGGTTGTGGTTATGCGTTCTTGAAAGCTGAGAGATAGATGGCACGTGCGTCTTCCATGCTCAGCGGCTTGAACTCGCCAAAGGGCTCGCCCTTGTTCTCCTTGAGCGTCTCAATCCACGTGTCAATTTCCTCCACGGACAGATCCAGATCATCAAGCGTCTTTGGCATGCCCATGCTTACAAAGAACTCCTGGAGCATATCAATGGCTGCAAGGACCGTGGTTTCAATGCTCTCCGGTGTCATATCTTCTGGGGTGAGACCAAAGACGTCAGCGGCAAACGAAAGGAAGCGCTCGGGACGCTTTTTCCAGACATAACGCATCCATGCGGGCAAAATGACCGCAAGACCAGCGCCGTGTGCAACCTCTGGACGGTGAGCGGAGATCTCATGCTCTAAGCCATGGCTTTCCCAGCCGCCCGCGTGCTTTTCAAGTGAGCTGTTGCGGCCACAACCGCACAGGTCGTTGTGGGCAAGCGTGCCTGCCCACATGATGTTTGCGCGGGCGTCGTAATCCTCAGGATTCTTGATAACAACGCGTGCTGAATCCATGATGGCACGGATAAGACCCGTGGAGATGTTATCAGTCACAGGAACTGAACCTACAGAGCTGAAGTAGCGTTCTGCTATGTGGCAGATCATATCGGTCACGCCAGCGCCTGTCTGATACAAGGGAAGCGTATAGGTGACCGTAGGATCCATGATGGCAATTTTTGGCCTAAAGAGATCGCTACTCACACCCTTTTTGAGCGACAGCTCATCATTGCTGATAACGCACGAGCCAGATGCTTCAGAGCCCGCCGCAGGAATGGTGAGGACGCATGCCACGGGCAAGCATGAGGTGATGTGTGCTTCTCCAGAGAAGAAGTCCCATGCGTCTTTCTTGGAAACGGCCGTAAAGGCAATGGCCTTTGCCGTATCAATAACGGAGCCACCGCCGATGCCCAAGATGAGGTCACAGGCGTTATCGCGTGCAATGTTGGCGCCTTGGCGGACAAAATCGACCTCAGGATTGGGTCTAACACCACCGAGCTCAATAAATGAGATCTCTGCATTCTTGAGGGATGTTTCCACTTTCTCCAAAAGGCCCGATGCCTTAACGGAGCCACCGCCGTAGACGAGAAGAACACGGCTTAACCCAAGTGCTTGGATCTCTTCCCCAGTCCGCTCAACGGCAGACGAGCCAAAGACAAACTTTGTCGGGGACTGGAAAATGAAGTCGTTCATAGACTTCCTTTCGTTCGGGAACAAGATACACTCGTGTCTTATACGGAGCTCTATCTAAAAGAGGGGGAAGCATAAGACAGGGGAGCATTCATGACGTGGAACAATTGATAGTATTCCACTTACCTAGGAAATATATACGTTTACGTACAAATGTGCCCCGCTAACCAAGTGTTTTTAGCATCCTAGCAAATACGTTTGTCAAATGTGTGTCGCAAAGCAAATTACAAATATCTTCCTTGACCTGGATACATTTTCTCCTTGTTTTTATATGGGTTTTTGCGTGTCATCTTTTGGATCCCCAAGCTCTTTCATAGGCCTCAACGAGCGTACACCGGTGTTGAAATATGTTGGAAACACCCATTGACCTGCTCATTAGCGACCGCTCATGCCATTGAAACGCAATCTTGCTCCGTACACCAGAATGTATAGGCAATAGTAGTCAAGTCATGCTTTATTTAGGTAATCAGCGATTGGTATTTGTTTCAACATCATTACACAGTGCTGATATTTAACTTCATAGTCCATGCCGAGGGGGGCAACATGGGATGCTTGGGGGGCATTGCGCATTCGCTTCTCAAATTGAGAGAGCGGCGCGGTGTGGATCTGACGCATAACAAGGTGACGGCAGATATGCCGACTGAGGTTATGCCTGTTCCAACACAGATAATCTTGCCAATGCAGCAACACATAGGTGCTCAGTGCCAGCCCTGCGTAAAGAAAAAAGACCATGTCAACGTGGGTACGCTCATAGGTCATGCCGAGGCAAGAACAACGTCGGATATCTTTTCGTCGGTCTCTGGTACGGTCACCGAGATTCGCAACATTTATTATGCGGACGGCAGAAGAGACGTGGCAGTCATCATTGAGCCCGATGGCAAGCAGACGCTCGACGACTCCGTCTGGCCGCCTGATGTCCCAACCTATGAGATGCTCATCCATGCCGTAAAGTACAGCGGCATTGTGGGTCTTGGTGGCGCGGGTTTTCCCACGGAGCTCAAGCTCAACGTGGATATAGATAACATCGACACTTGGCTCGTGAACGGCGCAGAGTGTGAGCCGTATCTGTCAAGCGACTACCGAGAGATGGTCGAGCACCCCGATACCATTCTCAAAGGTATCTCTACCTGCTTGGACCTCTCCGGTATTGGGCGCGCCGTGATCTGCATTGAGGACAACAAACCAAAAGCTATCGAAATCCTCAAGAAGACCTGTGCTGCGGACAAGCGCATCGAGGTGCTTTCCATGACGACGCGCTATCCGCAAGGTGCTGCGCATGTCTTGGTCAGAAACGCAACAGGGCGAGAAGTACCGCGCGGTGGTCATACAACGGACGTGGGATGTGTTCTCTTTAACGTCACGACCATGTCGTGCATTGGGCGCTTCCTTGAAGATGGAATGCCGCTGGTCAGACGTCGTATCACGGTGGCGGGCGACGCGGTGGCACGCCCTCAAAATCTCGACGTTGCCATAGGTACTCCCATCAGGGAGGTTTTGGAATACTGCGGGCTCAAGTCAAATCCGTACAAGGTGGTGACCGGAGGCCCCATGATGGGCGTCTCTCAGGTTGATCTCGACTATCCCATTGTGCGCCAGAACTCAGGTCTTCTTGCATTTACCCAAGAGGGGTCACAGGAGATGGAAACCACCGCATGCATACGTTGCGGCACCTGCGTAAATTCCTGCCCCATGTCCTTGTCGCCTGTAGACATCATGAAGGCGTACACCCGAGGAGACACGGCCGCTCTGGACAAATACATGGCAGACCTGTGCATGGAGTGCGGAACATGCTCATATGTCTGTCCTGCCAGACAACCCCTGACGCAAAACGTTCGCCTAGCGCGATCGCTCGTGAAGGAAAGAAAGCGCGCGCAGAGGAGGGCGCAAGATGGCAGAGGATAAAGGCGAGAAGAACCAAGCAGCAGCGCCTGGTAATAACTTTGAATCCGCGCTGAGCTTATCGGTCGCTCCACAGATCGTGGGTACAACTACGACTCGAAGCATCATGCGCACCATGCTGGTTGCCCTGACGCCTGCAGCCATTGCTGCCGTGGTGATATTTGGCTTGCGTGCGGCACTTTTGATTGCGGTTTCAGTGGCATCTTCGGTGGCATTTGAGTATCTGTGGTGCCGTTTGAGAAAGACTCCTCAAACGGTAGGAGATCTCTCGGCCGCGGTAACCGGGGTCTTGGTGGCATTCAACGTACCAGCAAGCCTTCCGCTTTATATGGTGGTCGTGGGGTGTTTCATTGCAATTGTGCTGGTAAAAGAGCTTTTTGGCGGTATTGGAAAGAACTTTGCCAACCCGGCCATCGTGGCGCGCATCATCCTTTCCATCTCATGGCCGGCAGCTATGACAAGCTATCCGGTGCCGCAGGTGATGTTGAGCAGCTATGATGCGGTGAGTTCTGCCACGATGCTTGCCCAGACAGCGGAAAAACTCCCTTGGTTGGACATGTTTTTGGGAACTGAGATGGGTGTGTTGGGAGAGACGAGTGCGCTCGCCATCCTTTTGGGCTTTGCCTATCTTCTGGCAAAAAAGACCATTAGCTGGCACGTACCGGTCATCTATACAGGACTCGTCTTTGTGTTTTCCGCTCTGATGGGGCTTGATCCCGTGGCGCAGATTCTTTCCGGCGGTGTGCTCTTAGGGGCTGTGTTCATGGCAACCGACTACACCACAGCCCCTCTGACCGTCCGGGGAAAAGTTGTCTTTGCATGCGGATTGGCGCTGATCACATGCCTTATCCGCTTCTGGGGCAACATGAATGAGGGGTGTGCGTACTCAATCTTATTCATGAGTCTTCTGGTGCCGTTTATCGACGACGCCACACGCGCGCGGCCTCTCGGTGCACCCAAGAAGAGCTTTGCGCGCGCCAAGAGGAGAGGTGATGGCGGTGAGTAAGCAGGCCGAGGCGCCTACGCAAAGTGTCCAGGCGCAGAATTCCCTCGTCAAACCCGTTATCGTTCTGGTGCTCATCTGTGCTGTATCCTCTGCGCTTCTGGGATTTGCACACTACATCACCGCTCCCATTGCAGCGGCTACGGCACAGGAGAAGGCACAGGAGACCTATGCGGCGCTTATGCCAGAGGCGGCATCGTTTGAAGAGGTTACGTGCACACAAGAGGACTGCACGCAGGCCCTTCTCGCCCGCGATGCCTCTGGGGAGACGAGCGGATACATCATTGTTGCTCAATCTAAGGGCTATGGCGGAGAGGTGCCGCTGGCGGTTGCGTTTGGCCTGGATGGCACTGTTATCAACATAGTTGCCATGCAGAATTCGGAGACGCCGGGACTTGGCAGCAGGATTTCTGAGGAGTCGTTTATTGGCCAGTTTGTGGGGCGTGATGCATCGGGCGTTGACGTCGCACAGATTGACACCATAAGTGGCGCCACCATCTCTTCCAAGGCGGCCTTGGCGGCATTCAACGCGGCGTGCAGCGCGTATCAGGAGGTGAGCGCATGAGCGAGAAGACAGACATCCTGACAGCTGGGCTTTTGCGAGAAAATCCTGTGCTCAGACAGGCGCTTGGCCTGTGTTCTACCCTTGCGGTGACAACGGCTGTCTCAAACGGCATTGGCATGGGCCTTGCCACCACGTTTGTGCTGGTAGGATCTGGTATTGTGGTCTCGCTCGTGCGCAGGCTCATACCGGATTCGGTGCGCATACCGGCATTTATCATCATTATTGCCAGCTTTGTCACCTTGGTCATGATGGTGGTGGAAGCCTATTTTCCGGCGCTCAACGATGCGCTGGGTATCTACCTTTCCCTGATTGTGGTCAACTGCATTGTGCTGGGGCGTGCGGAATCGTTTGCCTCAAAGCATGGGGTTTTAGAATCGGCGGCTGACGGACTGGGCATGGGACTTGGCTTTACCGCAACGCTCATTCTCATGAGTGCCATCAGAGAAGTTTTGGGCGCAGGAACGTTTTTGGGCATCCCAGTTCTTCCTGACTTTATTGAGCCCATGCTGATCATGGTTACGCCGGCGGGAGGTTTTGCGACGCTCGGTATCATCCTGGCGGCGTCCGTTGCACTTGAGCGGCATCGCAACGCAAACTATAAGCTGCCCGAGGCTGAAGACGTGTGCGCTGCATGTGGCATGAACTGTGCGGCGTCCGGTAAAGAGGAACTGTATGACAAGCTGGAGGCGGCGGTTTCGGCCTCAGAGTTAGCGCGGAGCGCTCAGAGAGAAGTGGCTAAGGAGGCTGAGTGCTGATGGCGCAGTATGCATCAATTCTTTTTGGCATGATTCTGGTCAACAATTTTGTCCTGGTACGCTTTTTGGGTATTTGCCCCTTCTTGGGCGTCTCAAAAAAGCTTGATTCTGCTGTTGGTATGGGCATTGCGGTCACCTTTGTCATGCTGCTTGCCAGCGCTGTGACATGGCCACTCGAGCGACTTTTGGTTCTGTGGCACCTTGAATATCTGCAGACCATCACCTTCATCTTGGTCATAGCCACGCTGGTACAGCTGCTGGAGATGGCGATAAAAAAATTCATCCCCGCTCTCTATCGCTCATTGGGTGTGTACCTGCCCCTCATTACCACCAACTGCGCCGTTTTGGGCGTCACCATCTTGAGCATCGATAACGGCTACACGTATCTGCAATCGTTGGTGGCGGCTTTGGGCGCAGGTCTTGGCTTCTTGCTTGCCATGGTCATTTTCTCGGGCGTGCGGCGCACGGTTGAGGAGGCAAATCCTCCTGAAGTCTTCAAGGGGCTTCCCATCACGCTCATTTCTGCCGCCATTGTTGCCATGAGCTTCATGGGGTTCTCGGGCGTTATCGAACATCTCTTTGGCGCATAGGAGCGAGCATGCAGTCGATTGTACTTACCGTTGTTCTGGTGACAGGTCTTGGGCTTATAGGTGCTCTCATATTGAGTTTTTCTTCCCACGCGCTGCATGTGGAAGAAGATGAGCGCCTGGAAAAGATCTGCGCCATCTTGCCAGGTCTCAACTGCGGCTCATGTGGACACCCTGGTTGTGAAGGGTATGCGCATGCGGTTTTAGAAGGTGCCCCGTGCAATGATTGTGTGCCGGGTGGCGCTAAGGTGGCAGGTGAGCTGGCCGAGTTCATGGGGGTTACCCAAGAGGGGGTCAAGGTCAAACGTGCAGCGGTGGCATGCAATGGAGCACCGGACAGAATCCGAGGTACCGCCGTCTATGATGGCCCAAAAAGCTGCAGGATCTTCTCGACCATGAGCCATGTCTCACGCTCGTGCACCTATGGCTGCATAGGCTTTGGTGACTGTGTGGACGTGTGTGCCTATGGGGCACTCAAGATCAACGAACATGGCATAGCGGAGGTAAATCCTCAACGCTGTGTGGGCTGTGGTGAATGCACCAAGGTCTGCCCGCGCCACGTTATCTCCATCCAGGAGAAAGGTGCGGCAAGCGTGGTGAGTTTTGTCGCTTGTCAAAAT
Source organism: Atopobiaceae bacterium (assembly GCA_050953285.1). GTDB lineage: Bacteria > Actinomycetota > Coriobacteriia > Coriobacteriales > Atopobiaceae > Olsenella_K. The sequence continues at coordinate 1,133,667 of JBMNMK010000002.1, read as the reverse complement.
CCTAACGTGGGAAAACGCGCCAAGGAGTCGTGCGCTAACGTCTGCATTGGCTGCGGAAAATGTGATCGCGCATGTCCAGAAAAGTGCATAACGATAGATGACCATGTGGCAAAAATTGATACGGTTCGCTGCAGCGGATGCATGATCTGTGTTGATCAGTGTCCGGTGGGAGCCATTCATCCGCTGACCTTCTGCGCTGAGGTACAGTAACTCCAGCGTATGTGCTGGAGGCGTGAAGCGGTGGATATCAAGATCTTAGAGCTTATAGAAGGCGCGGACCTGGCGCGTGGACTGACGATAATTATTGATGTGTTTCGGGCGTTTACGCTGGAGTGCTACCTGTTTGCCTATGGGGCTCAAAAGATACTGCCTACTGGGTCGCTGGATGAGGCTCGCGCGCTGGCGGCGCTCTTTCCAGATGCGGTGACGTTTGGTGAGCGTAGGGGTGCGCGGGTGGAAGGTTTTGATTTTGGCAACGCGCCCTCTGAGGTGGCGCCAGAAGATGTGCTCCAGAAGCTTGTGATCCATACCACCAGCGCCGGCACGCAGGGACTTGTGCACGCGCAGCATGCAGATGAAATCATAACGGGGTCTTTGGTCAATGCTCGTGCGTGTGCGCGCTATATACGCGCGCGGGCGCCCGAGCAGGTCTCGATTGTGGCCATGGGAAACCAAGGAGTGAGCAGGGCAGAAGAAGACGTGATCTGTGCTTGTTACATCAAGAGTTTGCTCACGGGAGAAACATACGACGTAGAGAGTGCCGTGGCAGATTTGCCGCAAGGCGCGGGGGCAAAATTCTTAGACCCTCTCAAGCCAGAATTTCCCGCAAACGATCTGCCGCTCTGCACTGCGCTGGATCGTTTTGATTTTGTGATCAGGTGCGAGCATGAGCAGGGACATCTGGTGAACCGAAAGATTGAAGTCGCATCCAAAATCTAAGTGCTGTCATAGAAGATTTTCTCCGCTGAGTGCATAGAGAATTTCTAACAGGGTAGATAGCTATCTGTTGGACATGCGCAACAGGCGCCATGCAAGCAGAAGGGAAGCTGTGTTCTATGAAGCAGTTTAAGACAGAAAGTAAAAAGCTCCTTGATCTGATGATCAATTCCATCTACACCAACAAGGAGATCTTCCTCCGCGAGCTTATTTCCAATGCATCAGATGCTCTCGATAAGCTCAATTTTGAGAGCTTGACCAACCCAGATCTCAACGTGGATCATGACAAGCTGGCCATCACGCTTGCCTTTGATAAAGATGCCCGCACGCTCACCATCTCTGATACGGGCATTGGCATGAGCAAAGATGAGCTCGATAAGAACCTGGGCACCATTGCGCATTCTGGTTCTGAACAGTTCAAGGAGGAAAACGCGGAGCACACCAGCGACGATGTCTCCATCATTGGCCAGTTTGGCGTCGGTTTCTACTCCGCCTTTATGGTTGCCGAGAAGGTCCGCGTTATCAGCCGTGCCTTTGGGGCAGACGAAGCATTTGCGTGGGAGTCTGACGGCGTGAAGGGTTATACCATTGAGCCCGCAGCTCAAGACGAGCGCCCCAGCAAGGATGATCACGGTACAGATGTCATTCTCTACCTGCGCAAGCAAAGCGACACGGAAGACACAGACCAGTTCTTGTCAGAGTGGGGCCTGCGTGATCTGGTCAAGAAGTATTCCAACTACGTGCGCTATCCCATCCAGATGATGGTGACCAAGAGCCGCCAGAAGCCTAAGCCAGAAGACGCGGGTGATGACTACAAGCCAGAGTATGAAGACTACCAGGAGCTTGAGACCATCAACTCCATGACGCCCATCTGGAAGAAGCGCGCAGCAGATGTCGAGCAGTCGGATTACAACGAGTTCTACAAGGCCAGCTTCCACGATTTTGTCGACCCGGCACGTACTATAAGCTTCCATGCAGAAGGCACGCTCTCCTATGATGCCCTGCTCTTTATCCCAGATCAGGCACCGTTTGATCTGTATAGCAAAGATTACGAGAAGGGCTTGGCGCTCTATACCAACAACGTCCTCATCCAGGAGAAGTGCGCAGATCTGCTGCCGGATTACTACAACTTTGTGCGCGGCATCGTCGATTCACCCGATGTGAAGCTCAACGTGTCGCGTGAGACGCTGCAGCAAAACGCCCAGCTCCGCGCCATTGCGCGCCGTGTGGAAAAGAAGATCCACTCAGAGCTTGAGGCCATGCGCGACAACGACCGCGAGGCCTACGAGAAGTTCTTTACCAACTTTGGACGTGGCATCAAGTTTGGCATCTACTCCTCCTACGGCTCAAAGGCGTCTGATCTGGCAGATCTTTTGCTGTTCTGGTCTGCTAAGTCGGAGCGCATGGTGACGTTTAAAGAGTACGTAGACGCAATGGCAGAGGGTCAGGACAAGATCTACTACGCCTCAGGTGAGTCCCGCGAGCTTGTCTCTCAGACGCCTGCCGTGCGCGGCGCGCTTGCCCATGGTTATGATGTGCTCATCTGCACGGAGGACGTGGATGAGTTCATGTTCCAATTCATGCACAGCTATCACGTGGACGCCAAGGCCGGGGACTCAGAAAACGCTGGCGCCGAGGCGCGCGATATCGAGCTCGCCAACGTAGCAGATGCAGATTTAGATTTGGCAACGGAGGACGAGAAGAAAGAGGCGGAGCAGATCAACACCGACAACGCCGATCTTTTCTCGGCGCTCAAAGATGCGCTGGGCGATAAGGTCAGCGAGGTCAAGGCCTCTGCCTCACTTGATGCTGACACCCCCGCAATGGTGTCTTCCACAGGCCCCATCTCCTTGGACATGGAACGCCGTCTGCAAGACCAGGCGCAGGCCATGGGTGGCGCGCCCAAGGCAGAGCGCGTGCTTATGCTCAACTCCAAGCATCCGGTGTTTGAGAAGCTGAAGGCCGTCAAAGATGATGCCGACAAGCTCAAGCTTTATGGCCACATCCTTTATGACCAGGCGCTTTTGATCGAGGGCTTGCCAATAGACGATCCCATCGAGTTTGCGCGTGACGTGACAGAGCTCATGTAGGTTGCAGCGCAAATGCGCGGCCTAGATCTCAGGCGGCCTCTGTGCACGCAGCAGAGCTAACACAAAACGGTACATCTACGCAGGTAGATGTACCGTTTTTCGTGAGTTGAACTCGTGTTGAACACTGCGCTGGACCTTGCGCTGGCCCCGGCGCCTTAGCCCCACCGTTCGGCTATGAGCGCTTTCACTTCCAGAAGATCGTGACAGATGACATATGCCTGCGCGCGAGCCACGCTTGTTGGCGCCACCAGATCTGGCACCATAACCGGCATAAAACCTCCTGCATGCGCCGCCGCAATACCTGCCAGTGAATCCTCAAGCACCATGCTCGCATGAGGCGCCGCACCAAGGCGCTTGGCAGCCAGCAAAAACACGTCCGGCGCTGGCTTGGGGTGTGCCAGATCATGCCCGCTCACGCGCTCCGCAAAATAGGAGGTCAGCCCCAGCCGATCAAGCTGCACGTCGATGCGCTCCAGTGTGGCGGAGCTTGCGACAGCAAGTGGCACCCTCATCTGGCGCAGATAGGCGAGAAGCTCATCCAGCCCCGGCTTCTTGGTGGCTTGCTCAATCACGTTCTTCTCGCCTATTTCTTCAAGGCGCTGGGATATGGCGGCTGCGTCCACGGCGGTGCCCAGGTACTTCTCAATCTGTGCCACCTGCGTGGGGCCAGCGGTTCCGCGGCATGCGTCGGGCAGCCCCTCCGGAATTTCATGGATGCCAAATTCTGCCAGCGTTGGCTCCCACGCCGCCGTCCAGATGCTCTCGGAATCAATCATGAGGCCGTCCATGTCAAAGATAACAGCCTCAAGCGCCTGGGGCACAGCCTGTGTGGCCGGTGTGGCCGGTGCAACCGATGCGGTCGGTGCGTTGCTCTCGTTCATGTTCATCCTTTTCTGTTGTGCGTACGCGGATATTCTAGCATCTGGTTTTTATGGTCCTCTCTGTTAGACCAGCATTGACGTAGCCGCTCCCTGCCGTTGCCAATAGTCCCAGAAGGGCTGGGGACGATCGATCATCTGGCGCCTCGTATGCTCGTAGAAGCCGCAGGCGCTCTGGCCGGAAAGCGTCTGAAGCCCGTCTGCGTCCGAGCGCCTTGCCTGCTCGAGCCAAAGGAACCAGGAGAGGTAGTGGTCCAGCCACTTGGTGGATACGCCGTGGAATGGGGCAAGGAAGATGCGCAGCCTCTGGTGCATCGCGTTGACCATGCCAAGCTCGCCGTCCTTCTGCAGGCGCGTGTCGGTGGCGGCATGCTCGGTGATGCCGAGGGCGGGAAGCACGCGCTTGTAGCCCTGATGGGCGTCGGTCGCCACCCAGGTGCCAGGACCGAGACCCTTGATGGCGTCTCTCAGGGCCTCATCCTTCGGCCTTCCCCTGTCGGCCACGCGGCAGAGCTCGTCTCCGGCATCATTGGCTCCGCAGATGACGCAGACCTTGAGGTTGGAGATGCCGCGCGCATGGACGGCGCCGCCGTGCTTGTGAGGCTTCCTCGGCATCTTGGCAGCACTCCTTGCCCTGTTTCCCGTGAGGGACTCGTCGAGGTAGGCGCCGTCTACCTGCCAGGAGACCGAAGGTCCGGTCCTGAAGGCGAGAAGCGAGCGCGCCATGACCTCGCAGAGTCTCATGCGCATGAACCAGGAGGTCCTGAGGCACACATGGCACGTCTTCGCGCACTGCCTCAGGCTTGAGCCCGAAAGCGTTGCTTCCACGAAGAGCGCCCAGGTCGTGGCATCGAGCTTCGAGGCGGCGAGCAGGCCCCTGCTCTTGGACGAGAACGTCCTCCCGCACCCCTTGCAGAGCCAGCGCTGGGAGCCGTCGGCATTGTGCCCTTTCCTGATGAAGGAGGAAGAGCCGCACCGGGGGCATGATCTGGGCGTCGCGCCATCTGCCTGCTTGCCAAGCTCGCGCGCGACCGCCGCCTTCGTGGCACAGATGAGCTCACGCTTCTCCCCGAGGGAGAGCCCCTCCATCTCATGGAGTATGATGTCCAGCATCCCGTCCCCGTCTCTTCGATGTTGATGTTTGGCGACATTCATCCTAGGGCGGGGACGGGACATTATTACGTCAACGCTGGTCTAACGGAGAGTTATGGTCTTGGGGCGGCAAGACACGTGAGCACCGTGTTACAGCACGGAGAAGACTTGGCATATTTTTGCGTGTATTTTGCGGCGAACCAGCGATTACCTATAGCATAAAATCGTACACACATGCACTTATATACATTTGTGATTGAGGTGGGATATGGGAGTAGCTGCAGAAACGTCTTCTCGCAAAGGCGCTGGCCTGACATCAAGAATACTTATTTCTCTCGTCGTAGGCATCATTACGGGCATCATTCTGAGCGTGTGCGTTTCAGATGGTTCAATTGTTGATAATGTGCTGATTGAGGGCATCTTCTATGTATTTGGCCAGTGGTTCATCCGGCTCATGCAGATGCTGGTCATCCCTTTGGTGTTCTGCTCGATCGTGGTGGGCGCCGCATCAATTTCTGACCCAAAGATGCTGGGTAAAGTGGGTGCGGGCACCATTATCATGTACCTGTTTACCACGGCTTTGGCAGTTATCATTGCACTGGCGTTGGGCACGGTCTTGAGGCCTGGCGTAGGCCTTGACCTGGGATCTGTGGTAAGTGTGGAGCCAGGTTCGACCGCTATGGACCAGAGCTTTCAAGATGTCCTCGTGAACATTGTGCCAACCAACATCGTGAGCGCCATGTCTGAGGGCTCCATGCTGCAGGTGATCTTCTTCGCGCTCATTTTGGGCTTCATCCTGGGGCGTCTGGGTAAGAAGGTAGCCACGGTCAACAGGTTCTTCTCGCAGTTCAACGCCGTTATGATGAAGATGATCTCGCTCGTGTTGAAGGTGGCACCTCTGGGCATTTTCTGTCTGATCAGCAGGACGTTTGCCAACTTGGGCATCTCGGGCATCCTGCCGATGATAGCCTTTGTGGCAACGGTCTATCTAGGGCTTGCGGTGCAACTTCTGCTGGTCTACATGCTGCTGCTGTTGGCATTCACCCGTCTCAACCCCTTCCATTTCCTGCGGAAATTCTGGCCGGTCATGGTCTTTGCGTTCTCAACGAGCTCCTCTAACGCCACAATCCCGCTCAACATGGAAACGCTTGAGCAGCGCATTGGTGTCGATAAGAAAATTGCTGCATTCACCATTCCTTTGGGCGCAACCATCAACATGGACGGTACGGCCATCATGCAGGGCGTGGCCGTGGTGTTTATCGCCCAGGCGTTTGGCATTACGCTCACCCCGGCCATGCTGCTCATGACGGTGGTGACGGCGGTGACGGCATCTATTGGTACGGCAGGCGTGCCGGGCGTGGGCACCATCATGCTGGCCATGGTTTTCAACTCCGTCGGTCTGCCAGCGGAAGGCGTGGGCATGATCATGGGCATTGACCGCCTGCTGGATATGGGTCGCACCGCTATCAACATCACGGGCGACGCCGTGGTGACTACCATCATGGCCCAGCTCACGGGCTATCTGGACCGTGACATATTCAAGAACGACAACGTGGATGCGCTGGATACCGAGGCCTTGGGAGAAAATCCTGAGCCGGTGGATGCGGACGCGTTTTCTGCTAAGGGAAGTCCCACAGAGATCGGCGAGCAGGGAGATCCTGATCGCTACGAGCACATAGATGTACCTGCTATCAAGCGCAAGTAAGCGGGCGAGAAGAACCTGCAAAAAAGGAGCACTCCTGTGGGGTGCTCCTTTTTCGTACCTGGTGCGTTGTGTGAGCGGGACACGTCAGTCTGCGCGGCCATGCGCTACGGCCGCGCAGCCCAGTGGCCAGCCTATTTCACGCGACCTTTGTTCTTGGCATCGTTGTAGGCGTCTATCCTTCGGTCTTTGCCCCAGAAGCAGCAGGAGAACATGCCCGGCCCCACATGGCAGCCGATGGTAGGACCGATGGTTGAGGTGTAGCGGGTAAGTCCAGGATCGTTTTTGACGAGAAGATCTTCAAGGCTTTGTGCTTCATGTGCGCTGTCAGCATTGCCCAGCGCCACCACGTGGCCGTATTGCGTACTGTCGTGGAATGCTTCATAAAACGCCGCCATCTTCTTGATGGCCTTGGTGCGACCGCGCGCTGCGCCCATGATGGCAAGTGAGCCGTCCAGGTTAAAGGTCAGAAGCGGCTTCACGTCCAGAATGCCTCCCACGACGGCCACAGATTTAGGGATTCTGCCGCCTCTGTGCAGGGCATCAAGGTTGTCCACCATAAAGATGGTGTGCAGGTGAAAGCGAGCCTCTTCTGCCCACGCCACCAGCTCTTCTGCGCTCAAGCCTTGATCGCGCTTTTGGATGGCCGCGTGCATGAAAAGGTTCTCTGTGGTAGAGCCAACCAGGCAATCCACCACATAAATGGGTACCGAAAGCGTTCCTCCGTGCTGCTCTTTTACGCGCTCAAGTGCCGTGAGCGCACCGTTGTACGCGCCAGAGATGCCGCTTGAGAGACAGAAGAAAACGGTGGGCACGCCAGAGGCAAGGGCCTTCTCAAAGGCCTGCTCGTAGACAATCTGCGAGGGTTGAGAGGTGAGCGGGTGAGCACCTTGGGCGATGGCCGAATAGAACTCATGGGCAGAGCGCGACTGAAACAGATCATCAACGCCTGCAAAGCCGTTGTTCTTATCGGCCTCTGTATAGGTAAATGACAGATAGGAAATGCCCGCCTGTTCAATCTCTTCAAGAGAAAAGTCACAGCAAGAATCTGCGACGATATTGCATTTGGTAGCCATGTGTCTCCCCAAAACACGATTCACCAGAGAGGTCGTTTGCACGTCACCATACTATAGTGGTGAAACCTCAACCATATAACCACGTTTTTGGCATATCGTGCAGACACAGCACAAATCTCCCAAATGATGAGAGAATTCTTATTATGTAGCGGCATCTATGACTGGTTTATATGCACATGAGGCCGATTCTCGTAGCCGTGAAAATCGCCTACGTAGACAAACCAATCTGCCAGTTCGTCTGCCAAGGTTTGATCGTGGGTGGAGATGATGATGGTCTTGCCCGCGCTCTTGAGATCAATCAGGGTTGCAAGCAGCCATGTCTGCGTCTTTTTGTCCAGGCCAGCCATGGGCTCATCCAAGCAATAGACGTCGGGATTGGTTGCCAGCACCGTTGCCAGCGCAACTTTTTTCTTCTCGCCACCCGAAAGATTGTAGGGGGCGCGCTCAATCAGGTCTTCAATATGCAGGAGTTTGGCAACATCTGTCACGCGCTGCGACACGTCTTCTTCGGTCAGTCCCATCTGTCGCGGACCGAAGGCAATCTCATCTTCAACCGAGGCACAAAACAGTTGCGCATCAGAATCCTGAAACACGAAGCCCAGCTTCTGGTGGAGCCACTTGGAGAGCGCCTGCGCGCGCATACTCTTCTTGTCGATTGCCTTACCAAGAAACGTATAAGTACCCTGATCTGCCCAAATAAGCCCCGCCAACGCGCGCAAGAGGGACGTTTTGCCCGAGCCATTATCTCCCATGAGCACCACGCATTCGCCGGCATAAATACTTAAATCAACATGCCTGAGCACGGCGCGCCCGTCGAGCGCCACGCAGAAATTGTCGAGCACAATGAGCGGCGAGGCATCCGCGTTCTTATGGGGGTTATGGAGCGCTTCTTCATGCGATGAAATATGGGTCATACCAATCCTTGCGTATATATAAAAAGTGCGCCTAATGCAGCAAGATACGTGCAGTATAGAATACTTATCACCAGGTCTTTGCGCGAGAAGTGCATGCGATAGGTGGGGTAGGTGCCCACAAAGCCGCGGCACACCATTGCCTCATGTGCCTCCGTTGCTGCTTTGTTGGCCTTGAAGAAGAGCGTAGCGGCAATGCCTCCCAGCGACAGGGTCTTATCGCGCATATGACCAATGCTCCTTACACTCAACGCTTCAAGCATCCGGCGGGCTATCTCACCTAATCGCACGATATTTCTGAGCGTGAGGTCAAAAAGGAAGATCACGCTGTTGGTCACGCCCAGCAACCTGAGCGAAGCGGTGAGCACGTGGGAAGGGTAGGCCTCAGAGGTAAGCAGCACGAGCGATGTTGTCACAAAAACTTTTGAAGTAATCAGCACCGGGGAAGCGTACTGTCCAAGAAAAATGCTGGGGAGCGTCGTGGTAAGTGCAATGAGCGCAGCGACAAGAGACGGCTTCAGCACGCGTGCCAGGTGCTTTGAGGGCAAAAGACACATCCTGACCAGGTTGATGGCGAGAAAAACCGCGGTGAAGATGAAGTTGTTGCTCAAAGAAATCATCAGGATTGAGACGCACATGCCGACCAAGGCAAGCGCGGTTGGCGGCGCATAGCGTGAGCCGCGGGAATCGTCGAGCCTAAATCTCGCCAAGATGGAGGCAAAGGACAGTATGCCCTTTGCGATGAAGCCATCCTTATAGTGCGGAGCAACATAATCTTCCTGCACGCACATCCATGCAGGAAGATTATGCGCGTCGTACTTACTGCTCAAAGCTGACCTTCGGCTTTTGCGCTTTTGCTACCAGCCGGAAGAAGAGCACTAAAAGTGCTGTGCCAATGACGGCCGAGAGGATATAGCCCACAATATCAGGCAGATTACCAAAGGCGTAGTCAGGGACAAATGCTGTCCACTCCCAGCCGTTGGTTATGCCGCTCGGTGCAAATCCTATCAGCTCCTGGAGGGTATCCACCGACCACTCTCCCCATGCATCTCCTTCGGCGATAAGACCGAGCGGGCAGAGGGCAATCAGTGCGCCGAGAAGGGAAAAAGGCCAGGTAGCTATACGTTTATTATCTTCTTCGGTGCTGGAGGCGCTGCCAAGAGCTGAGAAGTCCGGAGCAACCTTTCTCACAAATGCCAAGATGCCCACGGTAAACGTTGCTTCTGCCACGCCCCAGACGCTCAGGTGACCTGCCATCATAGCGGGGACACTCACAGAGATGGGGTAGGGGCAATAGAGGGCCTGACCAGCTGCATCATGGAAGAGCATGGGCTGTATGCCCAGCTCGAGTGCGCAGGCCAAAGCAGCGGTATTGATACCGACATACGAGCCAATAGCTGCAGCTGCAAGCTCACGTCCCAGGTTGTCCGATCCCGCGCAGGCACGCTTATAGATGGCATAGCCAACATGGGGCAGGATAAATGCCATGTTGAAGCAGTTGGCTGCCAGGGAGAGGATGCCGCCGTCTCTAAACAAGAATGCTTGGATGGCCAGGGTCATACTCACAGCGAGGGTTGCTGGCCAAGGGCCAAAGAGTATGGCAATCAGAACGCCGCAGGTTGCATGTCCTGTGGTACCGCCCGGCAAGGGGATGTTAAACATCATAGCGACAAAGCTAAAGGCAGCGGCGATGCCCAAGAGCGCCAATTTTTCTGGAGGAAGAACCTGTTTGGCGCGTGTGATAGCGTGCTTGATCACAGCAACCACCGCTACAGTAAAGACAGCGCAGGTAGCGGGGCTGAGGTAATTCTCGGGAATGTGCATGGTGTCTCCTTTAAGGTTGAACCCAGGCAGCTTAGGTCGTGTGATGAGCGTCTCCTTGCAAAACGGCATTCATAGAACCAGAGCGGAAACCATCAAGATCAAGCGTTACATAGACAAAGCCCAATTCGTGGAAGCGCTTACAGATACCCGTGCGTACATCGGGTTGTGCCAGGCGGAGCAGATCGGGCGCTTCAACCTCAATGCGCGCGAGTTTATCATGGATGCGCACACGGCACTGCTGAACGCCGAGCGCGTGTAAATAGGCCTCTGCTTCTCCCACGGCCTCAAGTTTCTCTTGAGTGATCTTCTGCCAATACGGAAAGCGAGAAGAAAGACACGCCGTTTGGGGTTTGTTCCATGTCTTGAGGTTAAGCATGTGCGATACATCACGCACGTCCTGTTTGGTGAGGTGTGCCTCTCTCAAAGGGCTTGCAGCTCCTCGCTCTGCAATAGCCATAAGACCAGGGCGATAATCCCCTTCATCATCAAGGTTGGATCCTTCTGCAAGGGTATGTATGTCTCGTGTTTGACACACCTTATCCATCTGCTTCAAGAGCTCTTGTTTGCAGAGATAGCACCGGTTGGTGGGGTTATCTGCAAAGCCGGGGATATCGAGCTCGGAATATGAGACGACCACCTGTTCTATGCCCTCATCTGCACAAAACTTCTGAGATTCAAGGATGTCTTGGTGCGGGGCGGACTCACTTGCAGAGGTGATGGCAATCATGGAGTTGCCTAAGACATCATGGGCAACTTTTGCCAAAAGTGTTGAGTCAACGCCTCCCGACAGTGCTACGGCCATCGAATCATAGCGTGAGAGTACTTCTTTCAAGTCTTGGAGCTTCTCTTCTGTTGTACGCCCCTCAAAGGGTTGATGCACGATGTGCCTCCTTTCCATCTGTGCTCTATGGTATGGCAGCCCGGCCATCTCAGCGAGAGTGAGCGCAGATCTGCAACAAGATTGAGATTCCTACAAAAACGCCTGTAAGAAGGTACCGTTTGTACCATTTACCATGCGTCAGGGTTGTTTGGATCACGCAATGCCAGTTCATGGGTGGTACGTGATCTAGAATAACCATCTGCTCGACATGTTGAGTTGGCGCGCAAGAAATAATGTTACGAACTCAACACTTTTGTGAAAAGGCCTTGCACCTGCGCATAAAGACGGTCAAAATGCAATTCAGGTCACGTATTGCCCATGTGCAAGGACAATGCTCAGTTATTGGTATGTGTTTGGAGACGATATGCGCAAGACGAAGACTTTTGATGGTAAACGTCACGTGTATGACACGGACAAGAGTACCGAGCTTGGCCACAAGAGCTTTGGCGAGTTTGGTGATCCTGCAGGATATGAGGAGTCACTGTATAAGAATCGCTCTGGCTTTTTCTTCTTAGCTGGTCAGGGTGGAGCAGAGTCACCTTATCCAGATGGTGAGGACATCAAACCAATTTCTGCGAAGGAAGCAGCTGCTTGGCAGAAATAGTGCATATGTGATCGATAAATGATCGTGCATAAACTATAAGGGCTCGGGGAGTCGCCTCCCGAGCCCTTACATATATATCTTATACCTTTGTATACGAACCTTTGTATACGATCGTCATAGAAGCATAAGAAACCTTACACGTCCGTTAGAACATGTTTCGTTGGCTAAATTCTGCCTCAACGGTCTTAAACATCAGATCGACATCTTCAAGGCCTAGATGCCGCTCTTTTTCATCTGCTTTCAGTACGCCGCGTCTGCGCGCCCAGTTTTCAAGCCTACCTGGTCCTGATTCATGGGGAAGGGTACGGTATTCAGGATCAATGCGTCTGCATATATCCAAGGTGTCTATGGGGATGATCTTGCCAGCTTTTCTCGCCTCTGCGTATCCTCGAAGGTTGAGCATGAGCCAAGAGTCTTCAAATGAGGCGTTGTGAGCCATATAAGGGAAGGTCTCAAGGGCACGTAAGATGGCTTGTTGGAGGTCAGTATTCTCATAGAAGGGGAGTTTGCCATCTATATCATCCCAGGTAATCTGGTGTATCTCTGTGAGAGGAACACCTTTTTCCCTGTAGATATCGGGGAGCCCGCAATAGGCTGCGTAGCCCTTTTCTGCTGTACTGTTGGGTCCTAACCTGACAAACTCCATGCCGACATTGAGGATATATCCCCTGGTGGGATACTTATCGGTGGTTTCAAGATCTATGCCACAGATCATGCCAGAGACCGGTTTTTCCACGTAGGCAATGTTGAGATCTGCCGCCTGAGGACCTGCGGTTTTTCTTACCTCATCAGGGCTGCGGTGCTGTAGAGCAGCAACAGAACGGATGAGATCGTCTTCTGACAACTTGCCCAGAAGCCCCACACCTCTCGTGTTTCTCAGACGCTCTATTCCATAGGCGTCACAGATCTCACGATTCCGCTGTGCCAGAGAGAGTACTAGGTCAAAGGAGAAAGGTTCTGCTCCTATGGGTGCGCTCTTCCACGCATTCATGAGAACCGAAATGGCTTCTTCGTTCTTTTGTCGCTCAGCCGTGAGGGCATCATCCCCAATGAGAAATCCGGGGATAACAAGGGCATTTGCCTGCTCTATGGCCTGGCTTACATCCATGGGCAATTCCTTAGTAGCTAACGTGAGTCGTATGGGTTCAAAAGAGCGTATAGACAGGCTATCACTCAGACAGGACACCATGAGCGCGCAATTATAAGAAGCATGTCTCAGACATGCCGACATCTTGCAACAATCTTGCATGCACGCTCTGTATCACGCGTCCGAGCAGCGTTTGTTTGGGATCGTTTGCGCTCTAGTCACCAAAGCTGATTCCAAGAAGTTTGGCTTCGCGCACCAGGTCACTTTCGGGGTCTACATATTTGAGCTTGTTGGCCACATTCTTGAGCGGCACACGACACATCTTGTTGTTGACCTGCGCAATCATGCAGCCAAACTCACCAGCAAGGCAGCTTGAAGCGGCTTCCACACCACATTGGGTGGCAAAAATGCGATCCTGCGCATCCGGCCTGCCGCCACGTTGCGTGTGACCAGGAATGCCCACACGAACTTCTCGCCCCGTTTTTGATATTTCATTGGCGAGGGCATAGGCGATGGAGGGATATTTGTTGGCGCGCTTGGCTATCAGCTTCTTGTACTCCTTCTTGGGCAGCGCGGCCTCTTCTTTGGTGAGAGCACCTTCTGCTACCGCAACAATGGCAAAGCGGCCACCGTCGGTGTTGCGCTTGTCGATTGCCTGGATAACGTTTTGTATGTCGTAGGGAATCTCAGGGATGAGGATGACATCGGCGCCGCCTGCCACACCGGCGTAGAGCGGGATCCAGCCCACCTTATGGCCCATGATTTCTACCACAAAGACGCGGCCGTGCGAGCTGGCTGTCGTTTTGATCTCATCCAGATAGCGGGTGGCAACATCAACGGCACTGGTGAAGCCAAAGGTCATATCAGTGCCCCAGGTGTCGTTGTCAATGGTCTTGGGCAGCGCGATGATATTGAGGCCTTCTTGCGCCAAGCGTGCCGCCGTCTTGGTAGAACCGTTTCCCCCCAGCATGAAGAGGCAGTCTAGCTGCAGTTTGTGGTATGTCTGAAGCATGGCGGGGACTTTTTCCACGCCGTCTGCTTCGGGCGTATCCAAGAGTTTGAAGGGCGTGCGGCTGGTGCCCAAGATTGTTCCACCCTGCGTAAGCACGCCAGAGAAGTCCTTCCAGCTCATCATCTTGAAGCGGGAGTAGATAAGCCCCTGGTAGCCGTCCTCAAAACCGTAGATCTCTACCTGGTCTTTGGTATTGTTGAGGATGGTCTTTACAATGCCGCGCATGGTAGCATTGAGCGCCTGGCAATCTCCGCCGCTGGTAAGCAGTCCAATTCTGAGCATAAAAGCCCCTCTCTGGGAAAATGCTGTGCTCATGAGCATGTGTACGATGAGAATTTTCTCACAATGGTGTGGCAAAACTCAGAAAAGTGAAAAACTGTTACGTAAATGTGTGGGTTGGCCGCAAGGAACTGTGAGAGCGAGGGACGTATGGAAACCAATGAGCGTAGGTGGCACTTTTTTGCCGTGCTTTCACGCATGCGCTATATCGAGCGCTGGTCTTTGATGAGAAGTTCTCGACCAGAGACGCTCTCAGAGCACTCGCTGGAGGTGGCGTGCATTGCCCATATGCTGTGCGTGATTGGTAACCGGCGCTTTGGCAAATCGCTCGATAGCTCCTATGCGGCGCTGTTGGGGATATACCACGACGCGCCCGAGATCATCACGGGGGACCTGCCGACGCCGGTCAAGTATTTCAGCAAACCAACGCGCACGGCCTACGCGGAGGTAGAGGAGGCAGCAACGCAGCAGCTCCTGTCCTGTTTGCCGGAAGATTTGAGGCTGGATTTTGAGCCGCTTTTGCGCGGTGCCACGCCTGACGACTATCTGGCAAAGCTCGTTCATGCGGCGGATAAGATCTCTGCCTTGATCAAGTGCATAGAGGAGAGAAGCAGCGGAAACGCAGAGTTTCGTTCAGCCGAGAAGACCATCAGGCAGACGGTTGATGCGATGGCCGAAGAGCTTCCAGAGGTGGACATCTTCGTGCGGGAGTTCTTGGGCGCTTACGGCGCTACCTTAGATGAACTTCTCGCAGAAGACGGCAGCGCGTAGGTTGCGTCACACACCACACACCACACACCACACACTACACACCACACGACGAGGATCAACGCATAAGAGAGGTATTTCATGCAACAGTCTGTGCAAGAAAATGGCACGGGAGCGCCACAAGAGATTTCCCAGGAGCTCATTGAGTTTATCCACCAGAGCCCCAGCATGTTTCATAGCGTAAAGACCATCCGCTCATACTTGGACGCCGCGCAGTTTACCTATTTACCAGAAGGCGACGCATGGCACATAGAGCCTGGTAAGAACTATTACACCACACGCAACGATTCCAGCGTTATTGCGTGGAAGACAGGGCGGGCGCTGGATCACTATCACTTCCAGATTGCTGCGGCGCATGCAGATTCTCCCACGTTCAAGGTAAAAAGCGTGCCAGAGCTTGAGGGGCCAGAAAACTATCTGCGGCTGAACGTCGAGGCATACGGCGGCATGTTGGATCGCACGTGGTTTGATCGCCCGCTTTCCGTGGCGGGTCGCGTGATTGTGAAGGATGGAGCGCAGCTGGTCAGCCACCTGGTTGCGCCGGATAAAGATGTGGCACTGATTCCCAGCGTCGCAATACATTTTGACCGCGATGCCAACAAGGGCGTGGCCACCAACCGCCAAGTTGACCTCTGTCCGCTCATATCCGCAGGTAAACTTACTCGTGGCGACTTTGTGCGCCTTATAGCGCATGAGCTGGGGAAAGACGCGCAGGACATCCTGGGATTTGACCTCTTTCTGGTCTCGCGCGAGCATGGCCGCATCTGGGGCTTTGAGCAGGAGTTTGTCTCTGCGCCCAAGCTTGATGACCTTCAATGCGCATTTTGCGCGCTCAAGGCGCTCCTGGAAAGCACGAACGATCACGACGTTTCAATCTTTGCCTGCTTTGACAACGAGGAAGTGGGTTCTTTGACCAAGCAGGGTGCGCAGTCAACGTTTCTCTCCGACGTAACGCATCGCATTAACGCGGCGCTCGGCAAGACCGACGAGGACTTCATGCGCGCCGTGGCAAGCTCGTTCATGGTGAGCTGCGACAACGCCCACGCGGTGCATCCCAATCATCCCGAAAAGACCGATGCAGAGAACAAATCCCACATAAACGGCGGTGTCGTGATCAAAGAGGCAGCAAACCAGCTCTACACGACCGATGCGGTTTCCCGTGCCGTCTTTAAGGCGCTGTGCGATAAGGTCCAGGTACCCACGCAGTCATTTGCTAACAGAAGCGATACACGCGGCGGCTCAACCTTGGGAAACTTGAGCAACCTGCAGCTGAGTGTGCGTGCGGTCGATATGGGTCTGCCCCAGCTTGCTATGCACTCAAGCTATGAAACGGCAGGTGTCGAAGATACAGCGGCGGGCATTGCTGCGTTGAAGAGCTTCTTTACCACGACGGTTGATTTTGATGAGACTGGCACGGCTCATCTTATCTAGTGCGATCAGGAGACTTACATGGATATCAATCTGAAAAGCGCTGCGGATGGCCTTGATGCATCTGATGCTCGGCTGGTAGAGGCCCTTAAAGAGGGACTCTCCCACGGTCGCTTTGAGGTGGGAGTGGATGCGCCCGCGGAAGAGCCGCCCGCGCAAGTCCCGCCTGCGGGAGAGTTTACGGAAGTGCCTACGAAAGCTAAAGTGCCATCCGACTTGGCGAGCTCAGCGCAATCAGCTACGGGGCGCTCGGCGCAAGATAGCTCTCACGATGAGGATCGTGCTGCGCAGCATGAGATGGCATTTCTGCAGGCACTCAACGCATTTCGTGCGGCAAAGAAGTCCCAAGATCCTGAGGCTATGCGCGCTGCAGAGCGTCGCCTGCAAGAGGTGACACGTGCTGAGCTTGAGGAGTTTGAGGCAGCGCGGACGCAGCAGGAGGTCTGATCACACATAGACTGGCAGGCTTCTGCAGAATAATATGTGAAAGTGCCCTCTTACCTGCGGTAAGAGGGCACTGTTATATGATTTCTTGATACGCTGTCGTGCAGGATAATCTTAACTTGCAAGGCGGGCTGCGTGATTGCGAGCGCCGCCTCATGCATGCGATTTACAAATCGCCATGAACCGTCGTTTTGCAGAAGAGTTATCTGGGCAAACGTGATTGAAAAACAACGGTTCGTGGAGTTTTGTGCTGCAAAGAGTGCTGAGGCGTCGCTTCCTGCTGTAGTGCCCGGGGCATTACCATATCAAAAAGTAAAGCATTGGAGAGGTGCGGACGTTTCCGCAGTTAACGAGGCCACTACCTTGCACGGCTCCCGACTGCCCGCCTGCCCCGCGCAGCACCCGCCCACCCCGTGCAGCACCCGCCCGCACGCCGTCGCAGCAGTGGTGCCATCGCAGCCGCGCGTCCAAACGACGTGCCAGCCCAAGCAAATGGTAAGGAGCTGGAAACAAAGCGCGCCCTTGCGAGCGATATAGTAATGAGCAATTGGTTGCACGTTTTAGGCAAGGGGAGGATATGGGTAGCACTCAAGACATTCTCACGATGCCTCATGATCAGATTGAGACATTGCAAATTGAGGGGATCAAAAAGACGGTGGTTGCGTGCTATGAGCACGTGCCGTTCTACAAGAAGTCTTTTGATGAGGCAGGGTTTGACCCGTATGCCGTGAAAGATTTTGATGATCTCAAGCGTGCGCCATTTGTGTGCAAACAGGATTTGAGAGACGCATATCCCTATGGCATGCTTGCGGTTCCAATGACAGATATCAAAGAGATCCACATGTCGTCAGGTACTACAGGCGTGGCAACGGTTGGCGCGTATACCCAGCATGATCTGGACTTTTGGGGAGATTGCTTCTCGCGTGCTATCAGGTACGCAGGAGGTGGCCCTAACGATATTGTTCAGATCTGCTACGGCTATGGTCTCTTTACTGGCGGCCTTGGTGCGCATTATGGTGGCTTGGCATCAGGCGCGACAGTTATTCCTACCTCAGCGGGCAATACGGAGCGCCAGATCAGGATCTTGCGTGAGATGGGCACGACGCTCATTGCATGTACACCCAGCTACGCTATGCACATTGCCGACACAGCCATCTCGATGGGGATCGATCCTGCAGAAGAGTTTCACCTGCGCGCAGGAATCCATGGTGCTGAGGCATTTTCTGACAACTTTAGGGCGGAGCTTGAAAGAAAGCTCAACTACAAGGTGCTTGACATCTATGGCCTTACCGAAACCATGGGGCCTGGCGTGGCAGCCGAGTGTCTGGAGCAAGATGGTCTCCATATTGCAGAAGATCATTTCTACTGTGAGATCATCGATCCCCAGACGGGTGAGGTCTTGCCTGATGGGGAGTGGGGTGAGCTGGTGATCACCACGCTTGATAGGGAAGCCAGTCCCGTCGTGCGCTATCGCACACGCGACATCACGCGCATTATCCCTGGTGAATGCGCATGTGGTCGCACACATCGCCGCATTGATAGGCTCCATGGCCGCACCGACGACATGCTCATCATCCGCGGAGTCAACGTATTTCCCAGCCAGATTGAAAACGTTATGGAAACCTTCCGCGAGGTCTCAAGTTGGTACCAAATTGAGCTCACCACAAAGAACTTCCTGGATGTGGTCACGCTCAAGGCGGAAGTTAATCCGGACTTTGACTTTGACTCAACTGGCGCCATTAGCCAGCTCCAGAGCAGCATTCAGGCTGCACTCAAAGCAGCGTTGTCCGTTGGTGTTAAGGTAAAGCTCGTAGAGCCTATGTCACTGCCGAGAAGTACGGGCAAAGCCAAACGTGTGATAGACCTGAGGGGGCAATAAGCATGATTGATCAGCTCACAGTATTTCTGGAGAATGCGGAGGGTCGGCTGGCCAAGCTTGTGCGCTCCATTGCACAGGCGGGTATCAACATGCAGGCGCTCACCTTGGCGGATACGCCCGAGTACGGCGTGGTACGCATTATCTGCACCGATGCTCTTCTCGCCCGAGCAGCCCTTGAGGCAGAGGGCTATTCTGCCATGGTGACCAAGGTGGCTGCCGTTGAGGTGCCTAACAAGCCTGGTGGGCTGGCGGATCTTTTGGGCATTCTGGACGAGCTGGATATTCCTGTTGAATACGGTTACTGCTTCAGCGCAAAAGATGAGCGAGCCATTGATATCTTGAAGATCAAACTGCCAGAGGATGCAACGGCCGCTACAAGCGCGCTGGAGAAGGCGGGTTTTCGCCTGCTCGACCAAGAGGATATTGCGCAGATGTAGCCGCGTCTGCCGCCGTCGCCGCATCATAATCCGAGTCGCGAGGGGGGGGTGCTGCACCATGCAGCACCCCCGTTTACGTATAAGTTGGTGCCAAAACCCTCCAAAAGTAGCCGCTCGTCGGCGGCGTGCATTCACGGACAGGCAGTTTTTGTAGTCTGTGATTAGCAACGCGGGCGTCTCAGGGGGAGAACAGAACCGCGCTCCGTGTTGGACGAAGGGATGTGGCAATTATGCAGATTGACGCACGAGACCTCTTTAACCCCAAGCCAGTTGTGATGGCGCTTACGGCGCTCGGCGAGCTCAAGCCGGGAGAGACGTTGGCCGTCCTGGTCAACGACGGCAAGGCTGTGGAGAGCCTGGTTCGCCTGGCAGATGAGCAAAAGTGCAAGTTCATCCGTGAAGACGAGGGCGACTACACGGTTGTGACCTTACAGCCGTCCCATGCCGTTAAGACAGCCAATCCCATTGAGAAAGCAGTCTCTTACATGGACTTTGCGTCAGCCGACGCACCGATCATCGTCTTTGGTTCTGAGGCTATTGGCCGGGGCGATAAGAGCCTGGGCCATATTCTCATGCGTGAGATCATCTTTGACCTTGCGCACCAGGAAGTAGTTCCTAAGACCATTGTGTTTATCAACAGCGGTGTCAAGCTCACCATCAAGGGCAGCGCTGTGATAGAAGACCTCCAGATCCTAGCTGATCTGGGCACCGAGATCCTCTCTGATACGGTGAGCTTGGATCGCTATGGCGCAACGGATGAGCTCCTGGTTGGAGAGCCCATTGATCCGTATAACCTCGCGCGCATACTTATGGGGCAGCCGGGAGTGGTCTCTCTCTAACCATCGGCCAGCTGGAGCGATAAAAACATGCATTCGTGAGTACTTGGGGCACCCTTTGGGGTGCTCCATCTTTGTGGAGAGCTGCTGTAGCTGGTGATTTCAGATGTTGATATGTCAACATACGCGCGTATCATGCATCTCACGGTGGGAGGTGTGAAATGAACACACGGTTTGAGAGCTTTGTCGGAGTGATATACGCACTCAACAAAGAGATACAGCGCATCAAGGCAAACAGGATGAGAGAGTTTGGGCTCAGAGGTATGGACACCATGGTCATGTACTTCTTGGGTGAGCATGCCGAAGGACTTACGCGCGCGGAGCTGGCACGCCTCTCTCGCTGTGACAGAGCAGCCATCACCAGAATCACAGAGAAGCTCACCTCCCAAGGTTTGATCAGCGCTCAAGAAGGTGCAGGCGCCAACTACCGTACGCGCATCGTGCTTACGCCCGCAGGTATGCGCTGCGCTCAAGATATGGAAGCGGTGATCTCGTGCGTCGTTGAGGAGGCATCCAAAGACATCAGTGAGGCTGAGCGCGCTCATATGTATGAGACGCTCGGGAAAATATTGGAGCAGCTTGAACAGCTTGATTAGGCGCAATAAGACGCAGGAGGTTTGACCCATGTCAGTGTGCATCATCACGGATTCCGGAGCAGATATTGTTGGCTTGGAGCACAAGGCTCTCAAGGTCTTGCCGCTCACCATCGTCTTTGGAGATACGCTCTACCACGATGGACAAGACCTTTCTCACGAGCAGTTCTATGACCTTCTGGTAGAGCATGCCCAGCTTCCTACCACCGGTGCCGTGGCGCCCGGCGTTTTTGAAGCGGCGTATCGGGAGGCGCAAGACGCTGGCCAAGACGTGGTGGTTGTCACCCTCTCGTCCAAGCTTTCAGGCACGTATCAAAGTGCGTGCATAGCCCAAGAAGAGTTCTCAAACGTATGGGTTGTGGATTCTCAAAACGTTTCATTTGGTGAGCAGATCCTGGTAAGAGAAGCGCTCATCCTGGCGGAGCAGGGACTCGATGCCGCATCCATTGCCCAGAGGCTTGAGGACTTGAGAGGCAGCGTACGTACACTGGGCTTACTTGATAGCCTTGAGTACTTGCGGCGTGGAGGTAGGCTCCCTGCGGCCGCTGCAACCATCGGCACGCTTTTAGCCATGAAGCCTGTTCTCACCATTAAAGACGGCGAAGTTGAGCTGTTGGGCAAGGCGCGCGGATCAAAAAATGCTCGCAACATTTTGAATGAAACGGTTGCCTTGGACGGTGGCATAGATTTCAAGTTGCCCTTTGCGCTTGGCTACTCAGGCCTGTCTGACAAGCTGCTCACCAAATATGTGGAGGACTCACGTTCTTTGTGGGAAGGGATGGTGGATGGGCTTCCCGTCTTTAGCATTGGCGCAACGATTGGGACCTATGCAGGACCTGGCACCATTGAGCTGGCATATTTCAAGAAAAAGGCCAATCTCTAACACCCCAGGAAGTCGTGCCTTTTGTCGGAACATGAGCCGCAGTATCTATGAAAAGGGTACACTCTCTGCATGAGCCGCCTAGGTTCGCTACATTTATATTGACGTGAGCACTGCTTGCGTGTGTTAGCAGATAAGCGCCTCCGCGAGAGGCGCTTTCTTAACCGCATTGGCGCGGAAGGAGGCGGAAGGTGTCCAAGAAAGAGCTCCATGTAGATCCCGCACGGCTCCGTGCAAAAAACGATCAGCATGCCGATAAGACACCGGAGTCTCAACCGAGTGCTCAAGGCAGTGTTGCCTCAGCGCAGACACCTCACATAAAGGCTCAAGCCAAGGCTCAATCCAGCGCTCCAAGTGCGGCCAAGGCTCCCTCAACTATCGCGCCTGAGATTAGCACCAAAGCCAAAGTGAAGGTCAAGGTATCCGGCGCACAGAGCCAGTCCTCCAAAACGCAGGAAGAAAAGCAGCGTTTGAGCTCTGCCAGAAGAAGCGCTTTCTTCTTGGGTGTCGTTGCTATTGCCTACGTGGTCTTTCTCTTGCTGTCAGGCCAGATGGATGATTTTGTCCATGCACTGGTGGGCGTCAATCTCTACTGGGTTTTTGCAGGTCTTTTGGCCTACGTTGTCTACTTTGTCTTTGGCGTTTCTGCCTATGTGTTGGCACTGGCTAAGGATGAGACCTCGCCGCTTGGTGTCCAAGACCTCATGAGTGTTGAGGCCACGGGCATCTTCTTTTCAAATTTGACACCCAACGGAGCAGGTGGTGCCCCGGCGCAGATCTATCGCATCACAAAGACAGGGCTCTCACTGGGGCGTGCAGGCGCAGTTCAATACACGCGCTTTATCATTTATGAGGCAGCAGAGGGCATCTTTGCGGCCATTATGCTCTTCTTTAGACTTGACTACTTCTTTGAAACTTACGGCAATGTGTTCCTCATAGGTGTGCTCATCTTTGGCTTCAAGATCTTGGAAGTTGCCGCCTTTGTTATCGTCTGTGTATTTCCAGGCGTCGTTAAAAAGGTGGGGCGCTTTATCCTGCGCCAAGCATCTAAAACGGGCAGAGTCAAGCGCTATAACTACTGGAACAACCTTATAGAGTCACAGGTGGATGAGTTTTCCCAGGGATTTAGGCAGGCATCAAAGAATGTGAAAGAGATGCTGGCCACCCTTATGGTCACGCTCTTACAGCTTGGCTGTCTCTACTCGCTTCCGTGGTTCACGCTGCAGGCTTTTGGCATTGAAGGAAGTCTTCTCACTTGTATAGCGTGCGGATCCATGCTGGAGCTCTTGACTTCTGCTATACCTTTGCCCGGAGGCACGGGAGGTGCAGAAGGAGGCTTTGCCCTGCTCTTTGGCTATATGTTTGGCAGTGCAACCTCAGCCGCTTTTGTCGTATGGCGCTTGATTGAATACATTTTGCCCGTGCTTTTTGCTATCCCCGCCATGGGGCTTTCCACCAAGAGCGGCATGTCGGTCAATGCACGCCTCAGAAAGCTTGGGCTGATCGAGGGTTCCAAGCCCATCAAGAGCGCTTCGCGTGGTGCGAGCGTTGATCTCAAAAAGCTCAAAGGCACCAAAAAGAATTAGCGTATCAATTCACGTGGAAGAGGCCAGATATGGCTCATACGTTTGATGAAGTTACCTATACAGGAAACGGAAGTTTTACGCTTGGTGACTATAAGACGTCGTTTGACGTGGATAAGCACGAGCGCCCGCACTTTGAGCAGCTTACGGAAGAAAACCTCAAACGCATGGAAAAGTTGCAGGACAAGCTCTATGCCGAGGCGCAAGAGGGCGTCATCATTATCTTTCAAGCCATGGATGCGGCAGGCAAAGATTCCACCATCAAGCGCGTGATGAGCGGTATCAATCCGCAAGGTGTGGACGTCTATTCTTTCAAGCAACCCACACACCAGGAGCTTGCCCATGACTTTTTGTGGCGAGCTTCTCAACACGTGCCACCGCGCGGCAAGATTGCCATTTTCAATCGTTCGTACTACGAGGACGTATTGGTGGTACGTGTCCACAATCTGCAGGAGAATTACCGTATGCCCAAACGCTGTTTGGACATACCAAAGCATCAATTCTTTAACCAGCGTTATAAGGCGATAAGTGCCTTTGAGCAGTATCTGGTAAACGAGGGTTACCGCGTCGTCAAGTTCTTCCTGCACATCTCCCGTGAGGAGCAAGCCAAGCGCTTCCTGGAGCGGATCGACAATCCGGACAAGAACTGGAAGTTCTCTGAGGCGGATGTGACTGAGCGTGCATTTTGGGATGCGTATCATGAGAGCTATGAAGAGGCTATCCAAGAAACCTCCACGCACGACGCCCCCTGGCATATCATCCCCGCAGACCAGAAGTGGTATGCGCGCTGGCTGGTCTCATCGATCATCTGCCAGACCCTAGAGGGCATTGATCCTCACTATCCCGTCCCTCCTGCTGATATCAAAGATGATCTCGCGCGTGCGCGATGCCGTCTGTTAGCGGGGGAGTAGGCGTCAGCCATCTGTGCACAATTTGTTTGCACGGCGCAAGTGCTTTATTCTGATTGAACGAAAGCCGCCAGGGAGGTGTCATGCACAAGAGGGCAACGTTCATAGGCACATGTATGTTGTGCGCAGCGCTTTGCGTCCAGCCTGGCATAGCGTGTGCAGAGACATCTCAAGAGGTGCGCAGTCAGATTTCCCAAGAGCAGGCAGAGCTCAAAGATCTCACCCAGAAGATGCAGGACAGCCGCACAGAGATAGATGTGCTGGAGTCTGACATCACCGATCTCACCACACGTACGTTTGACCTGCAAAACACCATTATTCAAGACAGGGAACAGCTCAATCAAACCATCGTTACGTCCTACAAAGAGGGTGCCCCTAACCTCTTGAATCTGGTACTTTCGAGCACAAGCTTGGAGGATATGGTCTCGCGCATCTACTACGCACAAAAGGTGAGTGAGCATCAAGCGGCAGTCATTTCTCGCCTCAATGATGATAAGCAGGCGCTGGGCGAGCAAATCCAGCAGATCAGCGAGGCACGTACCCAGCAGCAGCAAGCTCAAGATGAGCTCGCGTCTCAGTATGATGAGCTCGCCAGCGTTATTGCTCGACTTGAGGAGAAGGCATCTGAGCTCGAAGAAGAGGAGCGTGCGCAGGCGCTTGCAGCGGCAGAGGAAGCGCGCCGTGCGGCAGAAGAGGCACAGGCCAAAAAACGCGCAGAAGCTGAGGCCGCTTCCAAGGCGGCAGCTGAGGCCGCGCAGCAAAACAAGAGCTCCGAGACCAAGGACTTATCGCACACCTCCACAACAGATAACGCTTCTGGCGGCACTACGTCTGATACGTCCAACGGCAATGCGTCAGGCAGCGACACGGGTTCGAACGAGGGCTCGAACGCGGGCTCTCAAGATGCTGGCAACTGGATCACCTGCGTGGCTTCGGCCTATAGCATTGCAGACAACGACCCACCTGGATCTACCGCCACGGCTTCGGGCATTCCTTTGGACGATTCCAAGCCGACGGTTGCCTTGCCCATATCGCAGAATCCGCGATCGCACTACGGCGACCTCATTGAGATCCGCTACAACAATATGAGCGTGATCGCTATGGTCACCGATTGCGGCTACATGGGCGGCGGCTCGCGCGGGCTTGATCTCTCGACGGCGGTCTATCGGGCTTTTGGCTTTAGCAATCCGTTTGCCTGGGGACTGCGGACTGTCTCGTATCGCTACCTTTAGCGGCTACCTGCAACTTTGTTGCTTTTGCACCGATTAACGTCTTTGATTTGGAGAGTTATGCTCAAGATTTCCCACGCTATTCTGCATTCGTTTGACTTTGAAACGGGCGAGAAGTACTTCTCGGAAGGTGAACTTGATCTGAGCGAGCGCGCCACCAAATCCTACGTGCAAAGAACCATGCACAAGTGTTCTGCCAGCGCGGAGAACAAGCATGGCCAATTTGAGGAAGGCAGTCCTTTTGCAGAAGAGCTCAAGCTCTACCTTTCGGGCGAGAATGGCTTTGTGCCCCTGAGTATGTCCATTGCGCAGTGGTTCTGGGAGGAGATCCGCAAGAGTGACGATCTGTCCAACCTCGATCTGCTCGTGGTCGATTTTGAGGAGTCCGCCAAGGCGGTGAGTGCGGGAGCGGGAGAAGAGGAGGCCCAGGCGGCCTTTGATGCGGAGCCTGTGCGCTATTTTGCCCTGGCGCTCCTGCCGCGCAAGCAGACCTTTATGCATACCGTGATGGGGCAGGATTCCCACATCACCAATGACCTGGTAAAGACCGATGCAACCCTGCCTTCGCCCACGCAGAAGATCGATACCTATGCCGTGATCGATGCAAAGTCGCTCGAGATAGATTTTCACGACAAGGAACGGCTTATTGGCTCTACACCCAGCTACATCATTCCGGATGGCCTTCTGCGCTGCACCACGCAGGCGTCGAGCAAAGAGGCAATTGAGACCGTTACCCGGGTGATAGAAGATGTGGCACAGGAGTATGGACTCAACACGGCCGAGAGCGTATCCAAGGCAAAAGCCCAAGTAGCAAAGAGTATAGAGACCGACGAGACCTTTGCGCCAGAAGAGGTTGGTGCCATGGTTTTTGAGGATGAGCCCAAGCTGCAAGATGCCTACAAGCAGCGCTATCAGGAGAGCGCGCGCCAAGAGGCTATCCCGGAAGAGGTGAGTGTGAAGCGCGGCGTTGCCAACCGCATGGCTAAAAACCACCGCATCAGAACCGATACAGGAATTGATATCACCTTCCCGTCTGAGTACAGCTCTAACCCCACCTACATTGCCTTTAGGAACAATGAGGACGGACACATTGAGATTGTGATCAGAAATATTGGCAAGATAGAGAATAGATAGATGCAAAAAATCCGCCACATCATCTGCACGTTGCTGCTGGTGGGCGCCTGTGTCTGGGTGGCTCGCACCCCGTCTGTTCAGGCGCAGATCACGCGTCTGTTTACGCGTGCAGATACCTCTATCATGTCCCTCTGGTCGCATCAGCCGGCCGAGACTTCCGCAGATGACGCGGGTGCAAATGCGCAGCCATCTGACACTCAAGCGGGCGAGAAGAACAGCACTGCCGATGATGTGCCCCAAGAGGCGGTAGACGCCGAACTCGTGGCGCAGTTTAACCGCTCCTATCTCTCTCAAGCGCAGCAAGACATCTACGACCAGCTGCTCGCAGGCCTTACGGGCGCTCAGGAGCAGTTCAGCATTCGGGTGGACGACAAAGACGACATTGAACCTGCGTATAGATCGGTCGTGGCAGATCATCCGGAGTTCTTCTGGTTGGATGGTTCGTGCACCTACCAGATAGACGGTGTAGCAGGGCTTTTGGGCGCAGTGAAGATTGTGCCCGGCTTCAACGTGGACGCTTCTTCAACAGAGGACATCCAGCAAAAGATCGACGCGCAAGAGGGGGCATTTCTCGCCCAGGTGCCATCCGACGCAAGCACATATGACAAGGTCAAAGCCGCCTATGAGTGGGTGATTTTGAATACGGACTACGTGGAAGGTGCCTCGCAAAACCAGAACATTCAGAGCGTTTTTCTCACCCATGCATCGGTGTGTGCGGGCTATGCAAAGGCGTTCAAGTATTTGCTGGATAGGATGGGTATTCCGTGTGCGTATATCGAGGGCGTGACCGCGTCTGGGGAGCCGCATGCGTGGGTGATGGTCGATATTGATAACACGTGGACTTATTGTGATCCTACCTGGGGAGATCCACAGTATCAAGGTGATTCCAGTTCATTTTCTTATGGTGACATCCTCTATGACTACCTGTGTTTGACCATTCAAGAGATTGAGGCCTTAGGCCATGTGGCCACGCACCAAGATGCGCTCATGAGCTGTACGTCGTCTCGCTATGACTACTACAAGCTTGCAGGTCGTGAGCTCGACACCTATGATACCGATGCAATCTCGGCGCTGTTTTGGGCAGCAGTTGATGATGGTGAGGATTCCCTTGCCCTTAAGTTTTCCCAGGAAGATGCCTATCAGCAGGCGAGAAGTGCCATGGATGATCACGTTTTTTTTGAGAGATGATCTCACTGCCCTGGCACGGCAGAAAAACCTGGGCACCATGAGCTTTGGCTATGCCTGTTCTGACGAGCTTCGCATTGTTCGGGTTTTTTGGTAAAGCGGGTTGGTTTTAGGTGGCCGTTTATAACAATCGAGATATTGATAACTTTTGATACGAAGAAACGAGAAGATTCTCTGAATGAAGGGGGCGCAATGCAGAGCCGCAGAAGGCTTCTTACCATGTCCATCATTGCTGTCTGTCTTGCTGCAACAGCCATAGTCCAATGTGTAAAACCTGAAGAAGAGGATACTGTGCAGGCATACACCATTCCCCATGAGTCTGCAGTTCATGAAGGCACGTGGCTTGTTTGGCCTCATGCCCATACCTACGGCGAGGACTACGCAAAGAGCCTGGAGCCAATCTGGATTCAGATGACACAGTATTTATCAACGGGCGAAAAAGTGCATATTGTCGCCTATGATCAATCCGCACAGAATTACATTGAAAAAGTACTTCACGATGCTGGCGTACGTATGGATCAAATTGAGATAACTATCGCTAAAAGTGACGATGTTTGGGCCCGTGATACGGCGGGCATGTTTGCCTATGACCCACAAGGAAATCCCACCATCTTGGATTTTGGTTTTGACGGTTGGGGTAAAAAGACCGCCTACGCCAATGACGATAAACTTCCGCAATGCCTGGCCGCACAAACTGGCTATACCTGCACCAATATGGACGAGATTGTGCTCGAAGGTGGCTCGGTGGAGCTAGACGGGATGGGCACGATGATGGCGACGCGAAGTTCTGTCATTTCAAAAAACCGCAACCCGGAAGTTTCCCAAGAGGAGATGGAGCAGATTCTATCGAAGTATCTTGGTGTCACTCATTTCATCTGGTTGGATGGAGTAGTGGATGAGGATATCACCGATGCACATATTGATGGCATGGCGCGTTTTTTCGATGATAAAACACTGGTTACCGTACCGGAGGATGACTTCTTTGAGCTGTATGAGGGCATCAAAGAGGAAGATTATGATGCCCTTGTCACTGCAACCAATGCCAACGGGCAGGCATATAAGATAGTTGAAATACCCCTCACTAAAGAGAACGTAAAGGGCCTTGACTACAAGGGCTCTTACCTCAATTACTATGTGGCCAATACCGTCGTGCTCGTGCCGATGTATCTTGATGCCAATGATGAGCTCGCCTTGAACATCATTCAGGGTCTCTATCCCGACAAAGAGGTTGTCGGCATCGATGTGACACCTCTCTATAAGCATGGGGGTATGTTGCATTGTGTGACTCAGCAGCAACCGAAGATGGATTGATCAAGCGGGGGTGAATCTCTTAGCAGATCTCTTTTTTCCTCGCTTATCTTGGCATATGGTGCACACTTAGAACCAACTGCCATCCTGTGGGGAAGAGCGGTGTGAAGAGAGCTTGCGCTGTAGTTTTTTGTGCGCATTTCAGTTTGGTCGGCATCTGGCGGGCATCTGACATTTCGTCAAATTTTTTGGGCTGGCATGTTAGGGTAGAAAGAGAAATCAGGTATTATCAATATCGCCCATAAATGTAGATCAATTGAACTCACAGAAATTGGGGCCACTATGAATGACACGTTAGGTGGAAACACCTTGCATAATTTGAGTCGCCGTTCGCTCATTAAGCTTGCGGCAGGCGCCACGACCTTATTTGCGGCCTCGCAGCCTTTGTTTGCCTATGCAGATACGCAAAGTGACTTGGATGCTGCGGAGAAGCAATACCAAGAGGTTCAGCAAAAACTTGACCAGATAGGCACCGACTACGCAGAGATCTCCCAGCGTCAGAGTGAGACACTTGATGAGATCTATGATGTGCAGCAAGAGATCAAAGATGTAGAAGCGCAGATCTCTCAGAAGGAAGCCAGCCTAAAAGACAAGCGTGAGCGGCTGTCCGCCAGTGTGTCGGACAACTACAAGGACGGCAATACTAATGTCGTGGACATGCTTTTGGGCGCACGCTCTTTGGATGAGCTGGTCTCTAACGTCTACTACTTGGATCGCATTTCTCGTGATTCCCGCGCGCTCATAGAGTCAATCAATGAAGAGCGTGCTCAGCTTGATCAGAACAAGGCAGATCTTGAGGCCTATCAGGAAAACTTGGAGACGGTAAAAGATCAGCAAACTGCTCAGCTGCAAGAGATGGAGAGCAAACAAGCGGAAGCCCAAGACCTCTTGAGCTCACTTGACGACCAGGTCAAACAGCTTATGGAGCAGCGCGATGCTGAGATTTTGGCTGCGCAAGAGGAGAAGAAGCGCCAGGAAGAGGCACAGCGTGCAGCAGAAGAGGCGGCGCGCCAGGCGCAGGCCAATGCCAGCTCAAATTCCGGCTCAAGCTCAAACTCCGGCTCAAGCTCAAACTCCGGCTCAAGCTCAAACTCCGGCTCAAGCTCTAACGCTGGTAACTCCGGCTCTAGCACAACCGTTTCTGGTTCTGCAGCCGCTGTAGTAAATGCGTGCTACGCCACGCCGTCACCCGGAGAAGGACTTTGTGCCATGTGGGTTTCCCAGGTCTTTTACCGCGCGGGATACGGTTACGGTGGCGGCAACGCAAACGATATGTATAACAGCTACTGCACAAGCTCCAGCGCAGCAGATCTGCGCCCTGGCATGATTGTTGCCGTGCCTACACACCCGCACTCATCCATGGGCCGCATCTATGGGCATATTGGTATCTACGTGGGCAATAACACTATCATGCACAATATTGGCACGGTGGCCTCCTGGAGCTTGAACGAGTGGATTAGCTACTATGGCGCAACCGTGACGCCGCGTTGGGGTTGGTTCATGAACATCAACCTGTCATAGCGCGAGCCTATGCGTTTTGCGTCTGAAAACGCCCCAGTACGATGCGTTTCTTGCGCGCAAAAATGTGAACATATTACCAGAATGTGATAGGGAGCCGTCGGAGCCTTGAGTTTCCGGCGGCTGTTCTATACTTGAGCTCGCGTGAGGCATAAGGTATGTAAGCTGCGGGAATAGAGGCAGGTATGCAAAGAGATGCGCTGCGGGCGCTGCTTGCTCAGGTGGCGGACGGCTCAGTTGATGTGGAGCGCGCGCTCGCGGAGATTTCTGCGCCGGAATATGTTGACCTGGGGTATGCCAAGCCAGACCTCTCTCGCTCGGCGCGGCAGGGCGTAGCGGAAGTCATCTACGGTGAGGGAAAAACGGGCGATCAGATCATAGAGATTGCCCATGCGCTTGTGGATGGCGGAGAAAAACACGTGCTCGTGACCCGTATCTCAAAGGATAAGGCGGCCAGCCTTGAGGCGAGCTTTGCCGATGACGGCATTGCCGTTGACTACGATTCTATCCCGCGCGTAGCATGCGTAGGCGGAAAGCCAAAGCCGCAGGGTAGGGGCTATATTGCAGTCTGCTGCGCCGGCACGAGCGACCTCTATTGTGCCGAGGAGGCGGCGCTTACCGCAGAGATGCTGGGGAGCAGAGTTGAGCGCCTCTATGATGTAGGCGTGGCCGGGCTCCACCGGCTGCTCAATCACGCCGACGTCATTCAGCAGGCGCGCGTGGTGGTGGCTATTGCGGGCATGGAAGGCGCGCTTGCGAGCGTTATCGGCGGGCTGGCTGCATGTCCGGTGATTGCATGTCCTACGAGCGTTGGGTATGGCGCGTCATTTGGCGGCGTGGCGGCACTGCTCGCCATGTTGAACTCATGCGCGTCGGGCGTTTCGGTGGTAAATATTGATAACGGCTTTGGTGCAGGCTATCAGGCAGCCCTCATTGATAGGCTTGGACGCAGTGCTCAAGCAGGCGATAAACCCCTGGTATAGATAGGTATCTACACAATGGTGGCGGCATGTGCCGCCCGTGGGAGGTAACGATGGCAAAGATGCTCTCGGTGCAGTGTGACACGGGTATCAGCGGAGATATGGTTGTGGGAGCCCTGCTCGACTTGGGTGTTGATGAGGCAGGCTTGAGGCGTGCGCTTGAGAGCCTTCAGGTGGATGGGTTTGAAGTCAAGGTGTCTCGTAAGATGGTATCCTCCATTGATGCGTGCGATTTTGATGTCATCCTTTCTGGTGACGCTGATGGTCACGACCACGATATGGACTACCTCTATGGGCACCTGGATGATGTTTGTGCAGGTCATGAGCATCACGACCACCACCACGACCACCACCACGACCACCACGACGACCACGAGCGTGCTCACGACAACGAGCACCACCACACTCACGTCCACAGGACGCTTGCGGACATATGCGAACTTATCGCCCACGCGGACTTGACCGATGGTGCCAAAGCTATTGCCAACAGGGTATTTACCATTGTGGGTGAGGCTGAAAGTGCGGCGCATGGTATTGCCCTGGAGGAGGTCCACTTTCATGAAGTGGGTGCTGTCGATTCAATAGTTGATATTGTGAGCGCGGCGTATTGCCTGGATGCGCTAGGTATCAGTGATATCTATGTCTCAGATTTAGCAGAGGGAGAAGGGCAGATCAGAGCAGCTCATGGCGTGCTGTCTATCCCCGTACCTGCGGTGGTAAACATCGTGCAGCGCACGGGTCTGACGCTGCGGCATACGGCGCGTCGCGGTGAACTGGTGACACCGACGGGTGCGGCGCTTGCGGCGGCAATGAAAACCAGAGATGCCATGCCCCAGCGCTACCGCGTGCTCGGCTCAGGTATTGGTTCGGGAAAGCGTGCGTATGAGCCGGTGAGCAGCGTGCGCATTATGCTTATAGAGGATCTGGATGCTGAGAGTTCGTCCGCGCCCGTATCTGATGTGCGTCCGCTCAGGTCAGGTGCCGATCTCTGGAAGCTTGAGACTGAGGTTGATGATTGCACAGGAGAAGCGCTGGCACATGCCTTTGAGAAGCTCTATGAGGTTGGTGCGCGAGAAGTGCATTTCTCGCCCGTCTTCATGAAGAAGAATCGCCCAGGCTACCAGATACAGATCCTGTGCTCGACAGCTCAGATTGAGGCGGTAGAGCGCATCCTTTTTGAGCAGACAACCACCATTGGCATCAGGCGTGAGCGCGTGGAAAGAACTGCCCTTGTGAGGCGGCAAGAGACGATCACGTGTGAATTTGGTCAGATTGACATCAAGGTTGTGGCACTGCCTGACCAAAGTATCCGCTCGTACCCAGAGTATGAGTCCATGAGACAGCTTGCTCAGTCGGCGCAGGTGAGCTATCAGGATGTGTATCGGGCAGCACTCAGTGCTTGCAAGGAGCATGACGAGAAGGCCGTGTGGTAGTGCGTCTGTGGCTGCTAGTCTGTGGCTGCTATGATGCGCGAGAGTGAAACGCCCGGAGCAATGACTTTGGTTGTGGGGCGCTGGGACTGGTGCCAGGAGAGAATGGCCCAGCAGAAAAGCGCTACTGCAACGATCGCGACCAGGGTAAACACTATTGTGGTTCCAACGCCGCCCTTCTCGGCACCCGCGCGCTTATCGCCCGCTTTGGCACCTTCATAGCTGAGCGCAACGTGGCACACAGGACAGATATCGTCGTTTTTGTCTACCTCTACATCGCATACGGGACAGCGCATGGACAACTCCTTGAATGGTGTGGCGCTCATAGGCGCCACACCATCATACGCAAAAATTCGGCGCGTCTACGCGTCCTCTTTGGAAAACGAGTTTTGCATGCCCAGGCTTGCGGTGTTGAGCGTTTGCGCAAGAAGCTTGTCCGTTGAGCGCTGAAGTGCCTGGCAGATGGCCTTATTTGCCGCTTCAAGCACGGGCGTTGCCGCCTGGTAAGAGAGGCTACATTGGCGCACCTCTTGGTCTGTGGCAGCAAGAATTTCATAGCTTTGTGCCGGAACTTCTTGCTGGTAGCGCTCGATATCCGCATTGCACTCTCTAAAGTGCGCGTCCGCCAAGGCAGCGATGAGGCGGTTTTGCCAGTAGAAGCTTTCGGTGCTCACCGTGTCTGTCGTATTGGTCAGATACTCCGGCAGGTGGTCCACGTTTGCATAGAGGGCGACAAGAGCATTGAACACGTTAGAGCCAAAGGCCATCCATTGGATGGCACGGCTGGCTTCGGGCTCATAGGGGCGCAGCTGAATGACTGCCAGCTCGCCGTTTCTGTTGATACCGATAGGACGGTATTTGCCCCGCTCAGAGATATTGCCGTAGTGCGCGTAGGGATCGTAGGGCGTGCCTTGGTAGTGAAGCGAGAGCGCATACTTGACGTCTTCAATGGTCACTTTGCGCTCAGGCGTGCGGCACCAGGGGATATCGTCGTCTTCCGGTCTAAAGTCGGCACCCTCACCATCCCAAATATTGGAATGCGGGTTCAAGAAGCGCTGGATTGCCCATGCGCGCGGCGTGTTGTAGACGTGGTCAGAATCGCTGTGGCTGCCAAAGGCATCACGCGGGTTGAGCTTACCGTCGAGGGAAAGATCAAGATGGTTCTTCTCGATAAACTCTTTGAGGTCGGGTGAGCAGAGATGATCTTTCTGCTCTCCCAGCGCGTCCTCTAAGTCAAACGAATCAAGCCCCAGCTGGTTAGGCATGGTGACGTAGACATCGTCGGGCACGCGGCGGGCAATCCAGTGGTGTCCGCCTACGGTTTCAAGCCACCAAATCTCATCGACGTCAGAGAAAGCGATGCCGTTCATCTCATAGGTACCATAGGTCTGAAGGAGCTCACCTAAGCGCAAAACACCCTCACGCGCAGAGGTGATATAGGGCAAGACCAGCGTAACCATGTCCTCCTCGCCGATGCCACCAGGCACTTCTGGCTCAAAGTCTTTCTCGCCTGGCGTACCTTTTTGGGGCTTCAAAACCACAAACGGATCTGCACCGCGCACGCGCTCGTTGGTGGTGAGGGTCTCCGTTGCGCTCATGGCAACATTTGCGCTGTTCACGCCTGCTTCTGCCCAGATGCCCTCGTTGTCGAGCGCGTTGGGGACGGAGGTGTAGCGCAAAGGATTATCGGGCAGGTCAATGGCGACATGGCTCAGAACAGAGACGTAGTGGCGCGGTTGCTCTTCTGGCGTGACAACGCGCATGCGCTTGGGACAAAACCCCAAGGATCCGGAATCTTCATTTCTGGCAATGATGGTCGAGCCATCGTATGAGGCCTTCTTACCGACCAAAATGGTAGTGCAGGGCATAGCTGCCTCCTTTTGAAAGTTCTCAGCACAAATCAGCAAGCGTGAAGTATTATATCCCGATTTTTTGCCACATTTTGCAAAAAAGGTGGCCTCTAACCTGCGGAAAGATGCTGCGTCCTCGGGGCTACCTGGGACGTGTTGCAGATCAGGATGATCCGTGATCTGACCAACAAGCAAGCTTTTTGGCACGGTGGCGCAAGGTGAAAAACGGTTCTGTGGCATGGCACACGCCATGCCATTTGCATGAAGATATGGCTGTTCCGCCGATAATTTTTCAATCATTCACAGATAGTTCAGCCATAAGTGCCGAAATCCTGCATAAAGATGGAATATGTTGAAGCACATCATGCGCTTCACGTCGGCTTTCTTAGATGTAGCCAGCATAACAGGTCAATGGGTGGCCGCGGCGCAAGGGGATTGGAGAAGAACATGAGTGGGGAGACCAAAAATCGCAAGCATCCAGAGATTGTTAAGGCGAGCCTTATCGACGATCGCCGCATAGAGCTCTATTGGAGCACACAGGTTAAGCACGCAGACGACGAGAAGTATTTCTCGGTCACGATGGATGGAAAAGAGCTCGCGCTGTTCCATTGGACCCGTGAGATGCCCTGGAACTATGGCACCTGCTATCGCAAAGAGATGCAGTGCACTACGCTTGCGCTGGTAGATCCTGTTGATACGGATCGCGCTTCAGACATTCAGGTGCGCGTGACGCGTGAGGTTCACGACCTGGACGACAACCCCGCAGATTATGAGCGCACGTATCAGCTTGCATACAATCCGCACTACACCTCGTTCTTGAGATCAAAAAGCGGCATTCTCATTAAAGGCAGCAAGGTGATTCAGCCGTACTCGCTCAATATAGCTGCCAGTATTGTGGATATCATGCTTGAGAAGCGACCGGAGATTGCCCAGAAGCTCATTGAGCGCGGGTGCGAGATTGCCGTGTATGGTCTTCTTTACGATGCGTACGATGTGCCTGAGCATCGCATGGGATATTGGGTTGCCACCCGTCCCGTGGCTGGCTTTGGTGGCGATGATGAGGTGCCGACAACCTCAATTTCCGAGGCAAATTTGATCCGCTTGAGGTCTGGTCGCTATGCGACGGCGTATCCGCATGAGATGGTGCTGGTGCACGAGTTTGGCCACGCCGTACACCTTGTTGGCATAAATTTCTTGGACGATCAGACACTGGCGCAGCAGGTTCGAGATACATACAAGCACGCCCTGGATACCGGCCTCTGGCACGATTCGTACGCCATTTCCAACTACGAGGAGTACTTTGCAACGCTCTCAACCATCTGGTTCGACGTTATGCAAGAGGGCGTAGACGGCAAATGGGATGGCATCCGTGGCCCGGTGAACACCAGAGATGAGCTCGAGGAATATGATCCTCAAGGGTATGAGCTGATGGCTGCGGTCTACCCTGAGAAGAGACTGCCTCGTCCATGGAGATGGAACAAGGACAACTACGATATCTCGGGCAAGCCGCGCTCCTATGATCTGGATACCAAGTTCAACTGGGACTTTATTGGTAGGTAACGGGGCTGCAAGCGTGCCTGCGTTCCTGTGCATGTACACGCGGCGCGCAGGCGTTTCTCGCCCAGGCGCAGTCCTTAGGCGCCATTGACCGTGCAACCTGCGGTTTGTTGGCGTAAACCATTCATCCCAAAAAAATCGTCCGCTAGCGGTTCAATGTGGGGTGCTCGGATATGAGGCAAACTGTATGTGTAGAATTCATGAGAGTGAAATCATTTATTTCATCGTGAATTTTGGACTGCAATTGCACAGTGTCAGCCCGATGTGAGAACTCGCATGAAGTGAAAGGAGCACGTATGGCAAACGCGGCTGAGCTCGATGCGGAACAGCTCTACATCGCAAACCTCAACACGGTGGAGTTTGATCTTGATCTGCCGGATGTGGGCGCCAACGGCTCCCATATCACGTGGGAGTCCGCAAACGAGCGCTTCCTCCACTCAAATGGCGCGGTGACACAGCCAAAGTACGGCATGGGGCCGCGCGACGTAAAACTCACGGCCACCTTCACCTGTCCTGACGGTAGCGTGAAGAAGACCTACAACGTGCACGTGATTGAGGCCAAAAACGATATCGTCGTGAAGCACGTCAATACGGCAACGGCGACGGCCGAGCTCAACACGCCGTGCTACCTGCCGTCGGTCGTTATTGTGGACACGGAAGATGGCCGGTGCGTGTCTCACCCCGTCAAGTGGGACGGCGGACTCGAGCAGACATTTACCGAGCTGGGCGAGAAGACCGTCTTGGGCCATGTGGCTGGCACGGCATATCCGGCAGAGGCAAAGGTCAAAGTTGTGTCTCACTTTGAGCCGCAACTTGCGCCAACGGATCTGGCGGTTGAATCCTTTACCGCAGGCTCAGTGCGTCTGGATCCCGGCTCAGAGATGTTTGACCAGCAGCAGCGCAGCCTCGCGTTTCTGCTTGGGGTAAACGATGATCAGATGCTCTACAACTTCCGCGCAACGGCCGGCCTCGACACGAAAGGTGCGCCCCAGATGATTGGCTGGGATGCGCCGGAATGTCTGCTCCGCGGTCACACCACAGGCCACTATCTTTCCGCACTGGCTCGCTGCTACAGCGCTACGGGAGACACCAGAATTGCCGAAAAGGCCTGCTACCTCGTGGCTTCTTTAGCCGAGTGCCAGCAGGCGTTTGAGCAGGTACCGGACACGCATGCGGGATATCTCATGGGGTTCCCAGAGCTGCAGTTTGACAGGCTTGAGCGCCTCATCCGCTACCCAGAAGTTTGGGCTCCCTACTACACGTTCCACAAGGTCCTAGCTGGCCTTCTCGACTGCTTTGATGCCTTTGGCAACAAGCAGGCACTGGAGGTTGCAGAAGGGATGGGAGACTGGGCGCACGCTCGTCTTTCTCGCCTTTCCAATGAGGCGCTTGTCACCATGTGGGGCATCTACATAGCTGGCGAGTTTGGAGGCATGAACGACGCTTTGGCCCGCCTCTATGAGCGCACGGGCAAGCAGGCATATCTGGACACAGCACGCCTGTTTGATAACGATAAGCTCTTTGTGCCGATGGAGCAGGGAGCAGACACGCTTGAGGATGTCCACGCAAACCAGCACATACCGCAGGTCATCGGTGCTCTTCGCCTGTTTGAGGAGACCGGCGAGCAACGCTACCTCCAGATTGCCCGTAACTTCTGGGACATTGTCGTAGGCGCGCACATCTATGTGATCGGCGGCACGGGCGAGTCTGAGATGTGGCATCACCCTGGCCGCATTGCGCACCAGCTCTCTGAGCACACGGCGGAGTCGTGCTGCTCGTACAACATGGTCAAACTTACGCGCGGTCTCTACCAACACGACCACAAGCCAGAGATGCTTGACTACTACGAGCGCACGCTGATCAACCACGTTCTTTCGTCGGGCGATAAACACGCGCATGGTGCACGCACATACTTCATGCCGCTGGCGCCGGGCTTTCACAAGGAGTTTGATGAAGAGAACACGTGCTGCCACGGTACGGGTCTTGAGGACGACTTCATGTACGCCGACGGCATCTACTACCACACAGAAGATGCCATTGAGCTGGCCATGTTTGTGCCTTCGCACGTCGATTGGGCAGAGCGCGGGGTCGCGCTGACGCAGTCGGTCAAGCAGGGCAAGGACGGCCTTGCGGTTGCTCTGAGCGTTACGGGTGCAGATTCCCACTTCTGTCTGCGCGTTCGCAAGCCCCTGTGGGCAACGCCCCAAGGTTTTGCGCTCAACGGAAAAGCAGTCAACGCAAGCGTCTCCGCAGATGGTCGCTGGTTTGAGATCGAGAAGACCTGGCAGAGTGGAGACACCCTTGAGTTCTTCCTGCCGTGCTCGCTCAGGCTTGAGGAAGCCCCAGACGATAAGAACAAAGTCGTTGCGTGCTGGGGTCCCTACGTGTTGGCATTCCTCACAAAGTCGGATGACTTTGTGAGACTGGGTGCGGATGACCGTCCGCTAGATGTTCTTCTCGCCCAGGACGGAGATGGACCAAGCTTCCGTTTTGCGGGGACAGACACTGAGGTAAGGCCGCTTTGCATGCTGGATGACGAGTTCTACCAGGTGTATGTGGAGCGTTAAAGGTGCTGATTGTGCCATATTTCTATGAAAGGGGAGACAGATGGCAGCTGATGTTGGTATACAAGCGGAAGATGAGGAGCAATTTGATCCCAAGACCGAGGCAATCCTCAACGACCAGGGCTTCTTTGGACACCCTAAAGGCGTCGGCGCCCTTTCGCTCGGTACGCTCTGCAACTCGTTTGCATGGGGCGCGGTGTACGCAGTCCTTATCTACTATCTGTACAGCCCGTTCACCAAGGGCCTTGGCTTTACGGAAGGCCAGGCGGGAACCATAGTCTCCGCTATGGGAGCCATGAACAGCCTGTTTGTTATCGTGGGCTCCTGGCTCTCAGACCGCGTTATGGGACCAAAGCGCGCGTTGGTGATTGGTAACGTCGTTAAGGCTATAGCGTTTGCGCTTTTGGCCATACCTGCGCCTACCATTGAGCTTGCCCGCGTGCTCGGTCTTTCTGGCGTTATCCTCATGGGCCTGCCTATCATGGGCTCGTCCAACCCATCGCTTTTGGGAATGCTGTATCGCAGAAAAGACCATGCACGCCGCGACGCTGGCTTCACTATCAACAACACCATGAACGCCGTCTCTGGTGCAGTGGCACCAATCCTTATTGGTAACCTTGCTGCGGATAACTATCATCTCGGCTTTGCGGTAGGTGCCGTTTGGGCGCTGCTCTATGGCCTGGTAATCTTTGTCTTCAGGCACAAGTTCTTCGGCGATATTGGCGAGCACCCCGCACGTCCTTTGAGCAAGGAAGAGGCAAGCAAGATCGGCAAGATTGTGGCTATCGTGGCTGTTATTGCCATTGTTGTCTTGGCCGTGACCATCTCCACCAACACGCTTACCTTCGACGGTGTGATCAACGTGCTGACAACCGTGTCTTTCATCATCCCGATTGCATTCTTAACGCAGCTGTTCCGCAACAAGAAGATCTCGGCTCAGGAGCACGCAAACCTGAAGCCCTTCCTGCACATTTGGATCATCTACGTCGTTGTTATGATCGCCTCCACGCTCATCAACTCCGCCATTGCAATCTTTGTTGATTCGCAGGTAAACCGCACATTCATGGGCTTTGAGTTTGCGCCTGCCACGTTTACCACCGTCTACAACATCTTTGGTATTATCGCCGGCCCTGTATTTGTATGGCTGTGGGCAACCAAGTTTGGTCGGAAGGTTGGCACCACGGAGAAGTTTGGCGCCGGTGTTTTTGCGTACGCACTGGGCTA
Source organism: Atopobiaceae bacterium (assembly GCA_050953285.1). Taxonomy (GTDB): domain Bacteria; phylum Actinomycetota; class Coriobacteriia; order Coriobacteriales; family Atopobiaceae; genus Olsenella_K. The sequence continues at coordinate 1,093,561 of JBMNMK010000002.1, read as the reverse complement.
CCTGGTGCTTTCGTTCCCTGTGCTGCTGGCCATGCAGGGCAAGGTGTCTCCGCTGCTTCCAATTATCTACTACCTGTTCATGACTATCGGCGACACAATGGTCTTCCCGATTGGCAACTCTGTAACTGCGCGTCTTGCTCCCAAGTCATATGAGACCCAGATGCAGTCCGCATGGTCGCAGGCAACGACAATTGCAAATGCAGTATGCATGATCCTCATGAACTTCTTCCCAACCGCGGAATCTCAGCTCACGATCTTCCCGCTTATGACAGTCGTGCTTGTGGTTACCGGCATCATTGTCATGATTCGCGCCAAGGCAATCGATAAGCTCCTGGTCTAGTACTCTTTTTCCTCTTAGAAAGTGATACGCATGGACTACGTAAAAAGGTTAAAGAATCTTCTGGCCGCAACGGCACAGGCGGGCGTGGATGCCTACTTTGTCTCCAAGGGCTCAGACATCAAATACTTAACCGGCTTCACCGGCGAATACGGCACCTCGGTGCTTGTAGTCTCTTCCAAGGGCTGCCACTTTGTAACGGACGGGCGCTATGAGAGCCAGGCAGGTACTGAGTTGGGTGATCTTGCGGAAGTGCACATCTACAAGCGCGTGGGTAATAAGCCTGCCAACTACTTCACCTGTGCCGGCGATGTTATGGCAGACTTAGGGGTTGCATCCGCAAGCTATGTGGCATCTGATCTCACGGTTGCAGACTTCATGGATCTCAAGGAGCATGCAGGTTCTGTTGAGCTCAAGGCAGGAGATGACCTGGTGGCACCTTTGCGCATGATCAAGGATGCAGAAGAAATAGCCATCGTCCGTGAGGCCGATAAGATCAACATGCGCAGCTTCTACGGTCTTCTCGACCACATCAAGCCGGGAATGACTGAGATTGACGTAGCCAATGAGATGGAGTACCAGTTCCGCTCGCGCGGGGGTTCGGGCTTCTGCTTTGAGACCATCGTTGCGTCTGGCCCAGACAACGGTGCGTGCCCGCACGCCACGGCGTCTGATCGTGTGCTGGAAGCGGGCGATTTTGTGACGATCGATTTTGGCACCTATTACAAGGGCTACTGCTCTGACATCACCAGAACGGTCGTGCTTGGCAAGGCAAAAGAGCCCAAGCTCTACGATATCTGGAACATTGTAGAAGAGGCCAAGCAGCTGGGTATGTCCATGGTGAAGCCAGGTGTCACCTATGCGGAGATCTCCAACGCAATCAACAAATATGTTAACGATCGCGGCTACACAATACCTCACGGCGTGGGTCACAACTACGGACTCGACATCCATGAGCCTAACTTCATGGGGCCAAATAACTTCTCGCCCGAGGTGGCGGGCATGGTCCACACGATCGAGCCGGGAATCTACATCCCGGGCCTGGGTGGCGTTCGTCAGGAAGACGACGTCCTGGTGACAGAGGACGGCTATGAGCGGCTGAGCTACATAACAGATCACCTGATTGAGCTCTAAGCGAGAAGAGCCAGGTCGCCCAAAGTGACCTGGCTCTTTGCGTAGTGTTCGAGCAAAGCGTGTGCACGGGGCGCACGTTGTGCGGACGCTGCTATCAGCTTCTGCGCAGGTAGACCCAGACCGAGTGGCTGGTGGTGGTACCTTCATTGAGGATCTTGTGCCTCCTGTTTTGAGGCACCACTGCAGCATCTCCCTGGTGCAGCACCATGTGGGCATCCTCAAGGATGAGTGTGAGCTCTCCCTCTACAACAAAGGCAATCTCCGGGAAGACGTGGCGCGACCACTGTTGATCGGCTGCTTTGCCAGGCTCAATTGTGATGTCTTCCAGGATGACTGGCGTGTTGCTAAAGCGGTAGTAGCCTACGGTGGTGTTTATGTTGGGAAACTCTGAGATCTCCTCTGATCCTTTGCGGATGATATTGCGCTCATGTTCTGGACCGCTCACCAGTTGGGTGACGGTTGTGCCTAGCGACTCAGCGATCTTATCGAGGTTTGCGAGGGTTGGACTTGTGAGGTTGCGCTCTATCTGGCTTAAGTGTCCGACCGATAAGCCCGTGAACTCGGAGAGTTCCTGCAGCGTGGTGCCGTTGAGTTTGCGCAGCTCCCTTATGCGGGATCCAACGCCTGAGGTCTCATCCTGCATAATCTCGCTGCCTTTCTGGGATCACTACCTGCGACACCGTGTTTGTATCAGCTGTAATTTCAGTTAGGAACTTTATCACAAGAATTGTGCACTCAGCGCGGATGGAATTGGCGCTCGGCACAGATGAGAGGAGCCACATATGAGCAACATTATCAAGCTTGACGCGGGCGGAGTCAGTGTGCTTTTAAGGCAAAAGCCACAAGAGCCACCAGAGATTCTCTATTGGGGCGCTGCTTTGCCGGAGATCACCCAGATAGATGAGTGCGGCATCAACTCGTCCGGTCTTGTCGGCACGTGGCTTATTCCGCTCTCATCTGTGGGTTCTTGGAACGAAGAGCCAGGTCTTTCAGGATCATATGGCGGGCGCGGCTCAAGCCCGCTCTTTGGTGACTTTATGGTAGAGCACAGCACCTCTCAGCTCACGTTTTGCTCGGAGGACACGGCAGGCCGCCTGAGGCTTGAGGGTGCAGTTGAGATCGAGCCGTCAGGGCTTCTCGCCCTGCGCGCAAAGCTGACCAACCTTTCAGATGTGGTCTACAACCTCGATGCGCTCACGTTCTGCCTGCCCGTGCCGGAGCGCGAGTCTGAGATCATTGAGGAGACGGGCGACTGGGCGCGTGAGCATGTGATCCAGCGCCACGCGTTCACCTACGGTACGCATCAGCGCATCATCCGCAACGCTCAGCCGCAGGATGTCTCCAGCGTATACGGCACGTGTGAGCCTGGTGCGGACTGGCAAAAGGGCGCGGTGCACCTGGTGCATGTGGCGTGGTCGGGCAACACGCGCGTTGAGGCTCAGTCAAATTATCAAGGTCAGCGCTTCCTGCGTGCGGGCGAGTGGCTGGCTCCAGGTGAGATTGCGCTTGCGCAAGGCGAGCCGTACGAGACACCCGTTGTGTATGCGAGTACGGGTGAAGGCTTGGACGAGGTGGCGCATCGCTTCCATGCGCACGTGCGCGCGCTGCCGTCACATCCCAATACGCCTCGTCCGGTAACCATAAACACCTGGGAGGCCGTGGGCTTTCACCAGGATGAGGGAAAGCTCCGCAAACTTGCAGAGGTGGGACAGCGTGTCGGCGTAGAGCGCTTTGTGCTGGACGACGGCTGGTTCTCAACCCGCAGGTGGGATGATGCCGGCTTGGGTGATTGGTGGGTTGCCAAAGACGTATTTCCCCATGGCCTCAAGCCGCTTGCGGATTATGTGCACGAACTTGGCATGCAGTTTGGTATCTGGTTTGAGCCGGAAAGCGCAAACGTGGACTCTGAAATCTTTAGCGCGCATCCTGAGTGGGTGCTTCGCCCGGATGGAGCAGAAGGCCATCTACCTGCGGATGTGAGAAACCAACAGGTGTTAAACCTCGCCATTCCTGCGTGCTTTGATCATGTGCTCAACCAGATGTGTGCGGTGATAGAGGAGGTGGGCGCGGACTACGTCAAGTGGGACCACAACCGCGAGCTGTGGGAGGCGTGTGATACTCGCACGGGTCTTCCTGCATACCACGAGCAGACGCGTGCCTGCTGGAGGCTTATGGATGCGCTGCACGAGCGCTTTCCCGGGTTAGAGCTTGAGTCGTGTGCCTCTGGTGGCGGCCGCATTGACCTGGGCGTTATGGAGCGCGCACAGCGCGTTTGGGGCTCTGATGACTTGGATCCTCAAGAGCGCTGGCACATCCACGACGGAACAGATCTGCTGCTGCCGCCTGAGGTGGTCGGCTGCCACATAGGCAAGCCAAAGTCCAACGCCACGGGAAGAATTTCCACGCTTCAAACCCGCGCGGCCGGAAGCTTCCTCTATCACTTGGGCATTGAGTGGGACATCACCACCCTAGACGACGAGGAGCTGGACCGTCTGGCGGATTGGATCAGCGCATACAAGAGCTGCCGAGAAATGCTTGAGCAGGGGACGCTGGTCCACGCGTTTGTGTCCAAAGCCACGCCAGCGGTGCGAGGAATTGTCTCAGGCGATAAGAAACAGGCTGTCTACGTGCTCTTTTGTGAGGAGACGAGCCCCTATGAGGCGTGCCAGCCGGTGCGCCTGCCGGGGTTGAGTGAGAATCTCCACTACAAGGTAGGGGCGCTTCCGGGCGTTTGGCAGGCCGATCGCTGGGCTATGAGGCTCAAGACAAGCTGGTGGAAGGACGAGAAAACCGTTGAGCTATCCGGCGCTCTTCTCGCCCATGTTGGCCTTGAGTGTCCCAAGATGAATCCTGGAACGGCTATCGCACTTGCGTGTGAGGCCGTATAGAGCTACACATCAGATGCAGGCAGCATCCAGGAGCGGGAGGCATGGTGTGGACAAATATGTTTGGAGTGCCACAGACGGTGTGGCAGACCTTATCGTCTATGCACTAAAGAGGCAGCTCATCGACCCAGACGATGTGACGTACTGCACAAATCTGCTGCTGGACGCACTTGCGCTGGAGCCCTCTGGCAGCTTTGTGCCAACTGAGGCTGCAGCTGCCGCACGAAGGCGAGCGCAGGAGCATGGGACACCCAAGCTTCAAGATATTCTCGCCCAGCTTCTGGATGATGCCTGCGCGCGCGGCGTTATAGATTCAAGCACGTCAAGCCGCGATCTTTTGGACACGCGCCTTATGGGTTGCGTCACGCCGCGCCCGCATGAGGTCATTTCCACGTTTTGGCGCCTGTACGAGACATCACCCAGCACGGCGACCGACTGGTTCTATCGGTTTTCCCAGGATACGGACTATATCAGGACGTATCGTATTGCGCGCGACAAGAAGTGGACTACGCAGACCCGCTATGGGGAACTTGAGATCACAATCAACCTCTCAAAGCCCGAGAAGGACCCGCATGCCATAGCGGCGGCGCTTGAGCGCCAGGGGCAGGATGCGTATCCGCGCTGTGTGCTGTGTGCGGAAAATGAGGGCTTCGCGGGAAGGCTTGAGCGCGCCGCGCGCCAGACTATTCGCTTGATTCCGCTTACTCTTGCAGGTGAGACGTGGTATCTGCAGTACAGTCCGTATGTCTATTACAACGAACACTGCATTGTGCTATCGCAGAAGCACACGCCCATGGTGATCGACCGCGCGACGTTTGAGCGCCTGTTTGCGTTCGTGGAGAAGTTTCCGCACTACACCATAGGTTCAAATGCCGATCTTCCCATTGTGGGTGGCTCGATCCTCACGCACGAGCACTTTCAGGGCGGACATCACGTGTTTCCCATGGCTCGTGCGCATATCCGAAAGGAGCTTGCCTTCCCTGGCTTTCCAGACGTGACGGCAGGCATTGTGGACTGGCCCATGTCCGTCATCCGTCTGAATGGCAAGGATCCCGCGCGGCTTGTGGACTTGGCCGATAAGATCCTAGTGGCTTGGAGGGGATACTCTGATGCATCTGTAGGTGTGCAGGCCCAGACCGACGGTGTGCCCCACAACACCATTACGCCCATAGCGCGTATGCGCGGTGAGGCCTATGAGCTTGACTTGGTCCTTCGCAACAACCGCACCTCCAAAGAGCACCCGCTTGGGATCTTCCATCCCCATGAGGAGCTACATCACATCAAGCGAGAAAACATTGGGCTCATAGAGGTTATGGGTCTAGCAGTGCTTCCGGCGCGCCTTTTGGGAGAGATGAGTCGGCTGGCAGATGCCATCATTGCCGGCGAGGATCTAGCATGCGTGCCTGAGATTGCGTCTCATGCGCCGTGGGCCAAGGAGATTTTGGCCACGCATTCTGAGCTCGCGCACGGTGCGGATAGAGAGCAAGTCACGGCAGTACTGAGAGATGAGATAGGCCAGGCGTTCTCGCAGGTGTTGGAGCAGTGCGCCGTGTTTGCAGATGACCCCTCTGGCACAGAAGCTTTTGCGCGCTTTATTGCGGCGGTAGCAGGCGAGAAACCCCGTGCGCACGCAATCGGGTAACTCTCCGCATGCGCCTGGACCATCCGATACGCCAGCTCCACCTCACCGCTTTGAGCACCACAGTATTGCAAGCAACCATCTAAGGGAGTACCACCATGTCCTACCCAAGCCAAGCTCGACTTCGGGAAGTGTACGGACCAGATTGCGCTCAAGCACACGAGAGGCTCAAGAAGCTTGAGGACAGGTATGCGGAAGTCTTTGGCGCAGCCTCTGACCTCAGCTTCTTCTCTTCTCCGGGAAGAACCGAGCTCGTAGGTAACCACACGGATCACAACGGTGGCAGGATTCTTGCTGCAAGTGTGAGCATGGACACGGTATGCGCAGCAGCACCCAGCGGCACCAAGACAGTAACAATCATCAGCGAAGGTTATCCGGATCCTGTGGTGGTCGACCTCACCAAGCTGAGTGAGATACAGCCCGGCACAGGTACAACGCCTCTGGTAACAGGTATTCTTGTTGCCGCAAAAGCCAAAGGATGGCAGCTGGGCGGCTTTAATGCCGTGGTCATGTCAGAGGTTCCCGCAGGTTCCGGCATGAGTTCTTCGGCCTCATTTGAAACGCTTGTCTGCGCGGTTCTCAACCACCTGTTCAACAGCGCCAAAAAGCCCCTTGAGGAATATGCCCTTATCGGCCAGAGTGCGGAGAACAACTTTTGGAACAAGGCCTCTGGGCTGATGGATCAGATGGCGTGTGCCGTCGGAGGAACGATCCTTCTCGACTTTGCGGACGGCGTAGCGTGGGAGCGCGTCAACTTCACCCTTGAAGATGTGGGTATGCGCCTGGTCTTTGTGAACACCGGCAAGAGTCACGCTGATCTTTCAGACGAGTACTCCGCAATCCCTCTGGAGATGCGGAAAGTGGCTGCGGCCCTCGGTCACACGCAGCTCAGCGAGACCAACCTGAATGAGCTTCTCGCACATATGCCAGAAGTTCGCCACAAGGTTGGCTGCGACCGAGCAATTATGCGCGCCCTCCACTTCTTTACCGAGTGCCAGCGTGTGGACGATGCGGCAGCGGCGGTAAAAGCCGGCGACAGCGAGCGCGTGCTTACGGCTATCCGTGCGTCGGGAAGCTCATCGTGGTGCTGGCTTCAAAATGCATATCCCACAGGCGAGAAGAACGTGCAGCCGATACCTCTTGCCCTCGCACTCTCTGAACTCTACCTTGCACGCACAGGAAGCGGGCGCGGCGTTTGTCGCCTTCACGGTGGTGGCTTTGGCGGCGTGATCATGTGCGTGCTTCCGGAAGACGAGGTGGAAGGCTACGTGGAAGAGATGGCCAAGACCTTTGGCCGAGAGCATGTCTTCCCCACAACCATTCGTTCAGCAGGGGCGGTGCTGCTGTAGTCCTGCGGCACTATTGTCACGCGATTCTGGAGCAAACTCGATGTATCATATTCTCTATTCATGCATTTTTTTAATACAAAAGTGATGGGCGGGTCGCTGGATGCGCATACTGAGTTTTTTCAAGAGAAGCATATGTAGAGATGCTCTTATCATCTGCTTAGGCTGTCTGATCTTTGCTGTTGGCATGGACTGTTTTGAGATTGGAAACGGTCTTTCGGCAGGAGGCGCGGCGGGTCTGAGCATGAGTATCCGCGTCATTGTGCAGCGCGCCTTTGGTATCACCTTGCCTGTGGGCGGCATGGTCTTGCTCATGAATGTCTTCCTCATGATTCCTGTGATCAAAACAGGCGGTTTGCGCTACGCTGCCCGCACGGTGATAGGCATTGTGGCCTCTTCGGTTTTTATCGACCTTTTAGAGCCCGTCCTTCCCGTTCTGGGCGATGGGGATCTTTTGCTCTGCGCGCTGTGGGGCGGTGTCATCTGTGGCATCGGCTTAGGCATTGTCTTTAAAGTGGGCGGCAATACGGGAGGCACCGATATTGTGGCCCAGCTCCTCCAGCGCGTCTTGCCCGTCTCGTCGGGTGTCACCATGTTTGTGGTAGACGCTCTGGTCGTGGTGATCTCTATTCCCGTGTTCGGCCTGGTAAACGGCCTATATGCAGCCGTGGCCATGTATCTTACGTCGTATGCCATAGACCGTGTGGTGGACGGCTTTAGCTCCCAGCGTGCTGCCTATATCATTTCCGATAAAGGTCCGGAGATTGCACAGTATGTATTGCATGTGCTGGACCGTGGCTGCACGGAAATCTCTGCCAAAGGCTCGTTCTCACAACAAGAGCGCCCTATGCTTCTGGTGGTGGTGCCGCGTACCATGACCGCAGATCTCAAGGAGGGCGTATCCAAGATAGATCCCGATGCTATTGTCTTCATCACCGATGTGTATGAGGCATATGGAGAGGGGTTTAATACGCTCAGAAATTAGTTACGACTTGCGCGTACTTGCTTACCTACATGTTAACAGATGCCCAAGAGCCTTTGTGTTTGTGCTGAACTCAGTTAGTTTCTAACGTGAACCATTTAACCACGATGCTGCCAGGAGCGTACGTATAAGTACGTACGCCCCACCTGTTGCCATCTTATAGGTAAGGAGTACCTTGTGAGTATGGAGTTCAAGCGCAAGCTGCCCATCCCGAAAGAGATTCGAGAGGAAATGCCTCTCTCGCCCGATCTTGCCAGCACCAAGCAAGCGTTTGATGCAGAGGTGAAATCTATTATCACCGGGGAGAGCAACAAGATCTTGATTGTTGTGGGGCCATGTTCTGCAGATAGGGAAGATTCTGTCTTGGAGTATGTCACGCGCTTGGCACGCCTGAGAGACATTGTGAAAGACAAGATTGTGCTGGTGCCGCGTGTCTATACCAACAAGCCTCGCACCAGAGGAACCGGCTACAAAGGGCTGCTCCATAACCCTGACCCTGAAGGCGCGCCAGATCTTCTGGAGGGCGTGAAGGCCATGCGCCACATGCACCTTCGTGTGGTGGAGGAAAGTGGCATGTTTACCGCGGATGAGATGCTCTATCCTGCCAATCATCAATACCTAATAGATCTCTTGTCCTATGTGGCCATAGGTGCGCGCTCGGTGGAAAATCAGGAGCATCGACTGGTGGCATCAGGCGTGGGCGTGCCGGTGGGCATGAAGAATCCCACGGGCGGCAGCTTGGACATCATGCTCAACTCCGTCTTTGCCGCGCAGGCAGAGCAGACGTTTATCTATCGCAACTGGGAAGTGCAAACCACCGGCAACGAGTTGGCACATGTCCTGCTCAGAGGCTATGTCGGCCTGGATGGCATCAACTATCCCAACTACCACTATGAGTATCTGGAGCGCCTGTGCGCCGCCTATGATGAAAAGAAGTACAAGAACCCCGCGTTTATCGTAGATTGCAATCACGACAACTCCGGCAAGCGCCCGCTTGAGCAGATTCGCATTGCCAACGAGGTCTTGGATTCTGTTTCCCACAGCGCAGATATTGCGCGCCTGTTTAGGGGATTCATGATTGAATCGTATCTGGTGGACGGCAACCAACCGGTGGGCGGTGGCGTCTTTGGTCAGTCCATCACCGATGCATGTCTGGGGTGGGAGCGCACAGAGCATCTCATTTTGAGCATTGCGGATAGACTGTAAACAATTGCGGAGGATTGCATAAAAATGCCGGCAGGGGTGCACAAGGTAAAGTATCTCTGCCGGCTGCTGCTATATCGCGAGGAACAAGGAGGGTCACATGAAAATTGTCATAATCGGCGCAGGTGCTGTAGGTCAGCTGTTTGCCGCGCTGCTTGCGCAGGACGGAAAGCATGAGATCGTCCTGGTGGAAACGGCAGATGCCGTGCGAGATGCCATCAACGCCCAAGGTGTGTGCTGTTCATTTGGCGATAAGACCTACGCGGCCAAATGCGTCTGTACCACGGCAGATGGCGTTTCTGAGACAGCTGACCTGACAATCCTTTGCACCAAGACGCCGGACTCAGAGACGGCGTTGACAGAGGCGCGCGCGTATATGGATGCTCACACCTGCGTGATGAGCGTGCAAAATGGCCTGGGCAACGCAGAGCTCATCAAGCGCTTTGCGGATGCCGACCACACCTGGATAGGAATGTGCACGTACAGCTCTGACAGGACCAAGAGGAATGCTGTGCGTTCAAGCGGTGAGGGTATCATCAAGCTCATGCCCCTAAGCGGTGTAATGGGAGAGAAAATCCAGGAGGTAGAAGCGCTTTTCTGCAGCGCGGGCCTTAACTGTGAGGCGCGCGAAGACGTGTGGCAAGACATCTGGCAGAAGGCGGCCTACAACGCTGCACTCAACTCCACCTCTGCGGTCTGCCGCCTGCCATGCGGTGGCATGGGCATTCTCAATAAGGGTATGGATCTCTGCAACAACATCGTTGATGAGACCTGCCAAGTAGCTATAGCCTACGGTGTGGAGCTGGACGCCACGCGGGTAAAGAATGACCTGCGCCGCAAGATCTTTGGACCTGATAAAGACCACATCACTTCGATGGCGCAAGATGTGATACGAAAACAGCGCACCGAAGTCGGATCTATCAACGGAGCCATCGTCAAATATGCTGCCGCAAAAGGCATGAACGCACCGTATAACGAGGCCATGTTCTGCCTCATCAGAAGCATTGAATCCACCTATGACCTGCAGGTGACAGAGATCATCTAAGCGCCCGCCCGCGTGCTCCCGCATGGCTAATACAGGCGCTGCTCTATCTCGCTTTTCTCGGCAGTGCCACCTTGTGCCACAAAGTCTTTGGCTATGGCGCTCGTGATGAGATCTATGTAGTGTGGCTGCCCTGCTGGCGTCAGATGCGTGCCATCAGGGTAGAGCCATGCGTCGGCGGTGCCGTCTTCATGACCTGCCACAAACGAGTTCCAGTCTATGAGCTGGACGTTGTCATACGTTTCCGCCGCATCGGCCAGCGCCTGGTTGATCTGCGCCTGCTCGCTCTGCGGGATCCTCACATTGACCAGGTAAATGCTGCGACCTTGGCAGTCGTCGATCAGCTGCTTGATCTGGTCTTTGGTCACTACGTTGTTAGAAAACGTACTCAGAACCACAATTTGTCCCACAACACCTTGATCCAGGTAGGATTCGAGCACCTCGATGGCCTGGTCAGGACGCCTTCCAACATATGAGTCCAGATACCCATTTGGGCAATGATGCGAGAAGTACCAGTTGGAATCACCCGCCACGGAATCAGCAATGATGAACGGCGTATAAGAAGGCGTATCGCCTGAGTTCTGCGCTGTGAGGATGAGGTGGTCATCAGGGCTGGCATTTTGGGCAATCTCCTGGGAGGCAGCAACTCTGGGATCCTCTTGGCTCTCATTTTCCGCGTCTGAGCTGGCACCTCCCGAGCTGTCCTCCGTCTGTCCGTCCGTGTTGCCGCTCAGATCGACCGCCTCCGCGGCACCTTGGCCAGTGTTGTTGAGCGCTTCTTGTGGCAGCGCATATTCATCCGGAACAACGAGCGCGCCAATGAGGGCAACAAGAACAACAGCACCGGAAAACGCGATACCAATGAGCTGGGGTCGGCTGAGGTCTCTCACGTTGAAACGCCGCGCTTGGGCAGCGCTGTTCTTCTCGCCTGCGTGGGCACGCATGGCCTGAAGTGGCATTTCTACATAGCGATAGGTGAGCTCGGACAGAAGAATCGTTGCTGCGAGCGCCACAAGAGTGACCCACCAGGGCGTGGTGTTTTGTGTCACCGACAGGAGTTGGAAGAGGGGGAAGTGCCAGAGGTAGATGCCAAAGGATCGCATGGCAAGCCAGCTGAGGCCAGGAAGGACGAGCGCGCGGGAACAGAAGGTGTCGGGGCGGAGCACACTTGCTATGAGGAGGCAGGTCAGCACTGCCACCAAAGCCATGCCGCCGCGGTAGAGAAACGGGGAGATGTCGGGGACAAGCACCATGATGAGGATGATGCCTATGAGACCGCATGCCCCTAAGATGTCCAGTGTTCTGCACCTGGGATGCGCGCTGCCGCCTTTGAGTGAGCGCGGAGACTTGACGCCAAGTGGCCACAAAAGAGCCAGCCAGGCGCCTGCGAGCGGGGCAAAAAAGCGCGTGTCGGGGCCATAGTAGACGCGCGTGGGATCTTGGTTGGGATCAAACAGTATGGCCATGGCCACAGCCGAAAGAAGTGCTAGGACAAAGGTACTTCTGCGCGGCAGAGAAGCGCGCTTCTGACGTGCGCCCAGCTTCCAGAGGCCGGCAAGCACGCAGGGCCATATGAGGGCAAATTGCATATCGAGCCCTAGGTACCAGAGGTGCATGAGCGGAGAAGTTCCGCCGAGGTTGTCAAAGTAGCTGGCACCGCGGGCAATTGATGCAAGATTTGATATCAGCAGCAGCGAGGGGAGAAAATCTGGCTTGAGTTTGGTGAGCAGAACATGGTTAAAGAGCACGCACGCTGCGACGGTTGAAAAGATAACGATGGCAGCGGGCGGCCAGATTCTCAAGAGGCGTCGCGTGAGAAATGTTGGGTAGTCGATTTTCTTGTGAGAGCGCAGCTGCTTAATAAGGGAGCTCGTGATCAAATAGCCGCTCAGCACCAAGAAGATAACGACGCCCATATGTCCGCTGGGGAGCCACGAGAGATTGAGATGATAGAGGACGACAGAGATGATGGCCAATGCGCGTATACCATCAAGTGCACCTACGCGCTTCTGTGCGGGAACATGCTGTCTTGGTGTGCGTGCGGTACGGCTCATGAAAACCTCTAGATTAGCTGCGGCTGCTGTGGCTCTGACAGGCATTAATGATAGCGCCAGAGCTGGGATAAAGAGCAGAGATTGGGAATCTTTAGCACCCGCTCATCGCAGCGCGACTGAGGATTTCTCAACATTATGTGCTCTACGAGAAAAGTTACTCTGGTTTTCGTCGTCCACGCGCAGTTGGGTATATTTCTTTCCATGTTTTGAACAGATGTCGGGGTTTAAGCTGGCATGGCCGGCTATGTAAGGATCTTTATGCTTGAGCTGCGCAATATCACAAAGACGTACAAGACGGCAGAGTTTACCCAGGTGGCGCTCGACCACGTGTCTGTCTGCTTCAGGGACAATGAGTTTGTGGCTGTCCTGGGTCCATCGGGCTCTGGCAAGACCACGATGCTCAACATCCTGGGCGGGCTCGACCGCTCGGATTCAGGTGAAATCATAGTCAACGGTGTCTCGACCAAGAATTTCAATTCCAAAGATTGGGATACCTACCGCAACCACCGAATAGGCTTTATCTTCCAAAGCTATAACCTCATTCCACACCAATCGGTGCTCTCCAATGTGGAGCTGGCGCTCACGCTGTCAGGAATTGGGCAAAAGGAGCGCCGCGAGCGCGCAAAGAGGGCCCTTGCGGAAGTCGGGCTTTCCCAGCACATCAACAAGAAGCCGTCCCAGCTTTCCGGCGGCCAGATGCAGCGTGTGGCCATTGCCCGCGCGCTGGTCAACGACCCCGATATTGTCCTGGCAGACGAGCCAACCGGCGCACTTGATACACAAACAAGCGTACAAGTGATGGATATTCTCAAAAAAGTGGCTCAAGACCGCCTCGTTGTTATGGTGACCCACAACCCTGAGCTGGCGGAGCGCTATGTCACGCGCATTGTTCGCGTGAGAGACGGCCACATAGAAGGTGATTCTCAGCCGTATGATCCCGCCGCTGAATTAGCCGAGAAACCCCTGGATGATGCCCATGAAAAGGCAAAAGGGAAGCACGCCTCCATGAGCTTTCTGACCGCGCTTGGTCTCTCTGGCAACAACCTGTGGTCCAAGAAGGGGCGGACCATACTGACGGCATTTGCGGGCTCAATAGGCATTATCGGCATCGCAGCTATTCTCGCCTTATCCAATGGCGTGAATAACTACATTGCAAAGACTGAGCAAGATGCACTATCTGGCTACCCTTTGACCATAACGCAAGGATCGGCAGATATTGCCTCGCTGATGGGCATGTCCAATGCTGGGGACAATGGGGACACGGACGAAGAGGATTCCGGGTCTGATATCAAAACGCGCGCCGTGGTATCTGACATGTTTTCTGAGGTAAGGAAAAACGATCTAGCCTCGTTTAAGACGTATTTGGATAGCGGCGTGAGCGGCATTGAGGATCACAGCAGCACGATTGCGTATAAATACGGCATTGTGCCTCACATTTATGCATCAAATACGGAAGACGGAGTCGTGAGGCTGGGATCTCCTTTGAGTTCTGGCTCCAATGATTTTATGCAGGCTTCGCAGTCGCTGGGGCTGTCTTATTCCAACGCCAATACGGGATTTGAAGAGCTGTTGGATGATCAGGATCTGCTGAATTCTCAGTACGATGTGATGGCAGGGCATTGGCCGGAATCGTACGATGAGGCGGTGCTGGTGCTGGATTCAGACGGTGGGATTTCTGATTACACACTCTACTGTTTGGGAGTCAATGACCCCAAAGAGCTCAAAGACTACGTTGACTCACTTTCCAGCTCTGAAAAGACTGAGATACAAGAATCGGCCAATCTCAGCTATCAAGATGCGCTGAATCTGACCTTTAAGGTGGTCAATCCTGCAGCGACCTATCAGTACAACCAAGATACGGGCATCTGGACAGATATGGCGCAAGACGACAACTTCATGAAAAACATGCTCCAAGATGCCACGACGCTCAAGGTCGTCGGTGTTGTGAAGCCAAATGAGACGACGCAGGCCGCCTCGCTGCAAGAAGGTGTTGCCTATACACACGAGTTGACGCAGCGCCTGATGGCACAGGCCAGCGAGAGCGAGATCGTGAAAGAGCAGCTGGAAAACCCCGGTGTGGACGTGTTTACCGGCAAGAGCTTCGACGAGCTGAGAAGTGAAGGTGGCACAGCGTTTGATATGTCGCAGATCTTCTCGGTCGATGAAAATGCACTTCAGCAGGCGTTTTCCTTCAATCAAGATGCCATAGCAGACGCGTTTTCTGGAGAGTCTTTTGATCTCTCTTCTCTTGAAAATGCCGATCTGGGTGGCGCTGATCTTTCAAATATTGATTTGAGCGGACTGGACACGTCTGCTTTGAGTTCGATTTTTACGCCTGATGCGGTCATGGCACTCATGCAGGACGCGCCGCTTCCTGACTTGAGAGAGCTGGCTCAAAGCATTGACCCTGCGCAGTTGGATGCAACCACAGATGCCGCGTCTCGTTTCTCGTCTGGTTTTGTGGGCTTTGTTGTGAGGAATTTGGATACGTATCAGACGGTAGATGATACCGGTGCCGTGAGTTTTGATATGGCCGCCGCTCTGAGAGATTTCACGACACAGGACGAGGAGGGTGTGGCGCTCTATAACACGTTGGTGGCTGCCGCTTCCTCTGATGCAGAAAATATTGAGCCCGCAGTGAGGTCGGCGCTAGAAAAGTATGCTACCGATGAGCTGGCGCCCTATCTGTCCCAGAGGATGTCGGTCTTGATGCAGCAGGCAGCAGAAGTCATGACAACACAGCTAACGCAGGCACTCAATACGCAGATATCAAGCGCGGCGGGGGCTTTGGGGAGCAATCTTTCCACTGCTCTTTCTGATGGCATCTCAAGCCAGATGTCAAATCTGACCTCGGCACTCCAAGATGCATTTTCCGTAAATGCCGACGCCTTTAGAGATGCCATCCACTTCAACCTGACGCAGGATGACCTGACATCCCTTTTGACCAACTACGCCAACGCCTCACAGCTCACCTACGAGAATAATCTAGCGACGCTCGGCTATGCGGATGAGGCCAATCCGCATGAGATAGACATTTATCCCCGCAGCTTTGAGGATAAAGATGAGATCTTGCAGATCATTGACACGTATAACGACGAGCAAAAAGCGCAGGGAGCAGACGATAAGGTCATCTCATATACCGACCTCATGGGAACGCTGCTCTCCAGCGTGACCGATATCGTGAACACGGTGTCTCTAGTGCTGATTGCCTTTGTATCCATCTCGCTGGTGGTGAGCTCCATCATGATTGCCATCATCACCTACATCTCGGTCATCGAGCGCAAAAAAGAGATTGGCATCTTGCGCGCTATGGGTGCCTCAAAGCTCAATATTGCCAACATCTTCAACGCTGAGACGATCATTGAGGGCCTGGTTTCTGGCGTATTTGCCATTGTGGTTGTGCTGATAGCATCGGTGCCCATCAACAACTTTGTGTATTCATGGCGCCACGTCGCCAACATCATGGCGCTCTCTCCGGCCAACGCCCTCATCCTCATTGTGATTTCGGTTGTGCTCACCCTGCTGGCAGGACTGATTCCGTCCAGCATAGCTGCACGTCGTGACCCCGTTGAGGCGCTCAGAAGCGAATAGGAATTGATACTGGCATTGCTCCTTGAGATAGCGTACAATTGTTCGTATGAGAGGAGGGGCAATGCCAAACCGGCAGTATCTGTGCATAGATCTCAAAAGTTTTTACGCCAGTGTGGAGTGCGCTGACCGTGGACTTGATCCCATGACCACCAATCTGGTGGTGGCAGATGGAACAAGGACGGATAAGACCATCTGCCTTGCGGTGAGCCCCTCTATGAAAGCGTTGGGCGTGCGTAATCGCTGCAGGGTATTTGAGATACCTCAAGGCATTGACTACATCATGGCTCCTCCTCGCATGGCGCGCTATATCCAGAAGAGCGCGGAGATTTACCGTACCTATCTGCGCTGGATAGGAAAAGAAGATATCCATGTCTATTCAATAGATGAAGCATTTTTTGATGTGACGCCATATCTTGGTCTTTATGGCATGAGCGCCCGTGAGCTGGGGGAGCGCATACGTGAAGACGTGGTGGCCACCAATAAAATACCTGCTACTTGTGGTCTTGGCACCAATCTCTACCTTGCAAAAGTTGCTCTGGACATAAGTGCCAAGCACCGTGCAGACTTCTTTGGTGAGCTGGATGAAGAAACCTATCGCCAAACCCTGTGGAACCATCGTCCGCTGACTGATTTTTGGCGTGTCGGCCCTGGCATTGCGGCTCGGCTTCATGAGATGGGGCTCGACACCATGGGTCAAGTTGCGCTTGCCAATCCAGAGCCGCTCTACCAGGAGCTGGGTAAAGATGCAGAGATCTTGATTGATCATGCATGGGGAGAAGAGCCTGTGGGCATGGCAGATATCAAGGCATACCGGTCAAAATCAAAAATGTATTCCTCAGCTCAAGTTTTTGGGTGCGATAAGAACTTTCATGAAGCGTGGGTTGTCGCAAAAGAAATGCTGGATGATCTGACGCTTCGTCTGGTGGATGAGGGTGTGTGCGCAGGTGGCGTCTCAATTTGGGTGGGATATGCGCTCACGGAAGAAGAGCGAGAAGAGATGAGGCGCTCCCGCAGCGGCGGCAGGGCTTTTCGTTATCGTGGCTCTGGCTCGGTTGCGTCTGCACGGCTTTTGGTACCTACGTCGTCACTCTCCATACTGCGCCAGGAGATTGAAGGGCCCTGGAAGAGAGAAATAGAAAGAAACCGACCCATTCACCGTATTGGTGTCAGCTTGACCGACATTGTGGACCGCACAGAGTCAGGGGTTCAGCTGGGTCTTTTTACCAATGAAGAGCTAGAAGACAGAGAGCATACCCGTCAGGAGGCCATCAATGCTATCAAGCGCAAATTTGGCAGCAATGCACTGCTCAAAGGCATAGATCTCTTGCCGGGGGCCACCGCTCATGAGCGTCATGGACAGATTGGTGGACATAGGGCAGGTGAGCCGCAATAGAGCTCTGTGGTGCAGTTTGAAACTTTTGCATATGCGTATTGGAGCGGCCTTGATGGAGAGATATAACGATTCAGACTTTTATGTACGCCATCCCCGGATGCCCCTGCATGAACGGGCAAAAATCTGGCTCTTCGGTGGTTTCTGTGGGAGAGATTCCGGCATAGGCCCAGCTCAGCGGGCGAAAACAACGATCTGGAACTGAAACGGCCCCGGGAGGGGCCGTTTCCGCGTCATCCGCCTATGATTGCTAAGCCAAATTCAGACAACCGAAGAGGTGTGACGCATGAAGAGTCTACTACTTCTCGCCCTCGGTCTGGCCCGCACGGTCGTCCTGGGCGCGCGCATCGAGGCCGAGCGCATCGTCGTGAGCGTCCGGCCCTACAAGCGCGAGCAGCGCCGCTGCCCCGTATGCGGCAGGGCCTGCGACTTCTACGACATGGCGAACCGCGGGGCCCCCAGGCTGTGGAGGGCGATGGACCTGGCGCGCTCGGCCTGCTACCTGGAGTACGCGCCCTGCAGGGTGCGCTGCCCGGAGCACGGCGTGCGCACCGAGGCCGTCCCCTGGGCGCGGCACGGGGCGCGCTTCACGCGCGACTTCGAGGACTGGGTGGCGTGGCTGGCGGTCCGCTGCACCGCCTCGGCGGTCTCCGAGCTCGCCCGCGTCGAGTGGCACAGCGTGGGCGGCGTGTGCAGGCGCGTCTACGCCGAGCTGGAGGCCGCGCGCGGCGCCTCGAGGTTCGACGGCGTGCGCCGCATCGGCATCGACGAGACGTCGTACAAGAAGGGCCACAAGTACGTCACGGTGGTCGTCGACCACGACCGCGGCTGCCTCATCTGGGCGCACGAGGGCACCGGCAAGGACGTGCTCAACCTGTTCCTCGACGAGCTCACGCGCGAGCAGAGGCGCGCCATAGAGGTGGTGACCGCCGACGGCGCGAGGTGGATAAGGCAGCTGGTCAAGCGCCGCTGCCCCAACGCGAGGTGGGTCATGGACCCCTTCCACGTGGTCCAGTGGATGAACGACGCGCTCGACGCCGTGCGCTGCGAGGAGTGGAACGCCGCCAGGGCCGCCGCCAGGGCCGCCAGGCCCAGGCCCGAGGGCAAGCGCGGCAGGCCTGCCAAAGGCGAGCTGCCGCCCGAGGAGGTCAGGGCGCTCGAGGAGGAGGCGGCCTCCATCAAGGGCAGCCGCTACGCGCTCGTGAAGAACCCCGAGGACCTCACCGACGGCCAGAGGGCGAGGCTCGAGGCGCTCAAGAAGAGGGCCGGCTCGCGGCTGGTCAGGGCCTGGGAGCTCAAGGAGGACCTGCGGGCCGTCTTCCGGGCAGCCGACGGCTCCGAGGCCGCCGAGCTGCTCGACGACTGGATGCACAGGGCCGCCTACTGCAAGATCGCCAAGGTCGTCGCCGTGGAGAAGAAGGTGCGCCGCCGGCGCGACGACATCATCGCCGCAGTCGAGCTCGGCATCAGCAACGGGCGCGTAGAGGCCATCAACAACAAGATCAAGGTGACGGTGAGGATGGGCTACGGCTTCCGCAACACCGACAACCTCGTGGCCCTGCTCATGCTCAGGTGCGGCGACTGCCAGCCCCAGCTCCCGGGTCGCCCGGTGAAGGCGAGGAAGAAGGGCGTGAAGGGAGCGAAGAGCGTTGCTGCCTAGGCTAGCCCCTTGTCACACAAACTACCGAAGCCTCAAAAATCTTCACTCCTTTTAACCCGCTCAAAGGGTTTGATGAAGCGCTGAGAGAACAAGAGCGCATGTCAGAACAAGAAGCGCTTGATGAGTGGATGGGTGTAGAGAGCCAAGATGCGCTGGATATGTGGAACTCAAGCGCCATGGACATGCCACCGGCGCCACCAGATGATGAAACACCTGCTCAATAACAAGACCTCAGGCAGCGTATACCTGAGGTCTTGTGTGCAGTGCAACCGTTATGCGGGGCTTGCGCAAGATCTAGACACGATCAGCCACGGCACGTGCCACCACGTCCGCCACGGACTTGTTGAGCGCAGACGGAATGATGTTGGTGGGGGAGAGCTCTTCTTCGGGGATAAGTGAAGCAATGGCTTCTGCTGCAGCAATCTCCATTTCCTCGGTGATCTTGCGTGCATGTGCCATGAGGGCACCCTTAAAGATGCCGGGGAAGACCAGCACATTGTTGATCTGGTTGGGGAAGTCAGAGCGGCCAGTGCCTACCACCTTGGCGCCACCTTCCAGAGCCTTGTCCGGCATGATCTCTGGTGTGGGGTTGGCCATGGGAAAGACAATGCCGTCGTTCATGGTGGATACCATCTCAGGGGTTACCAAGTTGCCACGGGATACGCCCACAAAGACATCGGCACCCTTGAGCGCGTCTGCCAAGGTGCCCTTCTCATGGGCGAGGTTGGTGACGTGTGAAAGCTCTTCTTGCCCGATGTGCAGGTTCTTATCGCCTTCACAGATGATGCCATTGATATCGCAGAGGATCACGTTGCCAAAGTGCATATGGACCAAGAGCTTTGCTATGGCGCAGCCTGCAGCACCAGCGCCGTTGATCACAATGCGGAGCTTGCCCATGGTCTTGCCGGTGACCTTAATAGCGTTGATGAGCGCTGCGGCCAAAACGATAGCCGTGCCGTGCTGGTCATCATGGAAGACGGGGATGTCGCACACCTCCTGGAGGCGGCGCTCAATCTCAAAGCAGCGCGGTGCTGCAATGTCTTCCAGGTTGATACCGCCAAAGCTCTTTGAGATGAGCTGAACGGTGCGGACAAACTCGTCGGTATCGTGGGTATCGACGCAGAGCGGAAATGCATCCACGTCTCCAAACTCCTTGAAGAGCGCGCATTTTCCCTCCATAACGGGCATGCCGGCAGCCGGCCCAATATCACCCAAGCCCAAGATGGCCGTGCCATCGGTGATAACGGCGACCAGGTGATTTCTGCGGGTCAGCGTCCACGACTTGCTGTAATCCGCCTGGATTTGGCGGCAGGGCTCGGCAACGCCAGGCGTATAGACCAAGGCCAGGTCCTCTTTTGTGTTGATTGCTGCGCGAGAAACCACTTCAATTTTGCCCTCGAGTTTCTCATGAAGCTCTAAGCTCCGCTTGCTATTCTCGTCCATTAGACCATCTCCTCTGGTTTGAAGACCTCGTCGAATTTCTCGGGAGTGAGGTAGTTGAGCTTGATGCATGCTTCACGCAAAGAAATGCCCTCCTCATAGGCGGTGTGCGCAACGTGTGCCGCGCGCTCGTAGCCAATGTAGGGGTTTAAGCATGTGACAAGCATCAAAGAGTTGTGCAGGTTCGCCCTCATTTTTTCCCTGTTGGCAACAATGCCTTGACAGCAGCGCTCATCAAAGCTGGCAATGGCGTCGGACAGTAGGCGTGCAGATTCCAGATAGTTATGGGCAATGACCGGCATAAAGACGTTCAGCTCAAAGTTGCCTTGAGAGGCGGCAATGCCAATGGCGGCATCATTTCCCATGACCTCAACGGCCACCATGGTGAGCGCCTCGCACTGGGTAGGATTGACCTTGCCGGGCATGATGGAGCTTCCGGGCTCGTTGGCAGGGATGGTGATCTCACCCAAGCCATCGCGCGGACCAGATGCCAGCCAGCGTATATCGTTGGCAATCTTCATGAGATTGCACGCCAATGCCTTGATGGTTGCATGGGCAAATACCAGGGCATCTTTGGACGTCAGTGCATGGAAGGGGTTGTGATCAGGGCTGAAGGGAAGATCGGTCATGTCCCGCAGCTTGTTGCAGGCAAGCTCACCAAAACCTGCCGGTGCGTTGAGACCGGTTCCGACGGCCGTGGCCCCAAGCGGCAGCTTGTAGAGAAATGGCAAGACCTTCACCATCTGGTCAAGAGGTGTTGCTACAAGGCCTCTCCAGCCAAAGATCTCCTGGCTAAACGCGATGGGCACCGCGTCTTGAAGATGCGTGCGTCCACTTTTTACGACGCCTTCATTTTCCACTTCAAGGCGTTTGAAGGTCCCCATGAGGTGCTGCGATGGTGGAATGACTTCCTCGGTCAGCGCTAGAGCGGCGGCCACGTGGAGGGCGGTGGGGAAGGTGTCGTTAGAACTTTGAGATCTGTTTACGTGGTCGTTGGGATGTATGGGCACCTCAAGCTCAATGGATCGCTCCTGGGCATGCGCGTTGGCAATGTGGGCTATGACCTCGTTCACGTTCATGTTTGATTGCGTGCCCGAGCCGGTCTGCCATACCTTCAACGGGAATGCGTCTGCGTGCTGTCCTGCCAAAATCTCATCTGCCGCCTCACAGATGAGGTCACACACGGTTTGATCCAGCACGCCGAGCTCCGCGTTTGCTTGCGCGGCAGCCTTCTTGACCAGCGCAAATGCCCTGATGATCTCTTTGGGCATGAGCTGGTTGCCAATGGGGAAATTCTCAAGTGAGCGCTCTGTTTGGGCGCCCCACAGGGCATCTTTTGGTACCTTGACCTGGCCCATCGAGTCATGTTCAATGCGAAACTCCACGCTCATCTCCAATCGATCGGCGACATGCCACATTAAAGTATGGCGCAGACCTGCGCGTAATGCCTGCGTGCGCCGTCTGACAGCACAGACGCTCCATGTGGGGCGTTTTTGCGTGAGTAGGCTGGCTGCGTTTTGCCACTATGCCATAATGTGCTCAGGGAGGGACAATATGGCATTTGTGGAGTTTAGAGACGTCACCAAGGTGTATCACATGGGTGATGTTGAAGTTGCTGCGGCAAATGGTATGACTTTTGATATAGAGGCGGGTGAGCTGGCTGTTATTTTGGGCCCTTCCGGCGCTGGCAAGACCACGCTTCTCAACATGTTGGGTGGGATGGACTCGCTAACATCAGGAGATATTACGCTTGACGGCCGCTCCATTCGTGATTTGAAGGAGAGCGGCCTGACGCAGTATCGCCGCCATGACATAGGCTTTGTGTTCCAGTTCTATAACCTTGTCCAAAACCTGACCGCGCGGGAAAACGTTGAGCTTGCAAGCCAAATTTGTAAAGATCCTTTGGACCCCGACGAGGCGCTTGACATGGTGGGTTTGCGCTCGCGGGCGGATAACTTTCCCTCCCAGCTCTCAGGCGGAGAGCAGCAGCGCGTGGCCATTGCCCGCGCTTTGGCAAAAAATCCCAAGCTCCTGCTCTGTGACGAGCCTACGGGTGCCTTGGATTACCAAACAGGCCACCAGATACTCAAACTTCTGCAAGATACGTGCCAAGAAACCGGAAAAACGGTTGTGATTGTCACGCATAACAGCGCCTTTGCCCAGATAGCGCACCGTGTTATCCATGTGCGAGAAGGTCGTATCTCTTCTCAAGAGCTCTGCCAACAGCCTGTGGATGCATTGCTCGTGGAGTGGTAGCCATGCGTCCGCGCTCACATCCCCGTCCCCGTTTGCGCCCCCGACCGCGCACCCGCGCGCATAGGCGCTCGATGAGTGCCTTTGCGCGAGCACTTCTGCGTTCGGTGCGGACAAGCCTCGGCCGTTTTTTGGCCATCGTAGGGATAGTGGCTCTAGGCTGCGGTTTTCTGGCTGGTCTCAAGATGGTGGGCATGGATATGCGCACCGCGCAGGATGCGTACTACGACAATCAGGGCCTTTGGGACCTCAAGCTCATCTCCACCATGGGCTTTGAGGATGCAGATGTTCAAACGCTTCAGGCGCAAGACGACATTACCGATGTTCAGCCGGTGCTCCTGGTGGATGCCAAGGTGAGTGCGGGCGACACGGATTTTATCGCCCGCATATCCACGTTTGATAGCTCCTCATCTCTGGATAAGCTCACCCTTGAGCAGGGACGGTGGCCAATCTCACCGTCTGAGTGCCTGGTGGTGGAAGAGAGCAAACAGGCGGTGCCGCTGGGACAAGAGATAGACGTGGCAAGTTCTGATGATGTGGACACAATGCTGGCGCATACGCACCTGAGGGTGGTGGGTACCGTCAGCTCGCCGGAGTATGTGAACTCACAGAATTTTGGTTCAACCAACATGGGGTCTGGCACGCTTGACCAGGTGATTTTTGTGCTGCCGGAGGCGTTTTCAGAAGATGTTCCTGCCGTGGCGCTCGCCGTTGGCCTGAGAGATGCCACCGCCTTGGAAAGTGGTAGCACCGCGTATGAAAACCTGGTAGAAGATGCGCGAACTCGCGTTGAAGATATGGTGCCCACGCTTGCAGAGCGTCGCCAAAACGACCTCAAACAAGAGGCGCAAGATGAGCTTGATAGTAAAAAGCTGATCTTGAGGAAAGCCGGAAGAGCGCGCAAGATGAGATAGCTTCGGCAGAGGCTACGCTTGCGGACAAGGCGGCCCAGCTCGCGTCTGCAGAAGATGCGCTGGCTCAAGGCGAGGCGGACTATGAGGCAGGAGTTGCCCGGCTTGCGCGAGAGCGCACAGCGGCAGATCAGCAGCTCAATGCTGCGGCAGATGAGCTTCAGCAGGCGGGCGAGAAGATCGTGCAGCAGAAGGCAGCGCTGGATGCGGGTGAGGCGCGCTATGAGCAAGGTTTTGCTGAGCTGAAGGCGCAACTGCCGCAGTTTGCAGATACGACAACTCCTCAAGAGGTGCTCGATGGCCTCGATACCATGATTGTCCAGGTAGAGTCCGTGCGCACACGCCATGATGAGCTTGTGACTGAGCTTTCAGAGCTGCGGAAAGCACAGGAGCTGGGGCAAGAGGGCCTCGAAGACGCTATCGCGGAGCTTGAGGCGGCCATTGCAACACTTGAGCAGCAGCTGCCAAGCCAAGAAGAGTTGAAAAGTTTACACCAGGCACGCGCAGCGGCGCAAACCCTTGTGGCATCCAGATCAGAGCTCGATGCTGGCAAAGACGCACTTGAGCGGGGTGAGGAAGAACTCGCGCGAGGGAAGGCGCAGCTAGAAAGCTCACGCGCAGAGGCTGAAGAAGAGCTTGCAGCCGCAGAGGCTCAGCTCAGAAGCGCCCAGGAGAAGCTCAGAACTTCTCGCGCAGATATTGAGACAGGAAAAGAACAACTTGATGAGGCCTCGCAGGAGCTTGCCGCCAAGCGTCAGGAGGCGGAGGAAAAGTTTCAGGATGCGGATGCGCAGATTGCAGATGCGCAGGCAAATATTGATGCCATAGGTGCCCCGGATATCTATGTGCTGGACCGCACGCAAAGTGAGTCTGCTGCCACCTATGCGGCCGACACGGAGCGTATAGATGCCATAGCTCAGGTGTTTCCGCTGATGTTTTTCCTGGTGGCGGCTCTTGTCGCCCTGACTACCATGACCAGAATGGTGGACTCTGAGCGCGTGTTGATCGGTACGTTTAAGGCGCTTGGATATACAAAAATGCGCATAGCAAGCCGCTATCTCATCTATGCGCTGGCGGCTGCAGGCACAGGTGCTCTGCTGGGGACGCTTGTGCTCTCACAGCTTTTGCCTGAGATCATTATGAATGCATATGGCGTGACTTATAGCGTGCCTGCGCTGGCATTTCCTCTGCCGCTTGATCCTGCAATTGGCGTTATGTCCTGCGCGTTGGGCATTGGCGTGACCCTCGTTGCAACGTGGGCGGCTATCAGCGTGAGTCTGCATGAGGTGCCGGCTGCGCTCATGCAGCCGCGTGCGCCCCTTGCCGGAAAACGCATTGTGTTGGAGCGGATACGCCCTCTGTGGCGGCGTCTTTCTTTCCTCTGGAAGGTATCGCTCAGAAATATATTCAGGTACAAGCGTCGTCTGTTCATGAGTGTGGTGGGCATTGCCGGTACTACCGCACTTCTGTTGGTGGGCTTTGGCCTAAGAGATGCCATATGGGATGTTATTGCGTGCCAATTTGGGCCGCTGACCACCTACGATATGGTAGTGGGGCTCTCGGATGGTGCGGATTTAGATGCGCTTGCACAAGAGATTGAAGCGCAGGATCCAGGCGCCACGATGGCGCTGTGTGCCAGAACGACCATGCAGGTAAAAACTGCGGATGAGGGGGATACGAGCCAGGAAAAAGGCAGCTCTATCAGGGTATCTATTGTTGTTGCCAAGAACTGCCAAGACATGTCGGATATGGTGACCCTGCGCGACAGGCAAGACGGACACACCCTGGCATTCAGTGACGACTCTGCCATTGTGGTAGAAAAGCTCTCGGAGCTCGCCAATGTCACGCCAGGCTCCACGCTTTCGCTCTATGAGCAAGACAGCGTGGGAAATGCCATAGGGGATCCTCACGACTTAGTCTGCACAGACATTGCAGAAAACTATGTGGATAACATTGTCTACCTGGGAGAAGATGCATGGGAGCGCATGGGGCTGGGTGAGGCTCAATACAACACGTACTTGGTTAAGCTCAGCAACAGTGATGCGGCAGAGCACGTGCGTGATGAGCTGGAAGAGCGTGCAGGGGTGTCTTCCGTCTCACTGGTGTCAGAGAGCGTGGAGGCATACGAGCACACACTCAGCGTGGTCAACGTGGTTGTGGTGGTGCTTATCGTCTCCGCAGCTCTTCTCGCCTTTATCGTGTTGTATAACCTCACCAATATCAATGTGGAGGAGCGCATTCGAGAGATTGCAACACTCAAGGTTCTGGGCTTTACCAAGGCGGAAGTTTTCCTTTCTCTTGTGCGAGAAACCCTGTTCATAGCTACTGTGGGCGGTGTTTTGGGACTCTTTTTGGGCACGGCGCTTGAGGGCTTTGTGGTGAGGACCGCCGAGGTGGACTACATCATGTTTGGCCGCGATATCTATCCTTTGAGCTACGTGGTTTCATTTGTGCTCACGCTGGTCTTCTCCCTTGCGGTCATCCTCATCATGAAGCGAAAGCTTGATGCCATCAACATGGTGGAGAGCTTGAAGAGCATTGAGTAGCCTAAAATAGAGGGCCGTGACACGTGGAGAGATGAGCGACAAGGAGCGCACATGGTGGTGGGCACAACATCGGATGGCTTTGATGCGTTTTCCTTTCATGCCGGTACCTGGAGCAATGTCTACAGGTATCTAGGTGCCCACATGGATGCCACTGTTCCCAAGCGCGCCATCTTTAGGCTGTGGGCGCCCGCCGCGCAAGCGGTCACGCTGGTGCTTCACCATAACTGGCGCATTCCGCTCATGCGCGTGGGCGATGCCACGGTGTGGGAAACCACCGTCGATGGGGTGGACGACGGCATGGCCTATGAGTATGAGATCACCATCTTTGATGGCTCCGTGCACACCCACGCAGACCCGTACGCGTTTGGATCAGAGTTAAGGCCAAAACATCGCTCGGTCGTACGCAATCTGTGGTACGAGTGGCAAGATGCTGATTGGTGCAGCATTCGGGCGAGAAGTGCGGGTGAAGATGGAAGCGCTGCTTTAGATGGGCCGCTCAATATCTACGAGGTGAACCTTGCCAGCTGGCGGCGCAAGGGCGGTGCGCGGACGGACTGGTACACCTATGATGAGATAGCGCCGCAGCTCATAGGGCATATGAGTGACGCTGGCTACAACTGTGTTGAGTTCATGCCGCTCTCGGAGCACCCGCTGGATGAATCGTGGGGGTATCAAGGCACAGGGTTTTTCTCGCCCACGAGCCGCTTTGGCAACGCATGGCAGCTCAAGCGCATGGTAGATGAGCTGCATCGCGCACATATTGCCTGCATAATGGACTTTGTGCCGGTGCACTTTGCCGCAGATGCGTGGGGTCTGGCGGACTTCGACGGCACAAAGCTCTATGAATACCCCACCGATGAGCTGGCCATATCTGAGTGGGGGAGCCGTAACTTTATGCTGTCGCGCCCGGAGGTGCAGAGCTTTTTGATATCAGCTGCGCGCTGGTGGCTGGAAGAGTTTCACTTTGATGGCCTCAGGATGGATGCGGTGAGTCGCATGCTCTATTGGGGCGGAGATCCTGGGCGTGGTGTCAATGAGGCGGCCGTGTCGTTTGTGAGAAGGATGAATGCAGAGCTTCACCGTACGTGTCCTGGCTGTGTGCTCATTGCGGAAGACTCGTCTACGTATCCGGCCGTCACGGGTGCTGCGACGGCTGGTGGTTTAGGTTTTGATTATAAGTGGGACATGGGCTGGATCAACGACACCACCGATTTCTTCCGCAAGCAGGACTTTGAGCGCAGGGAGCACTACGGGGATATCCTCTTTTCCATGCACTATTTTCCCAGCGAGCGCTGGGTGTTGCCGCTCTCTCATGATGAGAACGTGTATGGAAAGTCGACGCTTGTGGGCAAGTGCTTTGGCCCCTGGCCGCGCAAGTTTGCCTCCGCGCGCGTCTTTTATCTCTACATGGCAACGCATCCCGGGAAGAAGTTGACATTTATGGGATCGGAGTGGGCGCAGCTGCGGGAGTGGGATGCGCGCAGGCTCCAGGACTGGGACTTGATGGATCCGCGCCAGTCGCTGGCGCTTGATGCTGAGACAGCCGGCGTCCACGCGGGCGAGCTTCTGGCAGATGGCACCACGCACCTGCGGTTTTATCAGTTCATGCGCGAGCTCAACCACCTCTATCTCACGACGCCTGCGCTCTGGAAGTGGGATTTTGAGCCAGCTGGCTTCACGTGGATCTCTTTGGGAGAAGATCCTGCGCCCCGGCTCATCTACGCCTATGAGCGGCGCTATGAGCAGGAGCGCATGGTATGCGTGCTCAACGTGGGGGAGGCAAAGCAGAGAGATGTGGAGCTCTTTGTTCCGCAGGCTCACAGCCTTGAACTCATATTTTCAACGGATTGGGAGCGTTTTGGCGGCCTGAGCGCAGATCCTGTAGACAGGGACGTACAAGATAGCGACGCTTCCGGGCGAGAAGTGTCTGCGCACGTGACCTTTGCGGTCGAGTACGGGAGGGCGCGCCTGTCTATCCCGGGAGATACGGGCTTTATCCTGCGGGTTTGTGAGGACGCGTAAGCGCAGACGGGTAGGCGAGCGGACGCGCAGGCGCGCAGAGACGCGCCTAGGAGTCTCTTCTCAGATGGCGGGCGCGGCGACGCACAAACTTCTCAGGCTCGGGCATTACATAGCGAGCGCGCGTGCGCTGCTCGCTAGCGTGTGCACTCGGGGACGGCGCCTGGGGCGCGGCTTGGGCCGCAGTCTGGGATGTAGTCCGGGGTGCGCGGTTCTTCTCGGCTTCTTTGATCTTCTCGTCCAAAGAAAGCTGTCCGGGCGCCTGTGTCCAGGCGGGGTCTTGCTCCATAAGAGCACGTTGAGCGGCTAGAACGGCATCTTGGGTAGCCTTGAGCGCGCGAGCTGCCTCAAGCGTCTTTGCCGTGCGCTCCTCTGCGCGCGCCTGAGTCTTTTGAACCTCATGCGTCACAAACTCGGCGACGGTCTCGACGGCCTTTTCCAGTGCACTCTCACGGAAGACATGGCGACCACCGTGGATGATCTTGAGGTGGGCATGGCTGAACACGTGCGCGGCGCGCTCGGAGTATTCTGCCAAACAGGTTGCGTCCTCATCGCCGTGGATCAGTAAGACATCTCCTGCAAAGTCCCTCATCTGGGTGAAGGGGTTGGTGTCCCAAGCGTCTTCTCCAAAGGTGCGGCTCACGCGCATGCCCAAAAGCCTGTATGAGGCAGGGATGTTCTTCTTGGTGGGGAAGGTGCGGCGCGTGTCATCATGCAGCTGAAACGCTGGATAGAGCAAGATGAGTCCCGTTACGACATCTTGCAGCGTATGCGCAGCCATGGAGGCAACCAGACCACCTAGGCCTTCGCCCATGCAAAAGAGGTTGTTCTTATCCACAAAGTCCTGCTCACAGATCATATCCACCACGGCTAGAAAGTCTTTGAGCTCTGTCGTGAGCGACATATTGATGGGGTTGCCGTCACTTCTGGACGCATAGCCTCCGCCGCAGAAGTCAAAGCAATAGGCCGCGTAGCCCTGCTTGGCCAATTCCCACGCATATGGAACATTGTGCAGGTAGTTGGCACCAAAGCCATGTGCGCATATCACGCACGGAAGCGGCGTGCCATCCCAAGATCCGGGCAGGTAGAGCTGGCCGTATATGGTAAGACCGTCACGGTGTGCTACAAGTTCTTTATTGGTATATGCGCTCGATGCGGGCATGGTATCTCCTTAGAGCCAAGCGTCAAAAAAGACGCATGCTCCACTATAGCCAAACCACACAGGAAAACGGACTCCATTTGGAGAATCAAGAGCTTGTGCTGAAACCTTGATGCGCGCCCGGAAACTGCCCGCGTATGTATCGCGAGCATGTGTCACGCGTATGTGTCAGAAAGAAGAACAAACCAAAAGATTTGTATGCATAGCCAGGCGTTGTGCTAATGTGCGCAGACATAAAACCCTTAGGGGTTCGGTATGAGCGGGGCAGATATGCCCTCGGCTTCCAGTTAAGCGGCGATAAGAAGAGAGGTCTTATCACAATGAGTGCAGTTTCAGGCAAGATTTCTGTGTGTATTGTTGGTGCTACCGGCTACGCGGGGATAGAACTCGTCCGATTGGTCCTTGACCATCCCCTGTTTGAACTGCGCATGGTAACAGACAGAAAAGCCCAGGGTACACCCCTTAAAGACATCTATCCCGCGCTGCGTGGTATGAGCGATATCACGCTTAGCGCGCCTGATCCAGACCGTATCAGTGAGGTGGCGGACGTGGCTTTTTTGGCGGTTCCGCATACCGCATCGCTCGATCTGACGCCTGAGCTCTTGAAGCGTGGCGTCTCCGTCATAGATCTTTCGGCGGACTTCCGCCTTTTGGATCCAGATGTCTACGAGCACTGGTACAAGACCCCGCATACCGCGCCTGAGCTGCTAAAACAATCAGTCTATGGCCTGCCGGAGCTCATGCGTCCATATCTTTTGTCACTGGCCGAGAAGAACATGGCGCACCAAGCAGTGCTGGTGGCAGCGCCAGGGTGTTATCCTACGGCGACGGCTTTGGCGGCCGCGCCTGCGCTGTCCCACGGTATCGTGAGCTCATCTCTGGTCATCGTAGATGCCAAGTCTGGCGTATCCGGTGCTGGCCGCACGCCCAGTGAGCGCACACACTTCTGTCATGCTTCTGATGCGGTGGAGGCATACGGTGTGGCATCTCACAGACATACGCCGGAGATGGAGCAGGCCTTATCGCACGTGGCGGGACGCCCTATAGATGTGGTCTTTACGCCGCATCTGGTGCCTATGATCAGAGGTCTTGTCTCAACGGTCTATATGGAGATAAAACCAGAGGTAGATATGGCAGAAATCTCTCAGATCTATAGCGATGCGTACAGGGATGATCCTCTGGTAGAAGTCCTTGAAACGCCTCAGATGCCCAGCAGCGCGTCTGTTGTAGGCAGCGCGCGAGCACAGATAGGCGTGGCTCTAGACGCCAGGCGACGCCATGTTTTGATTGCCTCTGCTGCTATAGATAACCTAGGAAAAGGTGCAGCAGCGCAAGCTCTTCAGTGCGCAAATATCATCTTTGGTTTGGATGAGACCTTAGGGCTGAATTTTGTAGCGCCTCTTGTGTAGGGCTCACCAGACCTAACCCGATGAAACCAAGGCAAGCCAGACCTAACCAGGCCAAACGAAGCCTAACCTTGTTCATACAATTCAAGACTTTATATATGTGCCAGCACCGCGCTGGCTCTTGGGAGGTTTCTATGATGCTTAAAGACGCATCGTACCCCGACGTATCCTTTATGCCCTGCTCAGGGGGTATATGTGCAGCCGCAGGTATCAAGGCGGCGGGTGTTCACGCAGGTTTTAGAAAAGACCCCACACGCTTGGACCTTGCGCTGGTTGTGGCAGATGAGCCTGCCGTGGTTGCCGCCACATTCACGCAAAACCAGTTCTCGGCTGCACCGGTACAGGTTTCAAAGCAGCGTGCCGAGAAGGGCATGGCACGGGCAGTGATGCTCAATTCTGGCAATGCCAACGCCGCAACAGGAGCTCGCGGCCTCGCGGTAGCCACAAAATCCGCGGCACTTCTCGCCCATGAGCTGGGCTGTCCTGAAGAGGAAGTCTTGGTGGCATCAACAGGCGTGATAGGCGTTCAGCTGCCGCTTGAGCCGTTTGACGCGGGCATTGGCAAGGCGCTCTGGGCACTTGGGTCGGATGCAGAGGCAGCAGAGGCGGCGGCCCGCGCGGTCATGACAACAGATACGCATCCTAAGCAGGCAGCGCTCGTGGGGCAGGCCGGCGGTCGCACGGTGCATGTGGGTGGCTTTGTGAAGGGTTCGGGCATGATTCAGCCCAACATGGCAACCATGCTCTGCGTGCTGGCGTGCGACGCGCCGCTCACCCATGAAGCCGCATCTGCCGCGCTCAAGGCTGCCGTGGATATGAGCTTTAACAAAGTGACGGTGGATTCTGACATGTCCACCAACGATTCCTGCTTCCTGTTTGCAACAGGCGCGGCAGGCGGAGCAGAAATTGGCCTTGACTCTGTCGACTATCCTCACATAGCTGCAGCTATTCAAGAGGTGTGTGAGAGTTTGGCGCAAGAAATTGCCAAGGATGGAGAAGGTTCCACCAAGCTCATTACCGTGTGCGTCAACCATGCTCCCACAGACGCGGCGGCCGAGCTCATAGCGCGTTCTATTGCAAACTCTCCGCTGGTAAAGACCGCTGTCTTTGGGCACGACGCCAACTGGGGACGGGTCTGTGCGGCTGCTGGCAAGGCGGGTGTTGCCTTTGACCAGACGCGCGTGGACGTGGACTTTTTGGGCGTGCGCGTCTGTGAGGCGGGCATGAGTGTAGAGATGGACGAGCAGGACATGCTCAAGCGTTTTGAGTCGGATGAAATTCCCATTGTGGTTGACCTTCATGCTGGTACGGGGACATGCCGCATCTGGACGTGCGATCTCACCCACGATTATGTGACTATCAATGGTGAGTACCGGACGTAGGCGTCCGTGCCGCCGCACACCGGCGCCGCCGCGCGCCGGCGCCCGCTCGAGCACACGGGTTTCTCGCCCAGGTGCTGGTAGACGGTAGTATCACGCATCGCAAACATACGAGCTCGCAAGCTGTAAAGGAGCCTCGAGTGAAAACGCACGACAAGATGTTGCGCCAGGAGGCGCTACACAAAGCAGAGATTTTGATGGAGGCCATGCCGTGGATCCACAGGTGGAATAACACAACCATCGTGGTGAAATACGGTGGCTCGGCCATGGAGAATGCCGAGCTTATGGCACAGGTGGTGGCAGATCTGGAGATGCTCAAGCTCATGGGAATGCGCATTGTGCTGGTCCATGGAGGCGGCAAGGCCATAAATCACCTGCTACATGACTTGGATATTCCCGCCCGCTTCAAAGATGGTCTGCGCGTGACCGACGACGCCACCATGGAAGCTGTTCAGGAGGTCCTCATTGGTAAGGTCAACCAGCAGTTGGTGTGGTCGCTCAACGAGTTTGGTAATAACGCTGTGGGTATCTCCGGTGCGGATGGCAAGACCTTCAAGTGCGACCAGCTGAGCCGTGAGCTGGGGCGCGTGGGAAAGATTCGCTTCGTTAACACGCAGCTCATTGATTCGGTGCTGGATGCGGGCTATATCCCGGTCATTGCGTCGGTGGGCTGCGGTAGGGATGGCTTTTACAACATCAACGCGGATGTGGCCGCAGCCAAGACCGCTATTGCGCTCAAGGCGGACAAGCTCATCTACCTCACCGACGTCGATGGCCTTATGAGAGATATTCACGATGAAGAAAGCCTTATAGCACAGCTCACCAGAGATGAGGTGCATGAGCTCTTAGCAGCACAAACGCTCACAGCCGGCATGATTCCTAAGATATCCGCTATAGCAGATGCGCTTGATGCAGGGGTTGAACAGGTACATATCTTAAACGGCACCTACCCGCACAGCCTGCTCTTGGAGATCTTTACCGACGCCGGCATTGGCACCATGTTTACGCAGGAATAAGGGGGTATCATATGACTCAGACATACACGGGAGCACTGCCTCAACTGACAGAAGGGCTCGATTACGACTATCTTTGGCACACGTATGGCCGCCTTCCTGTTGAGTTTGTCAAAGGCCAGGGCGCCACGCTGACCGATGCAGCGGGAAACGTATATCTGGATTTCTTGGCCGGTATTGGCGCGGTGTCATGCGGGCATGCGCACCCCGCCTTGGTGTCTGCTCTTACCGAGCAGGCGAAAAAGCTCTGGCAGGTAGGCAACTACTATCACATTGAACACCGAGGAGAGCTTGCACATAAGGTGTCTGACCTGCTCTCTTGCACCTGCGACAACCAGGGAAATATCACGGGCTCAACAGGGAGTGTGTTCAAGGTCTTCTTTAGCAATTCAGGCGCCGAGTCCAACGAGGGCGCCATCAAGCTGGCGCGCCGCTGGGGCGAGAAGAACCTGGGTGGTGCGCATACCATCCTCACAGCCCAGCGCAGCTTTCACGGCCGCACCTTAGCGACCCTATCTGCCACCGGCCAAGATGTGTTTCACCAGAGTTTCTTGCCCATGCCCGAAGGCTTTGACTTTGTGCCCTTAAACGATATTGCTGCCTTGAAAGCTCGCCTAGAGGATCTCACAGAAGGAGAGACACACCTGGCGCCGTGTGCCATCATGCTCGAGTGCATACAGGGGGAGAGCGGCGTTTACCCTGCTACAGAGACATATCTCAAGGCAGTGCGTGAGTTGTGTGACAGCTTGGGACTTCTCCTCATCATAGACGAGGTCCAAACGGGCTTTTTCCGCTGCGGAGCGCCGTTTTGCTATCAGCTCTCAGGCATTGAGCCGGATGTGGTGAGCATGGCAAAGGGCATAGGAAGCGGATTTCCCATGGGAGCGGTGGCTGCAAAGTCAGAGGTAGCAGACCTTATGCAACCGGGTGATCATGGTTCCACCTTTGGCGGAAATCCTCTGGCGGCAGCAGCTGGTTTGGCAGCAGTCACTGTCCTGGAAGAAGAGCACTTGGGCAACAATGCCATCGCTACGGGCTCTCACCTTGCTAGGCGCCTAGCAGACCTGCCCCATGTGAAAGAGGTACGCGGCGCTGGTCTTATGCGTGCTGCGGAGTTTGATCTGCCCATTGCGACCCGTCTTGTGGAACAAGGGCTTGGGAGAGGCTTGGTACTCAACCATATTGGCGAGAACATTTTGCGCTTCTTACCACCTTTGGTGGTGAGCGCGGCGCAGGTAGATGAGATGGCAGATACGCTCACTGAACTCATCTGTGATCTCTGCGGATAAGGTATCTGACGTGCGGATATGCAGGTACTGAGCCAGGCTCTTAGGCACGTGCGGCCGCTACGCGTTCATCTGCCCACGCAAGCCAGCCTTCCCAGGCCTGCTGTGCCTGCGCAACCGTTGGATCTCGGTCAAAGTCATGATCTAGGTCAGAGACCGTAAACAGCGTGGCATCAGGTGCCGTATGCGAAAGCTCCAAAGAGCATGCGTACGGCACATCCATATCCTGGGTACTGGCGGCAATATAGAGCGGTGGCAGGGCGAGAATATCGTCTGTCCCAAGTTCTTGACCATGTGCTTTGCCCTCGTCTGAACCTATGAGCTCTCCCCAGCATCCACTCTGCCGTGCATAGATGTAGAGCGCCAGCCTCTTCTCCAAAGAGGCGCTCGTCAAGACCGTTGTACCGACGAGCTTGCGTGCCATGGTAGGGGCAATGCGCGGCGCTACGCGCCTAAAGTAGGGGCCAGGTTGTTTGAGTGCAGCGTCCATCAATCCTGACAGCGTGTAGTAACCATAGAAGTCGATAACCCCTAAGAGCTCGGGCGTTTGGGACGCAGCAGCCAATGAGCTGGTCGCTTTCTGGATATTGTGCGCCAACATGAGCGCCAGGTATGCACCAGCAGATCTGCCAAAGAGAAAAGCACGTGTGATGCTGCGGGGTGCAAAGACGTTCTCTTCACACCAGGTCCAGATGTCAAAGACCACACGGTTGATCTCTGTGACAAAGACCTCCGGTGCCAGTGGATAGTCCGCAGCTACGAGGGTGTATCCGCGGGAGCACACCAGGTCTCTATACTCTTGCGGAAGATCTTCTCGCCCGCCAAAAAGAAGTCCACCACCGTGGAGATAGAAGATAGCGGTGTGCTTGTCTTGCTCCGGAAACGGTGCCCAGACTGAGATGCCGCATTGAACGTCTTGTTGCGGGGCGCCTCCGCGTGTTGTGCTGACGTGTATGGGACAGCTGAGCTGCGTGGCGTCACTCATAGAATATCTTCTCCCATCAGCGTGAGGATGCGACGGGCAATGACCAGCTGAGCACAGGTATCGGTGTTGTGGATGTCAATGCCATAGACGTCGCGCGCACGATTTATGCGGTAGTTCACTGTCTTATAGTGGATGTAGAGTTGCTTGGCAGTTTTAGCGTAGTTCATGTCATTTTCCGCCAGGATGAGCAGCGTACTAAAAATGCTGGAGTTTTTCTTTTTGAGGGCACGTAAGCGTGGGTCAACAAAGTTCCAGAGATCATCTAGGTTCTTCACGTGGAGGAAGATCTTGTAAATGCCCAGATCGTCGTAGCGCAGTATGTGGTCGTGAGAATGGTCTGAGTCAAAGAGACGATAGATACCCATGACCTCATCGTTGATCTCTGAGAGAGAGTAGCGGTCGGTCGAACTGCTGATGGCAGCAAGGTACGTAAAAGGAGGCAAAGACTCGTCTTGGCGCATCTTGCTAATAATCTCTTCAACTATTTTGGGCTGGAAACTCTGAGTTTCAGACGAGAAGTTCCTGATATAGGTTCTTCTGTTGTTGGACTCAAAGTAGACCACGTTGAAGTGCTCATGCTTGAGGTGGTGAGTAAACGACTGTAATAGATCGGATAAGCGTGAACTCTGTGTAGGGTCGATAATTTCAAATCGAATGAGGAGTGTCTGGAAAAAAGGATGAGTGCCTATCCCGAGTTCTTTGAGAGCATCGTCGGTTGCTGCTTTAGTGGAATAGCGGTTTCGTAGAAGATCATGCACCACAATGTTATTTCTTCTAAAGACTCGCTGTTCAACCGCGTTTTCCTTCAGAAGTTCGGTTTGAATGAGGGAGCTAAACTCCTCTATAGCAACAAAGTCCTGCGGTTCAATCTGGACAACGTCGGCATGTATGAGCAGGTATGCTGCCGTTGATCCCGGTGAGGGTATGAGAACGCCTAATGCCTTCTGTGTGCCAGAAACTCCCTCAAAGCTTGCTTTGAAATAGTGGAGTGTTTGAAATTGCCCACGCTCAATCTCTCTGAGCGTGAGCTTGTGAATGTCCAGGAAGGTTGGGCTCGTGGAAATGCACGTGTTGGCGCCCTGGCTATAAAACGTGCAATCTGCCTTCAAGAGGTTTTTGAGCTCACCCAATATGTCGTGAATGCTTGGCTGGCCTATGGCCATATTCATCGACAGGCGGTGAATCTCAAAGAAACGGTTGAGCAGCAAGAGATTGGAATCAAGAAGAGATCCCATCACATCTTCCAAGATGCAGCGGTAGGAGGTTTCCGGCGGAAGCTCAATCAGGGGAATGGAATCTTTCTCGCAGCGGGCACACACGTCCTCTGGCGCTTTGGATAGGAGCCGCTCTGGCTTGAAGACAATGCTGCTGACGCCCACCTCACTTAGGCGGTCGAGAAAAGCTGCTCGCTCCTCAGAGCTGAGGTGCTCAAGCGCAAAGAAGCTGGTCACCAGCATGATGCCTGTCTTTCCCCAGTTTTCAATATCGGCAGCTTCCATAACCATTGCACTGGTCACGGCACGATCAACACCCGTCATGCCAGCTACAATGTGAGCACCTGCAAAAGAAGAATGAGAGAGTGCCTCACGAACGCTGATAGATCCTTGAGCTATTCTCTGTTGCGCACACATGGCTCCTCCTAAGGTTTGACCCCTTCATTCTAGAGAGAAAGGAAAGGCATAACTTTATCCAATTGGATAGTTGCGCTGCTTGTGAATGCCTAATATGACTAGATCTGTACCAAGAAACGGTGTACACATATCTGGAAGGGATAAGAAATGAAAGTTGCACTCATTGAACCGCTGGGCGTTTCTCAAGAGGAAATTGAGCACCTTGCAGAGCCGCTTAAGGCGCAAGGTGTGGAGTTTGTCTCCTATAGTGATAAAACAACTGATGAAGATGAGCTAACCCGCCGCCTTGAGGGCGCAGACGTTGCCATGATTGCCAACAATCCCTTACCCTCACAGGTCATAGCATCTCTTCCTGATCTCAGGATGATTGCTGTAGCGTTCACGGGCATTGACCATGTGGGTCTAGATGTCTGCAAGAAGCGCAATATCACGGTCTGCAACTGCGCCGGGTATTCTGACGTGAGCGTGGCAGAGCTCACCTTAGGGCTCACCATCGACGTCTTGAGAAAAGTGGTGGTGGCAGATGGTGTCACCAGAAATCAGGGCACCTCTCAGGGCTTGATGGGACAAGAGATTGCGGGCCGCACGGTGGGTATTGTGGGCACCGGCCACATTGGCGTTGAAGTGGGCAAGCGCTTCAGCGCCTTTGGCGCCCGGGTCTTGGGATACGCGCGTCACGAGAACCCTGCAGCCACCGCCGCAGGTATTGTGTACACGCCGCTGGATGAACTTCTCGCTCAGAGTGATATTGTGACGCTGCATGTGCCGCTCAATGATCAGACGAGAAATTCGTTTGGTCGCAAAGAATTTGAGAAGATGAAGATGGGCTCAGTTTTCATCAATTGCGCACGTGGCCCCATTGTAAACACAGAAGCGCTGGTAGATGCCCTTTCATATGGCAAGTTGGCAGGGGCTGGTATCGATGTGTTTGATGGTGAGCCGCCACTGCCTAAAGACTACGCGTTGCTCAAGGCAAAAAATACGGTGCTCACACCCCATGTGGGATTTTTGACCCAGGAGGCCATGCGCCGCAGGGCAAAGATAGAATTTGACAACGTGCTGGCATGGCTGAGTGGTGAGCCGACCAACGTGTGTGAACTCTAGTGGAAGGTCTGCACTCAGTAGCGCAGCGGAGCAATAAAGATAATGGCCGGCCACGAGGTGCCGGCCATTTTTTGAGCTGTAACATATCAAGACAGGTTGCGGGAGGCAGATATTGTCGCCCGCCTCCCAGCTACAGGAGATTCTATGCGTTGAGAGTCTTTCTGTCGAGTTTCCCCTCAAAACGTGCTACCAACAGGGCACAAAAGACATCAGAGTTTACGTTCAACACTGTGCGGAAGACACCCATAATCCAATCGATGCCCGCAAAGATGGCTATGGATTCAAGCGGCAGGCCAAACTGCGGTGCCATCATGGTAAGAGAAACAATGCCGGCGCCGGGCACAACAGCATTTGCCAGCGAGAGCAACATGGACACCACGGCAATGTAACCCAAGTAGGGAAGATCAAACGAAATGCCATAGATCTGTGCAATCATGATGGCAGTGAAAGAGATATACATGGCAGCGCCGTTGGAGTTAAGCGGCATACCAAGTGGCAATACCAGGTTTGCAATGTCTTCATCCAGGCCGATCTTCTCTTTTGCATCTTTCATTTCAAGCGGCAGCGTGACGGCAGATGAAGTGGTGGCCATAGCCATGATGGACATAGGAAGCATCTTCCTCATGAGCTTCATGGGGTTTGCGCCGCAGGTGATCCAAATAACGCCAATCCAGATAAGAAGAAACAAGAAGATAGAGATGCCAAAGATACCCATGTAGCTCAAGAGACTGTGGAGTGATTGCATGCCCAGCTCAGAGGCAGTGGAAGCAACATAGGCAAAGATTCCTATGGGGGCGGCCTTCATTACAGTGCGGATGACACTCATGATGAGTACATTGGTTTCTTTTATGAGCTCAAGCGCGTAGCTGTGGCCCACCTTGGTCACATATGCACTGATGGCCACGCCAAAGAAGAGTGAAAACAGAATGACCTGGATGATGGATCCTTCGGCCATTGAAGACACAATATTGGTGGGCACAAACTGAGTAAGCATGGTGGCAACATCGGTATTGACCGTCTCTAAGGAGGTTGCATCACCTGCAAGCTCGCCAAAATTGACACCCGGGCGGAATATATAGCACATGGCAATGCCAAAGGCTGAAGCTATAACGGAGGAGACAAAAAAGAGGATGATGGCCGACAATCCACTGCGGTTGAGCTGCTGCTTGGTGAGTGAGCCCACAGCTTCTATGATCTGTCCCATCACGAACGGGATGATGCTCATCTGGATGAGCCTGAAGAAGATATCTCCTATGAACTGAATGTCAGAGGCCAGCTCCTGGAAAAAGACGCCGAAGAAGACACCTAGTATAACGGCGAGAACTATCAGAAGCGTCGGAATGTTGTTACGTAATCTTGCAATAAAAGACATGTTCCATCCTTACCATCGAATATGAGATTTGACATTCTCATTCATGAGGTGCATGCAAGTCTCCGTGCGAGAGATACATAAAGTCATGCGTTTTCTAGGCTTAAGTGTGCCGTGAGCGGGAAGATGAGGATTTATCCCATCAAGATAGTGGATGCGCCACGGTCTGATCCGGGCGGATAGCACTTTCAAAACAGCAGGTAAAAGGCACTCTGATACGGCGAGGGGCGAATGGGCGCGCCCGCATAGTTGTTACTGTCTGCACGCTCGAATACTGAGCGGCATGAAATGCCCCGTGAACGGCACACTCATCTTGCAGGTCAGAAGATCACGCGTGGCTTGTGGGGAGCTATGCGGTGAAAAGTGGTTAAGTAACTGATATAGCGCACATCAAAAATACGTGTATAAACGCGGTGTCCAACAACAGTACGCTGCACTAAGACGTACATACGTGGAGGATTACCAGCGCTTTTGGAAAGAAAAGCGCCAGAAGCTATCCCTATTGGATAAAGGTGTACCTCAGCAATAAATCTAAATTGCACATGAGCTTGAAGCCCCGGCTCCGTAAGTATGTGGGACCACACCTAAGAGAGGAAGGGTTTGCATGAGCGTTACTAACGAACAGATCGAAGAGATTATTGACTGGCTTGCTCAGTTTGGCTTTGGCGGTCCCGACCAGGGCATGACACGCCTTCTATATACGCCCGAGTGGCTGCAGGCGCAACAGGCAATCAAGGAGCGTTTTGTTGAGGCTGGTATGACTGCAGAGTTTGATGCAGTTGGCAACCTCAAAGGTGTCTTTGAAGGATCAGATCCAGATGCAGGTGTGGTGGCTTCTGGTTCACATGTTGATACCGTTGTCCACGGCGGTAAGCTAGACGGTGCACTTGGCATTGAGGCTGCTTATCTGGCCATGACTGATTTGGTCAAGACATATGGTCAGCCCAAGAAGAGCATGGCAGTCGTCTCGTTGGCAGAAGAAGAGGGAAGCCGTTTCCCGTATGTGTTCTGGGGAAGCAAGAACCTGTTTGATCTTCAGGACAACAACCAGATGACAGACATCAAAGACGCCAAGGGCGTGAGCTTTATCGATGCCATGCACGGCTGTGGTTTTGATTTCAACCAGGGCCACGATGCCCTTCTCGACGGCACTACCAACTGGCTGGAGCTCCACATCGAGCAGGGAAACACGCTTGAGATGGAGGGCGAGAAGGTCGGCGTTGTCCACGGTATTGTCGGCCAGCGACGCTATGACATCCACCTGAGGGGTGAGGCTAATCACGCAGGCACTACCATGATGCGCTATCGACACGACGTGGTGCAGGCATATGCCAAGATCGTGTCTCAATCCATTGAGAAGGCCAAGGCAGAAGGGGATCCTCTGGTTTTGACCTTTGGCAAGGTTGAGGTCACGCCCAACGTGGTCAACGTCGTGCCTGGCGAGATGACCTTCACCATGGATTGCCGTCACACCGACCGTGATTTTCTCGTCAGCTTTACCGATGGCCTCACCAAGGATATGCAGGAAATTTGTAAGGACATGGGCATTGAGATCGAGATCGACAACTGGATGGATGAAGATCCGGTCCCTATGGATGAAAAGATGATTGACGTGGTGCGCCGCGCTTGCCAAACGAGCAAGCTCAACTACCGCGAGATGCACTCCGGTGCAGGTCATGACTCTCAGATCATCGCAAAGCACATTCCCTCAGCCATGATCTTTGTTCCTTCTATTGCAGGCGTGAGCCACAACCCTGCGGAGTGGACGGCTATCGACGACATTCGTCAAGGCGTTTTGGCACTTGAGGCAGCTCTGTATGAGCTTGCCTACTAAATATGGCATCAAGAAAGGAAAAACCATGCCTAAAACGATTGGTAAGAACTACTGGAAGGCGATTGTCTTCACCTTCTGCCTGGGCTGGACGGTCATCTGGATCTATCGCTCCATGCTAAGCCCGGTCTACCCGGCTATCCAGAGCACCATTGGCGCACAGTCCAACGCAGCTATGGGCGCCATCGCTTCCTGCTACTTCTTTGGCTACACCGCCCTCCAGATCCCGTCGGGCGTGTTGGTTGACCGCTTTGGCCAGAAGCGCGTGCTGATCCCTGGTTTTCTCGTCTTTGCCTTGGGCGCGTTCTTGATTTCTCGCGCCACCTCTCTTGAGGCCATCTACGTGGGCTCAGCTCTTGCCGGTATCGGATGCGGCTGCTACTACGGCGCGGCGTTTTCTCTTACGGCAGAGCATGTGCCGGCAGAGAAGAAGGGTATCTCCACTGCAATCGTGAACTCGGGTTCTGCAGTTGGCATGATCATCGGCATGACCCTCTCTTCATATCTGGTAAACCAGCTCAATTTGCCCTGGCAGCTCATGGTGACCATCGCCGCTGTTCTGATTGTGCTTCTCGTTGTGTGGTTTGCTGTTGTCCTGCACGACAACATGAGCGATAAGAAGCAGCTGCGTGGCGGCAAAGACCAGGCACAAGAGGCCAAGCCTGCACATGCTGAGACATCAGCGGACGATAAGAGCCAAAAGAAAGCAAGTCTTTGGTCTTTGAGCAACATCTCCTGCTACCTGCTGTATTTCTCTACCTGTTACTCCTACTACATGATCGTGACTTGGCTGCCGAACTTCTTGCAGTCCGAGCGCGGCATTGAGGGCGGCATCGTTGGTCTGGTCGTCTCAATGATCTCTGTCACGGCAATCCCGGGTGCTCTGTGGTTCTCACATCTGTCCGACAAGCATCGTGATCGCAAGGCTACCATCATCGTCTTCTTGGAAGTTGCAGCGTTTATCCTGGTTGCCGTCTCCATGTTTGCACCGAGCGCACTCACCCTTGCCATCATCCTTCTGCTTTACGGTCTGTTGGGCAAGATGGCAGTAGACCCCGTGCTCATCTCCTATATCACTGACCGCGCAGAGGCCAAGAGCACGGCTACGACGCTTGGTACCTTTAACTTCTTTGGTATGGCTTCCTCGGTTGTGGCGCCTTGGCTCACCGGTGTGATTATTGACTCCACGGGCTCAGGTGAGCTTGGCTTCTACCTGGGTGCAGCACTGCTCCTTGTTGGATGCGCGTTCTTTGCCTTTGTCAATAAGGTAACAGCCAAGAAGGTTGCAGCATAAGCACGTTTTGGCCTCTGAGTACGTCTGGTACTCAGAGGCTCAGTCACGGCCTGTAGCGTGTTCCAACAATTGGTGAGAACTTGCAAGTTATAGGCCGTTTCTTATCCAACTTGGATAACTACAGGTCTCATTGAGACAACTAAGCTTTCTCGTAAGGATAAAACTCACGGGTTTGAGAAAGGGCAATCATGAGCTACTTCAATGGTGTTACTGGATATAGAAATGACATTCTGCAGAACCGTTCCCAGGTTCACAAAGGTGAGTGGGCGCTCATTGAGCCGGATGGCATAGTTAAAAATGTTATCCCCGGTTTTGAGGATTGCGATGCCACTATTCTGGCAACGCCCAAGCTGGGTGCTTCCTTCTGTGATTACCTGGTAACGGTCCACCCCGGTGGTGGCTGCCAGGAGGGTTTTGGCGCAGACGGAGTTGAGGTTTTCTTCTACGTATTTAACGGCCGCATGGAGCTTTCTGATGGTGAGGTAAGCCAAGAGGTTACTGATGGTGGATACATCTTCTGTCCTGCAGGAAAGCGTCTATTCTTCAAGAACGCCGGCGACACCGATGCCTTCTGCTTCCTCTACAAGCGCATCTATGAGCCTATCAGCGGTCATGAGGCACACACGGTGCTCGCCAACATCAACGATGTTGATTGGGTTGACTACGAGGGCATGAGCGATGCCCGCTGCAAGGACTTCCTGCCTGCAGCACATGATCTGGGCTTTGACATGAACATGCACATCCTCACGTTCAAGCCAGGCGCATGTCACGGATACATTGAGACGCACTTCCAGGAGCATGGCGCCTACATCTACTCTGGTGAGGGCATGTATGTGCTGGGTGACACGTGGCTGCCGGTCAAGAAGGGTGACTACCTCTACATGGACTCCTACGTACCCCAGGCCTGCTATGCAGTCGGCCGTGGCGAGGAGTTTGCCTACATCTACTCCAAGGACTGCAACCGCGATCCACAGCTCTAAGCTGCGGAACTCTGCGATAAGGAATCACTCTCATGTTAAAAACCGTAGTGAGAAAAAACAGCTATCAGGATTCCATCAATCTGATGCTTTTGACCAATGCTATGAATGCACTGCCTGGTGTCACCAAGAGCCAGATCATGATGGGTACTGATGCAAACAAGGACATCTTCAAGAGCGGAGGCCTTCTCACCGACGAGGCAGCCCAAGCTACCCCCTCAGATATGGTTGTCGTCGTGGACGCAGAAGATGAGCAGGTGATGGATCACGTGCTGGATGAGATCGACAAGTTCCTCTCCGACTTGTCGGTCAAGTCTGACAGCGCCGAGAGAACTACCGTCGAGTCTTGGGACGAGGCTCTTGAGGCGCTGCCTTCCGCAAACCTGGCGCTCTTCTCGACTCCTGGAGAATACACGGCACCGGAGATTGAGCACGCGCTTGATCTGGGTCTTAACGTGTTCTCCTTCACGGATAACATCTCCATTGAAGACGAGGCGCGCCTCAAGCAAAAGGCGCACGATAAAGGCCTTATGCTAATGGGTCCAGACTGCGGCACGGGCATCATCTCAGGCGTGCCCATTGCCTTTACCAACGTGGTGCGTGAGGGCTCGGTGGGTATTGTTGGCGCATCTGGCACGGGCATCCAGGAAGTCTCTTGCATCATTGACCGTCTGGGTGAAGGTGTGCTGCACGCCATTGGTACCGGCGGCAGGGACCTTTCCAGTGAGGTCGGTGCCATTACCGTTATGGACGGCATTGCTGCTCTGGAACATGAAGATGCTATCAAGGTTATCTGCGTCATCTCCAAGCCGCCTGCGCCTGAAGTGAGAGATAAGGTCGTCGACCTGCTTGAGCGCTGCTCAAAGCCGGTTGTTGCCATTTTCTTGGGCGAGAAGCCCACACATCACGTGGGCAAGGTCTACCTGGCACATACCCTCGAGGAGACGGCAAAGATTGCGGTTGATCTGGCTCGTGGCAACGCCATCAAGAAGAACTACCTGGAGCCGCTTGATC
Source organism: Atopobiaceae bacterium (assembly GCA_050953285.1). GTDB lineage: Bacteria > Actinomycetota > Coriobacteriia > Coriobacteriales > Atopobiaceae > Olsenella_K. The sequence continues at coordinate 1,048,681 of JBMNMK010000002.1, read as the reverse complement.
TTCCCAACTCAAAGCCCTTATCGGCAGAGAAGACCGTCATCGGTCTCTACTCTGGCGGAACCCTTGCCAATGAGGCGGGCATGCTCATCTCTGAGGCGCTTGACCTGGGCGGCGTCGTGAAAGAGCATGGCTACATCCTCCATGCACAGGGCTACGACGTGATTGACCTGGGCGATGATGTCTACACGCAGGGTAGGCCTCACCCCATGATCGATCCTGACGTGAGGATCAGCTACATCCGTAAGTATGCGGCCGATAAGAACACGGGCGTGATACTGTTTGACGTGATGTTAGGCTATGGCTGCCACCCCGATATGGCGGCGGCACTCGCACCTGTCATCAAAGAGTGCCAGGATGCGGCTCGCGCGGAGGGAAGAGAGCTTTACTTTGTGGGCTCTGTTACCGGTACCACACAAGATCCGCAGGACTACGCTGCTTCGTTTGACATTCTGCGTGGCGTGGGCGTACACATGGAGACCTCCAATGCACGCGCTATCCGCTACGCTCTGGCGCTTAAGGGCATCACCTTTGTGGAAGAGGATAGAGACGTTGTTGCCTATGAGGGCAAGAACACCGATCCTGTTCCTGAGCCCTCAGCTGCGGTAAAAGAGCTCTTAAGTGAGAAACCCCACATCATCAACGTGGGTGTTGAGTCCTTCTTGAAGCCCTTTGCTGATTACGGTGCAGAGGCGGTTCAGTATTCATGGAAACCGCTGGCAGGAGGGGATAAGCATCTTATCCATCTGCTGCATGAGTTGGGCGCCCATGAGGACGAGATTGATGAGGCCAACGAGGTCGTTATTGCTCGCCTGCGTGATTCCCAGCCCTTCCTGGTCGACGTGGTCCGCGCAGATACCGAAATTCCTGAGCTCAACGGCAAGGTTATTTTGCACGCAGGCCCTCCTATTGAGTACTCCCACATGAGCGATCCTATGCAGGGCTCGTGCGTAGGTGCTGCTCTCTTTGAGGGTTGGGCACAAGACGAGGCAGAAGCCCGTGCACTGCTCGAGTCCGGTGAGGTTAAGTTTATGCCGTGCCACTCGGTACATGCCGTAGGTCCTATGGGCGGTATCACCTCTGGCAGCATGGCAGTTCTCAAGGCTGTCAACAGGGTTGATGATACGGTTGCTTACTGCACTATGAACGAGGGCATCGGCAAGGTGTTGCGCTTTGGTGCTTATGATCAGGAAGTGGTGGACCGTCTGCACTGGATGGCAGATGTCTTAGGCCCTGTTCTCTCCGCCGCAATCCGCTCTGTTGAGGGTGGTATCAACATCAATCCTATGATTGCTAAGGCAATTACCATGGGAGATGAGTTCCATCAGAGAAATATTGCAGCCTCCTTGGTCTTCCTTAAGACCGTGGCACCGCTCATCTGCGCACTTGACTGGAATGAGACAGAAAAGCAGCAGGTTATCCAGTTCTTGGCAGACACCGATCAGTTCTTCTTGAACATCATGATGGCCACCGGCAAAGCCATGGTGGACTACGCCCGCAAGTACGAGCACGGCTGCGTCGTCACCACCATGTGCCGAAACGGCGAGAACTTTGGTATCAGAATTGCCGGGATGGGTGATGAGTGGTTTGAGGCTCCGGTCAATACACCGCAGGGTCTCTATTTCACCGGCTATACCGCAGATGATGCCAACCCAGACATTGGAGATTCGGCTATCACCGAAACCGTGGGCGTTGGCGCTATGGCCATGATTGCAGCTCCTGGCGTGACACGCTTCGTGGGTGCAGGCGGCTTTAAGGATGCCATCCGCTACAGCGAAGAGGGCGAGAAGATCTCAATCTCTCACAACCCCAACTGGACCATTCCAACCTGGGACTTCAAGGGAACCAACCTGGGAATTGACATCAGGAAAGTTGTTGCCACTGGCATCACGCCCACCATCAACACCGGCATTGCCAATAAGAAGGCTGGCCTTGGCCAGATTGGTGCTGGCACCGTACAAGCTCCACTGGGATGCTTCACCAAGGCGCTCGAAGCTTACTGCAAGAAGCTTGGGATTGAGTAGGTAGATATACCATGGCTGTTCACGCTCGCATCAGTTCCCGCGCACGCACGATCATAGAGCCTACTTGCAGGGGATATGTGGTCAGCGTGTTCAGCCATGGGTTTGACATCTGCTTTAATCCAGATGAGTTGGTGTACATAGGGGGATACGACAAGCCCCTAAGCTGCATTGGTGTGCAGCTTGAACCTGCGCTCCAAAGAGCCCTTATGCGCACGGTTTCTGCAGGTGATGAGGTATATGCAGAAGCTGGTGTTCTGAGGTTTGAAAAAGAGGAAGATCCGTATACCCTCAATCTTTCTTCCCTGGTACCCACTGAGCTCAAGATTAGCCATTCTTTGACACCGGAAGCCCAGGCGCGACTGGTAAATGCCCTTATGGCATCCGTTTGCATGGAGAAGACGGGCCTTCGTGATCTGTCGGCTGCGGCAACGTATGTGGCCGCCCTGGCAGAAGGCGGCACGTCTGCTCAGGAGGCGGCCATAAGGTGGCTCTATGGCAGAGGACCTGGCCTGACGCCTTCTGGAGATGACATACTTTGCGGCTATGGCGCAGGACTTTTGGCAGGTGGCAATGCGCGCGGACACGCACATTTTTCTCGCCTGCTTGATGAAGTGGCCAAAGAGCGTACGACAACATACGTGAGCAGGGCATATCTTAGGGCCATGCAAGAGGGATATGTGAATGAGCAGATGCTTGCTCTCTTTGGTGCGGCGGAAGTGAACCAAGATCTTCGGCAGATGATTGATCGTTGCAAGGATTATGGTCACAGCTCGGGAACTGACATGCTTGTTGGTCTGGGCTGTGCTTTGATGGGCGCTTCAGCGCGGCTGCTGAATGCGCGTTCTAGAGTCGATACCAGGTCATGAACTGGCCGGGTATGCGCATGAAAGGATAAACATGGAAGACGTGAGCGCGCGCTCCAAGCGTATGGTCATTGCCCTTGGTGGAAATGCCATTCTCACCGACGATCCCAGCGCAGATGCGCAGATCAAGGCACTTGAGCGTACGTGTGCACAGATTGTACCGCTCATCCAAGCAGGAAAAGAAGTCATCATCACCCATGGCAACGGACCGCAAGTAGGAAACTTGCTGCTCCAGCAGCTGCAGGGCTCCTCAGATCACAGTCCGGCCATGCCCCTTGATACCTGCGTGGCTATGACGCAAGGATCTATTGGGTATTGGACCGTACTTGCGCTCAAGACCGAGCTCAAGCGGGCTGGTCTTGACAGGCGTGTCGATGTACTCATGACAACGACTGCTGTTTCTGCAGATGATCCCGCGTTTTCCCACCCAACTAAGCCAATCGGACCTTTCTTAACAGAAGATGAAGCCAGAAGGGCCCATGAAATAGATGGCTGCACGTATGTTGAGGATTCAGGAAGAGGTTGGCGCAAAGTCGTAGCTTCGCCAACGCCGCTCGATGTACCCGGTTCCGCCTGCATACCTGAGCTCGCAGCGCGCGGTGACATCGTTGTGTGCGTTGGCGGAGGCGGCATCCCGGTCATTGAGACCGACGACGGGTTCAAAGGCGTTGAGGGCGTTATCGATAAGGACTTAACGGCTGAGAAACTTGCGGAGATTGTGGACGCTGACTTGTTGGTGATCTGCACCGGTGTCGATAACGTCTGCGTGGACTTCAACAAGCCAACCGAGCGCCCGCTTGGGCGCGTGAGCTGTGAGGAGCTTGAGGGGTTTATCGCCGAGAATCAGTTCCCCAAGGGGTCCATGCTTCCCAAGATTCAAGCCTGCATGAAGTTTGTGCGGTCAAGTGCCTTTAGAAGCGCGGTCATCACGTCATTGGAAAAGCTCTCTCGGATTGATGAGGGTGCAGGTACACGCATAGTGAGCTAGTTTTGGTCAAGTGGAAGTTATGAGTTAGGAGAGAACATGCTGGTTAAGCGCGAAAAGTTGAAAGAGCTCATGAAGAAGAAGTTTATGGCAGCTGGTCTCCATGAAGATCATGCCGAAAAGATGGCAGAGGTGCTTACGTGGTCGAGCGAGCGCGGTCTGCACAGCCATGGCGAGGTACGTGTTGAGTACTACACCGAGCGTATCTCCAAAGGTGGTATGACCATCGATCCAAAGTGGAGCTGGACTCAGACTGGCCCTTGCTCGGGCATTATTGATGGTGACAACGGCTGCGGATACCCCTTTGCGATTCTGGGTCTTGAGAAGGCCATGGATCTTGCGCGTGAGAATGGCATTGGCGTCGTAGGCGTTAAACGTGTGTCTCACACGGGTGCTCTTGGTTATTACACAGAGATGGCGGCAAAAAATGACCTGTGCTGCCTCACCATGTGCCAAAGCGACCCCATGGTTATTCCCTATGGCGGCGCCGAGCCTTTCTATGGCACCAACCCCATTGCTTTTGGTGCTCCAACAGCAGATGAGCGCTTTGTCAACTTTGATATGGCTACAACGGTTCAGGCCTGGGGAAAAATCCTAGATGCCAAGAGCGCTGGTCGCATGATTCCTGACGATTGGGCAGTTGATATTGATGGCAACCCCACCACCGATCCTCATAAGGTGAACGCCCTGCGCGCCATTGCAGGACCTAAGGGCTATGGGCTCATGATGGTTGTCGACATTCTCTCCGGCGTGCTTTTAGGAGTGCCGTCTGGTGGTAAGGTCACCTCAATGTATCATGACCTCTCCGAGGGTAGAGAGCTGGGACACCTGCACATTGTCATCGATCCTTCTCGCTTCTGTGGCTTGGCTGAGTTCAAGCACCATATGTCCCAGACGCTGGATGAACTGTGCGCTGTGAAGCCCGGACCTGGTTTTGATAAGGTCTACTATCCTGGCGAGCGCGCACTTATCCGCAAGGCAAAGTGTGATGAGGCGGGCGGCATTGAGATTGTTGATTCCATCTATGATTATCTCGTGAGCGATAAGCTCTATATCCACAGCTGGGATCACAAGAACCGCTTTGCAGAGTAGCCGCAATATCCAGACACGCGTGATATGTGTCTGTACTTGATGTGTGTGCTCTATAGGTAGCGTGTCCTTGGAGCACACGTTAAGAGCTGGTGTCTTGGATGCCAGCTCTTACGCTATCAAGAGATGCTTTGCCACCTATATTGTTGGTTTTGATAGCCGTTTACCGTAACTTTATCGTCTTGATGTGTAGGCTGACGGTAATTGAATACAGGTCAGATTTCGCCCAAATGTCCAATATAGGACGTGAATGGGGCAGGTCGTACGGTTTTCTGACGCATGCTATGCTAAGTGTCCAAGGATCATGCGGAAGTAATCGAGCGACAGATGCTTACTAATTCTCAGCGTGAAGAGATCTCTCGTCTGAAGCGTGAGCGGGATGTCATCATTCTGGCTCACTACTATGTGGAAGACGATGCACAAGATGTTGCAGATTTTATAGGTGACTCGTTCTATTTGGCGCAAAAGGCGCAAGATATCCGCTGCTCAATCCTGGTATTTGCGGGTGTCGAGTTCATGGCACAAAGCGCCAAGTTGCTCTCGCCAGAAAAGCGCGTCCTCATGCCGGACACCACCGCAGGTTGCCCGATGGCGCATATGGTGCTCAAGAGCACGGTGGACAATGCGCGTGCGCGCTATGGTGATGATTTGGCGATCGTGTGCTACGTGAACTCAACCATACAAACAAAATCGTGGTCAGATGTGTGTGTCACCTCATCCAATGCAGTAAAGATTGTGTCACAGCTGCCGCAGCACCACATTTTGTTTATCCCGGATATGAACCTTGGCCACTACATTTCCCAGCAGCTGCCCTCAAAGCGCATCATCTTGAACGATGGCTTTTGCGTCTCTCATGAAGCCATCGAGCTTCAAGAGATTGAGGCGCTCAAGGCTGCCCATCCAGAGGCCTACATCTGCGTCCATCCCGAATGCGCAGCATGGATTGTGGATGCTGCGGACTATGTGGGCTCAACATCAGGCATTATCCGGCGTGTGGTCAGCGGTAAAGAAACAGACTACATCATAGGGACGGTCTTTGGCGTTCACCATGAGATAGAAAAACAGCTGGCAGCATCTGGACAGCTCAACAAGCATATCTATTTCCCCAAGACCGTGCCCATCTGCCGCAATATGTCAAAAGTCACGGGCGAGAAGGTCTTGGCGTGTTTGAGAGATGAGACTGGAGAAGTAGCGGTTGATCCGCGCTATGCCGTCGGCGCTCGCGCCGCACTTGAGCGCATGCTGGAGCTGGCACGCGCATAGGTGCTGAAAGAAGGTCGTTCATGAAAAAGCTGCAATGTGATGTCGTGATTGTAGGCTGCGGTGCTGCAGGCCTCTACACCGCCTTAAAGCTGCCGCGCAACTACAGTATCATCATGCTTGCCAAAGGGGATATCCAAACGTGTGATTCCATGCTGGCGCAGGGCGGAATTTCTGTGCTGCACGACAAGAACGACTATGACTCGTTCTACGAGGACACCATGCGCGCGGGTCACTATGAAAACCGCCCAGAAGCGGTTGATATTTTGATCAGAAGTTCTCGCACTATCATCAATGATCTCATCTCCTACGGCGTCCGCTTCAATCGTACGCCCTCGGGAGATCTTGCCTTTACCCGGGAAGGTGCACATTCCCGACCGCGCATTGTCTTTCATGAGGATATCACGGGCCGAGAGATCACCGAGACCTTGCTCCAGCAGGTCCGCGCCTGTCGAAACGTTGATATCTACGAGAATACGGAAATGATAGACATCCTGGTAGAGCAGGGTGTGGGCGATAAGGAAATCTGCCAGGGCGTGACAGCGCTTGACCACGATAGGCAAGATGAGCGCTACGACATCTTCTCGCGCTTTACCGTCCTGGCCACCGGCGGTATTGGCGGCTCCTTTGCGCACTCCACCAACTACTCCATTCTCACGGGTGACGGATGTAGGGTTGCTGCAAAGCATAACGTGGCGCTGGAGCACATGGACTACGTGCAGATTCACCCCACCAGTCTTTACTCGCCCAAAGGCGGTCGCGCATTTCTGATATCAGAGAGCGCGCGTGGAGAAGGGGCGCTTTTGCTCAATTCACGCGGGGAGCGCTTTTGTGACGAGCTCCAGCCGCGCGACGTGGTGACGCAGAGCATCTACGATGAGATGAAGCGGGAAGGTACCGATCACGTCTGGTTGTCGTTTGAGAAGATCAAGCCGCAGATCATCAAGTCGCACTTTCAGCACATCTACGAATATTGTCTGACGCAGGGCTATGACATCCTGACCGAGCCGATCCCCGTTGTGCCAGCTCAGCACTATTGTATGGGTGGCATTCATGTGGACACCAACGCGCAAACCACCATGCCCAGGCTCTATGCGGTAGGCGAGACCGCCTGTACGGGCGTACACGGCAAAAACCGTCTGGCCAGCAATTCTTTGCTTGAGTGCTTGGTCTGGGCAAAGCGCGCGGGCGAGAAGATCATCGTGGAGCACACCAAAGGCATGCGTCCGAGCATGGACCCCAGCGTGCTCAACATTGCCACCGACGAGCACATTCGCTACTCGCTGCACGAGGATATGCCCTCGGGCGATGTTTCCACCGATGCGGTTATCTCTGATCGCCGGCATGCGCGCGTGGAAGTCATTGCCAAGCAAGATGGCATCATTGCAGGTATGGCAGTGTTTGCGCGCGTGTTTGAGATCCTTGACCCCGCCACGGTGATCACGCCGTTGGTCCAAGACGGAGACCGGGTCCATACGGGCCAGTTTCTGGCTTCTGTAGAAGGCGACGTGAGGACGCTGCTCTCCGCCGAGCGTTGCGCCTTGAACTATCTCCAGCACATGAGCGGCGTGGCTACCTACACGCGTCGGATGGTAGATGTGTTGGCGAAGGCAGGCTCTAAGGCCAGGCTGGTAGATACCCGCAAGACCACGCCTGGCATGCGCCTGTTTGACAAGATGGCCGTGCGCATAGGTGGAGGCGGTAACCACCGCATGGATCTTTCCGAGGCTGTCATGCTGAAGGACAACCACATTGCAGCTGCGGGCGGCGTGAAACCTGCCGTGGCAGCGGCACGTATGCGCGCTTCATTTATGTGCAAAATTGAAGTTGAATGTGAAAACATCAACATGGTGCGAGAAGCCCTTGAGGCCGGCGCAGACGTGATCATGCTGGACAACATGAGCCATGATGATATGCGAGAAGCTCTGCGCTACATAGACCATAGGGTGACCACGGAGATCTCTGGCAACGTGAGCGAGGACAACGTGAGCGAGCTTGCAGATCTGGATGTGGACATCATCTCGTCAGGGGCTATCACACATTCCTGTGGCATCTTGGACATCACGATGAAGCACGTCGAGCTTCTGGATTAGGCTCCTGGGTGAGGATTCTGGATCGAGTTTCTGCATCGAGCTTCTGAATTGCGTTTCTACTGGTAGTATTTCTCGCCTGTGGGATCTTATGCGTGATGGGGCGCGTTTTAGGCTGCGTCTTTGTGTGCTGTCTCCTCGGGCACGCGCCACATGGAGATGAAGCCAATAACAAAGAGCACTACGATGGAGAAGACGCCAAAAGAGCCAGATCCGGTGAGCTGGGTCATGGTGCCAACCAAGAACGTGCCCATGATGGCGGCGTACTTGCCAAAGATGTCAAAGAAGCCAAAGTACTCATTGGCATGATTTTTGGGGCAAAGCTTTCCAAACATGGAGCGAGAAAGCGCTTGGATACCACCTTGGAACAGGCCGACCATGATGGCAAGGAACCAGAACTGCGGCGCCTCTTTGAGGAAAAACGCGGCGTATAAGGTGATAAAGGTATAGCCGATAATACCGACCAACAGCATCTTTTTGGTGCCCACGCGGCTCCCCAGCTTGCCGTAGGCAATGGCGGAAGGGAAGGCCACGAATTGGGTGACCAGAAGCGCTAAGACCAGCTGGGTGCCGTCGATGCCCAAATCTGTGCCATAGCTGGTAGAAAGCCTGATGATGGTATGCACACCATCAATGTAGAAGAAGTACGCAATAACAAAGTAGCGCAGCTGTTTATCTGCCCAAATGTTTTTAGCTGTGGTGGAAAGACCTTTGAGCGCACGGGCAACGGGATGGTCCTCGCGCGGCTTGAAATGGGTCTGCTCAACATTCTTGAGCAGAGGAATGGTGAAAGCGCACCACCACGCAGCGGTGATAACAAAAGAGATCTGCATGGCCGGCTGAAGGCCTATGCCAAAAGGTCTCAGCAATATGATGGCCAAACAGATGATGAAGGGGATGGTCGAGCCAACATAGCCCCACGCATAGCCCTGGCTGGAGACCTCATCCATTCGCTCGTCTTCTGTGGCGTCTACCAAGAGCGCATCATAGAAAACCATGGAGGTGTTGAGTGCAACAGAAGAGATGATATAGACCACCAAAAATGCGAGGGGAGCTGTGGGAAAGCCCATGGCAATGGTGGCTATGGCACCGGTAGCAACGGTGCCCACTATGAACTTTTTCTTCATGCCGCGCATATCGGCAATGCTTCCCAAGATGGGCATGAGAAGGGCTATGAGCAGCGCTGCTATGGTCTCCGCATAGCTCCAATTGACCAATACCGAGCCTTCGGCCAAAGAATTGAAGTAGATGGGGATAACGCTCGTTGCCAAAAGAACGAGGGCGCTGTTGCCTACGTCGTACAAGATCCAGCTGATCTCAGTCTTGTTGAACCTGCGACTACGACTACTCATATACACAAGCTCCTCTCATGGGGCTTACGGGTCCACATCTCTGACCGCTCATCTTATTAACACTCGTGCATGAGCTTTCTTAGCGCAGTGTAAGCGTACGGTAATCTCTCAGGGATTGGTAGTATTCAATAGGTAATAGGTGAAATACCCTGCATCGTGTTTGCTTTGTCAGCTTGGAACCCACTCTGACACAAGTGCGCTATTCTTGCAGGTAGAAATATGTATGAATAAGGGGGTAAACATGCCGGCAATTCTGACGCATGATTTCTTTGGACAGGATGCTTTTGGTGCAGCGCTCGAGGTTGCTGATATGATGACACCTCCTGAAAGAGATGCGTTCTTGCTGGGCAATCAAGGCCCTGATCCTTTCTTCTACCTGGCGCTTGACCCCATCTTTGGGACACCTTTTAAGCAGGTAGGTCAGCGTATGCATCATGAGAATCCGTCGGGGATGCTCACAGCTCTTGTGCGTGCCCTTACAGAAGATAGCGCCGGAGATACGGGTGTTGCGCGTGCGTATGTTGCGGGGTTTATCTGCCACTATGTGCTTGATTCCACCATGCACCCCTTTGTGTATTTCTGGCAAAACGGCTTGGCGGAACAAGGTGTGCCTGGCCTGGATCAAAACGCTGCAGGCAAGGTTCATGCAGAGATAGAGCGTGACTTGGATGAGATGGTGCTGTTTGCCAAGCGCAATCAGACCATCCTTACGTACAGGCCCTATGAGCGGGTGCTCAAAGCATCACCTCGTGTTCTTATCCGTATAGGGCATCTGTATGCTCCACTGGTTTCAGAGCTCTCTCACACAGATGAGGCTGACGCCGCGTGGGCTTTCCCGCGCGCTACCGAGCGCTTTAGGCTCATTCAGCATCTCTTCTATGCGCCTGGTATCAAACTGGATGTGTTAAGTACACTGGAGCGCACCTTTACGCGCGAAGAGTTTTCCATGTATAGAGCCATGGCGCACCGGGTACGTCCAGAGGCCAAAAGTGACTTTGACAATGTGGAACATCTGCCGTGGAAAAATCCCTTCACCGGTGAAGTTTCAGAGGCTTCGTTCTGGGACCTGTATGAACAGGCGCTGCTGAAAGTTCCTGCTGCCCTAAGTGCTCTTTTGGATGGGGGAGACGTGTCCGTAGCTGCACATATGGTGACGCGCGGCAAGAACTTTTCTGGTGAGGTGGTAGAACGCGTGAGCGTTTAAGCGCGCTGCATCACTTGAGATAGAGGTTGATGCCAGATTGCACGACTTTGTAGCGCCCGTCGTTTGACAGAGCAGCCAAACAGGTTATGAGATAGCTTTGCCGTCCTGCTCATACAGCACAATGATGTTATAAGACGAGACCATAGTTCCCGTCTTGATGCCTTTTACGCCGGGGCTGCACTACAGGCCGTGCTCATCCAAGAGTTCGTTGGTGTTATGCCACTCAAAGCGCCCTTGCGGGGTGTCAATGGCAAAGGCGCTTGAACCAACACACGTGCGCACAACATCATAGTGCAGCAGCTTTAAGGCCACGCGGTTGATATCATCCATATGGGTATCTGCCTGCGTAGAGGCACCACTGGGATCATTGAACAGTCGCGTTTTGGCATATCCGGACTCCAGAAGATAGGCATTTAGCTCATCGGTAAATAATTGATGTATTCCAGCGCAGTTGGCCAAGCTTGCAACTGTGGGAAGTTGACTCTCACCTTCGTAATACAGGTATTTCTCGTCATCTATGTCATAGATGGAAAACGAGAGCGCATCACCCGGGAGACTGAGGTCATCTGAGTGCAGTTGAAAATCAATTTTCCTATAGATGTTCTTGAAGAAATCAAAGCGATAGATGCCAGTCTTGTAGAGCCCAACGTACCGTGCTGCTTTGGCATATTTTCAGTGTAGTGGCGCTGTGCGTTGGGTATGCAGAACCCGGAGGCTAAATCGGTGGTGGTGCTGGCACATGCACATATCGCACCATGAAGTGTGGGTATGGTGGAGCTGTGGAGTCCAAGCGCCCGCCGAAACAGCCATTCATTAAGCCATTATTTTGCTGAACGTCCGTCATACTGGCCTATGATTAGCTATTGCGTGTCGTCGCGCGCTCCTCTCTGCCGTGAGGAGATGGGCCAGGCGCTGAACGTAGGTGAGGTTTTGCGTAGGGGGTTATATCAATTTATGAGCGGATACTTGGAGCATATAGAGCAACCACAAGATGTAGCGCGGCTGCCGCTCACCGCATTGGGGGATCTCTGCAGAGAGTGCAGAGAGGCCATTGTGACCTCGGTGGGTGTGACCGGCGGCCATCTTGGTTCAAATCTGGCCATGGTCGAGGCTACCGTGGCTCTGCACTACGTCTTTGATATGCCAAAAGATAAGATTGTCTTCGATGTGTCCCACCAGTGCTATACCCACAAAATGCTCACCGGCAGAAAATCGTCCTACCTGGATCCTCAACACTACGGTGAGGTTTCGGGCTTTACCAACCCTCAAGAAAGTCCGTATGATCTTTTCCGCTGCGGCCATACGTCACAGGGCGTGAGCTTGGCGCTGGGACTAGCCAAGGCGCGTGATGTGCTGGGGCAGTCTCACAACGTGATAGCCGTTTTGGGAGACGGTGCTCTTTCGGGCGGAGAGGCGCTTGAGGGTCTGGACAATGCGGCGGAGATTGGCACCAACCTCATTGTGGTCTTTAATGACAACGAGATGTCCATAGCGCCCAACGCAGGAGGCCTCTATGCCGGCTTGGCAGAACTTCGCCATACGGGCGGTACTGCTCAGCACAACATCTTTAAGGATCTGGGGCTTGACTATCGCTACGTGGAGCACGGCAATGATGTCGAGGAGCTTGTCCAGGCGTTTTCTGAGGTCAAAGATATTGACCACCCCGTTGTGGTGCATATTCACACCGTGAAAGGCAAGGGGAGCCCCTGGGCAGAAAGCCACCAGGAAGCTTCTCATTCCTACCCGGGCGATGCTGCGCTCAGTGCCCCCCATCCCACTGACTACCGTGAAATCACGCGCGCATTTATGAGAGAAAAAATTGCGGGCGATAAGAGCATCGTGGTGATAAACGCAGGTACGCCTGGCGGCGTCGGGCTCACGCCGGAGTTTAGAGCGTCCCTTGGCTCCCAATTTGTGGATACTGGCATCACCGAACAGCATGCCGTGGCATTTGCGGCCGGCTGTGCCCGCGGCGGAGCAAAGCCCATCTTCTACGTGATGTCCACCTTCTTGCAGCGCTCATTTGACCAGCTGATTCAAGAGCTGGGACTCAATCGCTGTCCTGCCACCATCTTGGTGTTTGGCGCTGGCTTCTACGATATTGACGCCACGCATTCTGGCACGACTGACCTCATTACCACGGGAAACATCCCCGGGCTTACCTGCCTGGCACCTGCTACCAAAGACGAGTATCTCTCCATGCTGGACTGGTCGCTTGACCAGACGGAGCGCCCGGTCGTGATCCGTGTGCCAGAAAAGATTGTGGGCCCGTTTGCGCCAGGTGGCTTTATGCCCGAGCGCCCGAGCGCCTGGAATTGCGTGAGGCGCGGGAGCAAGGTATGCCTTCTGACCATAGGCGCCACGGTGGAGTTGGGCCTTCATGTGGCCGATCTTCTCGCCCAGAAAGCACAGATCACACCGACGGTGGTTGAGGCGCTCAACTATTCATCGTTTGATGAGCCTCTGCTGGACGGGTTGCTCGCCGACCACGAGCTGGTGGTGACGGTGGAGCCGGGCATTTTGTGCGGTGGTTTTGGCGAGAAGGTTGCGCGCTATTTTGGCGCTACTCACATGCGCGTTTTGTGCTACGGCGGCAAGAAGGAGTTCTTGGACCGCGTGCCAACAGACGAGTTCTACAGCGTATACCACTTCACGCCTGCGGATATTACGGATGATGTGTGCCGACTCTTGGCTCTGTAAAAGCCGGAGTTACACGTCTACACCTGCCTTCCTTGTAGTTCTGAGCCAAGTCCGCTATTTTGGTTCGGATGGGAGGTTTTATGGCAACCTACGTTATCTCCGACATACATGGTCATGTGCGGGCGTTTGATCAGCTGCTGAATGAGGTTTCTCCGGCAGACGATGATCAGATCTGGGTGCTCGGAGACATGATTGATAGAGGGCCTGAGCCCGTTGAGGTTCTGAAGCGCGTCCGTGAGCTTTCAGATGGCCGGGTGCTCATGGGCAACCATGAGGATCTGATGTGTGATTACTTCTTGCATGGAGAAGAAGACCCCACGCTGGCAATCAACTGGTCTATCAACGGTGGCACATCGACGCTGGAGGGCTTGGAAAAGCTTGAGCGTGAAGAGCAGCTCGATCTTTTGGAGTGGGTGTGCAACCTTCCCACCGCCGCGCATGTCCGGGTGCATGAGAGAGACTTTTTGCTGGTACATGCAGGTTTGCGCTCGCTTGGATTTTCAGCTGAAACGGCGTGGACAGACGAGGCCATAGAATCACTGTTGAGCCAGCAGAGCTTAGACGATGCCTTGTGGATTAGAGAAGATTTTTGGGGCCACCCCTTGGGCTTTCTTGACGAGCGCGGGGAAGGGCCTATTGTTATTGCAGGTCACACGCCGGTTCCTTATGTGGAAAACCTGGCGGATAGCTTTGATAGGCCTGCGCGCGATGAAGAGGGTAACTGCCGCATGATGCGCATTGGCGCGCGCCCAGAGACAGCAGGGGTTGCCGACAGGTGGGCAATTGACTGTGGCGCTGCGGGCGGCGCTGGTTGGGGCCGCGTGCTGATGCTTCGTCTGGATGATGAGCAGGAGTTCTACGCTTCCATACAGGAGGGGGAGTAGGCGTGAGCTCATCGGGCGAGAAACTCCTGAGGGTGGAAAGTCCGCTCGCACCTGTTGTGGACGATACCTGTGTGGTCTTGCTGCTTGGCACCATGCCAAGCCCCGTCTCACGCGCTCGTGGCATCCACTACGGCAATCCGCAGAACCGCTTCTGGCCTACCATGGCAGCACTTTGGGGATGTGACGTGCCTGCTACAGCGGAGGGCAAGCGAGCGCTCTGCCTTGAGCATCACATTGCACTCGACGATGTTCTTCTGGCCTGCTCAATCAAAGGGGCGCAGGATGCCTCGATAGAAAATCCTGAGCCCAACGACTTGGGGCGTATACTGAGTCGGGCTCCCATTCGGAAGATATTTTGTACGGGCAGCGCGGCATATAAGCTCTACGGTACCTATATTGAGCCCACGGTGGGGATTTTGGCACACAAGCTTCCCTCCACGAGTCCGGCCAACGCGCGCTGGAGCCAAGAAGCGCTGATAGAGGCATATGCGCCGGTTCGCGAAGCGGTGTTGGAGGCATATCCTGAAGAAGGGCATGGCCACTGAGAAAGAGGATGCGGTCGATGAGAGATGAGATGCTCAAAGCGGATAGGGAAGAGACGTTTGGCCAGCTGAGCAGAAGGTCTTTTTTGGGTGCCTGCGGCATGGGTGCCTGTGGTCTTGTGGCGCTTGGCCTTGGCGCCTGCTCTGCGCGCGGCACCTTATGGGAGACTGAGTCCGATGGCGCCTCCACTGCCACGGGCGCGCGGACGTTTGAGGAGATAGACGCCTCAAAGGTTTTGCGCGTGGGGGTCTTGAGTGACGTGTATCCCATGAGCGCGGTGGATAGTGAAGGCAACTACCGTGGCTATGAGATCTTCTACGCGGGAAAGATTGCTGAAAGCTGGGGATTGGTCTCTGAATATCATGCGCTCGATAGCCAGGATAGAAAATCTGCGCTGGAATCTGGCGAGGTAGACATTGTCGTTGCGGAGTTCTCGCAAGATGAAGCGCCTGGTGAGCTGCTCTTTGCGCCCAGCTATGTGAGGACCACACAGGCGCTCATTGTGTCTCAGGGCGAGAATACCCAGGTAGATGAGGCGGCTGCCGTAACAGGAGAGGTTGTTGCAGCTACAGGAACTGCTGCTGCGCGCGCCGTAGAGAGCGCCGGTCTTACGCTTAAAGAATGCACTTCATACTCTGTTGCCGAACGTGTCTTTTTGGAGGGCGGCGTGGCCGCTTTTGCTGCAGACTACATCTATGCCACGGCGTGGGTAGAAGATCATCCAGGTTACGTGGTATCACAGGTGGGCCTTGGCGGCTGGCGTGAGTGTGCGGCAGCGGTGGCAATGGGCAATGAAGAGCTTCAAAAACAGCTCTCAAAACTCACCAGTGATCTGGGTGGAACTGACTTCTTTACCTATGCCTACCGGAACTTCCTCATCAGTCACTTTGGTGATGACTTTGACTACACCACGCTGGTGATTGAGGGCGGCAGGCCGTTACAGAAATAGTTGGCGCACATGAGCCAGATGAGGAGCTTGGGTGATTGATCGCTATGTCATAGATGAGCGCAAAAGGAGCTCATTGCTCTGTGTGTCCAGTAAGGATTATCTGCATGGATGCCTTTCGGTCACCGAGAGAGGTGAGTGGGCTCACCCTGAGCGCTTTACACCCAACCAGGTGGCGCAGATCTCAAGCTGCATGGCGTGGCACCCGGGCGTCTTCAAGGCAATGGCTCAAGCAACCAGCGGCGTGCGGGTCTCTTTTAGAACAGATGCCACGGAAGTAGCACTGCTTATCCGCCTGGCGCAAGAGCCGCGCCCCACGCAGAAGCAGCTGGCTGCCCAACACGATGAAACGCGTGCTGCCCACGACGGCATCACCATAGAGGTAGATGGCCACAAACGACCCTGCTTCATGCCGCGACCGCTTGCCTACGGCATCTCTGGTATCGACGCGCAAGGTGCGGCGTTGGTTTCTTTTTCCGTGGAAGAGAACCAGGCAGACGAGTGCGTCATGGTGCCGCTTCCGGGCTTTGGCGTGATGCATGAGGTGAGCATCTGGCTGCCGGCGCTGCGCTCCGCAGAGGTTTCTTATCTCTGGCTGGACTCCCAGCTCATAGAGCCTGTCGAGCAAGAAGATACCCTGCTGGTGCTGGGAGACTCCATAGCGCAGGGGTTTATCGCCGACGATCCTGCACAAAGCTGGCCGGCCTTGCTGACAGAGGCACTGGACGCAGATCTTTTGAACCAAAGTATCTACGGGCAGGTGTTTCAACAGGGCTTTTGTAACGGTCTTTCCTCGCACGTTGCGCCTTCGCGCGTGATGGTGGCGCTTGGGACCAATTACCGGTTTGAAGCGTGTGCCGCCCTGCGTACCAAGGCGGAGATTGATACGTCTATCGCCGAGATAGCGCATGAGTGGCCAGATGTTCCCATAGACATTATCACGCCCATCGCGTTTGACGAGAAGGTCTCGCCAATAGCGCGCAAGAGCTGTTACCGTGAGGTTTCCCACTTCATTCAGGCGGCCGCAGCGCGCCATGAAAACGTGAGCGTGTATGACGGGACAAAGCTGGTAGATGTCACGCCGCAGCACATCTGTCCCGATGGCGACCACCTGACGCTGGAGGGAAATGCCACCTTTGCCAGGCGCTTGGGCGTCCTTATGGGCGCGCGCGTGCCAGTGGAGAGGCGCCGCGCGCGGGCACAGGAGCTTCTGACAGAGGCACCCCTCTGTGCACTGCCGCTCCAGCAGATGCTGGCGCAGCGCTTGGCTGAGCCCCTCTTTGCCGAGAAAGGCTGCATTTTTGCTCGTCTAGCCACCAAGGAGCAGATCCTTTTTGCCACCGATGCCGACCTTGCCCACGCGGTTCTTGCCCTCATGGCAGAGCCCTCAATGATCGATGCCTTGGGTGAGACATCGGTCATGTGTGCCCAAGGTGCCTGCGGAATGGACGCACATGATGACTACCACCTGGCCATCTATGAGGGAAGTGGCATCAGCATAGACACAAAACGGCACTCTTCTATCCAGCCGCTTGATGAGAGCTATCTGCCAGATATCCTCAAGCATTACAGCTATCCAGAGATCCTTGATCCTTCCGTGGTGAGAAAACACCTGCAAGAAGGCCTTTTCTTGGGTGCTTTTGCGGAAGGTACGCTGGTGGGTTTCATAGGAGAACATACGCTGGGATCCATGGGCATGCTGGAGGTGTTCCCGGGCCACCGCCGTGAGGGCTTAGGAGAGGTGCTGGTGGCATCCAAGGTGGCTGCCCTTCTCGCGGTGGGCAGGACTCCCTGGACAGAGATCTATCCTTCCAACAAGATGTCGCTCAGGTTGCATAAAAAGCTGGGATTTACCATTTTGCCGGCAGAAGAGAGCTCGTTTGTGAGCGCGCAATCCATTTTAGATACGTTGAACAAGAAGTGACGGCGGCACGGTCCACGTAATGCCACGGACGCCCAGCCATTTATGTCCAAGGTTTCTGCTAGGGTTTTCTCAAAAAGAAACGATAGGAGAAAACGTGAAACAGCTCATCAATAAGAAAGCCCCGGGCCTCACCGGTCAGCTTTCACCCGATGCCGCCTGTGCGGTGCACGATATTCTCGCCCAGCGAAGCTTGAGTACCGCAGCTACCCCCAACGAGGCGGCCATCAGAAGAGACGCGCGGCCAGAAGATGCCCCAACGCTCCTTCGTCCGGCCTTCATGAGGGATTGCGAGAAGATCTTGCACATGCCGGCATACAACCGACTGAACGGCAAGACGCAGGTCTTCTCGTTTAGAGCCGACGACGACCTTGCGCGCAGGGGCCTGCATGAGCAGCTGGTGTGTCGCGTGGCGCGCGATATTGGCCGTGCGCTCGGCCTCAATTTGGACCTCATTGAAGCCATTGCGCTGGGGCATGACATTGGGCACACGCCCTTTGGCCACGCCGGGGAGCGCTATCTCAATACGGTCTTTCACGAGCGCACCGGCAAGTGGTTTTTCCACAACCTGCAAAGTGTGCGGGCGCTCGATGTCCTCTACGGTAGAAATCTGAGCCTGCAGACACTTGACGGCGTGGTTTCACACAACGGCGAGTTTGAGCAGCAGCGCTTCAAGACAAGCTCGCTTGCCTCATTTGAAGAGTTCGACCAGACCCTTGAGCGCTGCTGGAGCGAGGGTAAAGACGCCATCAAGCACCTTCGGCCCATGACGCTTGAGGGCTGCGTGGTGCGCATCTCCGATATCATTGCCTACGTGGGCAAAGACCGCCAAGACGCCATCCGCGCACACCTGGTTGACGCGGATGTGTTCGACGACGGCCTCGGCGGTTCCTATAACGCCTGGGCGCTCATGGCTTTTGTCGCCGATGTGGTCGAGATGAGCATTGGTACCGGTGAGATCCGCATGAGCGAGGAGGGCTTCTCAGAGCTGGCGCGCGCCAAGCGTGAAAACTACGAGAAGATCTACGGATCTCGCGAGGTGGAGGCGGACTTTGCGCCGCAGGTGGCAGAGCTCTTTAGGATGCTCTACGACCACGAGCTCACGGCGCTGGAAACAGGCGATGAATCCCAGGCCATCTTCACGCAGCACATCATTCCGCTGACCAACCACCTTTCCCACTACGGCAAACACCTTGACTGGGAGTCAGATCATGACCGCTGCGTCGTGGACTTTATCAGTGCTATGACCGACGACTACTTCATAGCCACCTGTGAGAAGCTCTTTCCCACCGCGCGCGAGCTCTTTCCCAAGAGAAGCTACTTCGACGGAATAAGGCCCTAAGCATGGATAACCTGTTCAGCTCATATGAGCGAGAAAAACGTGCGGCAGCAGCGCCTTTGGCGGCGCGCATGCGGCCCAAAAGTCTGGACGAATATGTGGGTCAGTCCCAGGCCGTAGGTCCTGGGTCGTGGCTCAGGCGTGCCATTGAGCACGATGCGCTCTCGTCGGTCATTCTCTACGGACCTGCGGGCACGGGAAAAACGACGCTTGCCCGCATCATTGCTCACACCACGCACGCAGAGTTTGTCGAGGTATCAGCCATTACCGGCACGGTGAAGGATCTGAGACGAGAGATTGAGGCGGCAGAGTCACGGCTTCTGGTGAAGTCTCAGCGCACCATCCTGTTTGTCGATGAGATCCATCGCTTCAACCGCAGCCAGCAAGATGCGCTGCTCCATGCCGTGGAAGACCGCATTGTGGTGCTCATTGGCGCTACGACAGAAAATCCCTACTTTGAGGTGAACTCCGCCCTTATCAGCCGCTCACGCGTGGTGGAGCTGACGGTGTTGGACGACGAGGCCATCAAGACCATCGTGCGCCGCGCGCTGGCAGATGAGGCGGGACTCAAAGGAGCCTACACGCTTGATGACGATGCGCTCCAGGAGATCGTGATGCTTGCAGGTGGAGACGGCAGAGCCGCGCTTACCTCTCTTGAGCTGGCAAGTCAGATGGTTGATACGGAAGAGCCCCCTTCAAAAGAGCATCCGGCAACCATCAGCGTACAAGACGTGTTAGAGGCAAATCCTCGTCGCGGCATCACGTATGACAAGAGCGGGGATATGCACTATGACATCATCTCCGCATTCATCAAGTCCATGCGCGGCTCAGACCCCGATGCCGTGCTCTATTGGCTTGCGCGCATGATAGATGCAGGTGAAGACCCTAAGTTTATTGCGCGCCGTATCATGATCCAGGCCTCAGAAGACGTGGGCAACGCAGATCCTCAAGCCCTTTTGGTGGCGGAGGCAGCCTTCAAGTCTGCCGAGGTCATCGGCTATCCAGAATGCCGCCTCAATCTGGCGCAGGCAGCGCTCTACGTGGCTTTGGCGCCCAAGTCGAACGCGGTAGAAGAAGGCATTCTCTCTGCTCTCAAAGAGGTGCGAGAAGGACCTCGGCGAGAAGTGCCCAACTACCTGCGTGATAGGCACCGGCCAGGATCTGAGAGCTACGGTCCCTATCTCTATCCGCACGATTATCCGGGCGGTTGGGTGAAGCAGCGCTATTTGCCCGAAGGCTTGGAGCGGGGCGCTTTCTTCAAGGCGAGCCCGCGCGGCTGGGAGGCGTGGCGCATCGATGCTTCGTGGAGAGACCACCACGCAGCTGAACTGTCATCTTCTGGTACTGCAGGCGGCGCGCAATCGTCTTCAAACCAAGATCAGAAAGATGAACACATTGGGTAAACTAGGAGTACTGTTTGTACGCATGTGTGACCTGCGGTAGGGAGAAGGCTGATATGGACATCCTTCAGGTGGCATTGATCATTCTGGTAGTTGCGGCTGTGTGGGCGGTGGTGGAGCTTGCGCTGACCATCCGGCGTGCGCGCAGCTCCGTAGATGAGATCTCCCGCCAAGCACAAGAGACCATAGCGCAGATACAGCCTATCGTCACCAAGGCAGATGGCCTGGTAGACGAGCTTGATCCCACGGTGAAGCAGCTGCCTGCGCTCATGGATAAGGCACAAACAGCAGTAGATGTGGCCACGGTTGACTTGGCGTCACTCAACACCATCTTGCAGGACGTCTCAGAGGTGAGCGGCACTGCATCAAGTGTGACCTCGGCGGTCAACAAAGTGGCAGATTCTGCCGCACAGGGTGTGGCGCAGGTGATGGGAAAGATTACGCATGGAGGTTCTTCTCGCCTCACGGAAGCCCCTGCGGCATCTAAGCTGCCGTCTTCTGCGGCACATGAGAGCGATGCTCCGGCAGATGCCAATGCCGTCGGCGCCAAACCCCACGCCAAGGCCACAAAGCCGCAGACTGGATATGTAACTTACGACAGCGACGACGCCACGAGCGGCGCGAAAGCTGATACATCTCACGAGGGGGAATAGAGTAATGGCAGATCAATCGCAGCAGAGGAAGGTTTCTATCACCCTTCCTGCTGAGGCTCAATTTGCGCGGACCGTCCGCATGATGGCGGCAAATTTGGCCGTTGTGCAAGAGATGAATGTCGATGATGTGGAAGACGTGCGCATGGCGGCAGAGGAGTGCTTTGTGTGCGCCTGTGCCACCAACCCTGATCAATGTGATGTCTCATTTAACCTTTCAGCAGATGAGATCTCCATGGATTTCTCGCTGGGTGAGGGCTCAGATGAGACCTCAGAGCTTGATGAGTCGCTCGACCTTGCCGAGCTCCTGCTTCAAGCCGTCTGTGACTCATTTGAGGTTTCTCCCGACGGAAAGACCCTTCACGTGGTGAAGAGAATGGAAGCTTCGCATGACAGATAGGGAGACCGAAGCTTCACGCAGGCGTATGCTCAGGCGCAGCACGCACAAGAAAGCGTGGGATAAAGAGCAGACGCGTGAGCTGTTTCATCGCCTCAAAGATGAGGGCGATCAAGACGCGCGCCAGCAGCTCATTGTGAACCACCTCAATCTGGTGCGCTACCTGGCCTCCAAGTTCTCCAACAGAGGAGAGCCGCTCGAAGACCTTATCCAGGTGGGCACCATAGGCCTCATCAAGGCAATTGATAGGTTTGACCCGTCGCGTGGCCTGGAATTTACCACCTTTGCCACGCCCACCATCATGGGTGAGCTCAAGCGTCACTTTAGAGATAAGGGCTGGGCCGTGCGCGTGCCCAGGCGCTTGCAGGAGCTTTCTGCCAAGGTAAACCAAGCAACCGAAGAGCTCACCAATGACTTGAGGCACTCTCCTTCCGTAGAAGAGATAGCCAAACATCTGGGGGTATCCGTGGATGAGGTCTTGGAGGCCATGGAGTCGTCAAGCGCCTATACCTCGGTGCCGCTTGAGGCAGGCAGCAACGAAGAGGACGATTCACCTGCGGTGATCGACAGATATGCCACGGTAGACCACGACCTGGCCACCTCTGAGGACAGGATCGTGATAGAAGAAGCCACCAAGGACTTCTCGCCCCGTGAAAAAGAGGTCATCAAGATGCGCTTTGAAGATGGCCTGACGCAGATAGAAATTGCTGAGGCGCTCGGCATCTCTCAGGTGCAGGTGTCAAGGCTCTTGCGCCGCACCCTCAAGAAAGCGCATGAAAAAATTGACCCCAACGGCATGTATCACGGATAGTTTTTCTGGGACAAGGGTTCATGCTGGGAAAACTAGCGCTAGTATCTTGGAGGAATTTTATCCTACAAGGCCTATTGGAGCATGTGTCAGCTGCCCTAAGCAATAAAGGAGTGTAATGACTACGCCTGATTATAAGACCATGACGACCGCAGAAATTCGCGAGGACTTCCTCAAGTTCTTTGAGAGCAAGGGCTGCAAGCTCTATCCGTCGTCTTCCCTGGTGCCGGATGATCCGTCGCTGCTTCTCACCAACGCGGGCATGAACCAGTTCAAGGAGTACTATCAGGGTTCTAAGACGATGCAGGAAATTGGTGCCACCTCCTGCCAGAAGTGCCTGCGTACCAACGATATTGAAAACATCGGCGACTCCAGGCACCTCTCGTTTTTTGAGATGCTGGGAAACTTCTCTTTTGGCGGCTATTCCAAGGCAGATGCCATTGCGTGGGCATATGAGTTCATGACCAAGCCGGAGCACTTGGGCCTGCCGCCCGAGCGTCTCTATATGACGGTCTTTGAGGACGACGACGAGGCTATTGAGCTCTGGCATGAGCAGGGCGTGGCCTACGACCACATCTCCCGCTTAGGCGCCGAGGATAACTTCTGGGCAGCAGGTCCTACCGGTCCATGCGGTCCCTGCTCTGAGATCTACTTTGACCAAGGTCCCGCGTTTGAGGGCGAGAAGCCCGGCGACGATGGTGACCGTTTCCTGGAGTTCTGGAACCTCGTCTTTACGCAGTATGACCGCCAAGAAGATGGCTCCTTGCCTGATCTTCCACACAGGAATATTGACACCGGCATGGGTCTGGAGCGCATGGCTGCCATCATGCAGCACGAGGGCTCCAACTATGAAGGTGACGTGCTCCGCGGTCTTATTGCCTTAGGCGAGAAACTCGCGGGTGTGCACTATCACACGGACGAGCGCACGGACAGAAGCCTGCGCATCGTGGCAGACCATGCGCGTGCGGTGAGCTTCATGATTGGCGACGGCATCTTGCCTGGCAACGAGGGCAGAGGCTACGTGTTGCGTCGCCTTCTGCGCCGCGCGGTCTACCATGGCCGGCTCTTGGGCATCCAGGGCGCGTTTTTGTGCACCTATGCGCACGCGGTCATGGAGTACATGGGAGATGTCTATCCAGAGCTGGGCGAGAACCGCGCGCTCATCGACGGCATCATCTCTGCAGAGGAGGAGCGCTTCTCTCAGACGCTTGAGGCCGGAGAGGCAAATCTCAAGGAGGAGCTGGACCGTCTGGCTGTCGGTGGGACCTTGAGCGGTGAGCTTGCCTTCAAGCTGCACGATACCTACGGCTTCCCCATTGAGCTCACCTGTGAAATTGCAGAGGCAGCAGGAAAACACGTGGACATGGACGGCTTCAACCAGGCCATGGAAGCTCAAAAGGAGCGCGCCCGCCAAAGTGCCAACAGAGACGCGTGGTCAAACTTCAATGACATCTGGACCAAGCTGAACGACAAGCTTACTGCCACGGAGTTTGTCGGCTATGAGCGCGATCGCGTGCGCGGTGCCAAGGTTCTGGCAATCGTTTTGGATGGCCAGGATGTCGATCACGTCAAAGAGGGCGATAAGGTCGAGGTGGTTTTGGACAAGACTACCTTCTACGGCGAGATGGGCGGCCAGATTGGCGATACGGGCACCATCGAGACCCTCTCCGGCGTCGTCCGTGTGACTGACACCGTGCACCACGATGATCTTGTCGCCCATATTGGCCAGGTAGAGACCGGTGAGATGCTGGTGGGAGAGATTGCTTCAGCAACCGTCGACCACGGCCGCCGCGAGCTCATCCGCCGCAACCACACCGCCACCCACCTTTTGGATGCCGCGCTCAAGAAGGTCTTGGGTGAGCATGTCAACCAGGCGGGATCGTTGGTGGCACCGGATCGTTTGCGCTTTGACTTCACGCACTTTGAGGCGCTCACGCCTGAGGAGCTCCAGCGCATTGAAGGTATGGTCAACGCCGAGATCTTTGCGTCCAAGCCCGTGGTAACCGTGGTGTGCTCGCTGGAGGAGGCCAAAGAGATGGGCGCTACTGCTCTCTTTGGCGAGAAATACGGCGAAGTCGTACGCGTTGTTTCTGTCGGCGAGGAGCTCCAGCCGTTCAGCCGTGAGTTCTGCGGCGGCACCCATGCGCGCAACACCGCTGAGCTTGGCCTCTTCAAGATTGTGTCCGAAGGCTCTGTTGGCTCTAACGCCCGCCGCATTGAGGCCGTGACGTCTATGGGAGCCATTCAGTACCTGGATGAGCGCTTGGGTGTCCTGGAAGATGTGGCACACGAGCTCAAATGCCGCCCGCAGGACGTAGCCGGCCGTGTGGAGCAGCTGCAAGTTGAGCTCAAGTCCGCGCAAAAGAAGGCAGAAGCGGCACTGACCGGGGGCTCTTCTAATGCCATCGGCCAAGCTTTGGCGTCTGCTCGTGACATGGGCGCCTATAAGCTTGTGGTTGCCCGCGTAGACGGCCTGGGCGGAAAAGAGCTGAGAAGCGCCTGGGATAGCATCCGGGATAATTTGGGCAGCGCCTCCGCCTGTGTGCTTGCGGGTGAGACAGATGGCAAGGTAGGCCTTCTGGCAGCAGGAACAGACGCTGCGGTAGCTGCAGGTTTCAATGCTGGCAGCCTCATCTCCAAGATGGCGGAGAAGGTAGGCGGCCGCGGTGGCGGAAAGCCTGGCATGGCACAGGCCGGCGGCAAGGATGCCTCGGGCATTGATGCCGCGCTTGAGCTGGCTCGCCAGTTGGCGTAAGTGAATCAGCGGAAAGGTGGCGCATGAGGGCGATTGCACTGGATATCGGGCAGAAGCGTATTGGTATAGCTACCAGCGATAGTACCGGTACCATTGCATCGCCTTTGTGCGTTTTGCCTGCCGCTGATATTCTCCAAGGCTCTTCTCGCTGGAGAAGGATCTTGGAGGATTATGAGCCAGACGTGTTGGTGTGCGGCAAACCCAAGACCATGCATGGTGAAGTTGGTCCCCAGGCACAGCGCGTCATGCAACTTGCACACAAAATTGCCGCATCCTGCGCACTTCCGCTGGAATATGTGGATGAGAGGCTTTCATCTGCAGAGGCAAAGCGTATATTGCATGCAGAAGGATTGAATGAAAAAGAGATGCGTGGCAAGGTAGACATGGTTGCCGCATCCCTTTTCTTGCAAACTTGGCTTGATTCTCAACATCGATAAAGGAAAACCTATGGCTTATCCGCAAGAACCACGCCAGAGAAGTACACAGGGTGGCAGGCGTCACGCACCTGCGTCTTCTTATGATAGCAGGGCAGCAAGTGCCAGAGGCGGACACATGAGAGACACCAGTCGCGTGCGCAGGACGCAAGAGGGTACAGCGCGTCCGGCCGGCGCCACGCGTCCAGCCAGTGCAGCGCGTGCATCTGGTGCTGCCCGCACGGCTCCGCGTTCTGCCTCCCACGTGCGCTCGGCTGCCTATAGCTCCAGCTCCCCGCGGGGCGTGTCAGACAGAACGGCACATGCTACTAGGACAGCTCAGTCTCACATGAGAGCAGCAGAGACCGGGCGGCGGTCTCACTCACGTGCCGCAGCGGTACCGCAGCATCACGGTAGGACCATCGCGCTCGTGGCTCTTCTCGCCTTGGTAATCATTGCCGTGTCGGGCGCTTTGTTCATGCGCTTCTCGCAGACGGGCAAGCAAGTGGCAAGCAAGACCAACGTTGCCGCAGGCCAAGAGGTGACCATCACCATTCCAGAGGGTGCCGGTGGCTCCACTATCGTGCAGCTGCTGATGGACAATGGTGTCATCAGTGATTCGTCGGCATTCTTGCGCGCGGTCCAGACGCAAAATGCAGATCAGAAGCTCAAGAGCGGCACGTATGTGCTGGTGACGGGGTCAGATCCGGCTAACGTGGTAAAGCAGCTGGTAGAAGGGCCCAACACTACGGAGGGAAGCCTCACCATTGCAGAGGGCTTGACCGTGAGCGCAACGGCAGCTCAGGTGGAAAGTGTGCTCGGCATCTCGGCAGACGATTTTATCAACCAGGCCAAGGCTAGCAATTACGTATCTGACTATCCTTTCTTGGCAAACGCCGCCAATGACTCGCTTGAGGGTTTCTTGTATCCCAAGACCTATGATTTCTCGGGCAAAGAAGTGACGGCAGACTCAGTGATCAGAGCCATGCTCAACCAGTACCAGCACGAGGTGGCCAGCATTGATATGAGCTCAGCGCGCGCGGCCATCAAGTCGCGCTACGGCGTTGATATGTCAGATTATGATGTCTTGATCATGGCCTCTATTGTGGAGCGTGAGGCTCTAACCGATGATGATCGCGTAAAGATTGCTTCGGTCTTCTACAACCGAATGTCGCAGGGCATGGCGCTGCAAAGTGACGCCACGATGGGCTATGTGACAGGAGGCACGGTAAGCGCAGATGACCTCAAGCAGGACAGCCCTTACAATACCTATCTCTACCAGGGGCTTACGCCAACGCCTATCTGCTCGCCGTCTCAGGCATCCATAAATGCCGTGCTCAATCCTGATGATACGAACTATCTGTACTTCTGGATCACAGAGTCTGAGCATGTCTTCTCTGAGACCTATGACCAGCACCTGGCAGCCATTGCGGCCTCTGGCTCGACGGGAAGCACCGGCAACGGCAGCACGGCAGAGACGCGCTCGTAGATAGGGCGCCAAAAGTTTCATCCGCAGTGCGCTTGCGGCAGTACTTGGTGGCAGGTTTGGGTGCCCGGGTACTGCCGCTTTTTTGAACCTCTGTGCGTGTGGCCGTACGGTGTATACCAACGCGCGGGGTAACTGCTAGAATCTGAGACAGAAAACGATTCTGGGAGTAGAGCACGTGAATTTTAATGGCTACGTCACGCACGAAGGGTGCGACCATATCTTTTTTGTCGGATTTTTGGGTGTGGGCAAATCCACGCTGGCTAGAAATCTGGGCAAGTTGTACCGGCGGCGCTATGTGGATACGGACCGTCTGGCGGAGCGGATCCTTAGAAAATCTGTCTGCGATTGTTTCTCAGAAGACGGCGAGGAGTACTTTAGAGACATTGAAACGCAGGTACTGCGTGATCTTTTCCAGGAGCGATCACTTCTGGTAAGCTGCGGCGGCGGCATTGTTGAGCGTTCGGAGAACACCTATCTCATGCATGAGATGGGAAGCGTCGTCTTTCTCAAAGGTTGCCTTGCAGACTCTGAGCGCCATATCCAGCACCCGGAAAAACGCCCCGATTGGGGTGAGCTGTGTGACAACAAGGCGCTCTACAAGCACCGCATGCCGCTCTATGAATCCGCAGCAGACTTTGTTATAGAAGTCACCAATAAGAGTTTTGAGCAGGTGGCCCAAGAAGCGGGCGAGCTGCTCTGGGAGAAAGGCCTCATATGAGTGCTACAGGCGCAAACGCCGAGAAAAGCGCTGTTCAGAAGTGCTGGGTCTCTACGCCGGGATCTTCGTGTGGCATCCGCTGGGGTGAGGGCGCAATAGATCTGGCGGGCAAGATATCGCGCGACGTGGTGGGGCGGCCCAAGCGCGCCTTGGTGGTGATCGGCCCCAACGCAGACGCTGACCTGGTGGAGTATGTTACAAAGCTCCTGGTAGGCGAGGAGTTTTTGCTGCACACCTTCACGCTTGACCACGCAGGCGAGAAGATCTGCTCGCTTGCCTCCGCCACCGAGCTGTTTGAGACCTTTGCTGCACACGACCTCACACAAGATGATCTCTGCCTGGTGATAGGTGATGTGAAGCTCATCTCACTTGCATCCTATGCGTGCTCGCAGTGGTGCAATACGCTGCCTCTGGTGGTTGTCCCCACCGACGAAGTGGCGCTTTTGCGCGGAGCAACCACGCCTTTAGGTATCACCGTGGCGTCTAAGCCGCAGATGATTAACGTCCATGCCTGCGCAAAGAATGCCCTCATGGAGCCTGAGATCTGCATACATGAGCTGGATTCTGAGAGCTCACGTGAGGCGCGCGTTCTCATGGTTTCTACGGCCGTTGCCCAGTCTGAGAAAGAGTTCTCCGCGCTCTGGGATGAGGCGGAGCATCTCATGAACGGAGATTCGCTGCTCATGCTGGAGCGCCTCTGTGAGACGACAAAGGGGAGAGGGCACTTGGTTTCGTCCACTTCAATTGCCATTCGTGAGTCCGTGCGCTACGGAGAAGACATTGCCGAGGCACTGATGCGCCTTGTGCCGCCAGCGACGCCATTTTCCACCGTATTGGCAGAGAGCTTGCGCTTTTCTGCACGCCTGTCGGTTGGCTTGGGTAAGCTTTCCGTAGATGATATGCTCGCCCAAGACGAGCTGCTTGAGATGCTTGAGATTCCCACCTTGCATGCTGCGCTCGATGCCAAAGAGGTGGTGCGCGCCATCCGTGAGACGCGCTTCTTGCGTACCAACCGCTTCATGGTCTTGATCCCCGAGACACTTGGTCGGGTGCGTTTGGCTAACGTCGATGATGATCTGCTTCTAGAACACGTTGGCGCCTGGTGCGATGCCATGGCGTCAGAGGAGGAGATATAGGCAGACAGTCTCTGCCCAGGAAGGAAAGCTATGGCAAACATTGAGGTTTCCATGCAGCGCGTTGAGCGTTTCAGAGAGATTATGCGTGAGCGTGGATACAATGCGGCAATTTTGAGAAACAACCCGGATCTGCGTTGGCTCACAACCGCAGAGCGCACCTTTGATGATGAGGTTGCTCACACGGCGTTTATCACCTTGGATGGGCTGTGGCTTCATACGGATTCACGCTACTATGGCACGCTGGTTTCTCGTTTGGGCGATAAGAGCCCGTGGCAGTTGGATATGGACGTGGTTAATCCTGAGTGGTGGGCGGCTCAGATGGTCAAGCGCACGCACTCGCATGTGGTTGCAGTGGAGGACTCTTGGACGCTAGGTTTTTATGAGGCCTTTGAGCGTGAGCTTGCCAGCGCGTCTTTGGCATGCCTGCTCCCGCGTTTGCACGGTGACATTGAGACCTTGCGCATTGTGAAGGATGCGGAAGAGATTGAGCTCATGCGCCATGCCCAGAGCATTACCGATGCCGCATTTGAGCACATAGTTGGTTATATCAAGGCGGGCATGACAGAGATGCAGATCAAAAATGAGCTGGAGTCGTTTATGTTTGCCCATGGTGCCGACGCTCTTTCATTTGGCACCATCGTGGCGGCAGGGCCTAACGGCGCCAATCCGCACGCGCAGCCGAGCGATTATGTGGTGCAGGCAGGTGACTTCATCACTATGGATTATGGCGCAGGTTATGGGGACTATCACTCAGATATGACGCGCACGGTGTGTGTGGGGGAGCCCTCAGACGAGCAGCGCCGTGTATATGACACGGTTCTTCTCGCCAATGAAACCATCAGAAAAGAGGCCAGGGCGCACCTCATTGGCAAGGATGTGCATATGCGTGCCGTTGAGATCATCTCCGATGCGGGCTATGGTGACTACTTCAAGCACGGCTTGGGGCATGGCGTGGGCATTCAAATTCACGAGAAGCCCTTCTTTAACAGGACTTATGAGGAAGAGATTCCGGCGGGCTCGGTGGTGACCGATGAGCCGGGCATCTATCTGCCGGGCAAGTTTGGCGTGCGCATAGAGGACTTTGGCGTGGTCGATGAGGATGGCTACCACATCTTTACCGCTAGCCCGCACGAGCTACAGATTGTGGGATAGCGCGCAGGCGAGCGCCGCGCTTCTTGCGGAGGTTCTTCTCGCCCGGAAGCGCTACGCGCCACGTTAGGTGACAGACGGTTCGCTGTGTGAGATTTAACAAAATGGGACAGCTGTTGAAATACGGTGGCTGATCGAGCTTAGGTGCCTCGACCAGCCATTTCTTTAGTTAAAGAAATGATAATCGCCAAATATAATTGCTAGTAAGACAGTTGGCTTTTTCCTGAGAAGACGTATACTCATTGATGGCGATATTGTAGAGAGTATATGTAGGTTCTGTTCTCTCTTTCGCTTACACGTATCTGCTGGTCGGGGAAATTTAGTAAAGGAGGAAGTTGAATGGTCAGTATAGTCTTGGCAAGCCATGGCTCTTTTGCTGAGGGGATAAAAGAGTCCGGAAGCATGATTTTTGGACCGCAGGATGATGTCGCAGCTGTTGTGCTGACACCAGACATGGGTCCAGATGACATGCACAAAAAGCTGCTGGATGCTATTGCTACCTTCAGTGATCAAGAACACGTGCTGTTTTTGGTAGATCTGTGGGGTGGTACGCCATTCAACCAGGTTTCGCGCATCATCTCGGAGGAGAAGCACGAAGACTGGGTGGCCGTAACAGGTCTCAATCTGCCTATGCTCATCTCTGCATATGGGGCACGTATGGGCGCAGATACAGCTGTAGCTGTGATGGAAGAGATCTTTACTGAATCTCGTGACGGCATCAAGGTGAAGCCGGAAGAGCTTGAACCGAAGAGTGCCGCTCCTGCCGCCCCAGCTCCGTCGGCTTCTCCCACAGCTGCAGCTATCCCAGAGGGAACGGTGCTGGGAGACGGCCATATCAAGTACGCCTACGTGCGCATTGATACGCGCCTGTTGCATGGTCAGGTGGCAACGGCGTGGACCAAGCAGGTCAATCCAGACCGCATCCTGGTCGTTTCCGATGCAGTTTCTCATGATGATCTGCGTAAGAACATGATCATCCAGGCTGCACCTCCAGGAGTTCATGTTCACGTTATTCCTATCAGCAAGCTCATTGAGGTGGACAAGGACCCGCGCTTTGGCGCTACCAAGGCCATGATCCTCTTTGAGACGCCGCAAGATCTTTTGCGTGCCGAGGAAGGTGGCGTGGAGTTTCCTGAGGTCTGCATAGGTTCTATGGCAGCTTCTGTGGGAAAGACGGTCATCAACAAGGCCATTGCGTGTGACGCGGAAGACGTGGAGACCCTCAAGGCAATCCGCGACAAGGGCACGCACTTCTACGTGCAGAAGGTTCCTTCAGACCACGTGGATGACATCTGGGCTCTACTCAAAGCAAAGAATATGGCATAGCGCCGAGAAGAGAAAAGGAGGGAAGTCATGTCGCCTATTACTGTGCTGCTCGTTGTTATTGTCGCCTTCTTTGCTGGCATGGAAGGTATCTTGGACGAGTGGGAGTTCCATCAGCCACTGGTGGCTTGCACCCTTATTGGTTTGGTAACAGGACATCCCATCGAGGGCATCATCTTGGGCGGATCGCTGCAGATGATTGCTCTGGGCTGGGCAAACATTGGTGCAGCGGTGGCTCCTGACGCCGCTCTTGCTGCTGTTGCCTCTTCCATCATCATGGTTTTGGCACTCAATGGTGGCCAGGACGCAACCACGGCCATCAGTACCTCTATTGCTGTTGCAATCCCTCTGTCTGTAGCAGGTCTGTTCCTGACTATGCTCTGCCGTACCATTGCAATTCCTATGGTTCACGCCATGGATAGGTGTGCAGAGAATGCAAACTTTAGAGGCATTGAGATCTGGCAGATCTTGGCTATCTTGCTCCAGGGCGTCCGTATTGCAGTTCCTGCAGCAGCGCTGTGCTTCATCCCCGGTGAGGCCGTAACGGCAGCTCTTAACATGATGCCCGCATGGCTCAACGGTGGTATGCAGGTTGGCGGTGGCATGGTAGCCGCCGTTGGTTACGCAATGGTTATCAATATGATGGCAACCAAGGAGACCTGGCCGTTCTTTGCACTGGGCTTCGTTTTGGCAGCACTTTCCGAGCTCACCCTGATTGCACTGGGTGCCATCGGTGTTTCTCTGGCACTTATCTACCTGGGCCTCAAGGAGCTTGCAGCCCAGAGTGGTGGCGGTGCTGGCAGCGGAGATCCGCTGGGTGACATCTTGGATGACTACAAATAAGAAGGGGGAGTGAGAATAATGGCAGAAGAGAAGATTACGCTTTCTCAACAAGACCGTAGGGCAGTGTGCTTGCGCCACCAGTACCTGCAGGGCTCGTGGAACTACGAGCGTATGCAGAACGGCGGTTGGTGCTTTGCTATGATCCCCGCTATCAAGAAGCTCTATAAGACCAAAGAGGATCAGGCTGCAGCTCTCAAGCGCCACCTTGAGTTCTATAACACCCACCCGTATGTGTCCGCGCCGGTCATTGGCGTCACCTTGGCTCTTGAGGAAGAGCGTGCAAATGGTGAGCCTATTGACGACGCGGCCATCCAGGGTGTCAAGGTCGGTATGATGGGTCCTCTCGCAGGCGTTGGTGACCCTGTGTTCTGGTACACCATCCGTCCTATCTTGGGTGCTATGGGTGCTTCTTTGGCACTGACCGGCAACATCGTAGGACCGCTGCTGTTCTTTATTGCGTGGAATATCATCCGTCTGGCGTTCCTCTGGTACTCGCAGGAGTTTGGCTATCGCGTGGGTACAGAGATCACCAAAGACCTCAGCGGTGGCATGTTGGGTAAGATCACCGAGGGTGCTTCCATCTTGGGTATGTTCATCATTGGCTCACTGGTTGAGCGCTGGGTATCCATTTCATTTACCCCGGTGGTCTCAAGGATCACGCAGCAGCCAGGTGCCTACATTGACTGGAGCACCATCTCTGGCGATGCAGACGGCATCAAGTCTGCCCTTGAGCAATATGCATCCTTGGGCGTCAATGGCTTGAACGAAGTGCGCGTCACCACGCTCCAGCAGAACCTGGACGCTCTGATCCCGGGCCTTGCCGCGCTTGGCCTGACACTTCTGTGCTGTAAGCTCTTGAAGCAGAAGGTTTCTCCTATCGCGATCATCCTTGCCCTCTTCGGCGTTGGTATCATTGGTCGCGTGCTGAACTTCATGTAAGTATTTCTTGCACAGCTGGGGGTTGCGCCGGTCGAGATGCTCTGTTTCGGCGGGCGCAGCCCTTCTCTGTGTACGCTCGTGCTTGAAGCGAGAAAGGTTTTGTGATGGCAGTTTCCCAAAACACCTCGGTTGAGTTGACGATCAAGGCCACCTCGTTCATGGGACTTACCACCTATGGTTCACTTTTGGTGGGCGATAAGGCCGTGGAGTTTTACAACGAGCGCAACACGGAGGATTTCATCCAGATTCCCTGGGATGAGATTGACTATGTTGCGGCTTCGGTGATGTTTGGGGGACGCTACATTTCTCGCTTTGCCATTTTCACCAAGAAGAACGGCCATTTCTCGTTCTCCACGCGGGACAACAAGCTCACGCTGAGGACGTTTAGAAATCACATGCCGGCAGATAGACTGCAAAAGTCTCCCACGCTGCTTCAAGTTATGAGGCTCGGCATCAAGCGGCTCTTTTTGGGCGCTGACTGATGATGCGCCATGCGCCCAGGCATCTATAATGTGGCGCTGCTCTGCAATTTGTGCTGCAAATTGAGTCTAGCTGGGCGTATGGAGTCAATTGGAATTATAATCTCTTGGCATATAACGTTGTGCAAGCTTATAGCACGTCCCACGGTCGCGCGCTGTGCCGTGGTGCAAGAGAAAGAGAGAGTCCATTGGCTACCATTAGTACTGCAGATTTCAAGAACGGCATGGGTCTTAAGATCAAGGATAAGATCTACACGATCGTCGAGTTCCAGCACGTCAAGCCGGGTAAGGGCGGCGCGTTTGTCCGCTATAAGATCCGTGATCTCAAAACTGGCCGTGTGATTGACCAGACCTGCAACGCAGGTACCAAGTTTGAGAACGTGCAGCTTATCACCCGTGAGATGCAGTATCTCTATAATGACGGCAATGCGTACTACTTTATGGATCCAGAGACCTTTGAGCAGATCCCCGTGGATACCAGCTTCATTGGTGAGAACTCTGTTTGGTACAAGGAAAATGATATCTGCCAGCTGCTTTACGCAGATACCGAGCTCATTGGCGTTCAGCCTCCCATGTTTATTGAGGCTGCGATCACCGAGACTGATCCGGGCTTCAAAGGTGATACGGTACAGGGCGGCACCAAGCCTGCAACCATTGAGACCGGCGCGCTCATCCAGGTTCCTATGTATCTCAACCAGGGCGAGGTCATCAAGGTTGACACCCGTACGGGTAAATTTGTTTCTCGCGTCTAGTTTTTAGTCCAGATGTATGGTGCGCGCCGCACTTCTTAGAGAGGTGCGGCGTTTCTTATCCGTCCTGCCCCTCATGACTCAGCGTCAAACGTTTATACTTGTTGCGAACATCGCGGTTCTTAGGTGATTGCACCAGATGATTGGAAAGGGTGTGCCATGAATTCTAACGAGATCACTATTGCGGGCATCAGCATATCCAAAGGCGTTGTCTCTGCGATAGTTTCTATGGCAGCAGCAAAGGTAGAAGGTGTTGCTGCGGTCGGCGGCAATGACATCACATCCAGCCTCATCTCCGTGTTTACCAAAAAAGAGACGGTGCCAGAGGCGGCCGTTGAGTCCGCTGTAGAGGACGGAAAACTCAAGGTCACGGTACATATTTCAGTCTTTTATGGCTATGCCTTCACGCGCCTTGCTGATGAGATGAGAAAAGCTGTGGCAAATGCCATCGAAGAGCAAATTGGCGTTGAGGTAGGGTCTGTGGATGTCTGCATTGACTCCCTCGTCTTCCCCAAGGAGTAGTTTTAGGTGTCTAACAAAAGATTTGGCGGGCGTACGCTCGCGCGCAGCCAAGCTTTGCAAATTCTTTTCCAGGCAGAGGCTTCTGGCAGAACAGTGACCGATGTCCTTTCGGGTGAATATGCCCTTTCCGACGGACCGCTTGACCCGTATGGTGAGCAGCTTGCGCGTGGAGCGGGCGAGAAAATCCGTCTGCTCGATACCATCATTGCACGTGCCTCTATGAACTGGTCCGTTGCTCGCATGCCAGCAGTTGACCGCAATCTTTTGCGCCTCACAATCTATGAGATTCTTGAGTGCGATGATGTGGATACGGCAGTGTCTATTGATGAATCCGTGGAGCTTGCCAAGGCATTTGGCACCGACGAATCTCCGCGCTTTGTGAACGGCGTGTTGGGCCGTATTGCGGCTCAGCTGTCGCAAGGAGAAGATCTTGTGGCAGAGGCTCAAGACGAGCTGGCTCACGCGCACGAAGCAGCGAGCGCTGCAGATGCTCCGGACGGTGCAGCTGATGATGCGGCTGACGACGCATTCAACGATCCAGCCAACACTTCCGCAGATGGCTTTGAGGCCTATACACCCTCATCTTTTGAGGATGAGGAGGCATAGCCTGTGGCTAAGTTTGATACCTCTTCCTATGAGAACTTTGAAGGTATTTCTGCACGGCTCAGTGAAATTGTGACGCAGGTAAAAGACAAGGGAGTCTCCTTAGAGCGGTCCCTTGACCTGTTTGATGAGGCGCTGGCCTTGGGTGCAAAAGCCGTAGAGATGGTAGACATTGAAGAGCCGAGCGCCCATGAAGCGGCAGATGCGACTGACGCGCCAGCTACGGCAGACGCCACACCTGCGACAGATCAGGTTCAAACGGCTTCTCCTGAACCAGGTGAGTAGGCACATCCATGACACGCTCTCCAAAACGTCGGCTTGATGAAGAGCTGGTGGCGCAAGGGTTCTTCTCGTCCAAAGACGAGGCCTTGCGCTCGATACTTGCAGGTGAGGTGTCTGCGGGCGGCAGGAAGCTGACCAGCGCAGGCGAGCGCGTAGAGGTGGGCCTCGATGTGCATGTGAAGTCTAAGAAGCACTTTGTGAGTCGCGGTGGAACCAAGCTCGAAGGTGGCCTTACGGCTTTTGGCGTAGATCCCGCCCACAAGCGCTGTCTTGATGTAGGCTGCTCTACCGGCGGTTTTACCGACTGCCTGCTCAGGCACGGCGCGGCGCATGTGGTTGCCGTGGACGTGGGCTATGCGCAGTTTGACTGGTCTTTGCGGCAGGATGCGCGCATAGAGCTTCTCGAGCGGACAAACATCGTGGATGTTGCTACGCCCGCGCGCCAAAACACCATAGATTTGGCCGTCTGCGACGTTTCCTTCACGTCCATCATCCATATCCTCGATGCCGTGATTGCCCTCTTGGCGCCTCACGGTAGCTTCCTTACCCTGGTAAAGCCGCAGTTTGAGGCGCCGCGCAAAGACGTCGATGAGGGCGGAATCGTCACGGATCCCAAGGTGAGGCTGGCTGCGCTTGAAAAGGTGTACGAGGCGTTCGCGTCGAGCGGCCTCGTACCTTTGGCCGCGTGCCCTTCTCCCATTGCAGGTCACAAAGGCAACGTTGAGTATCTTCTTTTAGGCCAGCTCGTGGGCGATAAGAACCTCCAGCCGATGCTGCGCCTTGATGAGCGTGATCTTGCGCGCGTGGTCTTTGAAGCAGCGTGCGTGGTTGGTGATGAGGGCCGTGCGGCAGGCGGCATGAATGCGTAACCTGGTGGGTGTGTAAGCTGCCGCATGTTTGCAGGGTGATCCCAATTTTCTCGTGCTGAAAATGTACTTACGGATGCATATTCTTCTTTTGATATGCAATTTACTGCCATATTGAGAGCTCTTTTGGTAGCGATGACCGCCCACAGGCAACTTTGCATTGTTTAGGGATTACGAACAATAGTTCGTGACGAGAGCGTAGTGGGCGTGATAGACTTTATTTCGCTTATTCACGGTGTGCGAGGGGGATTTGGTGGCCTTGAAAGTACTCATTGTTCCAAACTATCGTCGGCAAGATGCCATAGATGATGCTCGCACGCTCGGCTTGTGGCTCAAAGACCAAGGAATAGAGTCAGAGTGCTTGCCTGACAAGCGTATAGAACAGGTAGATAGCGTTGACCTTGATGGGTTGGCTTTAGTTGTTTCTTTGGGTGGGGACGGCACGCTCTTGCGTGCGGCGCGCGTTGTGGGATATTCAGAAATTCCCATAGTCGGTATTTCTTACGGGCATCTTGGTTTTCTTACCAGCGCGGAGCCTCTTGATCTCTTGCCATGTGTGGACAGTGCGCTCTCTGGCAAGCTCCATATTTCCCGGCGGGCTACCTTAGATATTGAAGCCACGTTTATGAGGCCAGACGGAACATGTGAGACAACGCATGAATTTGCGCTCAATGAGATGTCTATCTCACGGGGTGCAGGCGGAGACATTATTGAGTTTGATATCTGGGTGACGGGTAACCATATTGATCGTTTGCGCGGAGATGGTTTCATAGTCTCCACAGCAACAGGCTCTACCGGATATGCACTCGCTGCAGGTGGTCCTATCGTTACGCCAGAGTTCAATGGCATGGTGTGTGTGCCTGTAGCACCTCATACCATCATGGCGCGCGCATTTTTGACATCACCAGCAGATGTGGTAGAGATCTCCATGAGTGATGAGCGCCCTGCAGAGCGTTGTCTTTTTGCCGATGGCCGCCCTGTTGGCGCAGGAAACACTTTGCTTCATGCAACGTGCAGAAGAGGGCCGGGAGATCTCCTCATGCTGGATCAGAGTTCTTCGAGCTTCTATGCATCTGTTTCTCGCGTCTTCTATGGTGAGGCAGGTATGCAATGCTAGATGAGATGCATGTGCGCAATGTCGCGCTCATACAAGATGCAACACTTCGCCTGAACCCTGGACTTACGGTTCTCACCGGAGAGACGGGAGCGGGCAAGAGCGCCCTGCTCTCCGCTATCAAGCTCATGATGGGGGAGCGTGCGGATACCTCAGCTATTCGTGAGGGAACCGATGGTCTTGCGGTAGAGGGGCGCTTCTATATTTCAGGTGATACAGACCCAGATGGCGTAGTGGTTTCTCGCAAAATCTCTGCTCAAGGCCATGGACGCGTCTCTATCAATGGTCAGATGGCCTCGGTCAGAGAACTTGCGGAAAGCGTTGGAGCAACCATTGATCTGTGCGGCCAGCATGAGCACCAAAAGCTGCTTGAGCCTCAAACACATGTCAAGCTGCTGGATCTGTGGGGAAAAGAGCCAGCAGCCCATGCTCATACAGCCTACAAGGACGCACTTCATGCGGCACGCGCTGCTGCACAAGAGCTTGCACGTGTACAAGAGATCTGCCGCTCAGCAGCACAAAAGCTCGATCAAGCGGCTTTTGTCGTGCGCCAAATTGATGAAGTGAGTCCAAAAGAAGATGAGCTTGAAGAGCTTGAGGCAACACTTCCTAAGGCCGAACATGCGGAGATGCTTGTTCATGCGGCGCTTGGCTCGCATGAAGAGCTGACAGGTGATGAGGGTGTAGTGGATAGAATTTCTGCCGTGCTGAGCGAGTTGCAAGATGCGTCGCGGCATGATCAGGATCTTCTGCCCTATGTCCAGCAGATTGAAGGGGCTCTCATAGAGCTGGAAGATGCTGCCTCTGGATTGCGTGATTACGCAGACAGCGTTGAATTTGAGCCAGATGCGCTCAACCATATGCAAGAGCGGATGGCACAGCTTCAGCGCTTGCTGAGAAACTATGGCCCCAAGATCTCGGATGTTTTAGAGAAACGTGCGCAGGCACAAGAGGTAGTCAATGCTGCCAACAATGGTGACAAGCTGCTGGCAGAAGCCCAACACAAGCTCGATAAAGCAGAGGCTGCGCTTGCGCAAAGAGCAGATGAACTCGATGAAATAAGAGCTTTGGCAGCACCGGAGCTGGCACGCAAGATTTCTGATCAGATGGCATATCTGGAGATGGGCACCGCGCAGCTTTCGTTTGATATGGAACGGCTGGATCGTGCGCAGTGGACAGATGAAGGGCCAAGCAAGGTTGAACTGATGTATCAGCCAGGAGCAGGCCTCAGACCACGCCCGCTCAAAAAGATTGCTTCTGGCGGAGAAATTTCTCGCGTTATGCTTGCGTGCAAGGTCGTGCTGGGGGATCAAGATGAGACAGAGACCCTGGTATTTGATGAGGTAGATGCTGGTGTCGGCGGCTCTACTGCCGTGGCGTTGGCCAAGGTGCTCTCAAATCTTGCCCGAACCCACCAGGTCATCGTCGTTACGCATTTGGCGCAAGTTGCCGTGATGGGACAGACACACTATGTGGTCTCAAAAACAGATGGTGACATCCCCGAGACGCACCTGACAGAGATTTCTGGCTCAGAGCGGGTGAGTGAAATTGCAAGAATGCTCTCAGGAGATGCTTCAAAGACTGCGCTGGAACATGCTCAGGAATTGTTGGATGCTGCACGTGGGGAGGCGGATTCAAACACGGCTTGTGAATGATCGGTTGATTGCGCAGATGGCACATCAATGAGGTGAATCACGCGTCTCCTTTTGGATTAACATGGAGACCCGTAGATAAGTGAACAAACTTTTACGGGAAGGCTCAACATGACCAAACACATATTTGTAACAGGTGGCGTCGTATCTTCACTTGGAAAGGGCATTACGGCAGCCTCTCTGGGACGTCTGCTCAAAGCTCGTGGTTACAAAGTCATGATGCAGAAAGCAGATCCATATCTCAATGTTGACCCTGGTACCATGAGCCCCTTCCAGCATGGTGAGGTCTTTGTCACAGAAGATGGTAAGGAGACAGACCTTGACCTGGGACACTACGAGCGCTTCATCGACGAGAACCTTACCCGTGCTTCCAACTTCACAACAGGCCTGATCTATCAGTCGCTCATTTCCCGTGAACGCGCCGGAGATTTCTTAGGTGGCACTGTGCAGGTCATTCCTCACGTCACCAATGAGATTAAGGGTCGCTTCTTGCGCATAGAGGAGCAGACGCAGGCAGACGTCATTATCACGGAGCTGGGCGGCACCATAGGAGACATTGAAGGACAGTCTTTTGTTGAGGCCATCCGTCAGTTCCGCAAGGAGAAGGGCGCAGGCAATACGCTCGTCATCCATGTGAGCTTGGTTCCCTATATTGCTGCTGCACATGAGGTCAAGACCAAGCCTACCCAGCACTCAGTGAAAGAGCTCAGAAGCATGGGCATCCAGCCTGATTTCATTGTGTGTCGTTCTGATCATGAAGTTGATGCATCTATCAGGGCAAAGATTGCTCATTTCTGTGACGTGGATGAGGGATGCGTCTTTGAGAACTCTGACTGCCCTTCCATCTATGATGTTCCTGAGCACCTTTCCAAGCAGGGATTTGATCTCAAAGTTTGTGAGAAGTTGGGTCTTGACCCGCGCACCAGTGATATGAGTGAATGGGATGCCTTTACCGACCGTATGCACCGCGCAAACCATCACAAAGATGTGACAGAGATCAAGGTTGTCGGCAAATATACACAGCTTCCCGATGCATACCTCTCCGTTATTGAAGCCCTCATTCACTCCGGCGTGTACTATGATCGCCACGTTAACATTACGTTGGTTGATGGTGAGGAACTGACGCCGGAGAACGTCGATGAGGTCCTGAGCGGCGCAGATGGCATTCTGGTTCCTGGTGGTTTTGGCGGCAGAGGTGTTGAAGGCAAGATCTTAGCCGCTCACAAGGCACGTACCGAAAAGATTCCATACCTGGGTGTTTGTTTAGGTTTGCAGGTTGCAGTTAGTGAGTTTGCGCGCAATGTGGCGGGTATGCCGGGTGCAAATTCCACCGAGTTTGTGCCGGATTGTGAGTACCCCGTCATTGATCTCATGCCTGATCAGAAAGACATCGACGATAAGGGTGGCACCATGCGTCTGGGCGCCTACCCCTGCAAGGTCTTAGGGCCGCTTGCACAAGAGGCATACGGTGAGGGCTTGGTATATGAGCGCCACCGTCACCGCTATGAAGTCAACAATGCATTTCGTACTCAGCTTCAGGAGGCAGGTCTCATCATCGGTGGTCTTTCTCCAGATGAGCGCTTGGTAGAGATGGTTGAGCTGCCAGAGGATGTCCATCCTTGGTTTGTGGCTTCCCAGGCACACCCTGAGTTCAAGAGCCGTCCGACCAAACCGGCACCGCTGTTCCGCGAGTTTGTGCGCGCAGCAATTGCAAAGCATGAGGGCTGTGACCGTCATCAGGTTGTGGCTGAGGACTAGGCATGAACCTCGATGATGCGCGGGAGGAGTTTCTCTCCTACCTGGCGGTGGAGAGAGGCGCTTCGCGCAATACCATCGAGGCATATGCACGTGATCTGAAGAGATATATCAAATACCTCGCTGGGTGTGGCATTGTCTCACCTGGCGAGGTTTCTCGTCAAAATGTCGAGGATTATTTTTCTGACCTGTCCTCACTTGAGCTCGCTCCGGCATCCATTGAGCGAGCCTTTGCAGCAATCAAGAGCTTTCACCGATTCATGGTGGTTGAGCAGCTGTGTGAAAACTCGCCAACAGCAGATCTTCCGCTGCCCAAAAAACCTCAGCGCCTCCCTGAGGTGCTCACCATTGACCAGGCCGCACGCCTTCTTGATCAACCGTTTCAAGACGATGCGCTGGGCCTGCGCGATAAGACCATCCTGGAGATACTCTACGGGTGTGGGCTGCGCGTGTCTGAGCTTTGCACGCTTGATGTGAGCAGCATGTTACTTGATGATGAGCTGGTGCGGGTCTTTGGCAAAGGATCAAAAGAGCGCGTGGTGCCGCTCATGGGTTCGGCCAAGCGTGCGGTTGTGGACTATCTCACCCACGCACGCCCTAGCCTTGTGGGAAGAAAACCCACTTCCGCAGTATTTCTGAGCGTGCGCGGAAGACGTCTTACCCGCCAATCGGTCTATACCATCTGTGAGCACTATGGCAGGTTGGTGGGAATAGAAGGTCTCCACCCCCATACTCTGCGCCATAGCTTTGCAACGCACCTGATAGAAGGTGGTGCAGACCTAAGGATTGTGCAGGAGCTCTTAGGTCATGCAAGCATATCTACCACGCAGATCTATTCTCATGTGGATAGAACGCACATCAGGTGGGACTACCTCACCGCCCATCCTCGTGCGCAGAAGAAATCCTAGACAACCTAGATAGCGGTAGAGCCAGACGTACAGCTCCTGTGTCAGCTGTTCATGCTGGCCGCTCGCCATATGTGGGATGGCCTCCCACCGCATATGCCCAGTTAAAAAGGTCGATCAAAGCTTAAAGCATCCTGATTCATAGCCACTTCATATTTCGTTCTCCGAGCAGCAAAAGCTAATCCTCGTCACTTGTGCTTGAGCATACTCCTAAGCCCTATATCTAGTGGCATCCCGCCATGGCACCGTTCGCATTTGCCGACCAATTTTCCCTTTTTGGGTCGCTAAGTGTTGGAAAGTGTTGATAGGTGTTATAGTTTTTATCACGTGCTCGTGTGAGGTGTGGGGGAGTCGTGAGAGGAGTGTGAGATGTACCTGACCGGATCCAAGCAGTACAACTTGGATGCCAAAGGGCGTCTGACACTGCCTGCTTCATATCGCAAGGATTTTGCAGATCAGGTCTGCCTCATTCCTCTCAAGAGTTCGCTCTACGGTTTTACTCCTGAGGGCTTTCGCGCGTGGGTTGATTCCTTCTTTGAGCAGGACGGGGGTCATTTCAACCCCAGGAATCGCAAGGACGTGCAGCTGAGGCTCCTTTTGACCGGAAGTGCCGTGACGGTAGACATTGATTCTGCTGGTCGCATTGCTCTGGGCAAATTGGACGCCGTGGATGCAAGTGCCCGCACGCGCTTGGGCCTCGACAAGGATGTCACCGTAGTGGGTGCGCTGGATCACTTTGAGGTCTGGAACACCCAGAGCTGGAACGCGCTCCACGCGCAGGGTTTTGAAGAGATCGACGCTTTGATGTTTGGTGACGAGGACTGAGGACGCGGAATATGAGCTCAGAGTTCAAACACATTCCCGTCATGCTTGATGAGGTCTTGCGTTTTCTTGATCCCAAGCGCGGAGAAACCGTGTGCGACTGCACCTTAGGTGGGGCAGGACACAGCGTGGAGCTGGCAAAACGTGTGGCGCCGGAGGGGCTTTCTTTGGGCATAGACCAAGACGAGCGCGCGCTAGCCGCAGCACGTGAGCGCATGGAGCGAGAAGTGCCAACGGCACGCTATCACTTCATGAAGGGTAACTTCTCCAACTTGGACGATCTTCTCGTCCAGGCGGAAGTGCCTGGTGTGGACTGTTTTCTCTTTGATTTGGGCGTGTCGTCGCCGCAGCTTGATGTGGCGTCGCGGGGTTTCTCATACAACGAGGATGCGCCGCTGGACATGCGCATGAACCCAGAGGATACGGCCATATCGGCAGCGGACGTGGTCAACACCTATAGCGAGGAGGATCTAGCGCGGATTCTCAAGCTCTATGGGGATGAGTCCCACGCGCGCGGCATTGCTCGCCAGATTGTGCGCAGCAGGGAAAAGCGTCCCATCGAGACCACGTTAGAGCTGGTAGACGTGATCAAGCGGGCCATTCCTGCGCGTGATCGCCGCCACGGCCATCACCCGGCACGTAAGTCGTTCCAGGCGCTGCGCATTGAGGTCAA
This sequence comes from Atopobiaceae bacterium, assembly GCA_050953285.1. Lineage (GTDB taxonomy): Bacteria > Actinomycetota > Coriobacteriia > Coriobacteriales > Atopobiaceae > Olsenella_K. The sequence continues at coordinate 1,005,042 of JBMNMK010000002.1, read as the reverse complement.
CCATGAGCTTGATGCGCTCGATAAGGGCTTGCGCTCGGCCATCCGGTGGGCAAACACCGGCGGCAGAATCTGCGTGATCTCCTATCACTCCCTTGAAGATCGGATTACCAAACACGTGTTTTCTGAGCTGTCTCAAGGGTGCATCTGTCCACCCGAGCTTCCCGTGTGCGTTTGTGGCCACATTCCCATTGTGCGCGTGATGACAAAAAAGCCCATCACGGCCAGCACACAGGAGTGCGAGCACAATCCGCGGGCGAGAAGCGCTCTTATCCGCGTGGCTCAAAAGCTTGATGTCACGCATTCCTAAGGCACCTACGGCATGCGCCGTGTGCACCTACCATCGCAGCTCAAACGCACTACACCGCACCACCTTGTACCACTTTGCAGCCTAAATGCACCACCTTTGCACCAACTGTTTTACGACGATCTTAAAGGACGATCATCATGAGATACCAGTCACAAGAGGCATATGAACTGTTTGCGACAGAGCCCTGGCGCGAACAGAACCAGGCGGACAGTCACAGCCCCTTTGTGGTGGTGGAAGGCGGTCACCTTGATGCCGACGTGCGCAGGGGTGTCTCGCCTGTGGTAATTACACGGGTAAAGCTGATCGTTGCTGCCGCTATCGTACTCTTTGTACTAGGATGCATCCGTGTTTCGCTGAGTGTGGCAACGGTCAACCTGATGCAGCAAAACCAGGTACTGAAAGACGATATTGCACAGGTACAAGCTGCCAATATGGATCTTGATGTGGAGCGCTCGCTGCTTTCGTCGAAAGATCGCATTGCGCGGATTGCTACGCAAAATCTTGGCATGGTTTACTCCACGCAGGACGAAACGCTGACGCTCGACTAAGGTGGGGCGTGGCACCATGCGCGCAGAGTCAAGAGAAGGTACGCTTGCGTGAACAGAGACGACAGAAGACATTCAAGCTTTCGCGATAGAGCCTCGCGCACCAATAGGCGAGAAGATCATGGGTACGCGGGACGATTTTCTCGTGAGACGGGTGGCATCTTTGGCTTTGGTCACCAACGGAGCGGCCTTAACATCGTCTTTTTCCTCATTCTGGCGGTCATGGTAATTGCGCTGGCGCGCCTGTTCCTTCTTCAGGTGGTAGATTCTTCCAACCTGTCAGAAGAGGCTAAGGCCATGCGCACCAACGTCGAGACCTTAGAAGCCAAGCGCGGGACCATATATGATCGTAATGGCAACGTTTTGGCAACTAGCATTGATTGCTATGACATCTACGCCAACCCCAAAGAGGTCAACGCTCCTTCTGCAGAAGCGCTCATGCTCCAGGAGGCGTTTTCGGGAGATGCGGCAAACTATCGCGATAGCCTGAGTGAGGACACCACCTTTGTCTATCTGGTGCGCAAGGCCGACAAAGACAAGGCAGAGGAGCTCCAGCGAGAGCTTAAAGAAAAGGGCTATAGCGGCATCTACCTCATCAAACAGAGTAAGCGAATCTATCCGTATGGCGCAGTTGCCGGACAGATCATCGGCATGGTAGATATCGACGGTAACGGTCTGACTGGCCTTGAGCTCCAATATGATGATGTGCTCAAAGGCACCGATGGAGAGCTCATCATGGAGACCGGTGCCACAGGAACGCCTATTGCTGGTGGTGTCACCAGTTCAACAGAGCCGCAAGATGGCAAGGATATCCATCTGGCACTGGACATTGACATCCAAAAGACCGTTGAGGACGAGATCACCAAAGGTGCCAAAAAATACGACGCAGCAGGTGGCCTCTGCATGATCACCAATCCAAAGACTGGAGAGATCTTGGCTGCTGCCTCGACGCCTCTAGCAGATATATCACAGCCGGATACCATTACCAACGAGGGGCTTAACTTCAAGCTGGTGACCAGCTCATATGAGCCGGGATCCATCATGAAAATCTTCACCATTGCAACCGGCATTGAAGACGGCCTGTTTGACACCGACCAAGAATACGATGTGCCGGGCTCCATCACGGTGGGTTCAGACACGGTGCGAGACGACGATGGCAGATGGGAAACTATGGCCATGTCGCCGCGGGAGATCTTGAGAAGATCATCTAACGTGGGCGCAGCTCTTCTCGCCCAGGACGTGATAGGTGCGGAGAAGTTCTCCAGCGGCCTGGCGGCGTTCCAGTTTGGCACGCGCACCAACATTGACTACCCGGGAGAGATTTCCGGCACGGTGAGATCGCTTGACCAATACGAGCCGTCGTCTCTGGGTTCTATGGCCTTTGGCCAGGGCATGGCCGTGCCTATGGTGCAGGTGGTCAAGGGTGTGGGCGCCATTGCCAACGGTGGCTGGCTTGAGACGCCACACTTTGTGGTGAGCGTGGGGCAGGATCCTGTGGAGTGGCATGACCAGGGTCAGGCCATCTCTCAGGAGACGGCCGAGAAGATGACCGACATGCTCGAGGACGTCTTCACGTCGGGCACTGCATACTCGGGCCAGGTCGAAGGCTATGAGCTGGCGGGCAAGACTGGCACGGGCGAGCAGGCGGATGAAAACGGCTACATTGCCGGCAAATATCTCTCGTCGCTTGTGGGCTTTGGCCCCACGTCAGATCCGCAGGTTCTGTGCTATGTGGGCTTTTACGAGACGCCATATCTGGCATACGCGTCGGCGGCGCCGGTGTTCTCGAGTATTATGGGTGAGGCTTTGCACGACTTGGACATCAAGCCAAGCTCGTAGGGAAGGTGATGGTTAAGATGCGTATGTCCGTGAGCGATATATGCGCAGTTACGGGGGCACATCCTTACGTTATCCAAGGGGATGACGTGGTGGAGTCGGTGACGCTTGATTCACGTCAGGCAGCCGCTCATGCGGCATTTGTGGCGTTTGTGGGCGAGAAGACCAACGGAAATAGCTACGCCAGCGCGGCACTTGAAGCGGGATCGTCGCTCGTGGTGATGACGCAAGAGCCTGGTGCCCAGGATATTGCGTGTGCCCGTGAGCACGGCGCTTCTCTCATCCGTGCCAAAGACGACGACGGCGAGGCTTTCATGCTGGCGCTTGCCGCCGCCTGGCGCCAGAAAAACCCGCAGTGGCGCGTGGTTGGAGTGACGGGGTCGGTGGGAAAGACTACCACCAAAGATATGATCAGCTGCGCTTTAGGCGCGCGCTATAAGGTTCATGCCACCAAAGGTAACTTCAACAACCTCTTGGGCGTGCCGCTGACACTTCTTAGTTGTCCTGAGGATGCAGAGCTTGTGGTGGTTGAGATGGGCATGAACCACGCGGGTGAGATAAGCCGGCTCACGCAGGTGGTACACCCCCATGCGGCAGTTATCACCAACATTGGTACAAGCCACATTGGCAATTTGGGATCGCGGGAAAACATTGCCCGCGCCAAGGCAGAGATCGTATTGGGCATGCAGGTAGATCCTGAGGGCATGACGCCTGAGCTCGTGCTCTCAGATCACGACGACTTTACGGATTTCATCCAGCAGAGCTTTGCTGCTCCCAAAGGTGTTGAGGTTGTGCGCGTTGGCGGGTGCGAATCGCCGTTTGCTGCGCAGGATATTGTCCTGGACGAAAGCGGGTGCGCGCATTTTACGGCCGTGACGCCGCAAGGACAGGTGAGCGTAAAGCTCAATGTGGCGGGTGTGCACATGGTGCACGACTGCCTGTTTGCGCTGGCCATCGCCTCGCACTTTGGCGTTGATCTTTCCCGCGCAGCAGAGGCGCTTTCACACATGAGCGCAGCTACTATGCGACTTGAGGTTAAAGAGGCGCCGGGCAAGCCCCGTATCATTGATGATTCCTATAACGCAAGCCCCGCATCTATGGCGGCAGCCTTGGATGTCCTTGCGTCTATGAGCTGCTCGGGGAGGCGCGTGGCCGTGTTGGGGGAGATGGGAGAGCTCGGGGATGAGTCTTTGCGTCTGCACGGCTATGTCGGTGCCTATGCCGCCGCAAAGCCGCTCGATCTTCTCGCCTTTATTGGCCACGCAGAGGCCGCCCATATGGCGGAAGCAGCACGTACCATGGGGTTTTCTGAGGACAAGTTGGAGGTCTTTGCCAGCGTAGAAGACGCGCTGCAAGCACTGGCGCAGGTCTTTGTGCCGGAAGATCTTATCTTAGTTAAGGCGTCTCGCTCAGGCGGTCTCGACGCGTTTGCCAAGGGGGTATTTGATCGATGATTGGCAATCCAGCCTATCCTACCTACCAAGTCTTTCTCTCTGCAGGAATCGCGGCCATCATCACGGCCGTGCTCATGCCATTTTTTATCAGGCTCATGAAGCATGAAAAGATAGGGCAGCAGATTCGTGCGGATGGTCCCAAGCGACACCTAGTAAAGCAGGGTACGCCCACCATGGGCGGCGTCATCATCTTGGCGGGAGTCCTCATCACCTGCGCGCTCATGACCACCTGGACGCCTGATCTCATCTGCGCGGTTCTGGCCATGGTTATCACGGGTTCTTTAGGTCTTTTGGACGACATTGAATCGGTGGCGCACAAGCGCTCTCTGGGTCTTACGCCAGCGCAAAAGATGGTCGGTCTGGTGACGATTTCGGTGGTTTTCTGCCTGGCGGCGGTGAACTGGGTGGGTATTTCTCCCACCATAGAATTCCCCGGCGGCTTTGAGATCAACCTGGGCGTGCTCACGACAACCCTGCAGGTGGGCGAGACCACCGTGGCAATCCCGTGGCTCTATATCTTCTTTGTCTTTCTTTTGATGGCCGGCCTTTCCAACGCGGTCAACCTGACCGACGGCTTAGATGGTCTGGCTGCCGGTACCGTTTTGGTGGTCATGCTGGCCATGGCTATGGTCGCCTTTGATTACAGTGAGCTCTCACTGGCCATTTTTGCATCATCCATTGCCGGTGCCCTCGTCGGTTTTTTGTGGTTCAACTGCTATCCGGCATCCATCTTTATGGGCGATACCGGATCGCTTGCTTTGGGCGCGGCATTTGCGGCGCTGGCGGTTCTCACCAAAACGGAGATCACCTCACTGGTGATGGGTCTACTCTTCATCTGCGAGGCGCTCTCAGTCATCATCCAGGTCGTCAGCTTCAAAACCACTGGCAAACGCGTCTTTTTGATGGCGCCTATCCACCATCATTTTGAGAAAAAGGGCTGGAGTGAGACAAAGGTGGTGATCCGCTTCTGGATCATCTCGGCGGCCTGTGCCGTGGTAGGATTTGCTCTCTATTTTCAGCTGAGGTAGAAGCCGCTCGGTTAAACGATGCTCGCTGAGGCCACACGTGGCAAGCATCGTAGAATCATGGCGCTAAGGAGGCAGCTTTGTCAGAAATAGGCGATAAATCACAGCGCTTGAAGCTCGGCCGCGTCTGTGTGCTGGGTCTGGGAAAGACGGCGGTTGCTGCGGCAGAATATCTCTTAGGACCTGCCCGTGAGCGTGTGGACCACGTGGTCATCTATGGTGGTGCCAAAGCCACAATGGGTGCGGCAGCTAAGCACCTTGAGTCTTTGGGAGCCCGCGTCTGCGTGGGTACCGATGAGCTGGATGAGGAGTTTGACCTGGCCATTGCCTCTCCTGGCATACCTCCCAAATCGGCATTTTTCCAGTCCGCGCACAAGCATAGCTTGGAGCTCATAGGGGAGCCCGAGTTTGCGTGGAGAGAAAGCCCTGAGCGCTGGATAGGCATTACCGGCACCAACGGCAAGACCACCACGACTACGCTCACGGCACACCTCATGGAAAGCGCTCACGAGCATGCTTATACCGTGGGAAACATTGGCACGGCGGCCATCTCAAAGGTGGATGCGCGCCCCGCTGGCTCCTGGTTTGTGGCGGAGCTCTCGAGCTTTCAGCTGGAGGAGACGCGCCTTTTGCACCCGCATGTGGCAGCCCTTCTCAACATCACGCCTGATCACGTGGAGTGGCATGGCTCGCTCGAAGCGTATGCGGCCGCAAAGGAGAAGATATTTCAGAACTTCAGCGGCCAGGACTTGGCGGTCATTTCTGAAGAAGATGCGTGGTGCCAAGCAATCATTTCTCGCCTGGAAGCGCGCGGCGTTAACGTGTGCCATGTCAATGTGCATCGCGATCCTCAGACGCCCTATGCCGCATTTGCAGAAGATGGCATGCTCAAGCTGAGAGACGAGGCAGGCACACACGAGCTTGCGCGCGCGTCTGAGCTTCCCTTGCGGGGCGAGCATAACGTGCAAAATGTGCTGGTTGCCTCAATGTTGGCGCTTCGGTCTGGGGTAGCTATAGCCGCTATCCAGCGCGGTCTTGCGAGCTTCCATGCGCTTGAGCACAGGATTGAGCCGGCGGGAGACATCGGCGGTGTGCACTTTGTGAACGATTCGAAGGCTACCAACACAGATTCTGTGGAAAAGGCGCTCACGGCATTTGAGCCCGGACATATCGTGATTTTGTTGGGCGGGCATGACAAAATGTGTGATTTGACCAGCATGGCAGAGGCGGTGGTGGCGCGCTGTTCGTATGCCATCTGCTTTGGTGAGGCAAAAAAGCGCTTTACAGAGGCGCTTCGAGATGCCGGCGCTGTTGAGGCTCCAGCTGCTGGCGCAGCCGCTGCCGCAGATGCTGACACAGACACGTGCCACCTGATGGAGGCTGCGCACTTAAAAGACGCGTTTGCATGCGCCCTTACAGTTGCACGTCCCCATGATACGGTGCTGCTGTCACCTGCCTGTTCGTCTTTTGACGAGTTTTCAAATTATGAGGAGCGCGGGCGCTACTTTAAGGATCTGGTGCGCGACAGCGCTCAGCGGAAGGAGCGTAAGTAGGGATGGCTCTGGCGAGCGCACGGAGAAGACGTATGAAGACCACAGGACAGATGTCCGAACGTGGCATTTTTGGAGTGCCTGCGCGCATCATGATGCCGCGCATCATCCTGTTTGTGTGCACCTTCGTGCTGGTGATCTTTGGTCTCCTTATGATTTTCTCGGCCTCTTCCATCACGGCGCTGCATGACTATGGTGATGCGGCCTACTATCTCAACAAACAGCTGGCTGCTTGCATTGCTGGGCTGGTTGCCCTGTTAGCCTTGATGTTTATTGACTATCGCATCTGGACGCGCTGGCTGTTGGCGCTTGTCTGGCTGGGCACCATGGCTTTGCTGGTGTTGGTCTATTTTTCAAGCTATGGGCAAGACGCCTACGGTGCTACGCGCTGGATCTCCATTGCCGGATTCAATCTGCAGCCCTCCGAGTTTTCCAAGGTCACCATGGTGCTGGTGGGCTCAGAGCTCTTAGTGCAGTTCTTTGAGGAGAGATCGTATACAAGCGCTCGGTTTGCGGCGCATGCGCTCATTGCAATTGGTCTGCCGGTGGTGCTCATTGGTCTGCAGCCGGACAAGGGCACGGTTGGTATCATTGGCATTACGCTTCTGATCATGTCCTACCTTGCGGGTGCGCCGAACCTGATTGTCGGGGGGCTCTTTGGAGTCGCTATTGTGGGAGGCCTCGCTGCTGGCTTTGCAGATCCCTATTCACGCGCACGCATTGAGACCATGATCAACCCCTTCTTGGATCCGTATGGAGCAGGCTGGCAGCTCCGCCAAGGTTTTTACGCCTTTGGCACCGGTGGGCTCTTTGGCGTTGGCCTTGGGATGTCTCGCCAGAAGTACTCATATCTGCCCTTTGCGCATAACGATTTCATCTTTGCTGTTGTGGGAGAAGAGCTTGGATTCATAGGCGTCCTTGCTGTTATTGCGGTCTTTGCGCTTTTAGTCTGGGCAGGATTCAAGATTGCTCAGCAGGCGCCTGACTTACGAGGCAAGCTCATAGCTTCGGGCTGCTCCATTCTTTTTGGCGTCCAATTCATGCTGAATGTCTTAGGCGTCATTGGCTTTTTCCCGCTGTCAGGAAAGCCTGTGCCGTTCATTTCCTACGGTGGGTCTTCCATCATCTCAAGCCTCATGCTCATAGGTCTTCTTGGCTCCGTCTCTCTGCGCTCGACGCTTCCCAAGACGGTTTATGAGCGCAGGAGAGATCGTCTGCACTTGGCAGGAGATGGGGTAGACTTAAACGTTGGTCAATCTGCGGCATCTGGGCGTCCTGGCTCACCAAGGCGTAACGTGAACTTGTCGGGACCGAGCTCTCGGCAGGTATCGTCCTTCAGTTCTTCTTCATCTACTTCGTCTCGGCGTGGAAGTTGGACAAGAATAGATTTGGACTACGATCCAGCAGATAGACTGAGATTGCATGATGATACCGCGCGCACGCGTGGCAGCGAGGGGCTGTCTCATGTGGGGCGCGCGCGGCGCAACAGGAGGAGTGAACGTGTCCGAGAGCCTTAATGTGGCCATTGCTGCTGGTGGAACTGCAGGTCACATCAACCCAGCCTTAGCTCTTGCAGAAGAGCTCAAACACAGAGGCCACCGGGTTATTTTCATTGGACAAAAGACCAAGCTGGAAGGCACCTTGGTGCCTGAGGCAGGCTTTGACTTCAAATCCATCACCGTGACGGGCATTGACCGTGCGCGCCCCTGGACCGCGCTCACGGCGCTTATCAACATGCATAAGGCGGAGCAGGACTTAGACGCCTACTTTTCTGGGCACGGGCGCCCCGATGTGGCCGTGGGCTTTGGCGCCTATGTCGAGATGCCGCTTCTGCGCTGGTGTACCAAGCACAAGATCCCCTATGTGATCCACGAGCAAAACTCTGTCCCCGGCCTTGCCAACAAGACTGAGGCGGCACACGCCGCATCGGTCTGCGTGTCACTGCCGGTGGCCACCAAAGTCTTCAAGGAGCACATAGGCCCCCAGACGGCGGTTGTGGTGACGGGAAATCCCGTGCGTCAAAGCGTCATCCAAGCGTCGCGCGCGCGTGGGCGAGCCTCGTTTGGCATTCCAGAAGATGCCACCATGCTGCTGGTCTTTGGCGGTTCGTTGGGCGCGCGCCACATCAATGAGGCCGTGGTGGCGCTGCAAGAAAAACTCTTGTCTCGCCCCAACCTGTATGTGGTGCACTCCACGGGAAAAGATCTGGTAGATGAGGTCGTAGCAGCTCTTCCCCACGCGGGCGTAAAGAACGTGCGCTGGCAGGTGCTGCCCTACATTGAAAACATGGGGGAGGCCCTCGCCGCGGCGGACGTGGTGGTCTCACGTGCGGGCGCCTCTTCCATAGCAGAGATTGCCGCCCTTTCGGTGCCTTCGCTTCTGGTGCCCTATCCTCTGGCCACAGAAAACCATCAGACGACCAACGCGCACTATCTGGTGGATGCCGGCGCTGCCGTTTTGGTGCCCGATGATGAGGTGGAAACCAACACCTTCTCTGCGCAGCTGTTCAACATCTTGGACAACCCCGACGTGCGCCAGAAAATGGTTGAAGCGGCAAAGGGCTTAGGTCAAGACCGCGCGGCCTCGGCAGTTGCAGATCAGGTTGAATCTGCAGCGACTTTGGGTGAGATGGCGCCAAAGAGCCGCAATTAAGGTTAGCATAGGATGGAATGACGAGCTCTCACCGCGTGCCTTCGGGCGTGGGCGGGGGTGACAATACACATGCCTCAGCAGGATGCTTTACCTGCTTCTCAAGGAGGATCAATGGATAAGAGCGCTGACGATCAGAACTTCAAGAGTGCACATTTTATTGGTATTGGCGGCGCTGGCATGAGCGGGATTGCGCTGGTATTGCACCAGCGTGGCTGCACGGTGAGCGGGTCTGACCTCAAGGAGTCTCACTATGTACGTGACCTTGAGGCTGCGGGCATCAACGTGAGCGTGGGCCACAAGGCAGAAAACATCGACGAAGCTTCCCCTGATGTCTGCGTTATATCCACCGCTATCCCCGAGACCAACCCCGAGCTTGTGCGTGCCCGTGAGCTTGGCATACCCGTGTGGCCGCGCGCCAAAATGCTTGCCGCTTTGGGCAGGGGTGCCAAGACCGTTGCCGTTGCAGGAACCCACGGGAAATCGACCACCTCGTCTATGGTGGCAACCATGCTGGATAAGATGGGGCTTGACCCCTCATTTCTCATTGGCGCCATCGTGGAGGGCTATAACACCAACGGTCGCAATGGTAATGGCGGCTACTTTGTGTGTGAGGCGGACGAGTCTGATGGGAGCTTCCTCTTCCTTGATCCCACCATTGCGGTGGTGACCAACGTAGAGGCAGATCACCTAGATCACTACGGTACGCTTAAGAACATCGAGCAGACCTTCACCAAGTTCATGAGCTTGGTGGGAGAAGATGGTGCTGTAGTGGTGATGGGAGACGTGCCCCACTATGCAGAGCTGGCAGCGGCCAGTGGTCGGCGCTATGTCACCTATGGTTTTAGTGAGAACAACGATTACGTCTGCACCAAAGACGATGCCCACCATGGCCTCAAGACGCAGCTTCACATCAAGACGCCAACGGGTGAGCTCGTAGACGTGACCATCAGCGCAAATCCCGGACGACATAACGTCTTGAACGCAACCGCCTCTATTGCGGTGGCAGACCTTTTAGGCCTGGATGTTAAGGCTGCCGCGCGTGCGCTGAGTGAGTTCAAGGGTGCCCGTCGCAGGTTTACGCACGTGGGAGATATTGATGGCGTGTGCGTGGTGGATGACTACGGACATCACCCCACCGAGATCAAGGCCACGCTCACCGCAGCGGCCGACCTCAACTTCAAGCGGATCATCACCGTGTTTCAGCCGCACCGTTATTCTCGCACGCAGGCTCTGGCAGATCAATTTGGTACGGCGTTTGATGCCGACGACGTGCTCTTGGTGCAAGACGTCTTTCCTGCAGGTGAGATGCCCATTCCGGGCGTTTCTGGCAAGACGATTGTGAGCGCGGTGGAAAAGTTTGGCAATGTGGCCGACGTGCGCTATATCCCCAACAGAAAAGAGTTGATAGAAACCCTCTGCACGCTTGTTCAGCCGGGAGATCTTCTCATCACGCAGGGCGCGGGAGACGTGACCTCTATAGGGCCGTCGTTCATCTCTGCTATGAAGAAGCGCCATGAGAAGGCGGCCCAGTAGCTTTGTTGTGTCGCCGGCGGAGCGGAGGTGAGCATGGACCTAAAAAAGAGCCTGAGTACCTTGGGCGATAAGGCGTCTGCTCGCCTTTCTGGTGCGCGGCAACGCGCGTCGCATGCGCCGAGCGTCGTGGGTTCAACACTGGGCGATGCTGCTACCCGTGCGCGTTCAAAGCGCCTGCCCAAAGGTGGTTTGCACGAGAAGAACCTCACAGTTGAACCTCAAGACACAACGCGGCTCTCCACCGGCGCTCAGAAGCGTCGCGGGTCGGTGGTCAAGACGATCGTGATTGTCGTAGTTGTGGCACTGGTCTTAACGGTGGTGGGCATTGTGGGCGTGACGCTGCTCTCTCATACGTCTGCCTTTACCATAGAGACCCTCGATGCTCAGGCCTCAGAGCATGTGAGTTCAGATGCCATCGAGCGTTTGGCCAAGTTAGAAGACGGCACGACGCTGCTCAATATAGACACACAGACCGTTGAGGATAATCTCAAGAGAAACCCCTGGGTGTCGTCTGCAACCATCACGCGGGAGTTTCCCAACACGCTCAAGATTGAGATTCAGGAGCGCAGTGTGGGCGCTCTGGTGGTCATGAGCAGCGGCGATATTGGCTGGTATTTAGGGCAGGACAACGTATGGATTGAGCCGGTGCCCATTGAGGTGCCTGATGGTGCATCCATCAATGATGTGGCTTTGACTATGGTCGCCGATACTGGAGCCCTTCTGATCACCGACGTCCCAAGTTCTGTCGATCCTTCGGCGGGAAGCGTCACGACCGATGAGAGCATCTTGACCGCAGAGCAGTTCCAAGAGCAGTTCTCTCAGAGTTTTAAGTCGCAGGTTGCCTCGTACTCTGTGGAGGATACCGAGTCCATAACGTGCGTGCTGACCAACGGCGTAGAGGTGTCTTTGGGCTCTGCAAGTAACGTCGATACCAAAGAGGCCATCATAGAGCAGCTCCTGGCAACGTATCCAGGACAGATCACCTACATCAATGTACGCCTCACCAGCCGCCCTGCCTTCCGGCGTATCTCCTCTGAGAGCGTGCAGGAGGGAAGTGGATCTGCGGGACAGGCGCTCGAAGACGGGTCATCATTCTCTGATTCCATCACCTCTGACACGATTGGAGATCCAGCGGATCAAAGTGATGATCAGAAGAGCACATCAAGTGCGGGCTAGGTTGGGGTAGACAAGAGCTGCAATGCCCGGCGATAGCTGATGGCGCACTTGAGGGTTTGAGGGTAGATTGAGTATGACTTCAACCTTTCAAATGCGTATAAAAAGTCTCAATGTAAGGTTGAGGTTAAGGAATGTAAGGCCTCAATTTATACCTATCTACCTGCGGTGTACACAAAACCAACAAAAGTGTTGACCAAAGCTATTTGGTTGTGTAAATATATCGCGCTTTGCATAAGGTGTTGAGGTTAACTTGAGGTTGAGGGTTTAGCCTTGGCAATTGCACTACAAGCAGAGCACCACAGTACGAATAAAACGAAGCAGAAACGCACTACCAACGCAGTCGCCAAAAGACAAGAAACGTAGCAGGACATTACAGCAAGACGGGAAAGGCGCCGCTCACCTCAAGACCGCGCCACGCAAAGAGGAGGAACTAATGAACGATACTGAGATCCCTAGCAATTATCTCGCGGTCATCAAGGTTGTGGGCGTCGGTGGCGGTGGCACCAATGCGGTCAACCGCATGATTGAAGAGGGCATTCGCGGCGTTGAGTTTGTGGCAGTCAATACTGACGCTCAGGCACTGGCACTCTCTGATGCAGACATCAAGGTACACATTGGTACCGATATCACCAAGGGCTTGGGCGCAGGCGCTGTTCCCGAGGTTGGCGCCGAGGCAGCAGATGACTCCCGTGACGAGATCAAGGCTGCAATTGCTGGCTCAGATATGGTATTCATCACCGCAGGCGAGGGTGGCGGCACCGGTACGGGCGCAGCTCCTGTTGTGGCAGATATTGCAAAGAACGATGTGGGCGCTTTGACGGTAGGCGTTGTCACCAAGCCGTTTGCCTTTGAGGGCCGCAAGCGCGCCACCAATGCTGCATCTGGTATCAAGAACCTCTCTGAGAACGTTGATACCTTGATTGTTATCCCTAACGATCGTCTGCTTGATCTCTCTGAGAAGAAGACCACCATGCTTGAGGCCTTCCGCATGGCAGACGACGTCTTATGCCAGGGCTGTCAGGGCATCACGGACCTCATCACGGTTCCTGGCCTCATCAACCTGGACTTTGCAGATGTCTGCACCATCATGAAGGGTGCTGGCACCGCAATGATGGGCATTGGCATTGCCTCTGGTGACAATCGTGCAGCAGATGCAGCAGAGGAGGCCATCTCCAGCCGCATGCTTGAGTCCTCAATTGATGGCGCAACCAGGGTTCTGCTCTCCATTGCGGGCAACAAGGATCTGGGCATCCAAGAGATCAACGACGCTGCAGACATCGTGGCTAAGAACGTTGACCCAGATGCCAACATCATCTTTGGTACCGTGGTGGACGAGTCTCTGGGTGATCAGGTGCGTGTGACGGTTATTGCAACCGGCTTCAAGGATGATAACGTGACGGGCTCTGGCGCCAGCACCACGACGGATCGCCGCACGAGCGCACGTCCTTCTCGCCCCGCGCAAAGACCTGCTCAGCCTTCTCGTCCCGCCTCTGGCGAGCGTGACTTTGACATCCCTGATTTCTTGAAGCGCAGTTCGCGCATGTAGGTGTCTCATGGTTGAGCCGCAACTCACCAGATACAGCTCACATGGCGTGACCCTGCTCGGCGACATGAGCCGTCCGTGCGGGGTCACGCTCGCATTCACGGAGCGGAGCGGCGGCGTATCTGTCGGCGCGTATAGCTCGCTCAACCTGGGTGATTCGTGCGGAGATGATCCTTCGGCCGTGGCGCAAAACCGCAGGTTGGCGCTGGATGCGATGGGGGCTTTGCCGTGGGAGGAAAGGCTCATCAATCCGCGTCAAGTTCACGGCGATAAGGTCGTGTGCGTGAGCGGCTCGTCTGCTGAAGAGATTGCGGCCGCTCGCCGCGAGGCGAGGCAGGGCGCGGATGCCATGGTGTGCACGGTGCCAGAAGTGCCTGTTTTGCTCTGCTTTGCCGATTGCGTGCCCATCATTCTTGTGGCGCCCGGCGGCTTTGCGGTGGTGCACTCCGGCTGGCGCGGCACGCTTGCGCGCGTGAGTGCCAAGGCAGCGGGTGTTTTGTGTGAGCGCACGGGTGCGGAGCCCAAGGATCTGCTCGCCTACATTGGTCCTCATATTGGCGTAGATGACTATGAGGTTTCAGGTGAGCTCATGGCGCGCTTTGGTCAGGAATTTGGTGAGAAGATCAAGCGGAACGACGCTCACTTGGATCTGGCACGCTGCATTGAGATAGCGCTGGAAGACGCTGGTCTTTCTCGCCCACAGATAGTGTGCTATGAGGATTCGACAGCGTCGTGTACTGACAGGTTTTTCTCGTATAGGGCTGAGGCGGGAACATGCGGCAGGCATGGGGCCTTGGCATATATGAGCCAAGGTGTTGGAGCTGACCATTCATGCAGGTAGAACAAGATTATGAGAACTTTCTAAAAGAGAGACGCGCTCAGATCTTGAGTCTGGTTCAAGACGCATGCGCACGAGCGGGGCGCTCAAGCGATGAGGTCCAGCTGCTTGCGGTCTCAAAGACGGTCGGCCCGCATGAGGTGGAGCTTGCCTGGAAGGCGGGGTATCGCGCCTTTGGAGAGAATCGGCCCCAGGAGCTTCGCCGTAAGCTGACGGCGCTGGCGGATCTGCCAGAGATGGCGGATGCGCGCTTTGACATGATTGGTAACCTGCAGACCAACAAGATCAATATGGTTTTGGGGTCAGCTACGCTTATACATTCGGTATCGTCGCTCCATCTGGCGGAGGCCATCTCAAAGCGTGCCTGTGCCAAAGACATGGACGTGTCCTATCTCATTGAGGCCAACGTTTCGGGGGAGGAGTCAAAGTCTGGCTTGTCGCCCCAGGAGGTCACCTCGGTGATAGAAGACATGGTGGCGCTGCCACACATGCATCTTGAGGGGCTCATGACCATGGCGCCGGCGCACGATAGCTCGGCCGCGCGCAAGACCTTCTCGGGCCTACGTGAGCTGAGAGACAAGCTTTCTCAACAGGTTGGTTTAAGCCTGGGGGTTCTTTCGTGTGGTATGAGCGATGACTTCACCATAGCCATTGAGGAGGGGTCTACGCTCATTAGGCTGGGAAGGACGGTGTTTAGTCCTGACTATCAGCTTTTGTGACACGTCCGAGGCGCTTGATGCTTTGGCATAAGATGCGAGAAACACAGTATATTTGCAGCACGATCGTACAAGAAATTGCACTACCAATACGCGCAGAAAGGTACGTAAATGGGATTTCTGGACAATATCAGAGACAGGTTCTCACGCGGTGCTCAAGACGACGACTACTACGACGACGATTACGACGACGATTACTACGACGATGAGCCAGAGGCGCCGCAGGGAAAGGGCCTTTTAGGCAACACGCCGCGTCCTGAGGCCGAAAGCGTTTCGGTCTATACGCGCTCGGGCAAGCCGGTGAGCAACAATGCGGGAGGCCCCAGCGGCTACGAGGGCCAGAACCTCAACGATGGCTCGTATGCGGCAAGCTATAGGCGTGAGGACGGCGCGCGCCCGCAAAGCGCCTATGAGGAGGATACGCGCAGTGTTCGCGGTAACGTGTCCGGTCAGCTTCCTCCGTATGTGTTGAATGCCGAAGCTTACGACGATGTTCAGGCGGTGGTACGCCGCGTGCAGGGCATGCAGCCGGTGCTGTTGAATTTGGCCGATACACCTCAAGATGTTGCTACGCGCATTCTTGATTTCTGCTTTGGCCTCTCGTTTGGTATTGAGGGCGAGGTCCAGCAGGTAGGAGACCAGGTCTTTGCCGTTTTACCGCAGGGTATCCAGATCACCCAGTCCGATTTGGATCGTCTGGTGGCAGATGGATCACTGCCGCGCTAGCGCGATGCATGTGGAACGCAGTCAGAGGTCAAGACGTTGAGTTGGACATGTAGGTAAGGAGCGTATCTATGGATAGCATCCAAGCAACCGTTGGCATCATTGGGGCAGGTTCTATGGGCTCAGCCATTGCCCGAGGACTGGTGGCTTCGGGTGCTCTGGAGTCGCATGCCATCTCTGTCTGCGATCCTTCTGCCGAGAAGCGCGCGGCACTTGAAGAGCTGGGGATCGTGGCATATGAGGACGCCGACAAGCTGGCTGTAGCAGGCACCGATGCCGTCATTTTGGCCGTAAAGCCGCAGGTGTTGCCTGAGGTGGTCCGCGGCATTGCACCAGCTCTCAAAGACAGGCTCGTGATTTCCATTGCTGCCGGCGTGGCCCTCTCTACGCTGGAGGCCTTGATGGACGGCGCACGTGTGGTGCGCGTTATGCCTAACTTGCCCATACAGGTGCTCTCAGGCGCTTCTGCCATAGCCCCAGGGGCGCGAGCGCTCCCAGAAGATACCGAGCTCACGCGCAAGATCTTTGGCGCTTTGGGCACCGCGTGGGTGATGCGAGAAGACCAACTTGACGCAGAGGGTGCCGTGATAGGCACAGGTCCCGCATTTTTTGCGCTGTTTGTCGACACATTGACCAGAGCGGGTATAAGAGCAGGACTGCCAGCAGCGGCAACGCGTGAGATGTGCGAGGCTACCATGCGTGGCGTGGCGCAGACGCTCTTGGACTCCAAAGAGCATCCACGTGCGTATGTTGAGAAGGTTACGTCTCCTGGCGGTACCACAGCAGAGGCTCTTCTCGCCTTAGAGCCCTTGCTGATAGATGGGTCGTATGCGGCGGTTGATGCCGCCTTGGAGCGGACGCGTGAGCTCGCGGGGAAGTAGGTTAGGGTTTGAGCATTGCTTATTTTGTCATGAGGATCTTTGAATTCTACGAGATCCTCGTGTTGATCTGGTGCATACTTTCATGGCTACCTATCTCCAACTCAAGTTTCTTAGGAGATTTTGCAGCGGTGATTGATCGGCTTGTCCGCCCGTACGTGGGGCTTTTCCAGAGGTTCATTCCACCTTTGGGCGGCATTGATTTTTCACCGATTGTTGCACTGGTGGTTCTCAACTTCATTGAACGGCTTGTTGTGGGTATACTTTAGAAGCGTTACGCTCCAGCCGCACAGAGCGGACGCGCGGCTCAAGAACGAAAGGGAATGAGATGGCTATAACTCCAGCTGACATTGAACAACTTGCATTCTCACCATCAAAGCATGGCTATGATACTGAGGAGGTTGACAACTTCCTTGAGCAACTGTCATCTGAAGTTGACGCCATGCTGCAAAAGATTGCAGATCTCAAGGGTAGGCTCAACAACTCTGAGGCACAGCTTCAGTCCTCTCAGGCACAGGTTGCTGCTCTGCAGCAGCAGGTGGCTGACATGGAAGCAGAGGCAGCTGCAGCACCTCAGGTAGCACCTGCGGCGCCTGCGCCTGCGCAGCCGCAAGATCTGTCGGTGTCTGAGCGCCAGATCTCTCAGGTGCTCATTGTTGCTCAGCAGAGCGCAGACAAGCTAGTTGCGGATGCTCGTGATAACGCAGAGCGCATCCGCAATGAGGCAGATCAGAAGGCACGTGAGGTTATCCGTCAGGCACTTGCAGAGAAGCAGAACGAGCTTGACGAGATCGATCGCCTGAAGCAGTCTCGTGAGGACTTCCGTGCAGAGTACAAGAGACTGCTCCAGCACTTCTTAGATGATGCGGATTCCGTCTTTCCTGAGCCTCAGATGACCACTTCTGCTCCTGAGCCCCAGGCAACGCCTGCGCCTGAGACGCCTGAGGTTGAGACGGAGGCAACGGCAGTCGTAGATCCTGTGACGGCTCCTCTGGCCTCTGCTCCTGGTGAGGACTTCAGCGATCTTGACTAAAGACTACTTGTCAGTTGCTTGGTGCGTGACGCTAGGTTAAGCGCTCAGGCACCAGCGGGCGAGAAGAACATCTTCTCGCGCGGGTGATATGACATAAAAACGCTCCCTCGCTCGTATGCGGCGGGGGAGCGTTTGTTGTGCGGTGGTGCTTGCTTGCGGGTAGCTGGTGTGCAGCTGGCACGTGGCTTGCGCGCAGCTGGCACGTGGCTTGCGCGAAAGCTTGCCGGCTGCTTGTTAGCGGCTGACGGCCTCCTGCACGGCCTTCTCGACCTCATCCATCGGCGTGGTCGGCTCAAAACGAGCCAGCAGCTTGCCCTCGCGATCAATCAGGAACTTGGTAAAGTTCCACATGATGTAGGCCTTATCGCCAAACTGCTTGTTGTTGTGGTCGGCAAACTTCTTGAGCGCGGCCGCTTTGATACCCTTACCAAAGCCCTCAAAAGGACGCTCCGTTGCCAGCGCGGCAAAGAGCGGCTCCGCGTCCTCACCGTTGACATCAATCTTCTTGAAGCGCGGGAACTCCGTATTGAACTTGAGCGAGCAGAACGAATTGATCTCTTCGTCCGATTCCGGCGCCTGGTTAGCAAATTGGTTGCAGGGGAAGTCCAGGATCTCGAAGCCCTGGTCGTGGTAGGTGTGATAGATCTTCTCCAGATCCTCATACTGCGGCGTAAAGCCGCAGCCCGTCGCTGTATTGACCACGAGCAAAACCTGGCCCTCATAGCGGGAAAGCGAGACCTCAGTGCCGTCTTGCGCTGCCACCTCAAAATCAAAATAGGACATGATTGCCTCCTTAGCATGCAGATTGCTGCGCATCTGGGCGATAAAAACCTGCGCTTGCGGCGTGCTTGCCACGTGCTGGCACCACGCGTACAGAACAGGTGCGAGGCGAGCCTATGAGCCGGGTTCTGTCGCGGACGACCATTTATCTAGGAGTACTGTTACCAGTACCCTCAAGCGCGCAACCCGAGCGCAGTGCGGGCCACACCATGGCGCTCCTATTTGCGTTTGCTCCGGAAGGGGCTTGCCCAGCCGCTGTGTTGCCACAACGCTGGTGGTCTCTTACACCACCGTTTCAGCTTTTCTCTCACCCGCAGACGCGGGCAGCGGGAGTCTTCTTTTCTGCGGCGCTTTCCGTCAGGTTACCCTGCCTGGCCGTTAGCCAGCTTCCTGCCCTGTGGAGCCCGGACTTTCCTCATGACAGCTAAGCTGTCCCGCGGTCGTCTGGCCCACCTCGCGCGAGGTATTGTAGCACAGCTGCATTTATGTCACATGCGCACCCCAAGATGTCGCACAATATATAGGAATGACTTCCGAGCACGCCCGTTACACCCGACAAAGCAGAGAGGCACCATGCACTCATACGACACCATAGATCCCGCAGCGCGACCAGAAGCGGAGATAGAAGAGAAAAAGAGCCGCTTCATAGCACAGCTGGCTCACGTGGAATCAGAGCGAGAAGCCCGTGCATTTGTGGAGGAAATTCAAACCAAACACCGGGACGCGCGCCACAACGTTCCCGTCTGGATTCTTGCAGATGGGCGAGAAAAGAGATCAGACGACGGGGAGCCTCAAGGAAGCGCTGGTCAGCCCACCTTAGATGTGCTGAGAGGCGCCAATCTCAAGGACGTGTGCTGTGTGACGACCCGCTATTTTGGCGGAACGCTTTTAGGCCAAGGTGGCCTGGTGCGTGCCTATACCGCCGCAGTTCAGGCGGCACTTGACGCAGCGCGCACAGAGGGCGCCATCAAAACCATGTGCGCGGTCGTGCGCGTGACCTGCTGCATTCCGTATAGCGCCTATGAAGCGGTTAAATACATGGCAGAACAGGCGCACGGCGTGCTCAAAGACAGCATCTTTGCGGAAGACGTGCAGCTCACCTGGGTCTTCTCGGCAGGAGATGAGGAGAGCTTTGTGGCAGCGCTCAAGGAGAAGGCGCGCGGAGAAGACCTCTGCCAGGTGAGCGAGCCCTATTTCGGCGAACTCTAAACCTTTCATGTGCCTCTGTTTTCTGCGGTAAAATTCACAGGTTCGTGAGTTTTTGAGCAGGAGGATGCCGTGGGTTGGTTTGAGAATCTATCCGTAAAACTGAGGGGCCTAACCCAGGCTCAGGAGTACCACGTTTCTGAGGACGTGCCCACAATTGGGGCGCCGGTGGCGGGCGAGCTGGTGGCGCAGAAAGACATCCCCGACCCCGTCTTTGCGTCGGGTGCGCTGGGGGCAACGATAGGAATTTGGCCTGAGGACGGCACGGTCTTCTCGCCCGTTTCTGGCACCATCTCTCAGGCCATGTCTCATGCGGTCGCCATTGACGCGGATAGTGGGGAAGAGCTGCTCGTTCACGTGGGCGTGGACACGGTGGAGCTCTCCGGCAAGGGCTTTGCGCTCAACTTTGTCCGCAACGATCGCGTGCGCGCGGGAGACGTGCTCATGACGTTTGACCGCCAGCGCCTGCGCGAGGCGGGTTATCCAGACATCGTAATGGTGACCCTTAGTAATAGCGCGGACTATTCCCAGGTAAAAACGTGTGCCGCTGGCCACGTTTCTCTGGGCGAGAAAATCATGGAGCCCATACGCTAGTGTGCGTACGGGCTCCGCTCGCTCATGCGGCAGCGAGCTGCTGCCGCATGAATGTCTCGCCTGCTGGCGCATGCCGGGGTGCACGGCGCAGACGCTGGTCCTAGTGCTGAGGCGGAAGAGCGCGCATGATGCCTTGCCAGGGCATGGCGTCGCGCGGCGTCTCTTCGTCCCAAATCTTTAGCAGATCTTGGGGCACAAACTTGCGCCGTACCACTACGCCGCCGCCGTAGAGTGCGTACCAGTCTGCGCTCATGATGAGGTATCCGTCTTCAGTAATGCGTGATCCCCAGGAGTTCTCAATGCGCCAGGCGCGCGGCTTGCCTGCGGCGTCGAGCTCGACGCCCTGGAAGACCATGGCGTGGGTCATGGAAGTCTCGCGCGCGTCGTACATGGTCTCGCGATCCATATCCAGGGAAACGTTTAAAAGTCCCTCATAATCCATGGTATCGGTTGCCAAAATGTTGGGCATGTCGTCTATGTAGCGCGGGAACTCCTGCATAACATCGCAACACATCTGGCAGGGGATGCCCTCTTTGAGGGAGGCAATGGCGGCTGCCTCCAAGATCTCGTGCTCCACATTCAAGAAGACCTGCGGGCGTCCACCCTGGCACATGTCCCAGAGCTGTACGTGGTAGGTGTGGCCAAAGGGACGGTCTTTGCCGGGGATGGATACCAGCTCGACGTAGTCATCAGGATCAAAGCGCACGTAGCGCTCCACAAACTCGCGCGGGGTGATATGGGCATCGCGCAGGATGCGCTTGGGCTTCACGGGTTTCTCACCCTCTTCTTGGGTGGGAAGCGGAAGCTGCTCTGTCACCAATGCTGCGTCGACGTCTGCGTGCGGGCCGACCTCGCACTCAAGGTCAAAGGTGAGGGGCGGCTCGCCCAAGCAGATGGCAAGCGTGCGATACACGCCTTCCAGCTGCTCCGCCTTCTTCTGGCGGAGCTCTTCTTCTGTGGCGCCGGCATCTGACAGGCGGCGCAGCTCAAAGACATCTCTTCTGAGCAGGCGCTCGAGGATGGGATTCATCTGGGATGAGTCTTTTGAACAGGCCGTCTCTGGCATTGCGGACTTGGGCACCAAGCCCCACTTTCTCACCAGGTTGGTGGCCATGGTCCAGTAGCCGCCATCTGAGAGACCGTTATCCAGCGTGAAGTCAAACTCGCGGTCGTCGGCCGGGCGCTGGCGCATGCGTATAGCATTCTCAAGCAGGGTATTTGCCTTCTCGAGCTTGTCGTAGAACATGCCATAGGCCTGGGAGAACTCAAAGGTGTCAACATCAAGTATGTGCATGGTTTCCTGGCGCAAGACGTTGAAGGTAGAAAACATCCAGCAGCGGCCGCTGTGGCGCTGGTCGGTGATCTTTCCTACCTTGGGAACCGATACGCCAAAGGTGTCGGTGTAGGTCCTTAACGTGGAGATGTTGCGGGCAGCCTTCATGAGGTTAGAGCTGGTGGCGGCATTGCGCGCAATCCTGTTGGCGCGGCTGCTCAAAAATGCTTCATGCTGCTGCTCTGCCCAGCGCATATCCACATTGCGCGCGCTTTCTTGTGGCTTGTCTTGTGACTTGCTATGAGGCATAGCGGTCTCTTTTCTAGTTGAGTTTTGCCAAAGAGCCCATGGGGTCCCACGGTGCCAGATGCGTTGGCTCTTCTGTCTCATAGAGGTGGCGCTGCTCCTCTGTGAGGTACTTCTTGTCCACAACGACCTGGTAGACATACTCATCAAACCAAGGGTCGCTCAGGGTATCAAAGCCATCGCGGCCGTGATCTTTGCCCCAGCTGTTCTCCACCTTCCACAGGGTGGGCAGACCAGCCTCATCAAGGTTGACGCCTTCAAGAACCATAGCGTGGGTCATGAGGGACTCTCCGTAGTCAAGGCGTGCGGCCTTTTCAAAGCCGGATTCAACCGCAAAGCCAAAGAGGCGGTCGACATCTAGGGCAGCGGTGTCCATGATGCCCTCGTCACTCAAATAGCTCTGGGCAACATCGCAGCCAAACCAGACGGGCAGATCATCTTTGAGCTGCGCAATTGCTGCGCGCTTGAGCTCTTGTGGCTCCAGGTTGAGATAGCGAACGCCGCCAGCCTCAATCACATTGCCCAGTCGATCAACGGTATAGGCGTGCATAAAGGGCTTGTCCTGGGTGGGCGCGCTGATGAGTGAGATGTAGTCATCCACGTTCATATCGACCGCCGTCTTGAAGAATTCCTGCGGCGTGAAGGTGCCAGCCAGTGCGATCTTATCGTCCTTATCACGCAGACGCACAGAGAAGTTGCGTGGCGGCTCACCCAAGCAGGTAACGAGCAGCCCGTAGATGTTATCAAGCGCGGAGGTCTTGATCTCTTGCAAGGCATCATCTGAAGCTCCGCGGGCGCGTGCATCGCGGATCTTCTTGGCGCACAGGCGCAGATACCTGGTGAGATAGCGGTCGAGCTCTGCAGTGTTTTCTGAGCAGGCCGTCTCTGGCATGGCCTCCTTGGGCACAACGCCATACTTCTTGACCAGGGCGCGGAACATATCCCACTGACCACCATCGCCCACAGGATCTTGCAGAAGATAGCTCACCAGACGCTCATGAAGCGGCTCATCAACAGTGTCGATGATGTTCTCCAGGAACCAGTTTGACTTCTCCAGCTTGTCAAAGAAGAGGGGATAGGCCTGGGAAAACTCAAACGTCTTGAGGTTGAACTTCTTGATGGTGCGGTAGCGCATGGTGTTCAAGCTGGCAAACATCCAGCAGCGACCTGAGCGTTTTTGGTTGCAGCGATCACCCTGGCTGACCTCAATATCAAAGCCCATCGTATTGGCGGCAACACCTTCAGGCGTGCGCGCGGCCTTCCTGATGCCCATCGAGCTCACGGCATTTTTGGCGACGATGTTGGCGCGCTCAGAGAAGAAGCTATCGTGTGCCCGGGAGAGATCTTGAGAAGTGATGGTTTTAGGATCCATTGTGCCTCCTTGATGTGGTTTTCCTCTGCATCAAAACTGTGCATACCTTGTTCTGTATACCCACCTTGAGGTGGATAAAGAGCGCAGAAAGTATCATGCGCCAAGACGTCACACAGTGCTCAAAAGTCTAGCACGGCACCGGGCGGCATGGCAGGTGCGACGCAGCGCGAACGGCGTGCGCAGTGCGTCGCCGGGCGGCGTGCGCAGTGCGCCATGCGCGGCGTGCGCGACCGCATCCGCGCTACACGACTGTTTGCCCGTACCGCTATACTGAACCTCACCAAGCGAGAGGAGACATGGTGGAGCTTGCCGAATCCACAGAACTTATCGCCCACTGCCCTCACTATGCGCGCGTTGTGCTGGAGGCGCTTGAGGCAGCTGGCTATGAATCGTGGATCGTGGGTGGCTGGGTCAGAGACACCCTGCGCGGCATGCGCGGCCATGATATTGACATCTGCACGCAGGCACCTTGGCAAGCGGGCGAGAAAGTCCTGCTTGAGGCAGGTATTGCGGTGCATGAGACGGGCATCAAGCACGGCACACTGACGGCAGTGGTTGAGAACCATCCCGTCGAGGTGACGACGTTTCGCGTTGAGGGGCGCTACCTTGACCATCGCCACCCCGAGGCCGTGCGCTTTGTGGATAGCGTGGATGAGGACCTAGCGCGCAGGGACTTTACCGTAAACGCGCTGGCGTGGCATCCTGTGCGCGGGCTTAAGGATCCCTTTGGCGGGGTAGAAGACCTGCGCCAGCACCGGCTCAGGGCGGTTGGGGTACCTGACGAGCGCTTTTCTGAGGACGCCCTCAGGATCTTGCGCGCGGTCCGCTTTGCCGTGCGCCTGAACTTTGAGATTGAGCCGCGCACGCAGGCGGCGCTCAACGCGCATGCGGACGATCTTTCGGCCATAGCCCAGGAGCGCATTGGCCATGAGCTGAACGAGATTGTATGCATGGGCCGCGCAGCGCAGGCGCTGCGTGAGCAGCCGCGGGTCATGTGCGCGGCCATTCCAGAGCTGGTGGATTCGTGGGGCTTTGACCAAAACAGCCCCTATCACATCTATGATGTGCTGGAGCACACGGCGCACGTTTGCGCAGCGTGTGAGGCATTTACGGCAGGCCAGGCGTCGGCCGCACTCAGGTGGGCAGCGCTTCTGCACGACATTGCCAAGCCGGAGACCTACAGTGAAGACGTCACGGGTCGTGGGCACTTCTTTGGCCATCCCAAGCGTGGCGCCGCGATGGCCGCGGTGATCTTGCGTCGGCTGGCCATACCGTCTGAGGTGGCGATAAGCGCCTGCAAGTTGGTACGCTATCACGACCACGAGGTGTTTCCCACGCGGCGCTCCATGCTCAGGACGCTGCAGAAATTCACTGCGTCGTGCCCGGGGCGCGAGATTGCGCTCACCTATGACCTGCTGGATTTGAAGCGCGCAGACGCCGTGTCAAAGTCGCCCAAGGTGGCGTCGTATGCCCACGAGCTTGATGAGATGGCAGGTGTCCTCAGGCGAGAGCTGGCGGCTGGCGCCGCATTTAGGGTGGACATGCTCAAGGTGACGGGGCAAGACGTGATGCAAGTCCGCCATATGCCGCCAGGGCCTGGCGTGGGCATGGTGCTCAGGTGGCTCCTTACGTGCGTGGTGGATGGAGACGTTGTAAACGAGCGGGGCGAGCAACTCAGGTGGCTCGAACTTTGAAGTTTTTGTACTCACTGATGGGTCAACTCGCGTGAGGTAGATAATCATACAGTTTTTGGGTATCCACCCGCAGAGGTGCTGAGCATCGGCCTGGTGCCGTCTTGGCGCATGATCGAGTTTGTGAAGAAGGTTGTATGGCGGGTCTGCATTGTAGTGATTGTGTCTTTTCCAACATCATCAAAAGTGAGAAAAACGGCGAATACTACGGCTCATGTGGAAAGGGCTATACCTTGACCAACCGTCATCCCCATGAGTGCGAGCTCCCTAACTTCGCTCTGGAGCCGGAGTCCCTCCATCCCTCGGTTGACCCGTATGGCAAGCTTTACCTGGGCACCAGCTGGGTATGCCCGTCGTTTTCCAAGCGGGATAGCTTCACGGGTAAGTAGTGACGCAGCTGACGGTGCGTGGCTGTCGAGCTGCAAGCATACACGCACAACATGCACGTACAAATATGCACGTTTCCTGAAGCAACGTGTGGAGAACCAGCGATGAACAATTTCTTCCCAATTTGTACTTGCAAACTCTTTCAGCCTCATGTATCGTATCTTTTCGCGTTGCAGGAAGTGCTGGTTCATTGGGCCTTCGTCTAATGGTAGGACAGCAGATTCTGGTTCTGTCAGTGGGGGTTCGACTCCCTCAGGCCCAGCCATTTCCTCTCGTGCATGGCCCGTTCGTCTAGCGGTTTAGGACGCCGCCCTCTCAAGGCGGAGATCACCAGTTCGAATCTGGTACGGGCTACCATGATTTACCCGCCTCACCCCGCTGAGGCACTACATATGGCCCGTTCGTCTAGCGGTTTAGGACGCCGCCCTCTCAAGGCGGAGATCACCAGTTCGAATCTGGTACGGGCTACCAAAAAGGTCAGGCTCCCTCGCGGGAGCCTGTTTTTATACATATATAAGTTCGCGCAGCGCGCGTCTAAATCCCCAGGTAATCCCTGATAGAAGTGGCTGGCCGCACGTGGGCCGTGAACGCATCCGCCGGCACCATCCGAACCTCCCACAGAGACGTCAGCTCGTCCAGAATGGCTTGCTCCTCCGCCTGCTCAAGCCCGGCGCGCGCCAGGCGCACGAGCTTCTCGACCAGCTCCGTCACAGGACGCCCGTAGACATCTGCGTTCCAGCCGTACTGACGCAAGGCGAGAAGTGCATCGCGCACGTTCTTCTCGCCCACCTGACCGATGAGCTCCTGTGCCGCGATGAAGGAGTCGTCGCTGTAGAAGATGCCTTTCAAGAAGGCGGCCCAAGCGGCGGCATAGCGCGGCCGGAGGGCATCGGCCTGGTCAAGCTGCACGACGCCCTGCAGCTTGACGTCGGGTTTGGCCATGTCAAACAGGTGCATGAGCTCGGAGCCGGAGAGCGCGCGTTCCTGGAGCAGCTGATGGATGGTCTTGTCGCCCGCCTGTGCGGTTGCGCCCATGGAATCGACAAAGTAGATGGCCTTCAAGCTCTCGAGCCATGAAACGTAGGCCTCAAACGAGAAATGCGCGCCAAAAGTGCCCGCAATGATGCCCGTGCGCGCACTGTCAGTCTCCTCCATGATGCGCGAGCGCTGCATGCGGGGTGTGTGCAGCGCGTCTTGGCCCCGGAAGCTGCGGGTATTGTCCGTGAGGAAATACGCCAGGGGAGAGAGCGCCACCGCCAGGCGGTAGGTCTTGAGCGCGTCGATCTCGTCGCCGTACTCTACCGCAACGCGCAGCGAGCCCAGGCAGCGCATGGCGTCCTTGCCCAGCCGGCCGGTCTTTGCCAGATGGGCACTCAGGAGCGTGAAGCGCATTTCGGGCACCAGGGGAACGTCGATGGGGCCAGAGACGGTTGGGTTATAACCTTCGGCGAGAAGGGAATACTCTCGGCCCATTTCCTGCGCCGCAATGTGGACCTGGCGGTCATGCACCTCAATGGCTTCAAGTAGATGTGCTACGGAGCTGCTTGGGCCAACCTTCACGATGAGCTGCGCGCCAGCGCCCAGGGAGATATCGACGTCTACCTGCTCATGGCCAGAAGTCTCTACGGTTCCGGTAAACCCGACCAGGCAGCCGTCGATCATCTGCGCGGAATGGGTGGGGAAGAACTGGCGCATGTGCTCCAAGAGCTCTCTCACGCCACCTTCTCCTTCATATGAAACGGTGTGTTTGGCGCGCATGTTGTAGACAAAGCGCTCAAGGCTTATGGTGATGCATCTTCTGCCATCACCGTGGGTGCCAAAGCGCTCGCCGCTCATCAAGACAGAAAGCATCTCACTGTGGTTGCGAGCGTACGTATCCAGTTTGTCCTCACCGTCAGACATGTGCATCTCCTCAAAAATCTTCAGTCAATGGGCTGCGCGCGTCCAGCATCCAGCGTCCTGCCGCGCACCCAGCGCCCAGCACGCATCCAGCACGCGCTTATCACCAGCTACCGCCCGGCTTGTATGCTACACCTCATGCAGCCGCTGCAGCTTGCGGCCTTGGCAAGTCCACCTTTTGCGGTCTCGCGCAAGGCGGTGGGCAAAGAATCTCCCACGGACTTCAAAGCCCCTACCACCTGGTCAAACGGCAGCGGGTTCACCACGCCAGAGAGGCTTAACTGCGCGGCAGAGATGGCGTTTGCCACGCCGATGGCATTTCTGTCCTGGCAGGGGTATTCCACCAGGCCACGAACCGGGTCACACACAAGCCCCAAGAGGTTTCCTATAGCAATGGAGGCAGCGTCAAGCGCCTGGTCAGGCGTGCCGCCCAAAAGTTCTACCAGCGCGGCTGCCGCCATGGCAGAAGCGCTTCCTACCTCTGCTTGGCACCCGCCCTCTGCGCCTGAGACCGAGGCATTCTGTGCAATGATGGCACCCACCGCAGCGGCCGTCCACAGCGCATCCATAAGCGCCTCATCATCTGCGCCAAGAGCTTCTCCCACCGCCAGGATGCTTCCCGGCACAACGCCTGCCGAGCCGGCCGTGGGGGCAGCTACCATAACGCCCATGGTGGCTGAGCGCTCAAGCGTTGCCATGGCATAGGCAACAGCGCGGGTAAGCGTGGAGCCCATAAGGCATGCAGCCAGCCGATCCTTCGCCTGCCACACGTCTTGTGCCTGGCCACCGATAAGCCCGCCCAGCGATGGCTCAGGATCAGAGAGCGGAGCATGAGTCTCTTCTCGCATGACCTCAAGCACGCGCCGCATGCTTGTGCGCACGGCCTCCTCATCCATGAGCTCCACCTCGCGCGCGTACATGACATCACAGATGCGGCGCGCGGGGGATTGTGTAGCGGCCAGAAGTTCTTCTCCGCAGTCAAAGCCATTGTGCAAAACGGTGTCTGGAGCTTGGCGAGAAGCGCCGGGGATCTCGATGCTCGCAGCAAACAGGATGTGTTTGAGCGTGCGCACATGTGCTATCAGTTCAGGGGAGATGTACTCGTCTGACTCGATGATGGTGTAGGCCTTGCCGCCTTTGCGCTCACGGTAGTTGCTCAAGGTGGCAATATTGAGGCCCTCGCCGGAGATTACGCGCGTGAGCTCTGCCAGTACGCCGGCGCGGTCATCGTGGACGATAAAAACGGTGGGGTAGTCGCCGCGCACCTCGACCGAGACACCGTTGATCTTAGAGAGCCGCACGCGCCCGCCGCCGACCGATTCACCTGTCACGACGCAGGTGTCGCCATCACCTTCCATAGTGATAACGACGGTGTTGGGGTGAAGTGCGGGATCATCTCCGCGCTCAATGAAGTCAAAGGAAAGGTGCTGCTGTTCTGCCAAGGCAAACGAGTCTCTCACGCGGATGTCATCAGGCGTCAAGCCCAACATGCCCGCCACCAAGGCACGGTCAGTACCGTGTCCTCGGTAGGTGTGTGAGAAGGAGTTAAAGAGCTCAAAGCTCACGTGTTTCAGCGGATCTGGTGCAAGTTCACGCGCAACCAGAGCAATCCTCAAGGCGCCTGCGGTGTGGGAGCTTGAAGGCCCTACCATAACCGGCCCTAAGATCTCAAAAGCGCTGGTCATCATCATATTTGGCTCCTATAAAATAAGCTGCAAACAGGTTTTATATACCAGTTTGCAGCTCAGGTCACATGCGTCTTTTACGCGTCAAGCTCTGTGAGCGGCAGCGCGCGGTCTATGCGTGCCACAGCAGATGCCTGGCCCATCAGCTCAAGCGATTCACCCAACGGTGGTGAAACCTGGTTGCCGCATACCGCCACGCGCAGCGCGCCAAAGAACTTGCGCTTGTTGGTGCCCAAGGCATCGGGCAGCGGCTCAAGGGCGCCATCGATGGCCTCGTGCGTCCAGCTGTCCAGCGCCCCGAGCGCCGCGCGCGCAGCCGTAAGCGCCTCTTTTGCCCCTTCCTTGGCAAGATTCTTGTTCACGCTCTTCTCGTCAAACGTGGGCTCATCTCCCTCATAGAGGAAGCGCGCCTTCTCCACCACATCGTGCGTGAGCGTGGTGCGCGGCTTCAAAATCTGGGCCAGCAGCACATACCATGACTTGCGATGCGCCGGCTCTGCCTCCTTCTCAAGGCCTGCCGCCACAAGCTCCGGCATGAGCACCTCATAGACAAACTCCTCGTCGCTCATGGCCTGGATGTAGTGTTGCTGGATGGAGTTCAGCTTCTTGGTGTCAAAGGTTGCCGGATTCTTGGAGACGTGGTCTAAAGAGAAGCTCTGGGCGAGAAGATCACGCGGCACGATGGTGGTCTCTCCGTCCAGTGCCCAGCCGAGAAGAGCCAGGTAGTTGACGAAGGCATCGGAAAGATAGCCCTCGTCGCGGTACTCCTCCACAGACGTTGCCCCGTGGCGCTTGGAGAGCTTCTTGCCGTCAGGGCCTAAGATCATGGAGATGTGAGCAAAGGTGGGAACAGGGGCGCCCAAGGCCTCATAGACCATGATTTGGCGAGGCGTGTTGGAGAGATGGTCATCTCCTCTGATCACGTGGGTGATGCCCATCATGGCATCGTCGACCACGGTGGCAAAGTTGTAGGTAGGGGTGCCATCAGAGCGGAAGATGATGAAATCATCCAGCTCTTTGGCGTCAAAGCGCACATCGCCGTGGACGGCGTCATGCACCAAAACATCTCCTCTGTCTAAGGGCACCTTGATGCGCAAGGTGTAGGGCTCTCCGGCCTCAACGCGCCGGCGCGCTTCCTCAGGGTCAATGTCTCGGCAGGTACGCTGGTATCCCTGGAAGGGGTCATGGCGCTCCTGCGCCGCGCGCTTATCGGCAGCAAGCTTTTCTGGAGAGCAGAAGCAAGGATATGCCTTGCCTTCATCCCACAGCTTTTGAGCTGCTGCACGATAGATTTCAAGACGATCCGTCTGCTTGTAGGGGCCAAAGTCCCCACCCTTCAGGGGGCCTTCGTCCCAGTCAAGACCCAGCCAGCGCATGGCGCGCAGGATGATCTGGGTGTTTTCTTCCGTCGAGCGGGTGGGGTCGGTGTCATCTATTCTCAAGATGAAGGTGCCGTGATGGGCACGGGCAAAGGCCCAGTTATAGATAGCGGTCCTGGCGCCGCCGACGTGGAGCTTGCCGGTTGGGGAAGGGGCAAAGCGCACGCGGACAGGGCGGTCTTGTTCTTGGGAAGTCAATCTAAACCTCTTCTGTTGGTCATATGCACAAACATACTGAGTATAGGACGCATGAGGTGAATGTGCACCACATGTGAGGCAAGCTGCCCAAATATTCAGAAGGGCCCCTATATCACGGGCTATCACGGGCCAAACCATCGCTATCGACGGTGGCACGTGCGCCATCTAGTGCCTGTAGCCTGCCTAGGTGCAGGTGTTTCTCGCCCAGGCAGGCATGTGTGAGCAGTACTACATCCAACATGATTCTTGCTGCCGCACTTTGGCGCGTGCCCGCCTCCTCATGCATACTCCAACGGTTTTGCCTTTGGGTGTGTGAAAAAGCAACGATCGCGCGCGTGTTGTGGGTACATGGAGTAGGATGACTACCTATGAGCAACGCTACATATATTGAGCGTCGGCGAGAAAGGATTATCAGGACATGGGCAAGAGCTACTTGTTTACCTCAGAAAGTGTTACTGAGGGGCATCCTGACAAGATGTGCGATCAAATCTCTGACGCAATTCTTGATGCCATTTTGAAGAAGGAAGCGGAGCTTCAGGCTCAAGGCTACCGTGACACAACGGGAAAACCTGCAGATGTCAACAATGTACGCTGTGCCATTGAGACCTTTACCACCACCGGCACCGTCGTGGTGATGGGTGAGGTGCGCACAGAAGCCTACGTGGACGTGCAGAGCATTGTAAGAGACACCGTCCGCAAGATTGGTTATACCCGCGCCAAGTTTGGGTTTGACTCAGAGACCTGCGGCGTTATGAATCTCATCCACGAACAGTCGCCCGACATTGCGCAGGGCGTTGATGGCACCTATGCGCGCGGCAAAGACGCCGATGAGATTGACAAGATAGGCGCAGGCGATCAGGGCATGATGTTTGGCTATGCCACCGATGAGACCGATGTGCTCATGCCCATGCCCATCTACTTGGCTCAACGCTTGGCAAAGCGCCTGGCAGACGTGCGCAAGCAAGGTGTTCTCTCCTATTTGCGCCCGGATGGCAAGACGCAGGTGACAGTCCGCTATGAGGACGATAAGCCCCAGGAGGTTACGGCCATTGTCGTCTCCACGCAGCATTCTGCAGACGTAAAGCTTGCTCAGATCCGTGAGGATATGATTGAGCAGGTCATCAAGCCTGTACTCAACGATGCCAACATTAAGTGGGACGCCGCTTCAATCTATGTGAACCCCACCGGTCGCTTTGTGGTGGGAGGCCCCATGGGAGACACCGGCTTGACCGGCCGCAAGATCATCGTGGATACCTACGGTGGCATGGGCCGACATGGCGGTGGTGCCTTCTCGGGCAAAGATGCCACCAAGGTGGATCGCTCTGCTGCCTATGCCGCGCGCTGGGTGGCCAAGAACGTGGTGGCTGCAGGCCTTGCGCACAAGTGTGAGATTGAGCTTGCCTATGCCATTGGCGTGCCAGAGCCCGTCTCTATCTCTGTGGACACCTTTGGTACCTCAACAGTGGACGATGAGATCATCACCAAGGCCATCCGTGAGGTCTTTGACCTGCGCCCTGGCGCCATCATCAGAGATCTTGAGCTGCGCCGACCCATCTTTGAGAAGACTGCTGCCTACGGTCACTTTGGAAGAAATGATCCAGCATTTACCTGGGAGAAGACCAACAGGACCCAGGAGCTTAAAGACGCGGTGGCAAAGCTTACCAAGTAGACGCGCTGTCTGCTAAGTGCATGGCTGCTTGACGGGCCGCCCGCACAGCGCCCCTGCGGCAGATGTCAGACATCATGAAGCCTTCCAACTCATGAGGTTGGGAGGCTTCATACATCTGGTATGCGCTAAGCTCTATGTCATATGAACAAGAACAAGAACACTATGGGAGTATACGTGGCGTTTGCACGTGTGGTAGTAGACATAAAGACACGCGCTCTCACAGAGCCGTATACCTATGCTATCCCGCCCGAGCTTGTGAGCCAAGCCGAGGTGGGATGCACAGTCTTGGTGAACTTTGCAAATCGCCTGGCGGTGGCCTATATCATCGAGCTCCAAGAGGCGCTGCCGCCTGAACTTAATCCGCAGAAAATCAAGCCCATCGAGGCCGTCTTGGCAGCTTCTGCCTTTGATGAAAAGGCCGCCCAGCTGGCGCTCTGGATTGCGCGTGAATACGCCTCAACACTTGCAGAAGCCATTCATCTTTTCCTGCCGCCCGGCCAAAGCGTGAAGGTCATAAAAACGGGTGAGAAACACTGGCAACTTGTGAGAAACGTAACCGGCGCGGTGGACGAGCGCTGGTGTGAGCTTACCGAAGAAGCCTCCCATATCACGCTCCGAAAGCAGGCAACGCGTCAGCGCCAGGTGATAGAAGCGCTGGCAGAAGGCCCCATGCGCGTGGCGGAGCTCTCAGCGCTCATAGGACCGGTGTCTCAGGCTCTTCTCGCCCTCCAAAAACGCGGCGTGCTGCGCATTTGGAACATGCGGCGCATCCGTGGCCAGGAAGATACCTTGCTCTCAAGCGCCCATGCGCCACGGCCCCGGGCGCTCACGGCCGGTCAGCAGGTGGCGCTCCAGGAGATTTCGCGCATACAAGATGCGTGCGCAGGAGACGTTGTGCTGGTAGATGGCATCACGGGCTCGGGCAAGACCGAGGTCTACCTCACGGCCATCGAGCGCACGCTCATGGAAGGCAAGAGCGCTATTGTGCTGGTGCCCGAGATCTCTCTGACGCCGCAGACGGTAGGCCGCTTCTACGCACGCTTTGGCCAGACCGTGGCCGTGATGCACTCCAAGCTCTCCGTGGGCGAGAAGTTCGACCAGTGGGATCTTGTGCGCACCGGCGCAGCGCGTGTGGTGGTGGGCGCGCGCTCGGCCTTGTTTGCGCCGGTGAGAAACCTAGGGCTGGTCGTGATTGATGAGGAGCATGAAAGCTCATACAAGCAGGACAGCGCCCCGCGCTACCACGCCAGAGATGTTGCTCAGAAGCTGGTGCAACTGAGAAGCGCGGCGTTGGTGCTGGGATCTGCCACGCCTTCGCTTGAGAGTCTGTACCGCGCCAGTAAGAAGAGCTGGCGCAACAGCCGCTGGACGCGGGTGGAGATGCTTGAGCGGCCGCGCCATGCGCAACTGCCCGAGGTTGAGATTGTAGACATGGCGCAGCAGTTTAGAGGCGGGGGCCGCTCGATCTTCTCGCCCGCGTTGGTGGAAGCCCTACAAGAGGTGGTCGCACGCAAGGAAAAGGCCGTGTTGCTGCTCAATCGTCGCGGCTTTGCCAGCTTTTTGATGTGCAGAGACTGCGGATGTGTGCCGGAGTGCCCGCACTGCTCGTGCGCCTTGACCTACCACGAGCGCACACGCACGCTTGAGTGCCATACCTGCGGCAGAAGCTGGCCGCAGCGCGCCTATCCGGATCCGCTTACGCGCTGTCCTTCATGCGGCAGCCGCTATATGGGTGCCTATGGCGTGGGAACGCAGCGCGTAGAAGACGAGCTCAATACCCTTGTGGGGCAGGGGGCAGAAATCATTAGGATGGATGCTGATACCACGCGGCAAAAGGGTGCTCATCAGGAGATTCTTGAGCGTTTTGACACCGCGGAGTGCGCGGTATTGGTGGGCACGCAGATGATTGCCAAGGGGCTTGATTTTCCCGAGGTGACGCTTGCGGCGGTGATCAACGCCGATACCACCTTGAAACTGCCCGATTTCAGGGCGGCGGAGCGCACCTATGACCTTCTGGAGCAGCTGAGCGGACGTGCTGGCAGAGGAGTGAGGCCTGGCAAGGTGATCATCCAGACCTATTGGGCAACGCATCCCATCATGCAGGCGGTTAAAACCCATGATAGGATGGCCTATCTCACGGCGGAGCTTGAAGATAGGTTGGATGCCTACTACCCGCCCTTCTCGCGCGTTGCCAATGTGGTGGTGTGGGGAAGTGCGCCCGCCCAGGTGAAAACATGTGCGCGCGCATGGGCAGATGAGCTGCGCCGCGTGACCGATGCGCGCGAGGGATGGGAGATCTTAGGCCCTGCCGAGTGTGTAAAAGCTAAGGTTAAGGACAAGGTGCGGCACCATATAGTCATCAAGGCTCCGCTGGACGCGGATCTAGGCCCTACGCTTTTGTCATGTGCCGCAGAGATTTCTGCCCCCAAGGGTATATACATGGCGGTAGATGTCGATGCGTTTGATCTTATGTAATGAGGAGATATATGAACCCGTTAGATGATATTGTCACGGCGCCCAATGACTGTCTCAAGACTGAGTGCGCGCCTATAGAAAAGATTGATAGCCGTGTGAAGCAACTGGCCAAGCGCATGCTCAAAGACATGTATGCGGCAGAAGGCTGTGGCTTGGCCGCCCCTCAGGTGGGCGAGAAGGTCCAGCTGGTCGTCATAGATGTGGACTATGGGTCGGGCAAGAAAAACCCCTATGTGTTGATCAATCCGGAGATTGTGGTGGCAGACGGTGAAGAGCGTGAGACGGGGGAGGGCTGCCTTTCGTTCCCCGGCATTACCGTGCCGGTCACGCGTCCGTCACACGTGGTGGTTCGCGCAAAAAACCTAGATGGTGACCTCATGCAGTATGAGGCGCGTGACAACCTGTTGGCTGTCTGTCTGCAGCATGAGATTGACCATCTGCACGGCATTACCATGGTCGACCACTTGGCCCCGCTCATGCGCATGCGCGCCATGCAGGACTATGAACAGGCGCTGGCAGACGGTGCGCGCCCGGGTGATGTGGCAGAGTAGCAGGAGGTAGCATGCGTATTGTCTTTATGGGCACACCGGATTTTGCCGTCAAGTCACTTGAGGCCTTGGCAGAGGCTCATGAGGTTGTGCTGGTGGTAACGCGCCCTGATGCCGTGCGTGGCAGAGGCAAGCGCCTGGAGCCTTCTGCGGTGAAAGCTGCAGCTCAAAAGCGTGGCCTCTCAGTCTTGGAGGCAAAGCGCGTGGATGAGCGCATCTTAGATGCCGTACGAGCTGCCCAGGCAGATGTTATCTGTGTTGCTGCCTATGGCGCAATCCTACCGGATGCCATCTTTGACTGCGCGCGCCTGGGTTGCATCAATGTGCATGCCTCGCTCTTGCCGCGCTGGCGCGGCGCTGCTCCCATACAGCGCGCGGTGCTTGAAGGAGATGAGCGCGCTGGAATCTCCATCATGCGCATCACCCATGAGCTGGATGCGGGTGCCTACTGCAAGCAGGCATCGCTTGAAATAGGGGATATGCCCTGCCAGGAGCTCATGGAAAAGCTGGGAGAGCTCGGTGGCCAGGCACTGGTAGAAGCCTTAGGGGAGCTTGACCAAGGCACGGCAGTCTGGCATGAGCAAGATGAGAGCCAGGTGAGCTTTGCGCCCAAGATCACCAAAGAAGAGATGCGTCTGGATCCAGCAGATTCGGCCGAGAAGAACAAGCGGCGCGTACAAGCATCCTTGGATGCAGCGCCGGCACGCTTTGCGCTCGCGGGAAAAGGCGTGCGTGCGCTTGAAGCCACACTCGTGGATAAGAGCCTTCGTGCAGGTGAGGTTGAGGTGTCAGACGGGCACATCTACCTGGGCTGCAAAGACGGAGCTCTGGAGCTTCTGCGCGTGAAGCCTGACGGCAAGAAAGAGATGTTAGCCCACGCATGGGCGCAGGGGCTGCATGCACAGCAGCTCAGCTGGTCAAAGCTTTCCTAGCGCGCGGTTCTTATCGCCCGCTAACGACGCGCACTGCACAAAGGTTTACAGGTTTGGGAGGATGTATGCCCCAGAAAAAGCGTGGCCGCCTCTCTGCAGCCCGCGCGGCGGCGCTAGCGCTCACCGCAGATGTTCGCCGCACGAATGCCCGTGTCAAAGACCGGGCAAGAATGGCGCCCTACCTGCAAGAACTCTCCGCGCAGGACAAGGGCTTTGCCATGCGTTTGGCTACGGGTACGCTAGCGTGCAAAGGGGTGCTGGACACGGCCGTGAGCCACCACCTCACCAAAGGCATGCATCTGGAACCCCAGGTACACGACGCGCTGAGGCTTGCTGCCTTTGAGCTCATCTATCTTTCCACGCCTGCCGCGGCGGCGGTCAACCAAGGCGTGGAGGGCGTGCGCCGTGTGGCTCCGCGCGCCGCGGGCATGGCAAATGCCGTGCTCAGGCGTATTGCAGAGTGCGAGCGGCCTGAGAGAGTCCAGGCCCAGGCGACCATCTGCGCGCTTGCGGGCAACAATTTGGCGCAAGATCTCGCGCCTCAGGATCTGGGTGAGAAGATCTCGCTTGCTGCAGGTCTTCCGTGCTGGCTTGCGGCTGAGCTCATCTCCAACCTGGGAGTCCAAGGCGCTTGTCGCTATGCCTCAGAGCTCCTTGAGCCAGCGCCGGTCTACGTCTTTCTTCCCGGTTTTGTGACGGATGCAGATACCACCCTTGAGCAGCTGAAAGAGAGCGGCTGTGAGCCGTGTGCCGTCTTGGATGGGGACACCTATCTGCTCAAGCGGCCGGGTGCTTTGTATTCGTGCGGTCTGGTGCAGCAGGGGCTCTGCGTTCCTGCTGATCTAGCTGCCCAGCTCGTGGCCTATATTGCTGCGGCAGATCCTGATGAACATATGCTTGAGATTGGGCAGGGAAGAGGCACCAAGTCGCTTCTTATGGAGGCTATTGCTGAGCGCTCAGGCGGGCGCATCCTGGTGGACGGCATAGACTCCGAGCCGTTTAAGGTCAAGGTAAGCCATGAGCGCATGAGCGTGGTTGGGCTCTCCCACGAGGTTACCTCACGGGTGTTAGATGCCAGAAAACTTGCAGGTAGCACACCGTGTGAGGGGATAGAGGAGCGCTATAACAAGGTGTTTGTTGATGCGCCCTGTTCTGGCACGGGCACCTTGAGACGCCACCCAGAGATAGCGTGGAGCCTCCAGCAGGAGGCGTGCACAACACCTAGGGGAACACTCTGCCAGCTCCAGAAAGAAATTCTTGCGGCGGCAGCCACGCGTGTTGAGGTGGGAGGAGAGTTGGTCTATTCTACCTGCTCGTTCTTATCGCAAGAAAACGAGCAGCAGATAGAGGCATTCTTGGCCACGCAGATGGGCGCCCACTTTGACCGCATGGCGCCATCTGATGCTGTGGCCTTGCAACATAACGTATGTGAAACCCGTGCGTACATCTCCCGGCATGAGCGGGACGGCTATTTTTTGAGCACGCCGGGAGCGTATATGAGCGACATTCATTTTGCGGCGCGCCTAGTGCGTGTGCGGTAGGGCGCCGCCGAGACGAGAACGATATTACTTATCTTTTTGATCTGTGTTATAGAAGCCAGAACCCTTAAATACAATGCCTGAAGGGGTAAAGACACGCTCGGCCTTGGAGCCACAGCTGGGGCAGGTCACCTCAGGGTGTTCGGTCATGGGATGTTCAACCTCAAATGTAGTGCCACAATTGGTACATTGATACTCATAGCGCGCCATAAAAACAAGCCTCCGTGTCATTGATCCAAGACAAGGCATAGGGCCTTGCCGTGGATACTTTACCCAAATGAGGAGCTCTGTGGCAGCGCTCTATATAATGCCCGCAAATCCTGCTCGCAAATCCATGGATGCGGCGTATGCTTGGTGAAGCTGGCAAGAAGGGAATGACATGGCATTTTCTGGAGCAATCTTTGATCTTGATTCCACGCTGGTGTGCTCGGGCATATTTTGGAGAGGCGCGGTGGTGGACGTCCTGCGTGAGCTGGGTGCGCGCGACCCTCAAGCGCTTTGTCGGGAGACAGACCCCTACGCGCTTCCGCAAAAGAGCGTCTACCTGCACAAGACGTATGGCCTCGGCGTGAGCGCGCAAGAGATCCACGACAAGATCTTTGCTGTGATGGCAGATGCCTATGCCCACAAGGTCAAAATCATGCCCTACGCGCGCCAGTTCTTGGATGAGCTGCGGGCACACGGTGTGCGCATGGCTCTTGCCACCTCCACGCCGCGCGCCCTGGTGGATATTGCCTTTGAGGCGCTGGATTTGGCGCCCTATTTTTCTGTCCTGGTCACGGGCGATAAGGTCGCGCGCTCCAAGCGCTTTCCCGACATCTATCTCTCGGCCCTCCGTGAGCTGGGGACCAGCGCAGATGAAACGTGGGTGTTTGAGGACGCGCTCTATGGGCTGGCGTCGGCACATGAGGCACAGCTCAAGACCGTGGGTATCTTTGGGCTTAATCGGCCGGAGGGCACCGGTACCCTTGAGCATGAGCTCCAGACGGCAGCAGATATATTTGTGCATGGCTATGAGGAGCTGAGCTTTGCGCGCATTGCAGATTTTGCCGCTCCCACAGATGCACCCACGGGCACGCTTGAGGTCTTGATTGTGGATGGTTCGCCAGAGCCCAGCTCACCTGCACTCGTGGCGGAGCTTGCCCACGCCGCCGACTACATCATTGCTGCGGACAGAGGCGCTGATCGCCTGGTAGAAGCAGGTGTTTCCTGTAATGTCTTCTGTGGAGACATGGATACGGTTTCCCCTGAGGCCGCAGAGGCGCTTGCCGTTCAGGATCGCGAGCTCACGTTTCCTGTCGACAAGTACGATACCGACCTGGCGTTTGCGCTTGCGTGCGCAGAGCATGAGGCAGCGCGGCGCAACAAGCAAGCACGCGTCACGCTGACATGCGCCTCCGGTGGGCGAGCAGATCATGCGCTTGGAGTGGTGGGGCTTCTTGCCCGCTCTGCCCAGCTTGCGCCCCGCGTGGTAGAAGACGCCTTTGAGATGCGCGTGCTTTCCCCTGAAGGCGCTGCCAGCTGGCGCATTGCGCATGCGAGCGGTCAGACCTTCTCGGTCATTGCTTTGCGTGAGCGCACGGTGGCATCCGAGAAGGGCATGCGCTGGAATCTTGACCACCGTGAGCTGGCGCTTCTGACCGACGTGGGCATTTCCAACCGGATTGTAGAGGACGCGGCAGAGGTTACCTGCCATGCCGGCGTGCTTGCCTGTTTCTTGCACGCACGTTCGTGATGCGCGCACACGACACGCGCTCGTGATATGTGCGATAAAAGAAGAAGGCCCCGAGGGGCCTTCTGTGAGCACGTTATGTATGTCCGTCTTAGCCGCGAACGAGGTTGCCCTTCTTGAGGCAGCCCGTGCAGACGTTCATCTTCTTGCGCTTGCCATCCTGCATGATGGTGACATGCTGGATATTGGGACGGAACTTACGGTTTACGGTGCGGTGTGAGTGGCTCACAGAACGACCAGCAACAGCGTGCTTACCGCAAATCTCACAAACCTTCGACATGATTACCTCCAACTCAGGCGCTCTGGCGAAGAGAAGACCACAAGCACCCCTGCTGCTCACAAAAACATAGGACACTATACCACAGCACTCGCGGAGGGCAAGTAACTCACGCATGACTTTTTCTGAAATCTAGAATGTGCGCTTTTTCTTCATAAGCTTCTCTTTGCGTACCAGATAGGACAAGGGGTCATGCGCCGCATGGAGATTGCATCTTTGCCCTCAACGCTCAACATGTGTATGACACTTCAATTTAGTTAGTCATGGCTGTACGGGGGCAATTGAAATCATTCCCGATACACCCATACTCGAGATGGTGCCGTCGTGGGCAAACTTTGTCCAGATTTCACGCATGGCCCTTCCTTCGTTCTGCACCTCATCTTTTGTTAAGCCCAAAGAAATGGGTTGATTCTCTGCATCGCCCAGACCGAAGAGGGGCAGAATGTCGAGAATATGAATAGCACCCAACACGTGCTTTCCTTCCATCCAGCTAAAGGAATAGCGATAGGTATGTCCACCTGCACGTGCATATTCTTTTGCCAGCTGAGCCGCGGGGGCACAAAATATCTGCTCACTCTTCTTTTTGAGGATATGCTCCACAAGCGGATGCGTAATAAGGCAGCTATCCAGTTTAGCAAGCGAAGAACGTATCCCTAAAATAGCCGCCGCTTCTCTGGTGGTGCTTCCAATGAGAAGATCATGTGTCTTTGCTATTGTGGCTAATCGCTCGGGTATTCCATCCTTTGGTGGCAGAGGGTAGACACCATAGTGGGGTGCAAAAATGAGGAACTTTGCATTACTTTTTTCGGTTATACCCTCTTCAATTTGATGCTGTGCGGCAAGAATGTCTTTTGATTGAACTGGCTGAGATCCTTCGACACGAACGAGCGTTGGCTAGCGAAAGCCCATGCCTGATGGTGTCCCTATCGTAGTCCTTCTCATCTAGGCTGCCCTCTGGTTGATGCCTGTGTAGTACCAGTCGGCTGGGGTGTCGTAGCCAAGCGCCTGGTGCATGCGGCGGTTGTTGTAGTAGTCAACGAAGTCGGCGATGAGACTCTTAAGCTCGGCAGGAGTCGAGTACTCGTGCGTCCTTAGATGCTCGCTCTTGAGTGTGCGGAACCACCTTTCCATGAGCACGTTGTCCCTCCATCGGGCACGCCCGTCCATGCTCTGGGCGACGTGGCTGTCGGCTAGGAGCCTCACGTAGGCATCGGACCCGAAGACCGAGCCCTGGTCGGAGTTCATGATCGAGGGCGTGCCATGTGCCTTGAAGGCCTGCTCGGCGCACTTGACGACCTCCTCTGCCCTCATGGTGTCAGAGAGCCTCCATCCCACGATGTAGCGGCTCGCCCAGTCGATCACGGCCGTGAGGTACATATGGTGTCCTCCCAGCTGCACATAGGTGATGTCGGTCGACCAGACCTGGTTGGGGAAGCGGATGACCTTGCCGTGGAGCAGGTAGGGAAACTTCCTGGAGTGCTTGGAAGGCGCAGACAGCGAGGGCAGAGGGCAGCAGGGCCTCACGTTCATCTCGTGCATGAGCCTGGTCACATGCCAGCGGGTGACGTCCTCACCGTCATTTCTCAGCTGCCTTGCGATCTTGCGTGCCCCGTAGGCAGGGTTACCGACGTGGATCTCATCTATCTCGGCCATGAGGCGCTCGTCGTCCTCCGATGTCCCTGCCTTCTCCTTGTGCTCGTAATAGGTGCTTGAGCGGGCAACGCCCAGAAGCTCTGAGGCACGCTTGCGGGTGATGCCGTCATGCTCACCTGCGGCTGCCCGGCACCTGTCCTGGGTCGTAGCCTTGGCTGTCGCAAAACCTTTGGAGGAAGTCGCGCTCGACGGTGAGCTGGCCGATCGTCTTCAGCAGCTCATCGTGCTCCTTCTCCGCGGCTTCCTCCCTGGCCTTCCTCTCGCGCTCCTTCTGGGTCTTGCCGAACACGTCGGCGGCACCCTCCTCGAGGAGCTGGTCCCTCCACTGGGCGGCGACAGACGGCGCTACGCCGTTCTCGCTTGCCACCTGACTCAAGGTCTTCTCGCCCTTGTAGACCTCGAGGGCGACCCTCATCTTGAACTTGGGGTCGTACTTCCTTCTCGTCGTCTTGCTCATGGCAATAGCCCTTCCGTGCCTTTCGGCACATCCTAGGGCTTTCGTTAGCTCGGCTTCAAACGTGTCTGAATTTGGGCAGCCATATCAGATGACGCATTTTGGGGTATTTTGTTTGATTCCATCGTAACGAAGCGCTCTATAGACGAGCGCTCTTCCATGGCGCCGATGGGGTCACTTTGCAAAATGACACGCGTGTAGAGATTGGCTGTATTCTCGGACAGCATGACACAGCGTGCAAGATCTGCTCCTGCAGATTGCCCAAAAAGAGTGATATTGTGCGGATCTCCTCCAAATGAAGAGATATTCTGCTGTACCCATCTGAGCCCTTCAAGTACATCGAGAAGCCCGTTATTTGAGGGACTGCCGTCCAAATCTTTTCCAAAGCCCAATACACCCAGCCGGTAATTCATACCTATGACTATGAGGTTGCCTTCTTTGGCGAGCAAAGTCCGATCGTATGCAGGACCATCGCATCCACCATTTCTATATGCTCCTCCATGAAGCCATACCATGACCGGTAATCTGCGTGCACTATCGTTGTAAAGAGGAAGAGTAATTGAAAGGTATTGACAGCTTTCCTCTTGGTATAACAGCTCATAATGGGTGCCTTGGAGCAAGGATTCTGTTGTCGAAGGCATCTGCAGTGCAAAAGGCGCATCTTTGGACATAAGATGGAGTCCTGCGTTGTACACATAGGGTTTTGGTTGAGCATAGCGGTCTGATGTGGCGTATCGAATCCCCTTTATATCAATGACCTCATCATGAGCTACGCCTTGGAATGAACCTGCATCGCAGGTGAACGTGAACGTTTGCATGATGTCTCTATTCCAGATAGTCTGCAGCAAGTTCTTCGATTGTCTTTGTTGATTTTCCCAGTACAGAATGTAAGGTGTGATCGGTACCAAAAAGCTTGTTTTCTGCCTCTACCCTTTCAAGCTGTGACATAACTTCAAGATCTCTTCCCTTAAGTCCAGACTGCTGAAGGATTTGTCTGCTCTGCTCAAGAGAAATATTCTCGATGCTTACAGGCTCTTTTCTGTATTGAGAGGCAATTCTTGCAAGATCACCAAAACAGATAGGGGTGTCACCTATAAGCTCGAGAGTTTTTCCATAGTAAATGGGGTTTACTATGGCATGAGCTGCCGCTTGAGCAAGATCTTCTCGACATGCCGCAGATATTTTTGCATCACCGGCAGAGGAAACGATGACGCCATTTTGTATCCCTTGGAATATGTAGCCCATATACATTTCTGCATAGGCGTTATTTCGCAAGAATATGTGAGGAATTTGTCTCTCTATGATGCGCTTCTCTGCAGCTCTAAATATGGGTGCCAGGGGGATCTCGCTCGTTGATGCATGATAGACGCTGGTA
Organism: Atopobiaceae bacterium; assembly: GCA_050953285.1. Taxonomy (GTDB): domain Bacteria; phylum Actinomycetota; class Coriobacteriia; order Coriobacteriales; family Atopobiaceae; genus Olsenella_K. Next base: position 961,810 of record JBMNMK010000002.1, on the reverse strand, counting down.
AAAGCTAGAATTTCAAGGTCTTCTGCCCTTTGTGCAGCGTCTATAGCCAAGTCATGCTGGTCAAGAGGCGTTGTGTTCTGTGAAACTGAGACCATGAGGAAATGTGTGACACCCCTCAAGGCATTTTGTAGACTCTCAAAGTCATCGTAATCAAATCTTACGACTTCGATTCCTTGAGCGGAAAGGTCTCGAGCTTTTTTGGGGTTATGGGCACCTGCTCGTATGTCTTCGTTAGGTATGCCAAGATTGAGCAGAGCTTTAATAGCGGTTCTTCCAAAATGTCCACTTGCACCGCTTACCAGTATTTTCATGATTCACGCTCCCGCCTTATTTGATGTCTACATGCGCCGCAAAGCTCTTTAGTGCCGGGCTTAATTTGGTTTTGATTATTGAGGCAGGAAGCTTTCAGTCAATATACGTATTACAAATGTGTAAGAGATACTGACATATCAACGATATGATGTGAAATGAGAACTTTAAATGGAGGAACTGAAGCCATGACAAAAAATAATCGAACAAAAGCGTATTACGCGGAGGCGCTAGAGCAGATTCTTGTCGGCAAGCCGTTTGAGAAAATTCAAGTAAAAGATCTCTGTACGTATTGCCAGACAACCAGAACCACCTTTTATTATCATTTTCATGACAAGTATGATCTTGTGGCGTGGATTTTTAACCAAGACTATAGTGCCGTTTTCTGTGCCCCTGATGCCGATGGCACAGAACAAACTGCTACCAAGCTTCTGGAACGCATGTATGAGAAGAGAGATTTCTACCGAAAAGTCTTTACCGATCACTCTCAAAACTCGATTCGCAACTACATACATGCTTTTAACGTGGAAAATGGCATTCGCGTCGTACGTCTTACCTATCACGCTCTACCAAGTGCAGAACAGATGTATATGATCCATCATTTTTCGTATGGATCAACACAAGTACTGATGGACTGGCTGATGGGAAAGTTCACCATGACAGCCGATGAGCTTGCGCACATGCAGTATCGGGTCATGCCAGACTTTTTGGAGATAGCTTATCGCCACGGCTTTGAAAAATGCATCAGTCAGAAGAACTAGAATCTATCGGACACCAACATTACATGGGAAAAAACGTGGAGTGGCCCATGAGCCGATTCAGGTGCTTAGTTGGGTTATACTTGATTCCGATTTTTGTGACGTTGACGGCGTGTGTGACAACATGCGTGGGAGAGGAGCAGCACCTATGGCTGGATCCATACCAGGTTCTCTCAAGGTTTCTAACGACGTCATTGCGGATCTTGCGGGCTATGCCGCACTGGAATGCTACGGCGTTGTGGGCATGGCCATCACCAATGAGCAGGAGGGCGTAGCGCAGCTGTTGCCCAGCAACCGTTTGCGCAAAGGTATTGGCGTCTCCTCGCAGGGTTCGTCTGTTGTCGTTGACTTGCACGTGATTGTTGAAGGTGGCGTCAATATGGCGTCTGTTTCGGCAAATCTGGTCAGCACCGTAAAGTTCATTCTTGAGAAGATTGCAGAGCTCAAGTCTGTAGAGGTACATGTACATATAGAGGGAATGCGCACCCGCTAGGCTGGTGTTTTGCACAAACAAGGAACCGAGGTTCTCATCAATGATTGCGAAGGTAGTTCGCTCCTGTTTCCCTGCTGCAGCCCAGGTGGTCGCAGATAAGGCTGAGGAGATCAACAAGCTCAACGTCTTCCCTGTGCCCGATGGTGATACGGGAACCAATATGTCACTGACGCTGGGTACCGTGGTCAAAGAGGTAGAGGCACTTCCTGCGGATGCCACCATGCAAGATGTTGCCCATGCCATCACCCACGGCTCACTGATGGGTGCTCGTGGTAACTCCGGTGTTATCACGAGTCAGATCCTTCGCGGTGTTGCGGAGGGCTTGGCGGACTCACGCGTGCAGGAGGCTACGCCCCAGGTCATTGCTGCTGCGCTGCGCAATGGCGTGAAGGTTGCCTTCAAGGCAGTGCGCAAGCCCGTCGCTGGCACGATCCTCACAGTCTTGAAAGATGTTTCTGAGAAGGCAGACGCTTTGGAGAAGACCGATATCAGCGTCGATGATCTTCTCGACCAGCTGGTGCAAGAGGCCTATGAGTCCGTGGCGCGCACGCCAGAGCTTTTGCCCGTGCTCAAGGAAAACGGCGTGGTGGACTCCGGCGCCTTTGGCCTGGCTACCTTTATTGAGGCGTTTGTGAACGCACGCAAGGGCAAGGCGGGTGAGGTCTCTGAATTCAATACCAGCGTGGATACGGATGATTCTGCCAAAAGTCACGTAGCCTCGGTGGTCGACATTGAGATTAACGACGACTGGGAGGGCTCGCAGTACCGCTACTGCACAGAGTTCCTCTTCCATGCGGATAGCCCCAGCTTTGATGAGGATGCCTGCCTCAAGTATTTCTCCACCATGGGTGACTGTGAACTTTTGGTGGGCACCAATCCAGACTATAAGTGCCACGTGCATACCAACCGGCCGGATAGAGTGCTGCGCCACATGCTGCACCGCGGCCAGATCTCCAACGTCTTTGTCCACAACATGGACCTTGAGGCAGAGGAGCGCACGGAGAACATCCGGCATGATAAAGAGGCAGCCGCGCCCGCAAAGCCGCTGGGTTTTGTGGCGGTAGCGCCGGGCTCTGGTGAGGCAGAGATCTTGAAGTCTTTGGGCGTCGATGTCGTGGTGTCCGGTGGGCAGACTATGAACCCCTCGACGGCAGATCTTTTGCAGGCCATCGAGCAGTGCAATGCAGAAAACGTGATCGTACTGCCCGACAATGGCAACATCCGCATGGCTGCAGAAGCTGCGGTGTCAGCGTGCGAGAAGGTCCATGCTGCTGTTGTGCTCACCAAGTCCGTACCGCAGGCGTTCAGCGCCATGTTTGCCGTAGATCCTGAGGTCTCGCTTGAAGAAAACGTTGAGGCCATGAGTGAGGCAATCTCTGCCGTGCGCGATGGTGAAGTCACGCGTGCGGTGAGGGATTCTCAGGCGGCAGACGGCACGCCCATCCACGACGGAGATGTCATGGGTATCGAAGGCGGCGCCATCACGGTTGTGGGCTCAGATGTCAAGCAGGTGACGCTTGATCTCATTGCGTCCATGCAGGAGGCGGAGGAGGGAGACACCCTCACCATTCTTGCGGGAGAAGAGCTCACGGACGAAGCCTTTGAGGACATCACCTCGGCCATTGAGGATGCTCAGCCGGACTTGGAAATTGACGCCCACCGTGGCGAACAGCCACTTTACCCCATTATCTTCTCGCTGGAGTAAACACGTTGCTCACCGTAAGTGAGGCGCATGCGCGCTTGGAGAGAACCTGCGCGCAGGACGAGAGCTCACAGCGGCTTCGCTATGTTTCTGGCAAGCGGGCAGATGCCTTGGAGCGCATGGGTCTTGACCGCGTGCGTGATGTCTTGGGGCATCTGCCGCATCGCTATTCTGACTTCAGCCATCAGGTGCAGATTGCCGATGCGCAGATTGGCCATGTGGTAACCGTAATGGGCCAGGTGGATAGGGTCACATCAAAGCGACCCCGGCCCCGCCTTGAGATAGTCGAGGTCACGGTACTGGACAACACGGGCATCATCGTTGCGGTGTTCTTTCGCCAGCCGTGGATAAAAGATCAGCTCAAGGTAGGTCAGCTGGTTGCGCTTTCCGGAAAAGTGGAATTTGCCTACGGCTTCAAACAGATGAAGTCGCCGTTCTACGAAGTTCTTGAAGGCGATAAGACCGCAGGTATTGCGCGTATTTTGCCGGTGCACCCGGTGAGTGAGGGCATCTCGGTCAGCTGGATGCGCCGTATTGTCTCCTGCGCGCTGGGAGATTTTGGGGATGTGGTTGATCCCATTCCTCAAAAGCTCATCTTGGACCATAAGCTCATGGGGCTTACCCAGGCACGTTTTGAGGTACACTTTCCGCATTCACTTGCTCAGGCAGAAGCGGCTAGGCGCCGCCTTGCCTATGATGAGCTGCTCTGTCTGCAGCTTGCTATGCGGACGCGCCAGCACTTGGAGCTCACGGGTATCCAAGCAACCCGGCACGTGGTAGATGGCTCGCATACCCAGGCGCTTGAAGCGGCTATGCCCTTTAGCTTGACGCGTGAGCAGAGAGATGCTGTGTTAGAGATCCAGCACGATATGGCTTCTGCCCATGTGATGAACCGCCTACTTCTAGGTGATGTCGGCACGGGCAAGACGGCGGTTGCCGCCTTTGGTCTTGCCGCTGTTGCAGATACTGGCACGCAGGCGGCCATGATGGCACCAACATCGGTGCTGGCACACCAATATGCGGACAAGTTGGGCCCTCTTCTGGATAAGGCCAAGGTGGGCTGGGCGCTCGTTACCGGAGCGGTCTCACATCAAGAGCGCCAGCTCATAGCAGAACGCCTCTCACGCGGTGAGATTGACTGCATCTTTGGGACCACGGCCATCCTTTCAGACGATTTGCACTTCTCGCATCTGAGCTTGGTTGTGGTGGATGAGCAGCACAGATTTGGCGTGAATCAGCGCTTAGCACTCAGGGAAAAAGGCCCCGGCGCAGATCTTTTAACCATGTCTGCTACCCCCATACCGCGTACGTTGGCGCTCTCTTTGTATGGAGACATTGACTCCTACTATATCAAGCATCGGCCGCGCCCGGGGGCAGGTATCTGCACACATGTCATTCCAAAAGAGAATACAGACATGGCGCTTGATGCGCTCATGCGTGCTGTTGAAGCAGGTCAGCAGGGGTATGTGGTCTGCCCATTGGTGGATGAGACCGACACGGGAGAAGAGCTGGATGAGCTGCCAGACAATGCTCGCTCTGATGCACCACATCCCCACGCGGCAACAAGCACCTATGAGCAGCTCAAACGGGGTGTGTTTAAAGGCCTTTCCCTCGGGCTTTTGCACGGGCGCATGAGCGCGGAAGAAAAAGACCAAACCATGGCGCTCTTCAGGGCGCACAAGATTGATATCTTGGTGTCGACGACGGTGATAGAGGTGGGCGTCGACGTGCCTGAGGCCACGACCATGCTCATCTATGATGCGGATCGTTTTGGACTTGCCACCCTCCACCAGCTGCGCGGACGCGTGGGGAGAGGCAGCATAGCGGGTACGTGCTATCTGGAATGCGCGGCAAAAAAGGAATCTCCCGCCCGCAAGCGCCTCTCCGCTCTTGAGCGGACGTCTGATGGCTTTGAGCTGGCAGAACTTGATCTCAAGCTCCGTCATGAGGGAGATCTTTTGGGGTATCGCCAACACGGCGGCATATCTCTGCAGGTGGTTGACCTCACAAAAGATGCTGATCTTGTCCTTTGGGCACATGCCGATGCGCTCAAGATTTCAGAGGAAGACCCCAGCTTAACGGGCGCGCACAACCGCTGTCTTTCCTTTGAGATCCGCGCGCGCTACCGTGCATATTTTGATGAAGTTGAGAGGGTATAGCCAAACATGAGAGTCGTTGGTGGAATATGGCGCGGCCAGAGCTTTGATGCGCCGGAAGGTAGAGACACGCGCCCCACAACAGATAGGACGCGAGAAGCCATTGCGTCGATGATTCTTTCGCAGATGAACCTTGATCTTTCCGGCGCGAGCGTGCTTGATCTGTTTGCCGGCTCAGGCGCTATGGGCATAGAGCTTCTGTCGCGCGGCGCGCGTCACGCCACGTTTTGTGAGCGCAATCGCAAGACGGCGGCGCTCATCAAGAAAAACCTGAGCGCGCTTGCCGGTAGGGGTGGACCCTGGCAGGTCATAGCAAAAGACGCGGCGCAACTTGCGAAAGTTGCAACAGCCGCAACTGCTCCTTTGGAAGGAGCCCCGTTTTCCATTGTTTTTCTCGACCCGCCCTATAAGATGGAGGGCGAGAAAGTCTGGCAGATGGTATTCGATCTCAAGGCAGCGGGCCTGCTCAGCCGCGATGTACTGGTGGTCTATGAGCATGCGGCAACCTCGCCTGCCGAGGTGCCGGCTGGCGTGCGGGTTGTGAAATCGCGCACGCGGGGGATAAGCTGCGTTGATCTCATGAGGTTTGAGGAGTGTGCCTAATGGAGGAAGTCCACCATATTCAGCATGTTGTGGTGCCGGGCACGTTTGATCCGGTCACCTTTGGACACCTGGACGTGATACGGCGTGCCAGAAGGCTCTTTCCTAAGGTGACGGTAGGCGTGGCGGCATCTCTGACCAAACATGGTACCGGTACGGTCTTCACTCTTGAGAAACGCGTGCATATGCTGCGGGTGGCTATTGAGGAGACCGATATTCGTCAAGAAGGTGTTGAGGTCCTGCCGTTTTCTGGCCTTTTGGTAGATTTTTGCCGCGAGGTGGGCGCTGGCGGCGTGGTGAAGGGCCTGCGCGCTATGACTGACTTTGAGTATGAGCTGCAGCAGGCAGATCTCAACAGTCACATGGCGCCAGACCTGGAGAGCATCTTTGTTATGTCAAACCCCAAATATGGCTATGTTTCCAGCTCCATCGTGAGAGAAATTGCTGCTCTGGGCTCAGATGTCTCTTTGCTGGTGCCGCCCAACGTGGAGGCGTGTCTGCGTGAACACTATGGTGAGGCATAGCAAAACTTCTGGTATGTGTGGCCAAGATGCCCATTTTGTGCCATATTTCATGTGGTGGTTTATCTGCTAACATAAAGGCGCATGCGCTTTGGCAGTATGAAAGGAGACCTGGATGCAGCCAGGTATTGATATCGAAGACCTGATCTCTGAGATCGAAGATATTGTGAATGAAGCCAAGCCTTCTTTTGGCGGCGGCGGACACAAGAAGATTATCGATGATGAGGATATCTTTGCCATCATTGATGAAATCAGGAGTAAGTTCCCCCAGGAGTTCCAGGATGCACGCCGCATCATCAAGGAGCAGGAGGAGACGCTTGATCACGCCCGCAAACAGGCGGATGCCATCATTGCAGACGCCCAGCGCCAGGCTGTCGTGATAGCTTCTGATCAAGAGGTCGTGCGCTTGGCCAAGCAGGAGGCTGAGTCCATCCGTGATCAGGCTCAGCAGTATGAGCGTGATACGCGCTATAACGCAGAGCAGTATGCGGATACCGTGCTGTCTCACCTGGAGGAAAACCTTAAGTCGGTCACTTCCAGCGTGACGCGGGTACGCCAGACGCTCAATGAGAACTCTGGCGTCCAAGACGATAACGACAATTGGTAAACCATGACTGATGTTGTTGTTGTACTCGACGAGCGGCTTGAGAGCGCAGGGGACACCATTCCCTTCTCGGGTCATCTTGAAGATACGCACTACTCGGTGGGTGAGCATGAGTTCTCACTGCCCACAGGCATAGACTTTGACCTGGTCTTGACCAATGCCGGCGAGGGTATTTTGGCAACGGGCATGCTCCGTGCGCATGTGCTGGGAGAGTGTGATCGCTGCTTGGATCCTGCAGAGTTTGATGTTGCTGCAGAGGTGGATGAGTACTTCCTGTTCAAGGCACCGGAAGAGACAGTAGAGGATGAGGAAGAAGGTCCGGACTACTCGCTTGTCTCGCCCGATCATACCTTGGATCTCACCGAAGCCCTGAGTGCTGCGCTTGTGATGGAGACGCCCTTTGTCGTCCTCTGCAGCCCTGATTGTAAGGGGCTTTGCCCTGTGTGTGGTGCCAATCTCAACCACGAGGACTGTGGCCATGCCGCGCAGATTGAGCAGGAGCGCTTGGCGTCCAGCCCGTTTGCGGCGCTCAAAGATTTAGATCTTGGATCTGGGGAGTCAAAAGACGCGTAAGCGTGCGCGTCCTGTGACTTCTTGGGTGAAGATATGCTGGAGCTGTACATCTTCTTGACAAAGGTGATATAGTTTCAACCTGTGTGATTTGTTGAAAGTCCGCCGGTTTCTGGGCGGGTTAGAAGTAAGAGAGGTAAACGATGGCAGTTCCCAAGCAAAAGAAGGGCCGCGGCGCCACGCACACTCGCCGTTCCGCCAACAGCAAGCTCGCCGCTTCGGCACGTTCTGTGTGCCCACGTTGCGGTGCACCTAAGCTTCCGCATCACGTGTGCCCCAACTGCGGCTACTACAAGGACCGTGAGGTTGTCGTCACGGACTAGTGGCTCATTTTTGCGTAACTTAGTTGGAGGCTGGCTCTGGGGGGTCGGCCTCTTTTATTTACGTTTCGGAGAACACGATGAAAAGGCGTGGCGTTGCTCCAGCCTTCTCACGGTGCTCTTTCGGTAGGTGTGTGGGAAGGAATGCGCATGACGGTTATCTGCGTTGATGCGATGGGCGGAGATGAGCGCCCTGAGGTCGTCTTAGAGGGTATTGCACAAGCGCTTGCTCAGGATAGCAATCTTGAGGTTTTGGTGGCGGGCAACCGTGAGGTGGTAGAGCCTTTTTGCGAGAAAACAGAGCGCGCCGGGGCACTCATCACCACCGAAGTCATTGAGATGGATGAGCACCCAGCCGAAGCGGTGCGTGCCAAGAAGGACTCGTCCATTGTGAGAGGCTGCGCTGCCGTGCGCGCCCATGAGGCGGAAGGTTTCTTCTCTGCAGGATCGACCGGCGCCATTTTTGCTGCGGCCACGCTCAACGTGGGAAGAATCCGCTCCATCAAGCGTCCTGCCCTGGCAACGGCGCTGCCGGGTGTGGGTGGTCACAAGACGGTCATGCTAGATCTGGGCGCAAACGCAGATGTACGCCCTGAGATGATGGTGCAGTTTGCCCGGATGGGGCGCGCATATGCCAAAGTTGTCTTGGGTGTGACCGATGCCAAGGTGGGTCTTCTTTCCAATGGCAGCGAAGACACCAAGGGCTCTGAGCAGGCACTTGCATACCATGAGGCCCTACGTCAGTCCGCGTGCGGCTTTGTGGGCAATGCTGAAGGAAAAGACCTTCTGCTGGGGTCGTTTGACGTGATTGTGAGTGACGGCTTCACGGGAAACGTTGCCTTAAAATCCATGGAAGGTACCGCAAAATACCTGTTAGGTACTATCAAAGCTGCAACCGAGCATTCGGTTGCCAACAAGATTGGAGCGCTTCTGCTCAAAGGCGCCCTAAAGCAAGCGGCACATGAGCTCTCCGGTGAGGCCTATGGCGGAGCGGTCCTTTTGGGCCTCAAAGCGCCGGTTTTTATCGGCCACGGAGCTACCAGCAAAGAGGCGGTGGCCCAGGGGTGCGCGGCGTGCGCAGCGGCTGTTCGCGCTCAGCTTGTGGATGGCATCATCCAAGAGCTTAAAGATGCGGAGTAATGGTTACAATCGTTGATACAGGTTCGTTTGGGTAAAGGAGGCTGCTGTGGATCACGCGGCAATCTTGGATAAGGTGGTAGACCTCATCAGTGAGACGCTTGAGTGCGATAAGAGCACGCTTGATGAGGGCGCTAAGTTTGAGGATCTGGGAGCGGATTCCTTTGATCTTCTTGAACTGCTGACGGCCTTTGAGGATGAATTCAACCTCACCATGGAAGACGATGCGCTGGAAGGCATCAAGACGGTAGGAGATGCCGTAGCGGCTATAGAGAACGCACAGTAGAAATTTCACGCAAGAGTTGAGGAGCGAAGCTCTTTGAAGTTGCACCAAAGAATTAGCGCCGTGGAAGAGATCGTGGATCACCACTTCACCAATTCACGGCTCATTGTTTCTGCGATAACGCATCCATCTGCGGTGGAGGGACAGCCTGTCTCTGCATCCTATGAGCGCTTGGAGTTCTTAGGTGACTCCATCTTGGGCGCCATGGTTGCGTGTGATCTGTTTGAGCGTTTCCCGTCTATGGATGAAGGCGAACTCACGCGCCTCAAGATATCGCTCGTCTCTGGAGCAACGCTGTCTGAGGTGTCCCAGAAGCTGGGCATAGCGCCGCTCATCATCTTTGGTGAGTCAGAGCGCGGCACGGGGTCGCGCGGCATGCACTCTGCTCTGGAAAACGTCTACGAGTCCATTGTGGGAGCGCTCTACCTAGATGCGGGTTATACCAAGACGCATGAATTTGTGCACAGGAGCTTGGAGCCCTATATGGTGCCTGAGCGGGCGCTGAGGCCCATCAGCCCCAAGTCTCGCCTCCAGGAGGTCACGCAGAGAGACTACAAGTGCGCGCCTACCTATAAGCTGGTGGATGAGACAGGTCCTGCGCACATGCCTACCTTTACTTCGGTGGTGCTGGTGGACGGTGCTCGGATGGGGCGCGGCAGCGGCTCTTCTAAGAAGGAGTCCGAGAGTGAGGCCGCCTTGGATGCTCTTCGCAATCTGGGCGATAAGAACGCACAGAGCACCTCTGGTAATTCATAATGCAAGGATAAGTCGTGTACCTCAAGTCACTTACGCTCAAGGGCTTCAAGTCCTTTGCCGATAAGACCACCATGGTCTACGATCCTGGTCTCAACGTGGTGGTAGGTCCTAACGGTTCGGGTAAATCCAATATTTCAGATGCCATCCTGTGGGTCTTGGGTGAGCAGAGCGCCAAGATGTTGCGCGGACAGGCCATGGAAGACGTGATCTTCTCGGGCTCATCTGCCAGGTCTGCGGTCAATATGGCAGAGGTCACCCTCACCTTTGACAATTCCAACCATGATCTGCCGGTGGACTTCAATGAGGTTGCCATTACGCGCCGCATGTTTCGTTCTGGTGAGAACCAGTATCTCATCAACGGCGCTACCTGCCGACTTATGGACATTACCGATGTCTTGCACGACACCGGCATGGGCAAAGACACGCATTCCATCATCTCTCAGGGAAAGCTTGACTCGGTGCTGTCCAGCAAGCCAGAGGATCGCCGTGAGCTCATAGAAGAGGCGGCAGATATCTCCAAGCATCGCCACCGCAAGGCCAGAAGTGAGCGGCGCCTCAAGAGCATGGATGAGAACCTGCGTCGTGCAAAAGACATTTCCCGAGAGATCAACCGCCAGCTCAAGCCCCTTGAGCGCCAGGTGGAAAAAGCGCAGCGCGCCCACGAGATCCAGGAGAAGCTCAAGGATCTGGAGCAGCGCTTAGCAGTCGATGAGCTGCGTGAGCTCAAGGCGCGCCATGAGAAGCTGACTTCTCAGGTGGCAGAGGCCGAAGCGGCCTCAGATCTGGCGCAGCAGCGCCTGGCCGATAAGGACGCTGAGCTGGAGAAATACCGCTCCCTTCTGGAGGAGAAGGGCGTCTTTGTGGGAGATCTGGACGAGCAGCGCCGCACGCTGCGCGATCTTATCGCCCAGATGGATGCGGATATGCGCCTGCTGAACCAGAAGTCTCAAAGCATGGACGCCCGCGTGGCGGAGCTTTCTCGCTCGGAGGATCAAGCGGCGCATGAGCGGCGTGAGGTGGCGGACGAGCTTGCGCGCTGCCGAGAAGATCTTGCGCGTGCGCGTGCGCAGTGGGATGAGGCAAACCAGCAGACAAGCGAGCTTGAGCCGCAGGTGAAGGCCGCCAAGCAGCAGAGAAAAGAGCTGTCGGCGGAGGTGAGCCGGCTGGAGTCGGAGCTTTCACGCGCGCAGCGTGAGGCGGACCAGGAGATGCTTGCCTATGCGCGCCTGCGTGACCAGGTTGAAGGCGCGCGGGCGCAGGAAAACCTGTTCAAGACGCGTATGGGTGAGATCTCTGATGCGCTTGCGGTGGCACGGGAGCGCAAAGACAACGCCGCGCTCAAGAAAGACGAGCTCACGCGGGCGCTCTCAGACGGTGAGGCCGCGGCGGCTGCGGCTGCGGCAGAGACCTTGCAGCTACAAAATGCGCTCAAGGATGCGCGGCATGCAGAATCTGGCGCCCGGGAAGCGCTGGCAAAAGGGCGAGCAAATCTGTCTGCCTTGGAGTCTGTCGATGAGCGCGCGGAGCGCACAAGTCCCTTGGTGGCGTCACTTACCAAGCGCCATGATGTGAGCGCACTGGTGAAAAAGCGCCTGTCAGACATGATAGAGGCACCTGAGGAGCTTGAAGATCTTATCGAGCGGCTCTTGGGAGATGACCTTTCTGCTCTGGTGGTCGATGATGCCCACGCGCTGGCATCGGTGGCAAATGTGGCCTTAAGCATGCGAAATACCAACGGCCGGGTGGCGCTTCTGGCACAAGATGCGCCGCAAGGTGGGAAGGCTGCGGAGGCGGTGCCCGCTCCAGATTTGGGCACCATTCCCGCAGGTGCTACGCCACTTTTGGGGGCGCTAACGGTGGCCCCGGAGTGTGTAGACGCGCTGAGTGCCCTTCTCGGCAAGTTCTATGTGGTGGAGTCTGTGGAAGACGCGCTTGCCGCGCGCGCAGAAAATGCGCACTTGAGCTATGTGGCCAAGTCGGGCGCTATCGTGCTTGCCGACGGGCGCACCTATATTGGCACGAGCTCAGAGGCTGAGCGCGGCGCTCTTGAGCGCAAGCGCACCCTTCGCGCCATGCGCGCAAAGATTCCTGAGCTTGAGCATGCCTATAGCCAAGCGCAGACGGCAACGTCTGCCGCAGAGGATGCGTTGGCCGCAGCGCGTGATAGGGGTGCTGTTGCCAAAGGCGAGGTGGCGCGGCTCAAAGGTGAGCTTTCGGGCGTGACCTCAGAGCTTGCGCGCCTGGAGCACGATCTTGCGTCGTTGGCGGCGGAGCAGAAAAAGATTGAGCAGGCGCTGCAGGAGTCTGCCGAGAAGACCAAGGTGGCTCGTGAGGGCATCGACGCGCATAAGGCGGCGTCAGACGCGGCGCAGGAGCGCGCGAGCGAGGCGTCAGAGAAGCTCCAGGAGTTGAGCTCCCAGCGCACGCGTTCTTCTCGCGAAGAATCTGAGCTGGAGGCGCGCCTCTCTCAGCTGCGTTTGGACCTTGCTACGGCGCGTGAGCGCAAGAATAGCCTGATTAACAGGGAAGATGATCTGGCGAGAAGATCGGCGGCGCTTGAAGCGGGTCAGACGAGCGCGCGGGATAACCTTGAGCGCCTGCGCATCCAGAGGCGTCGCGTGGCGCCGCTTGCGGCCGCGCTCAGTGCGCTTCGTGCGGCGCAGAGCGAATGGGACATTCGGCTCAAAGATAAGGCGTCGGTCATTGAGGCGGATTCGGCGTCTCTGAAAGAGACCATCGGGGAAGCTACGCGGGCACGCTCTCAGGCCGAGGAGCGTGTTGAGAGCGCGCGGGCACGTGCGGCTGAGGTCAAGGTAGATGTCGGCCGTGTTGAGGTTCAGGTGGAAAATGCGCTGCGGACGCTCGATGAGATGGGTGCCAATCTGGAAGAGGCGCTCTTGCTGCCTGAGCTTGCCGATGGTGAGCAGGCCGCGGCAGATGTGGCCGCCTACAAGCGTGCGCTGTCAGATATAGGCCCTGTTAATGAGGTGGCTATGGAGCAATATAGCCAGCTCAAGAGCCGTGCGGACTATATTAACGAGCAGGTGGAAGACCTTGAGGAGGCGCGCGGTGCGCTCTCCAAGATCACGGCGGCCATTGAGCGCAAGATGAAAAAGCGCTTCCTCGTTGTGTTTGAGCAGGTCAATGCCAATTTCTCGGACATTTTTGCCATGCTCTTCCCGGGCGGTAAGGCGCACCTTGAAATGACCGATCCTGAGCATCCGTCTGAGACCGGTATTGAAATTGTGGCTCAGCCTCAGGGTAAGCGCATTACCAAGATGACGCTCATGAGTGGAGGCGAGAAATCCCTCACGGCCCTGGCGCTGCTCTTTGCGGTCTATCGCACCCGTACGGTGCCGTTCTATGTCTTTGATGAGGTTGAGGCGGCGCTGGACTATGCCAACTTGCAGCGCCTGCTCAATGCCATTGAGCACCTCAAAGATCAGACGCAGCTCATTGTAATTTCACACCAGCGGCGCACAATGGAACAGGCAGATGTGCTCTATGGTGTGTCCATGCAGGCCGATGGCGTCAGTCATGTGGTATCACAGCGCCTCGACCAATCCGGAAAGGTGGTAGATGCCTGATGGGTTTGAAAGAACGACTTAAGCGCGGCCTTACCCGCTCACGTGCAGCGCTCAATGAGATCTTCTACATGGGTGGCGAGGTTGATGATGCCTTTTGGGAAGACCTTGAAGATACCCTGGTGATGGGGGACATGGGCGCAGAAGTGGCCATGAGCGTGACCGATGATCTGCGTGAGCAGGCGGCACGGGAAAACCTGACGCGCGCGCCACAGCTCAGAGAAGCGCTGGCTCAGCGCATCTCCGGTGAGTTTACACCAGCTGCCAAAGATCCGTTTGTGGATGTGCCCTCCGTCGTGCTCTTTGTGGGTATCAACGGTGCAGGTAAGACCACCACCGTGGGAAAGCTTGCCCATGTGGCCAAGCAGGCGGGCACGCCAGTTCTTATCGGCGGCGCAGATACCTTCCGCGCAGCGGCCATAGAGCAGCTAGACGTGTGGGGTGAGCGCTCGGGTGTTGAGGTTGTTACGCGCTCGCGTGGTGCAGACCCTGCGTCGGTTTGCTACGACGTGATTGAAGAGGCAGAAAAGTCAGGCGCAGAGCTGGTGCTCATCGACACAGCAGGTCGTCTGCACACGTCTCCTGAGCTCATGCGTGAGCTTGAGAAGGTGGTCAAGGTCACGCGCAAGCGCTCGAGCGCGGATGTTTCGGTGGTGCTCGTGATAGATGCTACGACCGGGCAAAACGGCCTCAACCAGGCCAAGGAGTTTAATGACGCGCTCGATCTTGATGGGCTTATCGTCACCAAGCTGGACGGTACTGCAAAAGGCGGCATAGCCGTTGCCATCTCACATGAGCTCCAGCTGCCCATCTTGAGAATTGGGGTGGGCGAGGGTATTGAAGATCTACAGGCCTTCGATGCGCTGGAATTTTCTCGTGCGCTCGTCGGTGAAAACGAAGGGATATAGCACATGGCAGTTTTCTCCAGTCTTTCTGACCGCCTGCAGGATACCTTTGACAAGCTGCGGGGTAAGGGTCGCCTGACAGAGGACGATATCAATTCTGCAATGCGTGAGATCCGCCTGGCGTTGCTTGAGGCGGATGTCAACTTTAAGGTCGTGCGTGATTTTGTGGCCACGACCAAAGAGAAGTGCCTGGATGCAGAGGTACTTGACTCGCTGAATCCCACGCAAAACGTGGTCCGCATTGTGCTTGACCAGCTGGTTGAGCTTCTGGGCTCAACGGAGTCTGAGCTTGAACTTGCGCCACATCGCATGCCCAACGTGATCATGCTGGTGGGCTTGCAGGGTTCAGGTAAGACCACGGCAGCTTCCAAGCTGGCATATCTGCTCAAGAACAAGGGCAAAAAGCCCCTGCTTGCCGCATGCGATACGCATCGTCCTGCTGCAGCGGATCAGCTGCAGACGCTGGGTACAGAGATTGGCGTTGAGGTCTATCGCGGAGACGGCCATGATGCGGTTAAGGTGGCACAAGAGTCCATAGAAGAGGCGCGCGGCCGCGGCTGTGACGTGGTGATTGTGGATACGGCCGGCCGCCTCCAGATAGATGAAGAGATGATGGGTGAGGCGGTCGATATCAAAAACGCCGTCGATCCCGACCAGATCCTTATGGTCGTCGATGCTATGGGTGGCCAGGACATTGTCAACGTGGTTTCAGAATTTGCTGCACGGGTGGATTTTGACGGCGTGATCATGTCCAAGCTGGACGGCGACGCGCGCGGCGGCGGTGCTCTGTCGGTGCGTGCGGTGACCGGCAAGCCCATCAAGTTTGCCTCCATGGGAGAAAAGCCGGACTCATTAGAGGTCTTTAGCCCTGATCGTATGGCCAAGCGCATCTTGGGCATGGGCGATATGTACGGCATTATTGAGCAGGCAGAAAAGCTCTCTAACGAGAAGAGCCTTGAGGATGCAGAACGCATGCTCATGGAGGGCTTTACCATGGATGACCTGCTCTCCCAGATGCAGAACATCCGCAAGATGGGCGGCATCCAGAAGGTCTTAGGGATGCTTCCTGGCATGGAGCGCGCTGCTCAGAAGCAGGGTGCGACGGTGGATGATTCACAGATGCGCTCTATTGAGGCTATGATCCATTCCATGACCAAGCAGGAGCGCCAAAACCCCAAGATCATAGACGGACGCAGAAGACGCCGCATTGCGGAAGGCTCTGGTCATAGCATGCAAGAGGTCAACCAGCTCTACAAGCAGTGGGAGCAAATGGAGAAGATGATGGGCTCCATGCGTGGCCTCATCAACCAGGGCAACGGTAAGAAGACCGCGCGCATGATGAAGAATATGATGCGCGGCATGGGTGCGAGCCCTGAAGATCTGGCCAAAATGGGCATGGACTTAGGCGCGGGTGGCTTTGGCGGCGCTGGCGGATTTGGCGGCGGAGGCTTTGGTGCTGGTGGACGTCCTTCTCGCGCAATGGTTGCGCCGCAGCAGCAGAAGAAGAGCACGCGCCCGCACAAGAAGTCCAAGAAAAAGAAACGCTAGCGCCAAGCGCCTGTGCTTTGAGGTTGACATGAAGAAAAGAAGAAGTGATACACGTGCGCACAAGGTGCTGCGTGTCCTTGCTGGCGTCGTTCTCATATGTGTGCTGGCGTTTGCTGGCTTGGTGGGCTTTTTAAGCGCCACGGAGTATCGCCCAGGAGACGTTGAGCCTGTCGAGGTGGTGAGCACTACACCTGCGGCTGCTTCGGTGGCGCAGGATCAGACGCTTCGCTATCTCACGTGGAACGTGGGCTTTGGCGCGCTGGGGGACAACGCGGATTTCTTCATGGACGGCGGCACAGCCGTGATGCCATCTGACGAGGCGCGGGTGGATGAGAACGTGGCTGCGATGGCAGAGCACATAGCCGAAAGCAATGCCGACTATATCTTCTTGCAAGAGGTCGACAGAAACTCCAAGCGGAGCTTTGGAAAAGACCAGGTACCTGAGCTGGCCGCATCCATGGCAAATTACAGCTTTGCCTACAACTTCCGTGTAGCGTACGTGCCCTATCCGCTCCCGCCAATAGGCAGGGTGGAAAGCGGTATCTTGAGTGCGTCTCGCTATGATCTGGGAGAGTCGATGCGCTACCAGCTGCCGCTGTCATTTGGCTGGCCAGAGAGCATGGCAAACCTCAAGCGCTGCCTGTTGGTCTCGCGCACACCAGTGGTGGATGCGGCGGGCAATGCAACCGGAAAAGAGCTCGTGAGCGTCAACCTCCACCTTGAGGCCTATGATTCGGGCGCGGGAAAGATTGCTCAGACCAAGATGCTTGCCAATCTCTTGGCGCAAGAGGCCGAGAAGGGCAATTATGTCGTGGCCGGCGGCGATTTCAACCAGGTCTTCTCGGGTACCGATACCAGCGCCTATCCCAGCTATGAGGGCACGTGGGCCGCAGGTGCGCTCGATGAGCATGCCTTTGGTGACGGCTTCTCGTTTTTGATGGATACTACCACGCCCAGTTGTCGCTCGCTGGATAAGCCCTATGCAGGCGCCGATCATGAACACTTTCAGTACTACATGCTGGATGGGTTTATTGTGTCCTCAAATGTAGCAGTGAGCAAAGTTGAGACGCAAGATCTCGGCTTTGCTCACTCAGATCACAATCCCGTTATGATGGAGCTGAGGCTGGCGGCGTAGGGCAGCGGTGGCTCGCGCGTGCGCTCGCGCGTGCGCGAGCGCACGGTGTGACTTGCTACCAGCAAGCTTTTCTCGCATCCTTACGAGTGCACCACCACAACATCTCCTACCTTGCAGAGGTTGTAGAGCTCTTCTGCCTTGTCGTAGGGCAAGTTGATGCAGCCGTGACTACCGGCGCCTTGGTAGATGGTGCCGCCAAAATTGCTTCTCCAGGTGGCATCGTGGAACGCGTAGAGGTTCTGAATAAACGGCATCCAATACGTGACGTGGCTCTCATAATCTGGCTCGCCGTCGTGGTTTTCATCCAGACCCTTGAGCGTCTGGTCGGTGCCGCGGTTGGAGTTCATGACCCATACACCCTCACGTGTGGGGTTGTCCTCCGTGATGTCTCCCGTCACAATGTCTGACTCCCAAATGAGCGAGCCGGATTCGTCGTACATGCGCGCATGCTGCTCGGTGGTATCAACATCAATGTAGCGCCTGCCCCAGTCCTGTCCGCCGGGGTTGAAGCTGGAGGCATCAGACGTTGTCTGGATGGCGAGCGACGAGAGGGGGTTATCGCCTTTTAACTGGGCGATAAGGGCTGTGGCGGTGGCATCGGTATTCACGTTCCAGCCATAGGCATCCGCAATGAAGGTGTCACCTTTGGTATCGGGCGTCACGGTGACGGATTTACCGTCCGGACGTGTATAGGTTCGGGTCGTGCCGCGTGAGTTCACGGTTTGTGCCAGCGTGGTAGCAACCCAGTTCTTGATAGCGTCCTCATCCAGCGCGAGCGCGCCGGTGTCGTCGTTGGAGATCCAGTTGGCAAGCTCGGCTGATGTGAGCTCTGCTGCAGACGTGTCTGCCACGGTGAGCTCAAGTGAGCCAGCCACAATGTTGTTGGCTTGATCGAGCGATTGCGCAAGCGTGTCAGAATCTGCCGTGAGCGTGGGCTTTAAGAGCGCATCTTGGTTGAGGGTGAGCGTGGATTCGTTGCTATCCACGGCTGCTTCTACCTCAGCAAGCACCGCGTCTGCATCCAGCGCCGTGCCGGTGGAATCGGGCGATATGCTGAAGGTGCCCGCATCCGCATCAAATGAGAGCGCTGCATTGGTTGGCTGCACAGCACCGCTGTTGTACTGCTCCACGGCCGTCTGTACAAGATCGGTGAGCTGATCCTGGTCAAAGGTATTGCTTGGCTGGACCGTGAGCGTATGAGAGGCAAGTATTTCAGCGGGCCAGAGCCATGAGTTGATCTGAGAAATTGCTCCGGCAGCATAGCTTGATCCGTCTGCAACGAGTGAGAAATCCTGACCCGAGAAGGTGGCAGAGAAGTCGTCGTTGCTCACGGTCAAGCTGTAGGAGGAGCCATCGTCTGCGACCGTCTCTGCAAGCTCTTGGAGAGACATTCCAGATACATCGGCACCGTTTACCGTGGTATTGGGCATGAAGTGCCTGCCAAACCAGATTGCACCTCCCAGGTAAATAACGCCTAAGCCCGCAATGATAGCGCTGGCAGCTATGAGGCCGGTGTGCTTGCGGGAGCCTGTGGATTTTTCTGCGGCAGCAGACGTACGCTTGGGCTGGTGTGCCTGCGATATCTGGGGATGTGCAAAAGCGCCGTCCTTATCGCCCGCTAAGACATCAAAATTGTTGGCATCGCGCTCTTGGAAGTCAGGCAGGTCAACACTTGCCACAACCTTGGTGGCCTCAAGAGCAGGATCTGACGCGGGATCCGGCACGGTGTCCGGCTGGGAGTCAAGCGCAGGCGCAAACTCGGGCTCGACTTCTCGCATGGGCTCCACGTGCGGCAAGACGCGCGTTTCAGGCTCAAGCACGCGCGTGGCGTCCTCATCTTCTGGCGTGCTCTCTGGCGTATCGGCTACGTGTTGTGCGAGCGGCTCTGCATCATGCTTCCGCACTGGAGCCATATGTGCAGGCGCTTTGGCGCCCGAAAGCTTCTGGGTCTCTTCCTCCATTATTTGCGCCACAATATCTTCTGCTGACGCATGTGGCCTACCATTGGCTCTCTTTTGTTGTTCGCCCTGTGTTTGGCCAGTCTGAGACATAAGTTCACCCTTTCAGGGATGCTGTGTGTTTTGCAGCGCTGCCGTGTGGCCGCGCATGGTTGAGTAATAATAACGCGTGGAGTTTTCAGCTATCTGTGGTGAGGGGCATTCATGACAAGAATACGGATAGATGACCCGCAAGATGCGCGTCTGGATGCCTATGCGCGCCTGACAGATCGCCAGCTCAAGAATAAGCTCGACGAATCGCAGGGGCGCATCGTCTTGGAGTCGCGCATGACCATAGAAGTTGCACTCCAAGAGGGTCTGTACCCGCTTTCCCTTCTCACCGATCAAGAGCATGTAGACGCACAGAAAGACCTCATTGACCGCGTGGGCGAAACCGTTCCTACCTATGTGCTCTCGCGCCAGACTCTGACACAGCTCATAGGCTTTAAGCTGGAAAAAGGCCCGCTTGCTATCATCCGCCGCCCGCCTGTGCCGCGCGTTCAAGACGTGCTTGCCCATGCCACATGCGTGGCTGTTTTAGAAAACTTGGTGGATGTGGCCAACGTGGGCGCCATCTTTAGGTCTGCTGCGGCTTTGGGGGTAGATGCCGTGATACTATCTCCCACCTGCGCAGATCCGTATAACCGACGCTCCGTGCGTGTATCTGTTGGCACCGTCTTTCAGCTACCTTGGGCGCGCGTGGAAAAAGATGCGTGGCCCCATAAATTCCTCAAAGATCTGGGCGAGCAAGGCTTTGATCGTGAAGCGTTAGCGCTTGACCCTGACGCATGTTCTTTGGATGACCCTGCCCTTGCGGCGCCGGAAAAACGTGCACTCTTCTTTGGCTCTGAGGGCTTTGGCCTCACGCCAGAAACGCTGGCGTTGGTGGACAGGTCGGTGACTATCCCCATGTCGCACGGGGTGGACTCCTTAAACGTTGCCGCCTCGAGCGCCGTGGTGTTCTGGCAGCTCTGCCACAAGAGGTCACGCTAGCGGAGCTGCCGCTGCATGTCGCCGCACAGTAGCGTGACAGCATAGTGCCGCAAAAAGAAGGCTCATCTCCCAGGAGATGAGCCTTCACGCTTAACACTTAACGCTTTTAGCGCGCCGCTTACTGCCTACTGTTCTGTGGTGGGAAGCGTCGGCGCAAATCCATCATCACGGGTAAAGATCTTCATGAACTCATCTCCGGTGATGGTTTCTTTCTTCTGCAGGTAGCGTGCAATTTCGTGCAGCTTAAAGCGATTGGCTTTGAGGGTATCCAAGGCCTTGGTGTGACCCTCTTCAACAATGCGCTGAACCTCACGGTCAATCTCTTGCGCGGTGCCCTCAGAGCAGGTGAGTTCTGCTCCGCCACCCAAGTAGCGGTTGCGCTGCTCACCCAACTGCACCATGCCAAATTTCTCGGTCATGCCATACTGTGTGACCATGGCGCGGGCAATCTTGGTGGCCTTCTCAATATCATTGGAGGCACCGTTGGTGGCTTCACCAAAGATGAGCTCCTCTGCTGCACGACCACCGCAGAGCGTGGCAATCATGTTTTCCATATCCTGCTTGGTCTGCAGGAAGTGCTCGTCCTCATCAACCTGCATGGTGTAGCCCAAAGCGCCAGAGGTGCGCGGCACTATGGTGATCTTGGAGACCGGTGCTGTGCCTTTTTGGGACGCAGCAACAATGGCGTGACCCGTCTCATGGTAGGCAACGACCTGTTTCTCATGGTCAGACAGCACGGTTGACTTGCGTTTCTCGCCTGCTATGACCACTTCAACAGACTCTTCCACATCATCTTGGCTCACGCGGTTGCGGCCCTGGCGTACGGCGCGCAGCGCAGCTTCGTTGATGATATTGGCAAGGTCAGCGCCAGAAGCACCCGGCGTTGCGCGTGCAATCACATCAAGATCGACACCCGGCTCCATCTTTACGTCGTTAGCGTGCAGCTTCAAGATGGACTCACGGCCGCTGAGATCTGGCAGCTCAACGGGTATACGACGGTCAAAACGGCCGGGGCGGGTGAGTGCGGGATCAAGCGTATCGGGGCGGTTGGTTGCGCCCAAGACGACGATGCCCTTGTTGTTGTCAAAGCCGTCCATCTCGGTGAGCAGCTGGTTCAAGGTCTGCTCGCGCTCATCGTTGGAGTTGATGGACATATCGCGCTTCTTGCCAATGGTGTCAATCTCGTCGATAAATACAATGCAGGGGGCCTTGTCGTTGGCCTGTTTGAAGAGGTCACGCACCTTAGCTGCGCCGCGACCGACAAACATCTCAACAAATTCAGAGCCGGAGATGGAGAAAAATGGCACCTTTGCCTCTCCTGCAACGGCTTTGGCCAGCAAGGTCTTGCCTGTGCCAGGAGGCCCTACCAAAAGAGCGCCTCGGGGGCAGCGTGCGCCAATATCCTGGTAGCGCTGGGGGTTATCAAGGAAGTTTGCAATCTCTTGCAGGGACTCCTTGGCCTCATCTTGGCCGGCAACATCGGCAAAGGTGACGCCGGTCTCTTTTTCACCCACGATCTTTGCGTTGGATTTGCCCAGGCCGCCGCCTCCAAAGGCGCCAAAGCCGCCACCGCTAAAGTCCATGGACGGATCGTCGCCCATCTGCTTGCGCATCCTGCGGTTGAGCCACCAGCCAAACAGGATCAACAACAGAATAGGAACGCCGTAGTAGAGCAGCATGAGCATCCAAATGCTGTTGTTTTGCTGCTGGATACTTGCGGAAAACGTCACGTTGTGATCCGTTAATCGCTCAACCAGGTTGGTGTCATAGGGAAAGAGCGTCGTCTCATATACGACGTCTTGGCCGTCCGATTTGGTCGTGTAGCGGATGGTCGATGAGCTCTGATCCAGCTCCACCTCTGATACAGCGTCACTGTCTACCTGGGAGATGAAGTCAGAGTAGCTCACCTCCTTGATCTGCTGACGCTGGACGACATTGGCACCTTGGTTGATGGCAAACATAATGGCGAGGGCAATGATCACATACAGGATCATTGACTGACGCCGCTTCTTGTCATTCATCTCCATACCCCTGTCTCTTCCTGTTCATATCCTTGAAAAAAATTTATGCATGCTCTTATGCTACCCCAATAGGCATTCCTCTACACTAGAGTAGCTGGAGTTGCAGAGTCTGCATGGTCATGGGCTCTGGCAACCCGACAACAAGCTTGAATGTTCCTGAGAAATCACAATGCGCGGTCGTGTCTGCGCCGAGGGAGTGATGAGCGTGCTCAAGAGAAGATCTGCCATAGCAGCAGCGGCAATAGCGGCAACGCTTACGGGAATAGCAACCCCTGCCTTTGCGCAAGAGGTGACTACAACGGCCGAGAAAACCACGCCTTCCGCGTTGGTCCAAGAGCAGGCAACTTATGAGTCCACGTCTTCTGTGAGCGACGCGCAAGATGCACAAACTGCATCAGCTGAGGCAGAGCCAACGGGCGAGAAGAACCATGCGCTTGAAGCTTCAGCATCTTTTGTGGGCGTAGCGTCTGTTGCAGATGTAACCGCCGCTGAGGACGCAAGCCCTGCTGCTACCTCTGATGCCACCGGTGAAGAAGAGGATGTGGCAGCTGATGGTTCCGCCGCGACAGAAAAGCCAGTAGCGGCTGATACGGCCGCAACAGCCGATATGTCTTCAGATGCTGATGTGCCCTCCACGTCTGAGGAGTCAGAGGCGTCTCAAACAGCTGCGGCAACTGCTCCCTCCAAACGTGCGCGCGTGGCTGCTCGGGCAAACACGCAAGAGGCGGCCACCATAGAGGAGGGCGTCTACTACATCAAGTCCAACATTGCAGATAACCGCTACGTGGATGTTGATAGCGGCTCCCATGACAATGGAACCGATGTCCAAATTTGGTCCAAAAACGATTCTGGTGCACAGCGTTGGAAGATTACTGCTGCCGTCGATGGTTTCTACACCATACAGAACGTGGGCTCGGGCAAATTCTTAGATGTTCGGGAAGGCTTGGCAAAATCCGGCACCGCTGTCCAGCAGTTTGAGGGCAACAACACCGCAGCGCAGATGTGGAAGTTTGTGGTGGATCCAGCACGGGCGGGGAGCTACTTCATCTACTCCAGACTTTCTGGTGTAAGCAACATGCTGGCGCTAGACGTCTTGTGGGGAGATTCTGCTATGGGCCAGGATCTTCAGATCTTTGAGAAAAATGGCACAGCAGCGCAGTCCTTCTCGCTTGAAGCTATCAAAGCTGTGGTGTCAGATGGTGTCTACTACATCACCAATGCCGGCTCGGGCAAGGCTTTAGACATTGCGGCTGGAAGCATTGAAGATCAGGCCAATCTTCAGCAGTACGACGTGAACAAGACGCAGGCTCAGGCCTTTAAGCTTGAGTTTGATAAGAACACGGGCTACTACACCATCATTTCTGCTGTCTCTGGTCGCGTGTTGGATGCGCAGTGGGGTGAGGATCAAAACGGCACCAACGTGTGGCAGTTCTCGTCAAATGACACCGCTGCTCAGCGCTGGATTGTGCGTGATAACGGGGATAACACATTCAGTTTCTTCACGGCCAAGACGGGCCGTGCCCTGGATGTGGAAAACGGCTCTCACGCGAGCGGTGCCAACATCCAGCTGTTTGATTCAAACGGAACCTTGGCCCAGCGCTGGCGGCTTGAAGAGGTTACCAAGATTGTTGGTGAAGGCGTTTGGCGCATCGTGACCGAGAACAACCACAATAATTCACTAGGCGTTGCCAGCTCGTCTCGTGATAATTCGGCGCGCGTGGTGACGGGAGCTACTAACGATAATAACCTCTCGCAGCGCTGGTATGTGGACTACGACGGAGATGTCGTGCGTCTGGTCAACGTGGCTTCGGGCAAGGCGCTTGACGTGAGGGACGCCAAGACTTCCTCATCTGTTGCTGTTCAACAGTTTGAGAACAATGGCACGCCGGCACAAAGGTGGAAGTTGGTACTCACCAAGGGTGGCTATACGCTGGTTTCTGCTCTCTCAGGTGTCTATGGATTGGACGTTTCTGCTGGACAGACAACACCCGGCGCGCAGCTTCAGATCTATGAGCTCAATGGCACAGCAGCCCAGAAGTTCCACTTTATTGGAGCTGATATCCTTCCAACGTCTGGTTCCTACACCATCATCTCTGGCGCAGGAACGGGCAATTTGGTGGTAGACGTTCCTTCTGCCACCAAAGATGATGCGGTACTGCAGCTCTGGGAGTCAAACAATACCGGCGCTCAGCAGTTCTCCATCAGGCGTGAGGCCTCTGGGTACTGGCGCATCATCAACAAGAACTCGGAGAAATCGGTCACGGCATCTGGTCAAAACGTGAAACAAACGACAACGCAGGGCACATCAAGCCAGCTCTGGCAGATCAGCTTTGATCCCACCAAAAATGCGCTGCGCATCATCTCCAAGAAAACCGGTCAAGACATCTTTGCCTCTGCGGCGCAGTCTGGCGCTCAGCTCAAGCTGGGCAGTGCCCAAGCTACGCAAGGTTTCTACCTGGAAAAGATTGGGCTCAATGGCGTGGATATTGCCATGTCCTATCAGGGAACCTTTGATCCTGCCACCATGGATACAGACTTTGTGATCATCAAGGCCACAGAAGGCACGTCACTTCAGTGGAGCGATGGCATTGGTGAGGCTTCCAGCTATACGGAGATGGCAGATCGTACGCTGGCTGCCAACAAGCTTTTGGGTTTCTATCACTTTGCCAATCAGGCGCCGAGCATGGTAGAGCAGGCACGTGCCTTTGTGAACTCCGTTAAGAACTACGTTGGTAAGGCCATCTTTGTCCTTGACTGGGAGAACTCAACCAAAAATGACGTATTCAGTCTTGGTCCTTCTGCTGCCAAAGAATGGCTTGACTACGTCTTTAAGGAAACGGGCGTGAAGCCGCTTATCTATATGAGTAGGTCGGTCACTACGGCTTATGACTGGTCAGCGGTGGCAAACGCAGGCTATGGCCTCTGGGTGGCACAATATGCAGACAGCAATCAACGCGATGGCTACGAAGAGTTTCCGTGGGAAGGCTATGACAACAACTACGGCGCTTGGAGTGCGCCTGTGATGCGTCAGTACACCGACCACGGCAGACTGTCCAACTACAACGGAGACCTCGACTTTGACAAGTTCTACGGCGGCGTAGACAGGTGGACTACATTGGCTTCTCGCTCATAGATATTTGGTTGCTACCCAGCCTCATATCAAAAGCTGGGTAGCGTTATCGAGCGCTTCTCTTGATAAACTCCATGTCAAGATCAAATCTACTCGCTCAGAACGTTGAAAGGTATCACCTGCAAGGGCGTTTTGCTGCTTGCGGTGCGTGTCCCTACGTTTGAGTCACCCATGCGGAGCGCTCGTTCTTCTCGCCCGACAGATGGGAGCTCAGTGCTGACGCACTGCTCGTAGTATTTTGCGCAAAAGAATGCAAACGGTAGTGAAATCGCCCGCAGGTGGTGATAGAATCACGCTCGTGGCATTGATGAGGACGAGTATTTTGGGTCGCATGAGTACCAGCGAGCGGGGACGGTGAGAGCCCGCGCCCATGTCCAAGAGAAAATCACCTCGGAGCTGCGGCCCCAACGTGAGTATCCGCTCATTAGTAGGCGTCGCCGGAGTGGCCGCCGAGACAGGCCAGCCGAGTTTGGCGGATTTCCGCTCGCTGGGTGGTTTACAAGCGAAGTGTACCCATATGGCGCTTCGTCCCAGCACAAGGGACGGGCGCCTTTTTTGTGCCCGGGATTGGAAGGTAGGAGTGGCAAACAAGTACAAGAAGTCCATGAACCTCCCCAAGACCAAGTTCTCCATGCGTGCGAGCTTGGCTCAAAATGAGCCTGCGCGCCTCAAGGACTGGGAGGAAAATGGCGTCTATGAGCTTCTGCTCAAGAAGAATGAAGGCCACGAGAAGTTCGTCTTGCACGATGGGCCTCCTTACGCCAACGGCCCCATTCACCTGGGCCATGCCATGAACAAGATCTCTAAGGACATGATCAACCGCTACAAGGCCATGCGCGGCTATGAGACACCATACGTGCCTGGTTGGGACTGCCACGGCCAGCCCATTGAGCACAAGGTAGAGGAGCAGCTGGGTACAGAGAAATTCAACCAGCTGCCCAAGGAGAAGATCCGTGAGATCTGCCGCAAAGAGGCGGTGGCGCAGGTGGATACACAGCGTCAGGGCTTTAAGCGCTTGGGCGTTTTGGCAGAGTGGGACAATCCCTATCTCACCTACGTGCATGACTACGACGCAGCAGACATTGAGATCTTCAAGGCCATCTACGACAAGGGCTCCATCTATCGTGGTCGCAAGCCCGTCCACTGGTGCAGCCACTGCCATACCGCGCTGGCCGAGGCAGAGATTGAATACAGCGACGAAGTGTCACCGGCTATCTTTGTCCGCTTTGAGATGACCACCGTCCCACAAGGTCTTGAGGCCTTCCAGGACCATCTCTACGTGGACATCTGGACCACCACGCCCTGGACGCTTCCTGCAGATGACTGCGTTATCCTGCACCCTGAGGCGCAATACGTGGCCGTGCTGGTCGATGGCCGCTGTGAGATCTTGGCAGAGGCGCTCTATGAGAAGGACTGCCAGAAGTTTGGCTATGAGAACTACAAGCTGGTGCGCACGGAAGATGGAGACATCTGGCGCATGAGCGGCACCGAGCTTGCGCACATGCGCTACAAGCAGCCTATCTTTGGTGACCAGGGCGTCGAGGGTGAGTTCATCTATGCAGATTACGTCACCCTGGAGGACGGCACGGGTATCGTCCATTCAGCACCTGGCCACGGCGTGGATGACTACAATGCCGGCATGAAATTCAATATTCCCATCGTTATGCCCGTAGACGACGATGGCCACTTCTACAAGGGTGACAAGATTGGCACCGGCGGCCCGTGGAGCGGCATGGAGGTCAACGAAGCAAACCCCAAGATCATTGAGTGGCTGCGTGAGCGCGGTGCCCTCATCATGCATGAGGACATCTCCCACAGCTATCCGCACTGCTGGCGGTGCAAGCAGCCTGTTATCTTTAGGGCTACCGAGCAGTGGTTTGTCTCCATGGACGAGAAGGGCCTGCGCAAGGAGGCACTTGACGCACTTGACCACGTGGCATTCTACCCGCCACACGCTATCAAGCGCATCGGCTCTATGGTGGCACAGCGTCCGGACTGGTGCATTTCTCGCCAGCGCTCATGGGGCGTGCCTATTCCGGCATTTACCTGCCAGGATTGCGGAGAGACCGTGCTCAGCGACGACACCTTAGACGACGTTATCAAGCTCTTCCATGAAAAGGGCTCTGACGCGTGGTTTACCGATGACCCCAAGGAGTATCTGGGCGAGCATTGCGTGTGCCCCGCATGTGGAAGCCATAACCTGAAGGCCAACCAGGACATCCTAGACGTCTGGTGGGATTCAGGCGTGTCTCACACGGCCGTCTGCAAGCACCGTCCGTACCTGCAATTCCCTGCGGATATGTATCTTGAGGGCTCAGACCAGCACCGCGGTTGGTTCATGAGTGCGCTCATGACCTCGGTGGGCGCCTATGGTGTGGCACCGTACAAGTCGGTGGTTTCTCAGGGCTTTACCTTGGATGGTGAAGGCCGCAAAATGTCCAAGTCTTTGGGCAACACCATTGACCCCAACGATGTCTGCTCGACGCGCGGTGCAGACGTGTTGCGCCTGTGGGTGGCATCGGTTGATACCTCGGTGGATGTGGCCTGCAATGACCAGATCTTGGATCGCGTGGCAGATGCCTATCGTCGTTTCCGCAACACCTTACGCTTCTTGCTGGGAGAGATTGAAGATCAGTTTGATCCGGCGCAGGATGGTCTTGCATTTGACGAACTCACGCCCTTTGACAAGCTCAACGTGGCGCGCCTATGTGAGGTGCATGACCAGGTGACAGAGGCCTATGAGGGATACCGCTTCAACGTGGTCTTCCGCACGCTGTATGACTACGTGGTAACAGAGCTCTCAAACGGCTATCTCAACGCCACCAAGGACCGCATGTACTGCTCGGCCGCTGATTCCAAAGAGCGCAGAAGTGCTCAGACCACCTGGGCATACATGCTCTCCATGCTGGTAAGAGACCTGCAGCCCATCCTGTCATACACCACCGATGAAGCCATGAGTTTTCTGCCCGCTTCCCTGCGTGATAACCAGAAGTATGCAGCGCTGCTCGACTGGTTTGAGGCACCGCTCGGCAAGGAAGAGTACACGGCCTATCTTGATGCCTATCACGCTATGTCAGAGGCGCGCAACGTCTATACCAAGGCATATGATGAGGCGCTTGAGGCCGGCACCGTCAAGGAGAAGACCACGCAAGCTACCCGAGCAGAGCTCACGCTGCCGCACAATGCATACGTTGCGCTCACCTCTGAGATGGGCTGTGATCTGGCAGAGCCCTTCGTCTGCTCTGCGGTGACGCTCGCGGAAGGTGACGAGTTCAGCTGCTCCTGCTTGCCCGCAGAGGGTCACAAGTGCGAGCGCTGCTGGAATTGGCGTGAGGTTGGCGAAGACGGCCTTTGTGAGCGCTGCCACGATGCGGTAGAATCCGCACAGGAAAACGCCTAAGCAAAGGTTGGTGGCGGCAAATGGAGGCAAGGATCTCAAACTCGCGCGGCTTGAAGATGATGATGTTTTGGATCATCGTTTCACTGGTTGTCATGCTTGATCAGGCGACAAAAGCTGCGGTACGCCTGATGGTGTCTGAGGGCGATATGACCTTCATCCCCGGTGTTCTTGATCTTACGCTGGTTGAGAATACCGGTGCTGCCTTTTCTTTGGGCGCTGGTGCTGGCGTGGGAGCGTTTTTTGTGCTCATTGCGCTTGCGGTTTTGGTGGTCGTCATGTTCATTTTGTGGCGAGAGCCCAATCTGCCTATGAGTATGGTTCTCACCTTAGGGTGCGTGGGCGGCGGCGGTATTGGCAACATGATTGACCGCGTGGTAAAAGGCTCGGTGACTGACTTTCTCAAGACCACATTCATTAATTTTCCCATTTTCAATGTGGCGGATATCTGCGTCACCGTTGGGGTGGTACTCACGTTTATCCTCTATGTGCTGTGGGATAGAAAACAGGGCGCTCACACATAACGGATGCAACTATATGCAGAGCTAAACACCTCGGGCATGCACGTTTGGCCGGGGTGTTTTTCTCGTGCGCATATCTGTTCTTAAACATCGCTCTTGTCATGTGTGCGCATACGGTGAGGGTGGCAGAAGTACGTATAAGATTGCTGTAGTTGATAAGGAGGATGTGTGATCGTCAGTGCGCTTGTTGATCCCATAGCGGATGGGACCAGATTGGATAGCTACCTTGCGTCTCTTGAAGGGTGTCCTTCGAGAAGCGCGTGTGCAAAGCTGATTGAATCAGGCGTCGTGACCATCAATGGCACGCGGGCAACCTCCAAGAGTGAGCGCGTGATCTTGGGAGACCGCATACAGGTGAGCGTGCCAGATCCAGAACCGCGCATGGGCATGCTCATGCCTAACCCTGATATCCCCTTAGACATCCGCTATGAGGATGCATACCTTCTGGTGCTCTCCAAACAGCCTGGCCTTGTCTGCCACCCTTCTCCTGGACACATCAACGATACCCTGGCAAATGCCCTGGTGGCACACTGCGGCTACGAGCACTTGGGGCATCTGCAAGGAGATGAGCGTCCAGGCATTGTGCATCGTCTGGACATGGACACCTCGGGTCTCATGCTTGCGGCAAAAGATGACAAGACGCAAAAGGCTTTGCAGGATCTGATACGCCTGAGGATTTTGGATAGGCGCTATATCTGCCTGGTGCATGGGTTTGTCGCCTTAGATGAGGGAACTATAGAGACCGGCATTGCACGCTCTACCAGGGATCGGCTGAAGATGGCGGTGAGTGATGACCCTTCTGCGAGAAGAGCCATTACCACCTTCAGGGTACTGGAGCGCTTTGAGGCGGGCAGACGTGACGAGGGCTACACCTTGCTGGAATGCCATCTGTATACGGGCAGAACGCACCAGATACGTGTACATATGCGCCATGTGGGACACCCCTTGGTGGGAGATCAGCTCTATGGTAGGGGAGATGAGTTTCAAAATCTCTCGCTCAAGCGGCAATATCTCCACAGCTGGTATGTCAACTTTGATCATCCCTGGACGGGAGATTGCATTGAGCTTGCCGATCGGCTGCCCGAAGACTTGAGAGGTGTACTAGAATCTCTTCAGGAACGCTCTATGGGTCGCACGGAGGCAGGCGTGCGCATCTTGGAGCGCACAGTCCCTGGCCTATAGTCCGTTTGGCCAAAAGCGCTGGTAGCTCATGCCATTATGGCATCTGCATCAGCACAAGAGAGGTGGAGAGCGTGGAACTCAACCGCATGGGTTTGACTCCTATTGTTATCTTTAACTTCATCATGCTGCTCTTTTTTACGCTGGCATACTTTTACCAGCTGGTATTTCTCATCCGCGGCATCATCCATGGGGACGTGGTGCTGCCCAAAGCCAAGAAGAATCACTCCTATGCCTTTGTGATTGCTGCGCACAATGAAGACCCGGTCATTGGCAACTTGGTGCGCTCCATCTTGACGCAGAAATACGATGGCGTGATCGATTGCTTTGTGGTGGCAGATGCCTGTACGGATAACACCTTTGAAGAGGCACAGAAGGCAGGGGCTATCACCTGGGCCAGAAACGACTTGGTACGCAAGGGCAAGAGCTGGGTTCTTGACTATGCCTTCAACCGCATTTTGAATGAGTACGGCGATAAGTACGAGGCATTCTTTGTGATGGATGCAGACAACATCATTGCGCCCAACTACGTCGAGGTCATGAATCAGGCCTTTGACGCGGGGTATCTGGTCTGTACCAGCTATCGCAACTCCAAGAATTTTGATTCAAGCTGGATCAGCTCTGCATATGCCACTTGGTTTTTGCGCGAGGCAAAATTCTTGAACAACGTGCGCATGATGGTGGGCACCAGCTGCGCTATCTCTGGTTCTGGCTGGCTGGTATCCCAGCGCATCATCAAGGGTATGCACGGCTGGAACTTCCATGTGCTGACCGAAGACATCCAGTTCTCCACGTTCTGCTGCGCCCATGGCATTCAGATAGGCTATGCGCCGGCGGAGTTCTTTGATGAGCAGCCGGTCACCTTCAAGGCCTCCTGGACCCAGCGCATGCGCTGGACTAAAGGCTTCTACCAGGTGTTTTTCTCGTACAACAGAAATCTGTTGCGTGGCATTTTCAAGGAGGCACGCTTCTCCTCCTATGACATGCTCATGACGGTGGCGCCAGGAATGCTGCTCACGCTTCTGTCGGCCTTTGTCAACAGCGCATATCTCATCATTGGCTACTTCTCCCATGGGTTTATCGCCACGCAAGGCGAGCTGTTGATGTGTGTGGGTTCGCTCATCATGACATTTGGCTCCATGTATCTGGTGTTCTTTATCCTGGCCATTATCACCACCATCTCTGAGCGCAAGCACATTCACTGTCGCAAGAAGTGGCGCATTGTGACCAACCTCTTTACGTTTCCTATCTTTATGCTCTCCTACATCCCCATCACCGTGGTGGCGCTCTTCAAGAAGGTCGAATGGGTCCCCACCAAGCACGACATTGCAGTCAACTTTGATGATGTGATGAGTGAGGGGTAGTTCTATCAGGCGATAAAAAATGCGTGGCGGCGGCGCAATCCTGCGGGCTGCCACGCATTTGGCGTATCTATGAACGTGTATTTTGGGTGTTACAATCTGCCAAACATTTGGATACGGGCGGAAGGAGCCTTTGGTTATGGCAACGTTCTTTAAGGAAGAGTCCCACACCTTTTCTGAGTACCTTTTAGTTCCTGGGTACTCTTCACATGAGAACATCCCCGCCAACGTCTCACTCAAGACGCCGCTGGTGCGTTTCAATAAGGGTGAAGAGCCCGCAATCACGCTCAACATCCCTATGGTCTCCGCTATCATGCAGGCCGTGTCTGGCCCCAAGCTTGCCATTGCCTTGGCCCAGCAAGGTGGCCTTTCTTTCATCTATGGCTCGCAGACGCCAGAGCAAGAGGCCGCTATGGTAGAGGAGGTTAAGACCTACAAAGCTGGGTTTGTCGCCTCTGACTCTACGCTCACGCCGGATATGACACTGCAAGACGTGCTTGATCTCAAAGAGCGTACCGGCCACTCCACCATGCCGGTAACGGAGGATGGATCTGCCCACGGCAAGCTGGTGGGTATTGTGACCTCGCGTGACTACCGCCTGTCTCGTGATGACCGCTCCAAGAAGGTTGCAGAGTTTATGACGCATGCGGATAAGCTGGTGACCGCACAAGACGGCACAAGCCTCCATGACTGCAACGATATCATCTGGGAGCACAAGCTCAACGCCCTGCCTATCGTGGACAAGGATGGCAATCTGACTTCCATCGTCTTCCGCAAGGATTATGACTCCCATAAGTCTAACCCAGATGAGCTCTTGGATGACAAGAAGAGCTATATGGTGGGTGCAGGTATCAACACGCGTGACTATGCAGAGCGCGTGCCGCTGTTGGTTGAGGCCGGTGCAGACGTGCTCTGCATTGACTCCTCTGAGGGCTTCTCAGAGTGGCAAAAGCTCACCCTTGACTGGATCCGTGAGCACTATGGTGACTCCGTGAAGGTCGGCGCAGGTAACGTGGTCGATGCTGAGGGCTTCCGCTACCTGGCAGAAGCAGGCGCAGACTTTGTTAAGGTGGGTATAGGCGGCGGCTCCATCTGCATTACGCGTGAGCAGAAAGGCATTGGCCGTGGCCAGGCATCTGCCCTTATTGACGTCTGCGCAGAGCGTGACCGCTACTATGAGGAAACGGGCATTTACGTGCCGGTTTGCTCTGACGGCGGCATTGTCTATGACTACCACATGACGCTTGCTCTGGCCATGGGTGCAGACTTCATGATGTTGGGCCGCTACTTTGCCCGCTTTGATGAGTCACCAACTCGTCGTCTCAACGTGAAGGGCTCCTACGTCAAAGAGTACTGGGGAGAGGGTTCTGCACGTGCACGCAACTGGCAGCGCTATGACCTGGGCGGCCAGAAGAAGGGCATGAGCTTTGTTGAGGGCGTTGACTCCTACGTGCCCTACGCCGGACCTCTGAAGGAAAACGTGGAGAATTCACTTACCAAGGTGCGCTCGACCATGTGCAACTGTGGTGCGCTTGATCTGGCTGAGCTCCGTGACAAGGCCAAGATCACGCTGGTCTCTGCCACCTCACTGGTTGAGGGTGGCGCACATGACGTTATCCTCAAGGACAACAACACGGACATGAATTTCTAATCTTTTATGATGCGTATGCAAGGGGGTGATCCTTTTGGGTTACCCCCTTTTCTATTGCGTATCATGCGTCAGCACAGCGTGTGATACCTGATAGAATCAGGTGGTATTTGACTTTTGAGGTAAGGAGCGCTGCATACATGAGCGAAGTTCCAGAGAAGCACGTTGAGGATATCCCTGCTTATGATGCCGAGGCCATAGAGACCAAGTGGCAAAAAGTCTGGGAAGACGAGGAGCTTTACAAGACCGACGAAGACCCCTCAAAGCCCAAGAAATACGTGCTTGAGATGTTCCCGTATCCGTCGGGAGATCTGCACATGGGCCATGCGCGCAACTACACCATAGGTGATGCCATGGCGCGCCAGGCACGCATGCGCGGCTTTGATGTCTTGCACCCCATGGGCTTTGACGCGTTCGGTCTGCCGGCAGAAAATGCAGCTATCAAGCACAATACGCAGGCCGCCAAGTGGACCTACCAAAACATGGACACGGCCGTGGCCACCATGAAGCGCATGGGCTTCTCGTATGATTATGACCGTCTGGTGAGAACCTGTGATCCTGAGTACTATCGCTGGGGTCAGTGGCTGTTCTTAAAGATGTACGAGAAGGGCCTGGTGTACCGCGCTACATCTCCGGTGAACTGGTGCCCCAGCTGCAAGACGGTACTGGCAAACGAGCAGGTGGTGGAGGGTCGCTGCTGGCGTTGCGGCTCCATTCCAGAGAAGCGCAATCTCTCTCAGTGGTATCTCAAGATTACGGACTACGCGCAGGAGCTCTTGGATGACCTGGACAAGCTCGACGGCTGGCCAGAGCGCGTAAAGGCCATGCAGCGCAACTGGATTGGCCGCTCAGAGGGCGCAGAGATTGACTTCTTCTTGGCAGATACGGACGGCGTGACGCCGACCGAGCGCAGGATTACCGTCTTTACCACGCGCGCAGATACCCTCTTTGGCGCGTCGTTCATGGTTTTGCCGCCCGAGAGTGAGCTGGCGGCGGAGCTCGTGAAAGACACGCCTTATGAGAAGGACTTCCTGGCGCTCAAAGCCGCAACAGAGCAGGTATCAAGTGTTGATCGCCAGGGTTCTGAGCGCGAGAAACACGGCGTATTTACTGGGCGCTATGTGATCAACCCCATCAACAACAAGCCAGTGCCGCTCTGGGTGGCAGACTATGTCCTTCTGGACTACGGCACGGGTGCGGTTATGGGCGTGCCCTGCGGAGACCAGCGTGACTTTGACTTTGCACGCAAATACCAGCTGCCCATTCCTCCCATCATTGCGCAGAAAGACGATCCGCTCTATGAGCAGCTCAAAGACGTGCGTGACCTTGAGGTGACCGATGTGGATTGGGATGGCGCCATGTCTACCGAGGGCTACCTCATCCAGTCTGGCCAGTTCACGGGGCTGCGCGGTGGTAAGCACTCAGAGGCGGTCGACGCTATTGTTGCCTACCTCAAAGAGCGCGGGCTTGGCCGCTCGACGGTGCAATTTAGGCTGCGTGATTGGCTGATCAGCCGTCAGCGCTACTGGGGAAATCCCATTCCTATGATCCACTGCGATTGCTGCGGAGATGTCACAGTGCCTTATGAGGATCTGCCCGTCAAACTGCCGGAGAATCTTGATTTGGGCGCAGGGGAGACCTTGGCAGAGTATGCGCCGTTCTATGAGACGACCTGCCCCAAGTGCGGCAAGCCTGCAAAGCGCATCACGGACACCATGGATACCTTTACGTGCTCAAGTTGGTATTACCTGCGCTACTGTGATCCGCACAACACGGAGCTGCCGTTTGACAAGAAGACGGCAAACCACTGGATGCCGGTTGACAACTACATTGGTGGCATTGAGCACGCTATCCTGCACCTGCTCTACTCGCGCTTCTGGACCAAGGTGTGCCGTGATTTGGGCCTGATAGACGTGGATGAGCCGTTTGTGAACCTGCTCTGTCAGGGCATGGTGAAAGATGAGAACGGTGAGACCATGTCCAAGTCCAAGGGCAATGTGGTACCGCCCTCAAGCGTGATTGAGCCGTATGGTGCAGATACCATGCGCCTTTCTATCCTCTTCATTGCACCGTCCGAGAAGGACTTCAACTGGGATACGGAAGCGGTTGCGGGAGCCAACAGGTTCTTGCGGCGTGCTTGGAGAATTGTGTGGCTGCTCGCCAAGCTGGGAGCTGGTGCAGATGCGTCGTCGCTCGATGCGTCAACGCTTGATGGCGCGGCAAAAGAGCTCTGGCGTGAGCTCAACGAGTTTGGCCTCAAGTGCGGTGAAGACTTTGACCGTGGCCAGTTCAACACGGCTATTTCTGCAGTGATGGAGCTGGTCAATGCTGCCAGCAAGTATGTCAACATGGCAACTGCTGATACATGCAACAAAGAGCTCTGCATGCGCGTTGCACACGACATTGTGGCCATGCTTGCGCCCATCGTTCCGCACTGGTCAGAAGAGCTCTTCCATGAGGCGCTCAACGCTCAGGGCTCTGTCTACAACGAACCGTGGCCAAACTTTGATAGCGCAGCTGCTCAGGCCGATGAGATAGAGATTGCCGTCCAGGTGAAAGGTAAAGTGCGCGGCCGCATCAAGGTGAGCGCAACTGCGGATAAGGCAGAGTTGGAGGCGCGCGCCAAGGAGGCTGTGGCTGATCATATTGCTGGCAAGACCATCAAGAACGTGATTGTGGTTCCTGGCCGCTTGGTCAATATCGTCGCCATCTAGACCACGCATCGCTATCCCTTCTTGCGTTCCTCAGACGCACGAGCCGGCCTTTGGGCCGGCTTTTTTATGCGCTCATAAGCGCTCATAGGCATAGGCGACTTCACAAATATGCACCGCCACAACATGGTGGTAAACGTGCACACACACGTCGGTAACATGGCTGAACCTTGGCCATAACACCAGCGTAGAGGGCATGTAACAGTGTTTCCAACCCATTTTTTGCCGCTTGCTCTTGCGTAAATACACGCCGCTGAGCAAAAAATCACTACCGTTCAGTGGCATGCTGTGCCCGTCAGGTCGGTGTGGTCAAAGGCGTTCTTGGAGGGTCACGAGATCTGCCGACACGGGAGGCTTACGTGTAGCCTAGGAGGAACGAAATGGAAATCTTCAGCTCCGTAGATGTAGGTTGGACACTCATAGGTGCATTTCTGGTCTACTTTATGCAGGCAGGCTTTGCGCTGTGTGAGGCGGGTCTTACCCGCGCCAAGAACACCGGCAATATCCTGATGAAGAATCTGATGGACTTTTGCATTGGTACGCCGTGTTACTGGATTGTGGGCTTTGGTCTCATGTTTGGCGGCGGCGGTGCCTTGATTGGTACCTTCGACCCCTTTATCTTGGGCGAATATGACTTTGGCACGCTGCCTACCTTGGTCTATGCCATCTTCCAGACCGTCTTTTGCGCAACGGCCGCAACCATTGTTTCCGGCTCCATGGCAGAGCGTACCAACTTCAAGGCATACTGCCTGTACTCTGCGGCCATCAGCCTGATTGTCTATCCCATCTCTGGCCACTGGATCTGGGGCGGCGGTTGGCTTTCTGAGCTGGGTCTGCATGACTTTGCGGGCTCTCTGGCCGTCCACTTTGTCGGCGGCATCACCGCTGCTTTGGGAGCGGCCCTCTTAGGGCCGCGTATTGGCAAGTACGATAAGGACGGCAAGCCGCGCGCTATTCTGGGCCACAACATGACCGCTATGGCGCTGGGCGTCTTCATCCTGTGGTTCTGCTGGTTTGGCTTCAACACGGGCTCGACCGTGTCCCTGACAGGTGACGACACTCTTATTTCCGCGGGTCTTATCGCCTTTAACACCAACTTGGCAGCGGCGGTAGCAACCGTCACCACCATGATCTTCACCTGGGTGCGCTATGGTAAGCCCGATGTCTCTTTGACCTTTAACGCAGCTCTGGCTGGCCTTGTGGCTATCACGGCCGGCTGCGACGCGGTCGATCCGTTTGGCGCGTTCTTCATTGGGCTCGTTGCCGGCATTATCGTGGTCTTCTCGGTCGAGTTCTTTGATAAGGTGGCCAAGATTGATGACCCGGTGGGCGCTATTTCGGTTCACTGCGTAAATGGTGCATGGGGAACTATTGCGGTTGGCCTTTTCTCCACCACAACGGGTTTGTTCTACGGCTTTGGCCCGGCGTCTTTGCTGGTACAGATCCTAGGCGTGATTGCGGTTGCCGCGTATGTTCTGGTGGTCATGTTCATCATCTTCAAGCTCATTGATAAGTTCATTGGCCTGCGCGTTTCTGAACAAATTGAGATCGACGGCCTGGATGCAGCAGAGCACGGGCTGCCTACGGCCTATTCTGGCTTTGCTATCTCCGATCCTACCTATGCCAACCTGGATATTGTGAATCCCAACGAAGGCACGGATCTGGGCGAGAATAACTATGAGGCCGCAAGCGATGCCAAGCGTGAGGCTGCAGTGCCGCAGGTGGGAAGCGTTGACCTCACCAAGCCGGGAAGCCTGCACAACGTCACCATCATGTGCAAGGCATCTGCTTTGGAGCCGCTGAAGGCTGCACTCAACAAGCTGGGTGTGACGGGCATGACCGTGACGCACGTAACCGGATTTGGTATCCAGAAGGGCGCCAACGCAATGTATCGTGGTCTGCCCGTCGACGCGCGCTTCTTGCCTAAGGTAAAGTGCGAGGTTGTGGTCGGCAGCTTGGCTGCTCAGAGCGTGATTGATACCGCAAAGAAGATCCTCTACACCGGACACATTGGCGATGGCAAGATCTTTGTCTACAGCGTTGAGCGCGTCGTGAAGGTTCGTACGGGTGAGGTGGACTTCGATGCACTGATCGATGAGGATGTCTAGTCCTACGTATGCACAAGAATGCGTGTAATGAGTTTCTGGCCGACCTTGAGGGGTCGGCCCTTTTTTGTGCCGTTTCAAGAAGTCGATTTTCTCGCCCTTTTTAATGTGCTGCGCGAGCGCGTTGTTCTGATTAGGATACGCGCTGCGATAAAGTAGTTCGCTAAGTATACGTATGCGTTTGTGACAGGTGCGGTTGTAAGGGTAAGGACGGGATGGCGCTCAAGAAACACTACAAGGTCATTCTTTTTGTTGTGCTGGTGGTTGTGCTTGGTGTGGCAAGCCATGTGTTTGGCTGGACGGCGGCATTTGAGGGGGCATCTGGCGTGGGCGCGCTGCGGGAGCTTGCAGCAGAAAACCTCTTCCAAGCTGGCTTTTTCTATATCCTGCTCTCGGTTGTGGGGTCAGTCGTGCTGGCGTTGCCGGGCGTCTTGTTTGCCGTTTTGGCGGGGAGCATCTTCGGCCCGGTGATGGGGACGTTGCTCTGCTGGGTTGCCATGACCGTAGGTGCTACGCTGGCGTTTTTGGTTGGGCGATTCTTTCTTAAGGACTCTCTGAAGCCGCGCTTGGCAAAGTATCCTGCGCTCGACAAGCTGCTCTTCTCGGGCATTGACCGGAGCTACACCTATCTTCTGGCCATAACGCGCCTGGTGCCGCTTTTCCCGTTTAATGTGCAGAATTTTGCATACGGCATCACTGACGTGAGCCTGGGTGCATATACGCTGCTATCGGCCGTCTTCATGCTGCCGGGCGTCGCTATCTATACCGTTGGTTCGGCAGGCCTCTTTGATGCAGAAAACAGGATAGAACTCTTTGTTTTGGCAGGGGTGCTTCTGGCCTTCTCGCTCACGGTGGCGCACGTTCTCAAGAAAAAGGCTGATCTTTCATGAAGAAGGGGCAGATCATCAATACGGCCAAGCTGACAAACGCGCTTGAAAAAGGACACTATCCCTTCAAGCACTATCCGCATACGCGCTGTGAAACCGTCTATTTTCCCGGCTGTTCTTTTCCTTCCCAGTTTCCTGAGACCAACGCGGCGGTCTCCGAGTTCTGTCGTGAGCGCGGCGTAGGCGTGGTATATGACTGCTGCGCCCGGTCCCTTGTCGGCTATGGCATGGAGGCTTCCGCCGAGCGTGCGCTTTCTGGCCTCTTGGCGCGGCTTCAGCGTATTGGCTGCTCACGCGTGATAACGGCATGCCCTAACTGCCTGGAATATCTATCGCGCACCACCGATCTTGAGGTGGTCTCGCTGGTTGACTACTTTGTGCATGAGCGTGTGGCGGCACAAAGCACCTTTGCGCCCGGCTTGCTTTTCATTCCATGCCCCGACAAGCAAGATCGCACGCTTGAGCGCGCGCTGCGCGCGGCCTATGACTTGAGCGCCGTTAAGACCATGGAAAAGGCGGGGTGCTGCGGTCTTCGCCCTGAGATTTTTTCGCAGGGATCAGAAGTATCTTCTCGCGCGGGTACGCGGGTGATCGATGCTGCAGGCGATAAGATCATCTACACGTATTGTGCCTCCTGCCTGGGGCAATTTGCGCGGCTGGGATATGCGCGCTGTCGCCATGTGGTCTCTATCATCCTGGGGGTAGATGAGGCGCCGGACGCCCAACATGCGCTTGCCAACAGGGCGCGGTGCAAGTTTGCAGCGCAGGTGGAGCCGAAGGCCGGCATGTCTGGTGTAGGCGGCAAGGAGCGCTCGTGAAGCTTTCTGTTGTGGTGCCCGTCTTGAATGAGGAAGCGCGCATACCCCAGCTGCTTGCTGACTTAGAGCCTTGGGCGCACGCGGGGGCAGAGATCATCTTTGTGGACGGAGGCTCACGTGATAAGACGCTAGAGCTCTTGGGCCGCAGCCACCACAGGCTCATTGTGTCAGCTCCGGGGCGCGGTCTCCAGTGCCGTGTGGGGATAGAGCGCGCAGCAGGAGATGCTGTGCTCATCTTACATTCTGACAGTACCCCAGATGCCTCGGCTTTTCTCGCCCTCAAAGAGGCGCTTGAGCGCGGTGCCATGTGGGGCTGCATGCGGATGCGTTTTGACAGCTCGCGCTGGGTGTATCGGGCGGGCGCGCTCGTGAGCAACCTGCGCGTCAGGTTCTTTGGCATAGCGTTTGGCGACCAAGGCATGTTTTTTACCAAGGAGGCGCTGCGCGCATCGGGCGGCTTTCCGGCGCTTGCGCTGATGGAGGACTACGAGCTCAGTCGGCGTCTGCGCCGACTGTCCCGCCCTTGCGTGCTGCCCTGTCACATCACCACGTCTGCCCGGCGCTTTGAAGTGGGCGGCCCCATCAAGACGGCGCTGCTCATGAGAAAACTGCGCAGGATGTATCGCGCGGGGACAGATTCTGCAGAGCTGGCACGTCTCTATCGTGCGGGCGAGAAGAACGTGCAGCCAGCGGCGGCGCGGCCGGCGGCGGCGCGGCCGGCATCGCTGCAGCAGGGGAGCGACTCTCGACCCTCAGGTTCTTCTCGCCTTGAAACCACGCTCATTCTCTTTACGCGTCTGCCTCGCGCGGGCGTGAGCAAGACGCGGCTTGCGGCAAGCATTGGTGATGGGCGGGCGGCGCGTTTGCAGTGGGCCATGGCAGAAGATCTGGTTGAGCGACTTTCCCCCAGTCTGGAACATATTGCGGTCTATCTGACTGATGCGGGCAAAAACGACTCCCGCGCGCTCCGCGCGCGCTTTGAAAGCACTCTCAAAGACGTGTGTGATACGGGCTGTGACCTCAGCTTTTATAAGCAGGAGGGGGAGGGTATTGGAGAGCGGATGCACCGGGCTATGAGCGCGGAGCTTACGCGGGCGCGCGCCTGCATGCTCATGGGCTCTGATCTGCCAGCGGTGTGTTCGGGAGATCTCAGGGCGGCTTCGGCAGAGCTTGCAGATCATGATGTGGTGCTGGCGCCTTCTGCGGATGGGGGCTATTGGTTGGTCGGCATGAAAAGCCCTCATAAAGAGATGTTTGAGCTCGATGCCTACAGCACAAAGGACGTGTATCAGCAGACGTGTGATATATGCCATGAGCTGGGGATTTCTGTGGGAAAAGGGCCGCTACGTGCAGATATTGATACCGTCGAAGATCTTGTTTGCTATCTGGATGAGCTCGCGCACCATCCAGACGCGCACCAGCTCGTGTCCTCACGGACGGCCCGCCTCGCGGAAGATTATGCAAAACACCAGATAGATAGTGGTAAGACCATATAGAAAAAGGATTAAGAACATGAAACACAACATCCGTACCATGAACATGACCCGTCGCGCATTTGCAGTGAGCGTCGCTTGCGGCATAGGCTCTTCAGTTCTTTTGAGCGCGTGCGGCCAACAGGGGGCCGATGCCTCGTCAGACAGCACTGACCAGGCGCGCGATTTTGATTACACTGACTGGGAGAGCGTGCTGGCGGCAGCGAGGGGCCAGGAGGTGTTTTGGTATGGCTACGGCGGAAACGACGACAGAAATGCCTGGTTAGCAGATACGCTGGTGCCCGCGCTCAAGGAGAAGTACGACATCACCTTAAACGTGGTGGGCATGAACATAGATGATATCTTGACTCAGCTCTCAGGAGAGATGCAGGCGGGAAAGCAGGACGGCTCCATCGACTTCATCTGGATCAACGGGGAGAACTTTGCTACGGCCAAAGAGAACGGGTATCTCTGGAATGAGCCCTATGCGCTGTCGCTTCCGAATGAACAGGCCTATGTGGATACCACGTCCAAAGACATAGCGTTTGACTTTGGTTCAGAAACCGCAGGACTTGAAGCGCCATATGGCAAGGCACAGATGACGTTTTGGGTCGATAGCGCAAAGATTGCGGACATGCCCAAAAATCCCCAGGAGTTCATGGAGTTCTGCAAGGCACATCCCGGCCAGGTGACCTATCCTGAGCCAGGCGATTTCACCGGTACCGCATTCATATCCTGCCTGATTGCAGGCGTGATTGGCAAAGACCAGTTTGAGACTCTTGCCACCATGGATACAGCAGATAAGGAGCAGGTTCGCTCAATTGTGGCGGAAGGCATGGACTACCTGCGGGAACTCAAGCCCTACCTCTGGCGTGAAGGCACTACGTTCCCGGCTGATGCCACGACGGTGGCACAGATGTATGCAGACGGCGAGCTGGTGTTCAACATGGGCTATGGAGATCCGCAGGATCTGGTCAACGATGGCCGTCTGCCAGAAACCACGCAGTCGTTCCTCTTTGATACCGGCACCGTGGGAAACACCAACTTCATGGCTATAGCTGCCAACGCTTCCCATAAAGCCGCAGCTCTGGTGGCTATCAATGAGGTCTTGAGCCCCCAGATGCAGCTTGATCAGTACAAGTGGCTGGGGAATATCACGGTGCTGGACATGGACAAGCTCACCGGTGATGATCGCGCGCAGTTTGAGGCGGTTGAGCTGGGCTCTGCCCAGGTGCCTCTGGAAGAAAAACTCAAGGTGCGCGTGAGTGAGGCTTCAGGAAAAGTGATTCCGGTGCTGGAAGAGATCTGGCACGAGGACGTGCTCAATGGCTAGAGGGCTCCATGCGCCTCACGCGGCCAGTGCATCCCACGCCGCGCACCGGCTAGGACGCCATGCCGCGCCCTACCTCATGTCTGCGCCCGCCGCTGCGCTGGTGCTCATCTTTGTGGTGGGGACGCTCTCGGGTGTGCTGCAAGGCTTTGGCATCATGCCCTTTTTGGGCAGGACCACGCCGACGCTTGCCTATTTTGAACAAGCGCTTGGACGAGAAGATCTTGTCGCCTCACTGCTCTTCAGCTTGAAGACGGCCGGCATCTCCGCGCTCGTGGCGCTGGTGGGCGGGGTGGTTCTGTCGTGGGCGCTCGTGAAGCTGGACGCGCGGCTTGTGGGCAGGCTGGTGAGCCTTCAGCTGCCACTGCTTACCATGCACGCACTGGTGGCGGCTTCGGTCATCTTCTTGTTCTCTGGCTCGGGGCTGGTGGCGCGCATCCTTTTTTACCTGGGGTTTGTCGAGAGCCCCAGCAGCCTGCCGTCGGTCGTGGGTGCTACCTCTGGCTGGGGCATCATTGTCACCTATGCGTGGAAAGAGGTGCCCTACGTGGCCTTTTGCACCGTTGCGCTGATGGCGCATGTGTCGGGAGGTTTGAGTGAGGCGGCGGCGAGCTTGGGGGCAACGGAGCGGCAGACCTTCTGGTATGTGAGCTTGCCGCTCTGCCTTCCGGCGGCGCTGCGCGCAACGCTCGTGGTATTTGTATTTGCATTTGGGTCATATGAGGTGGCCTTTCTCTTGGGACCTTCTGCGCCCAAGGCCCTTCCGGTGCTGGCATATCTTGAGTTCTTAGACCCGGATATCCTCAACAGAAGCTACGCTATGGCGCTCAATGCGCTGGTAACGCTCATTTCCACCTGTGCGGCGCTGGCCTATGTGTGGCTCATGCGCATTGAACAGAAACGGGGGGAGCATGGCATCAGAAGGTAAGTGGCAGCACCAGCACAAGCGCACAGGTATCGTATGGGCGCGCGCTATTGTGGCACTTGAGATCATCTGCGTGGCGGCCGTGGTGGTGCCGCTCATCATCTGGTCATGTGCCAGCGCCTGGGCATGGCCGGATCTTTTGCCTGCAAGTACAACGCTTCGCGGTTTTCGCGCGTTTCTGCAGGATATGGGAGGGAGCGGCGCGGCGCTTTTGGCGCAGTCCGTGGGGCTTTCCTGTACGGCGGCGCTGCTCACCACAGCTGCAGCCACGCTGGCGGCCCGCGCCCTGGTGCGCTCTGACTGGCGCGGCAAGCAAATCTTTGAATTCTCTACGCTCATTCCGTTTCTGGTGCCGGGTACCG
This sequence comes from Atopobiaceae bacterium, assembly GCA_050953285.1. GTDB lineage: Bacteria > Actinomycetota > Coriobacteriia > Coriobacteriales > Atopobiaceae > Olsenella_K. The sequence goes on along the minus strand of JBMNMK010000002.1, from coordinate 917,572 downwards.
TATTTGCTATGGGTGTGCAGGTTATCTTTATCCGACTTGGCCTTACCGCAACGCCTCTTGGCGTGATCTTGGCCCATGCCGTAGTGTGTTTGCCCTATGCCGTGGGCATCATGGTGGATATTACGCGCGCATTGGGCACGCGCTATGATGAGGCCGCGCAAACGCTTGGCGCCAACAGCATATACCGCTTGAGGTTTGTGACGTTGCCGCTGCTGGCGCCGGGGTTGAGCTCGTCTTTTTGCATGTGCTACATCGTGAGTTTCTCGCAGTATTTCCTGACGCTTTTGGTGGGTGCGGGGCGTGTCAAGACCTTTGCCACGGTGATGTTTCCGTATCTCTCCGGCGGCGACCGAACCATTATAGGGGCGTATGCGGTGGTGTTTTTGCTGGTAAATACCCTTGTCTACGCGGTGTTTGAGCTGGGTGGTAAAAGGGTGTGGCAGAGTGTGGCAAAAGATCTCTATGCAAGGTAGGCGGCTGTGATCAAACTTGAAAACATTTCTGTGGTGCGCCAGCATACGCAGATTCTCAAAAACGTCTCTTTGGAGCTGCCGACCGGCTCGTTTACCTCCATTTTGGGCCCTTCCGGGGCAGGTAAAACCACGCTTCTCCAGGTGCTCTGCGGCTTGACGGATATGGATTCAGGCAGCGTGTCCATGGATGGAGAAGCGCTTGATAACATGGCGGCGTGCAAGAGAAATATCTCCTGCGTATTCCAAGACGCGCGACTTTTCCCCCACATGAGCGTGGGTGAAAATGTAGCGTTTCAGCTGCGTGTGAGGGGTATAGGGCGAGAAGAACGTGAGGCGTGCGCACGCGCTATGCTCAAGCGCGTACACCTTGCCGGCTTTGAATTACGCCGCCCGCAGGAGATCTCGGGCGGACAGCAGCAGCGGGTAGCACTTGCGCGCTCATTGGTTTGTCGCCCACAAGCGGTGCTGTTGGATGAGCCGTTTAGCGGCCTTGATGAGGCGCTTCGGCACGACATGCGCGAGCTCGTGCTGGAGCTCCATGAAAAGTTGCAGGTCACCATGTGTATGGTGACGCATGATGTGGAAGATGCACTGCTCATGAGTGACCAGATTGCGCTGATAGATCACGGCCAGCTGACGGCGTGCACAACGCCCAAGGCGCTCGTGCAAACAGGAGCGCTTGTGCACGGAGCCAACGATGCGCTGGCGCTGGCGGGACATGTGGCCGATGGCACGTTTTTGGCAGGTAAGCTCGCGCTTGAAACGGACGCGGCGCCGGGAGATGCGGTTTTGGTGCTGGCCGGATGCGGCGGGCACGTGGTATCGCTTGAGGAGGCAGATGGCGTGGCAGATGGCGCCGCCGATGGCGCGGCCACGCTTTCTCAAACTGCGCCAGCGGGCGAGAAGAACTTGGGGGAGTGATATGGCAAACGCTCAGGAAAATGTGGTCGATCCCCAGGCGCTGTGGCGCTATGTGACCTCAAAGCGTGAGCTGGCGCAGGCCCTGCTCACCACGCCCCAGGATATGGTGTCTCTCAAGGTGTTTGCGCAGGGGGAGTACAACGTTAACTTTGTGCTTGCGCTGCGTGACGGGCGTCAGTTTCTTGTACGCGTAAATGTTGGCTCTCAGCTGGGGCTGAAAGATCAAATTGGGTATGAAATGGCCGCGCTTGCGCTTCTGGCGCAATCGGGCAGAACTCCTGCGCCCTACTTTGCTGACGGATCACGCGAGCACTTTCCCTTTGGGGTGGGCGTCGAGGAGCTTCTTCCCGGGCGTCCCCTCAACTATGAGACCGATCTAGGGGAGGCCGCGCACATTCTGGCAGACATCCACAGTATGCCGGTACCTGCTAAATGCATCCTTCAGAAGCCCAAAGACGGCCTGGCTGCCATGGTGGCAGAGTGCCGCGCCCTCTTTTCTCACTACGAGCGCTGGGCACAGGCAGATGCCGCGGTCATACGGCGCATCGAGCGCATGTTCTTCTCGGTAGAAAAACGGTTGGAGAAAAGAGCAGGTACGGGGGCATATGGAGCTGGATTAAAAGATGGCCACATCATCAACACCGAACTCAACTCCTCCAATTTCTTGATCAATCCCGATAAGAGCTATCTCATTGATTGGGAAAAGCCGCTGGTAGGAGACGTTGCGCAGGATCTTGCTCACCTTTTGGTGCCCACCACAACCTTCTGGAAGACCGATGTCATCTTGACGCGCCAGGAGCGCAGGCGTTGTGTGGAAAAGTATCGCCAAGCGGTGGGCGACCGCTTTTCTCAGGACGGGCTGGAGGAGCGCTTGGGTGATTATGAGACCATCACCTGCCTGCGTGGCGTGACGTGGTGCGCCATGGCGCTGGTGGAGTATGCGTCAAGCGCGCGTCCTGTCACCAACCAGGACACCTTCGAGAAGATCAAGATATATGAATCGCCGGACTTTCTGGACATGCTCTTAGACGATTGGTTTGGTGAGACTCAAGCATGAAGGACGTGAAGGGTTGGAAGAACCGGAAGCGCATTTTTGTTGTGTGCGACAATACGCTGGGCATACCCGGCATGGAGATAGATGACGGGCTGGCCCTGCTCTATCTGTGCGGCCTTCCACAGGTAGAGCTCACGGGCATCCTGACCACCTTTGGCAATGCGGGGGCCACTGCAACCTATAGAGCCACGCGCCAGCTTGCAGAAATCTTGCAGCTTACTTGCCCGATCATTGCTGGGCGCGCCCAAGGCGAGGCGTGCCAGACGCATGCGCTTGGCCGCGCGACGGCGCTTGGCCACACCATCGTTTCTCTGGGCGCCACCTCTGAGCTGGGAGATCTTGAGCATGAGCGGCCCGGCTCATTGGCGCGCGCAATCGGCATACATCTTATGGGCGGCATCACGTCCACGCTCATGGTGGGCGGCTCCATCATGAACGAGCTCAACTTCTCCGTGGATGCGCACGCCACGGCGCGGGTGTTTGCGGCGGCATCGGCTACGCGCGGCAAGCCCGCCCAGCTCCACATTGCCGACGCACAGGACTGCTTGGGTATGCGCTTTGGAGCGCAGGAGTTTCTCGCCCGCGTCTGCCTGCCCAAGACGCGGACCGGACGTGCGCTCAGGCAGCTGGTTGAGCCTTGGTTTGAGAGGGCGAGAAGTTCTTGGGGTGTTAACGGCTTCATTGGCTGGGATGTACTGGCGGCCGTGAGCGCGGCAGAGCCTGAGCTTGTAGAGCTGGTGCCGTATGATGTGGCGCTCAATGATCGCTTCTTTGAGGTGGGTCTTCTGGAGCAGGCTCGCACAGGGGTGCCGTCTGCGCAGGTTGAGCTTGTGCGGCCGCGCAACTGCGAGGAGCTTTGCGCGCATGTGATGGATGTGTGGCAGCGCGCGGTTCTGGAACTGGGGTAGCGAGGGTTGCTGCTGCTGCCGAACGTGCTGCTGCCGCCGGTGCTTGCGGACGTGCTGTTTGCCGCCGGTGCTGGCGGACGTGCTCTTTGCACTGCTAGGATGCGGGCTTGATGGTGGGATTTTTGCGGATGCAACGCTTGAGCTCGTCGATGTATTGCAGAAGCAGATCAGAGGGCTTGCGCTCGCGGTGGATCAAATAGCCGACGCTCATGGTCTTTGTGGTGTTAAGCGGCACCGACACGATGCCTTGCTGCATCTCAAGCGTAAGAACACCTGTTGAAAGGGTGTAGCCGCGATGGTGAACCAGCAGGTTGGTGAGCGTGCTTCTATCTGAAATGCGGATATTTCTTGCATGCGGTAGATAGCTGAGCGGCTCTTCGGAGTAATAGAAGGAGTTTTCACGCCCCTGCTCAAAGGAATAGCGCGGTAAATTCTCAAGATCTTCTGGCTCGATGAGCTTCTTTTTTGCCAGCGGATGAGACTCTCCTACAAAGACATGTACGGGCGCCTCAAAGAGCGGTTCAAAGTGTAGGCGCGCGTCCTCAAAGGCCTTGGTAAGCACATGGGAGTTGTACGAGTCCAGGTAGAGGATGCCAATTTCACTTCTAAAACTAGCCACATCGCTGATGATCTGCCCGGTGGAGGTCTCTCTCATGGTGAGGTCATACTTTTGGGCATCGCAGGATTCCAGAAGGCGGATAAAGGCCTGCACGCTGAAGGCATAGTGCTGGGTCGAGACTGACAGCCTGAGCGCGTTGGTGCCATTGTCGTGATAGTGCGTCTCCAGCATGTCAACTTGCTCGATGACCTGACGTGCGTATCCGAGAAGCTCGGTTCCTTCTGCGGTGAGCGTGACGCCGCGGTTGGTGCGAACAAATATGGTGATACCCAGCTCAGATTCCAGCTCATGGATGGAGGTGGAGAGGTTGGATTGGGTGGTGTAGAGATCTTGCGCAGCAGCATTGATGGAGCCTCGCTCAGCCACGGCAATGAGATAGCGCAATTGTCTGAGCGTCATGAGTCTTCCCTTCTCGCTAAACCTTCATATGCGCTTGACGCAGTGTGTATCCATGTTACAATAGCTCAGATCATGTGTTAAGTCGCAAGGAAGTGGGGTGATCTTTTTGCCCCGCTTCCTTTCTATATGAAACGGGATGTTGTGGCATCCCTGAGGGGAGGTACGGTTATGTCCACAGCTATGGACGCATTGGCCGCGCGTATTCTGGCTCGTCTTGAAGAGGAGGCAGAGGCCCACGCTATAGACATTGTGAGCGTGGAGGTTGTGGGTACCATGAGCGCACCGACGGTTCGCGTGAGGATTGATCATGCAGATGAGACGGCGGGCACCATTACGCTGGATGAGGTGACGCAGGAGACCGGGTGGATCTCTGAACTGATAGATGAGCTGGATCCTGTTGACTCCAACTTCACGCTGGAGGTTTCTTCACCAGGTCTTTCTCGCCCGCTGAGGCGTGCGCATGATTTTGAGCGCTTTGCGGGTTCTCATGTGGCGATAAAAACGCGTGCTTCTGAGGGTAGACGGCGCTTTAGCGGTCTGTTGCGTGGCCTTGAGGATGGTCGCGTGGTGATAGAGAGTGATGAGGGCGCAGCAGAAGAGCTGAGCTTTGATCTGGATGAAATTGCCTCCTGCACCCTCAAGCCGGACTTTGAGCTGGACAAACCCAAGCCGGGCAAGAAGTCCAACAAGAAGTCAGGCACGACACCTAAATAAGAAAGGTTTTGAAAATGGCATCTGAGATGATGGAAGCGCTCATGGCGCTGTGCCAGGAAAAGCATATTGACGAGCTCTTCTTGCTCGACCGCTTGGAGCAGTCTTTGGCCAAGAGCTATGCGGAGGTCTTGCACCTAGATTACGGAGCAAAGGTCACCATTGACCGTGCAACCGGCAAGGTCTACGTCTACAAGCTCATCCCACGTGAGGACTCTTTTGATGAGGAGACCGGTGAATACACCGAGTTTGACGAGCAGGACGTGACGCCCAAGGGTACCAGCCGTATTGCGGCGCAGCATGCCAAGGCAGAGATCAACGCGCTGGTGAGAAATGCGGCGCGTCAGCAGATCTATGAGGAGTTCAGCCACCGCGTCGGTGACATCATCACCGGTACGGTTTTGCAGTCGACGCCTGACTTCACCATTGTGAAGATTCGTGAAGGCGTTGAGGCAGAGCTTCCGCACTTTGATCTCAAGCGCTATCCCGACGAGCGCAACGAGCGCCCCGTTGGTGAGCACTATGTTCACAACCAGCACTTAAAGGCTGTTATTGTGGAGGTCAGAGACCCCAATAGCACGCAGCCACCTGTCCGTGGTGAGCGCCAGAGGCCACCTATTGTGATCTCTCGTACGCACCCTGATCTCCTGAAGAGGCTCTTTGAGCTCGAGGTGCCTGAGGTCTACGACGGCATTGTTGAGGTTCGCTCTGTTGCTCGTGAGCCGGGTATTCGCTCCAAGGTTGCTGTCTCTTCTGTGGATGACCACTTAGATCCGGTGGGCGCCTGCGTGGGTCCCAAGGGCAGCCGCGTGAGAACGGTCGTGTCAGAGCTGCGCGGTGAGCGCGTGGACGTGGTTCTGTGGAGCGATGATCCCAGCCGCTGCGTTGCCAATGCTCTCTCACCTGCACGCGTTTCTCGCGTATTGGTAGATGAGCAGGACAACCATGCCACGGTGATCGTGCCGGACGACCAGCTCTCCTTGGCCATTGGTAAGGAGGGCCAGAACGCGCGTCTGGCAGCGCGTCTGACCGGCTATCACATTGATATCAAGAATGAGACGCTGGCAAAAGACATCCTGCGTGACTTGCCTCAGCGCACAGAAGATGATCTGTTTGATATGGAAGACCCTGATGGCCACTGTTGTGAGTACACAGGACCTACCGGCATTCAGTGTCGAAATATGGCACGCCCCGGTTCTAAGTACTGCGGTATCCACGAGAAGCTCGTTGGACTTGATCTGGATGAGGTCACAGACGACCCTGATTCTTTGATCTAGGTCTAGACAACGCCCGCGTCCATCTCAGAGGAAGGTTGTTTACATGGCCAAAACTCGCATTCATGATCTTGCCAAAGAATATGGCATGAGTAGCAAGGAGTTGCTCGGGCATCTCCAAGAAATGAAAATACCCGTAAAGTCTGTCTCCTCAAGCCTTGAGGATGCCTATGTCTCCATTGTGAGAAAGAAGCTCCAGCCCATCTTGGAGGAGCGTGCCAAGGAGATTGAGGCGCAGAAGAAGGCAGAGGAAGAGGCTCAAGCTCAAGCGGAAGCTGAGGCAAAAGCTAAGGCTGAAGCTGAGCGTCAAGAGGCCGAGAAGCGCCGTGAGGCAGAACGCGCAGCTGAGGAGCGCAAGCGCGCTGCCGCTGAGGCTGCTCGCAAGAAGGCCGAGGAGGAAAAAGCTCAGGCTGAGGCTAAGGCTAAAGAAGAGGCTGAGCGCAACCGCGTGAAGGATAACGCACCCAAGTCTGTCCCGTCCTTCTCCAGCCTGCTTGAGCAAATTGCTCAGCAGGACAAGCTCATGAAGGAGCGTGAGGAGGAAAAGGCAGAGAAGAAGCAGGCAGAAAAGAAGCCTGAGAAGAAGGCTTCAGAGCCTAAGGATGCGACAGCTAAGCGCAAGTCTAAGAAGACCGCACCGGCTCCTTCGCAAGAAGAGCTCGAGGTAGAAGATGAGAGACCGCGCGGCCGCAAGGGTCATGAGGATCGCTCCCGTGATATGGACATGGGAAGTGAAGGCAAAGGTCACGGTCACGGCCATGGCCGCAAGAACTCCAGGCGCGGTGGCGATGATGAGGATCGCTATAGCAGGATGGCGCGCGAGGCGGAAGCCTATAACCGTGAGCGTGTTTTAGCAGATGCGCGTGAGGCCGTGCGTGAGGCCAATGAGGAGTCCGGCGGCAGGCGCCGCAAGCGCAAAGAGCGCCGCAAGAAGCAGCAAGCAGAGGCGGAGCAAGAGGCACGTATTGAGAAAGCCTTGGCCAATGACCAGGACATTTCTCAGCTTGATACCATCAAGGTGCCGCAGGGCTCTACCGTAGCTGAACTCGCAGAGCTCTTGGACGTGCCAGCAAATGACATCGTGAAGCGCCTGTTCTTGCTGGGCTCTCCGCTCACCATGACTCAGAGCATGTCTGACGACCTCATTGAACTTATCGCCGAGGACCTAAACCGCGACATCAAGATCATGACCAAAGAGGAGGAGAACTCCTTCTCCTTCTACGATGATCCTAAGGACTTGAAACCGCGCGCCCCGGTGGTGACGGTGATGGGCCACGTCGACCACGGCAAGACCTCGCTGCTTGATGCTATCCGTCACACCGGCGTAGCAGAAGGTGAGGCCGGCGGCATCACGCAGGCCATTGGCGCTTCGCAGGTCACCATCAATGGCAAGGTCATTACCTTCATTGATACGCCTGGTCATGAGACCTTTACGGCTATGCGTGCACGCGGTGCTAAGGTAACCGATATCGTTATCTTGATTGTTGCTGCAGACGACGGCGTGATGCCTCAGACCATTGAGTCTATCAACCACGCAAAGGCTGCCAATGTACCCATCATCGTTGCGGTCAACAAGATTGATAAGCCCGGTGCTGACCCCCAGCGTGTGCGCCAAGAGCTCACCGAGTACGGCGTTATCCCAGAAGAGTGGGGCGGAGAGAACATGTTCTGTGACATCTCTGCCAAGAAGCACTTGGGTATAGACAATCTGCTTGAATCTGTTCTCTTGCAGGCAGAGGTACTTGAGCTGAAGGCCAACCCGGACACCTTTGCATCAGGTTATGTGCTTGAGGCAAAGCTTGACCGCGGCCGCGGCTCGGTAGCGACGGTCCTGGTCAACCGTGGCACGCTCCACGTTGGAGATGCTGTTGTGGCAGGCATGAGCTATGGTCACGTACGCGCTATGCTCAACCCCAAGGGCCAAAGTGTGAAGGAAGCCAAGCCATCAGATCCTGTTGAGATCTTGGGCCTCTCAAGCGTTCCTATGGCAGGAGATGAGTTCCGTGTATTTACTGATGACCGTGATGCACGTGAGCTGGCAGAATCCCGCTCGCTCAAGGCGCGTATTGAAGAGCAGAACAAGGTCAAGCATGTCACCCTTGAAAATCTCTTTGCCACCATGGAAGACAAAGAGGTCAAGGAGCTTAACCTCATCATCAAGGCAGATGTCCAAGGCTCTATTGAGGCACTGGTAGACTCTCTCAATAAGATGGATCAGTCTGAGGTAAGGATCAACGTGATCCACTCTGCGGTGGGTGCCATTTCAGAGACTGACGTTATCTTGGCAGACGCCTCCAATGCCATCATCATTGGCTTTGGCGTGAGACCTGAGGCTAAGGCACGCGCTGCCGCAGAGCATGATGGGGTGGAGATCCGTACCTACTCGGTCATCTATAAGGCTATCGAGGATATCGACGCTGCCCGTATTGGCATGCTGAAGCCGACCGAGCAGGAAGTCCAGACGGCTACCATTGAGGTGAGAAACACCTTCAAGGTGCCCAAGGTTGGTATGGCAGCGGGTTGTATGGTGCAAGAAGGCGAGGTCACCCGTGATGACCTCTGCAGGCTTGTACGCGATGGCATTGTGGTTTACGAGGGCAAGATTGCATCGCTCAGGCGCTTTAAGGACGACGTGAAGAGCGTGAAGGCTGGCTTTGAGTGCGGCATTGGCTTGGAGAACTTCCAGGACATCCACGTGAACGATGTTATTGAGTCCTACAGGATCGAGCAGGTCGCCAGAACTGAGTAAGGTTAGATATGAAGCAGAATCGCAATTCTCGCAGGATAAATGAGCAGGCACGAGAGAAGTTGGCAAGCATTCTTCTCTTTGAGATTCAAGACCCTGAGCTCACGCTGGTCACGCTGACAGGCGTTGAGGTCTCGGTGGATAAATCCGTGCTCAAGGCTTATATCAGCTGTGAGAGCGAGCGCTATGAGGAAGTTTCACGTGCACTCGAGCGCGCCAAGGGCAGGATCCGTTCTGTCCTTGGTCGCGCGCTCGGGTGGCGCGTGACGCCTGAGCTCATCTTTGAGATAGACACCACGGTGGATGAGGCGGAGCGCATATCTCGTGCGCTGGAAAATGTGCCCAGCACCTTAGAGGTGGAAAAGGATGAGTTTGGCTATCCCATTGCGGAGGACAAATCCCATCTGGGCGAGGATGGTTGCTAATAACCTGGTCTTCAAGTCCAGAGCGAGGACAGATTATGAACGTAATGACACAGCATGCCTGCCGACTGAACTCCGATGAGGCCGTGTGCCAGGAGCAAGAACGTGGGTTTGAAGCTATAGCACAGTTGATTGAGAACGCCCATGAGCTGGTGATCTGTGCGCATACCTCACCCGATGGGGACGCGTTGGGCTCCGGCTTGGCGCTGGCAGAAATCATCAGGCGCAAGTGGCCCAAGGTCTCGGTCACCAATCTTTTGGCAGACGATGCAGAGATTCCGCGCATCTACCGCTTCTTGCCTGGTGCCGATGCCTTCGTGCGTCCGAGTGACTATACCTTGGTACCGGATCTCTTCATTTTGGTAGACCTTTCCGTGAAGCCACGGCTGAGCCATGCGGAGGCCGTGTGTGATAGAGCGCGCCATGTGGCTATCTTTGACCATCATCCGTGCGAGAAACCCTTTGGAGACGCACGGGTGATCCGTGCGGGCGCGGCGGCAACAGGGGTTATCATCTCCGAGTTTGCCGACTTCATAGGGGTGGATATCACACCCGATATTGCCGACTGCCTCTACTGCGCCATCACTACCGACACGGGCCGTTTCCAGTACCAAAATGCCGACAGTGAGGCTTTTAACGTTGCAAGTCACCTGGTGGAGGCGGGCGCAAGTCCTGCTCGCGTATCCCTCAATGTCTACCAGAGCTTCCGTCTACAGTACCTTCACCTTGAGGCTTTGGTTTTGGGGCGCATTGTGACCTTTTCCAAGGGCAGAATTGCCTATAGCTATGCCACGGCAAACGATTTTGAGCGTACCGGCGCAGATCTTGATGAGTCAGACGGTTTAATTGATGATGTGCGTAGTGTTGAAGGATCAGAGATTGCGCTGTTTCTCAAAGAGGTTCCCGGAGGAAAAGTGCGCGGAAATCTCAGGTCAAAAGGCGAGATCGACGTCTCTTCTGTCGCGCGTGAGCTGGGAGGCGGTGGCCATAAGGCGGCTGCAGGATTCAGCTTCACAGGAGATATTGACCAGGCGCTTTCACGGGTGCTGCCTCTGCTGACGGCTTTCTATGAGGATAAAGGTGAGCCGGAGGTAGAGATCTCGTGAAACGCGGCTCCAGCGGATTCAATTTCTTGCTTGCGGTCGATAAGCCCGTAGGTATAACCAGCCATGATGTCGTTTCCCATATCCGACGTGTGATGGGCGAGAAGCGCGTGGGGCATGCGGGCACACTTGACCCGTTGGCGTCAGGCGTGATGGTGTGCGGCATCGGCCAGGCAACGCGCCTCATGGGGCTCATCACCCAAGAGCAGAAGTCCTATGTTGCAACCATTTGCTTTGGTGCCCAGACCTCGACCGATGATGCGGAAGGGGAGGTCATAGCCCAAGCGCCAGTCCCTTCTCGCCTGCGTGATAGTGCCTATGCCACCCAGGTGATGAAAGGGATAGTTGGTCCGCAAGAGCAGATACCGCCTGCATTCTCCGCTATCTCGGTGGATGGAAAGCGTGCATATGCGCGTGCCCGGGCTGGAGAAACCGTTGAGCTTGCCGCGCGCTCTATCAATATCTTGAGCGCAGAGATCCTCTCCATTGATGTGAATGAGGATGGCTCGCTTATCTGGGTCTGCGCCTTCTGCGTCTCCAAGGGAACCTACATCAGAAGCATTGCCAGAGATTTGGGTCTCTCTCAGAAGACCTGCGCCCATCTCACGGGGCTCAAGCGGGTGGCCTCAGGGGATATCCGGCTGAACTCATGTCTTGATATGACAGAGCTGGATCATATGGCAGCTGCGAGCGTTGCCGAACATGCGCTGGATCCCACGGCAGTGCTCAAGCTCCCTGTGCGGGAGCTGACCGCTCAAGAGCTGCAAGATGCCGCGTGTGGAAAGCACTTCAAGCTCGGCTTGAGCATAAGAAATGGGGGAGCTCAAGCTCAGGTGGAGGTTGAGCTTGAGGATGGCGGCAAGGTAGCGCTGGTGCATGAGGCAAAGCTTTTTGGTATCTGGCGCCGCCAGGGTAGCGCTCTTGTGTGTGATACCAATTTTCCTCAAGGAATCATGGGGGTGAAATGATGGGCGCAACGGTGGACAGAACGGGCGGCGCGCCAGAAGATACTCGTCTTAAAACCCCTGCTGGCACAGGCGCACCCCAGTGGGATCCTGCGTATCCGCTTGATGAGGGAGCTGCACAAATGCTCATCAACGATGCCCTTGTGCAGTCCTTTCATGCACCAACCATCTCTCTTGAGGGGGCATCTCTTACCAGCTATGAGCTTATTCCCCACGATCTCAAGCGCCCCTGCGTGCTCGTGATTGGGGCGTTTGATGGACTTCATCTGGGGCATCGTGAACTGGTAGAGCGCGCGGTGGAAGACGCCCACTCCCAAGGTTTGCCCTGTATCGCGGTGAGTTTTGATCCGGATCCCGCAGAGGTGTTGGGACGTCCACGTCCCTCTTCACGCCTTCTAGGTTCAGAGGAGCGTGCGCAGGGTCTTCTCGCCTTAGGTGTGGATGCTACGGTGAGATTCACTTTTACTCGCAAGCTGGCACAGCTGGGCATGGAGGAGTTTGTGCGCGATAAGCTGTGCGCGCTGCTGGCGCCTGTGGCTATCCATGTGGGTACCAACTTCAGCTTTGGTCGAGGTGGTGAAGGCACGCCTGAAGAGCTGGCCAGGTTAGGTGAGCACTACGGCTTCACGGTCTTCTCGCATGAGCTTCTGCCATATGAGGGTGAGGTCATTTCTTCTACGCGTATCCGCGCCCTGCTTGCCCAGGGAGATCTCAAGCTTGCCAATGCACTTTTGGGGCGTGCGCACTATATCAAGGGGCGCGTGGAGCATGGTCGTGGAGAAGGTCGTGCGTTTGGTTTTCCCACGGCAAATGTGGTGTCACATGTCTTGGATGCGCTGCCGCAAGAGGGGGTCTATGCGGCGTATTTTGTCCTGGATGACCAGGCATGGCCGGCGGCAGTCAATGTGGGGGCGCCGCCGACATTTTCTGCGCCGCGCCCGGCATTTCTGGAAGCCAATCTCATTGGGTTTCGAGGAGATCTCTACAGCAGCCTGGTCAAGGTGGTCTTTGTCGAGCGTATTCGTGCGTCCAAGCGTTTTTCTTCAACAGAAGAGCTCAAACGTGTGGTTTTTAACAACATCGAGTGGGTAGAACAGAACCTAGGAGACGTGGGCCTGGAGGTGTAGCGTGATCAGCGACGAGGATAGGGAGAAAGTTCGTCAAAATACCGATTTCCTCGCGCTTGTGAGTGAGACGGTTGAGCTGCGGCAGCGTGGTGCCCAAGACTTTTGGGGATGCTGTCCCTTCCACCATGAGAAGTCACCTTCGTTTCACATCAATGTTGCCACGGGCCTCTGGAAGTGTTTTGGCTGTGGCGCCGGCGGTGACGTCTTTGAATATGTCATGAAGCGAGAAAATCTGGATTTCCCGGACGCTATCCGCTACCTGGCCGAACGCGCAGGCATTGAGCTCTCGGAGGAGCGCAGCGGCAGGCGCGGCCCCAAAAGAAACCGGCTCATCGATTGCATGGGGGAGGCCGAGGCGTTTTTCTCCACCATGCTGCTGCGCGGAAGAGGCACCGGTCCTGCGTCCGCGCGTACCTATCTGGGCGGCCGCGGGTTTGGCTCGGCCGTGTGCAAGCGTTGGAAGCTTGGCTATGCGCCCGGTCATGGCAAGCTCTGCGCGCACCTCAAGGAGAAGGGTTTCACGCAGGAGGAACTTCTCGCCTGTGATCTGGCACTGGTAAGAAATGGACGCTTGGTGGATCGTTTTTACGAGCGCGCCATGTTTCCCATCCACGATGAGCAAGGACGCACCATTGCGTTTGGCGGCCGTGTTCTGACAGATGCCAAACCCAAGTATCTCAATACAAAAGAGACGAGTATTTTCCACAAAGGTAAGCATCTTTTTGCATTCGACCGCGCAAAAGAGGGCATTGCTGCAAAAGGTGTCGCAATTGTGTGCGAAGGCTACACCGACGTGATTTCCCTGCACGAGGCGGGCTTCACCAACGCCGTGGCGGCACTGGGGACGTCGTTTTCCCTTGATCACGTGCGGACGCTCTCCCGTTTTGCCAAGCGAATAATTTGCATGTTTGATGGTGATGCGGCTGGGCAGATGGCGGCCGAGCGCGCCATTCAGTTCATTGATAAAACGGACGCTGACCTGCGCTGTGTGGTGCTGCCTGACAACTTGGATCCGGCGGAGTTTCTCGCGGCGCACCAGCCGCAAGAGCTGCAAGATATCCTCGACGCAGCCGTTCCGCTCATGGACTTTGTGTTTGAAAAGCGCATGGTGGGCCTTGATCTCTCGTCGCCCGGTCTGAGGGTGCGCGCGCTCAAGGACATGGCAAAGCTTTTGGCGCCGCTCAAAAATTCGTACGTGATGGATGGCTATGCCACGCAGCTGGCAGATCTTTTGGGCACTGACATCGACGAGACCAAACGCGCCATCAGGGAGGCGCCCTATGAGCGCCAGCAGGCGCCAGCAGGCGAGAAGAACCATGCGGCAGAAGCCCGCGCTCACGAGCGTGTCCGTGCGCGTGCGGATGGACACGCAAATGCCGGTCGTGCAGAGCAACGCAGTGGCGGCACTGCGCCAGATCCTTACGACTATGTGCCCCAATACGATGAAGCTCCCGTGGATGTGCCGTATGACTACGTACCGAATGAAGCAGCAGAGCCTCATCCAAGTCACGGCTATACCCAGGCGCTTTCACGAGATGAGCGCAGGCAGATTGCCGCAGAGTATGAGCTTCTCTCCATGATGGCGGCAAATCCCGATGCGCTGCGTGAATACGCGGACAGGATTGCTTCTTTTGCGTGGTCCGATGAGCGCCACGAGTCTATTGCGTGGGCAATTTTGGCAACGCCGGCAGGGACAAGCCCCACGGAGGCCGTAGCGGCGGCAACGCGGGTGAGTGCCGACGCGCCGCGGATATTGGCGTCAGGTGAGCTGGTGAGCCAGGAGCAGATGTCCTTCTCGGAAAAAGTGGCATTTGTACTCAATACGATGGAGCTTTTTTCCACGAGAAAAAAGATACGGGAGATACGCTCAAAGCTCAGATCCCAAGGATCGGTGGTGCCAGATGAGGAGGCAATACGGCTCTTTCAAGAGGCAACGGAGCTTCAGAAAAATGCGAATGAATTATCAAAAGCACTTTCTGCTGCAGAAAATAGCTAGAAACGGGTACCATCACTAAGTATTTCTGTCTGAAAGGAATTCCGTGGCTGCAAATAAATCAAAGAATAACGTAAAGCTATCGGCTGAGCTGGACGAGGTTGTTTCCAAGCTGGTGAAGAAAGCTTCGGCAAACGGTGGTGTAGTTACTGAGGACGATATTCAAGTAGCAATCAAAGATATTGATATTGACTCAGAAGAGCTCTCTGACCTCTATGATGCCGCGCGCGCAAAAGGCGTGGACATCACCTCGGCAAGCGATGACTCCATGGATGATGATGTGGACTTAGATGATGATCTAGGTTCAGATGATGACTATGATGAGGACGATGAGGACGATGAGGACGAGGAAAACGCAGGCATTATCTCGGAGACCAAAGAGGTCCGTGAGGCGCTGCGTTCAACTTCAATAAAGCCGCATACGTCCAAGAAGCGCTCTTCTCGCGCGCGTGCTCGCCGCACAGATGCCTCTACCGTGATGCTGACGGGAGATCCGGTCAGGATGTATCTCAAGGAGATCGGCAAGGTAGATCTCTTGACGGCATCTGAAGAGGTTCATCTTGCCATGAAGATTGAGGCAGGCACGGAGGCCACTCAGAAGCTTGAGGCTGCAGAGAATGGTGAGCTTGAGCTCACGCGTGCAGAGCAGCGCCGCCTGATGCGCATTGAGCAGGTTGGACTTGAGGCCAAGCAGGCTCTTATCAGCGCAAACCTGCGTCTGGTTGTCTCTATTGCCAAGCGCTATGTTGGTCGCGGCATGCTCTTCTTGGATCTTATCCAGGAGGGTAACTTGGGCCTTATTCGCGCGGTAGAGAAGTTTGACTACACCAAGGGATTCAAGTTCTCCACGTATGCAACGTGGTGGATTCGCCAGGCTATTACCCGTGCTATTGCAGACCAGGCACGCACCATCCGCATTCCCGTGCATATGGTTGAGACCATCAACAAGTTAGTGCGCGTCCAGCGCCAGCTGCTCCAAGATCTGGGTCGTGATCCTACACCAGAGGAAATTGGTGCAGAGATGGACATGAGTGCTGACCGTGTGCGTGAGATCCAAAAGATTAGCCAGGAGCCGGTGAGCCTGGAGACGCCTATTGGTGAAGAGGAAGATTCTCAGCTGGGAGACTTCATTGAGGACTCCACGGCAATTGCTCCTCCAGAGGCTGCTTCTGACTCCATGTTAAGAGAGCAGCTTGACCAGGTGCTTGATGGCTTGGCAGACCGTGAGCGCAAGGTTATCAAGTTTCGCTTTGGCCTTGAGGACGGGCACCCACGCACGCTGGAAGAGGTTGGCCGTGAGTTTGGCGTCACGCGTGAGCGTATCCGCCAAATAGAGAGCAAGACGCTCGTAAAACTGCGCCATCCCAGCAGGTCAGGCAAGTTGAAAGACTACATGGAAGACTAGGGTGAGGGCCGCGTAAGCGGCCCTTTTCTTATGTTGAGTTGTGCGTGCATGTAGAGGCGTGCATGCGTGCACGTAACAGACCACGCTTGCTCAGCAGTACCTACCGAACGATGAAGTATTGGGCAAAAACAATTGAACTTTATTCCATATAGTATAAAAGTAAGAAGAGCTAAACTATTTACCGAAATTACCCTATCATCCTGACAAAGCGTACCGGTTCATTCTTGCTGCAGGGGTATCAATGCTGCTTGAGGTTTCAGGTCCTACCAAGGCTTACAGAGAGGGCGGAGGTAGAACCTTCGCGCTTCGTGGCGTCGATCTTACGGTTTGAGCGGGGCAGGTTGTCGTAATCCTTGGTCATTCTAGCTCGGGTAAGTCAACGCTGCTCAACATCATAGGTGGGCTAGATCACGCGGATGCCGGTACGGTCACATTTGATGGCCAAGACATCACAAGACTGGACGCGAAAGCGCTGTCTGAGTACCGTCTTAATAATTTGGGTTTCATTTCCCAGTTCTACAACCTTGTTCCTAATCTGACCGCGCGGGAAAACGTTGGTGTCTGTCGCTATCTTTCCGCTGATCCTCTGGAAATGGATGGGCTCTTTTCTCTGCTGAGCATTGGCAGTCAAGCGCACAAGTTCACTAGCCAGCTTTCCGGAGGCCAACGGCAGCGCGTATCCATCGCTCGAGCGCTGGTGAAAAACCCCAAGATGCTTCTGTGCGATGAACCTACGGGGGCTTTGGGTACGGCGAGTGCGAAAGACACCCACATGATTCTTGAGGGGTGAGCCAGGAGTTTGGAACCATGATCCTTGTCGTCACGCACAACGAGGCGATTGCTGATATAGCAGACGTTGTGGTGAATGACGTGGACGAAAAGATTGAGAGCACGCGCAAAAACGAGCACACGCTGCGTGCTGCCGAAGTGGACTGGTAGCCATGCAACGCATTTTGATGAGGCGCATGTTGAGGGAGCTGCGGGCTAACTTTGGTCGCTACTTTGCTTTAATGTGGTGTGTGCCCTTATCCTGCGCCGCATCCGTGCAACCGAGCCTGCTGACTTTTTGCGCAGAACAGAATAACAAGCCATGTTTTCAACTTTCAAGCTCTTTTAAAATTCAATAAATGATACTGATAATGAGACATAGAGCGTCTACAATGAATACGTGGTTGTTTGCGTGCTGTGCTGGAAGCCTACAGACTCCTGTGCAGTACCCTGCTTGTCTGAAAGGTTGGTTTTATGAGAGATTCACATCAGAGATCAACGCGCAGGTCGCGGAGGGGCTTGAGCTGGAGTGCAGCTCTTGCGCTTGCGCTCGTGCTGGTGTCTGCCATGGGATTCATCCTGGCAGTTCCAGGGCATGCCATCAGTGCTGGTGCAGAAACGCTTTCTGACCAAGATGCTTCTGGTAGCCAAGAGTCCGCTTCGCAAGAAAGTGATCGGGGAGGGGTACTTCCCGACGCATCTTCTCAAGATGCAGCATCATCTGATGAGGTAGCGGGCGAGAATAGCGCTGCTGTCGCTGCGGATAATGATCAGCAGGACACCTCACCTGCCGAAGCGCTTGCAGCGCCTGCTAACGGGCTGCTTGCAATGGCTTCTCGTGTAGATAGCGCAAATAAACCGCAGGTCACTGAGTTTGCCATTTATGATAAAGCGCCAGGCAACGGCGGCAAAATGCTATATGACCTGCTCAAGGGCGATGATGTGCCCCGTCTGAAATCTGAAACTGAGTATTACCTCAGTATTCAGGTCACCAAGTCTTATGTCTTGGATGAAAACTGGGTCTCAATTACCTTGCCTTGGTGGGTATCGCCTGTAAATACCGTAGGCGGAAATAAGTGGAACCAACCGGGCGCTTCGATCGCTTCTCTCAATACGTCTTTGGATAGCGTATTGAATTGGGTGCCAAATGCCGGAAGGCCTTCTCAAGGTGCAACGGAGACGGGTACCGTAACCTATTCCATAAAAGCCGGTGACTCAGATGTCAAAGTCGCTGGCATACTTATGAGCTTTAGACCAAGCCAGAATTATTTGAACGCGGATGAAACGGAAACGTTTGTTCAGGATGCAGCACAATTTAAGGTAGCAACGGGCAGACTGGGCGAGAACAACGCCATTGGTGAACAAACAGACTCTCATAGCACATCAAAACTTGAGTTCATTGGTACGGGAAAATTCTTCTCTTATGGTGGCAACAACACCGTTCCTGATCTGGGTATCGGTGCCTCTGGTAGAGCTTTCAATTTTCACTGGGTAGCTGCAAGCTATTACGGAGTATGGCGCCACATAGAATTTGATGTTGTTCAGAATCCTAGCCAAATAGCCTCTTATACGAATTTGAAATTCTTTGGCTGGGAACCTGAGCTGACAAGTGAAACAACAGACGATCAGGGCGTTATAACCCGCCATTACGTGGTGGATAAGCCTGAGGGCGTTCGCTACAAAGGGGAAATTGGAATATCTGCTGATGCTACTGTGGCTAATGATTCTTCGTTGATCGGCAAAAGAGTCGGGCTTCCCATTAGGAACATTGAGATAACCATGTGGGGAGATGAGAAGCCTGCACCTATCAAGGGATCAACCACGTTGCAGTATAACGTTGTGGGCACAGACCCTGTAGTTACGCTTAGCGCTCAGTCATGGGGAACTCGCTATAACTGGAACATGCAGGAGAATATCCATCAGTCGACCCGTTTGGCGTCAGCCGATTTGGGTACGAAAGGTGCAGTTAAAGGCAACCAAACAGCACCTTATACAGTGGAGATTACGCCTGCGGACAACGTGAAAGTCACGTCTTTTACCGTGCCACTCTACGACGGACATGCAACAACTATCACCGTTAATGGATAGCAATTTGATCTATCCGAGGCATACCAGAGCAACGATCCCAATCCTACAGGTGACTCAGGTAAGTACGACATGACAGGATATGCACTATTCCGTGCGTCTGATCTTGGTTTTGAAAAAATTGATTCGGTAAAGTTTGAAGTTGGCAAGCTGCAAGGTGGATATCACAGCAACAATATGCCAGATGTTGATAATCCAGACACCTACCAGAACTGCAGGCTTTCACTCTTTGGTGAGTATCTTGACTTCAATAACGGGGATAACATCTTTAAGGCGTATCGTTCCGATGGCGGGGAGAACGTAAACGAGCCCAAGCTGAGTGTTACGGTACAGTCTTCATCCACCAAGACAAAAAAAGTCTCGGTTAGAGCTGAAGGTATTACTGTAAGAAACTCAGCGGGAACAATAACTCAAAACATAGTTTCAGGCGATTCAGTTACAGTGTCAGATACCGTGTACGCAGCACCTTATGTAATAGGTTATGGCGCTACAACGGCATGGGACAATGAGCCGGCCTTGTATTTATTCGTTCCTCAGGGATTTACGCTGGGTGAAGTGACGTTGGGAAATAAGCCAATCAAGGCTCAAGATATTACCAACGATACTCAATATTTTGACAGTGCACCGATAGATGCCCAGGGTAATCCAGTTAAGGTCTACCGCTTCCTGACCCCTGAAGGCTCCAATATGGGCTACTACGATGAGAGCGTCGACTCGCATCGCATTACTTACAAGTACACACTTTACACGCCCGCTGATATGAGTACGCAGACCCTGAATTTGGGACATGTTGCGTATTTAGGCACGGGTTCAGGGGCAGCCACAGACTTCACTGAAGGTACAAAACCCTATGGTTTCAAGTTTGGCCAGCTCTCTTCTTTGAGCACGGAGGTAAAGATCCAAGAGCGTAAAACACTCGATGTATCATCCACTGCACGTATCATAACCGGTGGCGCGCCCACAAATACATGGCTGACCTATGATCCTGCAAACGCTGCGGAAACACGTGCTGTTGTAGGACCTAACTACCAGGCAGAATATAAGGTTACCGCCGTAAACAGAACAGGCGCAAGGCTTGCTTCCGCTTCAATCTTTGTACCAATCCCCAAGAAGGGTGCAAACTTTGGTTCAGTCACCAACCCTGAAGGCTCTTGGCAGTTTGATATGAATCTCGAGCTTGAAGGTAAGATGCCCGACGGTTGGACTCTGTCCTATATCAAGCTGAACCAGGGAAAGCAGTTTGCATCCAACCAGCGCCCTCTGCCGAGCGACTATACCGTGGTGGACAGCGCAAAAGAGGCAGATATGATTCTCCTTACCGCTGAAAATGGCGTTGAGGTGGGCAAATCTGTTGACTTCACGTTTCTTGCAACCTCACCGACAGACGCAGACGCACTGTCGGCGGGTGCCATCAATACGTGGGACTCAATTGTCTACTACGAGCTGGGCACCACAGGTTTCTATGCAACCACGCTCAGCAAGGAATCCCTTGAGGTACGTGGCGGCATTATTTCTGGCATTGTTTATAACGACATCAACAACAATGGTGTGATGGATGCGGGCGAGAAGGGCATCAAAGATGTAGAGGTAACGCTTACAGAGAACTGGGCGTACCACTTTGACCGCAATACCACCACGCAGACAACGAAGACTGACGATCAGGGCATGTACAGCTTCCCGTATGCGCGTGGCTTATCGGTGGAAGAATCTCTTGCAAGCCCTGCGGTCCAGGTTGCGCACATCGCGCGCACGGCTGTTGCTGACACTGGTGCCTCAGATGATACCTATTATGAAAAAGCACAGTTCACCAATGAGATCACCGTCACCAATCCAAATGTAGATGTGTATCAATTCAGTCCTGTGACCCAAAAGGGTAACAAGCCTTCGCTGGTAACACCTACTGCTGATCAGTCGAGTGCTAGCAAAAGTGACATCAGGCTTACTTTAGACAAACCGGAAGCTGAGGTAGACGCAGGACTGGTTTCCGCGACGGTCATCTATAAGCCAGGTGAACACGGCATCTTTGAGCCCGTTACGTTTGATTCACAGAAGATTGGCAGCTCTACTCCAACGTTTAATGGTGAATTGGATGACCAGACCTCAAATCTCATCAATGCAGGTTTGCCCAAGGGGCAGCCGGGCTGGAAGTTTGTTGGCTGGAAGAAAGTGGGCACCGTAGCGAACGCTCGTGCATTGACAGCACTCGCATCATCAAGCGTGACAGACGGCGTGGATGCCACAGTAGCCCCTGGTATTACTACGTATGAGGCGCAGTGGGAGCATATCGTTGCTACGGTGATCTACAAGCCAGGTGATCACGGTACCTTTAAGGACGATACGCATACTGATCTCGTTATTGGTACTGCTACGCCAGATTACGCAGGCGATAAGGACACCGATAGTACCAACACCTATAACGCAGGTAACCCTTCTGGCCAGTATGGCTGGGTCTTTGCGGGTTGGGAGCCTGAGGTGGCTGACAACGTTGCCGAGGGAACTACCATCTACGTAGCTCAGTGGAAGCAGAAGAGCGCCAAGGTTACCTATACCAAGGGTGATCATGGTACCTTTGAGGATGATGTCCACACCACCAAGGAAGACGGCACTGATCTGTATGTGAACGACCCAACTCCCGAGTATGCGGGTGAGACAGACTCTGCAGACACCAATGCCTATAACGTGGATAACCCCACAGGTGAGTAGGCTGGGTCTTCACTGGCTGGAAGCCTGTAGTTACTGACACGGTAGAGACCGACAACGTTATCTACGTAGCTCAGTGGAAGCAGAAGAGCGCCAAGGTTACCTATACCAAGGGTGATCATGGTATCTTTGAGGATGATGTCCACACCACCAAGGAAGACGGCACTGATCTGTATGTGAACGACCCAACTCCCGAGTATGCGGGTGAGACAGACTCTGCAGAGACCAATGCCTATAACGTGGATAACCCCACAGGTGAGTATGGCTGGGTCTTCACTGGCTGGAAGCCTGTGGTTACTGACACGGTAGAGACCGACAACGTTATCTACGTAGCTCAGTGGAAGCAGAAGAGCGCCAAGGTTACCTATACGAAGGGTGATCATGGTACCTTTGAGGATGATGTCCACACCGCCAAGGAAGACGGCACTGATCTGTATGTGAACGACCCAACTCCCGGGTATGCGGGTGAGAAGGACACGGACAGCACCAACTCGTATAATGCTGGGAACCCCACAGGTGAAAACGGCTGGGTCTTCACTGGCTGGAAGCCTGTGGTTACTGACACGGTAGAGACCGACAACGTTATCTATGTGGCTCAGTGGGAACCCGCACCAGAGGGGCAAGAGGAGACCAAGCAGCCAGCAAGTACGTCTACGCCCAAGAAACCGCAAACTCCTGCAACGGGCGATGACACCCACGGTGCAGTAGGTATTGCAGTGGCCGCAGCACTTCTCGCGCTTGCTGGTGTCTCCATAAAGCGCAGAACGGCCTAGAGTTTCTAGAGAAGAGTTCTAGGGTAGGGTGCTTACAACGTTTGGCAAAGGATCGGGGAAGCGTACGCAACCCCGATCCTTTTCATATGCCGTTGACCTCTGTCGTATGAAAAGTGCGTTTGCGCACAGATATAGTGGTGACATGGTTGGAGGACAACAGGTTTGTCCAGACTATAGGAGATACATATGGAAAAGAAGGCAATCGTTACGGACAAGGCTCCGGCAGCTCTGGGGCCATATTCTGCGGGAATTGTTGCGGGCGGGAATATACACCTCTCCGGACAGCTGGGCATAGATCCTGCCACCGGAAAACTGGCGGGTGATGTGCAAGGCCAGACGCGGCAGAGTCTGACCAACATCAAGAACATCCTTGCTGCTGCCGGTGCAGAGATGAAAGATGTTGTGGAGTGCGAGGTTCTTCTCGCCCATATGAGCGACTTTGCAGCCATGAATGAAGTGTACGCGGAGTTCTTTGAGGCTCCGTATCCTGCTCGCTGCGCATTTGAGGTGGCGGCGCTTCCTGCGCAGGCGCTGGTGGAGATCAAGTGCGTCGCACGCGTGTAGCTGTGGAGTGTGTCGCGTGCGTATTGCGCGGGTGCGGCATGTGCGCGCGGCGTGCGCGGGCGTAGCGCGGCGTGCGTGTAGCAATATAGGCTCAATTTAGGCTTGCCCCCTACAGTAGGCTCAGCGCATAAGCGCTACGGCCGCAGAGGGGGCACCTTATGAATTACACCGTGATTATTCCTGCGCTTGAGCCAACATCGCAGCTCAGAGGCTTGGTTGAGGATCTTCGGGCCTGCGGTCTTGAGCGCATCGTGGTTGTGGATGATGGGTCGCACGGCGGGGCGGACGTGTTTGCCGCGCTTGAGCGCATGGGCGTGCGTGTCGTGCGCCACCAGCAGAACAAGGGTAAAGGCGCGGCCATCAAGACGGGCATCCAAGAGATGAGATCGCTCTGGCCGGACGCTCCCGGATTTGTTACGTGCGATGCAGATGGGCAGCACAGTGCGCGTGATGCCGTGAAGCTTGCGCGTACATCTCAGCTGGCTCCGCAGCAGCTCATCTTGGGCGTGCGCAATCTTTGCGGCAGCAAGGTGCCAGCAAGAAGCAAGCTGGGCGCGCGCTTCTCCACGCTCTTTTTCAAACTCCAGACGGGTATTACCTGCACGGATACGCAGACCGGCCTCAGGTGTGTGCCGGCCTCGCTCTTTTCTCTGGCAGAGGCCACTGCCGGCGAGCGCTATGAGTATGAGATGAACTTTCTGGTGGCATGTGCGCGGCAAGGCGTGACATTTACGCAGGTACCAATCGAGACGCGCTACTTTGACCACAACGCGGGCTCGCATTTTCACCCCATTAGGGATTCGTATCAGATCTATCGCAGCTTTGTGCGATTCACCGGCGCATCGCTCTTGTCGGCGGCGCTCGATCTTGCGCTGTTCTGGCTGCTCTTTAGCGCCCTAGATACAGCGCAAGTGGGCCGAACTGCGCTTCTTGCAACCGTAGGCGCGCGCGTGGTCTCCGGCCTCTTCAACTTCTTCCTCAACAGGACATGGAGCTTCAGCACAGAGCTAGCTCCGCATGCGCACCGGGCGAGAAGAACAGCGGGTTCTGCTCACTCTCACGCAACTGCTATCCAACTGCTCAAGTACGGCGCCCTTTTCTTGTGCCAGATGCTTGCCAGCGGCGCTGCCACGGCAGGTCTCATAATGGTGGCTCTTCCGGCTTTGCCAGCAAAAATGTTGGTGGATAGTTCACTTTTTGTCTTGAGTTACTACGTGCAAAGAAGGTGGGTCTTTGCCACACCTAAGCCGCATCAGATATCACGTCAGCTCTCACGTCAGATTTCTGCTGGTCAGACATCCGGCAAGAAGGAAGGAGCGTGTCAAGTATGAGCACCTCACCTCAGGAATCTTATTCCCGCACGCATGCACATGGCGTACGCGGAGCGCACAGCACCCACGGCGCGCACAGCACCCACGGAGCGCACAGCACCCGTGCTACCATGAGCAGGCGTACATTCATAGCGGGCGCGGCAGGCGTCTTTGGCACCACGGCACTGACGAGCTTAACGCTCATGGAGGCATTTCTCATTCCGCGGGCTGACAAGAGCGCTACTGCCCAGGACACCTCCCGGCTCATCACGTCCTCAAATACGTCGCTAACAGGACAAATGTCGTCTTCAGCAGATGCGACAAGCACAGAGGCGGCCAGCATCACCGCGACAAGCTACATCTCAGACCATATACAGATTTCAATTGAAGAGGCGCGTGCGCACGATACCACATACTATGTGGCTGACATTCAAATCTCATCGCCTGAGCAGCTCAAATGCGCGCTTGCACAGGGAACATATGGCAAAAATATCAAAGAGACAACTTCTGCTATGGCAGAAGAATCCGGTGCAATCCTGGCTATCAATGGCGATTATTACGGCTGGCGCACCACGGGATATGTCATCAGAAATGGTATTTTATACCGCACGACACCAGCGGATACAGATGTCTTAGTGGTGGGTGCTGACGGGTCGCTCTACGCCGCGTCAGACGCGGATACGACCGCGCAGGAGCTGCTTGATGAGGGCGCCTGGCAGGTGCTTTCGTTTGGTCCCGTTCTGGTGTCAGATTCTCAGGTGGCCGTGAGTACCAGCCAGGAGGTCTCACAGTCAAAGAGTTCCAATCCGCGTACCTCAATAGGAATGGTTGAGCCGCTGCATTACAACGTGGTGGTATCCGACGGAAGAACGGATGAAAGCGCAGGTCTCAGCCTGTATCAGCTGGCACAGATCCACCAGGAACTGGGGTCTACCTTTGCGTATAACCTCGATGGCGGTGGCTCCTCAACCCTTTGGTTCAACGGCAACATTATCAACAATCCCACAGACGGCAACAGCTCGGGGGAAAGGAGCGTGAGCGATATTGTCTACTTTGCATAACTACGCACCATGGAGCACCAGCAGCACGTGCACCACGCCACACGGCGCACGTAGCACACACAGCACGCAGCACGGCGGGGCGATAAACCCCTCAGCTCGCGGCCTTGCCATCTTTGCGGCAGTGCTGGCAGCGTTTGGCGTCCTGTATCTCAGCCGGGCGCACGGGCTCTTCTCGCCTTTGATGGTGCTTGCACCTTTTGTGGCGGCCGCTGGCGCTTGCCTTGCCACAATCTGGCAGAAAGCTGGCAGATACGCGCCTGGCCAGAGCTGTGTGGTTGCAGGGGTCGTTGCCTGCGTGGGCTGGTGCGAATACCTAGAGGCGGCGGCAATCCTTGCCATGGCGGAGGCCACCAGTGAGCTTCTGGGCGTGTTTTTTCTCACCTGCATCTGCTTGAGCGTAATTGCTGCTATGTTGTGTATACGTGAAGTGCGAAACGCCAAATCGGGTGTGGACGTGGAATAGGGGATCTCATGAGGGTGTTGCTCGCAGAAGATGAGACGGGGCTGAGGCGTGCGCTGGTGGCCATTTTAGAGCATGCTGGCTATACCGTCGATGCTGCTCCGGATGGGGAAGAGGCGCTCTATTTTGCGTTCAACAACCACTACGACGTGGTGGTGCTCGACATCATGATGCCCAAGGTGGATGGTTTGACGGTGCTCAAGCGTCTGCGCGATGAGCACAATGCGGTGCCGGTGATCATGCTTACGGCAAAGTCCGAGGTTAGAGACCGTGTGGAGGGGCTTGATTCGGGCGCCAATGACTACTTGACCAAGCCGTTTGCCGCGGCCGAGCTCCTGGCGCGCCTGCGTGCGCTGACGCGGGTGGATGTCTTGGCGACGGCAGGGGAGATTAGCTTTGGCGACGTGACGCTCGACCTTGAGGCCAGTACGCTTTCACGTGGCGATAAGCGCGTGGATCTGACCGCGCGTGAGCGAGAAATGATGGAAGTTTTGATGCGCCACCCGGCCAAGCGGATCTCGGTCGATCAGTTCATGCGCAGCGTATGGGGTATGGAAAGCGACGTGGAACAGAGCGTCGTGTGGGTGAACATCTCTACGCTTCGCAAGAAACTGGCGCAGCTTGAGTCCGCGGTGAGGATTGATGCCATCCGTGGCGTGGGCTATACCTTGGTGGACGGCGTGGATGGCGCGTCAGGCAACGCGACAAACCCCGCGGGTGATGTCTCATGAGGCGCCGCAAGAGCCATGACCTTGTCCGCTCGCTCAGAAAGAAATTTGTCATGTCGGCGATGGTGGCCGTGGCCTGTGTGCTGGCCGCCATTGTTGCTGCGCTGGATCTGGTGAGCTACCACAACCTAGTATCACGCGCAGACACTCAACTTGAGGCCATTGCGCAATCAGGCGGCGGCTTTGATGCGCTGGTGCAGGACTCAAAGCGACCGCCCGCGCGCGAAGGCGGTGGGCCGGCTCCCCAGAGCATGGGTTTCTCGGCAGAAACACCGTATGAGATGCGCTTTTTTTCGGTGACGCTCACGGCGGATGGTCAGGTGATCTCTTCTGACACAGACCGCGTGGTTTCACTCACCGACGATGAGGCTCAAGCCCTTGCGCAGGAGGTCGTAGGCACAACACCTACATCTACCAGCGGATTTAAAGGTGTTTATCGCTACAGTGTCACGGAGCAGCAAGATGGCACTTATCTTGCCGCATTCTTGGACTGCAACCGAGACCTTGCCAGTTTTAGATCCCTTATGCTGGCGGGCATAGTTGTGGCGCTCGTGGCGTGGCTTGCCGTGTTTTTGCTGGTCGTCGTGCTGTCGCGTCGCGCGGTAGCCCCCGTTGAGGACGCCTACATGCGTCAGCGCCGCTTCATTACCGACGCCTCTCACGACCTCAAGACGCCGCTTTCTGTCATAGGTTCTTCGGTGGACGTCATAGAGATTGAGTCTGGCTCAAGCGAGTGGACGCACGCCATTCATGAGCAGGTGGATAGGATGAGCGATCTGGTAAGCAAGTTGGTCATGCTGTCCCGCATGGACGAGGGTGACGCCGCGCTGAGTTTGGATACGTGCAATGTAGACGAGCTTTTGGGCGGCATCGCGCTGGATTTTTCTCCCAAGGCGCGCGCCGCAGATCTTGCTATAGAGCTTCTGGGCGAGAAAAACCTCCAGGTAGAAGCCGATCCCGCGCTGCTCTACCAGGCGCTGTCACTTTTGATGGACAACGCCCTTACCTATGCGCCCGCACACACCACCGTCACGCTTGCGCGTGCAGCGGCGTCGCACGCTCGCGTCAAGATCCAGGTGGCAAATGATGCGCCCCAATTGGGTGAAGGTGCACATCCCGAGCTTTTTGAGCGCTTCTATAGGGCAGATGCCTCGCGCACAAGCACCGATGAAGAGGGGGCTCGGCAGGGTCACGGCATAGGTTTGGCGGTGGTGCGCTCCATTGCAGAGGCCCATGGCGGCACAGTAGATGCACACGTGTCAGACGGCGTGCTCACGATCACGCTGACGCTTTAGCTGCAGGTTCTTCTCGCCCAACAACTTGCCTGCGGCTTGCGCGTAGCTTGCCGGCGCCGCGCGGAAACTCCTTCCTTAGGTTCGCTTTAGGACTGATTTGTAAAGTCTTTGCCAGCCTTTGGAAAGGAGCACGCAATGGCCCGACAGATGATTTTTAAGCGGTATGAAATCAAATTCTTGCTGACGCAACAGCAGCGCAAAAGCCTTGAGCGCAGCATGTGGCGCGAGCATATGGTTCCCGACGAGTGGGGCCCTTCCACCACGAGATCGCTCTATCTTGATACGCCGAGCTGGCTTTTGGCGCGCCGCTCCATTGAGTCGCCGCGCTACAAGGAGAAGCTGCGCATCAGGAGTTACGTGGCGGCATCGGCCGACGACGAGGTGTTCTTAGAGCTCAAGAAGAAGTTTTCGGGCGTGGTTTACAAAAGGCGATGCGTGGTGAGCTTGAGCCGCGCGCGTGCGCTGGTGGCCATGACCGCCGCGCCTGCCACGCAGATTGAGCGAGAAATTGCATTTGCCGCCCAGCGCTACCAGCCGCTTGTGCCTGCCATGCTCGTTTGCTACGAGCGCGAGGCGTACTTTGACGCGCGCAACCATGAGTTTCGCATGACATTTGACCACAACGTACGCTACCGCACGCGCGCACTTGCCTTGGACGTGCCAACTTTTGGCGCGCCGCTCATGAGCGAGGGCTACAGCCTGCTTGAAGTCAAGTGCTTAGGCGCGCTGCCGCTCTGGCTCACCACATGGCTTGCCGAGAATAAAGTCTACAAGGCAAGTTTTTCCAAGTATGGCATGGCCTACAAGCACCTGCTCCTAGAAGGTGCTCTTGGCTCCGGCGATGCGGCTGTCTGTGCAGCTGAGCCGCTCCCGCAGGCGCTGGTGCCCTTTGCGCTCGAGGAACGTTAATCACAACCCCCCACAAGAAACGAGGAATTGACATGTTAGGCAGCATTCTTGGTGCGGCAACCACCGCCACAACGACAGCAACGCAAACCGGAGAAATCTCTCTGATTTCGCTCATCATCTGCGTTGTAGTAGCGCTGGTCCTAGGCCTTTGTTTGGCGCTGTTATTTATGTACAAGAACAGGTACAGTACCAGTTTTGTTTTGGCGCTTGCCATTTTACCTGCGGTTGTGTGCGTAGTAATCATGATGGTGAATGGCAATGTGGGCGCTGGCGTGGCCGTTGCTGGTGCGTTTTCTCTGGTCAGGTTCCGCTCTGCACCCGGCACCGGTAGAGACATTGCCTTTGTGTTTTTGGCCATGTGCATCGGCCTCATATGCGGCATGGGATACCTGGCTATTGCGGCGCTGGTGACCGTTGTTATTGGCGGCACGTATCTGCTTTTGCAGCAGCTTGGCTTTGGATCGTCTCATGCACACACGCAGATGCTTCAGGTGGTCGTACCGGAGGACTTGGAGTACAACGGCCTGTTTGATGACCTGCTTGACACCTATTGTGTCCGCCATGAACTGGTGGGAGTAAAGACCACCAACATGGGCGCTCTCTACAAGATGACCTGGCGCATCAACGTGTCAGATAACACGTATAACCAGCGCTTTATTGACGCTATACGAGAGCGCAACGGAAACCTTGAAGTATCACTTTTTGAAGCACCACAAGACGAATCCGTGGGGCTCTAGGCTTTTTGCGCCCGGTCCGCGCGCAGTCCACGCTTGATCTTTCCCGCGTCCCAGAAAGGACATGCCATGAAATTCATGCAGACAAAGACTCCAAGCATTGCAAGAAGTGCCATTACGGCAGGTCTGAGCTGCGCTCTTGCGCTGACCTTGCTTGTCGGCTGCTCTCAGGCAACAGCCACAACCACGGCCACAGCCGCCAGCGGTCCTGAGACCACAGCTACCACGGTGGCCTCCGCCACCTCGGCAGGTGCCGTGAATCTGGTTGAGACCTCCGATCTTTTCTCGCAAAGAGGACTTAGACGCGTCCTACGACGAATCCACGGCCACAACAATCACCCTTTCCGACGAAGGCTCAAGCGCCACAAGCTCCACAGGTGCCGCAAGCTCCGCGGTCACAATCGACGGCTCTGTCATCACCATCACAGAAGAGGGTACGTACGTAATTTCCGGCACGCTGTCAGATGGCCGCATTGTGGTGGCGGCCGCCGACGATGCCAAGGTTCAGCTGGTATTTGCGGGGCGCGTCCATAACCGCAACCGACGGCTGCGCCCCTGTGGGTGCAATCGGGCGATAAGGTCTTCCTCACGCTGGCCGATGGGCACCAGCAACTCAATCAGCGCCACCGGAGCGCTCGCTACAGATGGAGATGATTCCGTGGATGGCGCGATCTTCTCGCGCTCTGATGTGACCATCAACGGTGACGGATCTTTGAGCGTGACGTCTGCTGCGGGGCATGGCATTGTGTCTAAGGATGAATTGACCTGCGTATCTGGCACTGTAAGCGTGGATGCGTATGACCATGCGCTTACGGCCAACGACGTGATTGCTTTTGGCGGCGGCACGTGGTCGCTCACGGCGGGAACCGACGGCATCCACGCGTCAAATGACGAGGATACAAGCCTGGGGAATATCGTTGTTGAGGACGGCACCATCAGCATTACCGCTGGGGTCCGATGCCCTGGATGCATCTGGTGTGGTGCAGGTGGATGGCGGCAGCTTGAGCCTTTCTGCAGGAGACGATGGTCTGCATGCAGACGGGGATCTTGCCATCAACGGTGCAAATATTGATGTGTCGCATGTCAAACGAGGGGATTGAGGGCGCAACAATCAGCATCACCGGCGGAACCATGAACGTCACATCAACCGACGACGGACTCAACGCGACAGGCACGAGCGCATCCGACCGACACCAGCGACACCGCAGCCGGCGCTACCAACGGCGGCGGCATGCCTGGGCAGGGGGGTCCTGGCGGTGGAATGGAGGCGGACGCTTCTGCCATGATCACCATTTCCGGCGGCAATCTCACCATAGACGCAGACGGCGACGGCATTGATTCCAACGGCAGCTTCACCATGAGCGGGGGCAACGTGTATGTTGCTGGCCCCACCAACGACGGCAACGGTGCGCTGGACACCGGGGAGGAGGCAACAATCACCGGCGGAACAATTATTGCCGTGGGTTCGTCTGGCATGGCTACCAGCTTCTCTTCAAGCTCCAGCCAAGCCTCTGTCATGGTCTACCTGGACAGCGCGACGACGGGCACCGTGAGCCTCAAGGACTCTTCCGGCGCGGTGATTGCAAGCTTTGACACCGACAAACAGTACTCCTCTGTCGTAATTTCTACGCCCGACCTTCTTGTGGGCGAGAAGTACACACTGGTCTGCGGCTCGCAGGAAACGAGTGTCGAAGTGACTGACACGGTAACGCAGGGTCGGCAGCGGATCTGGTCAGATGGGTGGCGCGGGCGGCATGGGTACCGGCGGTGCCGGTGCTGGTGGCGCGGGCGACGTGGGCGGCATGGGTACCGGCGGTGCCGGTGCTGGTGGCGCGGGCGACGTGGGCGGCATGGGTGCCAGCGGTGCTCCTTCTGAAATGGGGACTGCTCCGCAAGGTGGATCGAGCAGCTCACGTGGCACCACGGGCGGATCAAGCAAGACGGCATAGTGCTGGCGACGAGCGGCGATCTTTAATCGCCTCCTTGTCACAAAACTCCATGAAGCGTGCTGCTTTCTCACAACTCTCCATGAAGCGTCGTATCTGGGGATATGCAAAGTTGTGAAGGGCCTCCATTTTGGAGCAAAAAAACGGGAATGACACTTGCATCTATTTGAAGCATCTCTATAATCATTACCTGTGCAACGGAGACGGAGCACCTATTCCCCGGTGGCGCAGTGGTAGCGCAGCTGACTGTTAATCAGCCTGTCGCAGGTTCGAACCCTGCCCGGGGAGCCAGACTTCACTAGTGCGAACCAGCCCAACATGAGCTGGTTCGCATTTTTTTATCAGCTTAGAGTTTCAGGCAGAACCACTGGATGCAGTTCAAGCAGCGCTTAGAAACACCAGGCGGAAAGGAGCGCTACCTCAGTTCATCCACAAAGGTCACGCAGTCAAGAGCCTGAATAGAAGCAATAAAGGGCTCCTTGTGCTGGGTCCGCGGAATCTTCACCGTAAAAGTTGCCGCGCCGCCAAAGTTGCCCGCAACGCCTTTTGCCAGCTGAAAGTTGGTATAGCTGCAGTTCCAGCTGTGCAGCGTGCGTAGCATTTCCTTAACGCCGCCCTTATCGTCGAACTCAACATAGAGATCAAATACGCGACCGTTCTGCCGCACATGCGTGTCAATCTTGTTGAGCACCAGGTACGTAAATACAACAAAACCCAAAGCCAGAAGCGTGCCTTCAATATAGCCCGCGCCTGCGAGAAGTCCAATGCATGCGCAGACCCACAGGCCCGCCGCGGTAGTGAGACCCTGCACCTCGTTTTTCCCCGTGACGATGATGGTGCCGACGCCCAAAAAACCAACGCCGCTGATGACCTGCGCGCCAATGCGCGCCATATCGTGGCTTTCATCGGGGAACTGATGCACCAGATACTCGCTCACAATCATGGTCACGGCCGCGCCCACACATACCAAAACGTGCGTCTTGATGCCTGCATCCTTGTTTCTGTACTCGCGCTCCACGCCGACGACAATGCCCACAATCGTTGCGGCCAACAGGCGCAAAAAGACGGCAGTGCCCGTCCACCCGCGCGCTGCGGCAAAAAGATTTGAAACGGCAATGCCCAACATGACTCATCACTCCAAAGTATGCAGCAGAGCGCCACCGTGGCACCCGAGATAGCTGATTGGTTTCAAGAAATTGTCAGTATAGCGTTGTATGCGTTTACGGTGCATACGCTTTGCATATACGGTGATTATCTATCGGTGGGCGAGAAGTACCTCTCGTAGTGGCCGCGTTAGCGCCGCAAGCTCGGCCACCGCCGCGTGCTGCCGGCAACCGGCGCGGCCATTGCACGCCGCGCCGTGGGCAAACTCCCGTAGAAATGACGATATTCAGCAGCGAGGTTCTTCTCGTGGCATTATTAGCGTATGGTTTTATCGCTCGAGAATTGCTTAAGTGACGTTATGGGGTGAGTTGCGTGGACAAATCCTCTGCTGTGGCTGCGCCGGGTACATCAGGTCTGTACCAGGTGTGGAATAGCCCTCGGAAGAAGACCCTTTTCATTTTGCAGCAGCTGGTGACAAAAGACTTCAAGCTCAAGTATCGGCGGAGCGTGCTAGGCGTGGTGTGGAGCGTGCTCAATCCGCTGCTCATGATGATTGTGATGTCGTTTGTGTTCTCGTTTTTCCTGCGCTACGCAGAGATTGAACACTACCCGCTCTATCTCATCATTGGTAATATCACCTGGGCGGTGTTTTCAGATTCAACCTCAGCGGGCGTTGTTTCAATTATTGATGCGGCCGGTCTGCTCAAGAAGGTCAAGGTCAACAAGCTCGTTTTTCCGGTCGAGAAGGTCTTGTTCTCGCTGGTCAACTTTGCGTTTGCGCTGGTGGCGGTGCTTATCGTTATGCTGTGGGAGGGCGTGGCGCCAACGCCGTATCTTTTGCTTTTGCCCTTTGTGCTCATCACGCTCATGGTCTTTTGTTCAGGTCTGGGGCTGTTTTTGGGTGCTGCCGCGGTCTTCTTTAGAGACGTCATTCACCTGTGGGGCGTCATTTTGATGGCGTGGATGTATGCCACCCCCATCTTCTGGCCGCAGAGCATGATCAAGGATGTGCCGTTTACCATCATTCAGAAATTGATGTATCTCAACCCCATGTACAACTACATCAATTTCATGAGGAATATCTTTATTGATGGCGTGATGCCGGGCTATAAGACCATGGCATTGTGCGTGATATGGGCGGTGGTCTCGCTTGTTATAGGACTTACGGTATTCCGCAAGAACGAACACAAGTTTATCCTGCACATCTAGGAGATCTCAAGGAGTCTTTGTGTCTACTACCACGGAAAATGCTCCCCAAGAACAGGCCAACGCGCCTCTGGAAGCAAGCCAAATTCTGGGCCGTCCGGCCATTCCTGCAGAAGACGCGCCGGTGGTGATCGACGTCGATCACGTGCAGATGATCTTTAACATGGCATCAGAAGACCTGGGTTCGCTCAAGGAGTATTTCATCAAACTTGCCCGCCACGAGCTCTTCTTCAAGGAGTTTCACGCCTTGGAAGATATTTCGTTTAAGGTGCATAAAGGAGAGGCCTTTGGCCTGGTGGGAACTAACGGCTCGGGTAAGTCCACCATGCTCAAGATCATTGCCGGCGTGCTTGAGCCTTCTCGGGGAAGCGTTACGGTACGAGGTTCCATAGCGCCGCTCATTGAGCTGGGAGCCGGTTTTGACATGGAGCTCACAGCCAAAGAGAACATTTACCTCAACGGGGCTCTTCTCGGCTATTCAAGAGAATTCATTGACGATAAGTTCGACGATATCGTTGAGTTTGCCGAGCTGCGTGATTTTCTCGACATGCCCCTCAAGAACTATTCCAGCGGCATGGTGGCGCGCATTGCCTTTGCTATTGCAACTATTACGGTGCCGGACGTTTTAATTGTTGATGAAACGCTGTCCGTCGGTGACTTCCTGTTCCAGGAGAAATGCATGCGGCGCATCAGAGAGCTGGTGGAGACTAACAACTGTACCGTACTGTTGGTTTCGCATGACATATCGCTCGTGGAGCAGATCTGTGACCGTGTGTGCTGGATCGAGAAGGGCCATGAGCGCATTCTGGGCCCAACCGATGAGGTCTGTGCGGCCTACAAGGCGCTGGGGGCTTAGATGGAGATGCGTGATTTGGAGCCTGTGGACGAGCCCGTGGATGAGCCTGTGGACGTTACGGTTGTCGTGCCCACCTACAACACGGAGCGCTTCCTTGATGAGGCGCTTACCTCCCTTGAGCAGAATTCCCGGATCAATCTTGAGATCCTGGCAATCAACGATGGATCGCATGACGGATCGCTTGAAATTATGCGCATCCATGAATGTTTGGACCCGCGCGTGCGCGTGATTGATAAGAAAAATGAAGGCTATGGTGCCTCGGTCAACAGGGGTTTTGCGGAGGCGCGCGGTACCTATGTGGCCATTCTTGAGCCCGACGACTGGGTTGAGCCGCACATGTATGATGACCTCTTTGAGTATGCCATGAGCTTTGGGCTCAAAACGCCTCCTGACGTGGTGAAAAGTCCCTATTGGCGCATCTGGATGCCAACTACGCCTCAAGAGCGCCGGCTCAAATGTCCCTACTACCACAGGATTCATCCCGCCCACCAGCCCTTTAAGGTTGAGGACTGCCCGCGCGTGGTGCAGCACCATCCCTCCATTTGGTCTGCGCTCTACCGCCGCGCATTTCTTGCAGAGAAAAACATCCACATGATGGAGGTGCCGGGTGCCGGCTGGGTGGATAATCCGTTTTGGTACGAGACTATGTGTCAGGCAGATACCATTGTCTACCTGGATAAACCGTACTACTGCTACCGAGAAGACCTGCCGGGTTCCTCATCTGCCAACCGCGTGCTGGCGCTGTCTTTTGAGCGCTGGAACAACATGTGTGACGTGTGCGATCGCCTGCAGATAAGCGATCAAGGTGTGCGTCGGGCGCTTGCGGTGGTGGCATTTCGCTACGTGGGGGAGGCCATAGCGCAGGTTGGCTTTGAGAACGCCGAGCTCACCGAGCAGATGAAGCGCATGTTTGCGCGCATTGCACCAGAGACGATCTTATCGCTCAATAACGTCTCACCGCAATTGCGAGCGCTTGCATTCAAATTGACGGGTCGCCCCCAGCCAAAGATTTCTTCTTTTGAATATTTTTGCGGACTCGTGGGGGAGTTTGCCTACTCCATCCAAAACAACGGGCCAGGTTTTGCCGTGGCGCAGACAAAGCTCTATCTGGAGCGCCGCAAGAATCAGGACAAGCGCTCAGAGCACTATGAACCCACCGACGCGTAAGAGACGAGGGTAGACGATGATAGATTTCAAGCTTGCAAATGTCTTGCTGAGTGATGGTGAGCACAGCATCAATACGCCTGAGCTCTACTGGCACTTGGACAAGATGCCGCTTGCCTCAAAGCACGAGACGACCATTTTGGGAGGTCCGTACGGAGAGGTGTACGACTTCTCCACGTATTTCAACGCGCTTCCCATCATCAAGTGGCGCCGATACACTGTGGTGGATAATGTATACCTGCATATGCGTGCAAAGGGATCATTTGGCATTCGCCTGCTGAGCTATAAGGATACGGCCTCGCACATTCAGCTGGATCTGCAAGCGCTTGACAACATGGTTGCCTTGGAAGATCTCCCGCAAGACGTGTATCCAACGCGCACCTGTGTGCTCTCGCACCACGTCAACGCAGCGTCGTTTACCGACATCGACCTTGCGTTTCCCGCAGAGGCGCTCGAAGACGATCTTCTCGCCTTTGAGCTCATCTGTGAAGATGAGGTAGAGGTTGAATCTGCCTACTACTACACCAAAGTGGGCGAGAAGGACGTGCGGCCGGTGGAGCTTGCGGTGGCCACCACCACCTTCAAGAAGGAGCGCTACATCCTGGCGAACATAGCCGCGCTGCGCCAGGAGGTCGGCGGCTCAGATGAGCCCATCGCTCGCCACTTCACGCTCCACGTGATCGATAACGGCAGGACGCTCGATGCAGAGGCGCTCACCTCTGGCTGCGTGCACGTACACCCCAACCCCAACGTCGGGGGCTCGGGCGGCTTTACGCGCGGCATGCTTGAAGCCATGGCGCAAGAGCCCAAAGCCACGCACGTCATTTTGCTGGACGACGATGTCGAGGTTTCCCCCGAGAGCTTCAAGCGCACGTTTAACCTACTGAGCTTGCTGAAAGATACCTACAAGGATGCGTTTATCTCGGGCGCCATGCTCTCTTTGGAAAAGCCCTACCTCTTCCATGAGGACGTGGGCTATGTGAACCAAGACGGCATGTATGGCCCTGCCAAGCGCACGCGGGACTTGAGAAACATTGCAGGTGTGATCAGCACAGAAACAGCGCCCTACTATGAGACAGCCGAGAAGCACGAGGTGCTCAAGACCGATCTCTACGCCGGTTGGTGGTATTGCTGCGTGCCTGTTTCCACCATCCACAAGCATGGCCTGCCGTTGCCGCTCTTTGTGCGTGGCGATGACACCGAATTTGGCGCGCGCTGCGGCGAGCACATCTTAACCATGAACGGCATTGCCATCTGGCATATGACCTTCCAGAGCAAGATCCGCGCCAACGTTGACCGCTATCAGGTGCTCAGAAACTCGCTCATTGGCCAGGCCACGACCGGCGTGTTCCCCGGCAGGGACTTCGTAAAAACCATCAAGATCCTCTTTAACTATGATCTCAAGACGTTTTTCTACGACGGCTGTGAGCTCACCATCGCGGCAATTAAAGATTTTATGAGAGGCCCTTCGTACCTCATGCGCGTGGATGGCTCCAAGCTCATGCAGCAAAATGGCCAAAAGAACGAGAAGCTCCAGAAGCTTCAGGATATGGATCCTGCGCTCTTCAGAGGACTCAGGATTGATCACGACAAGCTGGGCCAGGCGCAAAAGAGAAGTCTGGCCACGCGCGCTTATGACTACGTCACGTACAACGGCCACTTGCTCCCTGAGAACATGCAGTCTCCCGAGATAGGTGTCATCCCGTTTAGCGGCTACAGTCCCAACGAGATCCGCAACAAGACGCGCCTTTTGGTGGTGAGCTCAGATCTGCGCGAATGCGCCTACCGTGAGATGGATCGTGCGCGCGCCGATGCGCTCAAGCGTGAGTTCAACCAGCTCATGGCAGAGTACCAGCGCAACCGCCAGAGCATTGACCAGAGCTGGGCAGATGCGCGTGAGGAGCTGACCTCGGCCGAGTTCTGGAAGGACTATCTCAAGCGTATGGCAGAGTAGCGCTTCGACACAACGGGCGAGAAGAACCTGCGCTCGCGGCATGGCGGTGCCGACTGTCCGCCGCTGGCGCAACGTTCGTGTGGCGCTCATGCGCAGACGGCGTGCAGCTCAAAATTGTGTGCTAGTGCATGGTTCTTCTCGTGTATAGTGAGTGAGACCTTTAAGCGTGGTACGAGATACCCGCAAGGCAAAACTCAGGCGGAGTAAGGCCGCCATCATCAATGCCTTCCTGGGATGCTCGCACCGCGCAGTGGTGGGGCATCTTTTTTTGACGGGAAGGAGACACATGGCTTCTTTGGGTCCCAAAGCTGTCGTTATGGACGGCAAAGCTATGCAGCGCGCGCTCACGCGCATTGCCCATGAAATCATTGAGCACAACGAGGGTGCAGAAAACATGGCTCTGGTGGGCATCATGCGCAGAGGTCTTCCGCTGGCGCACATCCTGGCTGCGCAGATTGAAGAGATTGAGGGCGTGCATCTGGACGTAGGCCAGCTCGACATCTCTTTTTATCGCGATGATGTCACGCGCCAGATATCTCCCGTACTCCATGCAACAGACATTCCCTTCAAGGTGGAAGGGGTCAACATCATCCTGGTAGACGACGTGCTCTACACCGGTCGCACGGTACGCTCGGCGCTTGACGCCCTGATGGACTTTGGCCGTCCGCGCACGGTGCAGCTGGCGGTCATGGTGGACAGAGGCCACAGAGAGCTGCCGGTGCGCGCAGACTATGTGGGCAAGAATGTGCCCAGCTCCCATGAGGAGAATGTGCGCGTCAAGATGATGCAGTTTGACGGCTATGACGCCGTTGAGATCTGGGATAAAGAGGTTGAAGCGGCCGCACGGGCCCAGATGGCGGGAGGAAAGAACTAAGATGCTGAGCGTAAGAAATCTCATTGACACCGTGAGCCTTACGGCAGATGACATCACGCAGATCTTGGATACTGCCCGCTCATTTGCCGAGGTCAACAACCGTGCCATCAAGAAGGTGCCCGCGCTGCGCGGTCGCACCATCGTGAACTTGTTCTTGGAGCCCTCAACCCGTACGCGTAGCTCTTTTGAGCTGGCCGAGAAGCGCCTGTCTGCCGACTCTCTCAACATGAGCGGCTCCACCTCATCGGTGGTGAAAGGTGAGTCTTTGGCGGATACCATCCAGACCATTGCCGCTATGAACGTCGACATGTTTGTCTGTCGCGCAAAGCTTGCGGGTACGCCCTATCTCATCACGCAGAACACGGACGCGGTGGTCATCAACGCTGGCGATGGCAAACACCAGCACCCCACGCAGGCCCTTCTCGACCTCTTCACCATTCGTGAGAACTTTGGCCACTTGGACGGCCTCAAAGTTGCCATTGTGGGAGACCTGGATCATAGTCGTGTGGTGGGCTCGCTGGCGCCTGCGCTCAAGACCATGGGTGCAGATGTGACGCTGGTAGGACCTCCTACTTTCCAGGTGGCAGACCCCTCATGGTATGGCGTCAAGCAGACGGCAGATTTTGATTCGGTGCTGCCGGATGCCGATGTGGTCTATATGCTCCGCGTCCAGCTGGAGCGTATGGAAGGCGCAGCAATTCCCTCAAAGCGTGAGTACAACCGCTTCTTTGGGCTGGATGAGCGCCGTGCTGCTCTCATGAAGCCGGAGGCAATTGTGTGCCACCCTGGTCCTATGAACCGCGGTATGGAGATCAACACAGAGGTTGCAGACGGTCCGCGCGCACGCATTCTTAGCCAGGTAAACGCTGGTGTGGCGGTGCGTATGGCTGCAATGTATCTGCTCTTGGGAGGAGAGAACAATGGCATTTCTGCTTAAGGGCGCCCATGTGGTAGACCCCCAGCTTGAGCTTGATGGCGTGATGGATGTTCTTATCGACGGCAAAACCATTGCCAAGGTGGGTGAAAACCTGGAGGCGTCAGCTGATACAGAGGTGATTGACGGCCAGGGAAAATACCTGGTACCAGGCCTATTTGACATGCATGTCCACTTTAGGGATCCGGGCTTTGAGTACAAAGAGACCATCTACACCGGTGGTCGCGCGGCGGCAAAAGGTGGCTTCTCAGATGTGGCGACCATGCCCAATACCAACCCTGTGACCGATACCGGCACGGGCATCCGCTACCAGATTGACCGCGCACGTCACGCCAACCTGGTCTATGTCCATCCCATCGGCGCTCTTACCAAAGAGGAGAAGGGCGAGGAGCTGGCAGAGATTGGCGACATGCTGCTGGAAGGCGCCTGTGCATTTTCCGACGATGGTCACGGCGTGCAGAGCGCCGGCATGATGCGCGCGTGCATGGCATATGTGTCGCAGTTTGATCGTGCGGTGCTGGCACACTGTGAGGTGGAGAGCCTCACGCGCCACGGCGTGGTGAATGAAGGACGCGCATCGACCCGTCTGGGCATGTTTGCCTGGCCACCTTTGGGCGAGGAGCTGGAGATTCAGCGCGATATTGACCTTGCGCGCCTGACGGGCTGCCAGTTGCACATCTGCCATATCTCCACCGCACGCGGCATGGAGATCATCCGCGCGGCCAAGAAGGAGGGGCTAAAGGTCACCTGTGAGGTCACGCCGCACCACCTCTTCCTCACGGAGGAAAACATCACCGAGAGCTATAACACCAACCTCAAGATGAATCCGCCTTTGAGAACCGCAGACGATGCGGCCGCTTTGCGCGAGGGCATCTGCGATGGCACCATCGACTGCGTGGTGACCGACCACGCGCCGCACGCCGCCCATGAGAAGGAATGCGAGTTTGAGATTGCCTCCTTTGGTACCATCGGCCTGGAGACCTCCTTACCGCTCATGCTCAACAACCTGGTACGTCGCGGCGCTATGAGCTGGCAGACGCTTGTCAAGACCATGGCCATCAACCCGCGCAGCATCCTGCACCTTGACCCCATCAAGCTGGCCGCCGGCTCATCTGCCAACCTCACGCTCATCGATCCGGAAAAGACCATCAAGGTCACGCCTGAGTTCATCGAGTCCAAATCCAAGAACAGCGCCTTCATGGGACAGACCCTCACGGGCGCCGCTACCGACGTCTTTGTTGAGGGCAAGCACATCTTGGTAAACGGAGAAGTTGCGTGGTAGGAGAGCATATGCAGAAAGCTGCAGCAAACTGCTATCCCTATACGGTTCTCAGCAATACCCCAGTGGGCGATAAGATCTTCCACATGAAAATGAGTATCTCCAGAGAGCTTGCTAGCTCTCTGGAGCCAGGCATGTTTGTGAATGTGGCGGTGCCGCATAACCCGGCGCATCTCCTGCGTGTGCCGCTGTCTTTTTCTGCGGTTGACGCTCATGAAGGCACGCTGGATCTGGTGTATGCCGTGGTGGGAGATGCTACAGAGCGCATGTCGCGCATGGTGCCAGATGAAGAATCGACCGTGGTAGGACCTTTGGGCCATGGCTGGTGGATTCCTACTCATGTGCGCGCAGGCGATAGGTGCGTGGTGGTGGCAGGTGGCGTGGGCGCGCCTCCCATCGTTGCCGCCGCGCGCATGCTGCGCCAAGAAGGTATCCAGGTAGATGCTATTATCGGCGCCAAGAGCTCCACGTGTCTTTGGCATGGCGCCAAAGACAGCCTGGCAAACATGGGCTGTACGGTCATAGTTACCACCGACGATGGGAGCGAGGGCATACCTGGCTTTACCACTCAGGCGCTTGAGGAACTTCTCGACCGTAATGACTATGCGGCATGCTTTACCTGCGGTCCAGGCGTGATGATGAAAGGTGTGAGTAAGCTGGCGGAGGCTCATGGCGTCTTCTGCGAGGTCTCTCTTGAGCGTATGATGGGCTGCGGCTTTGGCGCGTGCAATACGTGTAACGTCGAGCGCGTCGGCGGAGGGTATGCGTCGTGCTGTACCGATGGCCCGGTGTTTAGCGCTGAGGAGGTGGTGCTGTGATGGCAAGCGTAGATATGTCGGTGAATTTGGGCGGCATCGCGCTCAAAAACCCCATCACCACCGCCTCAGGTACTTTTGGGAACGGTCGCCAGTTTGAGGGCTTTTATGATGTGAGTCAGCTGGGCGGCATCACCTGCAAAGGCGTATCAGCAGAGCCCTGGGAGGGAAACCCCGCTCCACGCTTGGCAAAGCTCCCGTCTGCCATCATGAATTCTGTGGGACTCCAAAACCCGGGCGTGCGCGGCTTTGTGGATGAGTATGGGGCGTATCTGACCACTCTTGCAGAGCGCGGCTGTAAGGTCATCTGCCAGGTAGCAGGGCATTCCATAGATGAATACGTGGCAGCCCTTGATCTCTATGAAGAGCTGGCCCCGTTTGCTGCTGGCTTTGAGCTTAACATCTCATGTCCCAACATCCAGCAAGGCGGCGCTGCTATGGGGGCAACCTGCGAGAGCGCAGCTGCCGTGGTGAGAGCAGTGAGGCCTCATACGGACAGACCCCTTCTGGTGAAGCTTGCGCCGCATAACGTGGCCGAGATTGGACGTGCGGTGGAGGCGGAGGGCGCAGATGCGCTCACGCTCATCAATACCATTCCCGGCATGGCTATCAACGTGCATACGCGCAAGAGCAAGGTATCACGTCCCACGGCCGGCGTGTCAGGACCTGCTATCCATGCCATAGCCGTGCGTATGGTGTGGGAGTGCGCCCGTGCGGTTAATATCCCCATCACTGGTGTTGGTGGTGTCACAACCGGTGAAGATGCGGCAGAGTTTATTTTGGCCGGCGCGACGGCGGTCTCTGTAGGAACTGCCAATCTGTCAGATCCTCTGGCCGCGCCGCGGATCTTGTCGGAGCTCACATCCTGGGCAGAAGAACAAGGTGTACGTGATATCAATGAGCTGATAGGAGCGTTTGAATGCTGAGTGAAGACGCTGCACGAGAAGCGGTTATTGTCGCCCTTGACATGGGCAAAGACGAGGCATGTGCGCTGGCTGACAAGCTTTCTGGCCGTGCACGGTGGGTCAAAGTGGGCATGACGCTCTTCTACGCCCATGGCCCGGCTATGGTGCAGGACATGAAAGATCGGGGCTTCAAGGTTTTTCTCGACCTCAAGCTGCATGATATTCCGTTCCAAATTGAGGGCGCGGCTGCGAGCGCAGCTTCGGTGGGCGCAGATATCATCTCCATCCATGGCTTGGGTGGCTCTTCCATGATTGCGGGTGCGCGCGCAGGCGTTGAGCGTGTGGCGCAAAGCACGGGCAACGCGCGTGCGCGGCTGGTTGCCATCACGGTTCTGACCAGCATGGACCAAGATGCGCTGACAGAGATAGGCGTGAGGGATCCCGTCGACGCTGAAGTCAAGCGCTTGGCGAGCATGGCATGCGCTTCGGGCTCGGACGGCATTGTTTGCTCGCCCAAAGAAGCTGCTAGCATGCGTGAGCTCTTAGGGCCTGACGCGCTTATCGTTACCCCAGGTGTTCGGCCACTGGGCAGCGACGTAGGGGATCAGAAGCGCATAGCGACGCCAGCTGCGGCAATTGCGCAAGGCGCTTCAAAGCTCGTGATTGGCAGGCCCATTACGCGCGCCGAAGATCCCGTTACCGCCTTTGAAAATGTGGTGCATGAGCTGGTTACTCAATAATTTTTTTGATTGTGAATTACATTTTGCCCCAGCTTGTGTAGTATGAGTGACGCTGACCAGCGGATTTGAAGACATATCTTGTAAAATTGCAGCTAGGTTGGCACACTATTCACGCAATATCGGATAGAATGCCAAAGTGCCGCATGTGCGGCGGATACATTTGCCACAAAGGCAATGCATCAATCAGTATGTTTGGAGGAACAATGGCACTACCTCAACTCACCGATGAACAGCGCAAGGCCGCTCTTGAGAAGGCTGCTCAGGCTCGTCACGCACGTGCAGAGCTGCGCTCAAACATCAAGTCTGGCAAGGTTACTCTTGAGGAGGTTCTCAACTCAGATGACCCTATTGCCAATAGGATGAAGGTTTCTGCACTGATTGAGTCTTTGCCTGGTTATGGCAAGGCTAAGGCCACCAAGATCATGGATGAACTTAACATTTCTCCTAGCCGTCGTGTTAAGGGCCTCGGCGCTCGCCAGCGTGAGCAGCTGCTCGAGGTTCTCTCCAAGTAGTGAATCGCACCCCGAGGCTGTTCGTCGTTTCTGGGCCTGCCGGTGTCGGCAAAGGCACGCTGGTCTCTAAAGTGAGATCAGCGCGCCCCGAGATCGGTACGACCGTCTCGGCGACGACGAGGCGCCCGAGGCCTGGAGAGGTCGAGGGCGTTTCGTATTACTTTATGAGTGATGATGAGTTCCAGTCTCACGTTGACGCGGGGGATTTTCTGGAGTGGGCTCAGGTCCATGACCACCGTTATGGCACCTTAAAGAAAGAGGTATCACGCTGCCTCGATTCTGGCCACTCCGTCGTGCTTGAGATAGATGTTCAAGGCGGGGATAACGTTAAGAAGATCTATCCAGAGGTTGTGCGCATCTTTATTGAGCCGCCCTCATGGGAGGTGCTTGAAGAGCGCCTGCGTGGCCGTGGTACGGAGTCGCAGGAGTCCCTCAAGCTGAGGCTACAAGATGCGCGCCATGAGCTTGAACTTGCCAGCACGTATGACGTGAGAATTATCAATGACAACCTTGAGGTTGCTGCACGTGAGCTTGCAGAGACCATCGAGCGTTGTGAGTTCCAGGGAGGAAGTACGTCT
Organism: Atopobiaceae bacterium; assembly: GCA_050953285.1. Taxonomy (GTDB): domain Bacteria; phylum Actinomycetota; class Coriobacteriia; order Coriobacteriales; family Atopobiaceae; genus Olsenella_K. The sequence goes on along the minus strand of JBMNMK010000002.1, from coordinate 873,198 downwards.
AATGTCAATCACTAACCCCGAGATCGATAGCTTGCTGGAGAAGACCGAGCAAAACCCGTTCCTTCTCTGCTCAATTGCTTCTAAGCGGGCATGTGACATCAACAACATGAGGCGCGGCCAGCACCTGCGCGTTACTGCTGTGCAGGAGTTTGATGACATCACCACCGTTGTTTCTGGTGAAGACCCCATCTCCACTGCAATGGAGGAGATTGATTCTGGCACCTTGAGCTTTGTTAAGGAGGACTTCGACGAGGATATTAAGGGTTCAAATATCCGCGTCCAGCACAACTCCTAATGACTGAAAAAGTTTGTCTCGTTCACTACCACGAGATTGGTCTCAAAGGTAAGAACCGTTCTACCTTTGAGAACCAACTCGTGGCAAATCTTAACCGCGCACTCAAGTCCTATCCTATAGCACGTATATCCCGCATCTCAGGCCATATCTTGGTTGAGGCGGAAGGCGGCGCCACCGATGAGCTTGCGCATGCAGCCTCACGCGTGCCCGGCGTGGCACGCGTTTCTTTGGCGTACCGCTGTGGGCTCGACGAGCCTGAATATACGCAGGCAGCGGTGCATGCGCTCTCAGAGGCGCCTCAGTTTGAAAGCTTCAAAGTCCACGCTCGTCGCTCTTCTACCAATTACGAGAAACACACCCTTGAGATCAACCACATCGTGGGAGAGGTGCTCTGCAAGGCTTTTCCTGACAAGCGCGTGGAGATGCACCATCCCGATGCGGTGGTCGTGGTTCATGTGGTGCAGGGCAACACCTATGTCTACGTGGATACCGGCACCGGCGTGGGCGGACTTCCCGTAGGCACGGCCGGCAAGGTTGTGTCGCTCTTCTCAAGCGGCTTTGACTCGCCGGTTGCTACCTGGATGGTGGGCAGGCGCGGCGCCATCACGATCCCCGTGCACTTCTCGGGCAGACCCATGACGGCAGACACGTCCGAGTGGCTGGCAAAAGACTTGGTAGACGCCCTGGCACCTTCTGGTGTGGTGGGCCGGCTTTACGTGGTGCCTTTTGGCGATAAACAGCGAGAGATCTCTTTGGCCGTGCCACAAAGCCTGCGCGTGATCATGTATCGGCGCGTGATGTTTGCGGTTGCCGAGAAGATCGCGCACTTGGAAGGTGCACAGGCGCTGGTGACGGGTGAGTCGTTGGGTCAGGTGGCATCTCAAACGCTTGAAAACATTGCGGCGGTTGATGAGATTGCGTCGATGCCCATTTTGCGACCGCTCATTGGCTCTGACAAACAGGAGATACTGCGTCGCGCACAAGAGATTGGCACATATGATATTAGCTGCCTTGATGCGCCCGATTGCTGCACACTTTTTATGCCGAGAAAGCCGGAGACGCACGCGCGCATCCATGAGGTGCATGATGCGTGGGAAAGCTTTGACCATGAGGCAATGATTGCAGATCTGATAGATAACATCGAGTATCTGGATTCAGATCAATGCGTTTCCTATCCTCCGCCTAAGCGTCTGCGCGCCCGTCACAATGAGCTTCTTCCGGCGTCAGTTGGCAATGACCGCTGGCTGAAGCGTATGAGCCCCGCTCAGAAAGATGGTACTGAGGCATAGGCTCATGCGAGCCGCTGCATACATGTGCTGACGTGCAGGTATGAGGTGTGGTGCTGGTGTGCCTGCCAGATTGGTGCTAGATTGGCGCACAAAAACTGCAGGCCTTTCTAAGATTTGTACGCTATAACACCCCCATTCCATCCACGATGGAGTGGGGGTGATGGTATGGCGCAGGCACGATTGAGAAAACGTATGAGACTAGAGCGGCTGCTTCAGCGTTGTGGCCTCATGCACTCGTGGCAGGTTATCGTTGCTGCTGCTTTGGTTCTTCTGGCAGTTGGTTTGCTGGCTTTTGTGCTGCTTGGGGCTCAAGGTTCCAACGTGGTACTCAAGCGCAGCTCAGATGCCATACAAGAAGAGAGCGTGCAGGCAGACACCGGCTCAAATGAGTCTGCGGACAAGATCGAAGAAGCGTCAGCGTCTGAGACATCTTCCGACAGCGCAGAAGAAGCTTATGTCGTGGTGGATGTAGGTGGATGTGTCACATCGCCTGGCGTAGTCACGCTTACAGGCGAGAAACCCCGCGTGCACGATGCTATTGCCGCTGCTGGTGGGCTGGCTGAGGGTGCAGATACTGCCCGTTTGAATTTGGCCGCGCCGGTGTCAGATGGTGAAAAGGTATATGTCCCTCGCGTTGGTGAGGAAGCAGATGGCGCATCTGCCACATCTGCCACATCCGCGTCCAGCTCGGGCGCTTCTTCTGCTTCAGCCTCTCCAAGCAGGGTCAATATCAACACGGCCTCAGCTGCTGAGCTTCAAAATCTTCCAGGAGTTGGCCCTTCAACCGCCGAGAGCATCGTGAAGGATAGAGAGCAAAATGGACCATTTAGCTCGGTAGATGATCTCATGCGGGTCTCCGGTATAGGGGAGAAGAAGCTCGGCAAGATGCGTGAGTACGCCTATGTCTAGCCCACTTCTTGAATCAGCCAGCCGACCTTACCGACCAGAGTTACCGCTTCTCTTGCATCTGTTTTGCGCGGTACTTATCACGCAATGGGTGGTGATGAATCTTCCAGAAAAGCAGTTTGCGCTCGTGATAACTCTCGGTATTCCTGTTTCTGTGGGCATGCTCGTGACGGCTCTTATCGTTCTTTTCTATGCAAGATCTCAGATGGCGGCGCAGGCCGTTCTCATTATTATGGCATGTGTCATCGCGGCGATCCTTGCCAACAAAGCACGGGCAAACGTCGATAAATCAGCCGAGGCGCTCTCACAAAATGCCATATCAAGCTGGGAGTTTGTGGTTGTGGGAAGTGCGCGCAAGGGAGAAGATGCCTATAGCGTAAGAGCCTTAGCGCTGAGAAACGGCGTGATACAAGCCAATGTGCGCCTGAGATCACAAGAGTCTTTGGGATATCTTGAGCGGATCAAGTGCATAGGACGTTTTTCTCCCAACACAGACGATGGGTGGGGAAGGTCTCAAGCCGCGCAAGGCATTGCGGGTACCGTGCGTGTTGTGCGCCTTACGGAACAGATAGATCCAAGTGGCATCATTGGTCTTATCGCGCAGATAAGAAAGGCAGTGCTTGGCTCATTTGACGCAACAAGAAGTGATGCCAGAGCCATTTTGGCGGGATGTGTGTGCGGAGACAAGACTGCGCTCAGTGAGCGGACACTTGATGAGGCATTTGCTGCTGCTGGAGTGGCTCATCTTGTGGCTGTGTCAGGCTCACACTTAGCCATCGTTGCTGCACTTGTTGAAGCCATCGCCAAGAGAAGGTCTTTGGGAAGAACCGCGCGCCACCTCATGATTCTCTTGTGTTGCGGCTGCTTTGTTATCTTTGCCGGCGCTGCTCTGTCGGCCATGAGGGCCTATGCCATGGTGGTATCTTCCCAGCTAGGTGAGCGTGTGGGAAGGAGAAATGACGCGGTGTCTTCGGCCAGCGCCGTGTGTATGCTCTTCTGCCTCGTCGATCCTACCGTGGCCTCTCAGCTGGGTTTTTTACTGTCAGGACTCTCTGTAATTGCGCTTTCCCTGTTTGCTCCCTATGGGCGCTATGTGGTAAAGACGCTGATAGGTCCTCATGACTTCAGAAGGCTTCCGGCAAAGGTGAGGCGCTACGCGTTCAAACGGCTTGATGAGCTGGAAGACGTCCTTGGATCTTCGCTGGTGGCACAGCTCATCACGACGCCTCTGGTGGCAACGAGCTTCGGAGAGTTCTCGGTGGTATCGCCTGTAACCAATCTGCTCTTATCGCCCGCCTTTGTTGCGGTCATGAGCTTGGGGCTTCTAGCTGCGGCACTGGTTTGGGTGCCACCTCTCCAGCGTGTCGTGTTGCTGCTCTGTGATGTGGTATGTGGATATATCGCGGGTGTGGTGCATGGAATTGCGGCAATCCCGTTTGCTTCTCTGAGGCCCGAGGGCACAGGAGCTTTGGTTTTGTTCGCGGCCATAGCCGTGTTGCTTGTGGTGGTTCTTGCGTGGCCGCAGGTCTCTCGGCGCAGCCTGGTGGTCATTCTGGCTGCCGTGCTAGTAGTTCCTGCCATAGGGAATATCTATTTTGGATATTTTGCGCCACCAGAGATCTGCGTGCTCAATGTGGGACAGGGGGATGCCATTTTACTGAGAGATGGCGCTACGACCATGCTGGTGGATACAGGGCCAGATGATGCGTTGATATCGGCGCTTGAAAGAAATCACCTGGTTCATCTTGATGCTGTCCTCATCACACACCTGCATGAAGATCACTATGGCGGGGTGGATGATCTGGTAGGACGCTATAGGTGTGACGCGGTATACGTGGCACAGGGCGTGTCAGACAACATGGATGAAGAGCTCCAAGCTGCGGTGCGTGAGCTGAGCGGACAGGCGGCAATAGAGCTTGTCTATGGAGATGAGCTTGCCGTCGGCAACTTTCATCTGCGGGTAGTGTCACCTGCAGAAGAGGTTTCTGGACTTGAGAATCCGGACTCCATCATGTGTTTGGTGAGCTATGACCATGCGGGTAAAAGCATGTCAGGCCTTTTGACGGGAGATGCAGAAAAGGATCAAAACGCCGAGGTTATCAGCTGTGGTGATGTTGGAGACGTCGATTTTCTTAAAGTGGGACACCACGGTTCAGAGGCATCGCTTACGCCAGAGCAGGCAGAGGTCTTGCGGCCTGAGGTCTCGGTAGCAAGTGCAGGCAGGGATAACTCCTATGGCCACCCAGCTGCGGAATGTGTCAAAACCCTTGAGGATGCAGGCTCGTATTTTGTGTGCACAAAAGATGCGGGAGATGTCTCGGTGTATCCCCAAAAAGAAGGGGTCCGTGTGCACTGTGCGGGTGCGCTATGATGGGGTGAGACAACGGAGAGGATACGTGTGAGTACATCGTCTAAGAAGCTCTTACCTGCATATTTGATCATCGGTGAAGATGAGCGTAAACAAGATGTCTATGTGGCAGAGATGAAAAAGCGCCTCGATCCTACTCTTTTGACCTTCAACCTTGAAGAGCTTAAGGCATCTACCATTGATGATCCTTACAATTTGGTTGTATTGCTCAATACGATGCCGGTGGGTGATGATAAGCGGCTCGTGGTGATCACCGATGCTGACAAGCTCGATAAAGCTGCGCGTGATCTCTTGTGTGACTATCTTAAAAACCCTAGTCCTACGAGCGTTTTGGTGCTTGTTGCTCCAGATATTCCTGCATCATCCAAGCTCTATCAGGCCATTGATGCTTTGGGCAAAAACGCCGTGCTCAAGTGCATGGCGCCTAAAGGAAGAGACCTCTCCGGTCTTGTGGCTCAGCTCAGCAAGCGTGAAGGTATCAGCCTTAACTATGAGGCAACGCAAGAGCTGATTGCGCGTGTGGGCACAGACACCCAGTTGCTCTCTCGTCAGATCAAAACCCTGGCAGCTGTGAGCGGAAACAAGAAGCAGCTCACCAAGGCCGATGTGGCACGCCTGGTGGCGCGAACGGCAGAGGAGAAGCCGTGGAAGTTCCTTGATGCACTGAGCGCCCGCAACGCACAGGAGGCCATGAGCCACTATCAACTCATGGATCACAGCGCGCAGTTAGGGCTTTTGACCCTGGTTGTTGACCGCATCCGATCACTCATCTGCGCGCATGCCTATATCCAGCGCGGCTACGGCTCGTCCATCATAGAAAAGCTCCAGCAAGAGCTTAAGAAGCCAAAATGGCAGGTCGAGAAATACGCGCGCTGGGCGCGTGGTTTCAGAGATGGTGAGCTTGAGCACCTGCTGGCGGCATGTATTGATGTAGAGCGCTCACTCAAGGGAAACGGTGATAGTGATACGGCCTTTGTGGAGCTGATCCTAAAGATATGTGGCAGGGCATAAGCGGCGCCCAATCGAGCCCTGCGCGCCTAGCGGAAATGTGTGAACCGTATGAAAAAAGGATCCGGGCAGCACCCCGGATCCTACTCACTAGAAATGATTGCTCAGACAAAAACGAGCTATTTAATGGTGTTCACAAGCTTCTGCACGCCGCTCTTGCGCTGTGCAGCCTGATTCTTGTGAATGATGCCCTTAGAAGCAGCCTTGTCCAACAGACGGCAAGCCTTGTAAGCCTTAGCCTGTGCATCCTCTGCATTGCCTGCCTCAACTGCAAGACGAACGTCCTTTACGACGGTCTTGAGCTCAGAGCGGACAGCACGGTTGCGGACGCGAGCCTTCTCTGCGGTGAGAATACGTTTCTTCTGAGACTTGATGTTAGCCACGAGCAATTCCTTTCAAAGTTTCCAGTGAGGCCTCTAATGCTGAGACACAGTTGAGGACGTGGAGAGTATAGCAGGTTGGCACCCATTTGGGGTATCATCAACCACATGACTACATACGATACTTCACATATTCGCAACTTCTCTATCGTTGCGCACATTGACCACGGGAAATCGACCATCTCAGACAGGATTCTCGAGCTTACGCATACCGTAGAAGAGCGTGATCTGTCCAAGCAGATGCTCGATACCATGGACATTGAGCAAGAGCGCGGTATCACCATCAAGTCCAATGCGGTTCGGGTGAACTATGAGTCGGATGATGGTACTACCTACCAGTTCAATCTCATTGACACACCAGGTCATGTGGACTTCACCTATGAGGTCTCCCGTTCGCTTTCTGCCTGCGAGGGTGCACTTTTGGTGGTTGATGCCACACAGGGTGTAGAGGCTCAGACCGTCTCCAACGCAAACCTTGCTATGAACGCTGACCTCGATATCATCCCCGTAGTGAACAAGATCGATCTTCCGTCAGCTCACCCAGAGGAGGTCAAGCAAGAAATAGAAGATGAGCTGGCAATTCCCGCAGACGACGCGGTCTTGGTTTCGGGCAAAACAGGTGAAGGCATCCATGATCTTCTGGAGTCAATCTGCTACTTGGTGCGTCCGCCCGAAGGTGATCCTGAGGCACCGCTCAAGGCGCTTATCTTGGACTCCTACTTTGATGAGTACCGCGGTGTGGTAGCTACGGTGCGCGTCTTTGATGGTGTGATGAAAAAGGGTCAGCAGCTCAAGATGATGGCCTTAGGGGATACCTTCCTCTGTGACGGCGTTGGGTGCAAGCGCCCCCTTGAGACAGCGCTCAATGAGCTCGGCGTGGGCGAGGTTGGCTACGTGGTGACCGGTCTTAAAGACCCCGCACTGGTAAAAACGGGCGACACCATCACGATGGTGGACAGGCCCTGCAAAGAGCCCTGCCCGGGATATCACGAAGCCAAGCCTATGGTGTTCACCGGCCTTTTTCCCATAGACAACAAGCAGTATGAAAATCTACGTGATGCCTTAGAGAAGCTCAAGGTAAACGACCCCTCACTTACCTGGCAGCCGGAGACTTCGGTGGCGTTGGGCTTTGGCTTCCGCGTGGGCTTCTTGGGTCTGCTCCATATGGAAGTGGTAAAAGAGCGCTTGGAGCGTGAATTTGATCTCGCGCTGATTGCCACCTCTCCGTCTGTGGACTACCACGTGTTTATGACCAACGGCACCATGATTGATATCACCAGTCCGCAAGACTTGCCTGATGTCACCAAGATTGACCACATAGAAGAGCCGTATCTCAAGGCAAAGGTCATCGTACCTCCCGAGTTTATGGGCGCTGTCATGCAGTTGGTGGTCGATCACAGAGGCGAGACGGGCAACATGGTCTACCTCTCAGAAAAATCGGTCGAGATCCACTTTGACATTCCGCTCGCAGAGCTCATTTTGGACTTCTTTGACCAGCTCAAGAGTAGAACGCGTGGATATGCCTCTCTGGACTATGAGTTTGGCGACTACCACACGAGTGACCTCGTGAAACTCGATATCATGCTGGCTGGAGAGACGGTCGATGCGCTGTCGTTTATCGTGCATAAGGACAAGGCGTATGGCATGGCGCGCGCCCTTTGCGACAAGCTCAAGGAAATCATTCCGCGCCAGCAGTTTGAGGTGCCCATCCAAGGCGCTTTGGGCAACAAGATAATTTCTCGCTCCACCGTGCGCGCGGTGAGAAAAGATGTGCTGGCCAAATGCTATGGCGGAGACATTTCCCGCAAGCGGAAGCTGCTGGAGAAGCAAAAAGAAGGCAAGAAGCGCATGAAGGCCATCGGATCGGTGGAGGTGCCACAGGAGGCATTTCTCGCCGTCTTGAAGGTGGACGATGAGTGATCTCACCAACGCGGCTAACGCGGCAAGTGAGGCGGGTACAGGTGATGCCGTAGCGCAGATCATGGCGTCCATGGCTCCGTTAGCGCAGCTCGAAAGCACGATCAAGCCGTTTGCGCGCGCGGCAGATCTGCGCGGTGCGCTGGCGGCCAACCCCTTCCTCATGGCGCCCATGGCCGGCGTGAGCGATGCGGCGTATCGCCTGCTTGCACGCGCGGGCGGCGCGGCGCTGGCGTATTCAGAGATGGTTTCGGTGGCGGGACTTCACTATGGGGGCGATAAGACCTGGGAGCTCGCGCTGCCGCACACAGATGAGCCGGACTTGGCGGTACAGCTCTTTGGATCCAAGCCGGAGCAGTTTCGCGAGGCCGTATGTGCTGTTCAGGAGCGCCTGGGCGATAAACTCGTGCTCATAGATATCAACATGGCATGCCCGGTGCCCAAGGTCACCAAGAAAGGGGAGGGCTCGGCGCTGCTTTCAGATCCTCTGCGTGCGGCAGAGATTGTGCGCGCGTGCATGAGCGAAGCCACGGTGCCTGTGACCTGCAAAATTAGGCGGGGACGCCTCAGCCAAGAGCCTGAGGTGGCACCGGAATTTGCACGCGCCATGCAGGAAGCGGGGGTCGCGGCCATTGCCATCCATGGGCGATTTGCCAGCCAGTTCTACCGTGGTGAGGCTGATTGGGGCGCGGTTTCTCGCGTGGTGGACGCGGTGGATATTCCCGTGATTGCTTCAGGAGATGTGTTGAGTGCAGAGGCGGCGGTCAAGGTCTTTCGTGAGACGGGTGCTGCGGGTGTCATGATTGCGCGGGGAAGCTATGGCAATCCGTGGATCTTCTCTGCGGCGCGCGCAAAGCTGGACGGAAAAGATGCCGCCATACCTGATGCGTATGCACGTCTGCAGGCATTTTTGCTGCACGTGAAGCTGCTTGAGGCTACCGGGGCGCACTTAGCGCGAGCGCGCTCGTCGGCGGGCTGGTTTTTGCGGGGCCTGCCGCATGCATCGTTTTGGCGTGAGCGCGCCATGCACTGTTCTGACGTAGATGCATACTTTGCGCTGGTAGATGATATTATGCACGATCTTGAGGCCGCGCGTGAGATGCAGGAGAAGTGAGGCGTGACTGAGATGTCATATGCATCCTGGCCAGGCATCTTGGCTGAACCTCAAGCTCAGGCACTCTATCTGCATGTGCCGTTCTGTGTGCACAAATGTGCCTACTGTGACTTTGCCTCATGGGAGACGCCTCATGGAGACGACCTGATGGTGGCCTATGAGCGGGCACTTGAGCTCCAGTTTGAAGAGGCGCTTTCGGCAGGCTTGCTTGATCCAAAAACTGCGTACATCGGTGGCGGTACCCCCTCTATGCTGGGGCAAGACCTCGCCAAGCTGGTTGGGCGCATTGCGCGTGAGTTCCAACTACATGAGTTCACCTCAGAGGCAAATCCAGAGTCGTTGAGTCCTGATCTGATAGGCCAGCTTGCTGCGGCAGGGCTCACGCGGCTTTCTCTGGGAGTCCAGAGTTTCTGTGACCAGGAGCTTTTAGCACTCGGGCGAGCCCACAGCGCACAGACGGCCATGGCATGTGTGCGAGCGGCTCAAAATGCGCAGCTCAGAGTATCTATCGACCTCATGTGTGCCACACCTCAACAGACGGACGCAAGCTGGGAAGATACGCTGCATAAGGCCTGTGAACTGGGCGTTTCACACGTGAGCATCTACCCGCTCATCATAGAGGACAACACGCCCCTGGCGGTTCTGGCAGAGCATGAGGGTGCTCCTTGGAACACATCTGACATCCAGGCAGATCGTATGCTCACGGCCGAGAAAATCCTGCAAGCTCATGGTCTTTCTCGCTATGAAGTGGCAAGCTATGCTGCGCGCGGCCAGGCGTCTGAGCACAATTGTGCCTACTGGACAGCTCGGCCATACCTGGGGCTGGGGACGGCTGCCAGCAGCATGCTTACCCGTGCGGCGTATGAGCGGCTGCGAGCGGTGGCGCCTCAGCTTCCCAAGCTTCCCAAAGATGCGGCGCGCGCCCGGCTTACCTGCAAGACGGGCAGAAAAAAGCTGGTTGCGGCCCCTACGCTCAAAGATCAGCACTACACGGTTGAGTTTTTGAATCTTGAGCAGGCGTGTGCGGAAGATCTCATGTTGGCCATGCGTATGAGTGCGGGAGTTTGCCCTGAGCTGGCACAATCTGCGCAGAAGATATTTGGGGCGCGTTACTATGAGATGGTTGAAGATGTGATACAGCGCGGCCTGGCGGAAGAGCAACCCGACGCGTCGCTGGTGCCCACAGAACGTGGATGGCTTTTGGGAAACGAGCTCTTTGGTGCATGCTGGGAGCTTGCTGTGGGTACGATAGACGAGATTTCATGCTAGTGAGTGCCTGAGAGGACATACCATGGCATCTATGAACGAGAAGGACTACTACGCCATTTTGGGTGTTGATAAGAGCGCCTCTGCAGATGAGATTCGGCGCGCGTTTCAGCAAAAGGCGCGCAAGCTGCATCCCGATGTGAACAAAGCGCCTGATGCGGAGGAGAAGTTCAAGGAGATTTCAGAGGCATATGCGGTGCTTTCTGATGCCGATAAACGCAAGCGCTATGACGCTATGCGCTCAGGCGCACCGTTCCAAAGCAGTCCTAGCTCCTATGGTTATGGTGGCTATGGCACATATGGGTCCGGTCAAAGCCCGTTTGGTGGTCAAGACCCCTTCGGCTTTGGTGGCTTTCCCTTTGGTGGTGGCTTTAGAACGACCACGCGCCAATCCCGTTCCTACAATCCACGCGTGGGTAAAGATGTGGCCTTTACGCTGGATCTTACTGAGGATGAGGCCAAGCGCGGTACGCGCCGCGGCGTGACCTATCAGCGCTATGCGCCCTGCGATGTGTGTCACGGCCAAGGATCGGTCACCCATGGACGTCCGGTAACTTGTCCTACCTGTGGCGGTAGAGGTCGCATGCAGGTTGATCTTTCGGGCATCTTTGGCTTTGGCGTCTTTGAAGTTGAATGCCCAGAATGCGAAGGCTCAGGCCAGGTGGTAGAAGACCCCTGCACAAGCTGTGGTGGCTCAGGACGCGTCCTAACTGCAAGCGAGGTCGTGGTTGAAGTTCCTGCCAACTCCCATGATGGGGATGAGATTCGCATCAAGGATATGGGTAACGCCGGTACCAACGGCAAGGAATCGGGAGATTTTGTCTGCCGCGTGGGTGTAGCCTCGGAGCGCATTACCCAGCGTCAGGCCATAGGTTTGGAGATCATTGGCTTCTTCTTGCCCTTTGTGATTCTCTCGCTTTTGGGGCCGCTCTTTGGCTATGCATCCAGCGTATCCATCATGAATCTCATCATGATTGGTGCCGGTGTGGTGCTCACGGCCTCAGATGGCATTTCCCACAAAAATGGACGCTGGTGGAAAAACGCCTGGCTTGCCATGAGAAGCGGTCTGTCGCTGGGATTCATCATAGCTATCCTGTTCATGCTCATGAACTCGTGCGCACAGGCAAGTATCTCGGCCAGAGGGATTGGCGGCCTCAATACCTAAGGACATCCGGCGCGCATGGAATTTCTCGCCTGCGTATGATGCAACCAGCTAATGGGTAATAAGAACAGCGCATAATGAAGCGTTCAGCAATCGGTAAGCAGTTTTAAGGGATTGGTTAGTGTGGCGGATAAGGACTATTACCAAATCCTGGGAGTTTCTCGGGATGCCGACCAAAAGACAATAAAGCGTGCGTTTCTCAAGCTTGCGCGCAAGCTCCATCCAGACGTGAACAAGGCGGCGGATGCAGAAGAGAAGTTCAAAGAGGTTAACGAGGCCTACGCGGTGCTCTCTGACGAGCGCAAACGTGCCAACTATGATCGCTATGGCAATCCGGATGGACCGGGAGGCTTTGGTTCAGATTATGTGGACATGTCTGACATCTTTGGAGGCGCCGGTGGCTTTGGTATAGATGACCTGTTTAGCTCGTTCTTTGGCGGCGGTCGCGGGGGCTCCGCTACGCAGACGCGCACGCGTGGGCGTGACATGGGCATCACCATGACTATCACGTTGGAAGAGGCAGCAGCGGGCTGCACCAAGACCATTACGTATGATCGTCTGGCTCCGTGCGATGACTGCGGAGGCACTGGCGTCGCGCAAGGCGGCACGGAGAAAGTGTGCGAGCACTGCCACGGAACCGGTCGCGTGGTAGAGGTCCAGCGCACCATCTTTGGGCAGATGCAGTCCCAAACGACCTGTCCTGTCTGCCATGGTACCGGCAAGGTGGTGGACAAGCCCTGTGAGACCTGTGAAGGACAAGGCAGAACGCCTTCCCATGAGACGGTGCAGATCACCATACCTGCAGGCGTGCATGCTGGCCAGTCCATCCGCATGCCGGGCTACGGAGAAGCGGGCGTGAGGGGAGACGCCGCTGGTGATTTGGTCATCAACATCCAGGTGGCAGAGCATGAGCGCTTTGAGCGCCAGGGTGACGATCTGTTCCTGCGCGTACAAATCAATTCCCTTGAGGCAATCGTGGGCACCAGCGTTGAGGTAGCGGGCATAATGGCGGACGAGATGGTTACGGTTGAGATTCCTCGTGGCTGTCAGTATGGCCAGCGCATTCCCGTTTTGGGCAAAGGCATGCCGCGCTTGAACTCGCAGGCCAGAGGCACACTGTTTGCGCTGGTAGAAGTGGTTACGCCGCAAGACGTTCCAGAGGATATGGCCGAGAAGATCCGCGCGTTTGCGGCTGCCCTCAAACCTGAAGCCGCAGCTAGCGCAGACACCACGGACGGCGCGGCTGGCGCGGACGGCGAAGACACCGCGGACGGCGCGGCCGAACAGGCCCAGAAGCGCGGACACCGCAGGCCTCGTCCCCACAGGAGAAAGAAGTGAGTCTGAGCGGATCTGCGCGCGTCAGTGTGGTGAATCTGGGCTGCCGGGTCAATCGCGTTGAGCTTGACCTCATAGCAAGCCAGCTCTTATCGGCAGGATGTGAGCTGGTAGACCAGGCAGAAGCAGAGGCCATCGTGGTCAATTCCTGTGCGGTCACCGCAGAAGCTGAGGCTAAAACAAGAAAGACCATCCGCCACGCCGCGCACCTCCCTCAGGCACCTGCGGTCGTGGCCACGGGGTGTGTGGCAAGCCTATTCAAAGATGAGCTCCAGGAGCTGGCGCCTAACGTGGTTGTAGAGCCAGACAAGACCCGCGTTGCCGAGCGCGTGCTGGAAACGTTGGGGCTCGATGCCACAAGCGTGCTTGACACGGGAGAGCTCGCGCAAAGCCCCACGCCCACGGGCCGCTCGCGCCCGGGTATAAAGGTGCAAGATGGCTGCGATAATCGCTGTACCTACTGCATTGTGTGGAAGGCGCGAGGTCAGGGCCGCTCTCTGGCATCTGGCCGCGTGATTGAAGCTGTACAAGAAGCGGTTGCGCGCGGGGCGCATGAAGTGGTGCTTACAGGCATCAACTTAGGACAATACCATACAGAAGACGCGTCACGAAAGATGGATCTGACCGATCTTCTCGATGAGATCCAAGCCCAGACCACCATCGAGCGCATCCGTCTTTCATCCATCGAGCCGCCCGATGTCACCGAGCGCCTGCTTGAACACATGGCAGCATCGGGCGGTCGCGTGGCGCCGTTCTTGCATATTTGTCTGCAGTCGGGCTGCGATGCAACTTTGGCTCGCATGGGCCGCGCCTACACGACGGCAGACTTTGCCGCACGTGTTGAGGCCGCGCGCCGCCTGGTTCCCCAGATTGCTATTGGCACGGACCTGATCGTGGGCTTTCCGGGAGAAACCGATGCAGATTTTGATGCATCGCTTGCCTTCTGTGAGCAGATGTCCTTTGCAAAAATGCACATCTTCCGCTATTCCAAGCGGCCAGGAACGCCGGCGGCCACCATGCAACACCAGGTAGAACCCCATATCATGGCCGAGCGCAGCCGTCGTTTGCGCCATCTAGCAGATGTCATGCGCGCGCAGGAGGCAGCGCGCCATGTGGGCGAGAAGGATCTGGTGCTGGTGGAATATCCCGGCCGTGGTGTGTCGGGCGGCCTCTTTGACGTCTTGGTAGATCCGCGCTTGGAAGTGGGCAGCATGGTAGAAGTGAAGCTTATTGGCTGTACGCCTGACGGCAGGCTCAAAGGCACACTGCTTGCGTAAGGTCGTGCTTGCGTAAGGTCGTGCTTGCGCCTTGCTGCACGGAAAATGCACTTTCTTTTATCCGGCGGGGTGAGAGAATAGGGGGCAGCACGGCCGTGTCGGAGGTTTACAGCAGTACAGGAGGAGCATGGAGCCAACCAATATCCGTCTCACCATTCCAGATGTGGTAGATCCTACCGTTCTCATGGGTCCTGCCGACACTCTGCTTCGCCATATTGAGCAGAGCCTTCAAGCCATGATCACCGTACGTGGCAATCAGATCTCCATCAGTGGAGATGCGGATGTTGTAGCAGAAGCTGCAACGGTGTTTTCTCGCCTGATTCATCTGATAGAGCAAGGGGAGACACCGGGTGTGGCAGATGTGGATCTCATCTTGGGTCAGGTGGCGCACGGTGCGGCGCCCACAGGTGCTACCGATATCATCCACACGTATAAAGGCCGGGCTATCCGTCCTAAAACTGCTGGTCAAAAACGTTATATTGAGGCCATTCGACAGAATAGCATCACCTTTGGAGAAGGTCCTGCGGGCACTGGCAAGACCTATCTTGCCATGGCTATGGCTCTCGCTGCGCTCAAGCGGCGTGATGTGTCGCGCATTGTGCTGGCGCGCCCGGTGGTTGAGGCGGGAGAATCCTTGGGCTATCTGCCCGGTACGCTGGAAGAGAAGCTTGACCCCTACGTGCGGCCGCTCTTTGATGCGCTCTTTGACATTTTGGATCGTGAGCGCGGCATGGAGCTCATTGAGCAGGGCGTGATAGAGATTGCGCCGCTGGCGTTTATGCGCGGACGCACCTTTAACGATGCTTTTGTCATTTTGGATGAGGCGCAAAATACCACGCCCAGTCAGATGAAGATGTTTCTCACGCGGCTTGGTTTTCACAGCAAGTTTGTGGTGACCGGAGACTTTTCCCAGCGTGATGTACGTGGATCAAACGGGCTCATGCACGCCCGTCAGGTGCTTGCAAATGTGGACGACATTGCGTTTGTCGCCTTGGATAGGAATGATATCGTGCGCCATTCGCTCGTGGCACGCATTGTGGATGCGTACAATGAAGCTGAAAAGGATGCGCGAGAGGCGCGCTCGGGCAAGCAAAGGAGCAGCTGATGGAAGGCACGACGAGAGAAGAACTTGTAGACATCAGCTGTGAGGAGGGGGTGTTGTTGTGGTTTGACGATGCCGCCATTGCTCATATCTGTGCATTTGTGCTGGAACAAGAGGGTATTGAGCGGCCATGCAGCGTCTCTGTCTCCATTGTCTCAAACGACACCATCCATGAGCTCAACCGCACGTGGCGCGGTGTAGACAGACCAACCGATGTCATCTCCCTTGAGTGCGAGCATCCTGAAGACCCCGATCTTGCCCCGGATGAGATCTGTGAGCTGGGAGACATTGCGCTGGCACCCGTCTATATTGAGCGCCAAGCGCAGCAGTTTGGCGTGACGCGTGAGGCGGAATTCTGCCTGCTTTTGGTGCACGGTATGCTGCATCTTTTAGGATACGATCACATCCAAGAGGCGGATGCCAAGATCATGGAAGCTCGTGAGGATGAGCTGTGTGCCCTTTTGGGAGAGGCGTCCCTAGGTCACGTGCTCACCACGCGCCATAGCAGCCAGGAGCAGTAATGATTCCAGGACAGAAAGAAAACCACCCCACCTTTAAGCGGAGCTTTCTGTTTGCATTTCAGGGCTTGCGGGTTGCTATCAAGACGGAAAGAAACATCAAAGTCATGATATCGGCGGGAGCCTGTGCGGTGATTGCTGGCTTTATTGTCGGGCTTGATCTGGTGGAGTGGGCGCTTGTGGTTTTGTGCTGCGGCGTGGTCATAACTGCAGAGCTGGTCAATACGGCCATAGAGACCGTGGTAGACCTGGTTTCACCAGAGTTTCATCCGCTGGCGGGCCGTGCAAAAGATATAGCTGCAGCGGCCGTCTGGGTGCTCTCACTTGCGGCAGCGCTTGTCGGCATCCTGGTCTTTTCTCGCGCACTCTTCTTTTAGTACCCTAAGGATTGATGCTGTATGTCAAACGGAACAAATAAGCCCTTTACCAGTGGATTCGTGGCTCTGGTGGGACGTCCTAACACCGGTAAATCCACCCTATTAAACGCGGCGCTCAACCAGAAGGTGGCCATCTGCAGTCCTGTTGCGCAGACCACCAGAAAGCGCCTGCGTGCGGTTATCAACACCGATCACAGCCAGCTAGTTATAGTGGACACACCCGGTTTGCACAAGCCAAAAGACGCTTTGGGCAAAGAGCTCAACCGCGCGGCTTTGGGTGAGCTAGAAGACGTGGATGCGGTGGCGCTGCTCATCGACGCTACCAAGCCGGTGGGCAGAGGTGATGAGTGGGTGGCAAGCCATGTTAAGGCAAGCCACGCCCCCTATAAGCTCTTGGTGGTGACTAAGGCGGACATTTCAAATCCTGAGCAGCTCTCCGCGCAGCTTGAGGCCGCCCGCGCCCTCATGGATTTCGACGATGAGCTGGTGGTTTCTGCCAAGATGGGCTTCAACGTGCCCTCGTTTGTGGAGCTTGTTTCTGCACATCTCCCCGAAGGTCCCGCATGGTTTCCTCAGGACATGACCTGTGACGCGCCGGAAGAAGAGCTGGTGGCAGAGTTCATCCGCGAGAAGGCGTTTCTTAACCTCCGCCAGGAGATTCCGCACTCCGTGGGCGTGGTGACAAACTTCATCGAGTGGCCCAAGGATGACCAGGCGTCGGTAAGCGCCACCATTTTGGTTGAGCGCGATGGGCAAAAAGGCATCGTGATTGGCCACGGCGGCAAGATGATCAAGAAGATTGGCACCGAGGCGCGCCGAGACATCGAGCGGCTTTTGGGTGCCAAGGTGTATTTGGATTTGAGCGTGCGCGTGCAGCCTGCGTGGCGCCGCGACCAAAACGAGATCCGCCGTCTGGGCTATGACGCGGGCGAGTAGACCGTGGCGCATCGGAAGACATTGCGGCAAGAAGCGCTGGTCATAGGCCATACCAAGCTGGGCGAGCAGGACCTGATCTTGACGCTTCTGTGTGAGACGGGCGAGAAGCGCTCCTGTGTAGCAAAAGGTGCCAGAAAGCCAGGAGGTCGGCTGGCGGCGCGGACAGAACTCTTTTCTCGCACAGACTTCTTGTTAGCGGTGGGCAAAACCCTTGATATCGTGAGCGAGGCGCAGGTGAAAGATGCACACGTTAGGATCCGTGGGGATATGGAGCGGCTCTGCGCGGCGTCGGTGATTGCGGAGTGCGCGCGGCTGGTGAGCTTTGAGGATGTGGAAGATCCGTACGTGTTTGCCATCACAGACCGGGCGCTCGGCGCGTGCGAAGAGGTGTCTGACCAGTCACATCTTGATCTGGTGGTGGCCGCGTACGTGATGAAGGTCCTAGGTCACAGCGGCTGGATGCCAGAGCTTGACGCCTGCATTGCCTGTGGCGATGCTGCCGTCACGTACTTCTCGCCCTCTTTTGGTGGAGCTCTGTGCTCAAGCTGCGCAAAGAGCGTGGCGGGGGCAGAGCGTGTAGGCGCGCCGATGATTGCCTGGATTCGCGCGCTCATACGGCAGACGTTTGACGCGCTGGAAGGGGTAGATGTGGATATTGCCACGTCGACCGCGCTTTTGGGCATCAGCCATAGGTGGGCCGCCACACATCTGGAGGCGCGGCTTAAGGCATTTGAGTTCATGCTGTCGCTGTGACGCGCTGCGGTATTCTGGCGGTGCGGCGTGCGGCCGCGATCGTGCATATCTTGTGCGCATGAGACTGTGCTCACGGTCGCAGGGTCATCATGGTATAGTTCATGAGGTTGTACCTCCCACTTAGCGGTTTGCTTTGCCAGCGGCCGTCCCAGTTGGAGGCGTATATATGAGAAAGGATGAATCATGGCAGTTTCTAAAGAGCGTAAAGCGGAGCTCATCAAGCAGTACGGCAAGGATGAGCACGACTCTGGTTCCGCAGAGGTGCAGGTAGCGCTTCTGACCGAGCGTATCAAGGGCCTGACGGAGCACGTTAAGGAGCACAAGCATGATCACCACACCCGTCGTGGTCTTCTGATGCTCGTTGGTAAGCGTCGTCGTTTGCTCTCCTACATCAAGCAGCGTGACATTGAGCAGTACCGTGCGCTCATCAAGAGCCTCGGCATCCGCGACAACGTCCAGTAAATCTGGTCATTGAGGAGCGCCTCCGGGCGCTCCTTTTGGATAGGGCACCCAAAGCGGTGTCCAGCAAAGGGCGCTGGAGCCCTCTGCAAGACGGCCCGCCTGCAATGGGGCAGGCGGAGATAAGAGGAAAATATGGCAAAGGTTTCACACGAGTTTGACCTGTTTGGCAAGCATTACAAGTTAGAGACAGGAGAACTCGCAAAGCAGGCAACGGGCGAGTGCCTGGTTTCCTGCGGGGATTCAACGGTCAACGTGACGGTCGTTGTGTCCAAAGAGCGCAAGAACTACGATTTCTTCCCCCTGACAGTGGATTTTATCGAGCGCATGTATGCGGTGGGTCGCATTCCTGGCGGCTATCTCAAGCGTGAGGCACGTCCTTCAGAGAAGGCAACGCTCACGGCACGTATGATTGATCGCCCCATCCGTCCTTCATTCCCCGATGGGTTTAGAAATGAAGTCCAGATTGTGGCTATGCCCTTGGTGGCCGATCAGATCAATCCAGTGGATACCATCTGCATCATGGGCGCCTCGTGTGCGCTCACGGTGGGCGGTGTTCCTTTTGAAGGTCCTTTGGCCTGCGTGAGAATTGGGCGCGATAAGGACACGGGTGAGTTCTTGGTCAACCCCACCTACGAGGAGCGCGACAACTCTGATCTGGACCTTGAGCTCGGCGGCTCTGCAACCTTCATCTCTATGCTTGAGGCAGGAGCCGAGGAGATCTCAGAGGAGGACATGCTTGCCGCCATGGCATTTGGCCAGGAGGCTATTGCTGCGTTCTGTGAGGAAGAGAAGAAATTCTTTGAGAAGGTCCAAGAGGTCAATGGCCCCTTCCCGGTGCGTGAGTATGAGCTGGACGAGCCCATTGACGAGGTACATGAGCGCGTCTTTGCCCACTTTGATGAGATGAGCGCTGCGCTGCGTGATGCCGATAAGCTCTCCCGCATTGATAAGGTTGAGGCGCTCAAAGCTTCCATCATGGATGAGTTCAGCGAGGAAGAGCAGCTTGAGTGGGATCGTGCCCTGCCCGTTGAGCTCAAGAGCTTGGAAAAGCATGCCATGCGCAAGATGGTTGTTGAGACCGGTGAGCGTGTGGACGGCCGTAGTGCCCAAGAGGTGCGCCCGCTCATGATCAAGCCGGACTATCTGCCACTGGTCCATGGCTCCGGACTTTTCCAGCGCGGCCAGACGCAGGTCTTGTCGGTCTGCACGCTGGGCATGCTCAACGAGTGGCAGCGCCTAGATACCATTGAGCCTACCGATGGCAAACGCTACATCCACCACTACAACTTCCCGCCGTATTGCACGGGAGAGACCGGACGTATGGGCTCGCCCAAACGCCGTGAGATTGGCCATGGCAACCTGGCCGAGCGCGCACTTTTGCCGGTGATTCCTTCCGAGGAAGAGTTCCCGTATGCCATTAGGGTTGTCTCTGATGTTATGGAGTCAAACGGATCCTCTTCTATGGCTTCTACCTGCGGCTCTACGCTTGCTCTGATGGACGCTGGCGTGCCTTTGGTGCGCCCGGTTTCAGGCGTTGCTATGGGTCTTATCCAGGAAGAGGGAAAGACCGTTGTCCTGACCGATATCCAGGGTCTAGAGGACTTCTTGGGTGACATGGACTTTAAGGTCTGCGGCACGACCAAAGGCATCACGGCCATGCAGATGGACAACAAGGCAACCGGCCTTACGCCTGAGATTTTGCGCCAGGCACTCAAGCAGGCACATGAGGGCCGCATGTTTATCCTGCAGGCCATGCTCGATGAGATTCCCGCACCGCGCACTGAGACCAAGGAGTCTGCGCCCAAGATCTTGTCGCTCAGCATTCCTGTGGATAAGATCCGTGACGTCATTGGTTCAGGCGGCAAGGTTATTCGCAGCATTCAGGATGATACCGGCGCTACGGTCGATATCCAGGAAGACGGCAATGTCTTTATTGCCGGAAACGCTGCTCAGGCACATGAGGCCCAGGAGCGTATCCGCGCTATCGTGAAGGTACCTGAGGTGGGCGAAGAGTATCTGGGCCGCGTAGTGGGCATTCAGCCCTTTGGTGCATTTGTTGAACTTCTGCCTGGCAAAGATGGCCTTTTGCACATCTCACGTGTGGCGCAAGGCCGCGTGGACAAGGTTGAAGATGTCTTGAACGTGGGCGATGAGGTCAAGGTTAAAGTCCTTGAAGTGGACGAGAAGGGCAAGATCTCGCTGGATCGTCTGGATAAGCCTGCCGCACCTCAGCAGAAGCATGAGCACAAGGAGCACGCCGATCGCTCACATGGGCGTCAGCGTCGCCATCCGGGAGACCAGGGTGCAGATGGTCAGGCCAAGGCTGGCCGCCAGCCGCGCCGCCATCACGAAGCTCAGTAGGGCCGAGGCGGCACATCAGTGTGAGGAGTTAAGGGACGAGCACACGCGCTCGTCCCTTTTTTGGTTGGTCTTGGAGTGTAGGTTCTTCTCGCCTGTGTGGAACATCTGTGTATGTAGAGCGAAGAGTCTGCAAAAGACGCAAAGTCTGTGCAGGTTATGGACATTTATAGAACTTTTGTTCCAAGTGATATACCTGCGCCTAAACGGGGCACTTTAATTACAATTAAGTTGGCAAAATAGCGGCCTGTGCGGAGCGCCAGTGTCGTAGAAATAGTTTTATATATAAAGAACGAAAGGATTTTTCTGAGCATGGCAAAAAGACAGATGCCACTGAAGGTTATTCCACTTGGTGGTTTGGATGGCATCGGTAAGAACATGACGGCCTTTGAGTACGGAGATGATTTGGTACTCGTGGACGCGGGCCTCATGTTTCCCGATGATGAGCAGCTGGGTATTGATCTGGTGCTGCCAGACTATACCTATGTGTTGGAAAATGAGGACAAGCTGCGTGGCATTATCATCACGCACGGACATGAGGACCACACAGGTGCGCTGCCGTACTTGTTGATGGACCTGACTGTGAAGGTTCCCATCTATTCTTCCAAACTCACGCTTGGATTTATTGAGGGCAAGCTACAGGAGCATCGCATCAAAAACCCCAAGTTCAAAGAGGTTCGCGATGGATCAAGGATTCAGCTGGGCGCCTTCCAGATTGATTTCTTCTCCATGACGCATTCCATCCCGGCGTCTTTGGGTGTGTTTATGCGCACGCCTGCAGGTACCGTTATGCACACCGGTGACTTCAAGCTGGACCAAACGCCCATAGATGGCAGGCGTCCTAACTATGGAGCCATCAATCGTTTTGCCACGGAAGGTATTGACCTTCTGTTGTCCGACTCCACCAACGCAACGCGTCCGGGTTTTACGCCTTCTGAGGCAGCGGTAGGACCTGCCCTCAGGCACATCATCAAAAACGCCCCCGGCCGCGTGTTTGTGGCATCCTTCTCAAGCCATATCCACCGCTTGCAGCAGGTTTGTGACGCATCGGTTGCGGTGGGACGCAAGGTTGTGGTGACCGGCCGTTCCATGGTCACCAACACAAAAGTTGCCCGTGAACTGGGCTATCTTAAGATCGGTGACAATGACATCATCGACGCGTATGACGTGGAAAAGCTTCCTGACGATAAGATCGTGGTCCTGTGTACAGGATCCCAAGGAGAGCCGCTCTCCGCTCTGGCGCGCATGGCCAACGGTGAGCATAAGAGCTTGTCCATCACTGCAAACGATACGGTTATCATCTCTGCTACGCCTGTTCCGGGAAACGAGAAGAGCGTGCAGGCCATCATCAATTCCTTATCCAAGATTGGCTGCGCTATCTTTGATAAGTCGTCTGCTTTGGTGCATGTTTCCGGCCACGGAAGCCAAGAAGAACTCAAGCTCATGCTGGCTATGACGCATCCCAAGAACTTTGCACCTGTCCACGGTGAGGCGGTTCACCTGCGTGCACACGCCAAGATGGCCAAGGAAATGGGCATCCCCGAGAAGCGCATTTTCTTGCTTGATAACGGTGACACGCTCGAGCTTTTGGGCGGTAAAGCACGCATTGGCGCTCCCGTGGAATCTGGTGTTGTCTACGTTGACGGCCTGTCAGTGACTGACGCTGATCCTGTTGTGCTGCGCGATAGGCAAAAGCTTTCGCAAGATGGCATTGTGACGGTGGTTGTCACCGTCACCAAGCGCGGTCATAAGGTGGGCGACGTGGAGATTTCCATGCGTGGCGTCTCATTTGCCAACGATGATGACCTGATGGGAGAGGCCCAAGACGTGGTGCGCTCGCAGGTATCAAAGGTGAGCGATGATACGGTTGCTATAGAGAGCCTGCGCAAGAGTATTAGAAATGGCCTTTCCAACTTCTTATGGAACAGAACACACACGCGGCCGATGGTTATCACGGTCGTGATGGAGGTTTAGGTAGATGCCCCAAAAACGCAAGATAGGCGGAGCACAAACAACACGTTCAAGCAGCAGGCAGAGCATGCGAGCAAAAGAGCCCGCCCTTGCGCCGACGGCCAAGAACGATATTGTAGGCGTGGCAATTGCCGTGGTGGCCATTGCCATGCTGGTATCGCTTATTGCTCCTACATCGGCGGTAATAACGCACGGTATGGCGCGCTTTCTCACGCTGCTTTTTGGCGTGGGGGCATTTCTTGTGCCGCTGGCTATCTTTGTGTATGCGCTCACGTATTTTGTTGAGTCAGAAAGTGGGTTGGGCAAACGCACAGCGCTGGGTCTTTTGCTCATCGTGATTGCTGTGCTTACGATGCTGTCGCTCAATACGCCTGGAGCGAACGTCAAGCCAACTATCATGATCACAGAAGAGACTGCTGTTTCTGCAGGTGGCTATGTGGGCGGCTTTATTGCCTATGGCTTGCTACAGTTTTTAGGGCAGATCGTTGGAAACATCGTTTTGGTGGGCGTTATCATCACCGGCATTGTGGTCTGCGGCTTTTCTATCTCAGACGTGGTGGGCCGCGTTCAGGCGCGCCTTGCAGACATGCGGGAATCTCACCAGATGCGCCGCCAAGCCCTTGCGGCAGAACAAGCGCTTGCGCAAGAAGGGGACTTTGACGACGACTATGAGGATGACCTGGACGTGGGCGTGCCTGTATCTGCACAAGCGTTGGATGCCTCCGCAGATACAAGTTTCATAGGCTCGCGCAAGACAACGGTTCTCACGCGCAAGGCCAAAAAGAACAAGGTGGCTGCCGGCCAGGCCAGTCTGCAGGATTCACTTAAAACCATCATCCTCCCCAAGAAGAAGTCTTCGCAGGTAGATGATATAGACGACGATGATATGACGTCTGATGATATGGTGGGCAAGAAGGACAGGGAGGCAGAAAAGGACGCGGAGGCCGCATCTTCTGCCAAGACAAAGCGGCTCACGCGTAAGCGTCCGCAGGCGGGCGAGAAGGACGGCACGGTTGAGGGCTCATCTGCAGGTGCATCTTCGGCCGAGAAGACCGCCGTGCTTGGTGGTAGCGCGGCTTCTGGCACCTCTCAGGGGGCAGACGCCATGGGCGCCGTCCCTGACTTCTTGAGAAACCCCAAGGTGGCTGCGGGTGCTGCCGCTGGCGCGGTTGGTGCAGCCGCGGGTGCCGCAACAGCTTCGAGCAGAGGTTCTTCTCGCCCACAGAAGACGCAGAAATTGAGCGGAGCTGCACAGAGGGCACGCAAGGGTGTGCAAGCAGCTGCTGCGCAGACGGCTACGTCTTCGGTTTCACATGCGATTAAGCCCGCGCGCGCAGGGGCTTCTCGCCCAGGAGATGCGGATGATTCGTATGATCTGCCGCCCTTTGACATGTTGGGCTCCAACCCCAATTCTGCTGGTAGCGCCAGCTCGCAGTCTGAGCTCAGAGAGACGCAGGAGGCGCTGCAGAATACGCTTGCGGAGTTTGGCCTTAGAAGCAAAGTTGTTGACTTTGTCAGTGGCCCCATGGTCACCACCTTCCGGATTGAGATGGGCGAAGGCGAGCGCGTCAACAAGATCAAAAACCTTGAGGATGATATTGCGCTGACGCTTGCGGCAGAGAAGGTGCGTATCTTTGCCCCCATCAAGGGGACGTCGTATGTAGGCATTGAGATCCCCAATAAGACGCGGCAGAGTGTCTATCTTGGAGATGTTCTGCCCTATGCCAAGGGCGGCCCGCTTGAGGTGGCAATTGGACGTGATTCTGGCGGAAAGCCTGTCGTGGCAGATCTTGCCAAGATGCCGCACATGCTCGTAGCTGGTACAACGGGCTCGGGTAAGTCGGTCATGATCAACTCCATGATCATGTCCATCCTGATGAGAACGACCCCTAAGCAGGTTCGCCTCATTTTGGTTGACCCCAAGCGTGTGGAATTTAGCTGCTACAACGGGCTGCCGCACCTCTATGTGCCGGTGGTGACCGAGCCTAGGCAGGCGGCAAGTGCCTTGCAGTGGGCCGTGTCAGAGATGGAGCGCAGGCTCAAGGTCTTTGAGCGGGCGGGCGCCAGGAATATCAAGGTGTACAACAAGATGTGTACCTCGGGAGATCTGGCTCAGATGGACAATCCGCCCGAGCCCATGCCTTATCTTGTGATCATCCTTGACGAGCTCTCTGACCTCATGATGGTGGCTGGAAAAGACGTAGAGGCTTCCATCGTGCGCATAGCTCAGCTGGCGCGTGCGGCAGGTATTCACCTGATCATTGCCACGCAGCGTCCGTCTGCCAACGTAGTGACCGGCCTCATCAAGTCCAATATTGACACGCGCGCTGCGCTCAAGGTCTCATCAGGCTTGGATTCTCGCGTCATCTTGGATGAAACGGGAGCGGAGCGCCTGCTGGGTAACGGCGACATGCTCTTCAAGAATCACGGGCTCACGCCCCAGCGTGTGCTTGGTTGCTTTACCACAGATGCAGAAATCAATGAAGTGGTGGATTACATCCGCAGTCAAGCGGAGCCGGACTATCATGAGGAAATCCTCACGGCCGTCACGCCTAATACGCCGGGATCGGTTGGCGCAGATCTGGACGACGACGATGATCCTTTGGTGTGGGAGGCAGCTCAGATTGTGGTGGACACACAGCTGGGTTCCACGTCAGGCCTGCAGCGCAAGCTCAAGGTGGGCTACGCACGTGCCGGCCGCATCATGGATATGCTTGAGGCAAAAGGGGTTGTTGGCCCTCAAGATGGTTCCAAACCGCGAGAAGTTCTTCTCGACCAGGATCAGCTTGAAGAGCTCAGGGTTCAAGACGCAAAGTATCGGGGGGTGTAGGGAATGCCACGCGCGCGCTTTAGCGACATTCTCTCAAGCCGCAGAAGAAGTCTTGGTCTCTCTATAGGTCAGGCAGCTCAGGTGCTCAAATTGAGGCCTGAGGTCCTTGAAGCGTTTGAAGAAGGCGATTTTGAATCCATACCAAAGAGCGGCTATGCCCAGGGGATGCTTGCATCCTATGCACGCTACCTTGATCTTGACCCGCAGGAGATAGTGGGGCTTTTCACCCGTGAGCAGCAAGAGTGGCAGCGTCGGGCAAGCTCTGATAGGACGCAGCGCACGCAGCGCACAGATCGCCAGGCGAGAAGTACGCGCACTGGACGCACTACCGGCATGTATGGGGCCGCGCCACTCACGCCTGCGCAGGCACATCCCTATACGCGGCGCGCTCCGGGACAGCAAGACGCCGAGCGGGCAGAGGTGATTTCGCGCCGCCGTCGTCGCAGCGAATATGACTTGGACGATATTGAGTCCACACGGGTTGCAAACAGGCGGTCTTATCGCGCGGCTGATGGCTATCAAGCGGATCTGCGAGTTGACGCACGTGGCACCGGTGAGATATCAACGTTGTCGCTAGACGACAACGAATATGAGGATGACCTGCGCTTTGATACCGATGCGCGCTCATACAGATCGGCCTCCACGCAGGAGGGGAGCCGGGCCTCAAGAAATATATCTTCGACGGCGCGGCCCAACGTGCGGCGGCGTGAACAGCAGCAGCGTGGCAGCAGAAACAAGCGCAAGCAGGGATTCTTTGCGGATCCGGTGCGGGCGCTTGTGACTGTGGGCCTGGCGGTGGTGCTCATCTTGACCGTTGTGATCATCCTTTCGGTCAGATCGTGCGTTTCTGGCAAGGTGGGGACGGATACAGGTACCAAGAGCGTCTCTGTTTCCACCGCTAATACCTCTGCGACGTCATCTGATTCCGAAGACGATGCCACCAAGGCGGCGGACGCGGCGGCACAGAAACAGATTGCGTCCCAAGGAACCACAACCGGTGTCAAAAATGCAACCAATAAAGAGGTTGAAGTGACCGTGTCTGTTGCAGAAGGCCAGGTCACGTGGCTCGAAATAACCAATGGTGACACAAGTGAGGTGGCAGATACTATAGACGGGCCGTGGGAAGGGACCTATACGGTCACCGATACCCTCACCGTGCGGGCAGGGGATACGACGGCGGTGACCGTGACCTCCAACGGGGTGCAGGTGCCGTTTGAATCGCGCATTTCTGGCATAGGAACCCTCACCATTAAGGGTGGCACATCAGATGCTGCGGCAGATGGCTCCGATGCAGCTACCGGCACCGATGGCGCGCAGGGTAACGCTGAGGCAACTGAGGGACAAGCGAGCACGCAGGGTGTCTCGTCCAACCAATCTGCAACAGGCACTGAGACCGCCAGCCAAACGGCGCAGTCAGGAACGGGCGGAGGCCAGTCTCAAACGTCGGGCTCAAATGCGGGCACGGGGACATCTCCTCAATACACGTCTGGTGCGAGCTCTGCCAAGATGGGCTCGGCAAAGGGCCAGTAATAGACCGGTACATGTTGTGACATGCCGATATAACAGGAGTGACAATGGCAAAAGAATTCAGTTTTGATGTTGTTTCGCAGGTTGATCTCCAGGAGGTCGACAATGCCTATCAGCAGGCATCAAAGGAGCTTGCTCAGCGTTACGATCTCAAGGGAACAAATTCGTCGCTTTCGTTTGATCGCAAGACGTCGACGTTTTGTGTGATGGCACCTTCTGAGTTTGTGGCCGGCCAGGTCTCGGACATCTTGGTGGCAAAGCTCGCCAAAAGAGGGGTTGAGCTGGGAGCTCTCAAGTGGCAGGACTGCGTGCCTGCCGGCGGCGCACAAGTCAAGCGAGAGGGCCGTCTTGTTGAAGGAATTGAGCAAGACGTTGCCAAGAAGATTGCCAAGGATCTGCGCGCCCAAAAACTCAAGGCAAAAGTCGTGGTAGAGCAGGACAAACTGCGCGTGAGCTCGGCATCAAAAGACGTTTTGCAAGCAGCAATTTCATTTCTAAAGGAAAAGGATTATGGCCAGCCACTCCAATATGTTAACTACCGATAAGAACGTGGACATGCCGATGGTTCAAACAGATGCCAGTACGTCCGCGCGTTTCTTCTTTGTCACTTTGGGCTGCGCCAAGAATGAGGTCGATACCGACCGCATGCGCGCGCTTTTGCTCACCGCCGGCTTTGATGAAGCGGAGGATGTGGCCTCCTCAGACGTGGTCCTCATCAATACGTGCTCGTTTCTTGCCTCCGCAACTTCTGAGGGCATCGAAACGACGCTTGTGCTGGCAGAAGAGGCCTCTTCGGGCGTGCGGCAAAAGCCCATTATCATGTGTGGCTGCATGCCCTCTCGCTACGGCGATGAGCTTGCAGGTGAGCTGCCGGAGGTCCAGGCGTTTGTGAAGGCGGACGAAGAGGATGGAATTGCCGCCGTTGTGGCAGATACCTTGGGCATCACGCTTGATACGGGCGAGCTATTGGATGGCGTGAGGACGCTTCGTACTATCGACGGCGCTTCTGCCTACGTCAAGATTTCAGAAGGTTGTGATAGATTCTGCACATTTTGCGCTATTCCGTATATCCGGGGCGCATATCATTCTCGCTCACTTGATGAAATCACGCATGAGGTGGCGGCGCTCATGGAAGGCGGCGTGCGTGAAGTGGTGCTCATCGGCCAGGACACGGGCATCTGGGGGCAGGATATGGGAGGTGGCCAAACGCTGGCACATCTCTTGCAAGAAGTTGCCAAGGTTGCCAGGCCCTACCACGGATGGATCCGTGTTTTGTACCTGCAGCCTGAAGGCATGACAGACGAGCTCATTGCCACCATCCGTGACACGCCGGAAGTGCTTCCCTATATAGACATCCCCATCCAGCACTGCTCTGAGCGCGTGTTGGCGTCCATGGGTCGTACGGGCTCTGAGCAGCAGCTCCGTGAGCTTTTTGCGCGCTTGAGGCGTGAGATCCCGGGGATGGTCCTGCGCACCACGGGCATGTGCGGTTTTCCTGGTGAGACGGAGGCGGAGGCGGACGCGCTTTTGGACTTTGTGCAGGAGCAGGAATTTGACTACACGTCCGTGTTTGCCTATTCCCAGGAAGAGGGGACTGAGGCTGCCGAGATGGCCAACCAGGTGCCAGAAGAGATCAAGCTCGAGCGCACGCAGCGCCTGCAAGATGTCGCCGAGCAGCTGGGCTTTGCCGCTACCGCAAAGCACGTCGGAGAAACCGTTGATGTCATCATCGACGGCATTGAAGAGGGCGAGCAGGGCATGGAGCTTGTTGGCCATACGTGGTTCCAGGCGCCCGACTGCGACGGCGCGGTGCACATTGAGACGGGCGAGGCATCTGTGGGAGACATCGTTCGCTGTAAGCTGACGGACTCATTCTGCTATGAACTGATCGGTGTTGTTCAAGATGCTGGAGAGGACGTGGCCTAGATGGCTCAAAGCAAGTTGTGGGTACCTGCAAATATCGTAACCATGTCACGTGTGGTGTTGGTCCCGCTGTGGCTGCTTGCGGCGGAGCTGGGCGGTGCGCCGGCGGTCGATCACCTGTCCGTACCAGCGCTTTTGGTGTTTGTGTTCTTCCTTCTGCTGTCCCTGACTGACAAGCTCGATGGGTATCTGGCAAGAAGTCGCGGCCAGGTGACAGATTTTGGCAAGTTCCTAGACCCCATTGCCGATAAACTCGTGGTCGTGGTAGCCCTTTGTTACCTGCTTGAGCAGGGCGCGGTCAGCTCGTGGCTCTTGCTCATCATCGTGGCGCGTGAGTTTCTGGTGAGTGGCCTGCGCATGGTGGTGGCCAGCAAGGGCATCGTGGTGGCGGCGAGCAACCTGGGCAAGTGGAAGACAGCCCTCACCATGGTTGCCATCAACGCTCTTCTGCTTGCACGTGCGCTCATCGGTGCAGGTAGCATAGCATTTGAGATGTTTGGCGCCGTGGTGATGCTCGCAGCGGTCATACTGACGGCGTGGTCGGGCATTGACTACTTCATAAAATGCTGGGGATACATAAACGGACGCGAGGCATAGCGCATGAATGACAGCTTTGATGAGCTCCAAGAGACAGCTGATAGTGCGATTCCTCTGAACAGCACGTCTTTGGGCGAAAAGATCCTTGAGCTTGCGACGGCGCTCGTCCATGAAGCTGCTGCGGCAAACCTTACGCTTTCGAGTGCCGAATCGTGCACTGGAGGCTTGGTTTCTGGTGCCGTGACCGCCATTCCGGGATCTTCTGCGCCATGGCGCGGCTCCGTGGTGAGCTACGCCATCCCCGTAAAGCACAGCGTCTTGGGCGTATCCAACGATATTTTGGATGCGCCTGGTATTGGCGCTGTATCATCCGAATGCGCAGCTGCCATGTGTGAAGGCGCCAAAAAGGTGCTCGGGTCAGATATTGCTGTTTCTATAACAGGCATTGCTGGGCCTGGTGGTGCCGAGCCAGGAAAACCTGTGGGTACTGTCTGGTTTGGCATTACGAGTGGCGAGGGAACTCATACGGAAATGCATATGTTCACAGGTGACCGCAGGTCGGTGAGAGAGCAAGCGGTGGCGTGTGCGCTTGGACTGATGCTCTCACGTGTGCGGGCAAAATAAGGGTGGACATTCGGGTAGATTTTCCAGGAGAAACGGCTTGAGAGCTGCGTCGCAGGTCGTTTGAGATGTGAGCCAGAGTGGTGCGA
Organism: Atopobiaceae bacterium; assembly: GCA_050953285.1. GTDB lineage: Bacteria > Actinomycetota > Coriobacteriia > Coriobacteriales > Atopobiaceae > Olsenella_K. The sequence continues at coordinate 842,877 of JBMNMK010000002.1, read as the reverse complement.
GTGAGGTACAAGTTTGCGGCAAGGGCGTAGCAAGAGTGCGCACGGAGGCACGCTGCAGTTTACCTATAATCTTCTCGTAATTTAGTTGACACCGAACGCATGTTCCTATACTATGGTTCACGTCGATAGGAGAAGAAATGGCCAAGAGCAAAACCAACCATAAAGAAATACATGAGCGTACCTTTGGCGCAGAGCGTGAGAAGGTCGTTGAAGCAACCACGGCAGAGATCGTAAAGAAATTTGGCGCGGGTTCCATTATGAAACTTGGAGATGGAGCGGGAAACCTTGATATTGAGTCAATACCTACAGGTTCTCTTGCACTGGATGCAGCACTGGGCATAGGCGGCGTACCTCGCGGGCGCATTGTAGAGATCTATGGTCCAGAGTCATCAGGAAAGACAACTCTTTCTCTAGAAATCTTGGCTGAGGCACAAAGCATGGGAGGCGTCGCTGCCTTCATTGATGCAGAGCATGCTTTGGATCCAGGGTATGCAGCGCGCATAGGCGTTGATATCGATGAGGTTTTGATCTCTCAGCCTGATACTGGTGAGCAGGCTTTGGAGATCTGTGACATGTTGGTCAGATCTGGTGCCATAGACGTGGTGGTTGTTGACTCCGTTGCTGCCCTTGTGCCACGTGCAGAAATTGAGGGCGAAATCGGAGACACCACCGTAGGACTTCAGGCACGCCTCATGAGCCAGGCATTGAGAAAGCTTGCTGGCTCACTTTCTAAGTCAAAAACAACGTGCATCTTCATCAATCAGCTGCGTGAAAAGATTGGTGTCATGTTTGGCAACCCAGAAACAACCCCTGGTGGCCGTGCATTGAAGTTCTTCTCGTCAGTGCGTATGGATATCAGAAGGATTGACCAGATCAAACGTGATGGTGACGTCGTGGGTAACCGCGTGCGCGTGAAGGTTGTTAAGAACAAAGTTGCCCCGCCCTTCAAACAAGCAGAGTTTGACATTATGTATGGTGAAGGCATCTCTAAGGAAGGCTCCATCCTGGATATGGGTGTGGAGTATGACATCATCAACAAATCGGGCGCCTGGTTTAACTATGGTGATGAACGGCTGGGCCAGGGTCGTGAGGCTGCTAAGGAGTTCTTGAAAGAGAATCCTGAAATCCGTGATGAAATTGACCATGCAACACGCGTTGCCTGTGGCCTTGAGCTCGGGGATGAGCGTGTGGGCATACCTACAGAGCTCGATGATGCAGATGGATCTCAAGACTAGCCATGGCAGATGCTACGTCTGATTTCACGTGGGACATTGAGCTGCCCTCGCAAAGTAGGGCAGCTCTGGGTTCAGCAAAGCCCCAAGCGCGCATCTGGTTTGAAGATGCGTCGGGCAGACACTGGACCAAGGTGCCGCTCTGTGTAGCCAAAGAGCTCAACCGCACGATTAAAACCGAAGGGTTTAGTCCTAGTTCCGCTTCAGAACTTGAGGATGCCATCAACGGTCTCGAAGAGGCCATGACATGGTCGCGCGTCGTGGATATAGCTTCGCGAAGAGAAATCTCCGTGAGCGAGGTTAGAGACAGGCTCAAGAGGGATGGGTTTGATTCGTTCTATGTGGATCAAGCTCTCAAGAGAGCAATCTCATGCAGTCTGTTGGATGACGCGAGATATGCCGATGTCTATATACGTTCCAAGATAAGCGCAGGTTGGGGTCAAAGACGCATCGAGCGTGAACTCACTTCAAGAAGAATTGATTGCTATGAGCTTGCAGGCTGGCCGTATGCATACTTTGATGCAGATGAGGAGTATGAGCGGGCAGTGGAAATTGCTGCCAGAAAGCATGTGAGTGACAAGAATGCCTTCCCAAAGCTAGTCAGATTTCTTATGAATCGTGGCTTTGGTATGGATGTCGCTAAGCGCGCAGCTCAGCGGGTCTTAGAAGAAAATTCATACTGAAATCGGGCAACGGCACAACGTTTCTGAAGATTGACAGCTGTTGTATACAAACTTAGGATAGAAGAGCCAAAGAGCATTCTCGTCTTCCGCATTTGGTGGACGTTTTTATTTTGTCTTGTTTGATCGGTTCGTGAGGGTCAACTAAACAATTGTGCCATCTAAAGTGATGGTAGCCGGGATGTGCCTCGGATGGCGGGTTCCGCGCTGATTCCAACACGCGTTGTTGGCTGCTGCGCGGATTCCAGAACTCTACAAAAACGTTTGAGGAGCAACCATGGCAAATATCGTTATCGGTGTCATTGTGGGATTGGTGGTCGGCGTTATCGCCGCATATGCCATTGCCACCAACAAGAACTCACAACGAGTACGTGATGTGGAATCACGCGTTGAAGCCGCGCGTGCTCAGGCTGAGAAGATCACCAGTGATGCACAGGCCCAGGCGGAGACCGCAAAAAAGAGCGCACTGGTAGAAGCGCGTGAGCAGATCCTTCAGCTGCGTCAAGAGTCTGAGGAAGAAGATCGCAAGCGCAAGAATGAGCTTCAAAATCTTGAGAACCGCATCATGCAGCGTGAGGAGAACCTCGATAACAGAAATGACGCACTTGATAAGCGCGAGCATCAGCTCTCCAGCCTGCAGAGCTCTCTTGATAAGCGCAAGAATGAAGTAGATGGTCTTGTCGCCAAGCAAACGCAAGAACTTGAGCGCATTGCGGCTATGACTAGTCAGGATGCACATGATGAGCTGCTGGATAGGGTTCGTGCGGAAACCGTGAGAGATGAAGCAAAGCTCCTGCGTGAGTCTGAGCAGCGCGTACGCGCACAAGCTGACAAGACCGCTCGTGAGATTGTGAGTACGGCAATTCAGCGTTGTGCCTCAGACCAGGCAGGGGAGATCACGGTTACGACCGTGCACATTCCTTCTGATGACCTCAAGGGACGCATCATTGGCCGTGAGGGAAGAAACATCAGAACCTTTGAGCAGATCTCGGGCGTCTCTTTGGTTATCGACGATACGCCAGAGACGGTGGTACTTTCCAGCTTTAATCCCGTTCGTCGTGAGACGGCACGCGTAGCCCTTGAGAATCTCATTGCAGACGGCAGAATTCATCCCGCACGCATTGAGGAGCTCTACAAGAAGGCCGAGAAGCTCGTGAATGAGCGTGTGCAAGAAGCAGGCGAGCAAGCTGCGTTTGACGTCAATATTCACGATCTGCATCCAGAGATCATAAAGACGCTGGGTGCGCTCAAATATAGGACGTCTTTTGGTCAAAACGTTTTGCAGCACTCCATTCAGGTTGCAGCTCTGTGCGGCACTATGGCATCTGAGTTGGGACTTGATCCAACTCCTGCCAAGCGCGCTGGCCTTCTGCATGACTTGGGCAAGGCAATCGACCATGAGGTCGAAGGACCGCATGCCGTTATAGGTGCAGATCTTGCACGACGCTATGGCGAGAAGCCTGCAATCGTGCACGCAATTGAGGCTCACCATGCAGACGTTGAGCCCAACACGGTGCTTGATGTGCTGGTACAAGCTGCTGATGCCATCTCTGCTGCACGTCCTGGTGCACGTAGAGAGTCCGCGGAAACCTATATCAAGCGTCTCGAAAAGCTTGAGGAGATTTCCAATTCTCACGAGGGCGTGGAGCGTACATATGCCATGCAGGCTGGTCGTGAGCTGCATGTTATGGTTGAGCCCGAGAAGATCTCTGACGCATCTGCAACGGTTTTGGCACATGACATTGCCAAGCAGATCGAGGAAGAGATGGAGTATCCAGGCCAGGTTCGCGTTGTTGTTATCCGTGAGTCGCGCGCTGTCGATATTGCAAAGTAATGCCTGATAAGAACGACCAATCACTCATGGGCTTCGTTTCCTCCTTACAGGGAGGAAACGGGCTCAGGGTGGAAGAGAATCTGGGCAGTGGCTATGTGCGACTCCGCGTGCTAGAGGCGGAGCGCAGGCAAGCGCAGCATGACATTCGCTGTGTTGAAGATATCCTGATTGAGCTGCTAAGAAATTCTCGTGATGCGGGTGCATCGTCCATTTTCGTGGCGACGTCGCGTGAAAAAGACCAGCGTTTGATCACCATTATTGATAATGGCTGCGGCGTTCCTGAGGACATGCATGAGCGCATATTTGACGCGCGCGTGACCTCAAAGCTTGACTCCATGCACATGGATAGATGGGGTGTGCATGGGCGTGGCATGGCTCTTTTTTCCATTAAGCAAAATGTGCAGAAGGCGCGCATTCTAGCGTCAGCTCCTCAGCGTGGCTGTGCCATGCACATTGAGGTAGACACCCAAAAGCTGCCTGAGCGAAAAGATCAGTCAACGTGGCCTCATCTGACACACGTGGCAACTAAGTCCAAGCACGCATATGGCGCAAAGACACGGCCGGATGCACTTTCGTCAGATGCCGATAAGCTCGGGCGCGGACCGCATAATCTCATACGGACGGGCTGTGAGTTTGGACTGGAGTCAGAGGGTACGTGCAAGGTATACATTGGGTCGGCGGCACAAATAGCTGCAACAATTGTTTCTCGCGCAAAGCCACGACAGGACGTGGCGCCTTGGGACCTGACGCTTGTGGAGGAGCTTGCACGCTGCACTTCTGCAGGGCAGCTTGCCAAGAAGGCATCAGAGCTCGGGCTTGTAATGTCAGAGAGAAATGCGCTCAGGATTTTGTCGGGCGAGATTGAGCCATTGTTCAACGTCTGTACGGTTCTTAGGGCACAAGCGCGTACGCGCGAGCATAAAAGTGCTGGAAGTTTGCCAGATCTTGCATCAATACGGTTTTCGCCCTCGGATGCAGAAGAGCTCTCGGACGACATTTCTGACGCGATACACAAGCTCGCAGAGCGCTATTACTTTGCCACGTCAGATGATGTGGACATTGCCATCAAGAACAACAAGCTGGTCATTTCTGTACCAATAGTGGAGGACGAGTGATCGAACATGCACATGGACCAGCTCTCATATGAATTGCTGCATGTGGCTTACTTCCCAAGTAAATTCGTTTAGAATATTGCCCATATGGACGAATTCACAAACGACAGGGTGCCAGTGGCGTCCAGGAGCCTGAATATGGATTTTCTAAAGGTGTCGAGCAAATCATCTCCCGCATCTGTCGCGGGAGCTATCGCTGGCATGGTAAAGGATGGAACTCCCGTTAACATTCAGTGTGTTGGAGCGGGCGCTGTTAATCAAGCGATAAAAGCTGTGGCGATTGCGCGTGGGTTCCTGATCCCAACAGGGGTCGATATTTCTTGTGCTCCCACCTTCTCAGATATAGAGATCGCTGGTGAAAGCAGGACTGCTATCCGTTTTGCGGTATATGTTCACCGACTCACTCCTCAGTCCCCGACGACACTGGACCCGCAAGAATCGAGGACGGTTTAGCGGATGAGGGACTACCCAGTTTTACGTGGCAAGACCTATAACATTAAGACATTTGGTTGCCAGATGAATCTGCATGATTCTGAGCGAGTTTCTGGCTTGCTGGATGACTGCGGGCTCATCGAGGTTCAAACACCGGATGAAGCTGATGTTGTTGTATTTATGACCTGCTGCGTCAGGGAAAATGCTGATACGCGCCTCTATGGCCAGGCATCAGCTATGGTGAGCGCGCCCAAGCCGCCATCTGGTAGGCGTATCGTTGCAGTTGGCGGATGCATCGCGCAACGTGATGGAGAAAAGCTCAAGGAGCACATCCACAACGTCGACGTGGTATTTGGTACCAGCGCGCTGGGTTCTGTGCCTGAGCTTCTGACGGAGGCATTTGAGGCACAGCCTGGAACGGTGGAGGTTGATACCATCGAGAAGGGCCGCGGCTTTTCAACGGAGCTGCCGAGCCATCGCCAGCAGAGCTTCCATGCGTGGGTTCCTATTATGACCGGGTGCAATAACTTCTGCACCTATTGCATTGTGCCGTATGTTCGTGGGCGCGAGAAGAGCCGCATGATGGAACATGTGGTGCGCGAATGCGAGCGGCTGGTGCAAGACGGCGTGCGTGAGATCACGCTGCTGGGCCAGAACGTGAACTCCTACGGCCGAGATCTCTATGGTGAGCCACGCTTTGCTGAACTTCTCCGTCAAGTGGGCGCCACCGGCGTCGATAGGATTCGGTTTACCTCTTCTAACCCCAAGGACTTATCGCCTGAAACCATAGCTGCCATGGCAGAGACGCCCAACGTTATGCCGCACTTGCACCTGGCGGTTCAAAGTGGCTCCACGCGGGTTCTTCGTGCCATGAATCGCAGTTATACGCGTGAGGAATATCTCAAGCTTGTGCATGATTTGCGCGCGGCGATTCCTGATATTGCGCTTTCCACGGACATCATTGTCGGCTTTCCTGGAGAGACGGAGGAGGACTTTGAGGAAACGCTTTCGCTCGTGCGAGAGGTTGGCTTCAGTTCCGCCTATACCTTCATCTACTCCAAGCGTCCGGGAACGCCCGCTGCAAAGATTGTGGACACAACGCCGCACGAGGTCATTCAGGAGCGTTTTGAGCGCCTAGCACACCTGGTGGAGACGCTTGCGCATGAGGCTAACCAGGCAGCCCTTCATCAGCAGGTAGAAGTGCTTGTGGAGGGTAAGTCAAAGCGTGACGACGCCATCATGGTTGGCCATAGCGAGAAGAACGTGACGGTGCACTTCCCTCTGCCAGAAGGCACGCAGGCGGATGATTTTATCGGCAAGATTGTGCCGGTGAACGTGGACGAGGCAAAGACGTGGTATCTCAGGGGCACCATCGCGGGCGAGGCTCGATGAGAGCGAGTACCCAGACACGTGCTGGCTCGAGCCTGATGGATGCTGAATGGTCACTTCCGTGCATTGTGGGGCCGACTGCTTCTGGGAAGAGTGCTCTGGCAGAAGAGCTTGCGTGCCGTCTGAACTCAGCAGTGGTTTCGGTCGATGCTATGCAGGTCTACCGTGGCATGGATATTGGAACTGCCAAGACGCCTGCGGCTGAGCGAAACTGCCCGCTCTTGATGGTTGATGTGGCTGAAATAGACCAAGAGTATTCGGTGGCACTCTTCCAGAGAGAGGCTCGTGAGGTCATAGATGGCATGCGAGAGGATGGCAAGATGCCGGTTCTGTGTGGAGGAACCGGCCTGTACCTTGACGCGGTGATAGATGAGATGGACTTTCCATCTGGATCGTTGTCGAGTGATGCGCGCAAGAAATATGAGACATACGCGCAAGAACATGGCAACGGCGCGCTCCATGAGCTGCTGAAATCTCGAGATCCTGCGAGCGCCGCGCTTATACACCCCAACAACATGCGCCGCGTGTGTCGCGCGCTCGAAATGCTGGACGAGCATAAGAGCTATGCTGAGCAGCACAAAGGCCTCAAGAAGCATGCGCCCTTCTATCCAGCGCAGATCTGGGCCATATCCTGGGAGCGCGAGGAGCTCTATCAAAGGATTGATAAGCGGGTTGACCTCATGTTTTCCTTAGGGCTCGTAGGGGAAGTACAAGAGCTTGCCAAAAGGGGCTTGTCGAGAAACACTACCGCTGGTCAGGCTATTGGGTACAAAGAAGTCTTGGACTATCTTGCGGGTGCGTGTAGCCTTGAAGAGGCGCGGGCAACGATCAAGATGAGAACGCGGCGCTATGCAAAGCGGCAGCTTTCGTGGCTCAGAAGAGACGGCCGTGCTCGTTGGATCAGCTCCGATCTGAGCGTATCAGAGGCGGCTGAATTGATACTTCTTGAGCTTAGGAACAAGCAGGGGGCGTAGATTGAGCAAGTCTGAACCACAGTCCACAGCGCCTGTTCCAGAGCGTGCGATTCTGGTGGGGGTAAACAGGGGTGGGGGAGAATGGTCTTGCGAAGAATCCCTCATGGAGCTTGAACGTTTGGCAGAGACTGATGGTGTCCAGACGGTCATGCAGGTGTATCAGCGCTTGGATACTCCTGTACCTAAGACCTATGTTGGTGCAGGTAAAGCTCAAGAAATAGCAACCCTTACCCGAAATCTTGATGCTGATGTGGTCATTTTCGACGATGAGCTCACCCCATCTCAGCAGTCGAATCTTGAAAAGATCATGGGCAAGGGCGTAAAGGTGATAGACCGAACCGCTCTCATTTTGGATATATTTGGCGATCATGCCAAAACCCGTGAAGGTAAGCTGCAGGTAGAGCTGGCTCAGAACCAATATGTGCTGCCTCGTTTGCGTGGTATGTGGAGTCACCTTGTGCGCGAGCAAACGCGCGGAGGTATAGGAAGCCGTTTTGGCCAAGGTGAGAGCCAGCTTGAAGTGGATAGGCGGCTGGTCAGAAACAGGATCTCACAGCTGCGTGGTGAGCTTAAAGAACTTGATAAGAGACGCAATGTTCAAAGCAAAGCACGCTGGGATTCTGGGATTTACCGTGTCGCACTTGTGGGTTATACCAATGCGGGAAAGTCTACCTTATTGAACAAGCTCACGGGTTCAGGCGTCTATGTGCGTGACGAACTCTTTGCGACACTGGATCCTACAACACGGATGCTGGACCTTGAAGAGGGAAGAAAGATCACTATCACGGATACCGTGGGATTCATACAAAAACTCCCCACGCTTCTGGTTGAGGCTTTCAAGTCAACGCTTGCTGAGGTGGTTGCTGCAGATTTAATCCTTCTTGTGGTTGATGCCTCCGACAATAATGCGAGCAAAGAGATTAATGCGGTCAAGCAAGTTCTGACAGAGATAAAGGCCAACGAAATACCTGCAGTTCTGGTATTCAATAAATGTGACCTGCTTTCCGCAGATGAGCGCTCGGAGCTCATAGCATCCTATCCTGACGCTGAGCTCATTTCTGCTCAAACTGGCTTTGGTATACGAGGCCTACTCTATAGGGTGGCAAAAGAAGCTTCTGCTCACGATGAACTGATTACGGTGAGGATCCCCTACGCAAAAGGCATCCTCATGAAAATGGCTCATGAGAGGTGTCGTGTCGTAAGAGAGCAGTATGAACAGGAAGGACTGCTCATGACCGTTATGGCTCCTCAACGCTTGATAGCGACGTTTAGATCCTATGAAGCTGCAGATACAAGCGCTCAGAGTGATCACTAGGCGAGAAGCTGTATCTCAGGTAGAGGTGGTGCAGCGCTCGGCTCCTTTCTGTTCATTTAGCTACCAAGCGTGAGCGTAAGTACGACGAGCATGACAGGCTGGTGCACAACGTAGAACGCAAGCGAATGCCTGCCGACAAATTCAATACCACGTTGAAACGGCTGGTAGATGCGTTGTGGAAAGCCATGGGTTGACCACTGTGTAAAGAAGACAGAGCCTGCAAGAAACATAAGGGTGTAGGGAAGTAGGGGATAGTAATCTCCTGAGGTAAACGTGGGACCTGGCAGACCAAGCCAAGAGAAATACTCTGTCTGATAGATCTGCTTGGGAAGCGTGATTGCAACGTTGCCAAGACCGACGGAACCTTCGGGAACGTTAAGACAGAGCACAAATGCTGCTAAGAGAAGAACGCCCGCACAATACCCCTTCGGCTCAATATGGAAGTGCTGAAGAAGCGCATAGATAAGTGTACTGGCAGCCATGCAAAAGATGATGCCATAGTTGATGGGTGTATCTTGTGCAGCGACCAGGGTGGCTATATAGATGAGGACAGCAAACATGGCATATTTCGCTCCTCTTTTGAAGTTACTTCGAGACAGATGACACATGCACCCTGCTATGAAGAGGAATGTCCAGGAAATGGAAGCGCGCCAAATGTCTTGAAATGGAGGCTGAAACCAGACGAGAGGAACTCCAAAGAGAAATTTCAGGTCATAGCAGAAATGAAACCCCATCATTGAGATGACCGAATTTCCTCTTAAGAGATCAAATAGTCTGAGCCGTTGCTGTCTCTCTTGCATGGTTACCTAAGAAATGGACCGGATAAGTGCGGTTACGCGACCTAGGATCTGCGGGTTATCAGCATAGATGGGCTCCATTGAGTCATTTTCTGGCTGCAATCTGACGCGATTCTCTTCCTTATAGAAGGTCTTAACCGTGGCGGAGTCATCAATGAGGGCAACAACGATCTCTCCATTGTGCGCCTCATGTTCTTCTTTTACGACGATATAGTCGCCGTCAAAAATACCCGCATTGATCATGGACTCTCCCTTAACCCTCAAGATGAAGGAACTAGAATCACCCACAATGCTCGTAGGAAGGGTGAGCACTTCTTCTACATTTTGCTCAGCAAGGATGGGAACACCGGCTGCAACACGGCCAACAAGTGGCAGTTTAATGGCGTTGTCATTCACATCTTCAGACACATCTACGAGATGAGCAGCGTTCTTTGTTTGATCTTCTACGACCTCAATGGTGCGAGGCTTCTTTGAGTCACGGTGGATATAGCCTTTTTCTTCAATCTTCTTGAGGTGCATATGGACGGTTGAGGGAGATGCCAGTCCAACTGACTTGCCGATCTCACGAACTGAAGGCGGATATCCGTGGGATGTTGTATATGAACAGATGAAATCGTAGATGGCCTTTTGACGCTTGCTGAGCTTCTCCTGTGACATGATTTCCTCCCTAAAACGAACAAATGTTTTAATAACACTTGACACGAACCTTTGTACGTAAATAATAGTAACAGAAATTAGGTACAAAGGTTCGTCCTTTTTTTGATGTCCCGTACCAATTCTATAAATGGTTCGGAACAAGAGAGAAGGGATTGGTATGGCAAGCAAATATGTCTGCGAAGGTTCATCTGCAATAGCGGAAGAGTTTCAACCAGCATTTAGAGTTTATCAAGGCGGTAAGGCCACAAATCTACAGGCCTTAGAACGCAACACTAGACAAAACGCACGCGCGCATGCTGCAAGAGTGCATGCCGCACCACGGGCACACATGAGTTCTTCGCTGGTACTTACCATGTTGGCATTTGGGACACTGGTGTTGATACTCGTGGCCGTACTGTTGAATAACTCACTTACGCGCTATGATCACACGCAGCAGGCTCTCGACAGTGCACCAACAAGTGCAATAAGCGTTATGCCGGGGGACACGCTGACCTCAATTGCCGATGAAAACACGCACGGTAAAGTGGATACCCAAAGTACGATTGACTGGATTCGTAAAAAGAATAATCTCTCAGATGCGCTTCTCGTCCCTGGTCAAATCATTATTGTGCCTCAGTTCAAAGAATAAAATGCACCATTCGGCAGATTTTGTGTTGTGGCAAAGGACAACTTTGCATATATTTACACGCTTTTGTTGGGCAATGTATGATATTGTGCCTAGTGTTCTAGGAGGATATGATGCGTTGTCCGAAATGTGGATGTGAAGAATCAAAAGTCGTTGATTCGCGTCCGTCAGAGGGTAATGATGCCATACGCCGTCGCCGTGAATGTGTTCACTGTGGCTTCAGATTTACTACCTATGAACGTCGAGAGGAAATGCCACTTATCGTTGTTAAGCGCGATGGCGCTAAGGAGACATTTGATCGCCAAAAGATCATGCGCGGTTTGGTTCGCGCCACGGTCAAGCGCAATGTTTCTATTGAGACGTTAAATGAACTCATTGATTCCATTGAGTCGCAACTGAGGGATGAAGGCATAACCGAGATCAGTTCACAGGAACTCGGAAGTATGGTTCTTAAGCGCCTTATTGATATTGATAAGGTCGCCTACGTTCGTTTTGCATCGGTGTATCGGGATTTCAAAGATATCGACGAATTCAGTGCTGAGCTAAGGAGCTTAACTCGTGAGTGATAACAACATCACCCTTCGCATTAAAAGACTCGATGATTCAGTGGAGCTACCAGCCTACGCATTTAGCGGAGATGCGGGATTAGACCTCAGAAGTGCAGAAGATGTCACGCTTCAACCGCATGAGCGCAGATTGATTTCAACCGGTTTGGCTATTGCAATTCCCGATGGCTACGCCGGTTTTGTAATGCCGAGAAGCGGCCTTGCTTTGCGAGAAGGCCTGTCTGAGGCAAACACGCCTGGCCTTATCGATGCTCACTATCGCGGTGAGCTGAAGATATGCGCGGTCAATCTCGATAACGAAAAACCTATCCATATTGAGCGTGGTGAAAGAATTGCTCAACTCGTAATCCTCCAAGTACCCTTCGTACAACTGCTTGAAGTTGCAGATCTCGACAAGACAGATCGCGGCGAGGGTGGCTTTGGTTCAAGTGGCACCGAATAGGTGTACAAGATACCTACTTACGGTAGGAGAAGGTCCTAGCGTTAGGAAAATAGAGAGGGAGATAGCTTAATGGAAAAGTTTTTCAAGATGGGCGAGAGGGGATCGAACGTAGGCACTGAGCTTCGTGCGGGCCTTACCACGTTCCTTGCAATGGCATACATCATTGCAGTTAACCCCTCACTTCTGATGCAGGCTGGTATTGCACCCACTGCGGCAGTTACCTCAACCTGTCTCGGCGCTGGCATCATGACTATTCTCATGGGTGTCTTTGCGAACAGGCCTATTGCATGCGCATCTGGTATGGGCATCAACGCTATTGTCGCCTTTACACTCGTCTCTATGACGGGCGGAGACTGGCATGCAGCAATGTCTGTCATTTTCATCGAGGGCATTGCGATCCTGATTCTCGTTCTCTGTGGACTCAGAGAAGCAATCATGGATGCTATTCCTGTTGCTTTAAGACACGCCATCTCTGTCGGCCTCGGTCTGTTCATCTGCATGATTGGTTTGGCAGATGGTGGCATCATTGAGGCCAATGAGTCCACTATGGTTGCTCTGGGCAATGTATATGACCCGGTCTTCATTGTCGGTATCATCTCCATTATTGCTTCGGTTGTTCTGTACTCTATGAGCGTTAAGGGCTCCTTGCTGTGGGGCATTCTCATCGCTGTGGTTGCCGGTATTCCTCTGGGTGTTACTCAGATGCCGACCGGCGTTGTATCTCCTCTTGATTTCTCCTCATTTGGCGCGCCTTTCCAGACAGATGCTGATGGTGTTATGGGTATCACCAAGGCACTCACCACACCTACGTTGTTGGTATTTGCCTTCTCGCTCATGATGTCTGACTTCTTTGACACCATGGGTACGGCTATGGCAGTCGGTAAGCAGGGTGAGTTCTTGAATCCTGACGGCTCAGTGGAAGACATTAAGCCTATCCTGACCGTTGACTCTGCAGCAGCTGCTGTTGGTGGCTTCCTTGGTGCTTCCTCCATTACGTCTTTCGTTGAGTCCAGCTCGGGTGCTGCTGACGGTGGACGCACGGGCCTTACCTCCGTTATGACCGGTGTTCTCTTCCTGATTGCCGCGTTCTTCTCGCCTCTGATTACTATGATCAGCTCTGCTGCAACCTGCGGCGCTCTGGTTGTTGTTGGCTTCCTCATGATGGGCGACGTGGTAGATATTGACTGGACTGATCTTCTGGAGGGCTTCTCTTCCTTCATGATCATCGCCGGTATTCCTATGACCTATTCCATTTCTAACGGCATTGGCCTTGGCTTCATCAGCTATATCCTCATCGCTTTGGTCACGGGCCAGGCAAAGAAGGTTAAGCCGCTTATGTGGGTTGCAGGCATTGCATTCTTGGTCTATTTCTTGCTTGTTTAGGTGTTTATGAACTGACTGTGAGACATTGGTCTCATGAGTCTTGCTGATTCAGAAGGGGCCGGAGTGCTTGTGCCATCCGGCTCCTTCTTTGCGGAGATGTCAATTGACAATGAAGGAGGTTTCGATGCCAAAACGGCAGCGTGAGATCATTGGGGTGGATGATCGCGTCTCTGTAGGCCGCGCTATTCCTTTGGGTATTCAGCACATGATGAGCATGTTTGGCTCGACCGTGCTGGTACCTGCATTGACTGGCCTCAATCCTAATGTGGCCATCATGTGCTCAGGCATTGGTACCATTGTGTATCTGTTGATGACCAAGCACAAAATTCCGAGCTATCTGGGCAGTTCGTTTGCGTTCATCAGCCCGCTTTTGATTGCAACGGCCATGACGGGCTCGCTTAGCATGGCGCTCTCTGGCGTCGTGGTTGCTGGTCTGGTGTATATCGTCGTTGCTGCAATTGTGAAAGCTATCGGATCTGGCTGGCTCGATAAGCTGCTTCCGCCGGTACTTGTGGCTTCAGTTATGGTCGTTATTGGCGTTGGTCTTTCTGCCACCGCTATCAATATGGCGCTCAACTCCTCAACGGAAAGTTTTCAAGCAGTTGGTGCCCTTGCTGCGTTGATCACGTTGTTTGCCGCCATCATTTTTTCAAGCATGGGTGGCCTATTTGGCACCATGCCCATCCTTATGGCCATCATCGTGGGCTACATCGTCTCTATGTTGCTTGGTTTGGTGGACTTTGCGCCGGTTGTTGAGGCACCTTGGATTGGCCTTCCTCCTATAACCACGCCAACGTTCAGCCTAAAGGCTATTACGCTTATTGCTCCCGTGGCACTTGTGGTCGTTATTGAGCATACTCTCCGTTAGACCAGCGTTGACGTAATAATGTCCCGTCCCCGCCCTAGGATGAATGTCGCCAAACATCAACATCGAAGAGACGGGGACGGGATGCTGGACATCATACTCCATGAGATGGAGGGGCTCTCCCTCGGGGAGAAGCGTGAGCTCATCTGTGCCACGAAGGCGGCGGTCGCGCGCGAGCTTGGCAAGCAGGCAGATGGCGCGACGCCCAGATCATGCCCCCGGTGCGGCTCTTCCTCCTTCATCAGGAAAGGGCACAATGCCGACGGCTCCCAGCGCTGGCTCTGCAAGGGGTGCGGGAGGACGTTCTCGTCCAAGAGCAGGGGCCTGCTCGCCGCCTCGAAGCTCGATGCCACGACCTGGGCGCTCTTCGTGGAAGCAACGCTTTCGGGCTCAAGCCTGAGGCAGTGCGCGAAGACGTGCCATGTGTGCCTCAGGACCTCCTGGTTCATGCGCATGAGACTCTGCGAGGTCATGGCGCGCTCGCTTCTCGCCTTCAGGACCGGACCTTCGGTCTCCTGGCAGGTAGACGGCGCCTACCTCGACGAGTCCCTCACGGGAAACAGGGCAAGGAGTGCTGCCAAGATGCCGAGGAAGCCTCACAAGCACGGCGGCGCCGTCCATGCGCGCGGCATCTCCAACCTCAAGGTCTGCGTCATCTGCGGAGCCAATGATGCCGGAGACGAGCTCTGCCGCGTGGCCGACAGGGGAAGGCCGAAGGATGAGGCCCTGAGAGACGCCATCAAGGGTCTCGGTCCTGGCACCTGGGTGGCGACCGACGCCCATCAGGGCTACAAGCGCGTGCTTCCCGCCCTCGGCATCACCGAGCATGCCGCCACCGACACGCGCCTGCAGAAGGACGGCGAGCTTGGCATGGTCAACGCGATGCACCAGAGGC
Organism: Atopobiaceae bacterium; assembly: GCA_050953285.1. GTDB lineage: Bacteria > Actinomycetota > Coriobacteriia > Coriobacteriales > Atopobiaceae > Olsenella_K. The sequence continues at coordinate 827,679 of JBMNMK010000002.1, read as the reverse complement.
TGCGCATCTTCCTTGCCCCATTCCACGGCGTATCCACCAAGTGGCTGGACCACTACCTCTCCTGGTTCCTTTGGCTCGAGCAGGCAAGGCGCTCGGACGCAGACGGGCTTCAGACGCTTTCCGGCCAGAGCGCCTGCGGCTTCTACGAGCATACGAGGCGCCAGATGATCGATCGTCCCCAGCCCTTCTGGGACTATTGGCAACGGCAGGGAGCGGCTACGTCAATGCTGGTCTAACAGAGAGTTGAGCATATTGGCCATCTGCTTGCGGTGGGCGAGATCGTCGGTCGTGACTATCGTGACATGCTGCCGCGATCTCTCGCAGGCGACGGCGTTTCTACTATGATCTCGGGCTTTCTCGGTGGACCTCCCGTGACCACCTATGCAGAAAACATCGGTGTTATGAGCGTGACGCGCGTCTACGCTACGCAGGTCTTCTGGTACGCAGCGGGCTTTGCGCTGGTAGTTGGTGGCTTCTGTCCTAAGGTTGCCGCATTCATCAGCTCCATCCCAACACCAGTTATGGGCGGCGTCAGCTTGCTGCTGTTTGGTCTTATCGCGTCAAACGGCCTGCGCATGCTGGTGACCAACAAGGTTGATTTCGATGACAACCGCAATCTCATGATTGCCTCCGTGGTTATCATTGTGGGCGTCGGCATGGAGACGTCTGGCATTACCATTCCAATTGGCGATTACGTACTGCCGGGCATGGCAACATCTGCGCTCTTGGGCATCATCATGAACCTGGTTTTGCCACGCGAGTCGCATGAGGCGGAAGAACAGGCCTCATAGCGCCACGGAATACAGGGATCTCAAACGGGATGTCTGCTGGGCGATAAGAACATGCGCTTGTAAGGGTATTTGTCAAGAGAGGGCAGCTTTGTGCTGTCCTCTCTCATTTTAGGAACGAGAGATATTCGTCGAACACGTTGAAGAGCATGTCACCTGAGCAAACGGCAATCTCTGCTGAGTCGCGAGGAAGTGTCTGGTGGATAAAGAGATCCTGGGCGCGCGTGAGTACCAGCGCAGGGATGACTTCATAATCTGGGCCCAGGACAACTTCTAGATAGGGTGCGTACTTTGCCGCTTGCGACAGCTCAAGATCTTCAATAGCGTCCTTCATTTTGAATTCAAGAGAGAAGGCATACCCGGGGGTTATGACCAGAACATCCGTGTAGATCCTTATGCGATGACCGCGTCGAATGCGGAGCTCAAAGCAGACTTCCCAATCCCTGCACGCCACGCCAAATTCAAGCAACTCTTTGAAGAGTTCTAGCATAGTGTCATGAGTATCTTCAAAGGAGTGGATGAGCCCTCGCTGATCGTTGAGATTTCTTCCAATGCGTGTACATCCTTGCTTGAGTTCTGCCAGCCATGAGTCTGCTGGCTGTGCGAGAAGGTCTCCTACCATGCCATACCAGCCAGAAAAGACCTCTATACCAGCATGGGGAACAGATTGCTGTATGGTGCCATACCACCTATAGGACTCATCTCTAAAGCAGAGGTCTGAGATGAAGGGGGAGTTATAGAGACATCTGTTGACCTGCGTATGCGAAACCTTCAAGGCAGAGGCAATATCACGTGCCTTTACCCCATCTGAACTGCAAATATATGAATATATAGCGCGGCTTATGCCATCCGCAATGCCTTGTTTTGCCATTTCCGACTCCCCTTCAGTACGAACAAATGTACTATAAGAGGGGAGTAGTGTAAAGAGAGAATAGGACAGAATTCCAAAAACTTGGAAGTGTGGTTTATGGCATTGCATGGCATGCACATGTCCAATCAAGCGCATGCGCATCGTGACTTGCCTCACGGCAGGACTTTGTCAATGAGAGTTCGACGAACGTTCAGACTAAGACTATGCCAATGGGTCTGGCGTATTTGCCGCACCAACATGATTCTAACTGGCGCATTCGTGAGAAGCCTCAAGAGCTGCCAACGCGTACGCCAGGAGGTTTCAGATGCTGAGCAGGACATGCGGTGGATGTGAGCGGAATTACGGCCGTAAGTAAGCCACAGCGCAGCATGCTGTAGTCGCATGTGAGCACGTCCAAAAAGTGAGCGATTCTAAGCCGTTTTAAGGGCTTATCTTAGATGGTCATGGGTTTCTGGTCGTAGAGAAAATGGTGTCAAATGCGATCAGAGCTGAGCTCAGCATGAGAACTTGCAGCGGCGTGTGATCCGACGTGACCTGATGTACATAATTGGCCTTCATTAACAACGAATTATATAAAACGCGGATAATATATCTTATGTAAAGTAGAGAGATGAAAGCAGAATCATGTCACAATCTCCTCCTATTTCCTCCGGCGCAATTCGCTCCTCGTTATGAGAACGCGCTTTGCTGGTCAGTCAGATTGGTCTGCGTAAGATTACGTAGAAACTCATTCGTTGCGTCTGCAGTCTCAACGCCTTGGATGATCGTTAGCGTATCTAGAGCCATAAGTTGCGTGTTGCCGCGCGGAAGGATCTCTTGGCCACCGCGTTCAATTGTGACGACCAGAACATCGTCGGGCCACGGTATATCTCTGATGAGCTTGCCCTCAGCGGCACTTCCTGCGCCTACCACGTATGTTTGCAATTCTTTTTCGCCTGGTGTGCCTTGTACCTCGGGATTCTTTGCACCTATGCCAATAAGATTTGCATAAAGATGCTCATAAAATGGATCAACATTCAGTAAATTGGCGGTTACATAAGAAATAATGGATACTATAGAGGTTGCAAGAAGTGCATCTAGGCTTCCAGTGAGCTCAAAAACCAAAACGACGGCCGTTACAGGAGCTCGTACAACGGATGCAAAGAGGCCTGCCACGCCTAACACAATAAAACTGTTGATGTAGGCTGTCGGCTCCCCCATGACAATGCCGTAGCCATACGCATAGACTGCACCTGACAGCATACCCATAACTACCAGCGGAAACAGCGTACCTCCTGGCGCGCCAGAGCCAAAGCTTAAGGTGGTAAAGAGATATTTTCCAATGAGTAGACCAACAATGATAAGCAGCGGCAGCTGTACTGAATTGGGACTGAGAAGCATCTCTATGATTGCATCGCCGCCACACAGAAGCGCTGGCGCACTGAATGCAATAATGCCTGAAAGTACAAACGGAATGGCAAGGCGTGCATACGGCAGGTGGTTTTGGATCTTCTTATAGAGTCTGTCTTGGCAATAAAACATTCCTTTGTTGTGCAGCACGCCCAAAATACCCGTGTATAGTCCCATGAGCAAAACCACTGCATACTGTCGGTGCGGAATGTCGTTCAGAAAAGAAAGCACAAGAACAGGCCTGACGCCTAAGACCTGCGACACCAGAAAGTCGGACACCACAGAGGCGGTCATCACAGAAATGATGAGTGGCGCTGTGAACTCCTTGTGGATCTCTTCAATGGCAAAGAGCACGCCGGTTAGCGGCGCGTGAAAGGCAGCAGACATGCCGGCCGCCGCGCCACAGGTAACAAGCAGACGTTCTTCTCCCCTGCGCCTGCCCAAAAGCTTGGCAACACCCTTGCCTGCCATGCCACCGAGCTGCACCGATGGTCCTTCTCGCCCAAGAGACAGGCCGCCAAATGCGCACAGCGTACCTTCAACAAACTTGGCGCACAGAACGCGATGCCAAGGGGCGTCCAGCTTGGCGGCCACTTCTGCATCCACCTGCGGAATGCCAGATCCTTGCGTGTTGGGCTCCCACACCATGAGTCGGCCCACAATAAAGCAGAGGGCGAGAAGAACCACAAACCAGCCAAGCATTCCAAAAGGAATCTTTGCGGCGGCGCTAATGATCGTTCGCAAGAGTGACTCTGCGTGGCTGAGCGCAAAGCGGTACGCCGATACGACAGCTCCGCCTGCAAGTCCTACCAGTGCGCCCTGGCCTACAAGATTTACCTGATAGCGGTGGGTAAGATGATGGGCAACGCACCTACCCCGCTTAAGACCAAATCGTTGCGAGTGTGCGTCGTGCCCTTCTGCCATGAATCCAGACCGCCTTTCAACCTCTCGTACCTGCGTCTTGTATTCTAGCGCCTGAACAGCCGCTTCATGAGCGCATTGTTTATGCGCCTGCGCTGTGTACGCACAGTAGGTGCCAGCTCCCATGTGTCATTGTGCTCGACAAGGGCATCGCCTGCTGAAGTACCGGCGGGAAGTTCGCTGAGTCTCACGTTTACAAATGTCTGATCCTCAAGCTCAAGTACAGCTATACCGCCTTCAATTCTATCCACGATAGCTTGCATTCCTGCCTCCTCAGGTTGCCCGTTAGCGGTCTTCATAGGAGAGGTTTCTTGATCGTGATCCGGCGCGCTTGCTCTCGGCCTCGACTTCTCCTGCGCGTTCGGTCGATACATCTATGTGCGTGCCATCGGTGGCGATGGTTATCGTTCCCTGCGCACCGGTCCCATAGATCTGTGTCCCTACCTTCGTGAGTGCGTCCATCGTGAGCTGGGTGGGATGGCCGTAGTCGTTGTTCAGCCCGTAGCTGATAACGGCAAACCGAGGTCGAAGGCTGCGAGCCAAGGCATAGGTCATGCCCGAAGCAGAGCCATGATGGGAGACCTTGAGGACGTCGATGTTTTGCTCGCCAATTTCACGAAGCGCCTCCGCGGGTGCATCGCCCGTCAGTAGAAACGAAGTCTCCTTGTAGGTCAGCTTGAGGACTATGGAGTAATCGTTTGTTTCACTGAACGAGGCATCCTTGGGCGGCCAGAGTATATCGATCTGGTAGTCGGCGTTTTCCTCCAGAGAATTCCCTGCGTATGCAGCGTGTATATATAAGTTGTTGCGCTCGACAGCCGTCAGAAAATTGGTATACGTCCTGGTGGTATGGCTGACCTCAGGAGCAAAAACATCTCCCACATCGACGGTATCGAGGATTGTTGGCATCCCTCCTATATGATCTGCGTCTGGATGCGTGGCAACCAGCCAGTCGATGCGAGTTCTCCCCGCGCGCTCAAGTGCATCGACAACGGCCTGTCCTCCGTCTTGGCCTGCATCTACAACAAGGGTCTTTCCATCGGGAAAGAAGGCGATAAGAGCATCTCCTTGCCCCACATCCAAGAATCTTACGTCCAACTCGTCTGATGAGAGGACGCCATTGGTTGTAGCAGCTGCGTTGTCCTCTTGAGTGGTGCCCCGTGCTTGTCCAGACGTGTGCGGCCTGATCTGCCAATTCAAAGCAAAGTCAAGCGCCACAGCACAAGCAATAGCTGCTATGACAAGGAACAGCACATAGGTTGTACGGGAACGTCGCTTGTGTGATAAAAGACTCATGAGAGGCCTCGCTTTCCTCTCATGAGTCTAGCCTACCAACAAGCGTCTAGGTCCCCATCACTTGATGAAGGTGCCGTCGTAGTATTCATTGAACGCCTGACGGACTTCCTCACGCGTGTTCATCACGATGGGGCCTCCCCATGCGACGGGCTCATGCAGTGCTGGGGCACTCATATAGAGAACATGGACCTTCTCGCCCGTTTCACTTGCTGTGGCCTCAACGGTGACTTCATCGCCCTCTGAGAGGAGTACGCATGTCTTAGGACCAACTGCTTCGTCAGCAATCGTGGCTTCTCCTAGCAGTGTAAATGCCATGGCCGTGCGGTTGGGGTCAGACGCAAAGGTGATTTTGGCGCCAGGCTCCATGACCAAGTCATAGTAATCAAGGGGCAGATGCGTGCCTTGGGCACCATGGTGATCTTCATAGTTTCCTGCAAGGAGCCGTAACGTGCCCCTACCCTCGTCAAAGGGAATCTCTTCAATCTGATCTGCCTTGATAGCGCGGTATGCAGGGGTGCTCATCTTTTCTGCTTTGGGCAGGTTGAGCCAAAGTTGGATGCCCAAAAGACGCTCAGATGCCGGGATTGTCTCCTCATGCTCTATACCAGAACCTGCACACATCCACTGAACTTCTCCGTCCCCTACCGTGTCTTCAAAACCGAGGGTATCTCTGTGCTGCATGTAACCACGGGCGACATAGCTGATGGTTTCTATGCCACGGTGCGGGTGCAGAGGGAAGCCCTTCTTATAATCATCTGGGTTGGTGGAATCAAACGAATCCATCATAAGGAAGGGATCAAAATCCTTAATAGTTGAGTTGTTGAGTACGCGGATGAGATGTACGCCTGCTCCGTCTTGAGTTGCAAAACCCTGAACGCGCTTGGTGATCTTTCTCGGTGTTGACATGGTGTTCTCCTAACCTTGCATCGTATGTTGCTCTGCTTATTCCCATGCGCGTCAAAAAGTTACACATATATCCAATATATGTAGAACATATGTATTGCTCAATGGTATCCCAAATAATACCTAACAGTACACGTACCAGGCATAAAATCTCATGCTGACTTTCTCACAACATATCACAATTGAGAAAAACAAATGCAATAGTATGCAAAAAAATACTGTGGTATGCAAAAAGATACCTACTTGCGAAGTGATTTGAGATACTCCAATGACCAGGAGAGCGCCTCGCTGATTTCGGGCTTTTTGGCGCTTCTAAATCCGCGTACACGGGAGAGAGCACTTTTGTGCAGGGAGTCCATAGAACTGATAACGGCTTGCGTCGCCCGGTGTTCCAGCTTCTCCCCAGACTCAACAATGATGCCTGGCGTCTGCGAGACCTTAGAAGCAACCAGCTCGGTGAGGTTTTCTGCTTTGGTATTGATATTGTCATTAGCAGCAATGATCTTGTCTTCAAAATCCGTTAAGACGCTCACCGTCGTGGTGATATCCATGAAAGTGATTGCCACAATAATGTAGGAAGCAATCTGAAACGCCAGCTCAGGAATAACGGTCGTGGCGCTGTTAACCGCAGGCATCACGACATATACGGCAAGAATTCCCCCCAAGCCAAACACCAAACCTGCAGGTAAACAGGTACGCCCTTGAATGTTGGTAGGGATATTGGAGTAGTCCCACCAGTAGGCATTAAAGAGCTTTTCCATCACCCAGGACGTGACAAATTCCAACAGCATGGCGCCAAAACAGGAGACGAGAAAAACTCTCCACCAGTCGCTCTCAAGTGGCTCAACGCCTGAGACCGTACGAACCAGCAATATGATCGAGACCACGCCTACGCCGTAGATGGGACACACCGGGCCATACAGAAATCCGCGACGTTCCCATTTGCCCGTGGTGATGATGGCGTAGAGGGTTTCCCAGAGCCAGCCAGCAAAGCTGCAGATAGCAAAAAGGCAGATAGTTGCCGCTATGCTCATAGTTCAGCTCCAGCATTTTGGGCAGCACCGCTACATTTGGGGCGCGCCTTGCGCATGAGAAATGTCTCTTCAAGTGAGCACCACTTGTCAGCTACGCAAACCAGGAGCGCCTCTTTGCTGGCAGGCACTCTGGTGGGCGGTAGCGGCCACATGTGCGTGCGGATGATGGCGCAGACGTGCTCATTGACATGGAGTTTCTCGCGCGCGTTTTTCTCGGCATAAAGCGGGTGCTTCGTTGCATGATGGGGCTTGGAGGTCGACCTATCGTGCCAGTCGTAGAGATAGAGATCGTGCAAGAGCGCGCCGGCGACCAGATCGTTCACGTTTAAAATGAGGTTGAATGTGTGCGAGAGCCACTGGCTCCAGATATAGCAGGTAGATGCTACACGCAGGGTATGCGCAAGGGTGGTTACGCTGCCATGCTGGATATAGCTGCCCATCTGCTGTACGCAGTCTTGCGCAAGGTACGGCTGGACAATATGCTGAAATTGCGTGCGCTCACGCGGAGTCATTGATCTCATGCGCTTAATCCTAGCACGGCTCGGTATGATCGGGTGGTATAAGAAGCGTTGTACACGATTGCTATGGAGCTCGCGTCGCATGTTCTGTGGGGCGCCACGGCGTACAAGACGCCTGCTACGCGCGTATTATAGGGGAATTGTCCCTCATGCAGTAATCAATTTGATTAAGCTTTCAACACTTAACCTAACTTCCTTGCTTATTACCCAAATTTACGAGGACATTATAATGTGTAACCCGTTTGACACATTTACGTGAAAATGAAAGTTTGTGGGGTATTCATGCAAGAACAGAATACTATGAGTGTGGATGCGGGGCTGTCTGACGTATCACCATCCCCCGTGCCCTCCTTGTTGGAGACGCCGCTCTCCCAGCAAGAGCTCAAGAAGATGGAGCGCAAGAAGAAAAGCAAGGCGCAGGTTGCCTTCGATTGGTTCGTCTGCATACTCCCCGTATTAGCAGGCCTTATTTCGGTCGCAGAGTATCTCTATATGCCAAGTGTGCCCTCGGCGCATCTGACCTGGACCTACCCTCGTTTCATGGGAATACTCATTGCGCTTTCGGCTGCTGTCTTTGTGGCAGGCATTTTTTCCGAGAAGAGCTTTGAGTATCTGCGTTTCCATGCACCGTTCTACACCCTTGTGTTCTGCCTCTTCACCATCTACGACGTACTGACGGTCAAGACCGGCATTCTGCCGCTCCCCTATTTCCCCTGGGTGGACGAGATTTTAAACGCCGCTATCGGCGATGCCAGCTATCTGTGGCAGTGTGTTCAGAGCTCGCTTAGACTGCTCTTTACTGGCTATGCATTTGGCTTGGTGATCGGTCTGGGTACGGGTATTGCATGCGGGTATTCAAAGAAGGTTGCCTACTGGGTCGACCCCTTCTTGAAGATCCTGGGTGCCATTCCTTCCACTACTTGGATTCCTGTGGTAATGGTTATTGCGGCAAGCCTTTTCTCGGGTGCTGTGTTCATCATTGCTTTGGGCGTGTGGTTTGCAGTGACTATCGCTACAGCTACGGGCATCAAGAACATCGATCCTTCGCTGTATGAGGCCGCGCGAACGCTGGGTGCTAACACCAGAAAGCTCGTCTTAAACGTTGCCATCCCCTCTGCACTTCCCAGCATCTTCCAGGGCATGATTCAGGCCATGAGCTCTGCATGCACGGCACTGTTGGTTGCAGAAATGATTGGTGTAGAGTCCGGTTTGGGCTGGTATATCACCTGGCAGAAGTCGTGGGCGCAGTACGGCAAGATGTATGCGGCCATCGTAATCATCTGTCTGGTATTTGTACTGGTTAATTTCCTCCTCAAGCGCATTAGCGCCTATGTCCTTAGGTGGAGAAAGGGAATGGATCAATAATGGCACTGGTATTAAGCAACATCACCAAATGCTTTCCCGCACCCGATGGCGAGGGCGTAACCGTAGCGCTGGAGCAGGTGGACCTGACGGTTCAAAGCGGCGAATTCATCTCGTTGGTTGGTCCGTCTGGCTGTGGTAAGTCCACGCTGCTGCGTATCATTGCCGGTCTCACGACGCCCACCACAGGTGAGGCGGTTCTGGACGGCACGACCATCAAAGATGCAGGTCCTGACAGGTGCTTTGCGTTCCAGCGTCCAACGCTTTTCCCCTGGCTTACCGTTGAGGAAAACGTAGCCTTTGGGCTGCGTATGCAGGGCGAGCAAAACACGCGCCGGCAAGAGATACGTGACCTCATTGACCTGGCAGGTCTCTCGGAGTTTAGGACCAACTACCCCCACCAGCTTTCGGGTGGCATGGCACAGCGCGTGGAGCTCGTACGCGCCATGGTGATGGAGCCCAAGGTGTTGCTCCTAGATGAGCCGCTGGGTGCTCTGGATGCGTTCACCAGAATGACCATGCAAGATGAGATTCTTTCGCTCTGGAGACGAGTGGGCTGCACGGCCATCATGGTCACGCACGACGTGGATGAGGCCATCTACATGGGCCAGTCCGTGGTGGTGATGGCGCCACACCCCGGCCGCGTGATTGAGCGATTTGAAGTGGGCATGGACTACCCCCGTGACCGCACGAGCGAGCGGTTCTTCTCGCTCAGAAGTGAAGTCCTTTCTCGTCTTGACTATGCGTCTGAGAAGAAAGCAGTTGAAGCCTAAGGGATTGCACGGGCGCGCGGCTACGCTTGGCGCGAGGCTGTACCAGGCGCTCGTTTGCCCAGTGTTGAGTTTACCGATTGTATGCTCGCGTAAGGTGTGAGCATAAGATATTTGGGAGGACAGTATGAGTATTGATCTGACACGTAGGAATTTCTTGGGCCTCATGGGCGCTGGCGCAGTGAGCATGGGTCTTGCCGGCTGCGGCACTACGCAGGTAGATAGCTCCAACACGGCGTCTGAGGAGACCGCGACCACCGTTCAGGCAACGGCAGAGAAGGTCCGTGGCATGTCTGAGGAGGAAGAGGAAGAGGCCTGGAAGAACGAGCCTGCCTATGGCAAGACGCTCAACCTGGGATACACCGGTGGCCTGTGCCTGGGCGCGCTGGGCATCGGCCTTTCCAATGGCTTCTACCAAGATGAGGGCCTCGACGTCACCATTGTGAACATGAGCAACACCACCGACGCTATCGGCTCTGGCAAGGTAGACGTGGCGGGCGACCACATTGCAACGCTTCTGGTGCCTGCAACCAACGGTGTCAAGCTGACCATGGCACATTCTGCACACACGGGTTGCAAGTCCCTCTACGTGTTGGGTAGCTCCGACATCCAGAAGACGAGCGACCTCGTGGGCAAGACAGTTGGCCTGCCTGAGGGCATCGGCACCTCTGACCACAACATTGCCATGCGCTTCTTCAACCGTGATGACGTCGATATCAACTCCGTCAACTGGAAGGCCGTCACCAGCGACGCCGTCGTGCAGGCGCTCCAGAACGACGAGGTTCAGGCCGCTACCCTCTCCGACCAGTTTGCCTACAAGTTTGTGCAGGACGGCACGTTGCGCGCCATTCGCTCCATCACGACCGACGACGACTTCAAGAACGAGCCCTGCTGTATCGTGACGTTCAACACGGACTTCTTCCAGAGCAACCCAGTGACGGCCAAGAAGTTCGTGCGCGCATTCACCAAGGCCAGCGAGTGGGTCCAGAACAACAAGGAAGAGTTCGTGGACGTTATGTTTGAGAACAACTGGTCTTCAGGCGATAAGGACGTGGCGCTTGACCTGGCCAACCGCTACAATTTCACCGTGAGTGATTCCACGACCAAAGCTGCACTCACCGACATCATCACGGACTACAAGAAGTTCAACGTTATCGAGTCCAAGGATGATGTGGATACCATTCTCAACAACGTGTTTGCCCCCGTCTTGGCATAGTGAGCTAGTATGTTTGCATAGGCAAACATACTAGGAGGCTTCTCATGCAAGATGTGGTGCTCAACGGCGGCTCAAGCATGCCGCAGGTGGGGTTTGGCACGTTCAACATCCCCAAGAAAGATACGCAGGCGGCGGTAGAGCAAGCGCTTGAGCTGGGGTATCGGCATCTTGATTGCGCAACGGCCTACCTCAATGAGAAAGAGGTGGGCCAAGCGCTTAGGGCTTCTGGTATGGCAGATGAGGTCTTTGTGACCACCAAACTGCGCAATTGTGACCAAGGTCGTGATAACGTTCGGCGTGCTTTTGAGCTCTCATGTGAGCGATTGGGCAAGAATGTGCTCGATCTATACTTGATCCACTGGCCCTGCCCCGCTCACAATACCTATGTAGAGACGTGGCAAGAGTTTATTGAACTGCAAAAAGAAGGGGCTGTCAAAGAGATTGGCGTCTCAAACTTCTTGGTAGAGCACTTGGATAGGCTTCTGGACGAGACGGGCGTGGTACCCGCAGTCAACCAGATTGAGTCTCACCCCCACTTCTGGCAACCTGAGGTTGAGTCGTGGTGTAAGGAACACGGTGTCGTGGTGGAAGCGTATCAGCCTCTGGGTCGTGGCAGAGATATTGAGTCTGAGCCTGTGGTACGAGCGGCTGAAGACCACAAAAAGAGTGCAGCGCAGGTGGTGCTGCGCTGGCACGTGCAGATGGGGCATGTTATTGTGCCCAAATCCGTGCACGTGGAGCGCATGAAGCAAAATATGGATCTGTTTGACTTTGAACTGACTGATCAAGAGATGTCTGCTATCTGCGCTTTACATTCAGAAAATGCGCGTTTAAGTGGAGATCCTCATACATTTGAAAATTCTCAGGACGATAAAGAGATGGCCGCACTCATCAAAGAGTGAGGTTTAGGAAAAAATCTCTCGACCTTCATCAGCAGTTTGATAAAATGCCGCTGGACTCATTTTGGGTACGCCTTTGGCAAGCGACCCCGCGGAAAGGATAAGAGACTTGCGCAACTAGACACGTGTAGTAGGTAAATGTTCCCTGCTGGCACATATCGAGCGTCTAGTGTCCTCTACTGAGAGCGTGAGGTCTTCTTATGCAATTAAACCTGACTGATATTCATTTTACCTACCCGGGAAGTGTCCACGAGGCCGTGGCGGGGCTGACCGTGAGCTTTCCGGTGAGCTGGTGTGGCATCATAGGCGACAACGGCTGCGGTAAGACTACGTTGGCAAAGCTTATTGTGAGGCAGCTCAAGCCCGATACTGGGTCTATCTTTCCAGATCTGGTGGCTGCCTACTGCCCGCAAGATACGCATGTACCACCAGCCGATCTCGAAGATTTTGCACTGGATTTTGAGCGTGATACGCTGCGTCTCAGAGATGAGATGAGAATAGACGATGCGTGGCTTTGGCGCTTTGATGAACTCTCCAGTGGCCAGCGCAAACGCATACAGATAGCCGTAGCGCTCTGGAAGCACCCTGATGTGCTGGTGCTTGACGAGCCAACCAACCATCTGGATATTTTGGCGCGCCGCTGCGTGTTGAGTGCACTGAAAAGGTACGGAGGAATAGGAATACTTATATCCCATGATCGTGACCTTCTTGATGCGCTGGTCTCCCGCTGTCTCATCTTTGATGGATCAGGTGCACATATGGTGCCGGGGACGTATAGCCAAGCTACCCAGCAGGTCACGCAGGCGCGGACTGCGGCGTCGGCGCGCCAGCACGAGGCGCGCGCGGAGCAGAAGCGGCTTGAAGCTGAGCGCCAGCGCAGAAGAGAAGTGGCTTCTCACTCAGATGCGCTGCGAAGCCGCAAGGGTTTGAGTGCTAAGGATCATGATGCCCGAGAAAAGATAGGGCGTGCCATTGTTTCTGGTAAGGATGGCATAGCCACGAGGCAAACGACGCTGCTGAACGCGCGTATCGCGCGTGCAGAGAAGGATCGGAGCAGTGCGTTTGTAGAGAAGCGCTACAACGGGCAGGTACCATGTTTTGGTGCCTTATCCAGGCGCAGCTATTTGGCGCATCTCAGTGCGGGGGTGCTGACATATGGCAAAGCGGCAAAGGATGGATCAGCAGCGTTAGAGGGCGATAAGGACCATGATGGTGAAGGCCTTACCATTCCTGAGCTCTATGTGGGGCCGAGCGATCACATTGGTATTGTGGGTGCTAACGGTACCGGCAAGTCCACTTTGGTGCGTGCATTGGTAGAAACATTCCCAGCAGATGTGTCTGCGTTGGTAGTAGAACAGGAGCTTCCCGATGAGAAGCGCTTGGCAGCGCGTGAGCGCCTAGCTGCACTGTCGAGTGTAGAGCGTGGTCGTGTGCTCTCTGTCATAGCACAGCTCAATTCACGTCCCGAAGCATTCTTGGAAGACGGTGAGTTAAGCCCGGGTGAGCTCAGGAAGCTCATCATAGGCGAGGCCATCTTAGATGAGGTTGAGATCATAGTTATGGATGAACCAACAAACCATCTTGACTTGCATTCGGTTGAGGCGTTGGCGGTGCTTTTGCGGGAATTTGTGGGAGCAGTCATTTTGGTCAGCCATGATATGCGGATTATTCACGAAGTATGCACAACAACCTGGGAACTCCGTGCACATGAGGCAGGAACGGCATTAAATTCCAGGATGAAAGCTATACAAGACACTGCACGCGGTGCCACACTGGTGGTGAACTAGCGTTGCCCTAAAATGTGAGATGAAAATGCCCAAGCGAGCAAGCGCGCTTGGGCAAAAACTCATATATGTACTGAAACTACTTGGAGTAGTCGTAGAAGCCTTTGCCTGCATTAACACCCAGTTCTCCGCGGTCGATCTTCTCCTTGAGCTTGCTTGTGATCTTTGCCTGAACGGTCGAGGGATCCTTTGCGCGCGGATCCATGATGCCGATATTATATGCAGTGGTGAGGCCAACAATATCAAGGATACGGAACGGTCCTGCCGGAGCGCCAGTGCCCAGTGTCCATGCACGGTCAATATCCTCAGGTGTAGCAACATTGTTTGCCCACAGAGCTTCCGCAGAGGAAAGGAAGGGCACCAACATACTATTGAGAAGATATCCCGGCTGCTCCTTGTTGACCTTCAGAGGGATCATACGTATAGAAGCTGCAAAGGCAATGGTAGTGTTAAAGACTTCATCACCGGTAGCGGCGTGACGCATAACCTCTGCGGTGGGGTGAGCCCAGATCTCGTTGGCAAAGTGGAGCGCGCAGTATTTCTCGGGACGGCCGGTGGCCTCAGCAAACTGAGACGGCAGCAGTGTGGAGGAATTCGTGACTAGCAGGGTCTTCTCGGGAAGATGCTTGGCAAGCTCAGTATAGAAGGCGGTCTTCTGCTCTACATTCTCTGCGACGGCTTCAATAACGTAATCTGCATCATTGAAAGCTTTGTCCCAGTCTGTGGTGAGCTTGAGGTTCTTGTACGCCGCCTCTACCTTCTCTTTTGCTGCGTCGCATGCCTCGGGCGTGACATCTTCTTTGGGCATGAGGCCGTAGGCATATGCCTGAGAATTGCTCTTCATGGCCTCGAGCGTCTTGAGATAGGTCTCGCGCAAGGTGTCAATCTTGGGCTGGCAACGGCCGATTGAGGCTTCACTGCGAAGCCAAATGGTTACGTTATATCCGCTATATGCACTCTGGAATGCAATCTGGCTACCCAGAACTCCGCCGCCAGCTACAACAACGTTTTTGATATCCATACGAACCCCTTTCCGGTTAAGGTGCCCTTTCTGAGCATGATTAGTAAATACCCGGCCCTCAAAAGTGTCGGCTTATTTGCAATATGAGTGGTCGCATTTCTGACGTGTACGGCAAGGCTACGGGGGTAAGTTCGTGAAAACCACGTGATACACTAGGGCTGCTTCAATAAATATTCATGGGGGCGTAACTATTTAGGGGGAAAGATGTCGGTGGACAAAAAGGAGCTTATCGAGGCAATACACGCAGGTGAATATGCCCAGGAATGCCTCTCTTCCGCAATAGCTATGCTCAAGTCCGCCAGCAACTGGGGCTTAGTGGACATTTTGGGCGGCAATATCATGTCAGGCCTGTTCAAGCATCAAAAGATCAGTAAAGCTCAGGCAGAAATTCAGCGTGCGCAATCGGCGCTTGCTCAATTTCAGGCTGAGCTCAACGATGTAAGTGATGCTCAATTGCTTGGCACAGACGCTGTCGTTTCCAATTTCTTGAGCTTTGCAGACTTCGTGTTTGACAACCCCTTTACGGACCTTGTGGTTCAAAGCAAGATCACCGATGCGCAAAGCCAGCTTGAACACGCAAAAGGACAGGTAGATACCCTCATGCGCCAGCTCAAAAAGATCGAGCATGAGCTCTAGTTGAGGCGAGCCCACACGGGCATACCATCTGCAAACTGCGCCGAGACGCCGAGGTGTTTGGACACCTAGGAACCATG
This sequence comes from Atopobiaceae bacterium, assembly GCA_050953285.1. Taxonomy (GTDB): domain Bacteria; phylum Actinomycetota; class Coriobacteriia; order Coriobacteriales; family Atopobiaceae; genus Olsenella_K. The sequence continues at coordinate 812,194 of JBMNMK010000002.1, read as the reverse complement.
GGGTCTAAACACCATCAGGAATTGCATCGATCAGCGTACATGTATAGTCCGTCTGAGGATGCAAGATGATGTCGTCAGGCGTCCCTTCTTCCAACAGTTTGCCATGGTAGAGCACGCCTACCCTGTCGGACATATGGCGCACCACACGCATGTCATGCGTAATGAACAGGAGCGAAATACCCGTCTCTTTTTGCAGTTCGGTCAAAAGATTGAGCACTTGAGCCTGCACGGACACATCAAGCGCAGAAACGGGCTCATCACACACCATCAGCTTGGGCTCCACGATGAGCGCACGCGCCAAATTGAGACGCTGCCGCTGTCCGCCCGAAAGCTCGTGCGGATACACATTGTAGTGCATGCGCTGCAGCCCCACGCGATCAAGCGCCATGAGCGCGCGCTCTTTTCTCGCCGCAGCATCCTTGTTACCGGAGATGATGAGCGGCTCTTCCAAGATCTTCCCGACGGTATTGCGCGGGTCAAAAGCGGCGGATGAATCCTGAAAGACCACCTGAATCTCCGTCGAGAGTCTCTTGCGCTCCTTCTTTGAGAGGGCGAGAAGATCTTTTCCTTGATACAGTATCTGTCCGCTATCTGCCTTCTCAAGTCCCACGATGAGACGGCCGATGGTAGATTTGCCTGACCCAGACTCCCCTATCAGCCCGTAGACTTCACCCGGTCCTATAGAGAACGAAACGCTGTCAACGGCGGTAAATCTCTCCTTCTTGAAACTGCTTCCTGCCAGAGGAAACGTCTTGGTGAGACCTTGCACCTCAAGAAGGGGCTGGATGGCGTTTTTCGTGCTACTCATACATAGATCCCTCCTCAGCAAGCCAACAGCGCGCGTAGCTTCCATTGTCCAGTCGGACAAAAGGTGGCTCTTTGGTATGGCACGTTTCTTGTGCGAAAGGACAGCGTGGCGCGTATCTGCAGCCGCTCGGTATATTGGTCAGAGGAGGCACGGTTCCAGGAATAGCTTCGAGCTGCTCTTTCTTCTCGCCATACAGAGGTGGAACGCTCTTGATGAGTCCTTGTGTATAGGGGTGATTGGGGTGCTGCATGAGATCCTGCGCACTCGTGCGCTCGACAATTTGCCCCAGGTACATGACATTGACACTTGTACAGATGGTGCTCACGACGCCGAGATCATGGCTAATGAGCAAGATAGCCATGTGCTCGGTTTGGTTGAGCTCCCGCAATAGATCGAGAATCTGCTTCTGCGTGGTGGTATCAAGAGCAGTTGTTGGCTCGTCCGCAATGAGGAGGCGCGGGTGGCCGGCGAGCGCCATAGCAATCATGACGCGCTGGCGCATGCCTCCAGAGAAGTCACTTGGAAACATGTCAAAACGGCGCTCTGCCTCTGCAATACCAACCCGTTTGAGCAGGTCAAGCGCTTGTGAGCGCGCCTCATTTTTGGACAGGTGGACATGAGCTAGAAGCGCTTCCACAATCTGGGCGCCAATGGTCATGACAGGGTTGAGCGAAGAAAGCGGATCCTGGAAGATCATGGCAATCTGGCTGCCACGCACTTTTTGCATGTTCTTGAGCGGCAGCTTGAGCAGATCTGTGCCATCAAAGAAGATGGATCCCTCATACGCCATGTTGTTCTCATACTCAAGAAGGCGCATGACGCTCTGTGCCAAAACGGACTTACCGCAGCCCGATTCACCCACGATGCCGACCATTTCTCCCGGATTAATGCTCAGAGATACCTTGTGTACAGCCTCAAGAGCAGCCGCGCGGCGCTGAACAAAAGAGATCGAAAGATCTTGTATTTCTAGCAGATGCTCACTCATTATTCTTCCTTTGTATGAGGATCGAGCACGTCACGAAGGCCGTCGGCAGCCAAATTGAGTGACAGGACAGAAGCGATGATCGCGAGCGCTGGGAATGCAATCATCCACCAAGCTTTGCGCATAACAGCCTTTCCAGCCTGCAAGATATTGCCCCAGCTTGCGTTTGGTGCCTGTATGCCAAGCCCGAGGAATGAAAGAGCTGCCTCAGAGAGCACGGCATCTGCAAAGACGTACGTGGCTTGCACCAAAAACGGCGCCATGATGTTGGGCACAATATGCATCCACATGATGCGATTAGTGGAAGCACCTTGTACCTTTAGCGCCTCTATGAAGGGCTCTTCTTTCACCACGATGGCGCGCGAACGAACAATTCTTGCCATACTCGGCGTGTAGACAATGGTCAGCGCTGCAATAACGTTCCAGACGCTGGCTCCCATCATAGCCATGAGCGCAATGGCAAGCATGACGCCAGGGATGGACATAAGGCCATCGCAGATGCGCATAAGGATCTGATCGACCACAGTGTTATAGCAGGCATAAATGCCAATGGCGAGACCTAAGATAGACGTGATGATGGCAACACTCAAGCCCACGCCCAACGAGACACGCGCGCCCACGATTATCCTCGCAAGAAGATCACGCCCAAAGTCGTCGGTACCCAGCGGGTGCAGTGCTGATGGCGCAGAGAGCCGCTCGGTTACTGCCTGAGCATTGGGATCTTGTGTCCAGAGTACAGGCCCTATGAGCGCGACCAGCACAATGAGCAAAAATACAATGCCACCTGCACAAACCGCCTTATTAGTGAAGATCTTTCGTCTGAGTTCCACAGCTATCTCCCCCATACGCGGGCACGCGGATCAAGTACGCCGTAGAGCAGGTCAACCACCAGATTGATACCTGAGTTGAGCAGGGCAATAATGAGAAGAACTCCCTGTATAACGGGGTAATCTCGGCGCTCGATGGAGCTCGTGACCAGCTGTCCCAAGCCAGGAATGTTGAAGATGACTTCAGTTACGACCGCTCCGGTCAAAAGGGATCCAAATGAATAGCCAATGGCCGTGAGTATGGGGAGCGCAGCATTTCTCAGCGCGTGCTTAAAGACCACCTGAGACTCTGGTATGCCCTTAGCGCGCGCCGTCTTGACGCAGTCAAGCTGCATGGCTTCAATCACGCTCGCGCGTGTCATGCGCATGAGCAATGCCGACTGGATGGTTCCCAAAGAAATTGCCGGCAAAGCCAGGTAGCGGAGATGATCTCCCAGGCCTTCAGAAATGCTCGCGTAGCCAGCAACGGGAAGGAGCTTGAGGGTTACAGCAAAAAGCCACATGAGCAAAAGACCCATCAAGAAGCTCGGGATGGCAATGCCGAGGATGGCAAAGATCCTGAGCGTCATGTCCGTCTTAGATCCATGCTTCAGTGCGGAGATAATGCCGCAGGGCAAAGCAATCACAATGGCTATGATCTGGGCGAGAAGAGCCAAGGAGAGTGTGGGGATAAAATGCTCTGCAATGGCTTGCGAGACGGGCATGTTCATGAAGTAGGATTGACCCAAGTCTCCTTGCAAGACATTGCCCATCCACGTGAAATAGCGCTCGAGAGGTGGTTGGTTGAGTCCTAGGCTTTCATTGAGTTTTGCAATCTGATCTGCAGATGCTTCCATGCCCAACATGGAGGAAGCTGGATCACCTGGTGTGAGATAGATGATGAGAAATACCACAATAGAGATGATAAACAGCACGGGAATCATAGAGAGAAGCCGTCTTGCTGTGTACTTCCACATATCATCACCCCCATTTCCTCTCGCTTGCTAGATAGGAGAGCCCAAGACTGAGTCTTGGGCCCCACACAGATACATGTCTGAAAACGTACTACTCAGGACGGTAGGCGTTCCAAACGACAGAGCCGTCAAACTGCTCAAAGTCTTCCACGTCTGCCTGAGTGCCCGTGAGGCTCTTGTAGTGGCAGAGAGGAAGAACAACAGCGATGTCATACAGACGCTGCTGTGCCTGTTTCCAGGCTTCGAGTGCAGCGGCATGGTCTGCTGCCGTGCGCGTCTGAGCCACGAGATCCAGCGCTTCTTCGTCCGAAAGACCGTAGAAGTCCTTGGAAACTGAAAGCGACTGAGCAGGAATGGGCTTGTAGTTGGTGGAAGCAACAAACAGATCCCACTCTTCCGGCTTACTTGAGCGGTACTCCATGAAGGTAGCAAACTCAAACGAGACAATCTCTGCGTTGAAGCCTGCCTTCTGGAGCTGCTCCTGCAAGGCAACGGTAGAGTTATACATCTCTTTGTAGTCAGGCGTGGTAAGCAGACGGACCTTCTCGCCGTTATACGACGTCTTGGTAAGGGCTTCCTTTGCTCCATCTGGATTATTCTGGTTGAAGAGCGCCTTACCAGAATCGTTGGCCCACTGTGCATTGTCCGGGCTCATGAGGTTGCAATCAACGGTGAACAGCTCTGCCTCACCATAGGCAGCTAAGGCAGCATCGTCGCAGTTGATGGCCATCTGGGCGCACTTGCGGATGTCCTCATCTGCAAAGACACCTGCGTTCTGATTGAAGAATGCCGTCAGAACACCGCTTGCGCGCTCGTAGAGCTTAACGTCGCTATTGCCGTCAAAGTCGTGGTAGTTCTCCGTCGGGATCTCATCGACAATGTCGTACTCGTCCGTCTCAAAGCCCGTAACGCGCGTGGAGGAATCCGTGACAAAACGGAAGTAAAGCTCTTTGGTAGGTGCAGAAATCTTGCCTGCAAAACCGGAAGGCTCACCTGAGGCTGGTTGATAATCATCGTTGCGTACCAGGTGGATGTACTGATCTTGCTTCCACTCATCAAACTTGTAGGCACCAGTGCCCGTGTAGGTGGTGATGCCACCCTCCCCTGCAGCGTCTGCCACTGCTTGAGGCACAATGCCCGCGTACTGGGAGTGTGCACCAATGATGGTCAAGAAATCAGATGCAGGCTGGGACAGCTTAGCTACCAGCTCAAGGTCTCCCGTTGCCTCAAAGGTGGCGTCAGGAAGGAGCTGCTGAGCGCGACCACAGACGGTGTGCCAGTGGTTCATGGAAGCTGCGGCATCTTTTGCGGTAAGGTCTGATCCATCATGGAACTTGACACCGCTGCGCAGCTTGATGGTATAGGTCAGGCCATCATCTGAAGCAGTTGCGCTCTCAGCAAGAATGGGCTGCGGCTCATACGTGTTATCCATGCCATAGAGTGGCTCAAGCACGTTTGCCATGATATCTACGGTAACCGTAGAGCTGGTCATAGCAGGGTCAAGGCCATCAGGGCTGGCAGGAAGGGCAATCTGGAGCGTATCACGATACGAGGTTTCCTCCGTGGCGGCAGAACCTTCTGAATCAGAGCTGGAGTTGGAAGAGCAACCAGCAAGGGCACCCAGTGCAGATATCATTCCAGCGCCTGCAAGAAAGCTGCGACGGCTGAGTGAATGTGCGGTATTGATTTGCATGCACGAACCTCCTTGAGTAAAACTAGAACATATGATCTAGTTTTTCTGACACTAACTCAAGGAGATTAACACTATCGCAACAATTAATGGTTCCCCGAGATGATTAGGAAAAGCATATGCCATCGTCGGAAAATTTATGCATTTTCGTGCAATTCTATGGCCAAAAAGAACGAATCAAATACAATGTAGTTCATGAAGTGCTGCATGGCATAGGAGACGGTTTCCTTGTTTTTCACGGCCAGTCCAATGGTGCGCTCAAATGAGGGTGCGGGTGGCCTTACTTCAAACTCGTAGGGCATAAATTCCAGGTTGAGTTTGAGCAGAAGTGCTATACCCTCACCGATGCTCACCATGGCCATGATGGAATAGTCGTCCCAGGTGGTAAAACGCACATCGACGTCGAGGTTATGCTCCAGGAACTCAGAGGCTTCCGTCTTGCCGCCGCGCTCCAGCAAAAGGAATTGTCGCCCGCAAGATCGCGTGGCGCTATAACTCGCTGTGCAGTTGACGGCGTTCTCATAGACGGCAACTATGTTTAAGCCTAAGCGCTGCTGCGGGAAACCACCATAGGTGCAGGAAAACACTGGGGCTTACCGTGCTGTTTGGCCTTGGCTTGAGTGCTGCCATCTCGACGCCGCTCATGTTGCTAGGACCTTGGGCAGCAGAGTTTTTCTCGCACGATCCGGCGGTTATTGAAGCAGCTCTCGTCCGCATGAAGTTCATTTTGACAGGAACGTCATGCTCTATCCTCTTCGAGTGTCCTGCGGGATTTTTGCGCGGATATGGCTGCTAATTGCGTCCGGCGCTTGAGGCTATTATCGGCATCTGCATGGTGCGTATCGTCTATCTGCTCACGCTGTTCTAGCAGATAAAGACCCTCGAGGCCCTGTTTGTTATCTTTCCCATAACGTGGGCTATAACGGCGGTTATGGTCTGGACCTCGGCGGGAAAGCTGCTGTGGGACACAGCTCATAAGAATGCTCGTAGGCATGAAAAAGCGCAGGCCGCGTAAGACCTGCGCCATCGTTCATGCGGATTGTATGCAGAGCTAGTTCACTTCTACCAGAGTGTAGACTTCCTGATCATAATGCTCGGCTATGACCTTGCGCGGATTCAAGAAGCAGAGCTCCATAATGAAGGAAAAGCCTGCAATGTGGGCACCTGTCTGCTCGACCAGTTTGGCCGTTGCCACTGCCGTTCCACCGGTTGCCACCAGGTCATCGACAATCAAGACCTTATCGTCTGGACCCATGCTGTCCTTGTGAATCTGCAGCTTGTCCGTGCCATATTCCAAAGAATATTCCTCTTCATAGACCTCACGGGGAAGTTTGCCGGGCTTGCGTGCAGGTACAAATCCTGCACCTAAACGATAGGCAACAGGTGCGCCAATGAGAAAACCGCGTGCTTCTGCACCGACCACCTTGGTGATGCCTGCCTTCATGAAATGATCTGCTATGGAGTCAATGGCACCGGCAAGACCTTGTGGGTCAGCAAACAGCGGCGTGACATCTTTGAAGATGACACCCGGCTCTGGATAGTCCGGTATGCTCACAATCAGGTTTTCATACTCAAAATTGGACAAGGCCATTCCTTTCTCTGGATGCTCCCCAAATACCCTAGTGGCTTTGGTCTTCTGAAGTGCCCTTGAGCCTGCGACGAATCAAGGTGTCTCTCACGGCATTGGTGAGTGCAAGCATGTTGGTGAGAGCAACTTCAAATTGCTCACGCTGCTCAGGCGTTTCTGTTTGCGCTCCCGCTCCCCTGCGCGCGCCAAATGAGACAAGTGCTTGCTCAAACATGCCACTTTCACGGTTGGCAGCCTGGACGTACCAACGAAGGTTTTTGGGCTGTATACCGTAGCGAGAAAGCTCGCTGCAAGCGCGTATGAGGGCAAAATCTCTGCCGTCTACCAGATCTCTTCCGCGAGGAGACCTTCTCATGGAGATAACTCCTGCCTCTGAGAGCTGTCTCACAAAAGAGACTGAAACACCGATGAGCTCAGGAATACGATTGATGGGGTGGTACTTATCGACTACCTCTTGAGAATCAACGGCAGCTATGCTCTGCGCTGCTGTGCTGTTGTTTACAATCTGGTTGTCTGATGTCGCCTTGCGGCGGTTGAGCGCGTCTAACATAGATGGCTCTGCCGCGTCGTATTTGTCGAGCTCCTCTCGGATCACCTGCAGAGGCATGAAACGGTTCTTCTGCAGGTAGAGAATGGATTCAAGACGCCGGATATCGTGCTGTGAGTAGAGCCGGTATCCACCGGTGGTTCTAGAAGGCGTGAGTAGACCCTCGTCTTCTAGATAACGCACTTTTGATACGGAAAGATCAGGGTACTCACCCTGCAGCCTTTTGACGACCTTTCCTATGGTTACATACCCGGCGTCCGCCATAGCCTACGCGCCCGTTTCTACTCTCTTGGGACGGCGATTGATATGGAACACCATCCTGAATGTACCTATCTGGATGGTGGAACCATCTTTGAGCGTAGCCTTATTCACTATGGCGCCATCCACCCAAGTTCCGTTGAGTGATCCCAGATCTTCAATGGTGGCAATACCTGCTGTAATGCTGGTGAGATCAATGTGTGCATGCTTGCGCGATACGGTCATATCGTTGAGAAAGACGCTGTTTTTGGGATCTCTGCCCAAGGTGATGTCTGTTTCATCCAGCTCAAACACTTCGCCGGTTGAAGGTCCTTTCACAATGGTGAGCGTTGGATGGACGGGAGCATTCTCCCCCATTAAATCAGGGACGGTTGAATCTGCAGAAGGCATGCGAAAAATCTCAGTTGCCCCCATTGTGTCCTTATTGGTCTGCATGTGAGCTCCCCTCAAAGAATGTTTACCGTTACATGATAACGCTAACGGCAAGCAACAAAATCCATTTCTATGCGAGCACCCATAGGCAAAGCGCTCACTTCCACAAGCGTGCGCGCAGGTCCTGGCTTGGAAAAACGCCTGGACAACACGCCATCTACCAGCGGTGCGTAATCAAGATCAACTAGGTAGATGGTGGTCGAGGCAATATCATCAAGCGTGCAATTGACCTCGGCCAAGAGTGTCTCAAAGATGTCGCAGATGCGCTCTGTCTCTGCGACGATGCCACCTTCTACAATCAAGGAGTTATCTTGGGCGCTGCGTCCTAATTGCCCTGACGAGAAGATCAATCTGCCCGCAGTTGTTCCCTGAGAATAGCTGCCTAATGCATCCGGCACATCTGCAGCGCTGATTGCATACTTCATGCGTACCTCACCGTTTAAGGCCCCGCGCCCCGACAAAATCATCCGAGCCACGAACTATACCATAAGCCTGAAGCTCAGCTAGAGATAGATTGTTTTCACTGTCATCTAGAAGGTTAGGCCACTTAAGAATACCACGTGCGTAGTCTGTTAGCGGAGCCATTCCAACAGGCGTGACCTCTTGGAAAGAAAGTAAGCTTCTCCAGATGGTGCGCGCCTCTTGAGGAGGTACCAACACCAGATAGCATGGACGCTTGAGCAGATCTTCTCTCATAACGACTGCGGCAATCCTTCCATCAAGACGAATGTCTTTTACTTCATGATTAAATGGAAGTGTCTGTCCGTCCCTGAGGTAATCCTCCAGTACATGTTGAGCCTCTGTCCCCGCCAGAAGAAGGGGAACCAAGGCGCCGGTCACATTTTCCGCAGTAAGGTCGGCATAGGGTGCTACGCCACCCGATTCCACATTGGAAAGAAATGAGAGCCACGAAGCCAACAGCTGCGATGTCTGCGAAAGGTCAAATACGGCAAACTCACTATCTCCTGTGCGTGCAAGTACAGGAACTGAAGCCAGGCGGCCATCGCCCATAAAGACAGCTTCAGGACGGCAGGATCCCACTTGCAAGTCCTCTCCCGCAAAGGCGGCGTGCGCAAAGCCTTCAGCCGCAGCACCACTAAACAGAAGCGTGGTGAGGCGGCTCAGCTCACAGAGGATCGTGCCGTGTTTTAGGGCCTGAAGCTCACCTTGAGCATCAGCGTAGCTTGAGACTTGAGCTGGCCTGTCTCCAATACGATCCAAAAAGTTTGCACCCAGCACAAGATGCTCTTCATAGAGCACGCTCATCTGCGTGCCGCGGGGACGCTTGGTGAAATCATGTTCCATGAAACGCGGATCCTTTCTTGTGTGCCAGATGGCCTATGACCTGTAGAGGCCCACGCTCGTTATGCTATTGAGCGTCAACCCCCATGAGAGGCAGGGTAAATATCGGCCACGACGAGCATCTGACCAGCGAATTTGTACTGTAAATGACATGGGCTACCGTACGGTTGGACTGCATCCAGGTGGTTGAACCTGTCGGCGTGTTGACATCAACCAAGCTGGCAGCACTGAGCCGCTGCGTCGTATAGCTCGCACCCGAATCATCCGGCCAAAGGCTCATATCCACGTCGAGCGTCGGTGTCTCCATCACTTTGAAGAAAAAGTTGTACGCGTAGGGTTTGAGCGATAAGATCTGCCGCTTCCGTGCGGCGCTCCGCACCGTATAGGTGTCATATGCCCAGTTGAGCAGCGACATGGTGTCAGAAAAGCGCCCTTGAGATGTGCTGCATCCCAAAACGCAGGTGAACAGCTGCACCCCTTGGCGCTCGCAGGCGCCTAAAAACGTGGTCGCGTTGGAAATCTTGCCTGTCTTGATGCCACGCATGCCGGGATAGACCCCCATAAGCTCGTCAGTAGAGCCCAACACCAGGTCCGTGCCATGGACATGCACGGTGGTCGTGTGCTGCGATACAATCTGCGAAATCAGCGGATAGTGCTCGTAGGCATAGCGGCCCATCGTGGCCAGATCACGCGCACTGGAATAGTGACCATCCACTTCCAGCCCGTGTGAGTTCATAAAATGCGTGTGAGTCATACCTAGCTCTGCTGCCTTTTGGTTCATGCGCTCCACAAAGGCATCTTCTGATCCTGCAATATTGACGGCTATGTTGTATGCAGCGTCATTGGCCGAGAAGACCAGCATGGCATTGAGGAGCTCTCTGAACGTGGGGGTGTCCCCCTCCTCGTAGCCAGCAGCTTGTGCCTCTCCGCCCAAATCGGCATCGGATATGGTGAAGACATCGTCCAGTGACCGGCCAGAATCAAGCGCCACCATGGCTGTCATGATTTTGGTGATCGACGCCATGGGTTGCTCGCTATCTGCATCTTTGCTGTATAAGACGTTGCCTGCAGCGTCCATAACGATGGCATACTGTGCCTCGGCAAGCTCGGGTTCGCCGGAGACGTCTGCCCAAGCAATCTTGGGAATAACGCCTGATATCACGAGTGCGCAGAGAAGAACTCCCCACCATTTGAGGAGTCTATAGGAGGTGATCTGCGCACGCGCCGCAAACACACCGCTCTGTTGTTGCATGTTATTCTCTCCCGTCGAGTGCTGTGCGTCTAATCTGAATGCCTTCTTTGGTGTAGATGGCCGCCGTGATCGTCGAACAGATGACACCAGCATAAACAAAGAGGATGCCCAGTGAGGCACTCTCAGAGTTGAGAAGAGGGAGCCATGGCACATTGAACCACCCAAAGGCAGGTATCTGTGGCCATCCCAGCAAAAGGTCGACAAAACCAAACATGAGCAGCGCCGTGGTGACCTTACCTATATACACCACGTCCACGGGCCGTTTGCGATAGTGCTGCAAGATAAGCGCGCCCACGGCAAGGTATGCGTCGCGCCCTATCACAAAGATAGCGACCCAAATGGGGAGCTCGCCGGTGATCATGAGACCTAAAACGCCCGTGAAGAGCAAGACCCTATCCATGATGGGATCCATGATTTTGCCGCACCACGACACGGTTTGCGTTCTGCGCGCTACTTGTCCATCCAAGAAATCCGTTACGGCAGCTACCGCATAGCACAAAAGCGCTACCAGGCGATTCTCATGATTCACAAAGAGGATTAAGAATGTCAGCGTGAGAGCAAAGCGGCAGACCGTAATGAAATTTGCCAACGTCAAGATCTGGTGAGACGGATTGTCAGAAGTGCCAACAGGCGCTAAGGCTGTTCCCGCCGCTTGCGAATCCGCAGCGTCCGGTGCAACCATCTGTTTGATTGTAGATTTGGCACGTTCCTTACTTGGGGTCATGCAGGCTTTCCTTGTTCTGATACGCAACTCATCAATTCAGACCGCTATCTTATCGCATATTGAGCCTTGTCACCGAGCTTTCACTAGAACTCACGTCTCTTCTGGATGCTTGCCAGGACATAGGGCTCTGACGTGCTGGTAAACCGACACTCAATGTCGTCGTGATTGCTCTGCAAAATTTCGATGCCACAGGTAAGACCGCGCTCAGTTGGCACCCACCTCATGCTTCCGACGAGAGATCGCGTCTGCATGAGATAGCCGTCTTCGCAGAGCCACCGCACGACATCGTCCTGCGTCACGTCCTCATCAATATCCCCTTGCCGCCTCATCTTGTTGAGCATGTGGGCGAGAAGAACATGGTCTGGACTCACGGTAGGATCCTGCACGCCCTCGGGGGCGCCACCTTGAGGCTGACTCTCAACCTTTTCTTCACCTTCATCTCTAGCCTCATCCTTAACCTCATCTTTTACCTGAGATTGAGACTGAGACTCACCTGATGTGTCCGGCTCACGGTCTTCCTGAGACTGAGCGTTCGTGTGCTCGCATCCGTGAGAAGCACGGTCATCAGCGCGGTTATCCGTCGGTTTGCTGCCGAGTTCATCTGCAGGCTCGCCTGCAGATTCATTGTCGGGTACCTCTTGAGCCTCCGGTCCAGAAGGCTTTTCATAATCTGTGAGCTCAGAGCCCTTGATGCGGGCATGTGCACACAGCTGCACCAAGGCACGGCCTTCTGTGGTGGTCGTGCTCGTGTCCCACGTTTCGTCTGCAAAGACTGCTAAACATGCACGCGCAGCAGAACTCACCAAGGAAATGAGTGCATCAATTCCACCGCTGTAGCGCTGCTCAATACCTGCAACGGAGTCCACAGCAGAAAGTATTACGACTGGCCAGCGACGAAGTCCCAGCTCACGCATGGTGGCAACCTCACACAGGCGGCGCAAAGTGGGGTCTTGAGCAAAGATTACCTCTTCCAGCAGACGGCGCTGGGACGTGAAAGGCGTCACAATCACCACGCACTTCTCGCGCGGATCTTCCAACGTGAGTGGGAAACGCTCAAGCTGGGCGCGATTCTCATTCAGCCACGCAACAATAGCGGACGCCTCATTTCTGTTGTTGAGGCTCCTTCCCACGCTTTGTGCCATGCTCTTGATGCGCCAGAGCTGAAGCGGCTGGAGGGGCTCATCTTGGGCATTGCTCAGCTGCTCGGGATTGGTGCCGTAGAAGGCATCGGCGCGGAGGCTCATGATCTCACGTGGAGCGGCATCCAAACAGGTGAGCTCCTCGTGGCTGACCGCAAAGTTTCTCTTGGCACACAAGAGCACGCAGCCCAGCAGCGACGAAGGGGCAGACGCGCTCAGCTCTTCTTGCGCCACGAGCTTAAATGCATCCTTACCAAGCGCTAGCTGGCAGATGCTCTCGTCGGTATTGTGATCAAATTCCCATTTGGGGTGAAGTCCGTGGGTGTCCCCTATAACCACAGCGCGCTGCGAGAGACCCAGGCACGCCAGCGCGCGAGGAGACTGCATGCGCTCGGACGAGAGCGTGATCAAAAGTTCAATGGGTGCGCCCTCGCTCGCGCTGAAAAAGCGCGTGGGCACCTGGTGGTATGCCACAACTTCGCAGAAGGAGAAATGAGACGCTTGATTGAGCGTCTTGGCCTCATAGAAATGCATCGCCAGCCAAAACTCCACCTGGCGCACCGTGGCGTCGAGCGCCCGATCCAAGCTGGACGCGGAGAGGCGGTCAGACCCAAAGAGTGCGTTGAGCTTGGCATGCTGGGCATGGGTCAGCTGACATGCGCGCGCCAGCTTTTCCACCAACTCTGTGCAGACCTCTCCATACGAGGAATGCTGCCTGATCTGCAGGTCAAGCTTCACGGCCTCGGTGTTGGCCTTGCCAATCTCTTCCTCATACGAGGAGATTTCTGCCCGGTATGCAGCGCACACGTCCTCCAAGTTGGTGTAGGTGTACGCGATCTTCTCGCCCGGCTGCGCCTTGGACGCAATGATGCCTCGCTGCGATGCCACGCCGCTGGAAAGCACCTTCTTGCGCGGAGGATTGCGCTTAAGAATATCGGTCCAAAACACCAGGCGCTCCTGGGCGTGCTGAAGCTCTCGGCGGAGGCGCGCCAGCGACAACAGGCCCGATGTCTGCTGCTCTACCAGCTGAGACGCAATCTGCATCTCCTGAAACGCGTCGATGAGCTCGCAGCGCAACTGGTCGATGGAGCGGAGCTTCTGTGCCACCAACGACGCCGCATTAGGCACCGAAAGCGGTCGCGTGCCCAGCGCCGCCTCTGCCCTATCCAAAAATGCAACTTCTTTGAGCGGGCGAGAAATGATATGAGGGTCCGCCCATGCCTGCGTAATTGACGCGGGCTCCTGCGCCAGGAAGTACGGCATGAGGTCGAGAAGATCGTGCTCTGAGCGCGAGTCCGGCGTAGCAATGACCACCCGCGGAGCCATATCGCCCCGGACGGCTGCGTCCGTGACGAGCGCTGCCGCAAGCGCGCAGGCAATGCGCGGCCCCAGCTGCCCCACCGGAGCCTCGATGGCGCTCAAGTGCCATGATTTGCTCGCCCCTAAGATGCAGAGCGTTCTGTAGGCGCTATCAGAAACCTCGTCCAAGGTACCAATGGTGCCGCGGCGATCCTTCATGAGGTCAACGACGTCGTCTTTGTGCTGCGCGTGCTCAGGCAGGCCGGGTACATCCACGCGCGCAAGGATCTCTTCCAGCGCATCAGGCCTCGGGATGGGCGTGCGCCGTCTACCTGCAAAAACCTCGGATGGAATGGCGGAGCCGTTGACCGTGAGCACAGCCTTGATGTATGAAGTCCGCTCATCAATGGTGCAGGTTGCTGATGCCAGGTAGTCAGTGTCTATGTGGGCGATAGATTCGTACATGCTGGTGGCAAGATCAACGTAACCGCCCCACGTGCTGAGGGTCTGGTAGTAGTCCTGCGTCTGGCGCTGCCACTGGCGATACTCTTCTAGCGAAGATATGACGAGAGTGCGGGAGTCCAGCTCTATGCCGCTTAAGCGCTCGAGCGGAATCCAAGGATGGTTGAGATGTGGGATGAAAGAGAGCCGTCCGTTGACATCTAACATGGCCGAGATAAGTACTAGACCTGCAGAATCTCTCCGCGGGTCATCAAATACCAGCGTTTTGATTGATATGGCAACAGGAATTCTTCCTGCCGCATCAAGCGATTTTCCCGGCTGCGCCAGGTAGGTATCAATGAGGCGCTGTGCGTCTGTACGTGAGATATATCCTGCCCGAACCGTATCAAAAGGGGCTTCAGCCACGCATTCGTCTATTTCAAAATTCACGGAACCATATGAGGCAAACTTGGTGACTTCCTCACAGTACGTAAGGATGTTATGAGAATCGAGTGACATGTAACCCCCGACTGAACGGCCAATTCACGATTGCGTACCAATGCAGGCGACGTGCTAGAAAAGTACGTCTGTTTGAAACTAATACATTAGGTTAGTTCTACCCTCTTGTGGAGGTATATGTTGACAAAAAAGCGCATCAAAAAAGTTCTTGCACACCCGCAGGCGGGGTGTTAGTATCTCTTCTTGTGCGAGGCACAAATGAATAACGGGTGGTGGCGCAGTTTGGTAGCGCACTTGACTGGGGGTCAAGGGGTCGCAGGTTCAAATCCTGTCCACCCGACCAGAAACACAACGTCTGAACTGCGGTTTTGTGGTTCAGACTTTTTTTATACATTGTATACGTCTGCCATTGTCTGACATGGAGCATCCTCCAAGGCATTAACGTGCAATGCGTAAAACACGACCAGGGCTGCAGATGACAGTTCAGGTTTCTTATTACTCGTGTATCCGTCCCATTCTGTGTATGTGCAGCAATTAGCCGCGCCTACCCATGCCGCAGTCTAGAACATTGCCAAAGAATTCGTTTAACGCAAAGGCTTCCAAACGTAAAATAGAAGCAGCTCTGTCGAGTGTTTAGTTGCATCATTGCTCAGTAGCAACCCAGCTTGGAGGTACGTATGGCAAAGAACGCTTCCAAAAACACGACGTCTCAGCGCGCAAAAAGAACCGTCACCTCAACTGTTCAAAAACCCACAACACCCGCCGGCAAAAAGTCTGCTACGCCGAGCGCAAAAAAGTCTTCGACTCCACGGGCGAGAACATCTGCGCAGTCCGGGGCGAGAAAATCCGCAAGCTCCAAGCCAACAGCTGACAAGAAACTGGCAACAATGCCGGCCGTAGAGCCCACACCAGCCCCGGCGACCAAAACAGCTCAGAAGCCCACACCAGCTCAGAAGCCCACGCCAGCCCAGAAGCCCACACCAGCACCACAGCCTCCTACCCTGCCCGAGCCGCGGCGCAGCGTTGCCTTTATCGGCTCTGAGTGCTTCCCGTTCGTGAAGACAGGCGGGCTCGGCGACGTAATGTATGCGCTGCCCAAGGCACTTATCGCTCAGAACTGTGACGTGAAGGTTATCCTGCCCAAATACGCCTGTATTCACCAGGAATGGAAAGACAAAATGGTGTTTCGCGGCTCGTTTGAGATGGATTTGTGCTCGGACGGGCGGACGTTTTACGTGGGCATTATGGAGTACGTGTCGCCGAGCGGCGTTGTGTTCGATTTTATTGATAACAACGACTTCTTTAGCTATGGAGATCCCTATACCGATCTGGTGAACGATATTCCCCGCTTCTGCTACTTTTCCAAGGCGGCGCTTGCAGCACTCATCTATATGGATTGGATGCCGGATGTAATTCACTGCCATGATTGGCAGGCAGCGCTGGTACCCATCTATCTCAAAACGATGTTCCAGGGCACGCAGCTGGCGCGCTCTCGCTGTGTGTTGACTATCCACAACCTGCGCTTCCAGGGCACCTACAACATTCCTACCTTGAAATATTGGACCAATCTACCTGCTGATGTGTTCAATATGGGCGCTATGCAGGAGAACTGGACGGAGGCAAACATCCTCAAAGGCGGTATCTCTTATGCAGATAAGGTGACCACGGTGAGCGGTACCTACGCGCAGGAGATTCAGACGCCAGAGTACGGCGAGGGACTGAGCGACCATCTGCGCTATCACGCGTGGAAGCTGCGCGGAATTGTGAATGGCATCGACACCGAAATGTGGGATCCCGCGCACGATGCCCACCTGCGTGAGCCGTACTCCAAAGACGATTTCTTGCAGCACAAGCTTGCCAACAAGTTGGCGTTGCAAGAGGAGCTGGGCCTTGATCGGGACGGCAGCAAGATGGTGATTGGACTGGTTTCTCGCCTGACCAATCAGAAGGGGCTGGATCTGGTAAATGCCGTGCTACCAGGCCTTATTGATGGAAACACGCAGGTGGCAATCCTGGGTACGGGTGATGCGCAGTATGAAAATGCGTTCCGCGGCTATGAGGCTCAATACAAAGGGCAGGTGTGCTCCAGCATCATGTACGATGAGGCGCGTGCGCACCAAATCTATGCTGGTGCCGATGCGCTCATGATGCCTTCCCGCTTTGAGCCGTGCGGGCTTACGCAGCTGATTGCTATGCGCTATGGCACGGTGCCTATCGTGCGAGAAACGGGCGGACTTAAAGATACCGTTCAGCCGTATAACCAGTACAGTAACGAGGGCAATGGTTTCACGTTTGATCGCTATGACGCGGGGCTCTTGTATGACGCATGCAATCGCGCTAAGACCCTCTACTTCACCAATCGCTGGTGCTGGGACCAGATGGTGGCGCGCGACATGGCAAAAGACGTTTCGTGGGCTCGGTCGGCAGAACAGTACCGTTGGCTGTACTTGGAGCTGACGCAGTGAACCTGTGCGCTACTATAGCCGCTCAGGTATTTTGCAGCTACAGCAGGCGAGAAAAACCTGAAGCAGTGAGGCGCCACCGCCAGATGTGACGCCAGCCCCCTACGCTGTAAGGATCATGAGGAGCCCACATGGATTCATAACGGATCTTACGCGCTGGTGCGCGGAACATAATAGGTAGATAAGCAGGTTGGAAGGTGAGATGTCCGCCCTGCGGCTCCATGTGAGTCACAGGGCGGACATGTTTTGGAGGAGATATGGAACAAGACATTGTGGTGTCACTTATTGCTCTAATGGTGGTCTGCGTGATAGGCGCTCTGGCACTAGAAATCTTCAACCTCAAGCGCAGCTTAAGTGTTGAGCGTCAGCGCATAGATGAGCTGGCAGGAGCCATAAAACGCCCTGATCTGTCATCAACGTATGTTGATGAAACAACGAAACAACAGGTAAAAGACCTCATTAAAGCTGGACATGAGGTTGAGGCTGTACGTTTGATAAGAAAAGTTACCAACCTAGATCTAGCACGCGCCAAGGCGCGTGCAAATGCACTCGCTGAGGAATAAGGAATCGGCCACTGGAGCGCACTGATATGAGAACGCACCTATACAAGTGCGCGCCGAGCAACTAGACGACCTCGATGTCCTTGATCATGACATCCCGGCCGCTTACCAGATAGGTATGGTAACCACCGCATAGCGGGCAGGCTTTGCCATATGCGGTGGTTCTATATGTTTTCTTGCAATCCTTACAGTAAGAAATGCCAGCTACCACTACAAGATTGAGCTTGCAGTCCTGCATATAGCGGCTCTTCTTGATGGCCCAGTCATAACAGTCTCTAAAGTAGTCGGGCACCACCGTGGAGACCTCGCCTACCTCTAGGTCAAGCCGCGTGACGCGAGTGGCGCCCGCGTCTTGTGCGGCCTTCTCAACCATATCTATCACGTGAACCACAATGCCGAGCTCATGCATGCTGGCTACCTGTCTTCTCGCGCGCTGGTATCACCACCAGCGCCGATCCCGTGCGGCACAGGATCGGTATCGGTTGGCTCAGCATTGCCGGTATACGGGTGCGTCTGGTTGAATTCCTTATGCGACTGCTTATAGGCGCGACGCTTTTCTCGCATGATCTTGGCCTCATTGGACCCTGCGTTGGCAAGGATCTTGACCGCGCGCTTGATCTGATAGGCAGCAAGCCCGCCTACTTTGTCCTCAGCCGCACGCATGTCGGTCATCTCGGGGTGGTCACGGTAGATGTGGATGGCATCAAAACCGCACTTGGTCGTGCATATACCACAGCCAATGCAGCGGTTAGGATCCACGCGCGCCGCACCACACCTGAGGCAGCGGCGCGTCTCTTGCGCCACCTGTTCTGCCGTGAGCGTGCCTTCAACATCGCGGAAGGGGTCGGCCGAGCTCCCGCGCGCCTCCTTTTGCCTGAGGCTTCTGTCATACGTATCAAAGGAGAGATCTTCCGTACTAAAGGCCAGATAATTATGCCTATCACGCCCGATGGTGGGGTGGGCGCCTGTTTGGGCTGCGCGGTGGAGGGACTCGGCTGCGTAGTGACCTTCTGCAATAGCGTTGATCACAAAGCTGGGCCCCGTGAGCACATCTCCGCCCACAAAAATGTCCGGCTCATCCGTCTGGAACGTGAGCTCATCTGCCATGGGATAGGTGCCGTGGTGGAATTTCACGCGGCTGTCACGCAAGAGCTCTCCCCACTCAACGGATTGCCCTATAGCAAATACGATCTTCTCGCATGAAAGCGTCTGGGTCTCCCCTTCATCATAAAGGGGCGAAAAACGCCCGGTATCTGGGTCAAATACCTGCGTGCAGCGCTTGAGCACCACGCCTGTGACGTGGCCATATGCCCCCACCAGCACCTCTTTGGGACCCCAGCGGTGCTCAAAGGTGACACCGTCTTCAAGCGCCTCTGCAATCTCTTGGTCATCTGCAGGCATCTCATCGTCCGACTCAAGAGACACCATGGTGACGCTGGCTGCGCCTCTTCGTGCGGCGTTCCGTGCGCAGTCAATGGCAACGTTGCCGCCGCCTATAACCACCACGTTTTCTGTCAGGGCAGGGTTGTTATGCTCCATGGAATCTCTGAGATAGTGCACGGCAATATCGGTTCCGGGGGCATCTTGGTGTTTAATGCCAGGCAGACGCCCTCCCTGGCAGCCAATTGCCAGGTAGAATGCCTTGTAGCCCTGAGCGCGCAGGTCGGCCAGCGTAATGTCACGGCCAACCTCAACGTTGCAGCGAATCTCCACGCCCAGACTCTGTATGAGCTCAATTTCTGCTGCAAGAACGTCTTTTTCAAGCTTATAGGTTGGGATGCCGTAGCGCATCATGCCGCCAGGCGCTGCACTCTTCTCAAACACCGTGGGGCTGTAGCCCAAAAGTGCCAGATAGAAGGCACAAGAAAGACCTGCAGGACCCGCGCCTACGATGGCTATCTTCTCATCAAAATGCCCGCGGACGGAAGGCACGCTCTTGGGAGGGATGGCGTGGGTGGCCTGAGCCAGGTCATAATCTGCTACAAATTTTTTCACAGCATCAATGGATACGGCCTCATCAACGGTGCCGCGCGTGCACGCTGCCTCACAGGGCTTGTTGCACACGCGACCGCACACCGCAGGAAACGGATTCATCGTGCGGATAAGCTCGACCGCTTCTGCATACTTTCCTTCTCGCGCCTTCTGAAGATACGCCTGGATGGGTACGTGTGCGGGGCAGGCCGCCTTGCAGGGTGCCGTGCCGGAAGGCCAGCTGTTGTGCATGCGTGCGGTGTCGCGGTAATTCTCGTCCCATGCATATTTGCCCCAAAGGATTTTGTCGGGCAGGATGGACGTGGGATAGTCAGGGAGCTTGCCATTTTTCTTGCAGATCTTTTGCCCCAACTTAACGGCACCAGAGGGACAGGACTCCACGCAGAGCCCGCAAGCAACGCAGTTGTCGGGCGTGACGCGGGCGGTGTAGGAGCTTCGGGAAAGATTGGGTGTATTGAACAGAAGAGACGTGCGCAGGGCGTTACAGATCTTAACGTCGCAGTTGCAGATGTCAAAGATCTTGTTCTCACCGTCTATGTTGGTGATCTGATGCACAAAGCCGTTGTCTTCTGCTCGTTTGATGATGTCGAGCGCCTCTTCCGTGGTGATATAGTGCGCACGACCGGTCTCCACGGTGTAGTCCGCCATGTCTCCCACCTGGATGCACCAGTCATCAGCGTCGTCTGCGCAGCCGTCCCCCAGCTTGGTTCTGGAGTAGCGACATGAGCAAATACCTGCAGCAATGTGGCCTTCGTACTTCTTGAGCCAGTAGGAAATGCACTCCAGGTCGACGGCTTCATTTTCAAAATTGACGGCCTCTTCAACCGGGATCACGTGCATGCCAATGCCGTCTCCCCCTGGAGGCACCATCTGCGTGATACCCGCCAGCGGGATAAGGGTCATACGCTCAAAAAAGTTTGCTACGGCAGGATTTTTGTCCACGCGATCACGGCTTGAGTTAAAAAGCTCCGCAGATCCCGGCACAAAAAATGGCAGGCGCCAGCGCTTGATGCGGGGTGCGTCTTTGATCTCTCCATCATGATCGTAATGATCGCCGTAGTCATACTCCAGGATGCCAATATAGCTCATACGATCCAAGAGCTGCTGCAAGTGTGCGGGCTCAACCTCTGGCGCCAGCTGCATGAGCTCCTCTAACGTGTAGTACTGGCGAAGCTTCATGCGGTTGGCAAGGTCTACCATCTCATCGCTCAGGACCTCTTTTAAGCCCCAATACTCCGGATCCTGCGTCTTGACGCCGCCGATTTTGTGCGCCACCACATCGGTGATCTTGCGTCCCAGCTTTGCCACGGCTTCATTGCGCTCAGCCTCGTTTTGATAGACGGAGCGATGCGTTTCAAACTGATCGGGCATTATGCACACCTCCACGCGTCGACGCGGTTAGAAAGCCATTGGGCGAGAAGATCTATGCCCTCGCCGGTGCGCGCCGATACCCGGATGAGATTACACTCCTTGTTGCGGCGACGGAGATTCTGCTCAAATCGGTCCACGTCGAAGTCAAAGTAGGGGGCGACGTCCATCTTGTTGATGATGACCACGTCTGCCCGCTCAAACATGAGGGGGTACTTCAGGGGTTTATCGTCCCCTTCTGGGACAGAGAGAATGACCGCGTTTGCGCAGGCTCCGGTATCAAACTCTGCAGGGCAGACTAAGTTGCCCACGTTTTCCAAGAAGATGAGGTCTAGACTCTCTGCATCAAGGGAGGCCAAACCTTGTGCGCACATGCCGGCATCCAAGTGACACATGCCGCCCGTGTGGAGCTGAATGGCCACAGCGCCCGTCTCTTCAATGATGCGATTGGTATCCACGTCGCTATCGATATCTGCTTCCATAACACCGATAGCGTAGTGATCCTGCATCTGGGCTATAAGCTTGGTGAGGGTTGATGTCTTGCCGGCGCCGGGCGAGCTCATTACGTTGAGTAGATACTGTCCCCGGCGCTTCAGCGCCTGGCGTAGCTTGTCTGCCTCCTGGTCATTATCGGCAAAAACACTCTCTTTAAGCTCAATTACGCGTACCTGATCCATGCGTCTCTCCCCTAATCACATGGCCAACAGTCGGCAGTTCTCCCACATGTGTCCAATCGATGCACACATTTTCTCCATCTTAGCGTGGCTCATGAGGCGCAAGAACCAGAATTGTGTGGAGATGCGAACGACGTGTGGCAAGCGGCGTGGCAATGCTACCATACAGATGGAATCGGAAACCGATTTCTTATTAGGAATCATCGTACCAACCACATCGGAACCACACGCACGCGCTTGGCTTCTCTGTCGTAGGATGTATGAGAGGGCATCTGGAGGGGCACATGAGCAACAAGGTTTACAGTACTGAGCAGCGTCGATTGGTGATGGCATACCTCAAGGAGACAACTGATCGCTACCAGACGGTCGATCAGATTCTGGAAGGCATGCACCGCCAGGATCTCAATGTGGGCAGGACGACCATCTACCGCATGCTGGAGCGCTTGGTCCAGGAAGGCGTGGTGGCCAAGGTGACGGCCGTCCAGTCGCATTCTGCCTGCTATCGCCTGTTGGATTCGACAGCTGAATCCACGGGGCAGCTGCTCTGTCTCCACTGTGGCCGTGTCTTGCCGCTTGAGTGTCACATGATCCAGGAATTTGCCGATCACGTGAGCCAGCACCATGGCTTTGAGATTGACCAGGCAAAGACGGTCATCTTTGGCATCTGCGAGGACTGCCAGCGCGCGGGTGAGGTTCCAGAAGGGAACTACCATGCCACGCATGCATCAGCGCACGTCGCACCACAAGAAGGAAATGTCGCCGGAGACGCTCACCAGGATAGCGCCGAAAACTCCCACACGTAGCCGGGGTTTCTCGCCCAATGTCACGCGAAGATCTGCCCTCACCTGTCTGGGTGCTGCCGCAGGTAGTGCCCTGTTCTTGAGCGCTTGCGGAACGGGCACGCAGGCTTCTCAAGACGCGTCAGCGGGCGAGAAGAACATGGCGGCTGCGGGCACCGACGCGGATGCGGGTGCTATCAAGGTCTCTGCCAGCTTCTATCCCCTCTATGACTTCACCTCCAAGGTGGGCAAAGGCCACGTTGAGGTCTCAAACCTGGTGCCAGCAGGAACCGAGCCGCACGACTGGGAGCCAAGCACGCAGGATATGGCGAGCTTGCAGGAAGCTGATCTTATCGTTTACAACGGCGCGGGCATGGAGAGC
Source organism: Atopobiaceae bacterium (assembly GCA_050953285.1). Lineage (GTDB taxonomy): Bacteria > Actinomycetota > Coriobacteriia > Coriobacteriales > Atopobiaceae > Olsenella_K. Next base: position 789,276 of record JBMNMK010000002.1, on the reverse strand, counting down.
TGGGTAGATGATGTAAAAGCATCGTTTGGGGAGACGGGACCTGTCTTTGTTGAGGCATCTTCAGGTATTGAGCTTCGGGCATTTTCAGAGGCTGGAGACGATGCAGCGGATAGCCACGACCACGACGATCACGCAGACGAGCACGACCACGGCGGACATGACCCGCACGTGTGGCTTGCGCCAGAACTTGCCAAGGTAGAGGCGCAAAACATTAAGGATGCTCTAGTGGACAAAGACCCCGACCACGCTGCTGACTATGAGGACAACTACGCAAGCTTTGCCGCCGCGCTCGATGAGCTGGACCAGGCATTTGCCAAGCTCAAGGACCTGCCGCATAAGACCATCGTGGTTTCCCATGCGGCTTTTGGCTACCTGTGTGACGCCTATGGCCTCACGCAGATTCCCATCGCCGGCATGGACGCGGAGGGCGAGCCCGACGCCAAGACCATGGCGGAGATCATCGGGAGCGTGAAAGAGCTCAACGTGAAGACGATCTTCTCGGAAGAACTGGTAAGCCCCAAGGTGGCCGAGCAGATTGCGGAAGCCACAGGCGCGTCGGTCGAGGTGTTGAACCCGTTGGAGGGCCTCACGCAGGCGCAGCTGGACGCAGGTGAAGACTACCTCTCCATCATGAGGGATAACCTGGCCAAACTTACGGCGGCGCTGCAGTCATGAGGGGCGGTGCACCGGCGGCGCTTGAACTACACAACGTCGGCTTCTCGTACGGCACGCACGAGGTCATGCGTCAGGTGAGCTTTCGGCTGTCGGCCGGCGAGACAGCGGTCATTCTGGGAGAAAATGGCGCAGGCAAAACGACGCTTATCCGTCTGACGCTGGGAGAACTCAAGCCCACGGACGGTCGCGTTATGGTGCTGGGTGAACCGGCGGCTGCGCGCCGTGACTGGACATGCGTCGGATACGTGCCGCAAGCAGGCACAAATCCTATGCGAAGATTCCCGGCAACGGTTGAAGAGGCGCTTGTGGCCAGCGTTCGCGCCTCCAGGCGAGAAGTTCGTGCGCGTGCGGCGGCGCTCTTGGATGAATTTGGCCTCTCCCCTCTTGCCAAGCGGCGCCTGCCGCAGCTTTCCGGCGGACAGCTCCAGCGGCTTGCATGTGCTCGCGCACTGGCAAACCGTCCACACCTGTTGCTGCTTGATGAGCCGTCGAGCGGCTTGGATGCAGAAGGTGCCGCCATGCTGGGAGATCTTCTCACCGGTCCGGTGGCTGAGTCCGGTGCCGCTACGGTTTTGGTGACGCATGATCTGGCGCGCCTGCATATGGACTCAGACGGTGTAAGGACATATGAAATGAATGAGGGGGCGCTGATTGAACATGTTTGAGTTTGTGTTTATGCAGCGTGCGCTCTTCTGTTCTCTTGTACTGGGACTTGCGGTTCCTTTGGTAGGAAGCGTTGTGGTGGTGCGTCGCCTCTCCATGATTGGAGATGCTCTGGCGCATGCCTCGTTGGCAGGCGTGGCGATAGGTCTTGTAGCGGGTCTAAATCCTCTGGTGGGAGCCACGATTGCAGCGCTTGTTGCTGCAGCAGTCGTGGAGCTTACGCGCAGGCACATGGGGCAATATGCAGAGATGTCGCTTGCCATTGTGGCGTCAGCGGGCGTGGGCCTGGCGGGATTACTTGCCGCATTTGTGCCAAACTCTAACACGTTCTCAAGCTTTCTCTTTGGAAGCCTCGTCACGGTGAGCGCGTCTGAGTCTTTGGCCACGGGATTGATTGCTGCGGGCGTGATAGTGGGGTGTGTAGTGTTTTATCGTCCGCTTTTGCTCATGTGTATGGATGAGCGGTCAGCTCGGCTTGCGGGTGTCGATACCGCACATGTTTCTGTGGTATTCACACTGGCAGTGGCTCTGGTGGTCTCTATATCCTCACGCATTGTGGGATCGCTGGTAGTTTCATCTCTTATGGTCATTCCCGTGGCGGCGGCACTTCAGGTAGCGCGCGGCTGGAAGCAGCTCTTGGTGCTTGCGTGCGCGCTGGGCGCTACTGCGGCGGTCTTCGGTGTGGTCATCTCCTTCTATGTGGGGACACGCCCCGGCGGTACCATTGTGATGATTGCGCTGGTAGAGCTTTGCGTGAGCTTTGCGGCAGGACGTGTAATGTGCGCACGTTCATTCTTGTAATAAGACGTTTTACAATAAAGCAGCAGGTACCAAGAATTTGGTCGTACCTGCTGCTTGATTACTGCTGTGTTGTTGCTACCGTGGTTCAACCGATTTCGTGTGCTTTACCAGTCATCCTATGCGGGCGCTTCTCGTCTTTGTGCGTAAGGCCAAGGGCACGTGCTCCACAGAGACAAAACTAGATCGATTCTTTAGTGGAATGTCTCTTCCGTTACTTTCTTGCAGTACAAGACAATCTCATATGTGTAAGCGTATGTAGTAATGGACTTTTCTAACGTATGAGAGCCAGCATTAATACATGCCGGCTCTCACAATTACATTGCGTTTCCAATGAAGCTACAGCGCCATCTCCGTCTCCGGGTCAAAGAGATGCATCTGCGCCAGAGGAAGCGCAACGTTAAAGCTTTGCGCCTCATCGGTCTCAAGGCTCCCCTCGCGCTTTGCTACCAGCTCACCTTGAGAAGTCTCCAGGTACAACAGGCTTTCTGAGCCCAGCATCTCGTTGAAACGAAGCGTTGCAGGAAGCGTCAGGCAGGCTTCTGACTTGGCCTCTGCATCCAGGAGGATGTGCTCAGGGCGCATTCCCAGCACGAGCTCTTTTCCCAGATAGCCACCGTCTTCTAGGCGTTTTGCCCACGCGTCAGGCACCGCTGACCACGTATCTCCCAGCAAAAGGCCTAGAGCACCATTGTCCTTCTCGCATACAACGGTTACAAAGTTGATCTGAGGCGCGCCAATAAAGCCAGCTACAAACATGTTTGCGGGGTGATTGTAGAGGTTTGCGGGGGTATCCACCTGCTGGATCACGCCCTCGTTCATTACCACAATCCTGGTGCCCAAGGTCATGGCTTCAACTTGGTCATGCGTGACGTAGATGATGGTTGCGTTCAAGCGTTTGTGGAGCTTCGTGAGCTCGACGCGCATCTGGCCACGGAGCTTGGCATCCAGGTTGGAGAGTGGCTCGTCCATAAGAAAGACCTGCGGATCTCTCACGATGGCCCTGCCCATAGCGACGCGCTGCTTCTGTCCGCCCGAGAGCGCCTTGGGCTTTCTCTTGAGGTAGGGCTCAAGATCCAGGATCTTTGCGGCCTCTTCAACCTTGCGCTTGATCTCCTCCTTGGGGACTTTTCTCATTTTCAAGCCAAATGCCATGTTGTCAAAGACCGTCATATGCGGATAGAGCGCGTAGTTTTGAAAGACCATGGCTATGTTTCTATCCTTGGGCTTGACGTCGTTTTGGAGCTGACCGGCTATGTAGAGCTCGCCTGACGTGATCTCTTCAAGGCCGGCAATCATGCGGAGCGTCGTGGTCTTTCCGCAGCCAGAGGGGCCTACTAGGATGAGGAACTCCTTGTCGTGAACATCAAGGTTGAAATCTTTAACGGCCACCGTACCGTCTTCGTAGGTTTTGTTGACGTGCTTGAGACTGATTTCTGCCATGCGTCCTCACTTCTCACAACTCTTTGTAACCAAAGCGCGCGCTATCTCACGATTGATGCGATTCCTCAGCTGCATGAGATAGAAGTCACTCTTGGGATAGGTGGTAAAGGTGAGCGGTTCTGCCAGGTCGCCATCTATAAGTTCCCGCACATGATCCTTACTGGTAAGAGATTCAAGCAGCGTGCACGCGCGTATGTCTTGCAGCGCCTCCGCAAAGACCATCATGCGGATAGATTCTTCTGGCTGACCGTTGGCGCCTGGGTAGACGAGAAACGCATCGCCCGCCGGAAAGCCACCGCCTGCATCGGTATCGCTGTAGGGATCGATATGGCGCCTTGAAAGCTGCGAGTTGTAGTAGTTGTATCCCCAGTGCAAGATGCCGTCGATCCCAAACTTGTAGCACTGAATGCCAAAGATCCTGTTGCGCGCTGAAGGCATGGCCATGAATCGGTTACTGGCGTGCAAGAACTGGCCCGTGCAGTAATACGTCCACACCTCATGGGGACGGTTGGCCAAGAACGGATCCATGATGTTGCTATCCGGCACCGGGATATCCACAATGCCCTTCTCGTACATCTCAAAGCTGGAAATGGCGTCCAGTGTGTGGAAGCCATCCAAGAGCGTACCCAGGGATTCTTTGGCGGCCTGATAGGCTTCCAGGTTGGCGCCCGGCTCATCCGAAATGTGGAAGTAGACCTTATCTGCAATGTTCCATGCGCGCAGATGCTGGGTAAGTTCTGGCAAGAAGGCGGCAAGAAACTCCGTGTAGGCACCAAGCGCGGGCGTATCCCACCCAAAAATGTTTGTGGGTGTGCCATCATCCACCATTGCCACAATCTTGGGCGGATGCTGGGCTCCCCACTGCGTAAAGAGATGTGACATCTCAAAATACTGCATACCCACGCGCTGACAGAGCTTCACCCAGCGCTCAAGTTTACTGAAGTCAAAACTGTACGTGCCGTGATTGACATATACATCTACCAGCTGCGTCGTGGTTCTCTCCAGGCCGACTTCAACGTCTAAGGGCGGCGTAAACAAAGGCGTCAGAATCATATTGCATCCGCGCGCGACCATCTCATGCATAAAGTTTTCAATCAGCTGCCAGTGCGCATCAGAAAAAACCGGCACGTGGTAATAGTCTGCCAGGCAGTCTGCGTAGAACCACTCCGTGTGCTTGATGGCAAGCTCGGGTAGCTCATGCGCAATGACCTCAACAACCGTACGCGCGCTCATGAGCAGCCCATCTTCAGCAAAGAATCTGAGCTCTATCTCATGGCGTCCCGCAGAGATGCCGTGGGCGAGAAAAACATCAACCCAGATACTCCGCCACTGAAAACTTGTTGCGTCGACCTCGCCGTTGCTGAGATCCTGCAAAAGGTCTGGATACATGCCCGCACCCGTGCGTAGGTAGTTGTCGTCCACGCGGCCATTTGTGGCGCGCCGCACGGGGACTTCACGTACTTCTCGCACGCGGACATGCCCTGTGAGCTCGTCATCTGTTACAACCTCAAGACGGAGCGTCTGGCGCCGGGGGCCGGAGCCCTTGTAGGCGCACTGGAATGAGACCGTCTCTTCCCAAAGTCCGCTCAACTTGACGCATTCTGGCAAGTAGCATGGCTCTTCGTCCGAAAAAACTTTGGCAAGTGGGCTCAAGATCTTGCACATTTGGCCCGGGATTTCTTCTACCATGAGTCCTTCCCTTCATCTGTAGCATAAGACGCGCAGGTGCCATCAGCAGACGGCGCTTGTGCACATGCAGTCGCATAGGCATCTACCTGCGATAATGCTGTTCCATAGGGTATGTCACAGCCAGGCGCCACAAAAAACCCATGCTCTGCAACCTGCCCCACTCTCTGGCAGCGCGCAACGTCTTGTTTGATCACATCCGTTGTACCGCGAGAGATTATATTCACCGGGTCAACGTTTCCCGCAATAGCGAAGCAATCGCCCAGCTGACGGATAGCTTCTTCCAGGTCAATGGCGTTATCCAGACTGATTGCTTCAAGCGCATAGTCCCTAAAAAGAGGCCACTGCTTTTCCGATTTACCGCACATATGGAGCATGACACCTGCGCCGGAGGCGGTCTTTGCACACGCTGTCAGTTCACGCATGAGCGGGTACAGGTATTTCTCGTAGCGTTTGATGCCAATAAGTGCAGGGTTTGCCACCGGGTCAGCCATGTAGAAGCGCGCTCCATGCGTGGCTGCTACGTCAATGTAGGCTTTCAGGCTTTCTGTCACCACCTGCAGCAGTGCGGCAACGTCTTCTGCCCGACGCGTAAAGTTGCGCAAGAGCTGCTCTGTGCCGCACAAAAATGCACATGTGGTGAGAGGTCCTCCCAAAGATGCCTGGATAGGAGCCGTGTCCCCCAGTGCATCCATAAGGATATCCAACGCTTCGATATAGACTTTGAGCTGTGGATTTTTAGTTGGATCAAGCGGCTCAAGGTGCAGGAGCTCATCGAGGGCGAACTTTCTTTCCGGATCATCAAACGGCATGCCATGTTCCGGATAGATGAATTTTCCTCCAAAGGCTTCTGTGAAGCCAAGGCTGTTGGGACCTATGGTTATGCGGTCGTGGCCCCATCGCTCATACGCTGCTATCTCTACCTCCGCCATCGTGCGAGCATCATGCCAGTATTCATAAGGCGTAGCACCTGTCAGCTGGCATTTGAGTCCATCCGCAAAGACCAGGTACGGCAGCCTGTCTGGGGCATGTCCTTCTCGCATAGCACGCTCTCTCTCAAGAGGTGTGAGCGCGGATGTTGTGGTGTTCATAAAAGTCCTCATATCTATAATGCTTGCTTAGGATATCGGCCACATGTCACGCATGAAGAGGTGTCACATGACAGATAAATCCCAGCTTAGAGCATTTATGCAAAACATCGACCTCGACACAGAAGCGCAGGAGCTTCTTTGCCGTCTTGAGATGTCTTCCCAAGAATATGCGCGATGGAAAAATCTGCTTCTCACCGACGAGCAGACGTTTTTCCAAGAGATCAACCAGACGGCGGATGGCAAGCTTAAACTGCTCTACATCTACGTGCGCTGTGGCATGGACATGCATGAATCCTACCAGAGCGAAGGTGTGCCCGATGAGGTCTTCTTTCACACCTTCCACGACATTAGCATCTGGAGCAGCTGGGCCAAGCGCTACCTGGGTGATTACACCATGGCAGAAGCTCCCTGGTTTACCCGTCTGTTTCACATGAAACTCTTCCGCTTTGGTGCCCTCGAGTTTGAGCGAGCCCAAGCAGATCGAGCGTTTACCTGGTCGGGCGGTCATATTGATGAAGGTCAGCAGGTCATTGGTGTCCATATTCCCGAGGGTGGGCCTTTGGATCCTCTGTCCTGCGACGAGTCTTTTGCGGCAGCCGAGAAGTTCTTTGGTCCAGAATATGCGCTCTATACCTGCGATTCCTGGCTTACTTCCCCAGTCGTTCTCAACTTGGTGAGCCCTCAGAGCAATATCTATCAGTTCCAGAAACGCTTTGAGATTGTCGATATCACCTATCCTTTCCCGCTGGCAGAGCAGCGTGTGTGGGGTACTGTAGAGGCCGATAAGAACCGCTATCCAGAAAATACAAGCCTCCAGAAAAATCTCAAGCACTACTTGCTTAAAGGTGGGCGCGTGGGAATGGGCCTCGGTGTCATGGCACGTCCTGCACTTGAGGTTTAACCTGCCCGACACCGTTCTACTTGACGCCGCTTAGGGTCATGCCACGGATGAACTGCTTTTGGAACAGCAAGAAGATAATCACCATAGGCACCATGATTAGCGTCGCCGCAGCCATGATGGCTGCAAGATTGATACCACGCTGTGAGTCAAAATAGACCAAACCCAGAGGGAGAGTCATCCGGTTGATATCATTGAGCATGAGCAGTGGGTTGAGATAATCATTCCAGTGTGCCATGGCCGTAAAGATGCCAATAGAGCCAATGGCAGGTTTGATGTTGGGTAGGATCACATGCCAGTAGATTGAGACAGGGCCTGCCCCATCGAGGAGAGCTGCTTCACAAAGGCTGTTGGGAATATCTGCAATAAACTGGCGTGCCAGATAGACAGAGAATGCACTCACAAGACTCGGCACAATGAGCGCCCAGATGGTATTAAACAGGTGGATCTGCTGAATGATGAGATAGCGCGGAATCATGGTTACCTGCGCCGGAACCATCATGGTGGCAATAAGCAGGTAGAACAGGGGCTTTTTTGCCTTGAACTCATACTTGGCAAAAACAAAACCCATAAAAGTTGATGTCAAGATAACTGCGCCTGTTACCAGAAGCGTCACGATCATGCTGTTGATAAACCAGTGACCCAGAGGAACCCTGGTAAAGACCATCTCATAGCCTTCAAGTGACCACTCCGTTGGCCAGAACTGCGCGGGATGCAGGCGAATATCCGCATTGGTTCTAAACGACGTAAGAACCATCCAGACCATGGGATACATCATGATCACGCTCAAGAGCAGCAGAAACACAACAATCAGCTTTTGAGCCAGGGTATAGTGGGTGCGAGAAGAGCGTGTGGATAGTTTCATTACTCATAACTCCAATCCGCTCTCATGATTCTGTTTTGAATGAGCGCCACAATGAACACGATGATGAAGAGCGCAGCTGCTATGGCAGAGGCGTAGCCCATGTCAAAGCTGGTAAAACTGGTACGGTAGATATAGTTGGTAAGCACCATCACTGAGAAGTCTCTTCCGCCATCTGCTACAAGTACTCTGAACTGCGCAAATTGCTGGAAATAGTCGGCTACGCTCATGATGGCCACAAAGACAAAAGTGCGTCTCATGAGTGGTAATCTCACGCTCAAGAAACGTCTCAGTGCGCCAGCGCCATCCACCATGGCAGCTTCTTCAAAGGATTTGGGGATAGATTCCAAGCCAGCAGTGAAAAGGATCACGTTATAGCCAATGTCTGCCCAGAGCGTGTAGACAATGATGATCATCATCATGGGCATGCCGGTGAGTAGCCAATTCTTGGCTGGCATATTGAAGAGAAATTTCAAAACTTGATTGAGCAAGCCACTGTCCACAGCAATGATGCCGTGTTTCCAGACAATTGAGGTTCCAACAATAGGGGCAATACAGGGAATAAAGATTATTGTTCTAAAGAGTGTCCGCAGCCCTTTTGAGGGAATTGCACAAATTATGGACGCCAAGAAGAGGGAAATCACGATATTAAGCGCTACTGTCACAAAACAGAAGAAAAAAGTATTGCCTACTGCCTTCCAAAAGACAGGGTCATGGACAAGACGCGCATAGTTATCCAGCCCGACAAACGGTTGAACACTACTTGTTGGGTTGAAATCAAAAAATGAAATAAACAGGCCGTAGATGACCGGATAGAATACAAAGTATCCCAAGAAGAGAAAGGCTGGTACCAAAACGGCCATCACAAATTTGGTATGTTTCATCTGAGCTCCCTAGAGGAGTGGATCTTCCATATGGAAGATCCACTCCTCGCACTGTGTTAGTCCATGGAGTAGCTTATCTTGCACTCCTTGGTGATCTGCTCAGAAACCTTGGTGAGGACTCCCTCATAATCTGGGTTCTCGGATTCACACAGCTCTATGAAACCGTTGTTGAAGATGGTTCTGAAGTCAGAGGTATTGTATGGTCCAAACCACGTGCCGGATGGCAGCATGTCGAGGATGAATGACATCTGGGGCATCTTGGACTTGTATTCATCACTATCGAGCAAAGAAGCACGCGGTGGCAGCTGATAGCAGGCAATATTGTGTTCAATCAAGTTTTCTGGTGCGCTGAAGAACTTGACGTATTCCCAAGCTGCATCTACGTTCTTGCCGTTGGCAGGAACGATGAGTCCCCAGCCAGTCTCTGCAGCAAATGCTTGCTTGTCACCGTAGAGTGGCATGGGGATGTACTCAAAGTCCTCACCATAGGTCAGTTTGTAGCTATCTGTTCCCTCGGCAATAGCCCAAGGACCTTTTGCACCGCCGTATGCCTTATCCTCAAAGACATCAACGTAGTCGTAGTCACCATCACTTAGGTGACGCAAGTCGTTGTCTCCATCTTTTACGGTGGAGACCATCTCCTGCATGGCTTTGATGCCCTCAGGCGTATTGAAGTTGACTGTACCATCCTCGTCGTAGTAGGTGCCGCCCTGCTGCAGAATCATAGCCAGATAATTGCAGATGAGGGCATCAGTATCCACAAGCTCAATGCCACTCATAGTATTGATGTCACCGTCACGGACTGCTACCTGTTTAGAGATTGCACGCATTTCATCCCAGGTCGTGGGATACTCAAGGCCAGCCTCATCAAAAAGCTTCTTGTTGACTAAGATGCCGCCATACTCAAGATTGAATTCCTCGGGCACGCCGTAGCAGATGCCTTCCTTCTTATAGATTCCAACCGTTGGTTCAAGGTAGTCTGTAGAAAGCTCAGACGCCAAATCATCCGGCACTGGGGACAAAGCATCAGTCTCAATAAAGCTTGGAGCCATGCCACCCCACACTGCAATAACGTCTGGGCCGCCTGAAGTGGAGCTCAAAGCCGTCTGGATCTTATCGTTATAAACATCATACGGATAGCTTGTTACCTCAACGTGATACTCCGGATGGGACTCCTCAAATGCCTTTGCCATAGCCTCGTATGAAGCGGTCCAAACCTGGTTTTCATGGCACCAGAACTGCAGGTTGACCTTGTCGCTCGAAGAGTTGTCTGCCCCTTCAGAGGAGTCACTGCTCTGGTTGGAGCATCCTACCATACCCATTGCAGCAAGTGATGTTCCAGCTACTGCTGCACCACCTAGAAAACCTCTACGCGTAAGATTCTTTGCCATAATGGCTCCTTTCTCACAATGATGGTAAAAGGATGGTAGAAGTCAAAATAAACTAATCATCTTTTTACATGATCAATTGCTACAAATTACAGGAAAGAAGCCACGTTGAATCCTTAAATTCTTGAAATACAAACGACGTTACGGTGCACTAAGCGCCGCGTTTACCACCAAGCCGCTTAGTAATGCTCTTCTCGCCTGAGATTTCTGAGTTCAAGGCGTTTGAGCGCATCCTGATATTCCAGTTTCTCCTCATCAGTCGAGAGAAGCAACTTATAGCGAATAGGCAGCGGCGTACCTGCATCGTCCACGTGCACGAGCGTCAGAAACGCTCGGTTGATCTTTTGTCGGCTGCCGTCGCGTACGTCCTCCACATAGGAATCAACGCGCACCTCAAGCGAGGTATTGCCCACATATGTCACGCGCGCAACCACATCGACGATGTCATTGCGGTACGCTGGATGCCGAAACTGCAGCTGGTCCACGCAGGCCGTGGTCACCGCTCCCCCACAATGCCTTCGGGCGACAATAGCTGCGGCCTCGTCAATCCACTCCATGAGACGCCCGCCGTAGAGCCTGCCGACGCCGTTAATGTCCTGGTAGAGCACCGTATGCGCAATCTCTATCGAAGAGTCTGCAACCGTCTTGGCACCGCCTAAGCAGCTTGTAGCCTCCTGCTCAGACGCCGCTTGTGACATGTCGTGCGCATGAGAGGGCGTATCAGGTGATACGCGAGCTGGCACATCAGTTGGGCACGTAGGGTCAAACGCCACGCGCTGGTTCAGCTCGTTGCTACTCACCTTTGACCTCTGCAACGACTTCAGCGGTTGAGCAGATCCTGGAGCCAAAGCACTTTTTGTAATGCTCGATGGCACCTTCTTGCGTGCCGCAGAGGAATGTGCGGGTGGCATCTTCTACCACAATGCTCTGATATCCCAGATAGAAGGCATCCGTGAGGGTGTGGAGCACGCAGATATTGCTATCCTCTCCCACCGCAATCACCGTTTTGATGCCCAGTTCGCGGAGGGTCAGATCCAGATCTGTCTGGAAAAAGCCCGAGTAGCGGCGTTTGGGAATGATGAAGTCCCAACGGCTGCTACCTGGCTTAAGTAGAGGATTGGGTACCGCAACGTCTTTAAGGCCATGGTCACCCCAGAGCTCAAGCTCCTTGTCAATGTCGTGGATGTGCTGATCGCAGAGAAACATCACAGGCATATGCGCAGCTCGCGCTGCCTCAATAATACGTGCGCTGTTATCTACCACACGCTGCTCTTCCTTTGAGGGATTGTAGAGGGTGTCTTCGCCTTTGGTTACCAGTTCATCAATCACGAGGACAGCTGTTCTCCTGGTATCGATTGACATGTTTCCTCCCATGGACTGCCAGCTTCAAAAGATGTGATACGCAAACAGTATGACGCAAAAATGAGAGATTGTGGCATGCTGAGTCGGCAGGGTTCTAATCTCGTCCCGCAAATTGTGACCGGTACAGCTCCGCATAGAGGCCATCTTTGGCTAGAAGCTCCTGATGCGTGCCCTTCTCGGCAATTACGCCGTCCTTGAGCACCAAAATGCAGTCGGCGTGTTGGATGGTTGAGAGTCGATGCGCCACCACAAGAGACGTACGTCCGTGCATCATCTCATCAAAGGCGCGCTGAACCTGTCTCTCTGTTCTGGTGTCAATTGAGCTCGTAGCCTCATCTAAGAGCAGCACGGCAGGGTCTGAAAGCATGACGCGAGCAATGCATAGCAGCTGCTGTTGGCCCTGAGAAAGCACGCCTTCCCCTTCCGTGAGCTGCGTATCAAACCCCTGCGGGAGCTGCATGATGAACTTGTAGGCATGAGCCTTCTTTGCGGCTGCAACAATTTCTTCTCGCGTAGCATCAGGTTTGCCGTAGGCAATGTTTTGCGCCACCGTGCCCGAGAAGAGCCAGGTATCCTGCAGCACCATGCCAAATGCGGATCGCAGGCTCTCTCTGGTGAGCGTCTTGGTATCGTGGGCATCCAGCATGATGGTGCCGCCGTCTATCTCATAGAAGCGCAGCAGCAGGTTGATAAGGGTCGTCTTGCCGCAGCCAGTGGTCCCTACCAGCGCAAAGTTCTTCCCAGCGGGCATGTCAAACGTGATGTCTTTAAGCAGCGGCTGGGTAGGCGTATAGCCAAACGACACGCTATCAAAGCGCACGCTACCTTGAGGCGCGCGGAGCTCGGTGGCATCTTGGGCATCGGGCGTCTCGTCAGGGCTATCCAGGAGCGCAAGGAGACGTCGTGCGGCGGCAAAGGCGGTCTGCACCTGCGTCACGGTAGCCGAAATCTGATTAAACGGCGTCATGTACTGGTTGGTGTAGGAAAGAAAGCTCTGCACCTGTCCGACGGTCATGGGAGAAGGGATGCCGGTAATGACACCACAGACGCCCACCGCCGCAACGACGGCGTAAATAATATTGTTGATTAGGCGCGTTGATGGATTAGAAAAAGAACTTATGAATTGCGCCTTGACACCAACGCCGTAGAGCTGCTGGTTGAGCGTCGCAAAATGGTCAATGCAGGAGCGCTTCTGATTGAAGACGGAGATGAGTTTCTGGTTGGATATCATCTCTTCTGCAAAGCCGCCAATCTCTCCTTGAAGGGCCTGCTGGGCTCTAAAGCTTTCGGCCGAAAAGCGCGTGATAAGGGTGGCTACCAGGATGGATAGCGGCGTGAGGCAGACCACAACGAGTGCTACAGGCCAAGAGATGCCAAGCATAAAGATGAGCGTGCCCGCTATGGTTATGATGCCCGAGAAGAGCTGTCCAAAGCCCTGCACCAAACCATCTCCCACCTGGTCAACATCGTTGATGAGGCGCGACAAGAGATCGCCGTGTGCATGGGCATCAATAAATGAGAGCGGAAGGCTATGAAGCTTGTTATAGGCGGCTTCTCGCAGGTCACGTATAGTGACGTAAGAAACGCGTGCCAAAAGTGCGCCCCCTAGCCAGTTGCTCACTGCTGCAACAAGAGCAACAAGGGCCAGGTTCTTGAGCGTCGGCACCAATGCTGCAAAGTTGACCTGACCTTCTGAGATGATGACATCAATGCCGCGGCCAATGAGAATGGGTGCTATGAGCTGAGAGATCTGCGAGATGGTAATGCAGAGGAAGGCGAGAAATAAAAACCCCAGATATGGCCACATATATGCCATAAGCCGCCGTATGGTCACGCTCACGCTATATCCGCTGACATCCAAGTCGTCGTGGCCATGCGGGTCATTGCTGTGATTTCCTGCTACGTTGGCCATAACGGCTTGAGTGGTGGCGCTTGCTGCGTATGGGTTTGCCATTATGCCGCCTCCCCTTCCAGTTGGGAGGATACAATCTCCTGGTACAAACTTGAGTGTTTGAGCAGCTCCTCATGGGTGCCTATGCCTGCCACGCGCCCGTGGTCTAGGACCACGATAAGGTCTGCGTGCATGATGGCAGAGACACGCTGTGAGATCACAACCGTACTCATCTGCTGTGACTTTTTGAGAAGAGCAGCGCGGAGGTGTGCGTCTGTCTTGAAATCCAAGGTAGATGCAGCATCATCCAGGACACAGAGGCGAGGATTACCCACGAGGGCGCGCGCAATGGTAAGACGCTGGCGCTGGCCTCCAGAGAAATTCTTGCCGCCTGCCTCAACCGGTGCATCCAGACCTGCTTTGAGCCGCGCCACAAAATCTTTTGCCTGTGCATCTTCAAGCGCAGCCCAGAGTTTCTGGTCATCCGCATGAGGGTCTCTCCACAACAGATTTGAGCGGATAGAGCCTGAGAGGAGGCTCGTGTGCTGCGGCACAAATGAAACAAGAGCTCTCAACTGGTTAAATGAGTAGTCCTGAACGTTGTGTCCAAAGAGCTTAACGGTGCCTGAACTGGCATCATAGAGCCGTACCAAGAGGTGCGCAAGGGTTGATTTACCAGAACCGGTACCCCCTATCACCCCTAAGGTTTGGCCAGGCATAAGCGTGAGTGTGACATCGGTGAGCGCCTGTGTTGAGGTTCCGGCATAGTTAAAACTCACATGGGAGAGCTCAAGGATGGGCGCCGCAGGATCCAGCTCAAGTGTGTCTCTTGTATGTTCCTGCAGGTTGGAGGATGTATCTATGACCTCTGCAATGCGGCCAACAGATGCGCTCGCGCGGGTAAAGACCACGACCAAATTGGCAATGTAGGCAACTGAGGTCAGTGTCTGCATCATGTAGTTCACAAATGCCATGACCTCACCTTGTGTGAGTTGTCCAGCATCTACCCTAATGCCTCCTGCCCAAAGAATGGCAACAATGCCCAGGTTCATCACCAGAAACGTTGAGGGATTCAGCAGCGCAGAGAGTTTTCCCACCAAAATGGCGGTATCTGCCTGCTGGGTAGCGGTATTGGAGAAGCGGCGCTTCTCGTCTGCCTCGCGCCGAAAGGCGCGGATAACGCGCACGCCAGAAAGAGCTTCTCGCCCAATGGTGGAAATGCTGTCCAAAAGCTGCTGCATGCGCTGAAAGAGCGGCACGGAGCGGCTCATCACCAGAAAGAAGATCACGCCAATGAGCGGCGTGCACGCCAAAAAGATGAGCCCGAGGTGCCAGTCAATCAACAGCGCGGAGATCATGGCGCCAAGGGCTATCAGGGGAAATCTCACCAGTTGCCGGATGCCCAGCGCTATGGCCACCTGAATTTGATTCACGTCGTTGGTGATACGCGTAATGAGCGCGGGCGCGCCGATGGCATCAACCTGTTGGGCTGAGAGTTCATGCGTGCGCTCAAAGAGATCCTTGCGTAACTGCGTTCCCACACCTTGTGAGACAAGCGCTGCCATGCGCTGACAGACCATGGTGAAGCTCCAGCCGATGAGGGCAAACACAATGAGCAGCGCGCCCGATGCTATCACGGTGTGCGCGTCGTGATCGCGCACACCGACATCTATCATGTGCGCCACCACCAGGGGTGTAAGCAGGTCAAAGACCACTTCTACCAGCTTGAAACTCACCCCTATGGCAACCTGGCGCCTATAGGGTGTGAGGTAGTTTTTAAGCATGGACACACCGTGCCTCCTTGCTTAGGCAAGTCCTAGGGTATCTGCAAGTTCGAGCCACTCGCTTTCAAGTGAAGAAATCTCCTGGCGGCACGCGTCCAATGCTGCCTGCGCCTGCACCAGCGCCTCATAGTTGGTGGGATCGACCTTTTGAAGCTCATCCTCAAGCTTTTCTGGCTCGCCTTCGAGCTTTTCCAGCTTGCGCTCGACGGCGTCGTATCGTTTCTTGAGTTCACGGCGCTCCTTGTTGGAAAGACCGCTCTCCTGGCTACGTGACTCTGCGCCCTCTGAGCTTGAATCCTGTGTATGCGTTGCGCTGGTAGCGCCCGCACCCGCTGCACTTTGCCGTGCTGCTTCACGGGCGCGCCCGGCGGCTTTAAGGCGCTCCAGATACTCATCTATGCCACCAGGAACGTGGGTCAGGGTGCCGTCGATCAAGGCATATTGGTCATCAGTCACGCGCTCCATGAGATAGCGATCATGACTCACCATGATGAGGGTTCCAGGCCAGGTATCCAACAGGTCTTCCACAATGGCCAGCATATCCGTATCCAGGTCATTACCAGGCTCGTCTAAAACCAGCACGTTGGGCTCTTCCAAAAGCACCATCAAGAAGGCCAGGCGGCGCTTCTGTCCACCGGAGAGGTCATGGACATAGGTCATAAACTCGCGGTGCTCAAATCCTAAGCGCTCAAGCATCTGCTCGGGGCTTTGGGGTTTTCCGTCCACCACGTAGTACTTCTTGTAGCTGGTAAGTATCTCCTGCACGCGCCAGTCGTCTTTGGCAGAAAGGCCGTCTAAGTGCTGAGAGAGCCACCCAAAATGGACCGACTTTCCTATCTTTACGATGCCGGAGCTGGGATCTTGAAGGCCGCACATCACCCGTAGGAGTGTGGACTTACCCGCGCCATTCTCGCCCAGAATACCCACGCGATCCCCCGGACCTATGATCCAGGAGATGTCATTTAACACAGGAGAGAAACCCCCGTCTGCTGTGGGGTAGCCGGCACTGACGTGCTTGAGGTCGATGACTTTCTTGCCCAGGCGTGAGACGGCCATGCGCTTGAGCTCAAGAGAGTCCCTCACCGGCTGATCTCCTGCCAGAAGCTCCATGGCGGCATCGATCCTAAACTTGGGCTTGCTGGTGCGCGCCTTGGCGCCGTGAGCCAGCCAATTGAGCTCTTTTCTCAGCATGTTCTGGCGGCGCTCTTCCATAACGGCCGCCTGGCGCTGGCGCTCTACGCGCTGCTGGATATAGGCGGAATAGCCACCCTCAAAAGGTTCGATCTCTCCGTCGTGGACCTCCCACATGTGCTCGCAGACTTCGTCCAAAAACCAGCGATCATGCGTCACTACCAAAAGGGCGCCTTGGCCATCTTGCCAGCGGTGCTTAAGGTGGTTGGCAAGCCAGGTAATGGCGTGCATATCCAGGTGGTTGGTGGGCTCGTCCATAAGGATAACGTCCCAGCTACCCACCAGTACACGCGCCAGATCACAGCGGCGGCGCTGGCCACCAGAGAGCGTGCCCACAGAACTCGTGAGGTCAATATCCCCCAAGAGCTCTGAGAGGATAGCGCGGACCTTGGCATCTGATGCCCAGACATATTCGGGCTCATCACCAAATATGGCCTCCGTGACGCTCCACGCATCATCTAGATGATCAGCCTGTCCCAAGCATCCCACATGGATGCCATTGCGATAGGTAATGCTGCCAGAATCCGGCTCAAACTCACGCCCAATGAGCGAAAGCAGCGTGGACTTGCCGTCGCCGTTCTTGCCCACAACGCCTATGCGCTCGCCCTCGTTGATACCTATAGTTACATCCGATAAGACCCTTTTACCTGGCCATTCCTGTGAAAGATGCTCACAGCCAATCAGAATACCCAAGTGTTAATCTCCTCACCTTGCGCTCTGCTCTCCCATGAGCGCGACGATTCTGTCCATAAGCGCATCAGCAACTGCAGCTTTGCTCATGCGCGGCAATGTTTCTGTACTTTCGGGCGAGACAAAACTCACCTCGTCACTTTCTGAGCCAAAGGCGGAGTTCTCTCCTCCCACCTGGTTGGCAACAATGAGATCACATCCTTTGCGCTCAAGCTTTGCACGCGCGTTTTCCAAGACGTGATCTGTCTCCGCGGCAAAGCCAACGACCACACGAGCGCCCTTGGTGCGGCTCAGTGTGGCAAGAATGTCTGTCGTCTCCACAAGCTCTATAGTGTCCAGGCGCTCACGTGA
Organism: Atopobiaceae bacterium; assembly: GCA_050953285.1. Classification (GTDB taxonomy): domain Bacteria; phylum Actinomycetota; class Coriobacteriia; order Coriobacteriales; family Atopobiaceae; genus Olsenella_K. The sequence goes on along the minus strand of JBMNMK010000002.1, from coordinate 771,619 downwards.
CTTCTTGAGCTTGTGATCTGCAACGTGCGCGGGCGTATAGTCTGCCACCGCCGCAGCGAGAATGGCCGCGTCTGCATCCGTAAAGGCATCACGCGCCGCCTCAAACATCTGCTGCGCGCTTTCTACCGACACACAGCTCACGCCACGGGGCGCATCCAGCTGAGTAGGCCCTGTGACCAGCACGACATCTGCTCCGCGCGCTGCCGCTGCGCGTGCTATGGCATAGCCCATCTTGCCAGACGAGCGATTGGCAATGTAGCGCACAGGGTCTATGGCTTCATGCGTTGGTCCTGCCGTCACTAGGATTTTCTTGCCGAGAAGATCCTGCGCTGGAAGCGCACCTTGACACCCAGCCGCCTGGGCTGTAGCTTCTACGATGTCTTCTACAGAGGCAAGCTTGCCTTCCCCTATATCTCCGCAGGCAAGGCGGCCCTCGACGGGCTCCACAAAGCGAATACCGCGCTCACGCAAGCAAGCCCGATTCTCCTGCGTAGCTGCGTTTTGCCACATGCGCACGTTCATGGCAGGAGCTACCACCAGAGGGGTCTCACGGGGCACGGCAAGAAGCGTTGAGCTCGCCAGGTCATCTGCTATGCCCGTTGCCATCTTGGCCATGATATTTGCCGTTGCCGGCACCACAACTACCACATCTGCCCAGGCAGAGAGGTCTATGTGGGGAATTCTCATGCTGGAGTCAGGGGCTGTGAACTCATCCGTTGCAACGCCTCTTCTGGTAAGGCCTTCAAAGGTGGCAGGCCCCACAAACTTCTGCGCCGCTTGAGTCATAACAACCCACACGTCGAAGTCTTTCTTTTGCAGCCCGCGCACCACTTCTGCTGCCTTATAGGCCGCAATGCCTCCCGTCACCACAACGAGCGCACGGAGTTTCTCGCCCTCATCACTCTTCGACATTGGTGGCACCTTCTGTGATTAAGAGTCGGTGGCAATAGGGGCACTCCGTGATGGCCGCGCCGCGTTTGAGGTCTCCGTACGCCGCTGGTTGGAGCTTCACGCGGCAGGTCGACGGCACGTTGCCGCGCAGACGCTCCACGGCTAACCCCTTGAAGCGCTTGCTGGCTTGCGCATATTTTTCTTGGATCTCAGGGGAAATATGCCGCAGGCAATACGCGCGCTCATGCATAAGAATTTCAATCGACGTCTGGATTTGATGGGACTCATCTTGGAAGGCTTTGATGAGGGCTTTTCCCTCAGCCGTCAGGCGATCATCAAGCTCATGTGCACCTTTGACAGCGTGCTCCAGACGTTGACGCTCCTTGTCCACGTCCAGGCGGCGGAACTTGAGCTTCTCCTCATTTTTTGCCAGCGCGGTTAGGTGTGCCTCCGCGTCTTTCACTGAGCGATAATTGCCACCGGCCGCAAAGTCACCCTTCACGCGCGCGGTTTTGTCCTCACACTCCATGATCTTCTCGTCCAGCTCGTCGAGCTCCATGCGGCAATCCTTGAGCTGTCCCACCACGTGCTTGTAGTCAGAGGCTAGCTTCTTCTTGGCTGCCTTGACCGCCTCAATCTTCTTGGTTTGCGGCATGCTTGCCAGCGTGGCCTTGTTCTTCATGAGCTCCAGATCAATCTCCTGGAGCCTCAAAAGTGCCTCTGTTTCTCTCATATAGTCCCCCATCCAAGAGGCGCCGGTGCGCCGCGTATGTTTCGTTCTAAGTGAGCGCGAAGGTGCATACTTGTGCGCTCACATGCGTGCTACGAGAGCTTTTTTACAATATCGAGCAGTGCGTCGGCAAAACGATCCAGATCGTCTGGTTCCACACGCTCATCAAAGGAAATCCGCAAGGATCCCAAAGCTTGGTCTCTGGGAATGCCCATGGCAGAGAGCACGTGGCTGGGTTGAAGTGATGCACTTGCGCAGGCAGATGCCGCAGAGACTTCAAACCCGCGCGCATCCAGCTGGAGCACCAAGGTCTCTGAATCAAGCGCGGGCACCATGATTGAAACCATGCCAGGCAGCCTATCTGGACCAACCTGGGCGGTGGTCGTAGGTAAGATGCCCGTGTTGGGCGAGCAGAGCTTGTTGTAGAGCGCCTGTGCGCGCTCGGCCACGATCGCGCGCGTCTGGGTGAGTTCGCGAGCTGCGGCTTTGGCTGCTGCCGCAAAAGCCAGGGCGTCTCGTACTGCCTGGGTTCCTGAGCGCTTGCCACCCTCTTGTCCCCCACCAAAGATCTGCGGGCGCAGAGGACAGCGACTCCTCACCACCAGCGCTGCTATTCCCACAGGACCTCCCAGCTTGTGCGCGGAAAGCGTGATGGCATCGGCGGTGGAAACATCCAGCTCTACCTTGCAAAACGCCTGCGACGCATCCGTGTGGAAGAGAGCGCCCGCCGCGTGTGCAACCCGGCCAAGCTCAACTATGGGCTGGATGACACCAGTTTCATTATTGGCGCTCATGATGGAAACCAGCGCCACGTCTGGTCCTATGAGTGAGCGGAGCTCTTGGGGGGAAATCTTGCCATCGCGGCCAGGCTGTATGAGCTCAACTACAAATCCGCGTGCCTTAAGCACTGGTACGATCTCCTCTTCTGAGTCGTGCTCTATAGCGGAGATGATGATGCGCCTCCGTACGCTTTGCTTGGCGTGTACTGCCTCGGCTATACCCGCCAACGCCAGGTTGTTGGACTCCGTGCCAGAGGAGGTAAAGATGACATCAGACGGTCGGATACCGCCTTTGAGCAGGCGCGCAAGATCTGCGCGTGCGCCATCAAGAGCGCGGGCGCTCATCCTGCCTAACGTGTGAAGTGAGTTGGGGTTAGCACCCGCGTAAGGAGCCAGCTCATAGGCGCGCTCTTGCTCAAGGGCCTCTCTGCGCATGGGCGCAGAGGCCGCATAATCCAGATAGACATAGTGCTCTACCACGTGAAATACCTTCTTTGCTTCTATGCGCGCGCAGTTATGCCAAGGCGGCCTGCGCGCCTGATTGCCTCAACCATGCCCGCGCGGTCGTTGGAGCCAAACACGGCGCTTCCCGCCACGAGCATGCGAGCACCGTGTGACACCAGCGCCTCGGCGTTGAGCTCTCCGACACCGCCATCTACCTCGATCAAAGGTGATACGTGGTGCGCGGCACAAAGGGCGACAAGCTCATCAAGCTTCTTATAGGTTGACTCAATGAACTTCTGCCCGGAAAAACCGGGGTCGACCGACATAACCAGTACCATATCCAGATCTTCAATGAGTGCATCCAGAGCCGCCACTGGCGTGCCCGGGTTAAGCACAATGCCTGCCTTGGCACCTTGCGCATGAATTTCTGAAACAATGCGGTGCGGATGCGTGGCTGCCTCAATGTGGAATGAGACGATCTCAGGACCTGTTGCCAGGTAGGACTCAATGGTTTGATCGATATTTGCCACCATCAGGTGGACATCCAAAGGAAGATCCGTGCCCGCATGGACGGCCTTTAAGGTATCTTGCCCAAAGGAGATGTTGGGCACAAAAACCCCGTCCATTACATCACAGTGAATGTAATCGGCATTGCGCACAGATGTCAGCTCATCTGCCAAATGCAGCGTTGAAGCTGCATGAATAGAAGGCGAGATCAGCACGTCTTCCAGCATAGGAGTCTCCTATTCTTTTGTATCAAACCCATAAAATTCGTTGCGGACGCGCCGGTTGAGCAGAGTCGCTATGGCCTCATCCAGCGCAAGTCCCTCATACAGAATAGCGTGAACAACGGACGTGATGGGCGCTTCTATGTCAAGTTTCTGCGAGAGCTCAAAGATTGACTGCGCCGCAGCCGCACCTTCTACCACCATAGACGTGCGCGCCTGATATGCCTCCAAGCTCTGCCCTTTGGCAAACGCCTCACCAAAACTACGGTTTCTTGAGTGGCGAGAAGTACAGGTGGCTACCAAGTCTCCCATGCCGGCAAGCCCCATGCACGTCAGGGGGTCTCCGCCCAAGGCGGTTACCAGCCGCCCCATTTCTGCCACACCGCGTGTCATGAGGGCCGCCAAGGTATTATCGCCCGCTCCCAAACCGACGGCGACGCCGCACGCTAGGGCAATCACATTTTTGATAGCAGCCGAAGCCTCCACGCCTATGATATCTGTGCTCGTGTAGACGCGGAAGTTCTCCTGGCAGACGAGCCTTTGGAAGTACGCTGCGCACGCGGGATCTTGCGAGGCTACAACCGCCGCAGCATAGCTTCCCGCCGATATCTCCTCAGCGTGGTTAGGACCTGAGAGCGCAGCTGGCGCATACGCTGAGATGAGCTCTTGAGAGACGATATCAGTCATGAGGGCGCCCGTTATGGGCTCAATGCCTTTGGTGAGAACCAGTGTGGGCACATCTTTAGCACGATGCGGCGAGAGTGCCTTTAAGGTATCTCTCAAATAGCGCGAAGGAACGGCCAGCACGAGGGCATCGGCCGCGCGTCCGACGGTAGAAAAATCAGTGGTGGCAGACACGTTGTCGGGCAGCTGATAGCTCGTAAGATGCCGCGGATTGACATGCGCACGCGTGATATGTGCGCAAACAGCCTCGTCTCTTCCCCAGAGTATGCAGCGCTGCGAGCGCTTGGCAATCAGCCCCGCAGCTGCTGTGCCCCACGAACCCGTGCCAATTACGGCCACACACGCGGGCGGCTCAGCAGCAAAAGTCGGAAGCGCTTCTTCTACCTGAGTCACATCTGCCATACCGTGCGTCACTGCTCCCCATCGTCGTGCTTGTTGATCATAAACTTGCTCTCTTGGTGGGAGATCAGCTTCTTCACGTTGCTGCGATGCGCCCATACAACCACGCAGGCCACCACACAGATGGGAATGAGGGCGCCAGGTGCCATACCCCAGAGCGCACATTGGATGGGAAGAGATATGGCTGCCATGATGGAGCCCAAAGAGATGTAGCGTGTCGGGATCACAAAGGCCAAAAAGACCACGAGCATGCCCAAGCCCACCGGCACAAAGAGGCCAAGACCTGCGCCAAATCCTACAGAGATGCCTTTTCCTCCGTGAAAGTGCAGGTAGGGCGAGAAAACATGGCCCAAGATACACGCCGCAAAAATGAGCGTCGCCGAGAGGGCGAACGGCGAGTGGATACTGAGCATAGACCAGTCCCCGCTAAAGCACAGAGCTGCTATAAGTGCACGGGAGATAAGCATAATAAGCAGGCCTTTTCCCATGTCACCCACAAAGGTGAGCGCCGCCGCGCGTGCACCTACCGTGCGCGCGACGTTGGTCATGCCAATGTTTCCCGAGCCCTTGTGCCTGATATCCACCGCGGATTTTCTGGTGGCAAGCAAGCCAAAGGGAATGCCTCCCACCAGATAGGCCACAAGCATCATGACACCTGTTGCGCCAATAAGCGCCGCCATGCTATGCGTCCTTTCGCTTAAATTTGAAGCGCACCGGCGTGCCAGTGAGAGAAAACGCCTCGCGGATCCTGTTTTCTAAGAAGCGCTCAAAATTGTCATCCACCAGGTCGGGCGCATTGCAGAAAAAGGTGATGACCGGCGGCTTTTCACCCGTCTGCGTGGCGTAATTGATCTTTAAGCGACGTCCCTTTTGCACCACGGTATGGCCGCTCTCACGCACCGCGTCCAGCACACGGTTGATATCTGACGTCTTCAAGTGCTGAGCGCGGGCGACAGCAGCATTTTCTGCCAGCTGCAACACCTTGTTGCAGCTGCGCCCGGTAAGCGCAGAGATGTTTACGTACGGCGCCCACGGAGCAAAGCTCATCCTACGCTCGATGGAGACCATCACCTTGTCACGGTCGTGATCAGACCCAATGAGATCCCACTTGTTGAGGCACAAGACCAGCGCACAGCCGCGGTCGATGGCCATGCCAGCCAGCTTTTGGTCCTGCTCGGTCACACCCACCGTGGAATCAATCACCAGAATGCAGACATCTGCTCTGTCCATGGCAGCTAAGCCGCGCACCAAGCTGTAGTACTCAATGTCCTCGTGTACCTGCGTCTTCTTGCGCATGCCGGCCGTGTCCACCAAGCGGTAGTGCTTCTCGCCCACCTCTATGATGGTATCCACTGCATCTCTGGTGGTACCGGCCACATCTGAGACGATGGAGCGGGTATGTCCCGCCAGGCGGTTGGTAAGCGAGCTCTTGCCCACGTTCGGACGGCCAATGATAGCAATGTTTAAGAGGCCATCCTCGTCTCCTGACTCCTCTTCTTGAGGCTCCGGAAAGCCGCCACAATCTCATCTAAGAGGTCTCCCGTGCCGTAGCCATGAGAGGCAGAAATAGCGCGCGGCTCACCTACGCCCAAAGAATAGAAATTCCAGAGGTCGCCTTCTTCTGCCGGGTTATCCTGCTTGTTCACAATGAGAAAAACCGGCTTTTTGCTGCGGCGCACCACGCGCGCAACCTCTTCATCCTCATCGGTAAGCCCCGTCTGGCCGTCCACGACAAACAGGATCACGTCCGCCTCATCACAGGCAGCCAGCGCCTGCTCACGAATGCGCGGCGCAAAGGTATCCTTGCTCTTGACCGACTCAATACCGCCAGTATCTATGAGCGTAAACTCCCGACCGTTCCAGTCCGTATCATGGTATGACCTATCACGCGTGACGCCGCGCGATTCATGCACGATTGCTTCTCTGCGCTCCGCCAGCCTGTTGACCAGCGTGGATTTGCCTACGTTTGGACGACCAACCACGGCAACTATAGGTTTGGACATCTCACTCCTTCATCTCAAACAGTTGCTTTCATACTACCCGACATCCACGCCATAAAATAATCGCGCACCCTCGGGCACAGACAACTCACACCTGCTCACCACGCCAGCGAGCAATGGCCAAAAGCAGCTCATGGGGCGACGTCTCGGCTATGCACATGGCAGCGCCGCGCAGTGCAAGCTCAGAAGCCACAAGGCCGCGCGGCTGGCCATCAAGCGTGATCCCGTCGAAGTTGAACATGGATTCAGGCAGGATTATGAGGGTATCTTTCATCTTGTGAGGCAGCTGGGCAAGAAGATCTTCTGCCACGATAAGCCCTGTGACATTGACATCTCCTCCAAAGTAGTCATTCTTGATAGCGCATGCGCTCACGGGAGCCTCTTCTGCCTCAAACGTTGCTGACACGCGCTCTGCAAACGCTGCCACCACCGGATATGCTGCCTCACCAACGATGATCTTCACGTGGCGGCCTGCTGACACAAGCGTCTCAACAGAGTGCTTTGTGCGCGCGTATATGGCTTGGTCATCCAGCTGGGAATCCATCTCATCAAGAAAGCTTCTCAGCATGCCGATACCATCGTAGAACTGCGGATATCCATCATAGGTGGCCGCCGGCGGCACCGGCAGATGGGCGTCGATGTAGAACTCGTCCGAGAGCTGAAAGCGCGTGATACCCAAGGTTTTTCTCGCCCGCTCCTGATAGGGCTTCAAGAGTTTTACGACTGCGCGGCTGGCCTCAACATCCTCAGAGAAGGAGTGCGTAAACTCCTTGGAGTACTTGGTATAGCCAACAGGCACAATGGCCAGAGAGGTGATGTTGCTGTGCGCCTCAACCCAATCGAGTGTGGCGGTGAGCTCTGCACCATCGTTGATGCCTAGACAGAGCACAATCTGGCCATGTACCTCTATGTTTGCCGCGCAGAGGCGCTCCAAGACTTCGATGCCGCGCTGCGCGCGCGGTCCTATGAGCTTTCGCCTCACGTCTGGCGAGATAGCGTGCAGAGAAACGTTTACGGGCTCAAGCTTGCAGGTGATCACACGCTCGACATCCTCGTCGCTCATGTTGGTCAGGGTGACAAAGTTTCCCTGCGTAAATGAGAGACGGTAGTCGTCGTCTTTCAGCATGAGCGATGAGCGCGCGTCTTTTGGCAGCATGCGCATGAAGCAGAATTTACACGCATTTACGCAGGTACGGATGCCATCAAAGAGTACATCTGTGAACTCGACACCCCAGTCCTGTCCGGGCTCACGCATGAGCGTTGCGGAATATTCCTCCTGCGTGGTGGGGTCAAAGACGGCGATGTCAACTTCAAAATCTGAAGCTTCCCAGCGCCAGTCAATGATGTCTCGCAAAGGTTTTCCGCCGACGTAGTCAATGCGCATGCCAACTTCGAGCCCGGCTTCCCACGCGGGGCTGTTCTCTTCCACATGAGCTATCCACGCGCCCTGTGTGTAGGCACGGCTGCGCCCGTAGTCTGCACGACGGGCGGAAGTCTCTGGTGAGCCAGCTTGGCCCTGTGCGGAATGGGACGCATCTGCATTCATCTATCTGGTCTATCCGTTCTGTAAGCAGAGAGCTTCAATGGCACGTTCAAGATCTTCAATCTGCGCGTGGGGCGTGGAGGCGCCGGCAACTATGCCGATAAGATCGACGTTTTGAAACCAGCTCACGTTGAGCTCTGCGGGCGATTCTATGTGGTAGGTGGGTTTGCCATGCTTCTGGCAAATCTCTGCCAGGTGCGTGGTGTTGGCCGAGTTCTTGCCGCCCAAAACGATGATAACGTCTGCCTCATCTGCCAGGTCTGCTGCCCCTTGCTGGCGCTCGGTCGTGGCATCACAGATGGTGTTGATGATGCGCACCTCTTCAGCCATGCCCAAGAGCTTATCGACAATGGCCTTTAAGCACGGCAGTGTCTGCGTGGTCTGGACCACAACGCCCACGCGCCGCTGGACCGTGTGGTGCTCAAGCTCATCTGCGCTGGCAATTACCAGAGCCTCTGGGGCATGGGCCTAAGGTGCCCTCCACTTCTGGGTGGCCCTTCTCGCCCACGATGATCACCTGGTAGCCATCGTGGGCCATGCGCTCGGCCGCCCGGTGTGCTTTTTTGACATACGGACAGGTAGCATCCACAATCTTGGCGCCTGCGTCATGCGCGGCTTGCTCCACCTGCGGCGTCACGCCATGCGTCCGCATAACAAGTGTTGCTCCGTGTGCCTGCGCCGGCTCGTCGATGGCCTTTATACCCCGCTCTTCAAGCTCTGATACCACCTGCGGATTGTGAATGAGCGGGCCTAAGGTATACATGGCACCGTCTGCCTGAGCGAAGGCATCATGTACTAGATCAAGCGCTCGCTCACACCGTAGCAAGCTCCTGCGTGTGCTGCAATTTTGATGCGAGGCATAGCTTCTCCTTGCTTAGCGTTTTCCTGATGCTCTTGTCTCAGATCATGGCGCAGCTGATAGACGCGCTCCATAGCCACGCGCTCCATCTCTGCTACCTGTTTCTTTCTACCAGAAACCCCGAGCGCATCAAAGCGGAGCGACTCCCCCACCTTGAGATAGACGCGGTGGAAATGCGGGAACTTCCGCGTGCGTGTGGTAATATCTTGCGCACCCACGATGGCTATGGGCAGCACGTCGGCATGGGCCAGCTGCGCTATGAGGGCAAAGCCGCCGTGGATCTCCACTGGCTCATTGTCGCTTTTGATGCGGGTTCCTTCAGGAAAGACCAGCACATCCTCTCCGCGCTCAAGGGCGCGCTGCGCCCGGCGCACCGCTTTGAGATCCGCTGTTCCACGCTTCACTGGAAATGCTCCCGCGCGCGAGAAAAGCCAGGTAGCAGCACGCGTGGTATCAAACTCACTCTTATAGATGCAACGCACGCGGTGTCCGTGCACCCACTGACTCACATAGACCACAACAGGATCGAGCATGGAGACATGATTCATCACAATCATGCGACCTTTTTCATCCTTGTTCTTAACCCAGAGTTCGTCCGCATCCTCAATGCGCCACGGCCACAAGATCTTGGTGACCGCCCCCACCACACCGACGGCAAAGGCGATAAACGCGCGGGAGCCCACAGGGTAGTCTCTCATAGGATTATCGTAGTAGCGGGCAAGCGCATCAGGCGTAGATGTGCTGGCAGTGGCATGTGCGGCGGCTTTTGCTGGCGCGGCCTCAGCTTTTGGCGTGGCCTCCGCGGGTGTAGCACGAACCACTGTTGCGCGTGCAGCGTCGATGAGCGACACGATCTGGGAGATCTCTTCTTCTACGCTCATGGTGGATGAGTCCATGAGATGCGCGTCTGCAGCCTGTTTTAGAGGCGTGGTCTCACGGCTTGAATCGATCTTATCGCGCTCCTTCAGGTTTTGAAGAATGACCTCGACCTCTTTGGGGTCAACATCGGCAAGCTTGCCAGAAGCTGCATCTCCGCCTGCCCGCTGGACCGCTCGGCGATGCGCGCGTGCTTGAGGATCAGCCGTTAGGAAGATCTTTACCTCTGCATCAGGAAAGACGGCGGTGCCAATGTCTCTACCTTCTGCCACAACGTCTTGGTCTCCTGCCATCTTGCGCTGAAGCTCCAAGAGCGCATGACGTACACCGGGAACGGCAGCCACAATGGAGACATGGGCATCTACCTCTGGCGTGCGGATCTCCTGCGTCACATCAACGCCGTTGAAAAAGACCTTCTGTCCCACTGCCGTGCGCTCAAAATGGATGGTTGAATCCTCAGCCATGCGCGTAACTGCTGCCTCATCGGTGAGGTTGCAACCTGCCTGAAGACAGCCCCATGTGACCGCTCTATACATGGCACCGGTATCCAAATAGGTCATCTGGCAGCGCTCAGCCAAGGCATGTGCCAGCGTTGATTTTCCGGAGCCCGCCGGCCCATCAATTGCAATTTTCATGTGTGATCACCCCGGATATGGTCTGGGTTGTGTCATGTCCAACAAGTGTACCCAACGTGGCGCGCGCTTTCAGCTCTTGGGGTGAAAGACCAAGTGCTACCAGGCGAAACACCCCGCCATTGCAGGTGAGAATCTGTGTTGAGACGTTGGCTATGCTCATGTTCCAAAACGTCTCAAGCGGCATCTGGTACATCTCACCCAAAAGGCCGCGCGTAAAGCCGCCGTGGGTGATACATGCAGTCAGGCCGCTCAGGGGCAAAAGCTCTTCCAATAATGCATGTGCGCGGCTGCGCAGGTGCTCAAAGCTCTCCGCGCCAGGAGCGGGCAAGGAATGCCCGGCCTCATCCAGGTGCCACGGGAAAGGATATCCCAGCTCTGCCACCTTATCGTACGCTACGTTTTGCACCGATCCAAACTCCAGCTCAATAAGGTTCTCATGCACCTCATAGTCCATGTGGAGCTGCTCCGCTGCTGCCTTGGCAATGGTGGTGCACCTGTCGAGCGGAGATGACCATATGCGATCAGGACGTGCGGCCACGAGCGCTTCTATTGCTTGGAGCCGCTGCTGACATCCCTTATCGCTCAGTTCAACGTTTTCTCTGCCGGAGAGAAAACGAGAGGTATTGGCCACCGTTTCAGGGTGGCGCATGATGAGTATGCTATGCGTTTGGCCCATGAAGTGCCTTCCTTGTTTGTTCGTGCGTACGTGCAATGGTGTCCTTGAGGGCGTAGATTTCATCTGCGCTCAACAGCCTCCAGGAGCCCTCGGCAACATCACGCAGGCTGAGCGGCCCAAACGCGTCTCTATGGAGCCGCAAGACCTTGTGATGTATGGCGCCGAGCATGCGTTTGACCTGGTGCTTTCTGCCTTCTTGTATGCGGATGCCCACCACAGAGACGTCTTCTCTCCACCCTTCTGGGCAGACGGCGTCAAAGAGCGCATCGCTGGGGCCAAGGATATCTACCTCGGCAGGCTGTGCCTTACCATCTCTTAAGTGAATGCCGCAGCGCAAGAGATTGAGCTCCTCGTGGGTGGGCGTTCCTTCTACGAGCGCCACGTAGTGCTTAAAGACGTGATGGGACGGGTGGAGAAGCTGGTGGGCCGCCTCGCCGTCGGTGGTAAAGAGCAAAAGCCCAGTGGTGTCTCTATCCAGGCGCCCAACCGCAAAAAGCCCTGGGTAGGTGGAGCATGGCACCAAGTCTGCCACGCAGGGGCGCCCCTGGGGATCGCTCATGGTGGTCACGTATCCGGCGGGCTTGTTGAGCATGAGATATATTGGGTTATCGGCCAGCCGATACTCTATGCCATCGACCGTGACATGGTCTTTTGCTGGGTCAACCTTGCTTCCCAGCTCCGTCACCACCACGCCGTTTACGCGCACACGGCCTGCACTCATGAGGTTTTCTGATCCGCGCCTGCTTGCGGCACCTGCGCGGGCAAGAAACTTCTGCAAACGCATGGGCACCACACGCAGAAGCTCTTGTGCATCCACATCATCAGCCATGCTATGCGCGCCCCTCATCTGCATCAATGTTCTTCTGGCCCGGCACTGCGAGCTCTTGGAAAAAGCCCTGCTCAGCGTCTGAGTCAAACGCGCCTAAGAGGCTCTGTTCCTCCTCTATGTCCTCTGCGGCCTCTTCCAGCGTGGATTCTATCCTGGTGCCTGAAAGCCGCTCACGGATGAACTGCTTGGACTGCTCGTCCGGCGCAAAATCTTCAAGCGGCGGCAGGTCCTTGAGCGACCGCAGGCCAAAATGTTCCAAAAACGCGCGCGTCGTGCCAAAAAGCGCTGCCTGGCGCTCGTCTTTTCCCATCTCACGCACCAGGCCTTTTTGCTTGAGCGAGTTGATCACGCCGTCAGAACTCACGCCTCGAATCTGCCGCACGCCCTCACGCGTCACCGGCTGGTGGTAGGCAATAATGGCCAAAGTCTCCAGCGCCGCCTCCGAGAGCGTGTGCTTGTCCCAGGAGAGAATATAGCCTTCTACCTGCTCATGGTAGGCGGGATGCGTAAAGAGCCGCCAGCCGCCGGAGATTTCTCTCAGCTGAAATCCGCGGTTGGTGGTGCGGTACTCTTCTGCCAAGCTGGCGAGAATATCTTCAATCTCCTGAGGAGCCGCGCCCAGAGATTGCGCCAATGTGGCGGCGCTCACGGCTTCTGTTGAAACCAGAAGCAGCGCTTCCACTGCTGGAATGAGCGAATCCGGCGCCAATTGTTGCAACTGTTGCACTACAGATCATCCTCTCCAATGCTGGTGAGCTCGCGCTCATCCAGCTCAAATGCCGGTGCGCCCTCGACGCGTGTGATGGTGATATCGCCAAAGATATCGGTCTGGTTCACATGGATAGAGCCCAGCTTGAAGAGCTCAAGCATGGCTAAGAAGGTAGCCACGACCACCTCTGGCCGCCGATCATCACCCAAGAGCTCCATAAAGCTCACCTCAGGCTTTGTCCGGGTGATTCTGTCTATGGAGGCAACCGTTAGGATAACAGGCAGCCGGTGCGGAGCAATATGGCCTTCATCCAGCAAGAAGTTCTGGTGTCGGGCGGTCATATCTGCACACATGGTGGCAAGGGTCACCAAAGAGATGCCCTCCAGGTAGTCTGGCATGAGATTTAAGAAGGCCGGGTCAGGCCCTGCCGTGCGTCCCACCATGAGGGCCTCTATGCGCTCCCGGCTGGCAAGTGCGGCGGCGGCACTGCGGAACTGCTTGTAGGTGATGAGCCGCTCAATCAAGAGTTCACGCGCCTGTGCCGGCGAGAGATTGGCAAACTCTTCATCCAGCTCATCTTCATCCATCGAGACGATCTTATCGCCCTCTTCCGGCACCAGTGATGCCGCTTTGATATCAAGCAGCGCAGAAGCTACCAGCACAAAGTCGCTGGCCACGTCGAGATCGAGCTCACCCATGCGCTCGACTTCGGCCAAGTATTGGTCTGCCACCTCTGCAATGGAGATGGATCCAATGTCTACCTTTTGGCGACTGACCAATGAAAGCAGCAGGTCAAAGGGGCCAGAAAACACCTGTGTTTTGACGCGATACGACACAAGTCCTCCTAGATGCCCAGCATGATTGTAAAGAGATTTCCCGCCGTGGCAGAAAAGTACGTGCTCAGCGGATCATATGCTGTGACCATAGGCACCAGATAAAGCAGAATCAAGAGGATAGGCATGCTGTATGCCTGGATTCTGTAATAGGTCTGGCGCGCTTGGCCGCGCAGCAGCGGCATGATGATCTTTGAGCCGTCGAGCGGCGGCAACGGAATCAGGTTGAAGAACATGAGAATGAGATTGACGTAGGCATAGCGACTGAGCAAGAGCATCACCCAATAGAGACCGGTGCCCGCCGACCAGACCTCATAGCTCAGAGCTGCGTTCGACGCAATATAGATATCAAGCCCACGAAAGACGAGTGCTGCCGCCAGTGCCTGCAAGAAGTTGCTGGCAGGACCTGCCAGGGCAACCAAAACTTCATCTCGCTTGGGATTGCGGAGGCGATACGGGTTATACGGTACCGGCTTGGCATAGGCAAAGATGGGCCCGCCCGATATGGCCAAAAGCAGCGGCAGAACCACCGAACCAAAAGGGTCAAGGTGCTTGGCGGGATTGAGCGTGAGCCTTCCTGCCTCCTTGGCCGTAGGATCTCCCAGCCTATAGGCCACATACCCATGCGCGACCTCATGTACCAGCGCAGAGAACATGACCAGTGCAACAGAAATAATGACGGGAATAAATTGTAAAAGCACACTCATAGTTGCGCCTTTCTTCCAAGCTTTGCACGCACGCGGCACAAGATCCAATCCAGCACAAAGAGAAGAGCCGCTACCAGAGCAAAGTCTCCCCTAAATGCGCCGCCAAAGGGTGTGTCGATCACATAGAGGCCAGAGATTGCGCGCGGAAGCATCTGGGCGATAAGTGCCGTGAGTTCAAAGACGTAGACCTGGACACGCAGCGTTGAGAAGCACCCTGCCAGCGTGAGCACGGAGAGCAGAAGCGCTGCCAGGCGTGCCACGATGGCGCAGATTGTCAGCGCCGCGCGCGTACCGGCGCTGGAGGCGTGCTTGTTAGGCACGTAGGGTGTGGGCTCATACGCACGGGTGTGCGCTACATCTGTGCGGCGCGCGTGTGGAGACGTATCATACAGAGATGTCATGTGTAGCAGCCTCGATCTTCTCGGTCAGCTCAAGCCATTCCTCCTCGAGCTTGGGAATCTTCTTGGATAACGATTCGTATTCCCGCATGGCCGCGTCGAATTTCTCGGCATCGTTATAGAGCTCCTCACTTGCCATAAGCTCCATAAGTTCCTTGTAGCGCTTCTGTGCTGGCGCAAGCGCTGCCTCTAACCTCTTTGAGCCGCTTGCGCTCTGCCTTAAGCGCGCGGTTGATGGCATTTCTGGCTTCTGCCTCCTGGCGGCGCTGCTCTTTGGTCTTCACGTTTCTACCAGCCGGCGCCTTTGCGGGCTCTGGTTGTGAGGCAGCGGCAGAAGGACGCGGCACTTCCTCACTTTGGGCTTCAAGCTGCGCACGTTTGTAGAGGTAGTAGTCATAGTCACCATCGTAGAGGGTGACGGTGTGATCTCTCACATCGACGATCTTGGTGGCAAGCGCTCTGACCAGGTGCTCATCGTGGCTGATGAGGACTATCGTACCCGGGAAATTCACGAGCGCCTGCTCCAAGACATCGACAGAATCGATGTCGAGGTGGTTGGTAGGCTCGTCGAGGCAGAGCAGAGGGTCTGGACAGACGAGCATCTTAGCCAGGGCAAGACGCGCCTTCTCGCCTCCCGACAAGACATCTACCAGCTTAAATACATCGTCCCCATGAAAGAGGAACGCGCCCAAGAGCTTTCTTTCTTCAGAGCTTGTCCAGCCTGGTGCCGCCGTATCCATCTCCTGCATCACGGTGTTGGACGCCGTAAGCTCTTCCAGCTGATGCTGAGCATAGTAGGCCTGAGTCACGTTTTGACCCAAGCTGATCTTACCTTTGTTGGGAGCTTCATGCCCGTTGATGAGCTTCATCAGCGTCGACTTACCCGCGCCGTTGGGTCCTACCAGCGCCACATGGTCGCCGCGATACAGCGTCAGGTTGACATCCTGGTAGATGAAATTCTCGCCATAGCTCTTGGAGACGTTTTCAAGATTCACGACCATATCGCCCGTGCGCGGAGGATCAGGAAAGTTGAAGTGCACGTGCTTTGACTGCTCCGGCAGCACGACGAGCTCTTCTTGGATCTTCTCAAGACGCTTCACGCGCTCCTGGACCTGGCGCGCCTTGGAGGGCTTGTAGCGGAAGCGCTCGATAAAGGTCTCCAGGTGCTGCATGTCCTTTTCCTGCTTGGAGCGCTTGGCACGCAGCTGTTCCAGGTTGTCCGCGCGCTGGGTGAGATAGCTGGAATAATTTCCCACATAGGTCATGAGTCGCTTGTTCTCAAGCGATGCAATATGGCTCACGCAGGCATCCATAAAGGCACGGTCGTGGCTGACGATAAGAACAGCGCCGTCGTAGCTTGACAAGAACGACTCCAACCATTTGACCGACTCCAGATCCAGGTGGTTGGTGGGCTCGTCGAGCAACAGCAGGTCAGGGTGTTTGAGCAGCAGCTTTGAGAGCGCAATGCGCATCTGCCAACCGCCGGAGAACTCACACGCCGGCTTGTCAAAATCCTCCGTTGGAAATCCCAAGCCAGACAAGATCTGCTTGGCACGCGCTTCCAGCTCATAGCCGCCCAAACGCTCAAAACGATCCTGAGCGGTGCCATAGGCCTCTAAGAGGCGCGCATACGCGGGGCTTGCGGCGTCTGCCGTTGGATCTGCAATCTGCTGTTCCATATCGTGGATGTGGGCGGCCAGCTTCTTTACGGTGGTAGCTGAATCCACGACCTCTTGCAGGGCGGTCTTGGTGCCAGCAAGGGTGGTCTCTTGCTCCAAATAGCCAATGGTGGTGTCTTTAGCAAAGGAAACCGTACCTTCATCAGGCGTTTCCTTGCCCATGATGATCTTTAAGAGCGTAGTTTTGCCTGCTCCGTTAGGTCCTACCAGACCCCAGCGCTCAGACGCGTTGAGCTGCAAGGTTGCGGCCGCGTACAGGACGCGGCCGTTGAATGATTTTGTAATTTTATCTGCGAGTGCAATCAAGTGCGTCCTCCCGACGCTCCTGGTGTATGGTGCCCTCTAATGTAGCGTAAGCTGGGGCTTTTCTCTGCGGGGATTTGAGAGTCGCAAATCCTTTGCACAAGATGGCGGCTGGCGGTGTGCAGGTGCGGAAAGCTGGCGCCGCCGCTCTTCCCTAGTCCTGCGTGATGTGCAGGGCAAATCCTGCGATCTCCTGCTTGAAGTAGACCAGCTTATAACTCCCGTCGGGATTCTTGGCAACATGGTTCCAGTCCATAGGACGCCCATGCGCATCAAACCAGTGCGCCGCTGCCTCAACATCGTTGACATGAAAACCAACATGGCCCTTCTCGCCCGCGCCAAACCCGGGCTTCATAACCTCGACTACCGTGCCGGAGAAGAGGGAAATAGGACCAGGTACAAAGGTGGTAAGGCCCAGCAGCGCATTGAACTCATCCACAATCTGGCTGGCCTCCTCCTCGGTGGAGGCGTTGATGCCAATGTGGGCAATATGCATGTCAAATGCCTCGTACGGATTGGTGATTTCTGCCATAGCGGCCTCCTTTGCAAGAGGTAAAAATAAAGGCCGGAGAACCGGCCTGAAGAAACATTTGGTGGGCGATGCTGGTTTCGAACCAGCGACCTCTTCCGTGTGAAGGAAGCGCTCTACCCCTGAGCTAATCGCCCCAACGAAGGATATACTAGCAGACTCTCCACGCTTGTGCAAAACATTTTTCTCGTGCTGCCAAATTTCTCTTTTTGCGCGCAGTCTGTGCCAGATGCCATCATCTACCTGCTATTTTGCCAAGTTCTTCCTGTTGAGAATCTGTGCGCTCACAAGCACACAAAGCGTGACCACAACGCTTACCGCCAGAAGTACTAGCGTGATCACGTGGTCTTGCAGAGCAGAAATTCCCACCAGATAGACAATCACGGCTGCAAAAATCACCTGTATCAGCAAGAAGATGCCGCTCAGCTTCACGATCTTATCGGCCTTATTGGGAACATTTGCCAAGAGAGATCCGCGCACGCCGCAGATGAGGGAAAGCGCGCCTGAGCCTGAGGCATACGGCGCATCTGTCCCGGTTGACGCGAGCACGACGCCAGCTATCACGGAAAGGACACCAAAAACGAGCGAGATAAGCGTGAAAATCTTGATACGTTTGCTATCTGGAGACATCTGTTCCTCCTGCATAGACATTGCTACTACATTCAAACTGCTTTAACCATACCCGTTGGATGAGGATTTTGTCGCACGTATTCATAACTTGACCTCAGCCTGCGGGTAGCGTATATTGCTTCCTGCTTGTAACTTCGTTTGGGCAATACATTCACTGGGCCCTTGGCGCAACGGTTAGCGCAGGGGACTCATAATCCCTGGGTTGGGGGTTCGAATCCCTCAGGGCCCACCAGTGCATCCACTACCCCGCAGGATTTTCCTGTGGGGTTTTTTGCGTGGCGCTCACAATATGGCGCGGCATACAAGCTCCTGCGCTCTACGAAACGAGCGCCGCCCGGCCAGGACGGCGCTCAAAACGTCACAGATCAGAGCATCCGCGCGCTTCTTTGTAGGCGCGTGCACGACGTGCCTTCAGCATGTGCGCTACGCGCGCTTGGGGACGATAAGGTCCTTGAGCTGCGCGGCTACTGTCTCAATGGCAACCTCTTGGCGCTCGCCCGTCTCACGACATTTGAGCTCTACCTTGCCGTTGGCAATGGCCTTCTTGCCGCAGACCACCTGGTACGGAAAGCCCATCAGGTCAGCATCCATAAATTTGACTCCCGGGCGCTCCTTACGATCATCCATGATGACCTCAATGCCCAGATCATGGAGCTCACGGGCAATCTTTTCCGCTACGGGCCACACGGTCTCATCACCCACAGAAAGCGGCAGCACCTCTACCTCATAAGGCGCCACGCAGACCGGCCACACGATACCTGTCTCATCATGGTGCTGCTCAACAATGGCAGCCAGCATACGGGAAACGCCGATGCCGTAGCAGCCCATGACCAGAGGCTTCTCCTGGCCGTCCTCATCCATGAAAGTGGCGCCCATGGGCTCGGAGTACTTGGTGCCCAGCTGGAAGACCTGGCCACACTCAATGCCGCGAGCAAGCTTCAGATCCTTGCCGCAGTGCGGGCACACATCTCCTGCCTTGGCGCCAATAACGTCGACCCACGCATCATCTTGAATATTAAAGTCACGGCCGCGCTTGGCATGGTTGAAGTGGTAGTTCTCCTCGTTGGCACCAATGGTCCACCACGCGGAATCCTTGAGCGAGATGTCAAAGCAGACGCGCACACCCTCCGGCAGGCCAATCGGTCCAATGAAGCCTTTCACCAGGCCTGCCTCTTTGAGCTCTTCGTCGCTCATCATGTGATACTCGCCAAAGGCATGCTCCGCCTTCACGTCGTTCATCTCATGATCTCCCGGCACAAAGACCACGACGGGCTTGCCGTTGCCGTCGATGAGCGCAAGCGCCTTGCGCGTGGATGCCTCGGGCACGCCCAGGAGCTCTGCCAGCTCTTTGATGGTGCCGCAGTGAGGCGTCAAGACCTTCTCGAAATCACCTTCCTGTCCATCAACCAGATGAATTGGTGCTGTTGCCGCCTCTGTATCTGCCGCATAGCCGCACTCATCACAGTAGACGAGTTCTGCCTCACCGGCATCTGCAATGGCCATATACTCCACCGACGTATTGCCACCAATCTGGCCAGAATCTGCCGCAACAGGCAAACACCACAGACCGCAGCGCTTCATGATCTTGGCATAGGCTTCAGATTCCTCGTCGTAGCACTTCTGCAAGCTCTCCTGGTTGGCGCTAAAGGAGTAGGCATCTTTCATGATGAACTCACGAGAGCGCATAAGGCCAAAGCGCGGGCGGCGCTCATCACGGAACTTATCCTGGATGTGATAGAGCGTAACCGGCAGCTGCTTATAGCTCTTGAGCTCGTTTTTGATGAGATCGGTATAGGTCTCCTCGTGGGTGGGTCCAAGCGCAAACTCGTGCTCATGGCGATCCTTCACGCGCATAAGCTCAGGTCCATAGGCATACCAACGACCGGTCTCTTTCCAGAGCTCGCCGTCGGTCAAGATAGGCGTGAGCATCTCCTGCGCATCAATATTTTCCATTTCCTCACGGATGACCGTCTCGATCTTCATGAGGGATCGCCAGGCAAGCGGCAGGTAGCTATACAGGCCGGACGCGCATTTGCGAATCATTCCCGCGCGCAGGAGCAGGCGGTGGCTGGCAAGCTCCGCCTCGTTGGGATCCTCTTTGAGCGTAGGTGCATAGAGGGTAGACATCTTTGCATATGACTTCACGGAACTTTCCTTCCTTAGGCATGCCGAACACAAGCTCACCTATTGTATGACAAAGCCTCCATATTGTGATTAGGCGAGAAGAACTATTTCTCTCCAAACCGCTGGCTGATCTCCGAGAAGAGCTCGTCGACAATGCGCTCTTCTGGCACCGTACGGATGGGCTCGCCGTGGGCAAAGATGACGCCCTGCCCGCGCCCGCAGGCCACGCCAATATCGGCACCGCGCGCCTCCCCGGGACCGTTGACCACACACCCCATAACCGCCACAGATATGGGAGCTTTGATCTCATGCAAGCGTCGCTCAACTTCTTCTGCAATGTCGATGAGCGCCACCTTTGTTCTTCCGCAGGTAGGACAGCTTATGAGCTCGGGGTGCAAGCGCCTTAAGCCAAGTGCTCCTAGGAGCTCCCAGGACACTTTGATCTCCTCAACCGGGTCTGCAGTAAGAGAGAGGCGCATGGTGTCCCCTATGCCTTCTTCCAGCAAGATTCCCACAGCCGCACAGTTCTTAACCGTTCCCTGCAAGAAGGTTCCTGCCTCTGTCACACCCACGTGAAGGGGTATCTGGGGCAGGCGGCGTGAAAGCTCCCGATAGGTAGCAAGGGTCACCGGGACCGAGTGCGCCTTGGCAGAGAGCACCACATCATGAAACCCACGTTCTGCAAAGTGGTGGGCAAAGGCTTCTGCGGATGCCACCAATTTCTCAGGACCCGTCAGATCTTCTCGCGCATCTATGGCTTTATCAAGAGATCCCATGTTGACACCAATGCGGATAGGAATACCCGCCTCCCCTGCGGCATCTATCACAGCATCAACGCGCTCTTGCGCACCGATGTTTCCCGGGTTGATGCGGATGGCGGCAGCCCCCAGGCGGGCAGCTGCCACAGCCAGCCGATAATCAAAGTGGATATCTGCCACCACCGGCAGCGGGCTTTGCTCGCAGATGGCGCAGAAGGCGTCTTGTGATGCCGCGTCCGGCAAGGTCACGCGGATGATCTCGCAGCCTTCCTGGGCAAGCTCTTCAATCTGGCGCACGGTTGCGGAAACATCTTGCGTGTTGGTGGTACACATGGACTGCACCGACACGGGCGCCCCGCCGCCAACAGCCACCGATCCCACCATCACCTGGTGTGTTTTCTCGCGCGGAAGTGCCTTTTTGAGCACATGATTCTCTGGTGTCACGCGATCACTATCCCATCAAAAAACGAACGAAATCGTTTCTGAGAACGACGACAAAAACAAAGATGAAAAAAGCTATGCCCACATAGGACACAATGCTTTGCGCGCGCAGGGAGAGCGGGCGGCGAATGCAAGCTTGGATGATCTCAATTAAGATCTTTCCGCCGTCGAGCGGCGGTATGGGCAACAGGTTCATAAAGCCCAGCGACATGGAGATCATGGCAAGCATCTCGACCACGCTCATGACACCTTGCGATGCTGCCTCAGATGCCATCACAGAGATACCCACAATGGAGGTCGAGCTGTTGAGAATCTCCATGGTATGCGTAGGCACCAACAGCTGTACCACGTAGCTTCCCACCATGCCCGCGTAGTTCAGCGCCCAGCTACCCGCCTCAAAGAGGCCGGGGCGGTAGATGGTCGTCTGCGCGTTCACGCCCAAATACTGAGCGCCTTCCGCAGGAATGGTGATCGTCGTCGTGATGAGCTGCCCGTCTCGCTCATAGTCAAGCTCCACGGTGGCCGTGGCGCTCAGTTCACTTTGAACCGCTTGCGTGAGCGTACGCCAGTCTGTCACCTCAACAGAGCCAATGCGCACGATGGTATCGCCCGCCTCGACGCCCGCATCTGCCGCAAGCGATCCTTCCGTCACCGACGCCACCGTATTGCTGTTCACAATGATCTCTTGCCCGGCAACCATAAATCCGCCGGTTATGAGCGCCAGCGCAAGCACAATGTTCACCAGAGGTCCCGCAACGAGCATGAAAAAGCGCTTCCAGAAGCCACAGCCCAGATAGGTATGGGCCTGCTCTCGCTCCAGCGCCTCAGCAGATGTGCACGTCAGTGGGCGAGAAACCCCTGCTGCCGTGGTGCCCTCCTGGGAGAAATCGTGTGCCCGGTCGTATTCCGTGAGAAAGTTCTTATCGCGCTGAAGGGTTTCAAACCGCGCGGGATAATCCTTCTGACCGGGAAGCTCGCCGAGCTCGGGATCGTAAAACGGCTGGATAGCGGCCCAATCGGTGAGCGTGATGAGCATGTTGAGCGCGCGTTCCTCATCTATGCCGAGTGCGTCTGCAAGCTCATAGGCACTTATACGGCCACGCGCCTGCACCTCTTGAAAGGCTTTGTCCAAAAGCTCATCTGGCATGCCTGCCATGCCGCAGATGCGGGTGTAGCCACCCAGAAAGATGGGCGTCACGCCAATCTCGGTGCCCCAACGCTTTGACTTGTGAGAAAGCCTGTGGGTAGATGGCATGCCTAAGAAGAATTCCGTCACCCGCACGCCGCAGATGCGCGCTGCTAGGTAGTGTCCTCCTTCATGCACAAACACGAGGAGTGACAAGAGCATGAGACCCCAGAAAATAGCGGAAAAGACACCTCCTATGCCCATGTGCCACCTCCTTCTACCAGCGAATCTGCGACATGACGGGCGCGCATATCAAACTCTTCCAGCTGCGCTATGGACGTTACCGATTCACGCTCAAAGGCATCCATCGTGCTGCCTACAATGCGCTCAATATCCAGAAAACCGCATCTGCCAGATCTGAAGGCAGCGTTGGCAATCTCATTTGCGGCATTCATGATGCACGGGACGGTGCCGCCTGCTTGACCTGCCTGTTTGGCAAGAGCCAGGCAGCCGAAGGTCTTATCGTCCGCCTCCCCAAAACTCAAGGCTGGTTCGTTGCAGTAATTCACGCGCTCAGCAGGGCTTTCCCAGCGCTCAGGGTACGAGAGCGCATATTGGATGGGAATGCGCATATCTGATGGACCCAGCTGCGCCTTGACCGAGCCGTCGGCAAACTCAACCATGGAGTGAATTCTGCTTTGGCGCTGGACCAGGACATGAATGCGCTCGGTGGGAACATCGAAGAGCTGACGCGCCTCCAGAATTTCCAGCCCCTTGTTCATAAGCGTGGCAGAATCAATGGTGATCTTGGCGCCCATGTTCCACGTGGGATGTGCCAAGGCGTCCGCGGGCGTGAGAGCCTTCAACTCTTTACGCGTTTTCCCATAAAACGGACCGCCTGAACAGGTGAGCCAAATGGTGTGAATATCTTCGTGGTGCTCACCCACCAAGCATTGGTAGATGGCACTGTGCTCAGAATCTACAGGAATGAGTTGCGCCGGTTTGGCAAGTGGCATCAGGAGGTCACCTGCCACCACAATTGACTCTTTGTTAGCGTATGCGAGGATCTTCTCGCCCAAAAGCGCATGGTAGCCAGCTTCAATTCCCGCGAAGCCCACCAGCGCGTTGACCACGCAGTCGACCTCTGGCAGCTGGACGAGATCCACCAGTGCATCCGGACCCACCAAAAGCGTGGTGCCAGCCGGCAGCTCATCCAGAATTGCATCATGGGCATGAGCAGGATCAGACACCGCCACCGTGGGCACCCTGAATTCCCGCGCTGCCTTGACCAAAGAGTCGGTTGACCCGTGAACCGAGAGCGCCACCACCTGCACTTTATCTGCGTGCTGGCGGCATACATCCAGCGCCTGAGCACCAATAGAACCAGAACACCCGAGCACCGCAACTTTGAGCGGCCTCGGGCGGGACGTGTGTGAAGCTGTATCTTCAAAAATACTCACAAAATTCCCCCGATACGCAACAAGATGTAGGCAACCATGCAGCCGAAGAGCATGGAATCAGACCTGTCGAGCAGTCCGCCATGCCCAGGCATAAAGTTGCCGGAATCCTTGACGCCGACGCCTCGTTTGATGCGCGATTCAAACAGGTCACCCATCACCGATGAGATACCGACGAGAAAACCGCACAGCACGGCGTATCCAATATGGATTCCCTTGAGTCCTAGAATACCCACGATGATCCAAACCAGCACAGAGCCCGCAAGTCCTCCATAGAAACCCTCCCAGCTCTTGTGGGGAGAGATCTTGGGCGCCAGCTTATGTGCGCCAAAACGCGACCCCACAAAGTAAGCGGTCGCATCGTTTGCCCAGATAGAACCCATAATACCAAAGGTTAAGAGGGCCCCTGTGAGCCCTGGATCGCTGTTTCTGATGAGGATCACGCTAGAAAACATGAGCGAGGTATAGAGCGGCCCAAAGATGCTGATGGCAACATCAGCCAGGTTGGCGCGCGGCGTGAGCACGTACCAAATGGCCAGCAGGAGCATATGGATAAAAATGAAGAAGGAGCTCGCCGCAAATCCCCAAAAGTAGACGCTCACGGGATAGACAATAGCTGCTCCAAGGCCAAAAATCTCATGCGGAGCCCTGCCCGACATGCGCGCAATGCGATAGAACTCCGAGCAGCACAGCCACGACATGGCGGTAATGCACAGGGCAGTCGGCAACTTGCCAGCAAATATACAGGCGAGAACAACAGCGGTGTAGATGGTGCCACTCATGGTACGCGTCAAGAGTTTCTCTGCGCGCCCTCGCATGACCTGGCCGCGCAACTCACCCTTGTTGCGCAGGCCAGACTTTGCCTGCCTGAGATTCTCAAGCACCTCTATGGCTCTATCTAGCGTAAAGCGTGATTCCTGCTTTTGCGACGCATCCGCTTTGTTCTCGCTCGTACTCACTTGTTTACCACTCCCCCAAAGCGGCGATGCCTTGACTGGAAATCACGGACAGCCTTGAGATAGTCCCACTTGTCAAAGTCAGGCCACAGCGTCTTGGTCACGTAGAACTCCGCATAGGCTATCTGCCACAAGAGATAATTGGATAGACGCATCTCCCCCGATGTTCTAATGACAAGCTCTGGATCCGGCAGACCAGCCGTAAAGAGATGGGAAGCAAAAGCTTCTTCAGTGATATCGTCAGCCGCTGTGGTGCCCACTGCCACATCAGAAGCAAGCTGCCGTGCTGCGCGCACGATTTCTGCCCTGGAGCCATAGTTGACTGCCAGCGCAAAGATCATGCCGGTGTTCTGAGCGGTTTCTTGGAGGCCGCGCTCAAACACATCACGTGTTGGCTTGGGTAGCACGCTTATATCGCCCAAGAACTTGAGCTGCACATTTTCCTGTGCAAAGAGCGGTAACTCTTTGATCAACGTTGTGGCAAACAGATGCATGAGAAGCGTCACCTCATGCTTGGGGCGCTTCCAGTTCTCCGTTGAAAACGCATAGACGGAAAGCACGTCAATCCCCAGGCGCACGCTGGTGGTTACTGCCTCACGTAGGGAATCCACACCCGCCACGTGGCCTTCACCTCTGTCGAGTCCACGCGCCTCTGCCCACCTGCCATTACCGTCCATAATGATGGAGATATGGCGCGGTATGCGGTCGAGATCCACCTCATCAAGCGAGATATCCTGAGGCGGATTGGCGTAGTATTCCTGGAGCTTTTCTCTATCTAGTTGCACTTAGATCTCCATGACCTCTGCTGTCTTGGTCTTGAGTAGAGCATCAATCTCAGCAATGGCATCGTCGGTGAGCTTTTGGATTTTCTTCTTCTCAGACTTCTGCTCGTCCTCTGAGAGCTCCTCGTCGCGCTCGATGGCCTTGTTGGCCTCTTTCCTGGCATTGCGAATGGCAACGCGGCCCTCTTCTGCCAGCTGCTTGCACTCCTTTGCCAGCTCCTTGCGACGCTCCTCTGTTGGCATGGGGAAAGGCAAGCGAATGGTAGCGCCATCGTTTGACGGCGTAATACCCAGATCAGACTGCTCAATGGCCTTCTCGATACTCCGAAGCGAGCTCTTGTCCCACGGCTCCACCACAAGCATGGATGCCTCGGGCACCTTGACGCCAGCAAGCTGGGTTATGGGCGTAGGCTGCCCGTAGTAATCCACGCGGATCTCATCTAAGATGTGCGGATTGGCGCGGCCAGTACGCACCTTGGAGAAGTTGTTCTTGAGGGCCTGAATGGACTTATCCATACGGGTCTTAGCAGAATCAGTATAGGTGCTCATGGCTACTCACTTTCCTTATCTACGACCGTCGTTCCAACGGGCTCACCTTTGAGCGCTTTTGCAAATGCGCCGGATTCTTCCATCTTAAATACAATGATGGGCATATGGTTATCATGGCAAAGAGCAGTGGCAGTTGCATCCATCACTTTGAGATCTTTAGTCAGCACATCCATATAGCTGATCTCATCAAACTTCTTGGCTTCAGGGTGCTTGACCGGATCCATATCATAAATGCCGCTCACCTTTGTTGCCTTCATGAGAACCTCGGCGTCGATCTCACAGGCCCTCAGCGCAGCTGCGGTATCTGTCGTGAAATAAGGATTGCCCGTGCCTGCTGCAAAGATGGTAATGCGACCCTTCTCAAGGTGCCTGATGGCGCGGCGGCGGATATAGGTCTCTGATACCGAATGCATCTCTATGGCGCTCATGACACGCACATCCATGCCATGGTGCTCAAAGCAGTCCTGCAGTGCCAACGAATTGATCACCGTTGCCAGCATGCCCATGTTGTCTGCTTGCGCACGATCCATGCCCTGCGCGGCACCCGACAGGCCACGGAAGATGTTGCCGCCGCCCACGACGATAGCAATCTGGACGCCAGCCTCCCAGACCGGTTTGACACTTTCCGCGATGCTTTGCAGCACCTCGCCATCCAAGCCAAAGCTTTGCGATCCCATAAGGGCCTCACCGGAGAGCTTGAGAAGTACACGGTGATACTTATACTCAGCCACGAAAACCTCCACTCTCTAGACGTTTACACGTCCTACATTTGTGGGCTTGTGCGCGCACATACGTGTACGATCAACCTTGCTCACAAGGATTCTACCAGAGGACTGAACATACGTCTGAAACATACAGACGCACGGATGAAAAGCAATCCCTACGGCTCTGGTCACGCTCATGTCACGCTTGCGCCAGCCGTTGTGCCTTTGGGCCTTGGCCACGTGACCAGGACACGCGTTTCTCGCCCACACTGCTCCAGCAGGCGAGAAAATCCTTTGCTCCTCAAAAAAAGGCAGCCCGAAGGCTGCCTCATTCATTGCTGTTGAGCTGTGCTTACTCACCGAAGTTGAAGCGAACGAAGTTGATGATCTCGATCTTGTCATCAACCTTCTTGGAAACCTCATCGGCAAGCTTAGAGATGGTGGTCTCAGGGTTCTTGATGAACTCCTGCTCAGTCAAGACGTTCTCCTTGTAGAACTTCTTGAGACGGCCCTCTACGATGCCACCCCAGAACTGCTCAGGACGGCCGGAATCCTTGGCCTGAGCTGTGTAGATGCTCTTCTCGTGTTCAATGATGTCAGCGGGCACGTCCTCACGACGAGCAGAAACAGGTGCGGAAGCAGCAACCTGCATAGCAACGTCGTGTGCAAAGGCCTTGAAGTCCTCAGATGCGCCAGTCTCAGGCTTTGCGAACTTGAAGTTCACAATGTCACCAAGGTGAGATCCCAGGTGGACATAGCCAACCAGGGCGCCCTCAGAGGTGATGCGCTCAAAGCGGTTGATTTTCATGTTCTCACCGATAACGTGAATCATCTCGGTGAGCTCACCCTCAACGGTGCTGCCATTCATGGGGCAAGCCTTGAGTGCCTCAAGATCCTGAGGATCATTCTCGGCAACAACCTTTGCGACATCCTTAGCGAAGCCCTCAAACTTAGGATTGGAGCTCACAAAGTCAGTCTCGCAGGTGAGCTCGAGCAGGGCGCCCGTCTTGCGATCATCAGAAACGTAGGCAGCTACGCAGCCCTCATTGGTATCACGGCCTGCGCGCTTGACAGCCTTTGCCATACCCATAGTGCGAAGGATATCTACTGCCTTGTCCATATCACCGTCAGCCTCAACGAGTGCCTTCTTGCACTCCATCATGGGTGAATCGGTCATCTCACGGAGCTGCTTAACCATTGCGGCGGTAATTTGAGTTGCCATACTCCCCTCCTTGGGGTAGTTGATGTGGTATTACCAGGCTTATTGAAGCCAACACGTGTGGTGCTACTCTGCCTCTGCAGTCTCAACGGCAGGGGTGGTCTCACCGCTGGTCATCTCTTCAGCGGTGATCTGCTCCTTGCCAGAACCAGCCAAGATAGCATCTGCAACGAGCTCGCACATCAGATCGACGGAGCGAATTGCATCGTCGTTTGCGGGAATGCCGTAATCAATAACGTCTGGATCAGAGTTGGTATCAAGAAGGCCAACAACCGGGATGTGGAGACGGTTAGCCTCACGAACGGCAATCTCCTCACGCTTGGTGTCAACCACAAACAGGGCCTTCGGCAGAGCCTTGAGCTCACGCACACCACCAAGGTTACGCTGCAGCTTCTCAAGCTCCTTGGTGAGAACAGCCTGTTCCTTCTTGCCACGAGCGGCAAGGCTGCCATCCTCTACCATGGTCTCAAGCTCCTCCATACGCTCAATACGGGAACGCATGGTGACAAAGTTGGTCAGCATGCCGCCGAGCCAACGCTGATTGATATAGGGCATGCCTGCGCGCTCAGCCTGAGTCTGGATGGGCTCTTGCGCCTGCTTCTTGGTACCAACAAACAGGACGCTACCACCCTTAGCAGCGGTGTCCTTGAGGAAGGTATAGGCCTTATCTGCATCCAGGATGGTCTGCTTGAGGTCAAGGATGTAGATACCGTTGCGCTCACCAAAGATGTATGGCTTCATCTTGGGATTCCAACGGCGGGTCTGGTGACCGTAGTGGCAACCAGCATCGAGCAGGGTCTGAACGTTAATCTTTGCAGCCATGTAGTAAACCTCCTGTGGTTTGTCCTCCGCGTGAGGTCATCCCCAAAATGCCACCTCCGCCCTGGCTTGTGGCGAAAGCACCACGGCATATGAGTCGTCACGCGTGTGAATTATGCCGTACTTGTGCACGGCAGTTCTTGAGTATAACAGGCTCTTAGGCTCTTGTCGTGAGCTGTTTTTCCTTCAATGACTCACCATAATTTCACATACCTCATCCTATTGGCCGCGCGGATGAGCACTATTCGTTGCATCTTTGAGACGCTTGACGGAAAGGTGTGTATAGATTTGGGTTGTCGATAGGTTCTCATGGCCGAGCAACTCCTGCACACTCTTAAGGTCTGCTCCTCCATCCAAAAGCTCTGTCGCAAAGGTGTGTCTCATCGCGTGAGGCGTAACACCAACAATTCCCGCCTGCGCCGCATGTGCCTCAAAACAACGGCGCAGGGCATCCGCCGACATCCTGCGAGACCTGGTGGAAATGAACAGAGCTCGCAAGGTATCATTGTTCTGTGCTGCTGAAGAACTGCGCTGCAGCAACCTTTGACGAGGGCCTCCAAGATAGAGCCTCACTTTATCAAGAGCTGCAGAATAGAGTGGCACAATCCGCTCTTTTGAACCCTTACCAAAGAGCTTTACTTGCGCTGCTTCAAAGCTGATGGAGTCCACATCAAGCGCAGATATCTCTGAAATACGTGCGCCCGAAGCGTAGAGCAATTCCAAAAAAGCCCTATCGCGTATTCCTACATCATCTTCCAAATCACACGTCGAGAGGATCTTCTCCACATCAGCGTTGCTCATTGTTTTTGGGAGACTCTTTTCAATCTTGCGGCCACTCAAGGCATCTGCTACATCATTTTTGCAGTAGCCCTCATGAAAGAGCCACTTGTAGAAGGACTTGAGCGCAGAAAGACGCCTGTTTACAGTCTTTTCCGCATAGCCTGCACGGACTTGCTCACCGATATAGCGTCTGAGCTGCCGGTGACTTACCGCAAGAGGATCTATGCCTTCGCGCTGTACCCATGCCATATATTGAGATAGGTCAGACTGGTAAGCGTCAGCCGTATTTTGAGAGAGCCCCCGCACCTCTCTCTGCTGAGCCACAAAGCGTGCGCAGAGCTCCTCACACTCCGATTGTGCTGCCACAAGCTCCTCTGATCTCATATCAATCAGCGCCCACTTCAAAGAGATCTGGTCTGGATGCAATGAATTGCCGCGTTGCTTCCTGTGCACGGGCAGCATATGCAGCGTAGCGCTCCTTCTTTTTGAGTGAGCGATTCTCCAGGGGTGGCATCAACCCAAAGTTCACATGCATGGGCTGGTAATCAACCGTATTAGGATCTGTTGCATAGTGCACAAGCGCACCAAAAACACTCTCTTTTGGAAGTGTAACGGGCTCTCTTCCCTCAAGTTCGGCGAATGTGTTGAGCGCCGCCAGATATCCTGAGGCTATAGCTTCGGTATAGCCTTCTGTACCGCAAATCTGCCCAGCAAGGCGAATGTTTGTGCCGGGGATCTTAAACGTTGCGTCCAAAACATGCGGAGCATCAACAAATGAGTTTCTGTGCATAACACCATAGCGGAAAAACTCCGCGTTCTCCAGGCCGGGGATCATCCTAAACACGCGTTTTTGTTCTCCCCACGTGAGGTTTGTCTGAAAACCTACGAGGTTATAGGCAGTAAGATCTCTGTTCTCCGCTCGCAGCTGAACAGCAGCCCACGGCCTCTTTCCACTTCGGGGGTCGGTCAAGCCAACTGGTTTGAGCGCACCGAATCTCAGAGAATCCCGCCCCGTTCTTCCCACTTCTTCAACAGGCTGGCATGCCTGGAAGAGATCTGCCTGATCAAATTCGTGCGATATAACGCGCTTGGCACCCATCAGCGCATCATAGAAGGCATCATATTCTTCCTTGTTCATGGGGCAGTTGAGATAATCTCCGCCCCCTTCTTCATAGCGAGACTGTGCAAAAACCACGCTATGATCTAGGCTCTCTGCATCCACAATTGGCGCTGCCGCATCATAAAAGGCGGAACGTCCTTCACCAATCTGTGTGCTGAGAGCTGAGAACAGCTTCTCTGAGCAGAGAGGACCTGCTGCTATAACGGTAGGTCCTTCAGGAAGATCGGTGACTTCTGCACGTATGAGCTCGATATTGGGATGCTCACTGACGCGCTGCGTCACTGCTTGGGAAAATTGTTCACGATCAACCGCCAGAGCACCGCCGGCAGGCACTGCCGTTTTGTGGGCAAGTTCAAGCAGGATGCTGCCGGCTTCTGCAAGCTCCCACTTCAACATGCCTGCTGCACTTTCTTCTCGCAGTGATTTCAATGAGTTTGAGCACACCAGCTCTGCAAGCTTATCGGTATGGTGAGCGGGGCTCTCATGGTTTGGGCGCTGTTCAAAAAGTCGTACTCTTATGCCTCTTTTTGCCAGCTGAAGTGCACATTCACTTCCCGCCAGTCCACCTCCCACAACGCTTACCTGCTGTTCCACCACAAACCTCCGCTCGCAATGCATCTGACTTACAACTACCTCTTACAGTAGGTTCTGTAAGTCGTCTCCGATGCAGAATATCTTCCGTCTGGAAGTCTTTCTACCACACCTTGCGTTTCATATTCAGACAATGTCTTAATCAGCGTCAAAAGCGGCTCCCCTAAAAGTGTTGCCAACTCGTCGGGTCTCATGGGGGAAGCTATGAGGGCAGACACCAAACGCGTCGTTTTTCTGCTGCCGTTCTCTGATATGAGACGCAGGCGATCATAATCCAAAGAGATCCGCACCTCTAAATCCATCTCGCTCGTGATAATGCTTGCGCCGTCTGCTATGAGCTGGTTGGTACCTGCCGAGTTAGGGCTAAAGATGGAGCCTGGAACTGCATATACCTCCCGCCCCAGCTCTGTGGCAACTTCGGCCGTACTCATGGTTCCTGACTTAACGCCCGCCTCGGTCACAAAGAGCACTTTGGAAAGGGTAGCTATAACGGCATTCCTTTGAATGAAGGCATAGCGTCTGGGGGTCTTTCCCCACGGACGCAGCGATATGACCGCGCCTCCTGAGCGCACGGCATCATGAAAAATATCCTGTGAGGAGCGTGGATAGATCATATCTGCGCCGCACCCAGAAACGATGATGGTTCTACCACCGGCATCGAGCGCAGATCTGCTTGCTGCATAGTCACAGCCGCAAGCACCGCCTGATACAACAGTGATGCCACATTGCGCCGCCACCCTGCCTGCCATCCCAGCTACAGTCATGCCATAAGGCGTGGCTCTTCTCGCCCCAATGACGGATATACAAGGTGTATTGAGCACCTCCTTATCCCCCACGCCAAAGAGCGTCTCAGGAAGCCTCTCTTTGATCTCTAGCAATTGAGCTGGATATTCGCCGTCGCTCTGCTTGATTTCCCAGGTTGCACTCATGTGATCGCCTCACCTTCTAAAGAGCATCTCGGGATCTGTAGAGACACGCCTCTGCAATGTCTTCCACCAGCACCTTTTCGTGCTCAGCAAGGTCAGCTATGGTACGTGCCACGCTAGCTATGCGTGTTATTGCACGGCCGCCCAACTGCCTTCTTCGGGCTGTGCCTTCAAACGCCGCTCGTGCATCGAGGGAAAATGATGCTAAGATCTCTTTCCCTTTGGATGTGGATTTGTGTTGCGCCTCTTCCGAGCTGACTCGCCATGTTCTGAACGCAATACCGCCTTCAACCTGGTCTTTCATGGTTTTAGACGAAGTGGAGCGAGTGTCGCTCATGAGCTGGTGCGTGTCGGGGCGCGCAACATCTACCAATAGATCGATGCGGTCCATAATAGGTCCCCCTATTTTGCTCTGATACTGTTGGATCTGGGTCGGCGTGCAGGTACATGTCTTTCCGCTATCACCAAGATGCCCGCAAGGACAGGGATTTGCTGCAGCTATGAGCTGAAAATTGCACGGGAAAACGTAGGTTCCATCAACGCGCACGAGGCGCACCTCATGCTCTTCCATGGGCTGACGCAAGCTCTGCAAGACCGTGGTTGAGAACTCCGTAAACTCATCCAGAAAGAGCACACCTTGGTGTGCAAACGAGATCTCGCCGGGAATGACAGGTCTGCCACCTCCCAAGAGTCCTGCACGAGAAATGCTGTGGTGAGGCGCCCTAAACGGTCGTATTCCATGCAGCGTCTCTTGAAGATCAAGACCCGCAATAGATCTCATGAGCAGAACTTCATTGCGCTCATCGTCGGTAAGGGTCGGCAAAATGGTGGGGAGTCTCCGCGCAAGCATAGTCTTGCCCGCACCTGGAGGACCTACCATCAGGAGTCCATGGTGGCCACAAGCAGCAATGACAAGTGCACGCTTGGGAAGCTCTTGGTCTGCCACGTCCGCATAATCAACGAGTTCAGCCTCGTGAGAATTAAGCGCAGTGGTATCAGGCATAAGATCTGGTAAGTGATCTACACCTCTTCTAAGCTCAAGCAGTTGCCGTAAGCATTTAACCTCAGCTCTTCCACCCACGATGTAGGAATTTGGAGCCAAGATCAATGACAGATGCATCTGGTGCGCAAGGGCTTCATAGGCAATGGAGCCTCGTGTGGCGTTAACCCAGCCATCGAGACTGAGCTCACCTATGAAGAGGTATCTCTCCAAGTGCGTGCGCGGAATTTGGCCGGAGAGGGCAAGTATGGCGACGGCAATGGGCAGATCATAGGAACTCCCCTGCTTTCTTAAATCACCCGGAGAGAGATTGATGGTTATATGGGCGCGCGCGATACTGAAGCCACATGCCTTAAGAGCACAGCGCACGCGGGATCGCGCTTCTATGACCGCCGCATCTGGCATCCCAACAATGGTCAAGCCCGGAATGCCTTGCGACATACTTACCTCAACCCGGACAGGGAGCGCCTCAGCACCCTTTATCTGCGCGGTATGGATCACGTAGCTGTCATTGGACCTCATTGTTCATCCCAACAGAAAGCACCAACAAGATGTCTGAGGATGGCAGAGTGATTGCTCTTGAGCACAATGGCTATAACGTCGAAACGGATGTTGCGGACCTCGGGGTGAAGCCCTACATACATGAGGGCAAGGTGGGTATACGTACGCTGCTTTTTCATACCAACAGCAAGCTCAGGAACACCTACGCTCTTCTCATTTCTCTGAGCACGCGTCTTTACCTCAACAAGCACCACATCGCTGCCATCTTGAGCGACAATATCCACCTCTCCAGCGGAGCAGCGCCAGTTTCTATCTATGATCTTATAGCCGCGTTTTACCAGATACGCAGCTGCCAGCGCCTCTCCTTCAAGCCCTACTTCACGTGTTGAATAATCTTTCAGAGGCTTATCGGGAGGCACAACAGAAAAGACAGGCTCTTTCCCAATAAATTCTGCTTCCGCACGTATCCTTTCTTCTGAAACAGATTTCTTATCAGATACATCTGAAGGAATGTCCTGCGTGGGCACGTGCTCCCGCGCACGCCTTGATCTGACCTTCTTCGCCGAGATTTGACGGGGCTGTTGCCCTTCCAAAATGCCCACAACCTTTTCCACTTCACTCATAGCTACCTCCTACAATGTCGGGGCATTAGAGGATGACAGCATCGGTGAAGTTGTAACTTGTCATGTGCTGGCCACTAACTTGCACGAATCTTGCGGGCGCGTGAAGACGGAGAGCAGGCATGCCGCTCAAAGGGCTCCCGCGTCCCGTCCAGCGAAGATAAATATCAAACTTGCAATCTATTGAACTTTATCACTTCAAAAAGTTTCCACAGAAGCTCTTGCGGTGGATGGGTGAAAGGCCAAGCCTTTGAATAGCTTCAATGTGGGCTTGAGATCCATATCCTTTGCACTCTGCCAGGTGATAGCCTGGATAGAGCTCGTCATAGGCTACCATCATGTGGTCGCGCGTGACCTTGGCCATGATGGAGGCTGCCGCGATAGCAGCAACACGAGCATCCCCTTTTACCAGGGTCTTCTCGCGCGGATGCACATGTACGGGATTTCCGTCGATAAGGACGCATGCAGGATCTACCCCCGCATCATCTATGGCTTGCTTCATGGCCATTCTCAGAGCCGTATGCATGCCCAGTGCATCTATAGACTCCGCTGCTATATGTGCCATGCCGATAGCCACGGCAACTTCTGCAATACGCGCCGCAAGCTCTTCTCGGTGCTCGGGCGTGAGCTGCTTTGAGTCGTTGAGGCCCCAAATTTTAGGCTCAGCCGGAAGTGCTACTGCCGCCACCGTCAAAGGACCTGCCACGGACCCACGGCCCACCTCATCCACACCCAAGATCAGGCCATTTCCTCCCAAAGTGCGCTCGAGCTCATACATTGCCTCAACGCGCGTGCGCTCACGACGCTCCTTTTCGTAGCGCCTGAGCGCTGTTGCACATGCGGACTGAACAGCTTTTCTCGCATCCGTCCTATAGCGCTCACTAACAGCAGGGATGTCTTCAAACGGACATGACCTGAGCTCCAACACAATGTCTTTGGCTGGGCGAGCCTCACGTGCCATAGTTGTCCCTTCAAGAAATTTCAAGAAAAAGAAAGGGCCGCTCCGCGGAGCAGCCCTCACAGCTGTGCAAGAAGTTGACTACGCGCGCTTCTCACGAAGGCGAGCAGCCTTGCCCACGCGATCACGCAGATAGTAGAGTTTAGCGCGACGCACGCGACCGTGACGCACGACCTCAAGCTTAGCGATCTTGGGGCTGTGTACGGGGAACGTACGCTCAACACCGATGCCAAAGGAAAGCTTACGCACCGTGAACGTCTCACGGGAGCCCTCACCGCTCATGCGGATGACGTCACCCTGGAAGACCTGCTCACGCTCGCGCTCGCCCTCCTTGATGCGGTAGTGAACCTTCACGTTGTCACCAACGCGCACCTGCGGCAAATCCTCACGAATCTG
Organism: Atopobiaceae bacterium; assembly: GCA_050953285.1. Lineage (GTDB taxonomy): Bacteria > Actinomycetota > Coriobacteriia > Coriobacteriales > Atopobiaceae > Olsenella_K. Next base: position 735,931 of record JBMNMK010000002.1, on the reverse strand, counting down.
CTGCTTCTCAATAGCTGCAATGTAATCCATCATGTCCTCATCTCTAGAGGTGCCGACGCATGCGAACGGCACATAGCTTGCACACAGAAAGTCAGTATAGGAGAAAAATTACCAACTCACAACTCCAAATTCCTCTCCATAAGCTCTGAACACGGACAATGCACAGTTGCGTCCAGGCGAGAAGAACCATGCAGCAGTGGTGGCAGTGGCGGTGCCTACACGCAGAAGCCAACCACGTAGGCCGACTCTTGGTTGGGGTTGCCATATCCCTTGGGCAAACCCGCATCGCTTACCTGGTAGAAGAGGTCGGTCGCGTTGGAGTGTGCCCAGTTGGCGCCCTGTGGCGTCCGATACCACCAGGTGGACTTCCCCGTTAGGTCGTCGAGCTTCAAGATGCCGTCGCCCGCACTCGTTGCCGTTACGCCATGCTCCTCAAACAGCGCGTACTGCTCGCCCTCTTGATTGAGCGACGCATCAATCCCCCAGCCGTCATTGCCATAGGTGTCTCGCTCCCACGTGACGTCTCCCACGACCTCTCTGGGCGAGAAGAGCCACAGGGTGTCAGAGGTATCCGAGACTTCCTCACGCGCATTGGTGTCGCCGACGTTGTTGGTCGTCTTTGTGACAGGAATGATCACGTCTCTGAGCTCTTCTGGCAGAAGCGCCATGCCGTCTTCCTGCAACCATGCGCGCGCATAGCTCTGCTCCCAGCCGCCTTGAGCTGTGGCCTCTTGATTCATGACACCACGTGCCAGGGCGCCTGCAGTTATAAAGGTCAAACCCACTTTGCCTGTGCCGTCAGCTTTCTCATCATGCATAATCCCAGCTAGGCGCACGTCTAGCGCATAGCCGTTGGTGAGCTCAAGTCGAATGCGCTTATCGACGAGCGCGCCGTTTTCATCCACGATACCTGCGCGATATGCAATCTCTTGTCGCGCGGCATCGTCTGGCGCCGCTTCAATACTTCGTGAGAGCGCAGCAATGTCTGACCAGCTCATCTCAGCAAAGTCCACCTCTTCCATAACGGGAGGATCTGGACTTATGGCCGCCTGCTCACTTTTGGACGCAGCACCTGGCAGCATGCCTTTTTGCCAGGCCGCATACAGCGCCACCGAAGCTGCGGCCAGCACCACGATGAGCGCCACTACAACGCGCGCGATGCCGTGTCTCTTTGATGCCATTGCCTTCCTTTCCTGAGCCTGTGAAGGATGGTAACACGTCTTCAAGTCAGACAAATTGCGCAATGCCACAGATTCTCAAGTGATTAGTAATGCATCCGTTAGCTATCCACCGCACCGTTTGACCAAAGATGCGCTGGTCTTTATGGTAAAGACGATCGAGCGCTCACCGGACTCGGGCTCTCGGTTGTACCGTCCCCCCTTTGCCTCCTGCCCCTGCAGGGGGCATTTTTTTGTCGCACTTTTGTCGCACATCTCCGTGAAGCGCCTTTGTATGCAGGGGCGTTCCAAAAGAAGAAGGCCAGAGGCGCAAAACCTCTGGCCTTCCCACACGATCAGTCTAGAGCCTATGCCAGCTTCTGAGGACCGCCGTTGGCGTTGATCTTTGCCTGTGCGGCTGCCAGACGTGCGATAGGCACGCGGTAGGGCGAGCAGGACACGTAATCAAGGCCGAGCTTGTAGTACATGTTGATGGAGGTAGGATCTCCACCTGTCTCGCCGCAGACACCGCAAACGATGGTGGAGTTGGCCTTGTGGCCACCCTCAACAGCAATCTCGACCAACTTGGCAACGCCTGAATCCAGCGTCTCAAACGGGTTGGTGCGCAGGATCTTCTTGTTGAGGTACTGCGGAATGAAGGCAGACTCAACGTCGTCACGCGAGAAGCCAAAGGTGGTCTGCGTGAGATCGTTGGTACCAAAGGAGAAGAAGTCAGCGTACTCACCAATCTCATCAGCGGTAACTGCAGCACGCGGGAGCTCGATCATGCAGCCGATGGGGATGGAAAGATCTACGCCCTCTGCCTCTGCAACCTGCGTGATCTCTGCCTCAATCTGAGCGCGGACAAGCTTGAGCTCCTCAACCGTGGAGATAAGCGGAACCATGATCTCCGGCTTGGGGTTAAAGCCCTGCTTGATCAGGTGAGCAGCAGCGCCCGCAATAGCGCGAACCTGCATGTCGTTGAGCTCAGGATAGACAATGCCCAGACGGCAGCCACGAAGACCCAGCATGGGGTTGGCTTCCTGGAAAGAATCAAGGCGAGCAAGGCGTGCACGCATAGCCTTCAGCTGAACCTCGGTCTCACCGCGGCCCTCGGCACGGGCAATCTCAACAGCAAGCTCACGAGGATCGTCCAAGAACTCGTGCAGAGGCGGGTCGAGCAGGCGGACTATAACGTTCTTGCCATCCATTGCCTTGAACATGCCCTCAAAGTCACCGGTCTGTGCCTTCAGGAGCTGACCCAGGGCCTGCTGCTTCTGACCATCGTTGTCGGCCAGGATGAAGGACTGAATGATCTGCTTGCGCTCGCCCAAGAACATGTGCTCGGTACGGTCAAGGCCGATGCCCTCTGCACCAAAGTCAACGGAGAGCTGAGCATCCTCGGGGTTATCCGCGTTGGTGCGCACACCAAAGATGCGGCCACGAGACGCGTCATGGCGGACGTCATCTGCCCAGGTAAGGATGGTCTCAAGATCACCGGTGAGCTCGGGGCGCGTCAGAGGCACAGCACCCTTGATGATGTCTCCGGTCGTGCCGTTGATGGAGATAATGTCTCCCTCATGCAAAACGATATCGGTACCAGCAATGCTGACCTCTTTGGCCTTGGCGTCAATCCTTAAGGCCTCAGCGCCGCAGACGCACGGGGCGCCCATGCCACGAGCAATAACAGCAGCGTGTGAGGTCTTGCCACCATGAGAGGTCAGGATGCCCTCAGCGGCAACCATGCCCTGGAGGTCATCAGGCGTGGTCTCCCAACGCACCAGGATGCAGGGCTTCTCGCGGTTGGCATAGCTCACGGCAACATCGGACGAGAAGACCACGGCGCCGACAGCTGCACCAGGAGATGCATTCATGCCCTTGGCAATGACATCATATTTGGCCTTGGGATCAAACTGCGGATGCAGAAGCTGGTCAAGCTGCTCGGGAGCAACGCGCATGATGGCCTGCTCTTTGGTAATACGACCCTCATCAACCATCTGCATGGCTACCTTGAGGGCAGAAAGTGCAGTTCTCTTACCCACACGGGTCTGGAGCATCCAGAGCTTGCCCTCCTGAATGGTGAACTCAAGGTCCATCATATCTGCGTAGTGATCCTCAAGGATCTCAAAGACGTGGTAGAGATCCTTGCCTGCCTGCTCAAGACCCTTGGTCTTAGGCAGGTCTGCAATGGGCTCAGTGTTACGGATACCTGCAACAACATCCTCACCCTGGGCATTTACCAGGAAGTCACCGTAGCGCTCATTGGTGCCATCGGCGGGGTTACGCGTGAAGGCAACACCAGTAGCAGAGGTCTGACCCATGTTGCCAAAGACCATGACCTGGACGTTGACAGCCGTGCCCAGCGTGTCATCAATCTTGTTCTGCTTGCGGTACAGAATGGCGCGTGGAGTATTCCAAGAACCAAAGACAGCCTGTTCTGCAAGACGGAGCTGCAGCAGAGGATCCTGCGGGAAGGAGGCCTTGCCATCAGGTGCCACCTCAGGATGTGCCTGAGAGTCAACGTTCTTAGCAAAGATTGCCTTGAAGGTCTCCGTGAGGTCCTTGAGATCATCAGCCGTGAGGTCGGTATCGAGCTTAACGCCCTTCTCGGCCTTCTTCTCGTTGATGGCATCCTCAAAGAGCTGACCGTCGACACCCATAACGACGTTGGAGAACATCTGGATGAAGCGGCGGTAGGAGTCCCAACCAAAGCGCTCGTTGTTGGTCTTCTTGATGAGACCCAGAACGGACTCGTCGTTAAGACCAAGGTTCAGCACCGTATCCATCATGCCCGGCATAGAGAAAGGTGCACCGGAACGCACGGAAACCAGCAGCGGGTCTTCCTTATCGCCGAGCTTCTTGCCCATGCGCTTCTCGAGATCTTTGCGGTACTCATCGATCTCATCCAAGACGCCCTCTGGCCACACATTACCTGCTCCAGAGTAAGCAACGCACGTCTGGCACGTGATGGTAAATCCCGGAGGAACGGGAAGACCAATATTTGCCATCTCGGCCAGGTTTGCGCCTTTACCGCCCGTAATCCACTTTGCTTCGTCAACGCTCTTGCCGGCAACCTCTGTTACGTTGTTGCCTTTCTCGTCATGACCGAAGCGGTAGACATGCTTCTCAGACATGGTGCTCCTTTGCTTCTGGACTTGCCGCAACGCGGCCTTACCTGTTTGCTGACACCTGCTCCCAGCACACACGAGGCCATTCTACTCGCACAGAAAATCCATCACGTACACAAACAATTCACGGTTTGATGACTACCGTTCGCCTAAGTGCCATAAAAGAACGAGGGGAAGCTCTATAGTTAAAAGCTTCCCCTCAGATCTCTTGGACAATAAAAACTTGTAGGAGTTGGCCGTTCGCTTACTTGCCCAGCTGGTCTCTCAAGGCACCCACGCGGTTATTGGGCTCCTCTCCAGAAAGCGTCGCTATCACGGAGATGGCAGGACCCAAAAGGTCAATCGACGGAATGCCGCGCTCTTCCAGAAGGCCTCTTACCTCACGGCGCATGTTGCGGTCACTGAAGGTATGAAACACTGCCATAGGTCGGTTTGGCTGGACATTCTCATCCAAGAAGGCACTGACCTTTTGAAGATCACGCGCGTCGTGAAGTCTCACAATGTCCACCGAGTCAGGTCCAAATTGCGCGGCTGCCGCCATAACCACTACATTTGCGGTCTCACCACGTGCATCAGACATAACAAAGATCAGAGGCTTCACATCCTCAACAAAGATGCCCTCATCCAGATCCAGCGTTGCCATACATATCCTCCTACCCTGGTAAAGCCCAGGTATTGACACTACTTGCGCGAAAGCACTGCAAAATCTGCGACGTCTTGGAACACGCCCACAAATTTGTTCAACAGACGTAAACGATTTTCTCTAACGCTAGTGTCCTCGTCCAGGACAAGTACGTCATTAAAAAATTGGTCGATTGGCTCACGCAGTTCGGCAAGAGCACTGCAGGCACCGGCAAAGTCGGCAGCGGAAAGCGCCGCACTCACCTTGGTGGCACCGCTATCGCATGCCAACAACAGGTTTTTCTCGGCCTCTCCTAAGGCATTCACGTTCACGCTCTGCCCCAGCTCAGGCTTGGCAAGGTGGGCCGCACGCGCATAGGCGCTTGCTAGATCATCAAAGACATCTGCCCTGTTGGCGCGCGCATCTTCCAGCGCGTGAGCGCGTGCCAAGAAGTTGACGGGGTCAATGACGCCTACGGAAGATACCGCCTCAATAGTGTCGGGTGAGATGCCCTCATCTTTGGCAATGGCAGCAAGGCGGCCGGCAAAGAACTGCTCAATCTCGGCGATGACCTCGCCACGATCAGCAGAAATGCCCTGCTCAAGATAGGAATCGACCGCAACGGCAACAAGCTCTTTGAGCTCGACCGAAGGCATGGTCTTAAGCATAGCAATCACGCCGATGGCAGAGCGGCGCACGGCAAAGGGGTCAGAAGAGCCCGTTGGCGGCTCGCCGATGGCAAAAAGACCCGCAATGGTATCCATCTTGTCGGCAATAGCCACGGCCTTGCCACACGCATCTTCCGGCAGCTCATCTCCTGCAAAACGCGGGCGGTAGTGCTCTGCTATTGCGCGAGAAACCACGTCAGGCTCGCCGGCAGCCGCTGCGTAATAGCCTCCCATAACGCCCTGCTGGTTGGTGAACTCAACGACAGCCTGGCTCACCAGGTCGGCCTTAGCCAGGTGTGCTGCGCGCTTGGCATTTTCTGCCATACCTGTCTCACCTGCAGCTATGCACACCAGCGGCGCCAGGCGCTCCATGCGCTCGGTCTTCTGGAGCATGGTGCCCAGCTTTTCCTGGAAGGCCACTTTGCCCAGACGCGCCACAAACTCCTCCAGGGGAACCTTAAGGTCTTCCTCGTAGAAGAACTTGGCATCGTCCAAGCGCGGGCGCACCACGCGCTCATTGCCGGAAATGACGGTGTTATTGCAGCGCGGGTCTGCATTGGAAACGATTATGAACTTGCGCGTGAGCTTGCCGTTAGCATCATAAATGGGGAAATAGCGCTGGTTAGAGAGCATGGACTCGCAGATGATCTCGTGCGGAACCTTCAAGAACTCCTCGTCAAACTCACCCACCAGAACGGTTGGCCACTCGCAGAGGTTGACAACCTCCTCATAGGTACCCTTCGGCGTCTCAACGTGGCAGCCGGGCAGATCCTTCTCCACCTGGGCAATACCTGCACGGATGACCTCGTCACGGCGCTTCTCGCTCAAGACAAAGGCCTTCTGGAGCACCTCTTCATAGACAGAAGGATTGTCCACAACGTGCTCACCAGGGCCGAGTACTCTATGTCCGCACGTGGTATTGGAGCTCGTCACGTCTGCATAGCTCACCGGCACTACCTCAGAGCCAAACAGGCAGCAAATCCAGCGGATAGGACGCACAAAAGTGGCATGCTCTGCACCCCAGCGCTGTGAGCGATAGTTGGGCCACTGGAGATCTGAAATGGTGGTCGCAGAGATATCAGAAAGGATGGGCAGCGCAGACTTTGCCTGCACGTGAATCTCTGCAAAGACATGCTCACGGCCGTCCTGAGCAACCTTGACCACCAGGTCTTCTGCGCTAACACCGCACTTGCGTGCAAAGCCGAGCGCAGCCTTGGTGGGCTTACCCGCCTCATCAAAGGCAACCTGCGCCGCAGGTCCTTGCTTGACGTCATTGATTTCTTCCGTCTGCTCGGCAACATCGTCCACAATAACCGTCAGGCGGCGGGGCGATGAGAGCGTGCGCACGCCAGCGTGTGTGAGACCGGCGTCGTTCAGCTTCTGCTCAACAATCTTTTTGAGCTGTGTTTGCGCACACATAAGCGGCGCAGACGGCATCTCCTCAGTACCTATTTCAAGGAGGAAATCTCTGGTGTCCGCCATTTAGGCCACCTCCCCTTTCTGTTGAGCATCTTTTCCTGCAACCTCATCCATGTATGCCACGCAGCATGCCTTTGCCACCTCACGGACGCGCAGGATGTAGTTTGCACGCTCCGTTGCAGAGATGGCACCGCGTGAATCAAGCAGGTTGAAGGCGTGTGAACACTTGAGCACGCAGTCATAGGCAGGCAGCGGCAGGTGGGCATCCAAGCACGCGTGGCACTCGCGCTCATAGTCATCAAACTTGTTGCGCATCATCTCCACGTTGGCAACCTCAAAGTTGTATGCAGAGAACTCACGCTCGTTTTCCAAGAACACATCTCCGTAGGTCATGGGCGTGCCGTCTGGCAGGTAGCTCCAGACCAGGTCATAGACAGAATCGACACCTTGGATATACATGGCAATGCGCTCAAGACCATAGGTGATCTCAACCGGCACCGGATCAACATCTATGCCGCCTACCTGCTGGAAGTAGGTAAACTGCGTGCATTCCATGCCGTCGATCCAGACCTCCCAGCCAAGGCCCCAGGCGCCTAAGGTTGGAGACTCCCAGTCGTCTTCTACAAAGCGCACGTCGTGATCCTTGGGATCAAGGCCGATGGTAGCAAGCGATCCCAAGAAGAGGTCCTGCGAATCAGTCGGCGACGGCTTGATGAGCACCTGGTACTGGTAGTAATGCTGCATGCGGTTGGGGTTCTCGCCATAGCGACCGTCCGCAGGACGGCGGCACGGCTGAGGATAGGCAGTCCGCCATGAAGCAGGACCCAATGAGCGAAGCGTTGTGGCCGTGTGGAAAGTACCCGCACCAACCTCGCTGTCGTAGGGTTGCATGACGGTACATCCCAGCTCTGCCCAATAGTGCGTGAGCTTTAAGATCATATCTTGGAAGGTGAGCACATTATCTGTCATTTCCCATCCTTTCCTTCCATACGCGGACTTACCTGAAGCTGACTCGTTACGTGGCCCCCCAACCACACGACTATAGGCCTCGGGCGTCACCTAGAGGCCAGTAGATAAGAACGGCATGCGAGCTGATCTTATCTACGCTGACTGCACCAAAATATCTAGAATCCAGCGAGTTTGTCCTGTTGTCACCCATCACCCATACCGATCCTTCCGGCACGGTGTACGGGTAGCTTATGCCACCTGGAACCACCGTATTTCCCAAAGGCTCGCTGGGCTTACCCAAAGTATAGGGCTCATCGAGCGCCTGTCCGTCCACATACACCACCCCGTCTTGCAGATCGACGGTCTGGCCTCCCGTGGCTATGACGCGTTTGATGAGGGTCATGGAGCTATCTTCGGGGTCTTGAAAGGTCACTACGTCACCTGCCTCTGGCTCCGTGAAGTGGTACGAAACTTTCTCACCAATCAGCCGATCTCCCTCTTGGATGGTTTCAAGCATGGATCCTGATGGCACCAGGTAGACCTGAAAAACAAACAGCCTCAAAAGGACAGCAATAAAAAGAGCTGCAACAATTGTTACAACCCATTCCAACACTGTTTTGATTGCGCTTCCTTGGCGCATGGTGCACCTCCTACTGGTGCCGATCACAATCGTTGGAACGCACGCTATGCGCCTCCAGATCCTCTGCACACGACCCATCGCGCGGCGCCGCCTGACGGTTGCTCACCATCATAGCCTCTACACGCGCCTTTTCCTCTGAGGAAAGTTCCGCATGGGCGAGAAGATCTGGCCGCCAGCGCGCGGTACGCTCAAGTGCGTTTTGCCTGCGCCATGCTGCCACCGCGCCGTGGTCCCCGCTCACGAGCACGTCAGGTACCACCCGGCCCTCAAAGTCCTGAGGACGCGTGTACTGGGCATACTCCAAAAGTCCCTCAGTGAATGACTCATCGACCGCGCTGTTCTTATCGCCCAGCGCACCGGGAAGCAGACGCACGACCGAATCTATAACCACAAGCGCCGCCAGCTCGCCTCCGGTCAAGACATAATCTCCCAGCGAGATGACCTCGTCAGCAAGTTCGTAGACGCGCTCATCCATGCCCTCGTAGCGCCCGCACACCATGAGCACGCGCTCCTTGTGCGCAAGCGACTGGGCCACCTTTTGCGTATAAGGCGTGCCACAGGGCGAGAAAAACACCACGTGGGGAAGGGGGCCCGTAGACGCAATGTCTCTTACCGCCTCAAAGATAGGCGCCGGCTTCATGAGCATGCCCTGGCCGCCGCCAAAGGGCGCATCGTCCACGGTCTTGTGCCTATCATGCGTCCAATCCCGCAGGTCATAGGCACAAAAGTCAAAAATGTGCGCACGCTGCGCGCGACCCATAATAGACACATCCAAATACGGGGCAAACACCTCAGGAAAGACGGAAAGCGTTTCAAATTTCACGTGAAGCCCCTTCCTTGGGCACGTCGTCGCTGGGCGAGAAAAGACCTGCTAGCAGCTGGGGGTCGACGTCTATGGAGACCGTGTCCTCGGATTCCAACGTGGCCGAAATATCATCTATCACAGGGATCAGGTACTCTCCGGCATCTGCGGCAACAACCCAGACGTCGTTGGCAGGACCTTGGAGCACTTCACGCACGCGTCCGAGAAGCCCTGCATGCATATCACGCACAGACCGACCACACATGGTAACGGCATCTTTGAGCTCAATGTCTGAGGGAAGATCCCTCCGCAGGCACAAAAGAGAGCGGCCACGCAGCTCCTCCGCCTCTGCCAGCGTTGAAACACCGCTTAAACGTATGAGCTGTCCCGTGCGTTGACTGGTTTCTGTGACCTGCTTGACCGTATGGATGCGCTCACCTTTGAGGCGCGGTGGCACCACAACCACCCGCATACCTTCATGCAAAAGAGGGGGAAGACCGTGGACGGAAACCGCCACAATCTCTCCCCTCTTGCCATGCGACTTATCTATGTGAGCGATCAGTTTGTAATCACTGAACAAGATAACCTAACCCAAGACCTCGACTTCAACAGATGTACCAACACGCTGACCAAGCGCACGTGCAAGCGTGCGAATGGCCTTGATGGTGCGGCCCCTGCGGCCGATGATCCTGCCGGCATCTTCCTCGGCACAGCTCACCTCGATGAGGGCGCCCTCTTCACTGTCGGTCACATCAAGTGAGACAGCATCCTCATCATCGACAAGGCCGCACACGATGTACTCAACGAGGTCAGCCACCTTGTCTGAGGGCATCTCTTGAGAGGCCTCGTCTGTGACCTCCACCTCGACCATGTCCTGCTCAGCCACGGCTACTCTTCAGAACTTGCAGCCTTAGCTGCCTGCTTCTTGGAGACACGCTTCTTCTTCTCTGGAGCAGGAGCACCGGTGCGAACGATGTCAATAAGCTTGGCGACGGTATTGGAAGGCTGAGCGCCCTTAGCAATCCACTCATCAATCTTCTCAAGATCAAGCTCAATGGTCTTGGGATTGGTCAGCGGGTTGTAACGACCAACCTGCTCAATGTAGCGACCATCGCGGGGCATGCGGCCATCTGCGACAACAACACGATAATACGGGCGCTTCTTAGCACCGTGACGGGCCATACGGATCTTGACTGCCAATGAAAACTCCTTCAGACGAGCGGTGCGAGGTGTCAGTAGTAGTGCACCGCTAAGCCATACAAGCAGTAACCAATGATACGTCTTGAAGCGCCGTCTGCAAGGTGCAGTTTTTGTGGATTGTGGCAAAAAAAAGACCTTTTTTGGAAGCGAGCCGGCCTCTTTCAGCTTGGTTTTAGCCTTGGAGCGTAACATCGTGCCCAGATAATCAGACCAAGGAGGCCACTTATGAACATTCTCGTTGTTGAGGACGAACGCAATCTTGCTGACGCCATCTGCCACATCCTCGAGGACGAGGGCTTCAATGCAGAAGCAACCTATGATGGAAAATCAGGTCTCACCAGTGCTCTGAGCGGATTGTACGATGCCATCATCTTAGATGTCATGCTGCCCGGCATGAACGGCCTGGAGGTTGTGCATGAGCTCCGCCGCCAGGGCAATGCTGTCCCCGTCTTGATGCTCACTGCACGTACGGCAACCAGCGATAAGGTCGAAGGACTCGACGCCGGTGCGGACGACTACATGACGAAGCCGTTCGAAGCGCCAGAACTTCTCGCCCGCCTGCGCGCGCTCACGCGCCGCACTGGCGATGTCATCTTGGATACGGCCACGTTTGGCGATCTCAAGCTCGATCTCAATACGCATGATCTCAGCTGCAACAGCAAGACCATCCACCTATCCGGCAAGGAGTTTGAGGTCATGAAGATGCTCATGAGCGCTAATTCTCGCGTGGTCTCCAAGCAAGATCTACTCACGCGCGTCTGGGGCATGGATGCGGAGACCTCGGAGAATTCCGTTGAGGCGTACATTTCATTCCTGCGCCGCAAGATCAACCACCTGCATTCTAAGGTTATGATTACCACGCTAAGGATGTTGGGCTACCGCCTTGAGGTGATTGAGCGCTAGCGGGGTACGTTCATGTTTACAAAGCTTCGTCGCAAGCTTGTAGCGATGATTTTGGTTATGGTGGGGACAGTATTTGTGGTACTGTTCTCCACCTCTCTTTTCACGCAGTATCGCACGCAGCAGCTCATCATATCCCAGGCGCTCCAGCGCACCATGCACGGCAAGACAGGTGAGGTCACATCTGTTGTTCCCTTGGACGGTAATAACACGCCCAACCTGCTTGCCATCTGCGTTGATATGGACGCAAGCGGCGTGGTCCTCCAGACCAACGTAACCACGCTCGCCATCGACGCGCAGACGCTCAAAGAAACGCTGGTCACCATCTTGAACAGCAACGACCGTTTTGGCACCATCTCAGATCTGCACGTTGCGTGGGAAAAGAAGCTCTTAAACGATGGCACCTACCGCGTGGCCATCATCGACACGTCGGGCATGGCATACCAGTTGAAACACCAAGTCACCCAAGATGCACTGATAGTTTTGGTGGGCCTTGTTGTGCTTGCGGTCATCTCCTGGGTGCTCTCCGGCTGGATCTTAAAACCCACGCGCACCGCATGGGACCAGCAGCATCGCTTTATCTCAGACGCATCCCATGAGCTCAAAACGCCACTTGCCGTCATCATTGCCAACAACGAGATTCTCCTCAAAGACGAGCATATCTCGGCGGAGTCCAAGCGCTGGCTCACCTCAACGCAAGAGGAATCCACCCACATGAAAAGGCTTGTGGAGGAGCTGCTTGAGCTGGCACGAGCGGACGAAGACCAGCTGGTAGAAGGCGGTATAGCGCGCAGAGACGTCCTCAATTTCTCAGACATTGTTGACTCAGCCACCCTGGAGTTTGACGTCGTAGCCTTTGAGCGTGGCGTGGAGATAGAGGCCGACATTGAGCCGGACATTTCCGTCACAGGAGACGAGGACTGGGTTTCTCGCATGGTGCGCATCCTCTTGGATAATGCCTGCAAATATGCACGTCCTGGCACAAAAGTGAGCGTGAAGCTTTCCCGCATGAAAAATCGCCGCTGTATGCTCACGGTCAACAACCAAGGCGACGTTATTGCCGCAGAGGATCTCTCGCATATTTTTGACCGCTTCTACCGGACGGACAAGGCGCGCGCTAGGTCTTCACGCGGCGGATTTGGCTTAGGGCTTGCCATTGCAAAATCAATTGTGGTCTCAACGGGCGGCAATATCAATGCCACGAGCTCGCAAGAAGACGGCACAACCTTCCGTGTCTGCCTGCCTCAGTCTCCCAAAAATCCCCTCGCGGGATAGTGCGGTGCGGATCTTCAGGGCACCCCGATGGATGAGCCTACACAGACAAACTTGGGCATGGGATGGCACGGCCGCGCAATTGGCCTGCTTGACCTGGATGCTTTCTTTGCATCCGTAGAAAAGCTGGACCACCCTGCCTGGAAAGATCTTCCGGTCATTGTTGGTGGCGATGCCAAAAAGCGCGGCGTTGTTGCCTGCGCATCTTATGAGGCCAGACACTTCGGTGTTCACGCCGCCATGCCCAGCGCGCAAGCCAAGCGACTGTGTCCTCAAGCCATATGGACGCATGGTCATTTTGAGCGATACCGAACCGTGAGCAACCAGGTCATGGCACTCATCCGTGATATCACACCCCGCGTTGAGCAGGTCTCCATAGACGAGGCGTTCTTTGATATCACGCCCGGCCGCACAGGCGCCTCCCCCATAGCACTCTGCCAAGATCTTCAGCAGGCGGTGCGTACCTTGGGCGTGAGCTGCTCTATTGGCCTTGGCACCACCAAAACGATTGCAAAAATTGCATCTGAGCGAGAAAAACCGCGCGGCTTAACCGTAGTCATGCCAGGGACTGAAGCTGCCTTCTTGGCACCGCTTCCGGTCCGTGCCATGAGCGGCATTGGGGCGGCTACAGAAGAGCGCCTTCTACAGCTGAACATCCATACCTTGGGTGAGCTTGCACGCACCGACCCCACGGAGCTGGAACGCGTTCTTGGAAGCGCTGCGCCAACTCTTATCATGCGTGCTCAGGGCACAGAGGCGGCCACAGTGCGCTATGCCAGCGAGCGGCGGGAAGTGAAGTCAATTTCTCACGAGAGGACCTTCTCGCATGATCTTATGCAAGAAGATGAAATTAGAGCGGCCATTGCTCACGTATGTGAGCTCTGTGGTGCTCGTTTGAGAAAGCAGGGGCTCAAGGGGCGTTGTGTGAATTTGAAGATCAAGCTGAGTGCAACACAGACGCATACCGCGCAGCGCCAGATGGCGCCGACGGATGCCGAATCTGAGTTTGAGCCGTATGCGCAGTCTCTTCTCAGTGAGATATGGCGGCCAGGTTTGGGTGTGAGGCTCGTTGGTGTGGCCATAAGTGACTTTTCCACACGCCCTTACCAGCTAAGTCTTTGGGACACGCCACCTGCGCCAGCAGCTGAGAGCACAGCGGATGCTGCCGCCGGCAACAACGCAGCATCCGCTCATATCAAGCGAGAAAAACTCAAGAAGCTCAGCTCAACCACCGACCAGCTGCGCGAGCGATTTGGCAAAGATATCGTATCTTTTGGCCGTGATTACAAGCTCAAAGATAAGCTAACGAGAGATCCTGAAGAGCCCGGCCCCACGCGCTAGGCTTCAGGCTCCACGCGCGCACCCTCCACATCAAGCTTCACGTGCGGCGCTTCTCCCCACAGGCGCTCAAGGCGATAGTAATCGCGCGTCTCGGGATCAAAAATGTGCACTACCACCGAGCCATAGTCCATCAAAATCCAGTGCGACCCCATCTTGCCTTCGCAGGACAGCGGCTTGATCTTGAGGTTGTTCCACACGCGCTCCTTGATCTCATCCATCACGGCATCTGCCAAGTGGGCGTTTGGCGCGCTCATGATCAGGAAGTAATCGCACATATCAGAGAGCTTGGTGAGGTCAAGCAGGACGATGTCTTCTGCCTTTTTGTCATCCGCAGCAATAACCGCAACCTGGGCAAGTTCACGTGGTGTCACACTCATGCATAAACCTTTCTTATCTGTTGGCGCGCGTGCGCCACAGCTCGTTGTAAATACGTATGGTACCAGGATAGAGATAGCGCTCAGTCTCTATGACATACACAATACCGCTTGTAAAAGAGCGCCAGAAGAGCTCATCTAGATCAACGGTGCCAACACAGCCGCGCAGCTCTTCCAGCGAAGGCGTCTGGGGACGGCCCGGTTCTATGCCGTCGGCCACAAAGATAACCTCGTCGAGAGGCGACATATCCCAAGCTCCAAGGGTGTGTCGCCCAATGGCTTGAAAGACCGATGCCGGAAGCTCCGGATAGCGCTTAGGCAGCTCCTTCTGGGCGATAAGCCCATGTAGCAGACCCACCACATCTTTCAGTGGCACACCCATGTCTATCTTGAAGTCCTCTGCTCGCCGTATCTGTTCTTCGGCGCTTAGGGCCTTGTCCCAGTCGTGCAAAAGCCCTGCCGCGCACGCTTCAAAAGTGTTCACCCCATAGATCTCTGCCAGCCGCACTGCCTCTGCGCTCACGCGCAGCGAATGCTCAAGGCGCTTCGGTTTTTTTGCAAGCTGTATGCGCACATCATGCGTCAAACGCTCAAGGATCTCAACTTCCACCGACGTCATCTATCCACACTTCCTAATACTCTTGCGCCCGTGGTGTGGCATGAGAGCCATAGCGGGTGGTCTTTGCGCCGTAGAGCTTGTGCTTGTGGATATAACCGGTCACAGGATCAGGCGTGAGGTAGCGCAGGCTCTGCTGGTGCTCAACGCGTTTGCGTAAGTCACTCGATGAGATGGCAAGTGCCGGCACCTCAAGATAGATGACATCAAAGTGGGTGCCAGAGTCCTCTATATTCTCACGCGCTTGCGCAAGATCATATCCCGGGCGCGTTGCACCTACCAGCCGCGCAATAGAGCTCAGCTTATCCGCGTCTTTCCACGAGGCAATCTCTTGTATAGCGTCAGCACCCGTGATGAAGTAGAGCTCAACGTTTGAGGGATACATCTCACGCAGCAATGACAGCGTCTCTACGGTATAGGTGATACCGGGCCGCTCAATCTCAAAGCGGCTCGCTAAAAAGTGAGGGTTGTCTGAGGTAGCAAGCAGTGTCATAGCGTAGCGATGCTCCGGCAGGGAAACGTATCTGTCCTGCTTGAAAGCGGGATTTCCCGCCGGCATGAAGACGACAACATCCAGATTGAGGTCATCAAACGCCTCTTCCGCACAGACCAGGTGTCCATTATGGATGGGGTCAAACGTTCCACCCATGATACCCATGCGGTAAGTACGCGTCGGGTCTTGTCCAAGCAGCGGCAGATCCGCACGTTCAACAGCACCTTCTGCTATGCGCTCTACTTCCATAGGATCAAGATCCAGCATGACACCATCTCCTCCCCTCGCATCTTTTAGAAGACGAGAAGTTCATCTCTATGGATGGCTGGCTGCGTTGCTTTCTCTGGCATGAAGCGCGCAATCACGTCCAGCTGAAGCCCGCGTACCCGCACCATATCCTCGCTGGAATAGCGCGCAACGCCACGGGCGATCAAGAATCCGGACGAATCAACCACATCCACGACATCGCCTTCTCGATAGGTACCTTCTGTCTTGGTTATACCCACTGGAAGCAGCGATGCACCATTGTCTACAAGCGCCCGGCGCGCGCCTCTGTCTATGGTCAGTCGGCCGTGCGCCACCTCGGCAAGGCCAATCCAGAGTTTACGGCCGCTCTCATGGTTGGCGTCTTCTGCCGCCTCAAAGCGAGTGCCCACCTCCTGGCCTTGTACCACTTGAACCAGCACATCCTTTCCGCGGCCCTCGCAGATCACCGTGGGAATACCTGCCGCAAGGGTTGCTCGCGCAGCTCGTAATTTAGACCTCATGCCGCCGGTCCCGACCGAGCTCATGGTGTCTCCTGCCATGGCCAAGATGGCATCGTCTATCTGCGCCACATGGCGGATGAGCTTAGCTGTCTTATCCGTAGCAGGATTGGCGGTATAGAGGCCGTCCACGTCAGAGAGGATCACGTAGAGACTTGCACCCAGAAGCGCCGAGACAATAGCTCCCAGCATGTCGTTATCTGAGAAGGTGAACTCAGAGACCGAAACGGTGTCGTTCTCGTTAACGATGGGCACTGCACCCAGCTCAAGCAGCCTAAAGAAGGTATTGCGCGCATTGAGGTATCCTTCGCGGTCAATCACGTCTCTGCGCGTGATCAGGACCTGTCCGCAGGGGATATTGCGCTTCTTGAGCTCCTGCGCGTAGGCATCGGTAAGCGCTGCCTGGCCTGCCGAGGCGCATGCCTGAAGACTCGGGATGTCTTGGGGCTTTGAGCTAAATCCTAGCTCAACACGGCCAATGGCAGCCGCGCCAGAAGACACCAAGACCACGGGATAGCCCTGGTCTCTGAGGGTGCAAATCTGGTCGATAAGCGCCGAAATAAATACGCGGTCGGGCTCTCCTGTCTCATTAACAATGGTCGAAGACCCCACTTTTGCCACAACCAGGCCATCGAGCCCTTTTGGTACGTCCATTACAGCTCCTCACCAAAGTCCAGTAGCAGCTCATCATCCATATCTTTGAGCTCCGCAAACTCATCTGCGCCGCGCGTGGTCTCAAAGGTGAAGGCAAAGCCCAAAATCCTCACCTCGTCGCCGTCTTTGCATCCCTCCTTGAGCAGCTTCTCCTCAAGATGGATGCGCTCAAAACGGTGCTGGAGATAGGCCAGTGCCTCCGGGTTTTCCCAATCGGTCTGGATGACCATGCGCTCAATGGCACCGCCGGATACCCGCCAGATACCGCGCGATTCACAGCTCACCGTGATCGAGCGATCACGCCGCTGGCGCTTTTTCTCCCAGACGGCATTGTAGTTCTCCAAGGGCTCGGTGCTCACAATCTCTGTGCGGAGCTTCAAAACCTCCGTGGCACAGTACTCAATAAGCTCATCCAAGCCAGCGCCTGTGATGGCTGACACCGCAAAAAACGGCCTTCCATCAGCCGCAGCAGCAGTCTTAAGCGCCGAGAGTGCGTCTTCCGTCTCCGGCATATCGCACTTGTTAGCAACGACAATCTGCGGGCGCTCTGCCAGGTCCTGGGCATATGCCGAGAGCTCGGCGTTTATCGCCCGATAATCCTCCACAGGATCTCTTTGCTCAAAGCCGCCGGTAAGGTCCACCACGTGGGCGATAAGAGCCGTGCGCTCGATGTGTCGCAAGAACTGGTGGCCCAGGCCCTTGCCCTCACTGGCGCCCTCAATGAGGCCAGGCACGTCTGCCGCCACAAAGGAGCGTGAGCCATCTTTGGTCCGCACCACGCCCAGATTGGGCACGAGCGTGGTGAACGGATAGTCGGCAATCTTGGGCTTGGCTGCGCTGATGCGGGAGATGATGGAGCTCTTGCCCACGCTTGGCATGCCTACCAGCGCAACGTCCGCCATGAGCTTCATCTCAAGTTCAATCCAGTGCTCCTGTGCCGGCTCACCCTTTTCTGCAAACGCGGGAGCGCGGCGCACAGACGTCACAAAGTGGATATTGCCGCGACCACCCACCCCGCCCGGTGCCACAATCACGCGCTCGCCGGGCTGAGTGAGATCTGCAATCTGGTAGAGCGGCTCTTGCGTGTCTGCGTCAAGTTCCGTCACAACGGTCCCCAGAGGTACCTTGAGCACCAGATCTGCTCCATCCTTGCCGTGCTTGCGACCACCTTGGCCGTGCGTTCCTCTATCCGCCTTGAAATGATGCTTGTAGCGGTAGTCGATAAGTGATGAGAGCTGGGCATCTGCCTCTATGATGACATTGCCGCCAGAGCCACCATCTCCACCATCTGGTCCGCCTTTGGGGACAAACGCTTCTCGTCTAAAGGACATGCAGCCGGCGCCGCCGTCCCCACCTTTGACACATATTCTTGAGAGATCTGTGAATGCCACCCTATCTCCTAACTTCCAGCCCCGTACGCTGGGTCCAAACGGTCATGCAATCAGCCATGCAACCAATAAATATCAAAAAAGGGCCCCGCCAAACGACGAGGCCCCCATCACAGCTTTAACGCCTAGGCAGTACGTACATGTACGTAGTGCTTCTTACCCTTCACGAACTCTACCGTACCATCGGCCAGAGCAAACAGGGTGTCATCCTTGCCACGACCCACGTTCTCACCAGGGGTGATGTGCGTACCACGCTGGCGAACAATGATCTGACCAGTCTTGATTGCCTGGCCGCCGTAGATCTTGGTACCAAGACGCTGTGCGTTGGAATCGCGTCCATTACGCGAAGAACCAAGGCCCTTCTTATGTGCCATGTCATTACCTCTTATCTAATCTTGATCTTCAGAACTAGGCTTGAGTCGAAGCGGACTTTGCGGCCTCTTTGATGGGGAGGTCAACAATCTGAAGCCTGGTGAGGTTCTGGCGATGTCCGCGCGTACGGCTGTAGCGCTTGCGCTTCTTGAACTTGAAGATGACTTGCTTCTCACCCTTGTGCTGATCAACCACCTCAGCGGTGACCTTTTTCTTGGCGAGTGCGGCGGCATCCACGACGGTATTCTTGCCGTCGTTAAGCATCAGGACGTCAAGGCTAACCTTGTCGCCAGGCTGCGCCTCGAGCTTCTCGACGTCTAAGACGTCACCCTTGGCAACCTTGTACTGCTTGCCACCAGTAGTAACGATAGCGTACATGTGGTAACTCCTCATTGCTGGTCTCAGTGCAACAGCTATTTATTATACGTGCATGGCGTGAACAGTCAACAAAAATCCCCGTGTACCACGATTGAAAACCGAGGCTTGGCACGCGGGGTACGATTTACTACTCACTATGCACAGACAAAGAATAGCTTGCAAACGACGTATCTGCACCAAATTCCAAAGGCTCCACAAGACGCCCATTTTCTTCATGCCAAAGACCGATGCGCTGCACCTTGACATACGCAAGATCCGCCCCCGCAAGCGTCGGCGTCTCCATTGCAGCATTAAAGAGGACCTGCGGACGCAGCGACCCCTCATTGGTGGAGTTGGTATCAAGGTCCACGTGCAGGCCGCCCTCGCCCTCGCTCACCTGGTAGCCCACCAGTGTTTGGTTAAGGTCAATCCGCTTGGGTTTCTCGCCCCGCATGTACTGGATCTCTCCCGCGTCTTGCAGCGCCGCAAGAGAGGCGAGAAACGCCTCGCGCTCAAGGCCTTGCCCCATGAGATCACACGACCAGCGCGCTCGCTGAGCCCATGCCTCAAGCGCTGGCACCTTGCGCGGCATGATGCGCGCGGCGTTGGGTGCCAAGTGTGACGGCGTTGCACACTTGAGTAGTGAGAGAAGCTCGTCTTCCGCGAGCTCCTCGGTGAGCATGAGGTCGTAGTATTCTGCTCTAGACGATGCGCCCACCGGCAGCGCCTGGCTAAACTGGATGCGCATGCGGCGCGCAAAGCCATTGCCCACAGAAAATGGCACGCCCGAGCGCCTGACACTTCTCATGATGGTGTTCATCACTTCAAGATGGCCCAAAAAGGCCAGCCTACCGTCTTTCACATAGCGCACACGTAGCCTCACGAGCTTCACATCTTCATAGCTCACCGGTCTCTCCTATCGTAGACGCGCATTACGCGCGCTTTTCTACCAGCACATTGTCAACAGAGAGTGTCGGGCATACACCGCAGCCCACGCAGCTTGTGCGTGTGCAATCTGCCGTCGTCACGCCTTCCAGCGCGCGCTGCCATTCTCGCTTGAGGAAGTTCTGAGAGACGCCCGGGGTGGTATGGTCCCAGGGCAGACGTTTGAGAAGGTCAAACGACTCGGTGGCAATATCTGCCAGGTCAAAGCCAATGTCCTGCGCGGCAGCTGCCCAAGCGTCGTAGGAAAAACAATCCGTCCAGGCATCAAACCTGCAGCCGCGCTTCCAGGCAGCCATGATGAGGTTGAAGCCGGCGCGACCCATCTTTGAGAGCGCCGCCTCCACTTCAGAGGTACTGGCGTCGTGATAGGAGATCCTGACCGCGCGCTCAGGCGTGGAGTGCAGCAGCAACTGCTGGCGGCGCACAACCTCTTGGCGTGACAGCTGGCCGCACCACTGAAACGGCGTATAGGCCTTGGGAACAAAGACCGCCACGGAGATGGAAACTGAAACACCGCTTCGTTTGCCGAGCACTTCTCGCCCAATTTCAAGCACGCGCGTGGCGGTGCGAGAAATCATTTGGATATCCTCGTCTGTCTCGGTGGGCAGGCCCATCATAAAGTAGAGCTTCATGCGCCGCCATCCCAGGCTAAAGGCGTTTCTAGCAGCGAGTTCAATGTCGGCCTCGGTCACGTTCTTGTTGATCACATCACGCAGGCGCTGAGAGCCCGCCTCGGGCGCAAACGTGAGGCCACCTTTCTTGGAAGATCCCACAGCCGCCGCCATGTCCACGCCAAACGCATCCATACGCTGGGATGGAATGGAAACTTTAATGCCTTTTCCTGCAAGTTCTTGGTCAAGGCGGACGAGCATTTCCCGGCACTGGGAATGATCGGTCGTGGAGAGCGACGAGAGCGAGCACTCGTCAAAGCCGCCTGCGGTAAGGCCCTCATGGCACGCGGCCACGATATCGTCCACCGGGCGCTCTCGTACCGGCCGATAGGTCATGCCCGCCTGACAGAAGCGGCAGCCACGTGCGCAGCCGCGCAAGACCTCAACCGCCAGACGGTCCTGCACAAGCCCCATATACGGCACAATACGCTGCACCACGGCATCGGTGTCAGAAAAGTTCTGCAGTGTGCGCTTAAAGACGCGGGCAGGTGCAGGCGTATTGCGCTTGGGCTTGGCATAGCCCCAGCGTGTGGAGGTCTCATCCACCACCACTTCATAAAGGCTTGGCACATAGACGCCAGGAATTGCTGCCAGGTCAAAACATATCTCATAGCGGCTTGCCCCGCGCGCACGTCCTTCTCGCACACATGCGCACATCTCTACGATGGCCTCTTCACCATCGCCTAACAAGATGGCATCAAAGAGCGGCGCCACCGGCTCTGAGTTCCAGACCGAAGGACCTCCACCAAAGATGAAGGGCTCATCCTCCTGGCGCTCGGCAGCCAGCAGTGTAATATGCGCCAGATCCAGCGCTTCTATGATGTTGGTTCCCGCCAGCTCATGCGGCAGCGTGATCCCCACCACATCAAAGCTTGCAACCGGCACCGACCTCTCCAAGGAAAGCAGCGGAATGTCGTTTTTGCGCATGAGTTCTGCCATATCAAGCCAGGGCACATACCCGCGCTCACACGACATGCCCTCTTGGGCGTTGATCGTGTTATACAAGATTGAGATGGCAAGGTTGGGCTGCCCCACCTCGTAGACATCTGGGTAGATCATGCAGACGTGGAAAGGTCCTGTCTGATCCTCGCACACGCCCCACTCATGGTCCAGATAGCGCGCAGGCTTTTCAACATAGGGAAGCAGTGGTTCAATCTTATAGAAAAGGTCTTCTGGGGCCTCTCTCATCCTCACGCTCCGATTACGATATAGCCGTCGTCTTCATGCGAGCCGTACGCGCTTGACGTCCCGCCGCACTGGTCTGCACCATGCTCTGTACGCTGCTCTGCGCGCTCTGCGTGCGATTGTTCAGCCGGCGCCAAGAGCTTGGGAAGCTCCCCTGCTTGCCAGGTCTTTTCCGCCACACCATGCGCATGCGCCAACGCCTTCTGGGTAAGCGACTCCACAACATCCGCCGCACGTGGATCCATGATCTCTTGCACGGCCATGCCCGTCAGCATGCTGCCTCCATAGGCGATAAGTGCACGTATAGCAGGAGCGCCAAAGCGCACATGGGGCGTCACGGCCCGTGCAAGCCCGCGATAGCCAAACGAAGCCAAAATGGTGCCCGCAATAGCCAGCCCTGCCTCGGGGCTTACCGTCTTGCCATGCGCGCCGGCAATCTCTAACGCCAGCTTGATCTGGTTGTTGGCCATGATCAGAATGTCAGATTTCCCAGGCAGACCAACGGTACCCACCAGGGCATTCTTAACAGAACAAGAATGGATGAGCTTTTCAACCTCCCGCGTGCGACAAAACGGAAAGTTTGCCGCAGCACACACGCCGTCAGGCGCATGGTCGACAAGCCACGCAGCCAACTTGTCCAAGAGAGTCTCACGCTCAAGCGCACACGTGGAGGATATGTTTTCATATGAAGCCTCATCATCTGCGCCGTGCACAATATTTGGTACATCAAGCGCAGTCTCTGCCACCACACACACGCTCACGCCCGCTTCCGCAAGGCTCAAAATGGTGCGAGAAGCACCTGCATCTTTGGGCCCTACCAGCACGAGCGCAAGCTCTGCGGAAGGCATATCCACCGCAGCGTGAGACTCAATCTGCCGCACGCTGACCTTCGCTCCCGCTTGATATGGCAGAAAAGCTTCTTTCACGCATATCACGAGCCAGCGGGGTGCATCTGAAGCCACATATATTGCAACCGAGATTTCACCAGCAACGGTTGCTCGTATCTTCACCGCATTACTCACCACATCAACAACATTGGAGACGCGCACCTTCTGTGTCATGCCACACCCCACTCTCTATCCGCACGAATTTATCGCCCACTACGTACTACGTAATCCAGAATCATTCTAGCCCGCCTTGGTTCTGTAGTGCCAAACGGATTGCAGAAGACCGGTGGCAATGAGCTGAGACACCATGGACGACGAGCCAAAACTCACAAAGGGCAGCGGGATGCCCGTGATGGGCATGATACCTATACACATGCCCACGTTCTGCAAAATTTGAAACGCCCACATGGCCACAATACCCACAATGACCAGCTTGCCAAAGATGTTCTCAAGGCGCAGCGCCAGGCTGATGGACGAGAAGAGCATGGCCGCAAAGAGGAAGAACAGGACCATGGCACCGACAAAGCCAAATTCCTCGCTCAAGAGGGCAAAGACAAAGTCCGTGTGAGCCTCGGGCAAAAAGCCCGTACCCGATTGCGACGCATTGCCAATTCCCTTGCCGAGAAGACCGCCCGATCCCACTGCAATCTTTGCCTGCTGGAGGTTATAGCCGTCACCCGTCGGATCAACCGAGGGATCCATGAAGACGATCAAACGATTGAGCTGGTATTGCTTGAGGATATGCGGCAAGCCATCGGTCATTGACGTCACGATAAC
Organism: Atopobiaceae bacterium; assembly: GCA_050953285.1. Classification (GTDB taxonomy): domain Bacteria; phylum Actinomycetota; class Coriobacteriia; order Coriobacteriales; family Atopobiaceae; genus Olsenella_K. Next base: position 712,351 of record JBMNMK010000002.1, on the reverse strand, counting down.
AAAGGCCGCCCCCACCACAATGAGCGCTATCGTCACCAAGACCCAGCTTCTCTTGGCGCCGCTGCAGATGATGATGGCAGCGCCTAAGACCAAGACGATAAGGCCAGTGCCCAAGTCTGGCTGCGTCAAAATGAGCACAAAGGGAACCAACAAGGCGCCACAGAGCTTGATGTAGTCAGAAAGCTCCTCTATCTTTCCGTTGTACTGTGAGCCCAAAGAGGCCATGAGCAGTATAGTCACCGGTTTTGCCAGCTCAGAAGGTTGGAATCTGATGCCTATCACCGGAAGCTTGACCCATCCGGTCATGCCGAGCGCATAGTAGCCAAAGCCCGGTATGGAAGGCATGAGCATCAAGACAATATCCAGCACCAACAATATGGTGGACATGTTTTGGAAGCGCCGGTAGTCATAGCGCCATACCAACAAAGCAAACACCAGACCAATGCCTATGCCTGCCATATGGCGCGGGAAGGACGCTTCGGAGATCTCGAGCGATGCTGACCATATCACCACCGCACCGTAGAGAATAACCAAGAGGTTGGGAATGAGCTCGGCCAGATAGAAGCCCGAGAGCCTTCCCTTGCGCTGCAGCTTGTATGAGCCCGAGCCAATGCGTCCCAAGAGATTTTCAAACAGCGCGCTGATAGAGCCCGTGATCTTGGGAGCGTTTTCAGAGAAGGAAATTTGCATCAATGCCCCCTAATCACCCGACGTAATACCAGCCATGACCTGCAGTTCATCATCCGGCGCATCATAGATGGCGCCTAGGATATCACGCACCACATACATGGCCGAATAGCCGCCCCATGTGGCTTCTTCAAGCGCCGATGCAACCACATATTTAGGGTCGTCTGCCGGCGCGTAAGCAATAAACCAGCCTGTCGGCTGATGCCCCGAGCGCTCTGCCGTCCCCGATTTTCCTGAAACAGAGACGGGAAGGCCAGCAAAGTGCCTTGTTTGGTAGGCAGACTCCTCCTCAATAACGCCCAAGAGGCCCGCATTCACAATCTGGCGGTAGGTATCAGACTCTTCGCACGTTCTCAGCACCGACTGTTTGTAGTCAATGACCGAGCCTGTCCCCGTTGCGGACTTCACAGATTTGAGCACATGCGGCGTCCAGATGTCGCCACCGTTAGCGATGGAGGCATACGCGCATGCCATCTGCAGCGGCGTCACCAAGAGATCTCCCTGGCCAATGGCCAGGTTGGCATAGTCTCCACCCTTCCACTGGCGATCTTCCTCAGGGTATGAGCTGTAGTAGTCATATTTCCACTGCGCATCTGGCACGCGTCCCGCAGATTCTCCCGGCAGGTCGATGCCCGTCAGCGAACCCAGGCCATACGCCCTGAACTTGGCCTGCATACCCTCGTTATTGGAAGGTGCCAAGAAATACCCCTTGCCAATCTCATAGAACACCACGTCGCACGAATAGGTGATGCCCCCCTGCAGATTGAGCGTTCCGTGGCCCGTCTTCTGCCAGCACCATTTGCCCGACGCCTCACCAAAGCCAGTCCACCAGCCCGCGCAGTAATACGACGAGTTTGGCGTTGCAATTCCGTCGTCGAGCGCCGCAAAGGTGGAGAGCGGCTTGATGGTTGAAGCCGACGGGTATGTGCCCGAAATAGCGCGGTTTACCAGCGGGTAGTCGCTCGACTCAGATCCAAGCTGATCCCAGTCGTCGTTGGAGATGCCGCCGACAAATATATTGGGCGAGAAGTTCGGTCTGCTTGCCATAGCCAAAATCTCACCGTTGGTGGCATCCAAAACCAGGGCCGAACCCGACTTGCAGTCCTTACTCACGGAGTTTCTTATGGCAGAAATGACCGAATCCAGCGAAGCTTCTGCCGCCTTCTGCAGGTTTGCGTCCAGCGTCAGCACTACATCTGAGCCACTTTTGGGTGCAACTTTGGACGAGTAGCCCAAGACGTCACCATCTGCGTTGACAACAACCGTCTGCTCACCACGGATGCCCTGGAGCACCGATTCATACTGGTATTCCACACCGGACTGCCCGACTGTATCGCCTGCCTCATAGCTGATAGCACCTTCATCGGTGCTGTTGTTTGAATTCTCCAACTGCTCGGTTGTGATGGTTCCGGTATAGCCCACCACATGAGAGGCTATAGCTCCCAAAGGATAGTAGCGCTCGCTGCGCTCCTCGATGGAAACGCCTTCAAAGAGGCTGGGGTGCTCGCCAATGTAGGCAACCACGCGACGCGATACGTCGATGGCCACCGTTCTAGACGACTGCGCGCCTTCGGTTTGATCCTCGATATTCCGCTTCACCGCCTGCTTGGGCATGCCCAAGAGATTGGCCAAGAGCTGCACCTCAATCTCATTGGACGCCACATCAGGGCTTGCCACCACCGTAAGGCTTGGGCGGTTAGAGACGATCTCCACGCCATTTCTGTCCAAGATCCGCCCGCGCGGTGCCGCCAGAGATATGGTACGCGTCCGGTTTGACTCTGCCTGCTTGGCATAATCTTCGCCCGAGAGTATCTGCATGGAAAAGATCCGGGTCGCCAGCAGAACAAACATGCCACCCACCACAGCGCCCAGACCGATGAGTCTTCCGCGCACGCCGGAATGTGCTGAGCCGTCAGCCCCGCCTGCCACATGAGGTGCAGAGCCGCCGATATCCATCTTGAAGCGCGCATCACCTTTGGAGTAAAACACCCATACCATGATTGCCGCAAAAACTGCGATAGCAATCAAGATGCTTGCAATCATTCCTGCCATATGCGCACCTTAGAGGCCTTTCATACTGTAGTGTGAGCCGCGCTTGGGTCTGGCAGAGACACCCGCTGCGGCATCACGCGCAAAGTACCAGGCAAAGATGCAAAATGCCACAAAGCTCAGGGCAAAGCTTGGCAAGACGCGCCAGATGAGCACATCTGCCAAAGACGACGCATCGCCTAAGGCAAGCATGGTCAGGTGGTAGATGAGGATGACGGCAAACGACGAGACGGCAAAGCTGGAGAGCGCTGCGCCCAAGCCATCTGCAAAACGGTTTCTTCCCTCAAGCCCCAACAGGTAAGACATCACACACAGGAGCAAAGTCATCAAGCCAAACGGTCCCGTCGTGGCCAAATCAAAGATCAAGCCAGCCATAAACCCATGGATGACCGCGCGGCGCCCACCTATGAGAAACGCAATGCAGAACGCATAGATGAGGGCAAAATTGAAGCGACCCGCCCCCAACGTCAGATTGGGAGCAAGCGCAAGCTGAAGCACAAAGCAGATGAGGGCAAGAATGATGTTGCCGTATCTGCTTCTGTTCGCATCTTTTTTTGGCATTGCTCACTACCCCTCGTCAGATGATTGCGCGCTTTGATCCTAATTTTGCGTCGAGCTTGAAGACGTGTCTTGCGACGTGGAGCTCTCGGTACTTGTTGAGCTGTCGCTGCTGGTAGATCCAGACTCTTGCGCATCTGCCTCAGCAATATCAGCTTCTGTTGCCTGCTGATCATCTGAGAGCGAAGTGATCACCAGCACTTCCTCAAGGTTTCGCGGTTGTGTAAACAGTTTTACTTCAATGGTGTAGTACAGTGCACCAGGTGTGCGAGAAACTCCACTAACCTGACCGATAGGTAAACCCTTAGGAAAGACGCCGCCAAGCCCGCTCGTCACCACCGTGTCTCCCACATTGACCGTCTGATCAGTGCGGATGAGCGATAAACTCACCGAGCCATCAGGAGAGCCTTCGAGCATACCTTGCGCCCGCGAACTTTGAATCATGGCAGAGACCGATGAGTTCTCGTCGTTGACCAGGCGCACGACCGAAGACGTTGCGTCGCACTGGCTGATCTGACCTATGACACCATCTGAACACACAACGCTCATGCCCACATCCAGACCTGCGAGCGAGCCCTTGTCAATGGTCACGGTTGAAGACCACGAATCGGCCGATGAGCCAATAACGCGCGCAGCAACCGAGGTCAGGTTGTAGGAGTTTTGCACATTGAGCAGCTCTTCTAATCGTGCAGCGGTCTGCTGCGCTTCTTCAAGCTCGGCGTTTTGAGCCTTGAGCGACGCGTTTTCCGCCTCAAGCTCTGAGAGGGTCTGTCCAGATGCCGTAAGGTTTCTAGCAATGTTTTCCAAAGCACCAAACGGCACCGATATGACAGCGCCCGCAGCGCGCACCGGCGTGGTGATCACGCTAAATGCTGAACGCGCACCAGAGAAGAAGCCAGAGCCCTGCTGGCTTCCCAATGCAAACATAAAGACGGAGAGAGCAACCAAGAGGGCTGCTGTGAGCCCTGCTCCGCTGCTCGTATCCGATCTCCTAAAACCCTGTGATGAGCGGGGCTTTCTACCCCCCATACTCGGCATGAAAGAATCCAAACGTTAGAGCCCCGCACTTTGCACGAATCCACCGGACAACGCATTTGCCTCAAGCACCTTTGCGCATCCGTTTACCACATTCTCAAGCGCAGTGGGGCTGACATTGACAGGGACACCGGTCTCGTCACGAAGACGCTGATCTAAGCCTCTCAAAAGACCGCCACCGCCCGTCAGAAGAATGCCGTAATACATAAGGTCACTGGCAAGATCTGGTGGTGTTGCATCCAAGGCATCACGGACGGTCTTGGTCACCTCATCCAGCGGCTTGTCCAACGCTCTGCGGATCTCTTCCGATTCAATGCGGACCGTCTTGGGCATACCGCTCATAACGTCACGCCCGTTGACCTCAACGTCCAACTCCTCATCAAGCGGCGCTGCTGAGCCCACCTTGATCTTGATATCTTCTGCGGTACGCTCGCCTATTGCCAGATTATAGACATCACGCACGTGCTCAAGAATCGTCTGGTCAAACTCATCTCCGGCCGTACGCAGTGACTTGGAGACAACAATGCCTCCCATAGCAATGACCGCAACCTCTGTGGTGCCGCCACCAATATCGACCACCATTGAACCCGTAGGATCCTCAATGGGAAGATCTGCACCGATGGCAGAAGCCATAGGCTCTTCAATCAGATAGGCCTGACGCGCGCCGGCCTGGATAGTGGCTTCAAACACCGCGCGCTTCTCGACCGACGTAACACCTGAAGGCACACAGATGACAACGCGTGGGCGTGGCGACCAGGGATGGCGGCTCGGACGCGCTTTCTCTATGAAGTAGCGAAGCATGACCTCCGTCACATCAAAGTCTGCGATAACCCCATCTTTGAGGGGACGCTCAGCAATGATGGAACCGGGCGTGCGGCCAATCATGCGCTTGGCTTCTGCGCCAACCGCAAGCACTCTATCCTCGTTCTTATCGATAGCAACTACCGAAGGCTCATTGAGCACAATACCCTGTCCCCTGGCAGAGACCAGCGTATTGGCCGTTCCAAGGTCAATTGCGAGGTCTCCCCCGTACTCGCTGAACAGAGAATCGAAAAACGACATGTCATCAATCCTTACCACAGAGCTGGCTCACCAGAGCCCAAGAGGATTAGTTAGTGGAAACGGTACCTGAAGTGGTGCCGGACGTGCTGGTACCCTGCTGAGAGACAAAGCTCGGCTCGACCGAGGTTACCTTCCAGCTCACGCCATCACGCGTGAGTTCAATGGTGTACGCCTGGTCTCCGCCCTGTGCCAAACGGGCACTGATCAACACTGTCGAGCTTTGGCGGGATCTATCAACACCCTGGATGGTAATCTCAGCGCCTGAAGGTATGATGGCCTCAATCTGGGAAGCGTCCGTATCAGAGACCGATGAAGCAAGGTAGGCAGAAACGTCCTCATTGTTCGTCTTGGCTTCAAACAGGCTCTCTACCACGGCCTCCTGTGTAGGCCAGCCAAAGCCCTGGTAATATGCCAGGCCACAGACACCGCCCAAAATAATGATCAACAGAAGCAGGACGAGAAGAACCTTGCGGCCGCGATGGCGCTTCTTGCGCTCGCTCTTGCGGCGCTTCTTGTCATCTGCCATGAGCTGCTCTTCTGTCACTGAGAAAAAGCCCGTATCTTCAGGCGACGGCATGAGGTTGCCGGTCGTCTCCCCGGTGGGATCCAAAGGATCGATGGAGGCAGGACCATAGCCGGCTTCAGCCAGGAAGTTATCCGTGTCAGAGGGCCTGCGCGCATTCACGGCTGCCACCGCATTCTTTGCAGCGTCAAACGATGCCTGCGCCTCAGGCGCCAAGATATAGGTGCCATCTGCCGTAGCATGCGTGAAGGCATCGACTGCCTCATTCATGCGATTGGTGGCAACATAGGCAAGCGCAAGCTCACAGTAGATGGCATTTTGGTTTTGTCCCAAGCTGGAGAAGTCAAGCGCCGTTCTATAGGATTCAACCGCGTCAGTAGGACGGCCCAGCTCCATGAAGCAATCGCCAAGCTTGCGCAGCGCCTCACAAGGATCCGGGTTATTCTCGTCAATTGCTGCATAGCGATAGGCAATACCTGCGCTGCGGGCATCTTTGAGCTCAAGATACGCGCCACCCAACGCTAGATATGCCTTATAGGCATTCTTGTAGGAACTATCCTGCGTGGCTGCCGTAAGAGCATTGATGGCCTCATCCACATGACCAGCAGCTATGAGCGCACGGCCGCGGTTGGTGTTGAGGGCACCCCGCTTACCATATGACTCGTCACGCAGCGCCTCTGCATACGCGGCAGCTGCATCCTCAAAACGGTGCAATTTCATCAAGGCGTTACCGCGAAGATGATCAGCCCGACCGGATAGCTCTCCTGCGCTTTTTGCCTGTGACAGCTGCAGCGCTGCTATGCTCCAGTCACCTCTTTGATAGGCGGCAACTCCCGCCTCAAACATCTGCTGATTCACGCTTGTCCTCCTATGAAACCCGACGCATTACGCCTGCCGGTGTTCTATCCTAATTGAATTGATGACATCTCCCGCTCTGAGCTTGGCGATAACATCTTTGCCCTTGATGGTCTGACCAAACACGGTATAGCCCGAGTCCAGCGAGTGCTGAGGTCCTAAGCAGAAGTAGAACTGAGAGCCGGCAGAGTCCGGGTTCTGAGAGCGCGCCATGGCAAGTGCCGCATCATCATGGCTGTTGCGCGGGTTTGTCGTGTACTCCTGACGGATTCTATAGCCAGGGCCTCCCACGCCAGGATAACCATCAGGACCACGTCTTCCCGCTGCTACATCTTCAGGTGTCATGACACGGGTATTGGGATCACCGCCCTGGATAACAAAGCCGGGCACGTAGCGATGGAACTTAAGATCATCATAGAAGCCCGATGATGCCAGCTCACAAAAGTTGGCTACATGGATAGGTGCACCGTTGCCGTCCAGTGCAACCTCAATCACACCGCATGAGGTGTCAAAAACCGCCACCTCATCACCGACAATTTCATACTCTGGTGTATAGAGAGGCTCTCCAAAAAGACCCATCACAACCTCCGATTCTCAAACGCACATAAGTGCGTTCCTATTTTATCAGCCTACCCATTCGTTCACACATTGAGCAGATGGATCATAACTATACAACGCCTAAAGCTCTTGCGGCTCGGCATCGGAATAGCCTTGCTCAAAGAGCTGCTTCCAGGTTGCTGCACCCGTACCGTCTGAATTGATGCCCAACATGGCATCAATCTGCTGCGAAACATCTGTTATGTCTTCTGCAGCGGCGGCCTGCTGCCACGCTTGGTTCAGCGCATCAGATCTATTTCTGAGGTAATTGCCCAAGTTGACCAGATTATTATACTGATCCACATAGTCTGAGTCCCGCATATCGTAGCTGGAGAAATCAGCAATCTTGTTGGAGAGCTCAAGGGCAATCTGTTGGGATTGCGCTGCGCCATCAGATATGGACTCACCTGAGCCATCCAGGATGCCTGTAAGCGTTGCCTCATTTTCATCCATTTCTTGCGAGATGGAGCCCAGCGCCTGCCAGAAGCTAGTCAGCTCATCAAAATAGATGTCCCTTTGTTCCTGTTCCTGCTGTTGCTTGGCCTTGTCCTGGCCGCTGAGCGTCTCCACCGCACCAGGAAATCCAGCCCACGACGTATCTCTATCCTCCGTGGCGTGCGTGATTCTGGAGTTGGGATCCCATGGCTTGGTTACCGCCAAAAACGCTCCACCCACAATGAGGACAGAGGAGAGTGCGGCGACAAGAGCCACCCTTATGTGAGGCATGTGTTCAAGACGTGACGCCGCACGGTAGCCATCGGTCGGCGCGTCCGGAATCACACTTTCTGGAGAGACAGCACGCGGTGCCTCTTTCTTGGGCTCATGGTGTCTTTCCAGCGTACGGACAACATCCTCATCTGTCAGAGGAAAGCCACAGTATGGGCAGGTGGTCTTTCCATCTGGCACCTTGGCGCCGCAGCGCCGACAGAAGATGCTGCGCTCCGTCTCTTTTTTAGTTGATACATAGATTTTGCTGTGGCAGGCAGGACATATTGTGGCGTCCTGCGGCAATTGCGTTCCACAGACGGGACATTTCAAGGATAGCCTCCGTGGTGTATGTAAGCTTCGTTATGAGACAAGTGCCTTTAAAGCATATCCAGTGTATCTACTTCTCATCCTTTGCGAGCAAATTATCCAAAACGTACGGCAAGATTCCACCAGAGGCCATGAACTTTCCTTCCATGGGGGTATCGATCCTGATGGTGCAGTCAAACCCCACCATGGTGCCGTCTTTCTTGGTGGCCATGACGCGCGCCTCTCGACTGCTGGGCAGGCCATGGGAAAGATCAATCTCCTCAATATCGAAGGTCTCCGTGCCATCCAGGCCCAAGAGCTCAGCGGATTGGCCCTCCTTGAACTGCAGCGGCAACACGCCCATCTGCACCAGGTTGGAGCGGTGGATGCGCTCAAAGCTCTCAGCAATGACCGCCTTGACACCCAAGAGCGCAGGGCCCTTGCCCGCCCAGTCTCTACTGGAGCCAGATCCATAGAGCTTTCCGGCAATCACCACAAGATCCTGGTTCTTCTCGCGATAATCCTCTGCTGCAGCAAAGATAGACGTCAGGGTATCAGTGTTAAAGTCATAGGTCCACGAACCCGTCTTGCCCGGAGCAAGCTTGTTTTCAAACTTCACGTTGGCAAAGGTACCGCGCATCATGACCTCGTGGTTGCCGCGGCGCGAACCATAGGTGTTGAAGTCTTTCTCCGCCACGCCGTGATCGGTAAGGTAGCGCGCCGCCGGAGAGTCTTTGGCAATAGAGCCTGCGGGAGAAATGTGGTCGGTGGTAACAAAGTCACCTGCCAGAACCAGCACGCGCGCGTGAGAAATCTTGACCTCAGTGCTCTTCTTGGCCAAGTCAAAGTAGGGCGCCCGGCGCACATACGTGGAGTCGGGGTCCCACGCAAAGGTGTCAGAGGCCGAAACCTCAATCTGTTTCCAGGCATCGGAGCCTTCAAAAAGACCCTGGGCGCCATCGACAAAGAGCTGGGGCACCAGCACATCTTTAAGCGTAGACGAGATCTCTTCGTCGGTTGGCAAGAGCTCCTCAAGCATAACGGGCGTGCCATCGGAAGAAATCCCCACCGGCTCATGCACAAGGTCAATGTCCATGGTGCCCGCGAGAGAATACGCCACCACCAGCGCCGGCGCGCACAGGAAGTTCTGGGATACATCAGGAGAAATTCTGCCGTCAAAGTTGCGGTTGCCCGAAAGCACGCTCGTGAGCTCCATCTCATCTGCGATGGCCTTTAAGGCAGGATGAATCTCACCCGAGTTGCCAATACATGACATGCAACCAAAGCCACAAGTATAAAATCCCAGCTTGAAGAGAGGCTCCGTGAGGCCGGCGCGCTCAAGCAAGAGCTGCGTGGCGTGGCTGCCAGGAGCCAAGATCTTCTTCACCCACGGCTTGGGCGCAAGGCCGCGCTCACATGCCTTCTTGGCAAGGATGCCTGCCGCCACCATCATGGCAGGATCGGTTGCCGTAGTACAGCTGGTGATAGCCGCAATGGCCAAGGCACCGTGGCCAAGCTCCTGGGTTTTATCGCCCAATGACACCTGGAAACGCTGGGTGAAGTCACGTTTGCGCGCCTCGGCAGATGTGCGCAGGCGCTCGGAGAGATGCGCAATATCGACGCGGTTATGCGGGCGAGAAGGACCTGCCAGTGAAAGCGCTACCGAGCGCAGGTCGAGCTCAATCACGCGGGAGTAGACGCGCTCACGGCTCAGATCCCACAGGCCTTGCGCGCGCAGGTATGCCTCGGTAAAGGCCACCTGACCTGCGTCTCTACCCGTCAGCGTGAGGTAGTCAGTCGTCTTGGTGTCAACCGGGAAAAGCACCGCCGTAGCGCCGTATTCTGGCGTCATGTTGGATACGCAGGCGCGCTGGGTGGCGGTCAGGTTTTTGACACCAGAGCCAAAGACCTCAACCAGGGCGCCCACAACGCCTGCCTCACGCAGAATCTGTGCCACGGTAAGGGCCAAATCCATGCCGGAAACGCCGTTTTGGAGCTCACCGGTCAGCTTGAGCCCAACCACCGGGGGCACCAGCATAGAGATGGGCTGGCCTAACGCTGCCGCCTCTGCCTCAATGCCACCGACGCCCCAGCCCAAAACGCCCAGGCCGTTTGCCGTAGTGGTGTGAGAATCGGTCCCCACGAGCGTGTCAAAGCAGGCAACCTTGTCATCTTGGATGAGCGCGTCTTCTGTCACCACGCGGCAGAAGCGCTCAATGTTCAGCTGATGGCAGATGCCGCCTGCAGGCGGGACAATCTCCACGTTGGAAAACGAGCGTGATGCCCACTTGAGGAAGGCAAAGCGCTCATGGTTGCGTTCGGCCTCGCTCTGCTCATTGAACGCACGTGCGTCACACGATCCCGCTTTATCCGCAATAACGGAGTGATCAACCACGAGCGTGCAAGGAATATGGGGATTTACCAAGCTTGGGTCTCCCCCGCGCTCCACCATGGCATCACGCATGGCCGCAAAGTCCACAAAGACCGGCACGCCGGTAAAGTCTTGGAAGAGCACGCGTGCAGGCATAAATTCAATCTCCGCGCCCTGCTCGCCCGCAAGGCCTGCCTGACAGATACGATGCGCTGCTTCTACGGCCGATTCAAGCGTGTCTGCTCGGCGAACAACATTTTCCAGCAAGATGACCAGCGCGCGCGGCAACCGCTCTGCGCCTGGAATGTGCGATACGTCAATGATCTTGCGTTCCAGACCTCCGGCCACCAGGGTTTTAGGCGTACGAGCTGCCTTGATGGCATCGACAAAAGCCTTATCAAAGATCATAGAAGTTCCTCCAACTTATCTGCTATGCGCGTCAGCACATTGCCTGCACCTGCTTGCATCCCCTCGCTGAGGATATGAAATATTACAAGTGATGCCACCCCTTGAGCACCAAAATATAACGCCATGGAAACGCTCATATCCTGAACCATGAAGAATTGAGGAAAGACCATGGTTCCCAAGAGCATGATTGCCACCACAAGAGCGCTGACCAAGGTTCGGTAGAGGTTAAGCGGCACCGAAATCCTCACGATAAGCGCCAGCCCTATGAGCGCGCACAGATACATGCTGAGCGTTGACGCCTCATCAAAGGTAAAGAAATTGAGCCAGCGCAGGAAAAGTGTCACGCCCAAGACAATCACGATCGTCGCGGACGCGGGAAGTGAGCGCATCAAGACATTGTTGAGGAAGCTGCCGCGTACGCGCTCATGGTTGCGCTCAAGGGCTAGGGCAAATGACGGCATGCCAATAACCGCTGCGGATATGAGCGTGAGCTGGATGGGAATGAAGGGATAGGGCGGCAAGAAGACGCAGATGAGCGATAAGAGCGCGGAGTAGACCGTCTTTACTAGGAAGAGAGAGGCCGAGCGCTGCAGGTTGTTGATGGAGCGCCTGCCTTCTGCCACCACCTGCGGCAGATGGGCAAAGTCGTTGTCCACAAGCACAATCTCTGCAATGTTTCTGCTGGCTGCGGCACCTGAGGCCATAGCGATAGAACAATCCGAGCGCCTGAGCGCCAAGATGTCATTGACACCATCTCCAGTCATGGCCACTATATGTCCTTGCTCCTGCAAGGCGCTTACCAGCTCGCGCTTTTGGTGCGGCGTCACGCGGCCAAAGACGCTTGCCGTCATCGATGCAATGCGTATGTCGTCCATGGTCTCAAGCTGGGTGGCATCACATACACGACCAGCGTTTTCTATCCCCACGCGCTCAGCTATGGCACCAACGGTTGTAGGGTCATCTCCTGAGATCACCTTGATATTGACGCCCTGATCCTTGAAGTACTGGATGGTCTCAGCCGCCGTGGGGCGTATCTCATCTTGCAAGATCACATAGCCCAAGATCTCTGGATCTCCAACAGGCGCGCCATCCTGGCTCATTCCTGACACCTTGACCACACAGAGGATGCGCGCTGCTGTGTCTTGGTGCTTGCGCATCTGTTCAAATGAGTCCAGCTGCTCGTGCGTGAGCAAAAACTGTGCAGCACCCATGAGATAGCACCCACCGGAAAAAAGTATGCATCCAGAGAATTTCTTCTCGGAACTAAAGGCTATGGCCTCTGCAACTTCATGACGCTTGACCCCTAAAGAGGTGAGATATGACCTGAGCGTGGCGCTCGTCTGATTCTCATCTGCTGCATTGGCTTCACAGATACTCATGCAGACGCGTGCAAGCTGCGAGGCATCTGCATCCGTCAAGTCTTCTCCGTGAGGTCCCACCATTCCCACCACTTCCATGGCGCCGGTAGTGATGGTTCCCGTCTTATCAATACAGAGCGTGTCCACGCGCGCCAAGGTCTCTATGCAATAGGTTTGTTGCACCAGCACCTTATGGTGTGCAAGGCGCGTGGTTGCCAGGGCAAATACCGTTGAGGTAAGCAGCACCAGACCTTGAGGAATCATGCCCAAAAGCGCTGCTACCGTAGATAGGATGGCGTCGTTTAAAGATGTTTCACCCTTGAGAAACGTCCTTAAGAACAAAGCTATCCCCAAAGGAATAAGCAAGTAGGTGGCAAGCTTTATCACCAGCCGCAGCGAGTCCATGATCTCTGAGGAGAACTCCTTGGTGCTGTGGGCCTCTGCATTAATCTTTGCGGCAAAACCATCCAAGCCAACGCGCACTACACGTGCCACGACGCTTCCTGTGGAGATGAAAGAGCCGGAGAGCAGCTCATCTCCCTCGCGCTTGTCGATGAGCTCGCTTTCGCCGGTGAGCAATGACTCGTCCACCTGCGGCGTGCCTTCGAGCACCACGCAGTCTGCAGGGATCTGATCTCCGTGGGAAAGCATGATCACATCGTCTAGGACCAGCTCGTCCAAGGGCACTTCATGCATGCACGCGTCACGCACCACACGGACCTTATCGGCCGTCAAAATGGAGAGCTTGTCCACCATGCGTTTGGCACGCAGCTCTTGGATAACGCCGATAAGAAAATTGGTCAGCACCACGCCCATAAAGGCAAGGTTTCTCAAGCTACCAGTGAAGACGATAAGAACCGCCAGCCCCAAGGTCACCCCATTGAAGAGGGTAAACGTGTGCTTTGAGACGATCTCTGCCACAGACAGTGTTTTCGCGTCTGTGTTGGTGTTGACCTCACCTGCCGCACGACGACGTGCCACCTCATCAGAGGTCAAGCCCACAATCTGGCTTGGCACCTGCGTAGCAGAAGTTGTTGTAGCGGTCTTTTTCACAGCTTCCTCTCTCACGCGCGGACAGCGCAAAACTCCCGCAAGCGTTAGGTTAGCACGCTCATGTATGCATAGTGAGAATGGAATTATATACAGAGCGTATGTGGCTCCATAGGTCTTCTGTTAATTTCTGCCGCACGATTGAGATACACGAGGGTCAGCGGCGGGCGCTTTTAGTAGATTAAAGGTGAAAGAAGAAATGGTGATCCCGGTGGGGCTCGAACCCACGACCTTTCGCTCCGGAGGCGAACGCTCTAATCCGCTGAGCTACGGGACCACATACCAGCAAACGTGCACCGCACAGGGAGAGAGTATATCTTTTTTCTCACATTCGTGGGTTGGAAAATCAAACATCCTATCCGGAAAGGCACTTTGGCACCATGATAGCAACGGTTAAACAGGGCACGACAAAAGAGCAGCTCCAAGGGCTTCTATCCTGGATTCAGGCCCGTGGTTTTAGAACGGATGTCTCCCGTGGACAGGACAAGACCATCATAGGAATTGTGGGTGATACCAGCCAGATTGATCCATACCTTCTGGAATCTCTGGAGATCATAGACCGTGTACAGCGCGTATCTGAACCCTTCAAGTTAGCAAACCGCAAGTTTCATCCTGAGGACTCCTCTGTTGACTGCGGATTTGGCGTCAAGTTGGGACACAACAACTTTCAGGTCATAGCTGGCCCCTGCTTTATTGAGCAGTCCCACATAGAAGAAATTGCTCAGGCGGCAAAAGAAGCGGGAGCCACGCTGCTTCAAGGAGCGGCCTTTAAGCCCCGCACCAGCCCCTACGCGTTTCACGGCATAGGGGCAGAAGGCCTCAAAGAGCTTGTTGGCGCCGCACATGCACTCAAGATGCCCGTTGTATCTGAAGTGGTAGATCCCCGCAACGTTGAGACCTTCGTCGATGCAGGTGTCGATGTTATACAGATTGGTTCAAAAAACGCACAGAACTATGCACTCTTGAGTGAGGTTGGCAAGACCGAGCAAGCCGTCCTCTTGAAGCGCGGCCGTGACATGGATACCGATGAATTCCTGCTTGCCGCAGAGTATGTTATGAGCGCAGGAAACACCAAGGTTATCCTCTGCGAGCGCGGCACCAAGACCGCAGATCCACGCCTGCGTGCCACCTTTGACATCAATGCCCTGCCGACCTTGCATGAACTCACGCATCTTCCCGTGATTGTGGATGCCAGCCATGCGGCAGGCTTTGCAACGCACGTGGAGAGATGTGCCGCAGCTGCCGTTGCGGCAGGCGCCGACGGCTTGGAGATAGAAATCAACACCAAGGCACAAGACGTGCCCACCGATGGTGCCCAAGCGCTTGACTTCTTGCAATTTGCGCACCTCATGCACCATATCCGCGCCGTTAGCGCCGCGCTGGGACGTGAGGCATAACATGGCAGATACGCTAGAACAAGAAAGCTCCTTTGAGCGCCCCACCATACCGCACGACCACAGCTTTGTGCCATTCCGCATGGGTATTGTGAGCTTGGGTCTTATGGGTGGCTCGTTTGCCAAAGCGCTTCACCAAGCGGGACGTGAGGTCTATGCGTGGAACCGCACGCGCAAGACGCTTGAGTTTGCCATGCTCGATTCTGTGGACGGTGAGATCACCGAAGATACGCTGCCCACGCTGGAGATGATCGTGCTCGCAGGCTATCCTCAGGCAGCCATCGACTGGCTTAAGGAAAACGCCGCGCTCATCTCCCCCGGCGCCATTGTGATAGATACTGTCGGCGTCAAACAGGTCATCTGCGATACCTGCTTTGACGTGGCAAAAGACTACGCGTGGCACTTTGTGGGCTGCCATCCCATGGCAGGAACCCAGTACTCTGGCTACGCGCATGCGCGCGCCAACATGTTTCACAAGGCGCCCATGGTGGTGGTACCGCCCCCTAATCTCACGGATTTGGAGCGCTTGGATCTTCTCGACCGCGTGGAGCAGCTGCTCCAGCCGCTCCAGTTTGGCCAGTTTACCTACACGACGGCTGCCCACCACGACGAGGTGATTGCGTTTACCTCCCAGCTGGCACACGTGGTGTCAAACGCGTATGTCAAGAGCCCATCTGCCCAGGTACACAAGGGTTTCTCGGCGGGCTCGTACAAGGATCTCACGCGCGTGGCACGCCTGAACGCACCCATGTGGACCGAGCTTTTTTTGGACGACGCGGATAATCTTTCGCGCGAGATCGGCATATTGATCGACAACTTGCAGCAGTACAAAGATGCTATCGACCAGCGTGATGCGGATCGCCTGGAGCAGCTGCTCGCTGAGGGTGATCGGCGCAAGAGAGAGGTGGAAGGCCGATGAAATCGTGGGCGAGAAAAACCATTCGCGTGAAGACGCCTACCAGGGCCTACGAGGTGCTGGTCGGCAGCCGCCTGCTCATGCATGCAGGTGAGATCGTGAGAGAAGCTACCTCTGCTACGCATGTGGCGCTGGTGAGTGATTCCAATGTGACCCCGCTCTATGCACATGATGTTGCCGCGTCTCTTGAGGCGGCAGGTATCATGTGCACCCTCATCACGTTTCCGGCAGGAGAGCAGCACAAGCGCTTCTCGACGCTCGAAGACATCCTAGAAAAGATAGCGGCAGCACGCCTGACCAGGGACGACGCGGTCGTAGCCCTAGGCGGCGGCGTCACGGGTGACATGGCAGGTCTGGCCGCTGCACTCTACCTGCGCGGCTGTGACGTCGTGCAGATTCCGACCTCACTTTTGGCCATGGTTGACTCCTCTGTGGGCGGCAAAACCGCCGTCGATCTGAGTGCGGGCAAGAACTTGGCTGGCGCATTTTTGCAACCCGCCGTGGTCATAGCGGACATAGACTGCCTCTCTACGCTCTCGCCAGAGCTCTTCCGCGATTCCTGCGGAGAGGTGATCAAACACGGCGTTTTAGCTGATGAAAAGCTGTTTGATGAGCTCTCACGCCGCCCGCTCACCCAGGTAGGCTACACAAACGAGCGCCTGGCTGACATCATAGCCACAAATATTGAGATCAAGCGCAACGTCGTGGTAGCAGATGAGCGCGAGAAGGGCGTGCGCCAGACGCTCAACCTTGGACACACCATAGGGCACGCTGTCGAAGCCGCCAGCAACTTCACCCTAGGACACGGCAGCTCTGTTGCTTGCGGCCTTTGCTGCATGGCGCGCGCGGCCGCAAGCAAAGGCTGGGTGGATCCTTCGGTCGCACGCCGTATTGAACACGTGGTTGAGCTTCACGGCCTTCCCACCGATACCCCACTTGACCACGAAACCATCGTGAAATTTGCCGCCTTGGACAAGAAGAACCACGCTGATGGCTTGAACATCATCGTTCCCACCAAGATAGGTGCCACAGAGATCAGGCGCGTCTCACCAGAGGAATTTAGAGACCTGGTTGATCGTGGCTGCGGCACAACCTACACCAGCTGATCGTTAGGACCTCCATGGATGTAACCGTACACCCCTCCACGCTCTCAGGCGTTCTGCCTGCCATTTCCTCTAAGTCCATAGCGCACCGCCTGCTCATCTTGGCTGCACTCACAGATCATGTGACGCAGCTTGGGTGCAATACCACCTCTGAAGATATTGACGCCACAGCAGCCTGCATGCGCGCGCTCGGAGCGCATATCACGCGCACCAAGGAAGGCTTTAGGGTGGTGGGGCGCGCCTATACACACACGTCCCAAGCTCATACGCCGACAGAGTTTGACGTCAACGAATCAGGCTCTACGCTGCGCTTTCTTATCCCCACCATAGCTGCCCTTGGCGTGGATGCAAAAATCATGGTCCACGGCAGGCTCGCCGAGCGCCCGCTTGAGCCCCTCTTGGGCCAGCTGAGAGCGCACGGCGTGAGCATATCTCCAGAAGGCACGGTGCCCATCGAGCTTTCCGGTCAGCTCACCGGCGGCCGCTTTGACCTGCCAGGCAACGTCTCTTCCCAGTACGTGAGCGGTCTTATGCTGGCGGCAACCAAGCTCTCAGACCCGACCGAGATCTGGGTCACGCAGCCGGTGGAGAGCCGCCCCTACATTGATCTCACTATAGATGCGCTTTCTCACTTTGGCTTCCGCGTCCATGAGCGAGAAGAACATGCGCTCGATAAGCCCGCTACGGTCTTTGCGATAGATCCCGCAGCTCAGACGCCCGATGCTGAGCTCACCGTTGAAGGCGACTGGTCAAACGCTGCCTTCTGGCTGGCAGCAGGCGCTCTCTCTTCAGAGGGCGTGACGGTAAGCGGGCTCAACCTGCAGAGTGCCCAGGGTGACCGCGCCATACTGGCGGCACTTAGCTTTCTGGGCGCACGCATTGCTCGCAAAGGCATGTCCGCTCGTGCCACCAAAGACCATCCGCATGCAGCAGAACTGGACGTCTCAGACTTTCCTGACCTCGTGCCACCACTGGCTGCAGTAGCAGCAAAAAGTCCTGGTACAACCCTGCTAAAGAACGCAGGGCGCTTGAGGCTTAAAGAATCTGACCGCCTGGCCACCGTAAGTGCTGCCTTGCGCGCGCTGGGAGTAGATGCCTGCATTGAGGGAGATACCTTGCGCATCCAAGGTACCGACGACATTTCAGGCGGCACTGTCGATGCAGCTCATGACCACCGCATTGCCATGATGGCAGCCATATTGGGCGCGCACGCACAAGGACCTGTCCGCATTTTGGGTGCTGACTGCGTATCAAAATCTTATCCAGACTTCTTCTTGGACTTTGCCCGTATCGGAGGAATCTATAGCAGGGAGGACGCATAATGCCCTCAAGTTTTGGAACAGCACTCCGCGTGAGCGTTTTTGGACAATCTCATTCCCCAGCCATCGGCTGTGTGGTAGAAGGTCTCCCGTCTGGCTTTCTTATTGATAACGACCAACTCCACGCATTCATGGCCAGAAGAACACCTGGTCAAGGACCGTGGTCAACGCCGCGCAAGGAAGCCGATGAGCCGCAGATCCTCTCTGGGCTCAATCCTTTGGGAAAAACCTCCGGCGCCCCCTTGGCCATCACCATCATGAATACCAATACGCGCTCGCACGATTACGACAACCTGTTGCGTGTTCCCCGCCCGGGACACTCAGATTTTGCGGCCTTCTCCAAATGGCACGGCAATCAAGATATACCGGGCGGCGGACACTTCTCCGGTCGCCTGACGGCACCTCTTTGTGCCGCGGGAGGCATTGCGCTGCAGATACTTGCAACCAAAGGCGTGAGGATCCAGGCACACTTGGCGCGCGTCGGCAACGTGGAAGATGAGCGCTTTGTAACGCAGCACTCTGATCCAGAAGCACTCAAGATGCTCCAGACCCAGATGGATGCCGTAGCAGCCTCACAGCCTCTGCCCACCATCCTTCCAGAAGCGCAAGAGGCCATGCTCAAAGAGATCGACGATGCACGCAGGGCCAAAGACTCCGTCGGCGGCCTCATTGAGTGCGTCGCCACTGGTTTTCCCGCAGGCATTGGCTCCCCCATGTTCGATGGTCTGGAAAACACCCTTGCCCGCGCGCTCTTTGGGATACCGGCTGTCAAAGGGCTGGAATTTGGTGCAGGTTTTGATGTTTCCCGCAGAAGGGGCAGCCAGAACAATGACCCCTATGCCATCTACAACGGCACCGTTGTGCCAACCACCAACAACGCCGGCGGCGCCTTAGGTGGTATCTCTACCGGAGCTCCCGTGGTTGTACGCGTGGCCCTCAAACCAACGTCGAGCATCTCCCAGGAGCAGGATTCGGTCGATCTCACTACCATGGAAGAAACCAAGCTCACCGTACACGGACGCCATGATCCGTGTGTGGCCGTTCGCGCGGTGCCGGTGACAGAAGCAGTCATGGCGCTGGCGCTTTTGGACTCATGGCTCAGTTTCCCCGAAGAAGGCTCCGCCTTCACCTTGTCAGACCACCAGTAAGCAGGAGTTTTCATGCACGATCTCACTCAGATACGCAGCCGCATTGATGCCATAGATTCACAGATGATCGACCTCTTCTTGGAGCGCATGTCCTGCGCGGAGGAAGTGGCAGCATACAAGCGCGCCTCGGGCAAGCCCATCTACGACGCCGCACGTGAGCGAGACAACATTGCACGCGCGGCAAAGCACGCAGGAGCTGGCCTTGAGCACTACGCCGCAGTCTTGGAGACGCTCCTTATGGAGGCCTCCCGTGAGGCCCAGTACCAGCGCTTAGGACAGCACAGCGAAGCCGCACAGACGGTGGCGGCCGCCCTGGCTTCTCAGCCACCCTACTTTCCAGAGCATGCTTTTGTCGCCTGCCAAGGTGTGGAAGGTAGCTATCAGCAAATAGCCACTGACCGCCTCTTTAAGCGCGCAAATATTGCCTATTTTGATACGTTTGACGCGGTCTTCTCGGCCGTGGAGCGCGGCGTGGTCAAGTTTGGCGTGCTTCCCATAGAAAACTCCACTGCAGGCTCGGTCAGCCGCGTGTTTGACCTCATGATGCAGCACGATTTCCACATTGTGAGAACAGTGAGGCTCCGAATTGATCACAACCTCCTGGTGCCGCCCGGCGTCACGCGCAAGGATGTGCGCATCATCTACAGCCATGAGCAGGCGATAAACCAGTGCGCTGGATACATTTCCACCTTCCCTAACGTCCGCGTCCATGTGACGGAAAACACCGCCGTAGCGGCGCGCATGGTTGCGGAGTCGGGCAGGAAAGACGTGGCGGCGCTGGCCTCGCAAGAGTGCGCTGCGCTCTATGACCTCGACATTGCCGAGGAGAACGTGCAGGACCTCAAGAACAACTACACCAGGTTTGCCTGCATCAGCAAAGAGCTCACCATCTACCCCGGCGCCGAGCGCTCCACCTTGATGATTGAAACTAAGCATGAGCCAGGCGCTCTCTACAAGGTGCTCGCGCGCTTCTCTGCCCTGGATATCAATATCGTGAAGCTGGAGAGCCGCCCCATCCCGGAGCGTGAGTTTGATTTCATGTTTTATTTTGATGTGGAGTGTGCTGCGGCAAGCCCGCGCTTTTTGACCCTCATGAACTCACTGAGCGATGTCTGCGAGAACTTCAGGTATTTGGGCTCTTACACGGAGGTGGTCTAGGTGCGGCTCGTAAACCAGCCGGACGACAACCAAGAAGTCACCTTTGGCCTGGTGGGGAAAACTCTTGCCCACAGCTGGTCTCCTCAGATTCATACCACTTTGGGCTCTGCTCCCTATACGCTCATAGAGCTTGAACCAGAAGAAGTGGCAACATTTATCAGGCATGGCAGCTGGAAGGGCTTAAACGTCACCATCCCCTACAAGCAAAAGGCCTATGAGCTGGCAGATTACACCACCGCATCAGCAGATGCGCTGGGCGTTGCCAATACGCTTGTCCACACACCCGACGGCGCAATCCTAGCCGATAACACAGACTATGCCGGCTTTGCCTGGATGCTCGAGCGCTTCTGCACCCAAGAGCTTGGTGTCTCCAGCGCACAGGCGCTGCTGCAGGACAAGAAAGTCCTCGTCCTTGGCTCAGGCGGAGCATCGAAAGCAGTGTGCGCAGCACTTCAGGATGCCGGCGCACACGTGGTGGTCATCTCACGTTCAGGAAAGAATACTTACGCAAATCTTGTCTCGCTCCACCATGATGCGGCACTTATGGTCAACACGACGCCCGTTGGCACCTACCCCAACTGTCCTGCCTCCGTTGTCAGCGATGAGATGCTCATGCAGCTCACGCAGCTCAAAGGCGTTTTGGACGTTGTCTATAACCCGCAGCGAACTGGCCTCATGCTTGCCGCTGAAAAGCTGGGACTGCCCACAGAATCAGGCCTTGGCATGCTGGTGGCACAGGCTGCGTACTCATCGGCGCGCTTTTTGGGAAAAGCCCCTGTGCCTACCGCTGACGCTTCCAAGAGCCAGGCACTTCTCGCACCTGATCCTATAGATATCCAGCGTATCGAACGGCTCATCAAAACCCAGAGCATGAATATTGCCCTTATCGGCATGCCCGGCAGTGGCAAAACGACTACCGGCAGGCGCCTGGCGCGGCTCTTGCGCAGGCCGTTTGTGGACATGGACGATGCCTTTGGGCTGGACCACGGCATCACACCGGCGGAGTGCATCCGGCGCTTTGGTGAGGCGCACTTTAGAGATCTTGAGCACGCGACGCTCAAGGCGTGCGCCGCGCGCTCATGTCTTGTCATAGCATGCGGCGGCGGCGTGGTGGTCCGCCCCGAGAACTTTGATATTCTCCGGCAGAACAGCATGATCGTTATGCTCGACAGGGATCTGAGTCAACTTTCCGTGGCTGGAAGGCCGCTCAGCCAGGCCGAAGGCGTCAAGCAGCTGGCACGTGATCGCATGGCGCTCTACAGAAGCTGGGCAAATATCATCTTGCCGTGCACAGGATCTGCAGCAGGTGACGCGGAGGCTATCATGGCGCTGCTTGATCTTCCCGCACCCGCCGCGCCTTAACCTTCCGTTTAATCCCAAACGTGAATTGTTGACATCCTGTGAACTAAAAGCCGGGGGCCTCTGTGCCTTCTTGCAGCTCATACGGGCGAGCGGCTCCATGTGCACAATAGACTACCGCTCACGGAAGCGCGCATGTACCCCACGACTTTCACCTCTCTATAATTCAATTCGTGAGAGTAAATGCCCCCGCAAGCAACCTTTTGATTGTGAGTTTCTGTGGATAAGACCCTGATAGCCAAACACGTCATAGCTGCCGTGGGTGGCTTGTCAAATATCACCGCTAATGGCGTCTGCATGACACGCTTAAGGCTCCATGTTAAGGACCCCAAAGAGGTCGATAAGAACACGCTCAACGCAATCCCTGGCGTCTTGGGTACCACACGCAGAGGCACCCATGGTGTAGAGGTAGTTTTTGGTCCGCGCATCGTCGAAGACGTCTGGAACGCGTTCGTCTCACAAACGGGACTTCCGCCAAAGGATGGTTCCACATTTTTTGGCCCCAGGGATACAGCACACGAGAGCGCATTGCCACAAGACTCCGCAAAGCCCGCACCGGCCACGCAGGCCGCCCAAGGTGCGCAGGGCGAGAAGAACCTGCACCCCGCATGCGCAGCCAGCGCAGCGCAGCTGAACTCTGCTGCCGCGGCACCTCTTTCTACCAATGACGCGCCAGCTTCCACAAGCCCTATCCCCTCTCCTGAGCGCACCAAAAGGTCACCTATGCCCTCCGCTGTCCCCTCTTCATCTGTGCTCAAGCACACACCAGATGATATTGATGCCCTCATTCGCATGCTCGACGAAGATCCTGCCACGCGCTTGGATCTCAGTTTGAGAGAGCTTGAAGAGGATGAGGAGCCAGATGGGGCGCTGCCGGCTCGAGCTGGACAAAGTATCCTTGTGATCAACGGGCCCAATATCAACATGCTGGGCGTGCGTGAGCCTGCAATCTATGGCACCAACACCTACGGATCTCTGGTCAAACTCTGCAAACAAGCAGCTCAGGATGCAGGTTTTTCTCAGTGCACCTGTTTTCAGTCCAACCACGAGGGAGATATTGTCGATAAGATCCAAGAGGCCTACGGCGTATTTGATGGCATCGTTATCAACCCTGCCGCCTATACGCATACCTCGGTGGCAATACTCGACGCGCTGAAGGCAGTGTCGCTTCCCGCCATTGAGGTTCATATCTCTGAGATCAACAAGCGAGAGAACTTTCGGCGCATCTCATACGTGCGCTTAGCCTGCTTTGAGACCATCACCGGACTGGGGATTGAAGGCTATAGAAAGGCCATCTTTGATATGGCCGAGCACCTGGACATCTAGTCCTAGCTCTCCGAACGCTCTTGCCGATACTTCTCTGGTGTCCGGCAGCGCCAGATGCTGCCTTCCGTCACCAATGCATCGACGCACACATCATGCTCGTGTGCAGGCAGCGGATTAGAGCTCACCTGATACGAGCGCGCCAGGCCCACTTTAAAGCCAAGATAGCTGGCCAAAAACTCATCATAGTATCCCGCACCAAACCCCACGCGGAAGCCCTCAGCATCAAACACCAAGCCCGGCACCAAACAGACTGACGTTGCCAGCTCGCCAGGCATGATCTTATCGCCCAAACACGCCGCATGAGACTGGGACGTCTCATACAGCCCGCGCGCGCCCTTGCTAAGATCATCAAGATTTCCCACTTCATAGAAGGTGAGCTTGGAGCCCTGCTTTTCCATCAGTGGAAACGCAACGCGCTTTCCCGCAGCCCGCGCCCGGCGTGCCAGTGCAAACGGATCAACCTCTTCATGAAAAGGGATATAGCACAGCAGCAACGAGCACTGCACATACTCTGGCAAAAGCGCAAACATCGAGCACACGCGCGCATCAATACGCGCGCACATCTGCGGAGACAGGGAGCGGCCAAGCGCCACATAGCCGTTTCTCAAGGCGGACTTGCTTGCATCACTGCCATAAGAGCTCGCCATGTATTCTCCTCTCCGCTCCCTTTACCTTAGCGTATGATGCGTCACATTTGCGCAAGCATCTTGAAAAAACGCCCAGAGAACGCATCGAGCGCTGAGCGCTTTGTGGATGAGCACTTAAGCTGGATCACGGAGCATCATGTGCGCGTGCAGGCGAGAAGAACCTCGGCGCAGCGGCTCTTTGACGCGCTGCTCAAACAGAGTTCCCCCATGCAACTTGTTGACTGACGGCTGGGCTTTGTGGGTGGGCAAAGGCTGTGGCGTCACACGTTTTCGCCCACGGGACGGCACATCTGACGTACCATAGAAACGTATGTGAAGGTGCGCGCGTGCGCATAACCTATGGGAGTCATCATGCCCAACGAGAAAAGCTATGAGGCGGCGCTGCGTCGCTCAAATGAGATTCAAGCTGACATCCAAGCGGGAAAGACGGATGCCTACACCATGCTCACTGGCGACAGGCCGACCGGCCGTCTGCACTTGGGTCACTACTTTGGCACCATCAAAGAGCGGGTGCGCCTGCAAAATGCGGGTGTTAAGACCAATATCATCATTGCGGACTACCAGGTCATCACAGACCGGGATACCACCGAGCACATCCAGGACAACGTCTATAACATGGTTATGGACTATCTGGCCTGCGGAATTGATCCCGAGAAGACCATGATCTTTACGCATTCTGCGGTTCCTGCGGCAAACCAGCTCATGCTCCCCTTCCTTTCGCTCGTCTCGGAGGCGGAGCTACAGCGCAACCCCACGGTCAAAGCAGAGATGGAAGCGTCGGGCCACTCGCTCACCGGTCTTTTGCTGACCTATCCGGTCCACCAAGCGTGCGACATCTTGTTCTGCAAGGGAAACATCGTGCCGGTCGGCAGAGACCAGCTGCCACATATTGAAGTCACCGCTAAAGTGGCTAGACGCTTTAACGAGCGCTACGGCAAGGTATTTCCCGAGGTCAGCGGTCTCTTGACCTCCACGCCTCTCATCCCTGGTCTAGACGGCCGCAAGATGAGCAAGTCTTATGGCAATGCCATCTCTATCTCCATGAGCGCGGAGGAGACCGCCAAGCTCATCAAGAAATCCAAGACGGATTCTGAGCGCTTCATCACCTTTGATCCAGAGACGCGCCCCGGCGTGTCCGCGCTCATCACCACCGCAAGCATTTGCACGGGAAGAGACCCTCAAGAGATTGCCCAAGAGATTGGCAACGGAGGATCTGGCCAGCTCAAGAAGTATGTCACGCAGGCGGTCAACGACTACTTTGCGCCCATCCGTGAGCGTCGCCACACCTATGAGCAGAACCTTGATTACGTGAAAGATGTCCTGCATGAGGGCAACAAACGCGCCTGCACCATTGCAGATGCTACCCTCAATGAGGTCCGTGAAGCCATGGGCATGGTCTACTAACCAGCCTCTTTTTACCTACTGCACCTGCGGCCGGACGCGCTTGAGTGAACTTGCGTGCTAGAGTTGGATAGAACCTGCTTCAAGCCCATCCACAAACTGGCGCGCACCACGGGCAGAGCGCCCGCCGCGCCGCAGGGCAAACTTTTCTGCCGCTGCATACAGAGCAGCCGTATCAAAGCTGAGGTTTCTCTGTTCTGTAAGCTTTGCCACAATGTTGAGATACGTGTCTTTGTTGGGGCGATAAAAGCTGACGTGTATGCCAAAACGCTCGCTCAAAGAGATGATCTCCTGCATGGTATCGTTGCGGTGAATCTCATCTCCTTCGCGGTCGCTAAAGCGCTCCTTCACCAGATGGCGACGGTTTGAGGTGGCATACACCACCACGTTTCTTGATTTGGCAGCGACCGAACCCTCAAGAATGGCCTTCAGAGCTGCGTAATCATCATCGTTTGAAGAAAACGACAGGTCGTCGATAAAGAGGATGAACTTGAGCGGGTTTGCTGTGAGCTCATCCAAGATGGCAGGTATCTCATGCAGCTGGTCTTTGCGCACCTCCAGGATGCGCAAGCCCCGCTCTTTGAGCTCATTGACGACAGCCTTCACTGTGGAAGACTTGCCTGTGCCAGCATCGCCCGTGAGCAGGATATTTGCCGCAGGTCTGCCCGCCAGAAGCGCTTCCGTATTGTCGACAATGACCTGTTTTTCTCGCTCATAATCAACCAGATCATGAAGCCTCACGGTATCCGGATGGAGCACCGGCACAATGGCGCCAGCGCCGTCCAGCGTAAACATGTGCCAGCGCGCAAACATGCCGAGGCCGTATTGGTCAACGTGCGCAATGTGCTCGTGGAACAGTGCAGACAGATCAACCTGCGCGCCGGGATCAAAATCCGGGAGATACGCAGCTTCTGGGATGCCTGTCACCAGCTGCTCTCGGGTGAGTCCAACCATAGCTTGCAAGGTAGCAAGGTCAAGCGCCACCGCGGACTCCAGATATGCAGAGATCTGCTTTTTCTCAGAAATGCGCTGCGTATAGGCATTATCATCATCCACCACACGCTGTTCAACATAGCCGGTAAGGCTTTGCTCGTCCTGCTTGAAGAGCTCCGCAACAAACGCTGCATACGTAGCGCTACCAGGGGTTTTAAGGTGGCGATGGAGAGCTCCAATAACAGGGTCATCCAGAAGGTCTCTAAAGATGACAAGCGCATCCAAGCGCAGCGCAAGTTCTTGCAGGTCATTCTGCATATCGACCACCAACGCATCCCCTCTATGAAACTCTTTGCGCCGAGCCACAAGAACCCGACGCAAAGCTCCAGCCAACCTATCCGCGCCTAGTTGAGAACAGCTCCCTTAGCACCGCTTGATACCAGCGCGGCGTAGCGCTTGAGATAGCCACTCAGTTCCTTCTTCTTGGGCACAAACGCAGCCATGCGACGCTGATATTCCGCCTCATCTATCTTGAGTTCAATCTTGCAGGCAGGAATGTCGATCGAGATGATGTCTCCCTCTTCAACAATGCCAATGGGACCGCCCGATGCAGCCTCAGGAGAAACGTGGCCCACACACGCGCCACGCGTAGCGCCCGAGAAGCGGCCGTCGGTGATAAGCGCTACGCTCGTGCCCAGGCCACGCCCCATAATGGCAGACGTGGGCGCCAGCATCTCTCTCATGCCCGGTCCGCCCTTTGGTCCCTCATAGCGAATAACCACCACGTCACCCGGGTTAATAGCACCCGCGTCGATGGCCTCCTGCGCCTCCTCCTCGCTCTCAAAAACACGCGCAGGTCCTTCGTGCACGAGCATTTCGGGCGCCACTGCCGAACGCTTGACCACCGACCCATCCGGCGCAAGGTTGCCCGTTAAGACCGCAATGCCTCCTGTGGGCGAGAAGGGCTTGTCCGCCGGACGGATTACCTCTGGATCTCTGTTCCAAGCTCCCTGGATATTCTCGCCCACGGTCTTGCCGGTAACACTCAAGCAATCCCGGTTGATGAGACCGAGCTTGTCGAGCTCGGCCATGACAGCCACGATGCCGCCCGCTTCATCCAGATCCTCCATGTAGGTAGGTCCTGCTGGCGCCAGATGGCAGAGGTTGGGCGTCTTTGAACTGAGTTCATTGGCGTAGCTCAAGTCCAGCTCTATGCCGCACTCATGCGCAATGGCAGGCAGGTGGAGCATGGTATTGGTCGAGCAACCCAGCGCCATATCAACCGTCAGCGCGTTGGTGAAGGCCTCTTTGGTCATGATGTCGCGCGCGCAGATATTATGCTTGAGCATCTCCATGACCGCCATACCTGCGTGCTTGGCAAGTTGCAGACGGCGAGAATAGACAGCAGGTATGGTGCCATTTCCCGGAAGCGCCATACCGATGACCTCGCTCAGGCAATTCATGGAGTTTGCCGTGTACATGCCCGAGCAAGAACCGCAGCTCGGACATGTTTTGCACTCGTACTCGTGCAGCTTTTCCTCTGAGATCTTGCCCGCAGAATAGGCGCCCATGGCCTCAAACATGGACGACAAGCTGGTCTTGTGGCCGTCGATTCGCCCGGCGAGCATCGGCCCTCCTGACACAAAGGTCGTGGGCAGATTGAGCCTGGCCGCAGCCATGAGCAGGCCCGGAACATTCTTGTCACAGTTGGGGATCATGACCAGCGCATCAAAGCCGTGTGCGCGCACCATGCACTCCGTCGAGTCCGCAATGAGATCTCTGGTCACGAGCGAATACTTCATGCCCGTATGTCCCATTGCAATGCCGTCACACACTGCTATAGCGGGGAAAACCACCGGCATGCCGCCGGCCTCTGCCACGCCCATCTTCACGGCCTCACAGATCTTATCGATATTCATGTGGCCGGGAACAACCTCGTTGAACGAGCTCACAATGCCCACGAGCGGACGTGAGATCTCTTCTTCTGTCCAGCCCAGTGCATTGTAGAGCGAGCGGTGTGCCGCCGCCTCAGGCCCCCGTTTTATGGCATCACTTTTCATACTACCTCCCCAGGTCAGATACCCTATCTGACCTCCCTATTTCCTGTACTGTGTGGCACTATCTACTCCACCAAGCTGAATCCTTCGGCTTTGAGTTCTGCCTTGATGGCCTCAATCTGCTCCCTGTTGCGCGTCTCCATGCCAATGCGCAACGTGCACGCGGAAATGGGCAGGTCGGGGTCTGACAGGTCATAGTCAACCGAAACAACGTTAGCGCCCAGATTGGAGATGATACTGGACACCTGCACCAGCTGGCCGGGCTTATCAGTGAGCTTGATGGCCAGCGTGACCTTGCGGCCACTCATGGCAAGACCACGGTTGATAACGCGCGATAAGATATTGACGTCGATATTGCCGCCTGAGACCACAGCAACAACTCGCTTGCCCTCAAGGGGCAACTTCTTGAAGAGGGCCGCCGCCACCGGCGCTGCGCCTGCGCCCTCGCTCACGAGCTTCTGGCGCTCCATGAGGCTCAGGATGGCTGCGGCAATCTCATCATCAGAGACTGTCACCACATCATCCACGTACTTCTCGCACATCTTAAATGTGAGCTCACCAGGGTTTTTAACGGCAATCCCATCCGCAAAGGTGTTGGCCGTGTCAGAGGCTGCCCACGTCCCTTTCTGGAAGGCATCCGCAAAGGCGGACGCGCCCTGCGCTTGGACGCCATAGACCTTACAGCTTGGCTTGAGATTCTTGATGGCGCAGGCCACGCCTGATATGAGGCCTCCTCCGCCCACCGGAACCACGACGGCATCCACGTCTTCAAGCTGGTCCAGGATCTCAAGGCCAATGGTGCCCTGTCCTGCAATAACGTCTTCGTCGTCGTAGGGGTGAATGAAGGTTGCACCCGTTTCTTGCTGGAGACGCACAGCCTCATCATGCGCGTCATCGTATGACCCAGTGACCAGGCGAACCTCCGCGCCTAGGTTGCGCGTGTTTTCCACCTTCATGATGGGAGCTCCGTCTGGCATGCAAACAATACTCTTGACTCCCATGCGGGTGGCTGCCAGCGCTACGCCCTGGGCATGGTTGCCGGCGCTGCATGCAATGATGCCCTTCTCAAGCGCTTCATTGGGGAGCTGGCTTATCTTGAAGTAGGCACCTCTCAGCTTGAAAGAACCCGTGACCTGCAAGTTTTCCGTCTTGAGCCAGAGGTCTGGCAGGCCGGGCACCAGCGTTGGCGCGGCGATCAAATCCGTTTTTCTCGCCACGCCCTTCAGGACATACGATGCCTGATAGATCTTATCTAGAGAAAGCATAATCCCCCTTAGATGGCAAGGAAATTGGTGATGTGCTGACCTGAAGGAACCATGGGGCGCACCATTTCATCGGGATCAAGAACGCAATCAATCACCGCGCCCGTTCCCGTCTCAAGTGCTTCTGCCAAAGCGCCCTCCAGCTCTTCTACGGTGCTCACGCGCCAGCCGGGCAGCCCATAGGCGCCGGCAAGCTTCACCCAGTCAGGACCTCTGTCCAGCGTTGTCTCAGAGTAATGCTGGTCATATATGAGCGTTTGCCATTGATGCACCATGCCCAAAACCGTATTGTCAAAGACCACCGAGATGATAGGAAGCTTATAGTGCTCAACGGTGGCAAGCTCTATGCAGTTCATCCTGAACGATCCATCGCCCGTGATGTGTACGACACGCGTGTTAGGGTTTCCCACCTGCGCACCAATGGCTGCTCCCAAGCCAAAGCCCATGGCACCAAAGCCACCTGAGGTTAAGAGCTGCCCGGGGTAGGTATAGTGCATGTGCTGAATTGCCCACATCTGATGCTGGCCCACGTCAGTTGCAACCATGGTATCTTGTGGCATCATGCGCGCAATGGTGTCGTTGACCTGCTTAGGCGTGAGGTGATCCCCGCCCTCGCTATACTGCGTCTCTGTAGGAAACGAAAACACAAACTCCTTCCAGATGGGATGGTGCTGCTGCTCTAGGCGTTCATTTAAGAGCTCCAGCACGCGCTTGGCATCTCCCAAAACATAGTGATCACAGTGCACGTTCTTATTGATCTCTGTGGAGTCAATGTCCACGTGCACAATCTTTGCCTGCTGCGCAAAGGTGGAAGGTTTCAGCGCCACGCGGTCAGAGAATCTGCAGCCTACCGCAATGAGCAGGTCACAGTTATCAACTGCCATGTTTGATGCCTGAGAGCCATGCATACCAATCATGCCCGTGGAGAGCGGGTCATTTCCCACAAAGCCTCCGCCGCCCATAACGGTAATGGCAACCGGAGCATCCACGCGGTTGGCAAATTCGTTGAACTCACGGTGAGCACGGCCGCGAACCACGCCGCCACCGCAAATGAGCATCGGGCGCTCTGACTCCTCTATCATGCGCGCAAGAGTATCCACCGCTGCCATCTCAGGCTCTCTGGGCTCAATGCCGCCCATCAGACGCTTGGAGAGCTGGTTGGGAAACTCAAAGATACGGTGCTGCTCTCGTGGTACCGGCTCATATTCACAGCGCGCCTGAGTTACATCTTTGGTGATATCAATGAGCACTGGGCCTGGCCTGCCCGTCCGAGCAATGAGAAATGCTTGGCGTACCACATCTGCGAGCTCCGTCACATCTCTCACCACGCGGTTCCATTCTGTAATGGGCTTGGTGATGCCAACTATGTCCACTTCTTGGAAAGAGTCTTTACCCAGGAGCTTGCTGGAGACATTGCAGGTAAAGGCAACAACAGGAGATGAATCCATGTACGCCGTAGCCAGGCCTGTGGTCAGGTTGGTACACCCTGGACCTGAGGTGGCAAAGCACACACCCACCTTGCCCGTGGAACGTGCATAGCCGTCTGCCGCATGTACGGCACCTTGCTCATGGCTCACCAGATAATGCTTGATATCTGGGGTTTTATAGAGCTCATCATATACGTCAAGAATGGTTCCACCTGGATATCCAAAGACGGTATCCACACCTTGTTCTTTGAGGCACTCAAGCAGAATCTGTGCACCAGTCAGTTCCATAAGACCCCCTCCCAACGCAGACGTGCGTCAAAGCCGCGCGCCAACGCACACATGTCTTGCAGGTCAGGAGGTCCTCTCCGTATTCACATCAGCCTCGCCAAGGGCCCCCTCACCTACAAGACACCCCGGGTGCATCCGTGGGTGTCTTGTGAGGTCTTACTGACAAGCTTAGTTGTTGAGCAGCTTGTCCTCATCGTTCCACGCATAGAGTGCGCGGATCTCCTTGCCCGTCTTCTCCATCAAGGTCTCTGCCTGCTGGCGACGCATGGCCTTGAAGTGAACCTGATGGCTCTCCTCAGACATATCCAGCAAGAACTCCTTGGCAAACTCACCGTTTTGGATGCGCTTCAGGTTATACTGCATGCCCTTGAGCGCCTCTTTGGTGATTACGTGAGGACCAGCGGTGTAGTCACCATACTCGGCGGTGTTAGAGATGGAAGAGCGCATGCCAGCAAAGCCACTCTCATAAATGAGATCCACAATCAGCTTCATCTCGTGGATGCACTCAAAGTAGGCGTTGCGTGGGTCATAGCCCGCCGCAACCAAGGTGTTGAAGCCCGCTTCCATAAGGTCAGTAACGCCGCCGCACAGCACGTTTTGCTCGCCAAACAGATCTGTCTCGGTCTCCGTCTTGAAATCCGTCTCAAGCAGCGCTGCACGTGCTCCGCCCAGAGCCGCACCATACGCCAACGCCAGGTCAAAGGCATCGCCCGTGGCATCTTGGTGAGCACAGACCAGACACGGCGTACCCTTGCCCTCAAGGTAAGTTGAGCGCACGGTATGGCCGGGTGCCTTCGGCGCAATCATGATCACGTTGCAGTCAGGGCGAACCTCAATGCAGCCATAGTGGATATTGAAACCATGGGCAAATGCAATGGTCTTTCCCGGAGTCAGATTGGGCTCGATGTCTTTCTTGTACATGGCTGCCTGATACTCATCATTGATGAGGATCATGATGATGTCTGCCCACTTGGCAGCCTCTGCGTTTGATACAACCTCAACACCTTGTGCCTTGGCCTTCTCTTGAGACTTGGAGCCCTCACGGAGACCAACTTTGACCTCAACGCCCGAGTCCTTGAGGTTGAGCGCATGCGCGTGGCCTTGGGAACCGTAACCAATAATGGCTACGTGCTTTCCATCCAGTTTGCTCATGTCGCAGTCTTGCTCGTGGTACATCTTAAACGCCATCTTGATCTCCTCTCTTGTAACCCCTTATCAGTGGTTAGGTAATCTTATGCAATGTATGCACCCCTGCACCCAAGCGCTTACAACTTGGTAACGTTTCTCATAACGGAAGGCCCGCGCTCAAGCGAGACCACGCCGGTTCTGCAGATCTCAAGGATGCGATAATCCCGCATGAGGTCGATAAATGCGTCGATCTTGGGGCTATCACCGGTGACCTGTATCACGACCGCGTCGCGCGTGTAGTCCAAAATCTTTGCGTCAAAGGCATCGACTAGATCAAGCACGCCACGCCGATCTTTGGCGTCGTAGTCCATCTTGATGAGCAACAGCTCGCTGGAGACCGACAGCTCCCGGTCAAACTCCTTCACGCTCACAATGTCCGGCAGCTTGTGCAGCTGGCTTACCAGCTGGCGCTTTGCTTGATCTTCTCCATCAAATATCACCGTAATGCGCGAGAATTTCTGCGTTTCCGTTTCACTCACGGTCAGGCAGCTGATGTTGAACATGCGGCGTCTGAACATGCTCGTAACGCGGTTGAGCACGCCGAACTCGTTTCTTACCAGGATGGCCAGGGTGTATCTGCTCATGAGAGGTCCTCCTTTGTGATGAGGTCATCTAAGGTGGAACCCGGAAGCATCATGGGCAATACCAGCTCATCTTTGTCACACGGACACTCAATGAGGCTCACGCCTGCGCGCTTACGGGCATCCGCGAGGGCTTGGTCGAGCTCTTCTATGCTTGCCACGCGCTCTGCATGGGCACCAAAGCCACGTGCAACCGTCACAAAATCCGTGTGGTTAATGAGATCTGTATTGGAATAGCGACCATCACAGATGAAGCGCTGCTGCTGGCGCACCATACCCAGAACCCCGTTGTTGAGAAGCAGCACGCAGAGTGAGGCGCCGCTGCTCACGGCCGTTGCAAGCTCTCCTATGCACATGGAGAGCCCGCCATCACCAATGACCAGAATCACGTAGGTATGACTGGCAAGAGCCGCGCCGAGTGCCGCGCCTAAGCCAAAGCCCATGGCACCTAAGCCGCCGTTGGTGACAAAGCTGCGCTGACGATCAAAATCAAGCTCCTGAGCAGCCCACATCTGGTGCTGACCAACATCGGTCACCACGATGGCATCGCCCTTACGCGCGTTCAAGCTGGCCATGATGTTTTGGGGCACAAGACCTTCTCGCCTGTCTCTCAAGGACGCTTCATGGGCTCTGAGATCTGCAATATGCGCATCCCAGTCCGGGTGCGTCTGTTTGTGCAGAAGTGGAAGGAGCGCTTCAAGCGTGAGCTTGAGATCCCCGTGGAGGTCGTAGGTATCCTGGATGGTCTTGGAGAGCTCCGACTCATCGATATCTATGTGGATAATCCGCGTACCCTTGGCAAACGTGGCTCTGTCACCCGTGGAGCGGTCATTGAAGCGCACGCCTAATGCCAGGATACAATCGGCTGCGACCATGGCCTTGGTTGCCGCATAGTTGCCGTGCATACCCTCCATGCCCAAAAGGCGCGGATTTTTGGAACTGATGCAGGTAATGCCCATCAAGGACGTGGCTATGGGGGCATCAATGAGATCTGCCAGGGCTTCAATCTCAGCCTCTGCACCGGCAGCAAGGGCGCCTCCGCCGCAGTAGACAAACGGACGGCTGGACTTATTGATGCAGTCTGCAACTTCCTGCAGGTAAGGACCCATATAGCCGGACTTCACATCAGGCTCTTGCGGCGCTGCTTCTGGTTCAAACTCACAGACAGCGCGCTGCGCATCCTTGGCAATATCTACCAGCACAGGCCCTGGCCTGCCAGATTGCGCCAGCCTGAACGCTTCTCTCAGCGTGGGGGCAATATCTTTCACGTCACCTATAAAGTAGTTGTGCTTGGTCACTGGCAGCGTGATGCCCGTGATATCAATCTCCTGGAATGAATCCGTGCCAATCTGCGACCAGGAGACGTTTCCCGTGATGGCAACCAGCGGCGTCGAATCCAAAAAAGACGTTGCAATGCCCGTCACCAGGTTGGTTGCCCCAGGACCTGACGTGGCTATGCACACGCCGGGCTTGCCCGTTACGCGCGCATAGCCATCTGCTGCATGAGCCGCGCCCTGTTCATGGGCTACAAGCACATGCCTCACCCTATCTGCGCTTTTATAGAGCGAATCATAGATGTCTATGACCGTTCCGCCCGGATAGCCAAACACGACATCGATCCCCTGCTCAATGAGGATCTGGATCACAATGTCTGCACCGCATAACTCCACAAGCCCCTCCCTTCATCCAGAAATTTGACTCATACTAAGCCGATTAACTGGCAGGTAATACACTTGCAATAGGTTCGTATGCGCATGGAAACCTCAAAGCCGCCGGGCGATAAAAACAGCGCGCTTGCAGGTCTAGCCTTGCTCCGACTCCTTAAGCGTGGCATACATGACCGCCTTGATGGTATGCATGCGATTCTCCGCCTCGTCGAACACGTGGCTCTTCTCGCCCCTAAAGACCTCGTCTGACACTTCCATCTCTGTAACACCAAACTCGCGCGCAATGCGTGCGCCAATCTCTGTCTTGGTGTCATGGAAGCTCGGCAGGCAGTGGAGGAAGATGGCGTCTTTATTGGCCGCGTCCATGAGCGTCTGCGTCACGCGGTACGGCTCAAGCAGACGAATGCGCTCTGCCCAGAGCTCTTGTGGCTCACCCATTGAGACCCAGATATCTGTGTAGAGGATAGAAGCACCGCGCGCACCCTCTTCTGGATCCTCTGTCAGCGTGATGGTAGAACCCGTCTCAGCTGCAATCTTTTTGCACGTCTCTACCAATGCCGCATCTGGCATCTGCTCTTTGGGACCACAGGCGCAAAAATCAATGCCCAGCTTGGCGCAGACCACCATAAGAGAATTTCCCACATTGTTGCCGGCATCACCAAAGAAGGTGAGCTTTCTGCCGGCAAGGTCTTTGCCAAATACCTCTTGAGCCGTCAAGACATCTGCCAGCATCTGCGTGGGATGAAACTCTGTGGTAAGTCCGTTCCACACGGGCACGCCGGCGTGTTCTGCCAGCTCTTCTACAATCTCTTGACCAAAGCCACGATACTCAATGCCGTCAAACATCCGGCCCATAACCTTGGCCGTATCCTCTACGGATTCTTTGGTACCAAGCTGAGAAGAACCTGGTCCTATGTAGGTGGCTCCCATGCCCAAGTCATGCGCTGCAACCTCAAAAGAGCTGCGCGTGCGCGTTGAGGTCTTCTCAAAAATGAGGGCCACATTTTTGCCCTCAAGATAGCGGTGGGGCAGATGCTTTCTCTTTAGCTGCTTGAAGTGTGCCGAAAGATCCAGCAGATAATTGATGTCCTCCGACGTGAAGTCCAAGAGCTTCAAGAAGCTGCGACCAGACAGATCATGTGCCATATGAGCGTCTCCTTTCGTGAGGTGATGTTCATTCTAACAAGAGCATGAGCACACCACCCTCCTCCTACCATTTGGTAAAAGCTTACATTCACCTAAGAATTTGGCCGGCGCAAACCACTATATTTAAGGCGTATGTAACGCTTAAAGCCACACGTGGCGCACGATCTTGTGTATACGCATCAAAGGGATTGAGGCTTCATGGCAAAAGAGAGTGATCGCACAGAAGGCGCGTCGGCAAAAGGTCAAGAGTCCCCGGAAGAAGAGCTGGTAGAAAAGCCAAAGCGGGATTTTTCGTACACGCAAAACCGCGAGGTGAGCTGGCTTCATTTCGACAATCGCATCTTGGATGAGGCGCTTGATACCACGGTCCCTCTGTTTGAGCGCCTGAAGTTCGTCGAGATATTTGGTTCCAATCTTGATGAGTGGTTCATGATCCGTGTGGGTGGTCTGTCAGATCTAGCCAGGCTCAAGCACCAGCCACGTGACAACAAGTCAAACCAGACGCCCTCAGAGCAGCTGGAAAACGTCTTTTCAATACTGCCAGCTCTTCTCGCCCGCCAGGCCAAGGCGTGGAATGAAGTGACGCGCGAGCTTGCCACCTGTGGCCTTGCCTACATTGATCGTGCCCACTACACTGAGGCTGACCAGCTGGCAATAGATCAATGTTTCAATCGTATGCTGGCGCCTATTGTCTCCCCTCTCATCATTGACCCGCGCCATCCCTTCCCCAATTTAAGAAACAGCTATCAATATGTTGCATGCTCGCTCGATGGTCCAGAAGAGCATGGGGTGCTGGGCATTGTTGAGGTACCGCCTTCACTGCCACGCGTGGTGGAGCTACCTCAGACGGACAAGGTATATAGATATACGCTGGTAGAAGACGTTATAGAGAGCAAGCTCTCGGAGTGCTTTGGCACCTATGCGCCACTTACCCAGGCGGTCATTCGCGTGACCAGAAATGCGGATATTGACCCAGATGGCGAGGGCGTAGAGGAAGAGGAAGACTATCGCCTTCACATGAAGAAGGTGCTCAAAAAGCGTCAGCGTCTGCAGCCTATCAGGCTTGAGATCAAAGGTGAGCTGGACAAAAAGCTGGAGAACTTCATTCAAAAGGAGCTGGGGCTCACCAAATCACGCGTGTTTAGAGTCTCTATCCCGCTGGATCTGGGCTTCATCTACGGACTTGAGAGCCATATCCCTGATGCCTATCACAACAAGATTGTCTACGAGCCCTTTGTGCCGCAGATCTCTCCTATGGTAAAGCTCGGCGAGCCCTTGCGTCCCCAGATAGAAGACCACGATGTCCTGCTCTTCTATCCCTATGAGTCCATGGATCCTCTAAACGAACTTCTCAAAGAGGCCGCATCAGACGACGACTGCATCTCCATCAAGATCACGCTCTACCGCGTGGCAAAGCAATCGCGCCTGTGTGAGAGTCTTATCAGCGCTGTAGAAAACGGCAAAGACGTCACCGTTTTGATGGAGCTGCGCGCACGCTTTGATGAGGCCAACAACATTGCCTGGGCCGAGCGTCTAGAGAACGCCGGCTGCACCGTAATCTATGGTCAGGAGGGCTTTAAGGTCCACTCAAAGATCTGCCAGATCACCTACCACAGCCGCGGCTCCATCTCACGCATCACCTGCTTGGGCACCGGCAATTTTAACGAGAAAACAGCCAAACTCTATTCTGACTTCATGCTACTCACGGCACATAAGGGTATTGGAGAAGACGGAAACGCCTTTTCCAGAAACTTGGCCATCGGCAACCTGCGCGGAACATATAAGTACTTGGGCGTGGCACCGGTAGGTCTCAAGCCCTTGGTCCTGCGCGGACTCAGCCGAGAAATTCAGCGCGCCAGAAACGGCGAGCCGGCACAGGTCTTCATGAAGATGAACTCGCTCACGGACAGAGACGTTATCGACAAGATCTCCGAGGCCTGCGAGGCGGGCGTCCGCGTCATCATGATTGTGCGCGGCATCTGCTGCATCAAGGCTGGTGTGAAAGGCAAGACCGACAACCTGGTGGTGCGAGAGATTGCGGGGCGCTTCTTGGAACATGCCCGCGTCTACGCCTTTGGTATCAACGCCGACACCATCTACCTCTCCTCTGCCGACATGATGACCAGAAACACCGAGCGGCGCGTGGAAATTGCCTACCCCCTTCTGGACGATACCTGCCGTGAACTGGTCATTCAATACATGAATTTCCAGCTGGCGGACAACGTAAAAGCACGTGAGCTCACACCCGAGGGCACCTGGAAAAAGCTCACGCCCGCAGACGACGAGCCGCATATCATCTGCCAGGATGCCCTGCTCCAGCTAGCCTATCTCAGGGCGCATAAGGGTCGCAACGTGGGAACTCTCACGCCCGCGTCCTCCATCACGCCCAAGCTTTCTCATGAGGTAACCGACTCGCTGCTGGCGCTGCCACGCCTGGGCACCTACGCCGATGCGGAAGAGACAGACGTGCACCTCCCAAGTACTTCTCGCCCAGCGACGGTCAGAAAGGCGCTGGCACACAAGCCAGCGGCAACGGTGGAAGCGCCTAAGGCGCCCGAAGCTGAGCACGAGACAGCAGTGCACAATGCCGCTGCACATGATGCAGACAGCGGCACGGTGCCGGATGTTCAGCAAGAATCTCCCTGGCAGCTAATTGGACGTGGATTGCGCATGCTTTTTGGCGGATCTAGGCGAGAATAGCCTCCATTTGGCACACTATACTTTGATGAATGTTCAACGAGGCCAGACGACTTCTGGCCTCGCTTTTTTGGGGGTTACATGTCCAGAGGCACACAGCTTGAGCTCTCGATTGAGCGTATGGCCTACGGCGCAGATGCCATAGCGCACACGCCTGAGGGCAAGACGGCGTTTGTATATGGTGCGGTACCAGGCGATATTGTCTTGGCAGAAGTCGTGCGTGAGGAGAAGAGCTTCCTCAAGGCGCGCACGGTCCAGGTGGTTACGCCCTCGCGTGAGCGCGTAGTCCCCGCATGCCCGTATGCCGATGTCTGCGGCGGCTGTCCCTGGGCGCACATGTCGCGCGCACTTCAGCTCAAAGCCAAGCGATCGTCCGTGGTAGATGCCCTTGTCCGCATTGGGCACGCAGATGCTTCCCAAGCAGAAGCACTTGT
Organism: Atopobiaceae bacterium; assembly: GCA_050953285.1. GTDB lineage: Bacteria > Actinomycetota > Coriobacteriia > Coriobacteriales > Atopobiaceae > Olsenella_K. The sequence continues at coordinate 673,333 of JBMNMK010000002.1, read as the reverse complement.
CGCCCAGACAGAAGCCCCGTCACCTGAGTGGGGCTATCGCAACAAGATTGAACTGGGGTGTGCACGGCAGGGCCACCAAGTGCGCATTGGCCTGCACGGCGCGGATGGCACGTCGATCATTAAGGTGGACTCGTGTCCGCTCTTTGCCGCAAAAGGCAAGGTTGTAAAGGCTGTCTCGGGCGCGCTTAGCTATCTTGCCACCTCTCACCAGCTGGATTTTGAGCGCATTGGCATCCGCACCTCTCAACACACCGGTCAGACCGAGGTGGCGCTCTGGACGCGCCCGGCTGCGTTCCCACGCGCGCAGGTAGCAAAAGTGCTGGAAGACGCGTTGAAGCCAAACTCGGTTGTGCGCGTCATGAGCAAAGGGCCTACCAAGGCAAGAAAAATTGCAGGCGTTGAGGTGCTCTCAGGACAGGGCTTTTGGACCGAGCGCATTGGTGGCGAGCGCATGTATCTCTCGGCACCTTCATTTTTTCAAGTAAACACGAAAGCAGCCGAGAAACTCCAGGAGCTCGTACTGTCCGGCTTAAAGCCTCAGTCAAGCGATGTTGCCATGGACCTCTACTGTGGCGCTGGTACCTTCACCCTTCCGTTGGCACGTGCCTGTAGCTGGGTCGATGCGGTGGAATCATATGGGCCGGCCGTGCGTGACCTGAGGCGTAACCTAGATGCCGCCGGCCTGGATAACGCGGATCCTATTGGTGGAGATGCTGACCTGGAGTTTCCCGATTCGGATGCCGATATCATTGTGGTTGACCCGCCACGCGCAGGACTTGCCGCGTCTGTAGTGGATAAACTGTCTTGTCAGAAAGCGCGTGCCATAGCCTATGTAAGCTGCGATCCTGCCACACTTGCCAGAGATTTGGCTCGCTTTAGAGAGCGTGGCGTTTTTAAGCCCACGAGCATTACCCCAGTAGATCTCTTCCCACAAACATTCCATGTGGAGACCGTGGTATTGATGTCACGGATTTGAGAACTATGCGGGAAAACCCTTGATTTCAAGCGGTTTTTCGAACACTTGATATCTTCGGCTGGCGTGAAGTGGAACACTGTGAGGAAACTTATCCAAAAAGGATCTCAAAATGCAATGTGAACATTTTGTAGCAGGGTCGAGACTCGCATCTGGATGTCAGGGGTTGAGACCTGGAGTTGGATATTGCGGTACTGAGTGTAGGAGTTGGATGTCAGACTGGGTTTTCGTAAAAAAGGTAGTCGGGGAGATAGTGTAGTAATAAGAGAATACACCGAATGTGATATAGACACATTAATGCAAATTTGAACAGGCACGAATGTTCGAGCACATTATTTTATATCACCTGATTACTGACGCAGTAGCTTTGATATATGGCGAAAGAAATGCTCCCTTATGCAGAAAAATATGTACATGAGGATGATAGTGCAAATTAAATCGGAATTTATTGGGAGAAAAGCCTATGAAGAAAAAATTTAAAATCCTGATTGGTCTGGCAGTTGGCTTTGCTATTGCGATGCTATTGATGAGCATCGCAATTTACTTCGGATTTACTAACGCACATAGTACAGATGTAAATGCACTAACAGTCAAAATACTCGGAATTCCAATTTACGAACTTACAAAGTCTGGGACAAAGTATATTGGCAAATCAAAAGAAATATACATGGGAGTAGTATGTGGCATTTGTATGGCACTCAGTGTTATTGCAGAAGAACTTATCAGCAAAGCAAGGCATAAATCCCAGCTTGCAGTACAGAAATGAGACCCCTTGTTGATCGCAGCAGTTAATCGTTCAATAATGCACACCATGCATTTCGTTCAAGGGGTTTCAAATGCACACTGTTCATATAGTTCAAAAGTAGAAAAATTCAGTTGTATCAACGATGGTAGGGCAACAGTTTCTGCATTCCATGTGGAGACCGTGACCACGCTGGGGCGCGCGTAGCGAGACGACCGATACATGAGAGGTCGCCCAGAATGGCTAAATTGCAGCTCATCCTAGGCGACCTCATCAATGTGCACAGGTACGAGAAGTGTCTTATCCTCTGGCCCTCTTATTCTGATGGATCTTGTATGCACCTGCCGCCGCAGCCATTATTGCCAACCCGTTCATAATGAACGAGAAGATGCCTTCACCACCAGCACTTGGCAGCTCCAATGCCTCCTCGGACGGATCGGTAAAGTAGGTGCTTATATGGTAACTCGACTCGTCTACATCATCTTCAGACTCATGTCCTGTAGGTGGCACAGAACTTCCACCCCACTGGTAAGCAACGGTATCAGTGGATGAAATCACTATCTCCTTGTTCTCACCCAAAGTGTAGCCACTTGGTGCCTTAAGCTCTTTGACCAGGTACTCACTTTCCGTCAGTCCCGTAAACATAACGATAGGCTGCACCATGCCCGCGCCCACGTTGGTCTGCTGTAGATCTTTCAGATAATACGTGGTGCCGTTATGCTCCACGCTGAGAGGAACAGCAGTCTCGGCAAGCTGCCACTCATCAAGGTTGCTTTGGAAACTCGAGAGATCCTGCAGCGCCTCTGCCTTGCTGGGACTATAGAGGCCTATAACCGCGCCAGACAGCGCATCTATGTGAGAGAGCACGTCCTTATCGTCTGTTTGAGCATGCTCGCCATCTGTTCCGTCGTAGAGCTTACCCGAAACAACTTGCCCCTCGGAGTTGGTGTAGCTGTAGTCTTCTGCCAGCTTGGCAACTCGAGCTGTCCACGGCTTCTCAATACGCACGCCCACCTTGAGCGGCGTTGCCTCAAGCACATGCTCCGCAGACGTGGCTCTATAGCCAAATGAATTCCATGCTATAGCCGTTCCTTCTACCTGCGTCGGCACCTTTGCCTCATAAACCGCACGCACACTTGAGCCTGGCTCAAGATTGAGCTGATTCACATGGATACGCATGGAGCGCGCCGTGGATATGTCACCCACATTGCTTGCAAATGAGCTGGCGTCAGACCAGCGGGTATCGTCAGACTCCGTGAGCGTAAAGTCATTCTCGTCAAACTCTGTTGCAGTACCAAATTCCACCGTGTAAGTGCTGGAATCAAGATCTTGCCATTCTCCATCTGCGGTCTTTACTTGCACTTTAACCTGTGGATCACTGGCAAACTGCACCAGAAATTGGCTATCGCGCTTATTGGTGGTATAGAACGTGTAGTGATCATCCTCTTCTGGCAAGCCATTGACTAGCGTGATGTCATTTAAGGCATCTTGACTCGAATTGGTCACTTCAAGCGTGTACTCAAAGGTTTTCTCTGGATCCGCCAGCGTGATGTAGTTAGGACTCGTTTCTGACGTTGCAGAATTGACCTGCTGGTCAGAGCCCTCACCGGTGGTTTGCGACACCGTAATGATTGATGTAGTACCCGCAAAATCACGAATAGGAATGACAGCATCAGTAGTCACAGCAGCTCGGGTCACATCTTGCCCGTCTGCGGTATGCACGGTATAGGCATCAATGGGCGTGCCGTTCACAACGGCATTGCGATCCATTTCCTTACCTGTAAGTGGCGTCATAGTTGCGCTGTTGAACAAGGTGTTTCCCGCATATTCGCCATTATTCACCGTACTCAATCTAAGCGTACTCACCATACCGGCGGGAAGTGCGGTACTTGCACTCCACTCGTAGACTCGGCACGGCATCACATCAAGACGTAGCTTTCCTTCGTTGGTCCTGACCAACCTCACTTGCACCTCTGGATCATGGCTTCGAGAGCTTTTCAGTGTTACTGGATCTCCATTTACCGTAAGCGTCATGTACTGCATTGAGCCATCAGGTGTGGTTCCAATAAACCGAGCGCTCAGGGCGTTCGCCGCTGTTACCGGCTTAGATGTATCTGGTTCAATAGATGTGTCTATGTTCCAACTGGTAATATTCATTAATTGCAGAGGTGAATTGTTATTCAGACCTAAAGACACGGCACCGGTGTACACGTACGGAGCATCTATTTCATCGCTGATAACGTAGTTGTCAATGGGCGATGTTCCATCGTTTCTTGCTGTTATATCCCAAGTCACGGTATCTGTTGCAGAAGCATATGCGGGGTTTTGTGTTTCAGTTCCAGAAGTTGACGTCTTGGAATAAACCTTCTTAGAAATACCTGGCACTGGCCTAGACGCAACCAAGTCTACCGAGCTCACCAGCCATTGTGTGGTTGCACCAGTTCCTACCAGTGCATTATCCTGCGCAAACGCAGTGTCTTCCAAACTGGAAGAGCCATCGTTTTTCTGCGTTTCACCAAAGTCGGTGGACTCTATCTTGACATCATTTGCCAGCTGGACATTTACATCTTGGCTGTCAAAGGGCATAGCCACCAAGTTGGTTTCTGTATCCAAGGTAGCATCGTTAGTAACCATCACATAGGCAAAGCCGATGTACTCATTGGGGTTCAAATAGTACTGTCCACGTTCTTCATCGTAGGAAAGATTGCCGGTAGCATTGGTGCTCAAAGGCTCACTAGATGGGTACGTGTTATCAATCTTGAAGTACACATCATTGCCAGAAACCGTGGCATGTACCCCTGCCTGCTTAGCCATATAGCTCTTTGACCCATTTGAAATGGTGTATGCATTATTTACCAACGTGCCAAAGTCAGTGTATGAATATGTTGTTCCCCATGGAGTACCACTCGGCGCCACACTCAACACAATACGCGTAGGGTGTCCATCAGTTCCAACTCCATAACTTGAGCCACCCAAGAAGGAAAAACCTTCAGGCACCTTGTCTTGAATATCATTGATATACAGCCGCGTATTACCATCATTGACCAATGTGGTGTAGTACGTTACAAATCCATAGCGCAAACGGCGGTTAAAACCGTCACCGTACTGGATACCGGAAGTTACATACTCGGACCTGCCATTTTCAGTGGTAATAGCGCTACCCGCAACATTTGCGTACTCTCCGAGCATTTTGCCATTACCGTAAACGATGCTGTTCCGACCAGAATCAGCAAGGGTATAGCTTGTCTCAACAACACCCTTCTGCAGGCGCGCTACCGTAGGCTCAAACGAGTGATAGACCGAAGACTCCTGCTTTTGCAACACCTCGGTATTGGTCACACCAGTTTCGACATAGGTATTTCTATACGTCTGCCAATCATCGGGCATCTTGATGGTGACATAGATGTAGGAGTCTGCACTGACCGTCAACTTAAACGAGTCTTCCCATACCAAATAGTATTGGTTATCTTCCGTAACCGTTGAATCAGGTGCCGTCTGGCTGACATGCCATGCATTGCCATCCTCAACCTTCAACCCACTATTGCCACTCGGGAAAATAACGCTTTCCACCGCGCTTATCCCCTTGGGCAATATGTCATAAAAATCTTTATTGGTAAGCTCAACCGAGGCATCACCCGCATGGATAATGCCCAAGCGATACGTGACTTCATGACCCTCTTGCAACACAGAAGACGTGACAAGCGCATCATCAGCGGGGTCATCTGGGTTGCCTAAGTCTGTTATTATGCGCTTCTGTGGTGCCAGTTTACTTACTGGTACTGTCACTTCATCAAACAAGCGCTCTCCCTGCTGGTCACCCAAATAAGCAGTATTGTCTTGGCGATAAATACTTCCATCTGAAGGCACCTGATAACCTGTAGCATCAGGATCTGCCAGCGTGGCGTAGGAGACTTGAAGTGTACTGCTCTTCCCGTACGATGCCGTATGCAAGTACCACCGCGCCAGAGTCATATCACCTTCAGACCCAGAAGGTGTAACCGTCACGCTGTCCGCGCACAGGTCATATGACGCGCTGTCAACAGTTGCACTAAACCACACGTTCTTATAGACCGTAGGCTCCGTATCACTTTGAGCCGCAAGTACGTAGTAGCTTTGTCCGCTATATTCCGTTGGCTGCAAATTGTAATCTGTTGCCAAATGCGCATTTCTATCATTGGCTGGTACCAGCAGGATCTGAGCTTGGCGTATGAAATCTTCAAATGGCAGCGCATCATAATCAGGGCTATCATCGCTTGCTGTGCGCGTCACTGTTACGCGATACGGCACTACGCTGCCTGGAGCTACGATATTATCGTCTGATAGATCGTCTCCTCGCCATTCTCCGTTTACCTGCGCATCCTTATCAATTCGATACTCTTGGCTGATACTCACGCTACTGGTAGCAGATGCAATCACATCGTCACCATTTACCAGCTGAACTTCGTTAACTGCATTTCCACCACCAGCAGCGTTGTTACGCTGATCTTCGTCTATTCCGTTGTCACGCGCCAGCATGAAGCTGTCTTTAGCGGTTGCAAAAACAGGATTCAAACTGATGTCGCTTGACTCAGTGAGTATGCCATCTATTGCCTTGATAATATCAAACGTCGTTTCGTACTGAACCACATAGCCCCAGTTATCAAGCAGAGTTGAAACAGCATCACCATTTGCATCAACCGTTTCCGTGTTTTGGCCACAAACCACCTGGATGCGTCCGTCGCTCGTGCGCGTGAACGTTACCGTTGCGTCTGAATTGGTGATTTCAGCAAAGTCCGAAGCCTTATGTGGGGCATTATCATATGCACCACCCGTGTGAGCGTGTTGCGTATCGGTAGTACCTTGTGTAGTTCCATCCCCCGTGGTCACACTTAAATGATCTTCTGGCTTCACCAGACGAACGTGCTGTGCGGTAATGGTTATGGCAGAGTCATCTGACACGCTCAGCTGTTGCACTATTTGGTCAGGTGTCATGTAGTATGCCGTCGGCAAATGATCCACCAGACTCGTAGCCTCAACACCCTCAGTACCACTAACGGAGCCAGAAACGCTAAATTTAACTTCTTCTCCGCGCACGATGCTGTTATAGGTTTGCTCATGTGTCTTGTTCAGCGTAACCGCCGTTTCAGCAATGCCTGGAGTAACTTTTGCACTCGCTTGAGTTGTCAGATCATCCGAATACGTATACTTCACGGTTTGGTCCACTGTATTCGTAAGTGCTTTTTCACTCGTGTCTTCGCTATAGAAGTCTTTGTTGCCAAACTCTCCGTTAGACCAGCGTTGACGTAATAATGTCCCGTCCCCGCCCTAGGATGAATGTCGCCAAACATCAACATCGAAGAGACGGGGACGGGATGCTGGACATCATACTCCATGAGATGGAGGGGCTCTCCCTCGGGGAGAAGCGTGAGCTCATCTGTGCCACGAAGGCGGCGGTCGCGCGCGAGCTTGGCAAGCAGGCAGATGGCGCGACGCCCAGATCATGCCCCCGGTGCGGCTCTTCCTCCTTCATCAGGAAAGGGCACAATGCCGACGGCTCCCAGCGCTGGCTCTGCAAGGGGTGCGGGAGGACGTTCTCGTCCAAGAGCAGGGGCCTGCTCGCCGCCTCGAAGCTCGATGCCACGACCTGGGCGCTCTTCGTGGAAGCAACGCTTTCGGGCTCAAGCCTGAGGCAGTGCGCGAAGACGTGCCATGTGTGCCTCAGGACCTCCTGGTTCATGCGCATGAGACTCTGCGAGGTCATGGCGCGCTCGCTTCTCGCCTTCAGGACCGGACCTTCGGTCTCCTGGCAGGTAGACGGCGCCTACCTCGACGAGTCCCTCACGGGAAACAGGGCAAGGAGTGCTGCCAAGATGCCGAGGAAGCCTCACAAGCACGGCGGCGCCGTCCATGCGCGCGGCATCTCCAACCTCAAGGTCTGCGTCATCTGCGGAGCCAATGATGCCGGAGACGAGCTCTGCCGCGTGGCCGACAGGGGAAGGCCGAAGGATGAGGCCCTGAGAGACGCCATCAAGGGTCTCGGTCCTGGCACCTGGGTGGCGACCGACGCCCATCAGGGCTACAAGCGCGTGCTTCCCGCCCTCGGCATCACCGAGCATGCCGCCACCGACACGCGCCTGCAGAAGGACGGCGAGCTTGGCATGGTCAACGCGATGCACCAGAGGCTGCGCATCTTCCTTGCCCCATTCCACGGCGTATCCACCAAGTGGCTGGACCACTACCTCTCCTGGTTCCTTTGGCTCGAGCAGGCAAGGCGCTCGGACGCAGACGGGCTTCAGACGCTTTCCGGCCAGAGCGCCTGCGGCTTCTACGAGCATACGAGGCGCCAGATGATCGATCGTCCCCAGCCCTTCTGGGACTATTGGCAACGGCAGGGAGCGGCTACGTCAATGCTGGTCTAACAGAGAGTTGCCAAAATAGACCGTGTACTTCACACCATCAGAAAAGCTCCGTGAGTCTTGGCTATTGGAATATGTCCATTCCAGCTTGATGTGCTTCTCGTCAACCAATGTTGCGGAAATGGAGCTCATGTCATCGTAATAGTCCGTGTAATTACTAACGTCGTATAGCGCAAGAACAGGAATTCCGCCGACCGACAGCGTTCTATAGCGTCCATTACCTCCCGCAGGATTCTGATCCCCTAGCAGTCCCGGGCGCCACAGGCTCCAATTTCTAGCCGAAATTGTGCTTCCTGCTGTCCAATTGGACAGAATATCTGGATTGATATTCACCCCATCCGGCAACTCAATGACATCGCTATACGTGATGCTCTGCACTAAATCGCGACCCTGCGAATCCACGGTAGGTTGCGTGCGTGCCGTTCTACCTGAATCCACACTGAACTGCATACCGCTAATGAAGTAGACATTCTTTTCTGTGCCGTCTTGCGTAACAGTTCCGCGTACGTAATGGGTGCCATCGTTTACTGTCTTTGCTACTTGATATGTGTCACGTGCCGTGGTCCAGCTACCTTCAAACGATTTGCCGTCGGTAGGTTCTAATACAGCATTGACATCGGTGTCGTTTGGCACTACCGATGCCCAAATTTTGGCCGTTCCTCCTGCACTTGTGGGTGAAGGATAGGTTGGCAACAGATTGAAACTAAATGAAGCGCCTGTATAGTCGGCAGAAAAGTCAAGGTAATAGGTCGTATCGTTTACCTTATGTACGGTAAAGGGGAATTTCTTATTTTCTGGATCTGCATAATAGGTTGTGTCACCTGGAATCAAATTCTGATTAGACGCGGAAAACGTTCCTGCAGAATCACTAAATTGCAGATACACGCGCACAGGCGGGTGATTGTCGGCATCTTTCCAGTTGTAGGCCAGCTGGATAGACATATCCTGGCCGGTATAGTACTCATACGGCGTCGTAGCGGGCGGCGTGAGAGTGATGTTTCCTGCTGTGCTGGTATCAGGAGACGTATTTGCCAACATGGCTACCGGTGCCTGCACTCTCTTGACGAGCACTGACTGTGAGACGTTTTTATCGCCCACGGTCCTTAAGAGATATGGCTGGGGCTTTACTCGCGTTACGTTTATCAAGGAAGGCGTGTCAAAGATTTCACTTTCATCAGAGACAGCTTCTGACTCGCTTGGCCTCGTTACCCCATCGGATGCAATATCATTTGAGGCACTGACACCCCCCCCCGCATCATATACTTCTGAGGTAAGAGAAAAGCCCAAGTGCGGCGCTGACACAAGGGCCAAAAATATCATGACACATGCTGCGAGAACAAACTTTTTCAAGTGAGCACGATGCTGTGTGTAGGCCGATACGCAATCGTTTAGAGCATTTTTTTGATACTGCTTTACGGTGCCGTTCAAGATGCAGGTCCTTTCTATCTGCACTCTTCTACCAGCGCGCCTAAACACAGAGACTATTGGGTGCACCGAGCAAGCTTACTGTCTTTCAGTATATTTTTATATCACTAACGTTGCATCAGATTACTTAAAGTTATTTCAGATTCTTTATATCATTTGCCTTTATAGAATACTCGTAGCCAGTTTTCCAGCTTTGCTAATCATTTAAGGCTGCTGTTTGGCCGCAAGATAGAAAACTTCATATATGCGTACTTTAATCGTATACGAGTGTTACCTATGCATCTTATCCATGCCATGGGCGAGCACTCATGGTTCAATCATAACTGCCTTATGTTCTATACAATAACAAGTGCATTGTATGTACTGAACTGTTCAAACACTTCTTGACCTAAACCTGGAGGAATCTATGAGTAAATCTCGTCTTGAGGCTTTTAGCGATGGCGTACTTGCCATCATTATCACCATCATGGTCTTAGAAATGTCTGCGCCAACAGATGCTTCTTTTTCAAGTCTGCTTGAAGTGGTACCAACATTTATTGGCTATGTAGTGAGCTATACCTACATTGGCATATATTGGGTCAATCACCACCGACTGCTGGTAAGAACAGATCACGTCTGTGGCCGCGCGCTGTGGGCAAACCTGCTCTGGATGTTTTTTGTCTCTCTCATCCCCTTTGCCACGGCATGGGCATCCAATACAGGCTTTGCCCCTGCGCCTGTCTTTTTCTACAGCCTAGTCATCTTACTAAGTGCTTTTGGCTATCAAGTGCTCGACATGACTATCCGTCATGCCCAAGGCACTATGGATAATCTCTTCACCGTTATTTTTAAGACGCGCAAGAATCTTCTCACAGTAATAGGCTATGCTCTTTGCTTGGCACTTTCTTTCATATTTGTCCCTGCAACGTATGTGCTCTATATCCTCATAGCAATACTTTGGATCATGCCAGACGTTGAGCAGAGCAACTAAAGTAGACTCTCACATGGGTCATCGTGCATACAGTCCGCGTTTGAGTGCCTCACACATAGGCGCATATATCAGCACCATACCAGGCATTATTTACTACCAACTTGTATCGAGCATCACCATGGGCGTGGTGATGCTCGGCCTCAAGCACCTGGGCTCATTTCTGCTCTTAAGCACAGGACATCCTGCCATCACGTCGGGCTCTTTTGGATTTATGTTCACCACCTGGCAGGGCTATGCGCTCATTGCGTTGGGCATTTTGGCGCTTTCACTCTATACGGTCTTTGATATCAATCTTAAAATCATTTTTGCGGATAAGGTGCTCTCCAATAAGCCCACCAGCACCTGGGAGCTTTTACAGGAGAGTGCACGCACGCTTCCTCTGTTTGCCAACCCTCAAGGCATCCTTCTGGTACTTTTTGTATCCCTCATTGCTCCTTTGACAGGCCTCGGATTGAGCGTGTCGGTAACGCGCACGCTCAAAGTGCCAGATTTCGTCACGTCCGTAATCTTTGATAAACCTCTCTACTTGGCCATATACTGCGCCGTTATCATAAGCGCCACCGTGGTGTGCATCCGCTACGTCTTCACGTTTCATGTTATCGTCCTGAGGCAAGTACACCCCAAAGAGGCACTTGGTATGGCGCGCCGCCTCATGCAGCATCACTGGAAGCGTTGCATCTGTCACCTGTTGTTCTTCTCGCTTGTATTGACGCTTGTTATACTGGTGCCCGTCATTATTGCCACGCTTGCTGCTCTTGTCTTACCAGAACTCGCGTGGGGCCCGATAAGAATCTTTGTGGCTGTGCTCTTAGGTATCTGTGTGGGCGCCCTCATCTATCTGGCGTCTCTGGTTGTGACTCCCTTGCTCATCCTTGAGCTGACACGCCTTTTTCTGAGCTATGAGAGAGACGCGCCCGTAACGCTCATGCGACAGTCCCAGCAGCGGCGTGGTGTCCGCTTGGCACAGCTTGCGGCATGCGCGCTTGTGCTGGTGGGAATTTCTGCGCTTCTGACCACATATGTCGATGAGATCTTTCCTGCCACAAGCTCTGTTGGGATCATTGCTCACCGCGCGGGTGGTACGTTGGCTCAAGAAAACTCGCCAGAAGGTATCTTGCTTGCCAGCAGACATGGAGCTTTTGGTGCAGAAACAGACGTACAGCGCACTGCAGACGGCGCCTATATCATCCAGCACGACACCACGTTCAAACGTCTCTATGGTGTCAATAAGCGCCCTCAAGACATGACATTGGCAGAGATTCAAGAGCTCAGCGGCGCCGATGGCGCGCGCGTGCCCACCTTAGAAGAACTCCTGGAGCAATCCCGCTCCTGTCACATAAAACTTTTTATTGAGCTCAAAGGCAAAACCGCCGATGCGCGCATGGTAGATGATGTTGTACGCATGGTGAAAGAGCATGATATGGTGCACGATGTGGCGCTCATCTCCCTCAACTACGAGGTGGTGGACTATGCAGAGCGCACCTATCCAGAATTTGAGACGGGATATCTCTACTTCTTAAGCTATGGCCAGGTAGGCGCCTTAAATGTAGACGATCTCATCATAGAGGAGCAGCTTGCCACAGAACCCATGATAGATACCATCAAGCTCAGCAATAAGCGCTGCTACGTCTGGACGGTCAACTCAGATGAAGCGCTCGACACCCAGCTCAACGGCTATGCCGACGGCATCATCACCGACGAGGTGGCGCTGGCGCAAAACATGAAACGTGACATGCAGGATAGAACCATCCAAGAGCGCATCTTGGGCAAGGTGCTCTATTGGATACGGTAGCCCAGCAGAAAGGAATCCCATGAAGATTGAGCACATAGCCCTCTACGTCGAAGATCTGGAAGGCGCCAAAAACTTCTTTGAGACCTACTTTGACGCGCAGGCCAACAGCGGCTACCACAACCCCACGACGGACTTCAGGTCATATTTCTTGACCTTCGACGATGGCGCTCGGCTTGAGATCATGAATAAGCCCCACATGCAAACGGGCGAGAAGAACCTTGCGCACACGGGCTATATCCACATTGCCATGAGCCTGGGCAGCGCCGATGCCGTCGACGCACTCACGCGCAGGCTGCAAGATGACGGGTACAGCGTGGTATCTGGCCCCAGAACCACCGGCGACGGCTACTACGAGTCCTGCATTGTCGGCTTTGAGGGTAACCAGATTGAGCTCACCGTCTAGCCGCGGCCACCCGCTCACGCAGCGCACCGCACGCAGCGCACGGCGCACAGCACGCAGCTGTTTCAAGAGAATGGATTTTCTCGCCTAAACATGCCGTCAAAAAGGGGTCAAGCTGAAAAAGCGTACACAAATTCCAATTTGTCATTTTAGGGGTAGACAAATTTTCTTAGAGGAGTAAAAAGTAAGAAGCACTTGGGTAAGGGGCCCAAGACTAAGTGAGAGGAATATATCATGAAGGCAACTGTTTCCGAGGATTGCATCGGCTGCGGTCTGTGTGAGTCCACTTGCCCTGAGGTCTTCACCATTGGTGATTCTGGCGTGGCAGAGGCTGTGGAAGAGGTTCCCGCTGACGCTGAGGACACCGCTCAGGAGGCGTGCGACAACTGCCCCGTTGCAGCCATTACGCTGGAGTAGCCACGTTGGCGTAGCCACGTGCGACGCACTTCTTATGAAGTGATTGGGAGCACCTTTGCCTTGGCAGAGGTGCTCTTTGTATAGAGACTCGGGAGTCATATGATTCTGGCATCAGCATCACCACGAAGAAAAGAGCTGCTCCAGCGAGCAGGTTATGACATCACTATCATTCCGGCAGACGTTGATGAGACGCACCAAGCGGGCGAAAAACCCCGCGCGCTGGTGAGTCGCCTGGCAGAGATGAAGGCGCACGCCGTGTGGGCCAAAAGCAGCGGCCGTGAATCACTGCTGGCGGCAGACACCATCGTCTGGACCGATGATGGCACCATCTTGGGAAAGCCACAGGGGGTCGCCGGCGCGGCGGCCATGCTAGAAGCGCTCTCTGGCAAGACGCACCATGTGTCAACAGGTGTCTGCCTCATGGTTCCTGCAGCAGATACACCACGTGAGCTCACATTTTGCGACACGACAGATGTGACGTTTTTTGAGCTCAGCGCAGATGAGATTGCAGCCTACATTGCCACGGGAGAGCCAATGGACAAGGCGGGCGCCTATGGCATACAAGGTGCTGCTTCGCTCTTTGTGAAGAAGATAGACGGTGCGTGGGATAATGTCGTTGGACTTCCAATGGCTCACGTGGTGAGAGAATTAGCCAGACTTGAGCAGCAAGCTGGCGCCGTAACGCACACGCTGCCGGCGCTTCTCGCCCACCTTGCACGCAAGGGGCAAGAACCTGCATAGCCGTGCGTCGTGCAACAACGAGTTCAGGAGCAGAAAGGCCCGCATAATGAATGAACAACGCACCGTGACAGACATTACTGATATCCCTGGTATCTTTGCAGCTCACACCACACGTGCAGAAGGTGGATCGGGCTGTACGGTCATCGTTTGTCCCAAGGGCGCCACGGGTGGTGTGGATGTTCGCGGTGGCTCTCCCGCTACGCGTGAGACGGATCTTTTGCGGCCAGAGGAAACCGTAGATGTGCTGCATGCAGTGGTGCTCTCCGGCGGATCTGCCTATGGCCTTGCTGCCGCATGTGGTGTGGCAGAAGAGTTGGAGCGCCACCACATTGGCATTGATGTGGGCTGCGGCGTGGTGCCCATTGTTTCCAGCGCATGCTTATTTGATCTTCCTGTAGGAGATACCCACACCAGGCCTACCGCACGCGACGGAGCTGATGCATGCAAGCGCGCACTCACAGAGCACGCGGGGCCACTTGAGCAGGGCAATGTCGGCGCAGGTACCGGCTGCAGTGTGGGAAAGATTGCAGGGCGTGAGCGCACCATGAAATCCGGATTGGGCCAGGCGGTCCTCACGTCACATGATCTCATCTGTGGAGCCGTGAGCGCGGTAAACGCGTTGGGAAACGTCTTGGACCCCGAGACACAGCTGCCCATTGCTGGCACCCTAGATGAGACGCACACGCACATTGTGGATACCGAAGAGCTGGTCATCTCTGCCAATGAGAGCTCCATGTTCTCTTCTGTCCCCGACAGAACCAATACCACCATCTCGTGCGTGGTAACCAATGCTCGGCTCACCAAAGCGCAGGCAACCAAAGTGGCTCAGATGTGTGCGGACGCCTACGCCCACGCCATCAGGCCGACACACACCACATCAGACGGCGACACCATTTTTGTTATGGCAACAGGAGATGTCCCAGCAGCCCCCGATGCCGTAGGCATGTTGGCCACCCGCGCGCTTGAACAGGCAATTGCAAACGGCGCCCGGCACGCTCAAAGCGCCTACGGCCTTATTGCCGCATGCGACCTTTAAGCCAGCCGCGCGCAGCACTAAGCAGACGCTGCGCCAATAACAAGAAGCATGCTTAAAACATACGAGCCTGAGGAAAGCCTCAGGCTCGTTTTTTGCTGCAATTTGCAAGGTTCTGGCAAGCTTAGCGACACCTAGTTAAACTTCACGGCGCGGCGGCTAATTGAACTTCACCAATTTCTGCGCAATACGGTAGATGATAATGGTGGCCTTCTCCCCGCCGGCTTTAGGCAGGTTGGAGTAGATACCAACAAGGCCATATCTCACCCGTAGATACATGCGCTGGTCGTAGCTCTTGAGTTCACGCCACAGATCCGCCAAGTTCTCCTTAGCATCCGGCGCATCGGAAAGCTTGGAGAAAATGGAGCTCACTGCCATCATCAGCGTGAAGTATCCCATCATGTAGGCGCGCAGCTTAGGGCTGGTCACATCCGTGTACAAGTGGTAGGCATGCATCATGATACGAGTGATCCGCAACTGCTGGTCTATCCGGCTCACCATGACCGATTCATTCACACTTTGATCTTCTCTCCCAATAAAATAGCGGTAGAGATCCACGGGCAGATAGTACAACTTTTTACATCTCGGCAGCGGCACGTACGCGTAGATATTGTCCACGTAGAACGTATGCGCCGGCATGGGTACGCCGCCGTCTTTCAAAATCTCCGTACGATAGCACAGCGAGTGCATGAGCAGATTCTGTGACAGGTTAAAGTGTCCAATCTGATCCCAGCTGATGACCTTGTTCTTAGGCACCGCAAAGCCGTAGTCAACCACTTTTTGCGTGTTGTCCTCCACGTGTTCATACACGTAGTTGGTGATCACCAAGTCCACATCTATCTCATAGGCGATAAAAGACCTGAGCTTGGCAAGCAACTGCTTAAGCGCGTCACCATCCACCCAGTCGTCAGAATCAACTACCTTAAAATACGCCCCGCGGGCGTTCTCAAGCCCCTTCAGTACCGCCATGCCGTGTCCACCATTTTCCTGGTGAACAGCCTTTACAATGCTGGGGTATTTTTGCTCCCACGCCTGAGCTTTTGCATACGTGTCATCTTTGGTTGAGCCGTCGTCTACCACAATGATCTCAACATCTTCTGCAAAACTGCTGCCTTCTAGGATAGAAGAGATGCAGTGATCCATGTATTCGGCTGAGTTATAGCACGGGATAGCAAAGCTGAGAGTTTTATTCATAGGTAAGATCCCCTAAAAGAAAAGCCGCCGCGCCACGCGACGGCCCTCGTTCACTCTGAGACTAGCGCTGATTGATCAGCTCGTCCGAAAGGTTCAAGGCAGAAGCCGTAACACCGTCCATGTCGTAGTAGCGATACTCCGCCAAGCGGCCAACCACGTGGAAGTTGAGAAGCCCCGCAACACGCTCACGGTACTTCTTGTACAGCTCCAAGTTCTCAGGCTCGTTGATCACGTAGTAGGGCGTCTCCCCCACACCGGGCAGATAGGTACGAGAATACTCACGCATGATGGTGGTTTTACCGGGCAAAACCTGTCCAGTCATGTTCTTGAACTCCGTGATGCGCGTGAAGTTCTCTGACACGGTGTAGTTGACGGTGCCCACCGGCTGGAACTGATCCTCATCCAAGGTCTCAAATACCATATCCACCGTACGATACGGCAGAGGACCTAAGTCAAACTGGAAGAGCTCGTCGAGAGCGCCGGTGTAGATGACCTCTCCGCCGTAGGGCTTGCCCATCACCGAAAGACGGGTGTCAGAAATCTCAAAGATGTCACGGGCGTCCACATTCAAGAAGACGTCAATGAGATCATGTCCAAGCATGCGCTCAAACATCTTGGTGTAGCCCTCAGTAGGCATACCCTGGTAAGGAGCCTGTGGGAAATACCTGTCATCATTGCCAATGAACACAGGAACGCGGCCCATAACGCCCGGGTCAATCTGGTCGGGCGTCTTTCCCCACTGCTTCATGGTGTAGTGCAGAAAGACGTTCTCATACACATAGTCCGCAACCTTATCCAGATCTGGATCATTGGTCTTTCGAAGCTCCATGATGGGGACTTTTTTGTCCTGGCCAAAGGTTGCCACGAGCTTCTGATACAGACGCTCACCTTCATCTTCACCAAATGCCAGCTTGAGCGATTGGTGGTTAAACGGCACGGGCATGAGGGTACCGTGGATGTTGGCCAATACCTTGTGCTGATATGGCGTCCACTCCGTAAAGCGCGAGAGGAACGTGTCCACCCTGTCATCTACCGTGTGATAGATGTGCGGACCATACTTATGCACCAAGACGCCTGCTTCATCGTAGTAGTCATAGGCGTTACCAGCAATGTGATCCCTACGCTCAAGGATGCAAACCTTGTAGTTTACTGCCTCTGCAAGACGACGCGCGCAAATTGCGCCTGCATATCCTGCACCCACAATGATGGCGTCATACGCACTGGGATTAAAACCCGCAGGCAGTCCGGCTTGTATACTCATTGAGAACCTCTGTTTTCTCGCCGACTTCATGGTGGATGCGCAAAGACATCCATAAACACCAAAAAATTTTAGCACGCACCCCTATAATGACAGAGGGTTACACCAAATACTCAACGTCAGGAAAAGTTGGCAGGAGACTTGTGCCGCCCGCCGATAAGTATTTGCCCTAAACCAGCAAGGAGGATACGTATGAGCGCATTTCTGGACAAGGTGAAGGCAACGGCAAAGCAGAACAAGAAGACCATCGTTCTGCCGGAGGGTGAAGACCCTCGCACCATTGAGGCCGCCCAAAAGATCGTGGCAGAAGGTCTTGCCAACCTGGTCATTCTGGGTGACCCCAACGAGATCAAGGTGGAGGGCGTTACGGTTATTGACCCCAAGACCTCCGACAAGCACGAAGCCTATGCCCAAAAGTTTGCCGAGCTCCGCGCCAAGAAAGGCGTCACCCTTGAGCAAGCCCGTGAGCAGATGGACGATGCCACCTACTTTGGCACCATGATGGTCAAGATGGGAGATGCCGACGGCCTGGTCTCTGGCGCCTGCCACTCCACGGCAAACACGCTGCGCCCCGCGCTTCAGATCCTCAAGACGGCCGCTGGCACCAAGATTGTCTCGGCCTTTTTCATCATGTGCACAGACAAGACGCAGTTTGGCGAGAATGGCACGCTCTTGTTTGCTGACTGCGCGCTGAATATCAACCCCACAGCCGAGGAGCTCTCTGAGATTGCCCTAGCGTCTGCCAATTCCTGGAAGGCATACATGGGAACTGACCCCAAGGTAGCCATGCTTTCCTTCTCCACCAAAGGCTCTGCCAAAGGCGATGTTCCCACCAAGGTCCAAGAGGCCACCAAGCTTGCACAGGAGAAGGCACCGGAGCTCGCGCTGGACGGAGATCTTCAGCTGGATGCCGCCATCGTCGATACCGTGGCCAAGCTTAAGGCGCCGGGCTCTACCGTCGCAGGCAATGCAAACGTTCTCATCTTCCCGGATCTTGAGGCGGGAAACATTGGCTATAAGCTGGTTCAGCGTTTCAGCGGCGCCGAGGCCTACGGCCCTGTGCTGCAAGGCATTGCCAAGCCTGTAAATGACCTCTCCCGTGGCTGCTCTGCAGACGACATTGTAGGCGTTGTAGCCATCACCGCCGTCCAGGCTCAGATGGCAGAGTAACTGGAGTTCAGGTAGCTTATATACTAGCGTAGGAATCAGCCACATCGGATTGCATTGTGCACCATAAACCAACGTGGAGGCAGAGCAGCAGCGCCTTGCCTCCACGTTTTTATTCATATTCCCTAGCGCTAGTCCCTGACATGTATCCGCTCAAGCTATGCCTTGTGCGCAACCTCTAAACCAGCTCTATAATGAGCACAAGACGATGCAAACAAGCATGCACGCTCACTCATCAAGCAAGCTGGCCAAGACTAAAGCTGGGCTCTTATGACAGAAGCAACCTCAACCACAGCAGCATCCGTACCCACTCTGGAAGATGAAATCTTTTCCATCATCAAATCCCAAGTTGCTGCCCTCAACCGACCAGAACGCTACCGAGAACCCCTCGTTGCATTCTCTCAAGCTGACGACCCTCGTTACCGAGCGCTCAAAGACATCATTGGCCCGTGGCACAAAACTCCCCAGGAGTTCTTGCCTCAAGCAATTTCGGTTATCAGCTATTTTGTGCCATTCACTAGGGAGCTTGTAGCGGAACCGCAGCATACGCGGCATGCCAGCCAGCTCTGGGCAGAGGCCTATCTAGAGATCAACCAGCATTTCGACATAATCAACAATGCGCTTATAGAACACCTTGAATCCAAGGGCCACACCGCCATTCAAATACCTGCCACACACACGTATGATCCTGCAAACATGCACGCTACATGGTCCCACAAAAGCGCCGCGGTCATATCTGGTCTTGCTGCCTTTGGCGCCAACAAGCTTGCCATTACGCGTAAGGGCTCAGGCGGCAGATTCTCAACAGTGATCACGTCTGCCTCGCTCAAAAATAGCAAAGAACCCGTAGAGGATCTCTGTCTCTATCATCAAAATGGCAGATGTGGACTCTGTTTTGACGTCTGTCCCGTGCATGCCCTCACACCAGATGGGCTGGACAAGTTTGCCTGCCAAGACGAGCTTTTCAAGAACCAATCACTCCTCGAGGCCAACACCACCCTCATGGGCGCCGATGTGTGCGGCAAATGCATCAGTGTATGCCCCGTGGCATACCTCGACTAGTCCATCAGCTGGGCGAGAAGAGCCTGGCACCCCGCACTTACATCTTCAAAGGTAGCATCAAAGTTTCCCGTATACCATGGATCAGCAATATCTCTAGGGCTATCCGTCCAGTCCAAAAGCAGTGAAACCTTGTGCTGGGGGTCTGCCTTTGCAGCCAAGGCTGGAGATACCACATCCCAGCTCCAGCCAAAGCCGTGCTCACCCAAGAGCAGCCGATACATGCCCGCCAAGTTCTCCTCATCCATACCTATGATGTAGTCGTAGCGCTCATAGTCTAGGGCACTCATCTGTCTGGCTCGATGATTGCCACAATAGATATGCTCTTGTGCCAGTTTCTTACGCGTACCTGGATGTACGCCGTTGCCCAGCTCTTCTTGTGAGGTGGCAGCAGAGTCTATTTGGAAGTTCTTGGTCATACCGCACTTCTCCACCAGGTCTCTCATAACGTATTCTGCCATGGTGGATCTGCATATATTGCCGTGGCAGATAAAGAGTATTCTTATCGGTTCCATATTTCCTCTCATTTATGAGTCTTTTTCAGCATCTACCTGCAAAAACAGAATTTACTGAAATCTTGCCGGTTTTCGAACCGGCTCATTTATGAACCGATTATTTGCCCAGTATAAGTTGTAAGAGAGTTGTAATCCGGGGATTCGGGCAACTTTTTACAACTTGAGATTTCACTCCACGCCATTCATAGCCTTCAGAACTTCATCACCAACATCACCGAGAACACCGGCGATGGCTTCCCTGAGAAACGCCTCAACCGTGACTCTCTTGAGCGCGTGGCGATTGCCTGGCTGGCAGCCAATCCCAGCATGACCGACCGCGCAGTCAGGTTCGACTGCCTGAACATGCTCGTCATCGGCGAAAACCGCGCGATGATCCGCCATCACATCGGCTGCATGAGCTGCGAGCTTGTCTAACTTGTATCTGACAGGGCTTCGGCCCCGTCACCCTTCGGGGCCTCTGAACCTGCAGAAAACAATCACCTACAGGATAACTTTGTTCATATCGACAGAATACCCAATGGTTCTGAGTTCATTAAGAAGTGAGAACTGCCAGTTTGTCGTGCTTGTATAAACAACTCCATGCAAATCAGAGAGAATCTCAACACCTGGATCGACCAATGAAACAATGTTGCTTCTTCCATTCCTACCTATGAAGAAACCAGCCTCAAATACAACATTTTGTCTCGCTCGCGATTGCTGTTCATCGCTGTCGCGTTTGCAGTCAATATCATCTGCGGTAAATAGACAAACGGCAGCGGCGGCGTCGCCTTCGCGCTCTAACTTCTCGATAATCGTTTGTCCCTGGTTCGATTGCTCGCTCAGTATTACAGCCTCAATCCCTTGCCTTTCGATGAGACGCGCCACCACATGCTTGAGTTCTCCATCATGGCCATGCGCCACAAACATCCTTGAATAATTCACGGTATTCAGTTCAGCATTGCCATCTTCCGAAGCGGTATCGAGCTCATCATAATAGGTCTCTAAAATCGCTTTGGCTCGCATGAGACCTCGACCACAAGCGTCAGCAAATTCGGACCGAGGCGTTCCCGAAGTAAACATATGCAACGAATACGAAATCTTTCGGGACTCTTCTGCTTCCGGACTACTCTCCAAAAAGTTTTCTCACAAACCGATTAGCACGCGAATGCCATGCGGAAAATCAGGATCGCCCAGAACCACCCTTGACTCATATAGATTTTTGCAGTGGCACAAAGATCGTCTAACGTTTCAACAGAGTTCATCGCAACACCTTCTTGCATCAATCCTTGTATTTCTGCACGAACATCTCGGCTAGAGCGTTCATGATCGCCTGGTACTTCTCCGCATCTGAGAACATCGACTCGAACGCTTCCATGTTTTCCTTGAAGGCTTGGCGCGCAACCTCGCCGAAGATCTTCGGGAACACGTTGTTCTTGAAGATTTTGCTGCCATCGTGGCCGACGGAGTTCTTGATTGCGCTATCTGCCTCGAGCTTCTCAGCAAGCTGGCGCAGGACGACCTGGTCCTCGTCGGTGAAATCACCGACATACTGCTCGTTGATGCGGTCAATCACGACCTGCAGCGGATCGGTCTTCTTGTCGATGACCTTATCGCCCGAAGGCGCAATCGGGTCGAGCGGATCGTTGGTTGCCTCGAGCTCGATGCTGCCATCAAAGCTCTTCTCCAACTTGTAGAAGCGCATCTCGACCTTGTCGTCGACGCTGTCGACTGGAATCTTCTGCACCTCCAGAAGATGCTGCAGATAAGAGAGATATACGTACTCCTTGTGCAGGTCCTTGTCGAACATGCGCGTAATCTGGGCGATGTAGGCATACCACTTGCAGAAGCTCCTGACCTTGCGCCTGAACTGGTAGCGGGCATCGTCGTCCAGCGCGTCGTACTTGACGACAGCCGGCTTGAGCGCGCTGGAGAGCCGTCCCTGAATGTTGCGCTTGTCGCCTGCGCCGAATGCGACACGAGAGGCGGCTTCGATATCCTCCTCGTCGTAGACCTGGAAGTCGCGCAGCTCGGTCTGGGTCTTGTAGATGAGATCGACATTGATGTGACGCGAGAGCGATGCATCCGAATAGTAACGCTCGAAGGCCTCCTTGATCTTGTCGGGATCGTTCACGAAGTCGAGGATGAAGGTGTCGTGCTTGTCCGGATGGATGCGGTTCACGCGGCAGAGCGTCTGCACCGCCTTGACATCCTTGAGCTTCTTGTCGATGACCATGGTATGCAGCAGCGGCTCGTCAAATCCAGTCTGGTACTTCTCGGCCACAATGAGGACGTCGCCATAGAAGCGGAACTCCTTCTTGGTCTGCGCCTCAGCGACGCGCGAACCGTCATGGCCCACGTTCATCGAGGGCTCGGTGTACTCGATTCCGTCGGGATCGTCGGGGTCGACGACGGAGCCCGAGAACGCCACCAGTACCTCGATGTTGTCGTAGCCCTTCTCCTGCATGTAGCGCTTAGCCTCGTGATAGTAGCGCACGGTAGCAAGACGGGATGCGGTGACCACCATCATCTTGCCCTTGCCCTTGATCGCCTTCGAGGTGATGTCGCGAAAGGTCTCCACTATTATTGCGGCCTTCTGCCTAATCACGTAAGGGTGGAGCTCCTTGTACTTGCGCAGCAGCTTCATGGTCGGAGACGTGGGGACGTCCGGGTTGTCGGGAACCGTTTTCGCGATCTCGACGGCCTCAGAGTACGCCACGTAGTGATCCAGCGGGTTCAGGATGAATCCCTCCTGGATGGCCTGACGCATTGAGTAGACATGGAACGGTCTGAATGAGCCGTCGGGCATCTCGTCGCCGAACATCTCGAGGGTCTTGTTCTTCGGGGTCGCCGTGAAGGCGCAGAAGGTCAGGTTCTCGTGCCTGCCTTGCGCCGCCATCTCGTTTACGAGTTCGTCCTCGCCATCGCCACGGGCCTCCTCGTCCTCGGCCTCTATCTCGGCGTATTCGCGAAGCGGCTCGGTTAGGTCTGCGAGCGCGGTCTTGAGCTTCTGGGCGCTGCGCCCGGTCTGGCTGGAATGTGCCTCGTCGATGACTACGGCGAAGTGTTTGCCCGTGCTCTCGACCTCTTCGAAGATTACGGGGAACTTCTGGAGAGTCGAGACGATGAGCCTCTTGCCGTTGTTGAGCGCATCGCGCAGGTCGGATGCGTGCATGTCCTTGTCGATGACGCAAACGCTTCCAATCTGGTGGTCGAAGCCCGAGATGGTCTCCTGGAGCTGGGCGTCGAGCACGCGCCTGTCGGTCACCACAACGACCGAGTCGAAGATCGGGTTGTTACCTTCGTCAAACAACGATGCCAGGCGGTACGCGACCCAGGCGATGCTGTTGGACTTGCCAGAGCCTGCGGAGTGCTGAATGAGGTAGTTCTTTCCCGTGCCGTTAGCCTTGACGTCGGCGACGAGCTTACGCACCGCATCGAGCTGATGGTACCTGGGGAAGATAATCCTCTCCTTGGTCACCGTCTTCTCGTTGCCGTGCTTGTCGAGGACGATGTCGTCCTTCTTCTCCAAGTGCAGGAACTTGTTGATGATGTCGATGAGGCTGTCCTTCTGCAGGACGGTCTTCCAGAGGTGCTCGACGGGATAGCCATCCCCACAGGGCGGGTTGCCCTTCTCGCCGTCGAAGCCTGCGCCATTGCTTCCCTGATTGATCGGCAGGAAGTACGTGGAGTCGCCCTTGAGCTCCGTTGCCATGGTTGCGTATGCTGTGTCGACCGCGAAGAAGGCGAACATGCGGTTCTTGAACTTGAAGCAAGCCTCGCGAGCATCGCGGCGCTTCCACTGAGCCTCGGCGTTCTCGTAGGTCTGGTTCGTAAACTCATCCTTGAGCTCGATACCCACGACGGGGATACCGTTTAGGTCCAACACCATGTCAACGGTCTGGTTTCCCGTGGCAGAGAAGTGGAACTGCCTGATGCAGCGACATACGTTCTGGCGGTACCGGACCGCCGACGTCTCGTTCAGGGAGTTCTCCGGTGCGAAGTAGAGGACCTTGAACGTGATGCCGCGGTGCTTGAAGCCGTGCTTGAGCACACGGACGATGCCGTCGCGATCGACCGCGTCCTGGAATACGTTCGCGAACTTCTTAAGCGGATCGGACTCGCAGGTTTTCTCGAAGCGCTCCCATGCCTTGGGCTGAGTCGTTTGGATGAAGTCGACGAGGGTGATGATGTCGACGCCTTTGCCCGGCATGGTTCGGTAGCCACCGTCGACCTGCTGCCACGAGCAGCCGTCAGCTTCACCCAAATCCTCAATGAAGGTCAGGGAGTGTCTGTCGTCGCATTTCAGGTAGCCGCCTTCGGGAGAGGTCAAGTAGGCCTCGATATCCTCCTCGAAGCGCTTCTCTTTGGTTTCTACAGACATGGAACCTCCCTCTTTCCCGTAACTGCTTCCCAGATGAGGGACTTCTTGTAAGCCTTCAGCTCTTCGATGATTTGCTGCTTTGCCTCGATCAACTTGTCAATCTCAGAGCACTTTTGATCAAGAAAGCCTGAAATGTCTTCTTGCTCCTTTATTGGCGGAATCGCAAGAAAAGAATTCGAGAAGTCGGAATATTTGATCGTTTTCCCTTCTCTGATTCCCAGTGTCAACGAATTCATCTCTTCGATGAAACCATGCGATTTAAAGAGGTACTTGAAGAATTGTGAGCAAATATCTTTTATTGATCTGAATGTTTGGTATGCGGGAGAACAAACACCCTCGAAATCCGAGCGCTCAAATCCTCCTTGAAAACTTCGTAGACTTATCACAAAGTCACCCTTATGCACAGTCTTGAAAGTTGTTAAATCCGCATCCTCCGAAACGCGAACCACACCTTCAAGTCTGCTTTGGGGATACATTCCGTTTTTTTGCGTCGCAGCAAGTAAAACCAATTCACTATTTCCTTTGCTGGAAGTAAGCTCAAACCACTCTTTCGCCCTGGCAACATTCCAGTTCGCAGGAATCTCGCCGATCCACTCGATACCGCTATCCTTCATGGGCGCATCGGGGTCAAGGCCCTTCGTAACCGCTTGAAAGATGACCGACTTCTTGTAGAGCTTGTATTCCTCGATAGATACCTCGGCAGCTTCAATGGCCTTATCTATTTCAGCACATTTTTCATCAAGAAATGATGCAATACCCGCCTGTTCTTCGTAAGGAGGAAGCGGCAGGTTGCCTTGAATGATATTGGCGAATCGAAGGGCTTGGCCATCACGAACGAGATTGGTGGTGCTCTGAAGCATCGAAATATACCGCTCTGACTTCAGTAGCCATTTGAAATATTCCGGGTTAACCCTTTCGTCTATTACCTCTAAGGCGATGTAGGCGGAGCTCATTTTTCCGCGAATGCGACAATACTCGAGTCCGCCCTGAAAACTACGCATGCTGATGACGAAGTCGCCAGGCTCAACATGCTTCAGGATGTCATGACCCTTTTCTACAGCAACGGGAGTATAGGATTGTTTCTTGATGAAGCTATCTTGTGGAATCATTCCGTAACTCTCTGTTAGACCAGCATTGACGTAGCCGCTCCCTGCCGTTGCCAATAGTCCCAGAAGGGCTGGGGACGATCGATCATCTGGCGCCTCGTATGCTCGTAGAAGCCGCAGGCGCTCTGGCCGGAAAGCGTCTGAAGCCCGTCTGCGTCCGAGCGCCTTGCCTGCTCGAGCCAAAGGAACCAGGAGAGGTAGTGGTCCAGCCACTTGGTGGATACGCCGTGGAATGGGGCAAGGAAGATGCGCAGCCTCTGGTGCATCGCGTTGACCATGCCAAGCTCGCCGTCCTTCTGCAGGCGCGTGTCGGTGGCGGCATGCTCGGTGATGCCGAGGGCGGGAAGCACGCGCTTGTAGCCCTGATGGGCGTCGGTCGCCACCCAGGTGCCAGGACCGAGACCCTTGATGGCGTCTCTCAGGGCCTCATCCTTCGGCCTTCCCCTGTCGGCCACGCGGCAGAGCTCGTCTCCGGCATCATTGGCTCCGCAGATGACGCAGACCTTGAGGTTGGAGATGCCGCGCGCATGGACGGCGCCGCCGTGCTTGTGAGGCTTCCTCGGCATCTTGGCAGCACTCCTTGCCCTGTTTCCCGTGAGGGACTCGTCGAGGTAGGCGCCGTCTACCTGCCAGGAGACCGAAGGTCCGGTCCTGAAGGCGAGAAGCGAGCGCGCCATGACCTCGCAGAGTCTCATGCGCATGAACCAGGAGGTCCTGAGGCACACATGGCACGTCTTCGCGCACTGCCTCAGGCTTGAGCCCGAAAGCGTTGCTTCCACGAAGAGCGCCCAGGTCGTGGCATCGAGCTTCGAGGCGGCGAGCAGGCCCCTGCTCTTGGACGAGAACGTCCTCCCGCACCCCTTGCAGAGCCAGCGCTGGGAGCCGTCGGCATTGTGCCCTTTCCTGATGAAGGAGGAAGAGCCGCACCGGGGGCATGATCTGGGCGTCGCGCCATCTGCCTGCTTGCCAAGCTCGCGCGCGACCGCCGCCTTCGTGGCACAGATGAGCTCACGCTTCTCCCCGAGGGAGAGCCCCTCCATCTCATGGAGTATGATGTCCAGCATCCCGTCCCCGTCTCTTCGATGTTGATGTTTGGCGACATTCATCCTAGGGCGGGGACGGGACATTATTACGTCAACGCTGGTCTAACGGAGAGTTCCGTAATGCTGCGATGCGGTGAGCATTACGTCATCCGGCCTGGCTTTTTCCTTGCGTGGCCTGAATATGGCCTTTGGATATACGATTACCCAGTTGGCAGGTATTAACCCTAGCCACTTCTCTCCGCTGTCTTTGAGTTCTGCCATTATTCGACCTTTCCGAACAGCGACTCAAGACTGGTCTCAAGAGCATTCTCATGCTGGAGGATCCGCTCCGCGATAACATCTGCAGGCTCAAGCTCCTGATAGCGATAGAAGGTCTTGGTAAAGGGAATCTGATAGCCCGTCTTCATGGTCTTCTTATCGACCCAAGCATCCGGGTTGTAGGGTTTCACCATGCGCTCGATGAAAGTATCGATGTCCTGATTGAGCGGGATGTCCTCCTCGTCGGTCTTCGTCTTGTCGGCCACGGGCTGGCCCTTCTTGTTGCGGACGATGTTGCCCTGCTCGTCGTATTCGGGCGTCATCACCTTCACGCGGTTGAAACCGAACTCGACGGTCTCTATCAGCGCGCTCTCTACGCGGATCTGCTTTCCGTTAGACAGCGTATCGAAGTACTCAGCCTTGTCCTCAGCGTACTCCCCGTATGCCTTGAGGATGAGGTCGCGGCACTGCTTGGTGATGTCGTTCTTCTTGTCGCCGATGCCCTTACGACGCTTCTCGAAGCATTGGGATGCGTCGATGAGAAGGACCTTGTCCTTGCGCTCGGGCGCCTTGTTTTTGCTGAGCACCCACAGGTACGTCGAGATACCGGTGTTGTAGAAGGCGTCAGTGGAAAGCTGCACGATGCAGTCGAGCCAGTCGTTCTCCAGGATGTAGCGCCGAATCTTATCCTCGCCGCTCTCTGGGCGTCCCTTGTACAGAGGCGATGCATCCTGGACGATGACCATAACGCCATCGTCTTTGAGCTTCGCGAGGCCGTTGAGCACGAAGAGCATCTGCCCATCGCCCTTTGCGGGAAGGCCCGGCGCGAACCTGCCGGAAGCGCCCTTTTTGTGCTCTGCGGTGACGGCATCGGCCTGAGGGTTCCACGGGTCGCCGAAGGGCGGATTCGAAATGCAGTAGTCGAACGTATAGCCAGGGAACTTGTCGCTCGAGAGTGTGTCACCAAACTGCATGTTCGAGTCGTCGTTGCCCCTGATGAGCGCATTCGCCTTCGCGATGCCGTAGGTGAACGGGTTGAACTCCTGACCGAACGTGGTGACGCGGGCATCTCCGTCCATCTGACGCAGGCGTTCCTCGGTACAGCTGAGCATCTGGGAGGTGCCCATGGTTTGGTCGTAGACGGTCTTGGAGATATGGTCGCCGTCGAACACGTGCGGATCCGCGGCAACAAGGAGGTCAGTCATGAGGTAGACGATGTCGCGCGACGTGAAGTGAGCCCCGGCATCCTCGTTATAAGACTCGGAGAAGCGCTGCGTCAGGTTCTCGAAGATGTAGCCCATGTCGACCGGCTTGATCTTCTCGGGCGACATGTCGGCGCTTTCCTTGCAGAAGTCGCAGATGACCTGATAGAGCAGAGGCGCGTCAGGGTCGGCCAGACGATCTACCATTGCATCGAAGTTCATGCGCGAGAGGATGTCCTGGACGTTCTCGGAAAAACCGTTCAGGTAGTCCCTGAAGTTTTCCTCAATGTTTGCGGGATCCGCCTTCAGGGTCTCGAAGGTGAATGCGGACTGGTTGTAGAACGGGTAGCCTGATGCGTCTTTCAGAAAGCCTTCGCGAAGCTCCGGTGCGATATTGGCATATTTCTTCTTTGCTTCCTGCACCTTCTCGTGTGAGGGAAGCAGGCAATCGTGGAAGCGCTTGATGACCGTCATGGGCAGGATGACGAGGCCGTACTCATGCGGCTTGAACGGACCGCGGAGAGTGTCTGCAACTGACCAAATGAGACCGGCCTTTTCCTGGATATTTGCGCCGACGGCAGCGATCAACTCATCGCTATTCTGAATATCAGCCATCTCTATTTCCTATCTTTAGTCAGTTCATCTACCAGACATTCACGCAACAAAGAACTGAAAGTTGTTCCTCTCAACTCCGCTTCTTTCTTTGCGGAATCTCGCAAGTTTCTTGGGATGCGAATAGTTACAGCAACGTTGTCGCCATCGGCAAGAAACGCGCGCATGTCAGTAGCGCCAACTTCTTGTTTCACAAGATCGATGTATTCCATCTTAATATCTCCTGTATTCAAATACAGATGCAATACAGAGTATTTTACCTCAACATGAATAAAGCCTCTTCGAATACTGTCGAAGAGACTCGGCTATGAGCTGAAGCGCATCGCCATTCAGACTCTAGGTATCGTGTCAGGGCTCAAAAGTTGCAAAAATGGCGTAATCTCACATTGAGAGAACCAGAAACCTCGCTTGACCTGCTATTCCTCTATCACCTGCATATTTTTCCATGACAGATAAAGAGAATTCTTATCACCTGTTATGCCACCTCAAAAATGTAATTGCTTAGCGCTATATGGCCCATCAGATATCTACGTCACTTATGTTATATGGACTTTTACGCCCCCCATCAGGAAAAAATGATGGAAAGCGCGTCTTGTTTCGACTAAGTGATTATTCCAGATGTCCACTTGTCTGACTTAACACATTAGCATTACTAATTACATGTCACTGCGCCCACTCCTCATTCAAGACAACGCCGGTCGACTGGATACAAATGATACAAAATAGCCGTTGTCAGGACGTGACACATTGCCATGCTTCACCAATAAGAAGCGCTATGCTGGTTTTGCGCGTGAGGGAAAAGAGATGTTATGACTCCAGATGAGCTCTTTCATTTTGTGCAGGAACGCTTTCACGTTGAGCCAGATCATCCCTGGTCAAAGCACCCGGATTTTGCCGTTCTTAGGCATCAAGATACCCGCAAGTGGTTTGGGCTCTACATGAACGTGCCCGCCACCCGGCTGGGGTTTGCCAGCAATGGAGAGATCGACGTCTTAAATGTGAAGGTAGATCCAGATGACGCGTTGGTGCTCCAGTATGCAGAAGGTATTTTTCCCGCCTACCACATGAACAAGAAGCATTGGGTGTCACTGCTCACAGAAAAGCTCCCCAATGCAGTGATCGAGGAGCTTCTTGAGACAAGCTTTCGGCTTACGGAAGGCAAGAAGTAGTTCCGCTGGCAAGAAGTAGCTGCCGCCATCCACTACCAGAAGATGGAGCTGAACCAAGCACCTATCTGCTGAAAGAAGGCAAGGACGGGATTTGTTGACCCGCTATCAGTTGCCGTGTCTTGCGCACTGCTCTGCTCGCCTGCTTGCGTTGTGGTTGTAGATTCTGCCTGGTCAGAAGCGGTATCTTGAGCCTCGTTCATGGTGAAGGACGTTTCGGTGCCATAGGTCTCATCAAAGGCTGTACGGTCAATAAGATCATCGCTCAAGGTAGGCGCAGCGGACGCGTCGTAGTCGGTAGAGTAGCTATTCTCCACCGTCACGGTGATATCAGACGTTCCCTCCTGTACGACCGAACCGCCCGCTACAATGGTCACGGTGTCTCCCGCGGCGTCTACCACCTGAGCGCCCTCTGCCAGCGTGAGGTTTGAGAGCGTACAGTCTTCCGTAACCACCCAGGTAGACGTGCCATCGACGTTCATGCTGATGGGATTGTCCACGGTCTGGCCGGCGTCATTCTGCGAGATAACCGTAGCGCCCGTCCATGTGGTGTTGTCAGTGAGATATGCCACCACCTGGGAAATGGTGTCCGCTTCAATGTTTCCCGACACGTCCTCACCGATGAGCGACACGTTAACCGTGGCGCCATTTTGCCCGGCGGTACCCCAGCTGTTGGCGTCGTTACCAGCGGCGGTAATGAGATTTGCCGACGTCGAGTCAAAATTGATGTCGGTATTTGCCAACACCATGTT
The DNA here is from genome assembly GCA_050953285.1 of Atopobiaceae bacterium. Taxonomy (GTDB): domain Bacteria; phylum Actinomycetota; class Coriobacteriia; order Coriobacteriales; family Atopobiaceae; genus Olsenella_K. Next base: position 642,753 of record JBMNMK010000002.1, on the reverse strand, counting down.
TGCCGTGGTGTTGGTGAGATAGAACATGGAGCCGGAGGCTATGGAGCTGGTAAGCGATGAGTTTGCAGCCTGAAACGTCGCGGCATCTCCCGTTGAGGCCTCGGCATCGCCCGAGGTAGATTGGTATATGATCACGCCGTTAGCCACCGGGTCAGACGCGGTCTTATTGGTGATGGTGCTCGTGAGGTCTGAGTTGTTGATGAGGATGGTGTTGGTACCCTCCATGCCAGCAATCTGGCTACCGCTAGAAGTACCGGTGATGTTATTCACCTCAATGTCCCCGGTCGAATACAGTATGGGCGAGCCCGAACCGGCCGTTTGAATCTCGGCGTCGGTAAGGGAGATGTTGCCGCCGCCACGGTCGGTCGCTACGCCTGCACTGTGATCACCCTGCGTTTGAATGTCTGCGTCTGAGGCAACAATGGTTCCCCCATAGGTAGCGTCGAGGCCGCGAGAATTGCCAGCCTCCGTGGCTATAGTGATGTCATGCGCATAAACCGTGGCGCCGTCCGTAGCAAAAATGCCGTTTGACCCCTCTGAGCTTGCAGAAAGCGAGCTCTGGTCAAGGTAGGCGGTGCTCCCTTCGCCAACTGCTAAAAGGATGGAGTTGACGCCGTAGAAGTTGCACGCGTCGCCATCCGTGTCGTCACCCGACTTCACGAGCGTGAGATTGTCCGCTGTGAGCGTTGCACCGTCTTGCACCAAAACGGCGTTCTGACCTGATTCGGTAGCTTCATACGTGGTACCACTCTCGCTCACACTTTCTCCCTGGGCGATAAAAGCTGCGCTCAAGCTGCCGGTATAGTCATAGGTGCTCGTGTCTGCGCCACCCGCGCCACCAGCGCCCGGCCCACCCTGGCCTGTACCGCCGCCAGGCCCACCCTGGCCTGCGCCGTCGCTTGGCACGGTAGGCGCTGATGCGGGAGCGTCTGTTGACGCCTCTGCAAATGCCGTGGTTGGTATGGTTGATACCACCAAGGCACCTGAAAGTACAAGACAGCCTGCCATACAAGCAGCTTGTGCAATCTTTCCGTGTTTGCGCTGTGTGGCATGTGTTTCATGAGACATGTTCTCTTCCTTTCCTTGGAGGTTGAAAACATTGTCTCCAGCACACCTAAAACCAACCTAAGGAAGTCCACAAGGTCGCTCGCTGTACAGATGACAGCACCAAAGCTACACAGCCCTACAGGCTCAAGAACCAGCTGTGTATGCGCAGGTCATTATCCAATTCCGGGTGAAATGCCAAGCCAATCTGCTTTCCATATTGCGCGGCCACGCAGATGCCATCTACTTCTGCAAGAGAGCGTACATCTTCTCCCACTTCCTCAATGTAGGGAGCCCTAATAAAGGTCATCGGAACCTCGCTACTCGTGCCGTCTTCTGCAAGACCAGAAAAAGCTGCTGTTGTGTGAAAGCTTGCAACTGCCTACCATAAGCATTTCTCAGCACTTTTACTGGCATGGTTGCCAAGGCAGGCACGCCGCCTGTCACCTGCTGCGCCAAAAGGATCAGTCCAGCGCAGGTACCCAGCGTGGGCATCCCTGCCAAAATCATCTGGCGCAGTGGCTCCAACATGGAGCGTGTCCGCAAGAGCTTGGACTGCACGGTTGACTCTCCGCCAGGAAGCACCAACCTATCAAAGGGAAGTCGCAGGTCATCTGCACATTTGAGCTCCACGCACTTCTCGCCCAGAAGCGCGAGACGCTCCTCATGCTCTACAAACGCACCCTGGAGCGCCAAGACACCACAAGTCATTACTTGCCTCTTTCTGCAAGCAGAACCTGGATTTCGTCCGCATTGATACCCACCATGGCAGGGCCCAAATTGCGCGAGAGCGCGGCAAGCTTCTCTGGGTCATCGTAGCTGGTAGTAGCACCCACAATGGCGCGTGCACGCGCCGCTGGATCGCCCGACTTGAAGATGCCTGAACCAACAAAGACACCTTCCGCGCCGAGCTGCATCATGAGGGCCGCATCCGCGGGTGTCGCCACGCCGCCGGCCGCAAAGTTCACCACCGGAAGCTTGCCATTCTTGTGTACGTATTGCACCAAATTCACCGGAACGCTGAGCTTCTTAGCCGCTTCATAGAGCTCATCTGGTCGAAGCCGCTACCAGCCTGCGAATCTGCTCCATCATGGTCCGCATGTGATGCACAGCTTGAACAACGTCTCCAGTGCCCGCTTCTCCTTTGGTGCGAATCATGCTGGCGCCTTCTGCAATACGACGTAGCGCTTCTCCCACGTCTCTAGCACCGCAGACAAACGGCACCTTGAAGGCCGTCTTGTCAATGTGGTGCACATCATCGGCCGGCGAGAGCACCTCAGATTCGTCGATGTAGTCAATGTCAATGGCCTCTAAGATCTGCGCTTCCATAAAGTGGCCAATGCGGCACTTGGCCATCACAGGAATGCTCACCACCTCCTGAATGCCCGCAATCATGGCAGGATCACTCATGCGGCTTACCCCACCTGCCGCTCTGATGTCTGCCGGAATGCGCTCTAGCGCCATCACGGCAGAAGCGCCTGCATCCTCTGCGATTTTTGCCTGCTCAGGCGTGGTGACATCCATAATGACGCCGCCTTTGAGCATCTGCGCCAACTCCCGATTGAGCTTTTCGCGCTCAGGCGTGGCCAACTCATCTGCCATAAAAATCTCCTCTCAGATAGAACCTGGAGAAGAGCCTACGACTCATGTGGCCTCATCTATAGACTCAATTTGGAACTTTTCTATATGGCCAGTTCATGTCCAGATGGCGGACGGCACACCAATCTGACCTTATCGCGGATACACTGAGGTGAGTACTGCCTATGGTCAGAAAGGTCCTTCCATGCTCAACTACCCCATAGATCAACGGGGCGAGAATACCCTCTACGAGTATCTCTATTCCTGCATCAAGCGTGACATCACGCATCAGGTGCTCAAAGCCGGCGAGCGGCTCCCCTCCAAAAGATCTCTGGCAGAGCACCTCAGCGTGAGCGTCATCACAGTTGAGGGGGCCTATGCGCAGCTGGTGGCAGAAGGCTACGTGGTGAGCAAGCCCAGAAGCGGCTACTACGTAGCACATATCCCCACCAGGCGAGAAGACCCTGCGCTGGAAATGACCTCCCCTGCCAGCTCCGCCATCTGCGCCACAGCCACCGGGAACCTGCTTGCGGGCGCAGTGCCGCCAGATACGGCACGGCTGTCAGATACCCCATCTGAGCTCGCGTTTTGTGAGCCCGCGGCGCTGCACACAGACACCTCCACGGCCGCCGCGTCCGATAAAAACCTCACTGACGCAGCACATCTCTGGCGCCGGGCGCTCAAGCAGACGTTGGCAGAAACGCCCACGCACACGCTCTTCTCGCCCGCGCCTGCTCAAGGAGCAGCTGCACTACGCCAGGCCATAGCGCACTATCTCTCGCAGGAACGCGGACTTGTAGTCAACCCCGCATGCATAGTGATAGGACCAGGCGCACAGGCGCTCTATGGCACCTTGGCGCTTTTGGCGGAGCCTCATGTGCAAGTTGCCGTAGAAGATCCCGGCTTTCCGGCACTGCAGAGCGTGTATAGCGCCTACGGCATATCAACGCTTCCCATATGCGTAGACGCACAGGGCATGCAGGGTGGGAAAGCTTGTCCACACCTCTGCCAGCTGGGCGCACGTGATGCCATCTCATCAGTTTCCCACAGGCCATGTGATGAGCATTTCTCGACGCTATGAGCTCTTGAGCTGGGCCTCTGCAGAGATTGGACGCTGGATTATAGAGGATGATTACGACTGGGAGTTCAGACTGGCAGGCCGTCCTATACCTGCGCTTGCAAGCATTGATACGCAGGGCAAGGTGGTCTACATCTCCACGTTTTCCAAGAGTTTAGGTGCAGGCTTGCGCATAGCATTTATGGTCTTACCGCCCCTTTTAGCGGCACGCTACCAAAAGATCTGTGGCGCCTGGGGATCTCAAGTGACCACCCTCAACCAGCTGGTACTGGCCCATGCCATACACACCGGTACCTACGGGAGGCACGTTGCCCGCATGCGTACGCAGATTCGCGCCGTGCGCAGCGCGCTTATGTCTCAAATTGAGCATCTCTGCTCGCCCAGCGTAGCTCTTGAAGAGCCCGATTCAGGCCTCCACTGTGTGGTTGCCATTTCCTCGCACACTTCTGAAGCGGAACTTGCCGCGCGCGCTCAAGCAGCTGGCCTCACGCTGGCTGCCACTTTCTCATTTTGCTGCCGACCCATCAAACCTGCCAGGAGATGGCCTCAAGCGCTTTGTCTTGAGCTACCAGAGCCTGACGCCCGATTTGTGCAAAACAGCAGCTCAAACGCTGGCAGGGCTCACGCAGCGTGCGTAAGCCCTGCCTTTCTTGCATAGGATCCGGTCTTAGAGCCAGCCGGCGGTGCCGACGGTGCCGACGGTGCCGACGGTGCCGACGTTAGCCGAAGCTAATGACGCGCATGTGGGCCTGCCGCGCGCACTTCATCTAACATGTCGGGGTACTTCTTCTGCGCGTTCTCCTCAAACATTGCGGCCAGCTTGTTTGCTTGCTCATCATAGGCAGCCTTGTCCTGCCACGTGTTGCGCGGGTTCAAGACCTTGTCAGGCACGCCCTCAATATGCTGCGGAATATCCACGTTAAAGACTTCATCGTGCACAAACTTCACGCTCTCCACCGCCCCGGTGAGTGCTGCCGTTACCATGGCGCGCGTGTAGGAAAGATCGATGCGCTTGCCCGTGCCGTAGGGGCCTCCCGTCCAACCGGTGTTGATAAGGTAGACGCGCGTGCCATACTTCTCCATGCGCTCGCCAAACATATCCGCATATACCAAAGGATTCAGCGGCATAAAGGGCTCTCCAAAAAGCGTGGAGAACGTGGGCGTGGGCTCGGTAATACCGCGCTCAGTACCGGCAACTTTGCTGGTAAAGCCCGACACAAACTGATACATGGCCGCATTTTTCCCCAACCGAGAGATAGGCGGCAGGACGCCAAAGGCATCTGCCGTCAGCATGATGACCACCTTAGGCGTGCCGCCGTAGCCCAAAAGCTGTGCGTTATCAATAAACTCCACTGGATACGACACGCGCGTATTCTCCGTCAGCGAATCATCAAAGTAGTCCGCCTCACGCGTCGCCCGGTTGACCACCACATTTGTCTGCCAGCGCACCAAACCTAATCAGCTCCATAAATCTGCGGCTCCGTCACGCGAGAAATACGGATGGCCTTGGCGTAGCAGCCGCCCTCAAAGTTAAACACGCCCTCATCAGACCAGCCATGCTCGTCGTCACCAATGAGCGCACGGTTAGGATCTGCCGATAAGGTCGTCTTGCCCGTACCGGACAGGCCAAAGAAGACGGCCGTATCTCCCGTCAGCGGATCCATGTTGCTGCTGGAGTGGCATGGGCAGCACGTTATCCTCTATAGGCATGAGGAAGTTCATGGTGGAGAAGATTGCCTTCTTTATCTCACCAGAATACTGCGTACCAGCAACGATAATCTGCTTCTCTTCAAAGTTGATCATCACGCAGGCCTCAGAATTGATGCCATATTTCCTCCGGATCCAGCTTTAGAAGTGGCGCCGCCAGAACAGAGAAATCGTGTTCGCGCGTAGTTTTCAAGCTCCTCATCCGAAGGCCTCACCAGCATGTTTCTCACAAACAGCGCCTGCGTTGCCAGCTCACATACCCACAAAGTACTTGCGCGCATACTTGCGCTGAGCGCCGGCCAGCGCATGAACCACAAACAGATCCCGCGCAGCCAGATATGTGCAGACCTCCTCCTTGATGGCCTCAAACACGTCCTTGCTGATGGGCATATTCACATTTCCCCAGGCGATAAGATCATGCACATCGGGCGTATCCACAATGAAACGGTCTTTGGGAGATCTTCCCGTATAGCGGCCAGTAGTGACTGCCATGGCACCAGTGCTGGTAAGAATGCCCTCTCTTCTGGACAGTGCCTTTTCAACTAAGACTGCAGGAGAGGCATCGATGAGAACAGCGCCGGTCCTGTTTTTTATGCCGACCTTGCTTAGACGATCATCGAGCATGATACCTCCCACGTAATTTATTGTTGAACACGATCATCCAGGAGCAGTACGAACGGTGATGTTGTGCAGGCAAGTATGCCAGAGTGTGTTTACTTGTCAGAACTTGTTTACAAGATGGTTTCTCATCCTCCGTGAACGGTTGATTATCCGTCCTCAAAGTGCCTACCAAAAATTTCGTGTCTCGAGCAAATCTTGCATATCCTGCATTACAATATTCCCTCGCAAAGCCCAAAGCAGGGCTTTCATACATCCTATGTCATTGTGCTTTCGTCGAGAAAAGGAACGCTGATGAAGATCCGCAAAGCGGACGCGTCCGAAGTAGAGCTGTGCGCCTCAATCTATGAGACCGCTCGTGGTTTCATGAGAGCAAATGGTAACCATGAGCAGTGGACGGGTGGCTACCCCTCTATCAAGGATGCCCAACAGGATTTTGACCGTGGCAATCTCTACGTCTGTGAAGAAGATGGCCAAGTGCTGGCATGTTTTACCTTCCATCCAGGCCCAGACCCTGCCTATGCCATCATTGAAGACGGCAGCTGGGTAAACGATGCACCCTACTGGGTCTTGCACCGCATTGCCGTAGGGGTTCAAGGCAAAGGCGTGGGCACGTACTGCTTGACCTGGCTTAAGGAGCACCAGAGCAATATCCGTGCAGACACCCATGAACTCAACACCGCTATGCAGGCAGTCTTCAAGAAATGCGGCTTTGTGCGCTGCGGTATCATCTACACCAAAGACGGCGCCCCGCGCGTGAGCTTCCAATACGTGGAAGGTACCACCAAAGGTCAGGCCGCCTAGCGCGCCACCAACGACACCAACGACACCACCGCAGCCACACAGCAGCGTGCGTTTATCAGAAGGGACTTGGGATGTGCTCCCAAGTCCCTTTCTTTACTACGAGCTCATGTTCTTATCGCCCCGCGAACACCCAACTAGCGAACGTCCCGCGTACACCCGGCGAACACCCGACAGACGCGACTAGCGGATGTTATAGAACGCGCTCATGCCTGCGTAGTTTGCAGAGCCACCCAGCATGTCCTCGATCCTCAACAGCTGGTTGTACTTGGCAATGCGGTCGGTACGGCACGGTGCGCCGGTCTTGATCTGGCCAGCGTTGGTAGCTACCGCCAGATCTGCAATGGTAGAATCCTCGGTCTCGCCGGAGCGGTGAGACACAACAGCCGTGTAACCTGCGCGCTTGGCCATCTCAATGGCATCCAAGGTCTCGGTCAGCGTACCAATCTGGTTGACCTTGATAAGGATTGCGTTGGCCGCGCCCGCCTCAATACCACGGGAGAGGCGCTCGGTGTTGGTGACAAAGAGGTCGTCACCCACCAGCTGGATCTTGTTGCCCAGACGCTCGGTGAGCTCTTTCCAGCCGTCCCAGTCTTCCTGATCCAAGCCGTCCTCAAGAGAGATGATGGGGAACTCCTGCGCCAGCTCCTCCCAGTAGTCAATGAGCTGAGAGCTGGTAAGTGAGCGACCCTCACCCTTCAGAACATAGAGGCCAGACTCTTTGTCGTAGCACTCAGAGGTGGCAGGATCCATGGCAAAGCGGAAGTCTTTACCCAGCTCATAGCCAGCCTTCTCAACAGCCTTGCTCATGTACTCAAGCGGCTCTTTGTTGGTCTTGAGATCCGGCGCAAAACCGCCCTCATCACCAACGCCCGTGGAGTGGCCAGAATCTGCCAGAACGCCCTTCAGTGTGTGGTAAACCTCGGCGCACCACCGAAGCGCCTCGCGGAAATTAGGCGCACCCACCGGCATGATCATAAACTCCTGGAAGTCCACGTTATTGGTTGCGTGAACGCCACCGTTCATAATGTTCATCATAGGCGTTGGCAGGGTGTGGCCATTCACACCGCCCAGGTACTCAAACAGAGGCAGGTCTGCAGCAGCAGCCGCCGCGCGAGCCGTGGCCAAAGACACACCCAAGATGGCATTGGCGCCAAAGTTGCCCTTGTTCTTGGTGCCATCTGACTTGATCATAGCCATATCAAGCGCGCGCTGATCCTCTGCCTCCATGCCCACAACAAGATCCTTGAGCTCATTGTTGACATGATCCACAGCCTTCAAGACGCCTTTGCCCATGTAGCGGCTCTTATCGTTATCCCTCAGCTCGACAGCCTCAAAATCACCCGTCGATGCTCCGGATGGTACCAGCGCACGCGCGCGGATGACCTCATCCAGCGTAACCTCAACCTCAACGGTTGGATTGCCGCGAGAATCCAGCACTTCACGACCATACACGTTTGTAATCTGTGACATACAAGATCCTTTCTCGTCAATGAACTTAGACTCTATATACCCTCCCCGCTCTTCTTGTGCAGTCACGCGGGAAGTTATCTAAGGTTTACACAAATGGTACTGTTTTAGCATCAACTGAGCGGGCTAAAGTTAGCCTTTACATACTCTTTGCACCGTGTCGCACTATTGGCAAACACGCATGCAGGCGAGAAGAACCTGTGGCCAGCGACTCCGCAGCATATGGCAGCGTATGGCGGTGCGCTCCATATGAAAACGGCGGTAGCTTGCGCCACCGCCGCCATATCGTACCTATTGCCTGAAGGCAGATGTCTTCAGCTTACGTGCCATGCCTGCCTTACTTGCCGAGCAGTGCCTCAACGTCCAGAGCGATCATAAGCTCCTCGTTGGTAGGAACAACGAGCACCTTGATCTTGGAATCCGGCGTAGAGATAACACGCGGATCATCAGAGCGAACGGCGTTCTTCTCGTCGTCGATCTTCACACCAAACCACTCAAGCTCCTTGCAGATAGCTGCACGGAAGGTTGCGGAGTTCTCACCAATACCTGCGGAGAATGCCATGGTGTCGAAGCCATGCATGGACTGAGCCATCTCTGCAATGAGCTGGCTCGTACGATAGAAGAACATCTCCAGAGCCATCTTGCAGTTGGCATCTCCCGCCTCTGCGCGCTCCTCAATATCACGGGAGTCAGAAGAAACACCAGAGATAGCAAGCATGCCGGACTGCTTGTTCATCATGGTGTCAACCTCGTCGATGGTGTAGCCACCCTCGCGCACCAGATAGCATACGGTAGCTGGGTCAATGGTGCCGCAGCGCGTACCCATGATGAGGCCATCAAGCGGGGTTAGGCCCATGGTGGTCTCCATGTCCTTGCCGTCCTGGATTGCAGACAGAGAAGCACCAGAGCCCAAGTGGCAGCTCACGAGCTTGTGGACATCGTCACCAAGCAGCTCCTTGGTGGTCTTCCAGATGTAGCGGTGAGACGTACCATGAGCACCATACTTGCGAATGTGCAGCTTGTCCACAACGTCACGCGGGAGGGCATAGCGATGTGCCTTCTCAGGGATGTTGTAGTGGAAGGAGGTGTCAGCAACAATCACGTTGCCAATGGAGGGGAACATGTCGCGGCAGATCTCAATAACGTCTGCCTCAGCATAGTTGTGAAGCGGCGCCAAAGGAGCAACCTCACGGACCCAGCCCAAGGTCTCATCCGTAACGACCTTGGACTCAGGGAAGTACCAACCACCCTGAACGACACGGTGGCCAATGCCCTCAATCTTGCTCTGGTCAAAGCCAGCATCCTCAAGAAGCTCAAAGACATGCTTGATAGCAGTTCTGTGATCAGGCAACTCAACCTCGAGCTTTTTCTTCTCGCCATGCACAGAATAGCCAATGAAAGAGCCGTCTATGCCAATGCGCTCGCAGTTACCTTTGGTAAATACCTCACGCGTCTCCGTATTGAGCAGCTGATACTTCAAAGAAGAGCTGCCGGCATTGATTACCAGTACGTTCATGTGGTCCTCTCCTACTTTTTGTTTACAGACGAACGACCTACAACATTCTTAGTTTACAAAATAACTACGGATGAGCAAAAAACATCGCCAAACGGTATTTAATCATCACGTGCTACATTTATTTTTCACGCGGCGGCAAGAGGCCTTCGCCCAAAAACTCTCCACCCAAGACATGCAAATGCAGATGCTGGACCACCTGATTGGCGTCACTCCCTGCATTAGAAATCACACGATACCCCGTCTTATCTATGCCGGTTATGCGCGCAACCTCTCTCACCGCATGGAGCAGTGCCGCCTCCACATCTGCAGGAAGATCGTCTGACAGGTTTACATAGTGGCCTTTTGGCACCACCAACACATGGACGGGCGCCTCTGGATTCACATCCTTAAAGGCGCATACCAGATCATCCTCATACACGTAGTCGGACTCAATCTCGTGGTTTGCAATCTTGCAGAAGATACAATCAGACATCTCTATCCTCTCTCATATAAAAAAGCAGCTGCCAGCACACAGCAGCTGCTCCCTCCACGCCCTACTCCAAAAATGCCGTCGACGGTGCGTCTGTCGTATCAGGCAACGCCTCATCTGAGCTGGCATCCAATAGCACGCGAACCTTCTGCTCGGCATCATTCAAACGTCCGCGTAAGCTCTTGAGAAGCTCAACACCACGCCCATAGCGCTCAAGAGCGTCCTCAAGCTCCAAATCACCAGACTCCAGCGAGCGCACAATCTGCTCAAGCTCAAGCGATGCCTCTTTGAAACTCATTTCCTCTATCTTCTTTTGCTCTTCCACAAGCGTCTCCTCTCAAGTCGTGCCATATGCGCTCGGCCTAAGCCGTTCATCTGCGTTTATGCCTCATCCACCTGCTGGGCATTAGCCCCAACAACCTCTTTCACCTCTGCTTTAAGAGATCCTGCGCCCAAAAGCACCTCAATATCTGATCCCACCTGCACTCGCTGCGCATCTTGAATGACCGCACCATGCTCATCACGCGCAATGGCGTATCCACGGCTCAGCACCTTTAAGGGGCTCAGCGCGTCAAGAGAAGCAGCAAGGCGGGCTACCAGTGCCTCATGCGGGCGACAAATCCTCGGTCCTGCCGCGTACAGCCTCTCAGCGCTGCCATCAAGCTGCTTTCTTGTGCGCTCAAGTGAAAGCGGAATGGCATCATGCAAGCGCTGCTCGCTCATACGCAGCTGATCTTGCCTATCGCTCACCATGCTCATGGGGTCTTTAAAGACCCGCCTGTCCCTAAGCGCCGCCAGCTTGATCTTCTCCTGCTCAAGACGAGCCATGATGGAGCGCTCTTGGCGGGCGAGAAGAACATCAAGCTCCTGGTTTTGTTTGCCAAGTATGTGCACCATCGTGCTTGCCAGGCGCTCTTGGCGTGCGTTGATAGTCTCTATCACCTCATCTATGGCGGGCGCCACCGATTCTGCCGCTGCCGTCGGCGTGGACGTTCTTCTGTCCGACACCATGTCACAGATGGAGGTATCCGGCTCATGGCCAATGCCTGTGACCACAGGAACAGGACAGGATGCCACCGCACGAGCGAGCGCCTCATCATTAAAGGTCATGAGGTCTTCAAATGAGCCACCACCACGCACCAGCAAAATGGCATCAGGCTTTGCTGCCGCAGCAATTTGAAGTGCCCGGATGATGGTTTGGGGAGCTCCCTCACCCTGCACCTTACAGCCAACAGCATCTATAGCAACCAGCGGATTTCTTCTGCTCAAGGTACGCTTTACATCATCTATGACCGAGCCAGAAAGTGAGGTAACCACCGCCACGCGCGTGCAGAACCGCGGTATCTTACGCTTGCGCGCCGGATCCATCAGTCCTTCTCGCTCAAGCTTGCGCGCAAGCTCTGCTACCTTTTGGCGAAGCAGGCCTTCACCAGCCACAGAGATTGAGCGCGCAATAAATGAGAGCCGCCCTGTGCGCTGATAGATGTCAAACTTGCCGCACAGCTGCACCTTGAGGCCATCTTTGAGCTGAAACCCCGCGTTTTGATAGGTTGATCTCCAGACGATCACATCCATTGCGGACGCCTCGTCTTTCACGGCAAAGTAGCAGTGGCCTGAGCGCGCGTTGGGACCAGAAAAGCCCGAGACTTCACCGGTTACCACCAAGGTCGGCGTATCTGAAACTCTATCTTTTGCCAGCGTCACCGCATCCGTGACGCTCAATGTCATACGCTCTGCTGCCATGCTAATCTCTATCGGTGCGGCCATACAGATAGAGTAGCTGGAGTACCGACACCAGCGCCGCCGCCACATAGGTAAGTGCCGCTGCGGTCAGCACCTTGCGGGCGCCTGTCTCATCCAAAGACAGACCCGCTTTGGAAAGATAGGCCACCGCGCGCCGAGATGCATCAATCTCTACCGGCAGCGTCACCAGCTGAAAGACAACCGAGAAGGCAAAGAGGATGATGGCCAGCTGCACCAAGCCTAAGAAGTTAAGCATGACGCCTAAGAGAAGCACGATCATCCACGTCTGCTGTGAAAAATTGACCACAGGCACCAGAGCAGTCCGGATTTTCCCTGGTACATACCCACGTGCCGTCTGTACGGCATGTCCAGCCTCATGGCACGCTACGGCCATGGATGCCACCGATGCACCTTCAAAGTTCTCATCTGAGAGATGCAACATGTTGTCCCTGGGGTCATAGTAGTCCGTCAGATGGCCAGCCACACGCGTGATACCCACGTCTTGGGCGCCACCATCATCTAGCATACGGCGGGCTACCTGCGCCCCGGTCATACCAATGGTTCCGCGCACCTTGGACCACTTGGTATAGGTGGCGTTGATATATGCCTGCGTAGCGCCTCCCAGTACCAAAGAAATAATAACCAGCAGCAGGTAGGGCGCATCATAATAGAAAAAAGGCATGTTGCTCCACTTCTTCTAACAGGTCTTAGAGAAGACACTCGTACTTACTTGAACTCTTCTACCCATGCAACACATGTTCTTACAACTTGATACTATGCCACGTGATAAGGACATAAATCCGCAAAGCTACAAGATCTCAATCTTGCCATCTTTGACCGTAAGGCCCAACTCCCCTCTCATGAGGCCGGAAAGATCTTTACCCGCAATTTCATAGCGCCAGCCGCTATCAAGTGGCGAGGGCTTTCCTTGAGCAAAATCGACCAGCTCATCTTTTGTAGCTATGAGTTGCGGTGCCACATCTGCCTTTTCTGCATCGATCCTCAGAAGCGATAAGAGCAGGTCAACCACGGATTCCACCTCATGAGAAGGCCGGGCATGACGGCGCAGCTCCGGCAGCTCGCTCTTGGGACACTCCCTGCCCCGACTCACGGCCTCAAGCAGCGATGCGGCGTCTTGTGCACCCAAACCTTTGGTGCCCCGGATCTTCAGTACGTCCTCGACCGTCTTGGGCACACGCTTGCAAATCTCAATCACCAGCTCATCTGAGAGCAACCAGCGCCGCGGGATATTGCGTGCGGCCGCACGTTCTTCTCGCCAAGCTGAGACTTCTCGAGCAACGGCCAGCTGGGTGCGCGTGAGCGCTTGGACGCGTTTGAGATGGATATATGCCTCGCGCGGATCTCTGATAAACGCGCGGGGGTCTGCGTGGGCTTGAAGCTCAGGCAAGAGCCACGACAAGCGGTTTCTTCTTACCAGCTCCTGCATCATTTCCTCATAGATGCCAACCAGGTACCTCACGTCGTCTTCTGCGTAGCGCAGTTGCTCGGGGTCAAGCGGGCGCTTGGACCAGTCCGTAAGCGATTCTGCCTTGGGAAGCCTGATGCCGCGATACGCCTCAACCAGCGCGCCATAGCCCATCTGCATGCGTTTTCCCAAGAAAGCAGCCGCAATCTGGGTATCAAACACGGGCTCCATCTTGCAGCCAAGTGCCACGTAGATGACCTCTAAGTCCTGTCCGCACGCGTGGAGCACCTTGGTGATGGAGCTGTCCTCCAAAAGCCGCACAAGGGCAGAACAATCTTTGATTTCTATGGGATCGATAGCTGCAATTCTTTCCCCCGCTGCCACCTGTACCAGGCAGAGCTTGGGATAATAGGTGGTCTCACGCAAAAACTCTGTATCAACTGCAATCACTTTGAATTGCGACGCATACTCACAGAACTTCTCGAGCTCTGCCGAATCATGGATGTACACACAACCTCCCGGCCGCACCGAACGCCAAACAGCTAACATGTGCATGTGCGGATACTGTCAATCTTAACCGCCACGTCCTACCATAATGACACCAGCTTGTTCATGAACGCCAGCCTCACAAGGAGACCAGATGCGCACACTCATCATTCACAATTCACTCTCCGGCTTTGGCTCTGATGCCATCTTTGAATTTGAACGTGCACTGGCACATCCGGGCGACGAATGCGTGCTCAGGCTCTTGGAAGAAACAACGGACAACACTGCCGTCCTGGCGGATGCTGAAGATTTTGATGTTGTCGTGCTCTCCGGCGGAGATGGAACGGTCACCAACCTGCTCTATGCTCTGCGCGAGAAGAACGTGGATGTGTGCATCTTCCCCTCTGGCACAGCCAATCTCTTCTTCAACTGCTTGGGCAACGCCGCAGAACCGGCAGCTATTGCACGGGCGTGTCGCATGGGACAGACCGTCCGCACGGACCTCGGTGAGATCATGTGGCTGGGAGCAGATGGCCAGCGCCACCGCAGGGGCTTTGGGCTTATGGCAGGTCTTGGCTTTGACGCGCAGCTCATGCAGGCAGCCATTCCTGCCAAAAAGACCTTAGGGCAGGCGGCCTACTTTACTGCGGCACTCTCTAACCCTCATCCTAAGGTTCAGCGTTTCACCATCACCGTCGACGGTGTTACCTACGAGCGCACGGGCATCTCATGCATGGTGGCAAACAATGCCCGCATCCAAGGAGATATTGAAATTGTCCCCAACTGCACCATGGATAACAACACGCTGACCTGCATTGTTTTGGAAACAGATGCAGCCGTACAGCTCTTAAAGCCGCTCTTCTTTGGACTGATTGACCACGACGGAAGAAAGATTGGACGGCCGCGCATCGAGGCATGGTCAGGACAGGAGATCCGTGTGGAGTCCTCCTATGCCGTGCCCATGGAGATAGATGGAGACGCCGTAGAGGGCGAGGTCAGCACCTATATTGCGCGTGTTTTGCCCGCGGTCAATTCACTCATTGTGGACACGATGAGCCCCTACTTCCATGAAGATGCCTCCATCTTGCCCCACGGATCGGTCGACGACGTGGCCTTCCCTCCTGGAAATGATGCGCTCTAGGCGGACAGGCCTCTGAGCTGGTCCGATGCTAGTGCGCCGGCGCCGCAGCGTGCGCCCGGCGCTGACGCTACGTAGGGACGTGCGTGAGTTAGAGCGACGTATTAGAAGAGCCGCCCAACCATGAAGGTCGAGCTGAGGGTAAGATACAGGTGGCATCGTAGTACGCCC
This sequence comes from Atopobiaceae bacterium, assembly GCA_050953285.1. GTDB lineage: Bacteria > Actinomycetota > Coriobacteriia > Coriobacteriales > Atopobiaceae > Olsenella_K. The sequence goes on along the minus strand of JBMNMK010000002.1, from coordinate 627,508 downwards.
GGTGCACCTCGTTCTTATCGGCATCAGAAATGAGGGGTAAGAAGAGCTCTGATGCCTCATGGATTGACAGGATATAGCCAAACAGATCCAGTGGCTTTTCCATATCGCGCGAGTACTCAGGATATACGAGCACCAGCTGAGCTATCACCCATGCCTCGGTCTCTAAAGATTCAAGCTCACGGCCCTCCATAACCAGCTGGTGGAGGCCCTGGTAGATAACTTCGGCCATACTCTTGCGAATGTTGACGCCGGGCAAGTCCAAGGAATTAAGCACCACCAAATCCGGCAACACATCGTTGAATGTCTCGAGTATTGCTCGCACGGCCTCAGAGCTGTGACTCCTGTCTGCAATGAGCGCGTTATTCTCTGCAACGTGTTCTGCCAGGCGCTCCAAGGTATTCTCAGCCACCTTATGTGCCAAGTCATACTTATCGTCGTAGTGCCGATAGAATGTCCCCTTGTTGACAAGCGCTTCTTCTGTGATCATTTGCACGGTGATCTTGTCAAAAGGATATGATTGCAGGAGATTGAGAAATGTCCGCTCAATAGTGCGGCGTGTCTTGAATACGCGTTTATCTTCACTCATGAGCAATTTCCTTACAGAAAGTACCTTATCCATACACTCTGTCGCGTTTTGTATCCATATCATACCATCTGACCACAAACTGTATATTGCCTACTTTTTGTGCCCTTCCCACAATGCATATATGAGCATGTGAAGAGGCGATGCGGCACCTTTTGGTCCCGTGAAAAGAGGTAGACATGCAGTCAAAAATTGCACATGCAGCAGAGCGTAAAGCCTTCAGTGTTGTGATCGATCAAATACTCAAGGCAGGTAGCGGCGAGGACCGTGAGAAGAAGCTCGAGCACGGCGTCAACATGGCAGAGAAGCTCTTGAAAGACATTGCGCCAGGCGTGGTGAAGGGTATTCGCACTGGTCTTCAGCCGGGAAGCAAATGGGAAAACTGGTTCTTTGACTTGATCGAGAAGACCGATCCCAACGTCTTGCGCACAGCCATCTTAAATGGCGGCTATGAGGCGGGATTCCGCGGCTTTAGAACCTGCATGGAAAACGCCGATGAGATGGGCTGCAACGTGCCTTGGATCATCCTTTTTGACCCCACGAGCGCGTGCAACAAGCATTGCGTGGGCTGCTGGGCAGCAGACTATGGCAACCGTTTGAACCTCACCTATGATGAGTGCGATAAGCTCATCTCTGAGGCCAAGGCATTAGGAACGCATCTCTTCATGCTGACCGGCGGTGAGCCTCTGGTCAGAAAAGGCGATGTCTTGAAGCTGGCCGAGAAGCACGACGATTGCCTATTCAATATCTTCACCAATGCATCTCTGGTGGATGAGCCCTTCTGTCAGAAGGTTCAGGAGCTCGGCAACATTGTCTTTTCCGTCTCCCTTGAGTCCTACGAGCCCAGCGTCAACGATGGCCGCAGAGGTGATGGTTCATTTGATGAGGTCATGCGTGCCTTTGATCTCATGCATGCCCATGGCCTGCTCTACGGCACCTCTACCTGCTATACACGCCTCAACACTGAGCGTGTCTCCTCAGACGAGTTCTTCAACCTGTTGGTTGAGAAGGGCTGCAGATGGGCATGGTACTTCCACTACATGCCTGTGGGTGAGGGCGCCAATGCAGATCTCATGCCTACGCCCGAGCAGCGCGAGTACATGTTCCACCGCATCCGCGAGGTTAGAGGCTTTGAAGGGGGATATCCCATCTTTGCTATGGACTTCCAGAACGACGGTGAATTTGTCGGCGGCTGCATAGCAGGAGGAAGAATCTACTGCCATGTAAACGCCCGCGGTGATGTGGAGCCCTGCGTCTTTATCCACTATTCCAACGCTAACATCCATGATATGGACTGGATTGACTGCTTGAAGCAGCCCATGTTCCAGGCCTACCGTGCACGCTACCCCTGGAACGACAACATGCTCCAGCCCTGCCCCATGTTGGAAAACCCTGGCATCTTGCCACAGATGGTCAAGGAAGCAGGTGCTCACTGCACAGAGTATGTAACACCAGAGCCTGCAGAAGAGATCCAAAAGAGGACTACGCCCTATGCCAAGAGCTGGGGTCCCACAGCACAGAAGCTCTGGCTGGAAGAGCACCCCACCGGCAAGAAGGTCTTCCACGACGGCGTCAATGATCTTGCACCCAAAGAGCGCATTCGCCGCATGAAGGAGAATGACGCACAGAGAGACGCGGTTTTGGACTAGCTTTCTGTATATGTGCATCGGGCAGATTACCACGAAGCCACGAACTCACCTGAGAGTTCGTGGCTTTCTCATACCGATGCCGGTGGCGCAGGTTGTGTAGGTTGGCTTATGCCAAGGGCAGTGCCTGCGCTTTGATGCGCGCCAAGCCATCCCGAAACAGATCAAACGCAAGGGTGCTGATTTCTTCTTCACTCATGTCTCTTCCGCCACAGATCCAGCGCATACACAGGCCTACCAGTCCATTTGCCACATAGTCTGCCAGATAGGTACGGCGATACGTGAGATATTTCTTGTCACCTAACTCCGTCTCTGAGCCAGCGGCAATACGCTTCACAATGCGCTCAGCTAAAGCTGCGCTCAAGCGCGCTTGCACGTCTCTGCGGACAGACGTGTGAAGGGACTTGCCAAAGGTGCTTTGACTGTCCTGCGAAAGCCGTGAGATCTCACTTAACATGGCAGAAATTCCCCGCCACGAGGTCTTATCGCCCGCATCCACGATGCTGAGCACCTCTTGGGCAGCCATGTCCACAATTTCATCTATGACATCACCCACGCTGCGGTAGTGAGCCTGGAAGGTTCTTCTGTCTATGTAGGCAGCATCTGCGACGTCTCTCACTGTGATGCATGAGACATTGGTGCTCATCAACAATTCAAGCACTGCCTCACGAATTGCTCGCTTTGTCTTTATGATGCGTATATCTCTATCGTTTGACACAGGACTCACCTCTGTGGCCATGATAGTACCCACACATGGAGTTTTGCTCCAGATCCTGGTTTTGTCGTGCAAGAGGGCGTGAGGGGTAACAATAGAAGAGTGAGTATGTGCATATGAAAGGGTTGGTATGTATTCGTTTGACGCGCGCGTAAGATACAGTGAGTGCACCGAGCACGGTGAGCTCTCCCCCGTTGCCCTCATCAACTATCTTCAGGACTGCACCACGTTTCACAGCGAAGACTTGGGCCACGGTATTCAGTTTATGAAAGACCACCATTTTGCCTGGTTTATTGCGGCATGGCAGATCAGAATTGTGCGGCTCCCCCGCTTTGCAGAGAAAATAACTGTTTCAACCAATGCCTATGAGGCCGGATCTGTCACTTCAAACCGCAACTTCCTCATACAAGACGCCGACGGAAACGACTGCGTCTTAGCAGATTCCATCTGGTTCACCTATGACACCGCCCACAAGAGTCCCTGCAGGATTCCCGACTTTGAAAAGATCTATGTCACGGGCGAGCCCAAGCTGGACCTGCCGCGCACGGCGCGCAAGATCAAGGTGCCCGAAGGCGGGCAAGAGCTTGAAAGTATTGCGGTAGTCGAGCAAATGCTGGATACCAACCATCACGTGAACAATGCTCAATACGTGGCCATAGCAGCAGCTCTGGCCCAAGAACTGGCGCCGCAAGACATGGATACCATCCGCGTGCAGTATCGCAAGATGGCGCTCCTGGGAGATATTTTGTACCCCTGGCTCTATCACACCGATAGGGGCATCATCATAGATCTTGCCGACGGCGAGAAAAACTCCTATGCAACCATTGCCTTTGAGCAGACAGCGCAGAAGGCCGGTGAGCGCGCATGAAACACGTCCATGCCGTAGCCGCCATTATTGTGGACAACGATCTCATCTTTGCTGCTCAGAGAGGTAGAGGTGCGATGCGTGGCGGCTGGGAATTTCCCGGAGGAAAGATTGAGCCACACGAGACTCCAGAAGAGGCGCTGCGCAGAGAGATCCAAGAAGAGCTGGACGTTAAGCTCTCTACCATGTGGTTTTTTGACACTACCGAGACCGACTATGAGACATTTCATCTGACCCTCGATGCCTATGTGGTGAGACTTGCCACAGGCGCTACCCCGACGCTCACAGAGCACACAGATGCGCGCTGGCTCACGCGAGAAGAGCTTACCAGCCTTGACTGGCTGGCCGCAGACCGCCCGCTGGCAGAAAGCCTTGCCGCCCACTGGGATGTTGCCTTTTCATCTGAGCCATTCTAAAGAAAGGACGAGCCGACTCATGTCTGACCAGAAAGAGGATATGGCCGAGAAACCATGTCAGACCGCAAGTGCTACCACCTCTTCGGATAACACCAACTCCGGGCCTGCCGCCTACGTTATCACCGCGGTTGCACTGGGACTCGTACTGGCACTGTCCGTATCGGTGGGCAGCTGTGCCACAAGCACCGCAGAGTTTATCGCCCAGAACTACGCAGGTGATGGTGCGCTTGAAGGCCTGGACGACCTCTTAGGAGATGTGCTTGGTGAGGAAGATGGAGAGGCTGCCCCAGAAGACGATGGCCGCCAGCAGATCTCAATCACGCAAGATGAGGCGTTTGACCTGCCCTTATCTCTGTATGATTCGACCATAGACGCGGAGCTATCCGCAGGTTCATATGCTGGTGCGCCAGCGAGCCTTGTTACCATGACCAGGGATTTTGTCAAGCGTGATAAGGATGCGGCCACGCAGGTGGCCTCACAGATCAATGCCGCTGCACGGGATAGCTCCGCTGCGCCTGCCGCACTTGAGGAAGCGCTCTCACTTGCCGAGCGCGCGCAGGATGATTTGGATGCTGTCGATATAGATTCTGTGTCAACGTCTCAAGAGGTGGCGGGTGCACTGAAGGCGGCCAAAGAGTCGGCGCAGGCGCGCTGGCAGGCTATCACACAAGAGATTGAGCTGCTCAAAGACGATTCCATCAATCTGGCTAAGCTTTCAGATGTGGATAAGGAAATCTGGACCAACACCACCGATGCGGCCGATTGTCTAACCCAGGCTTTGGAGGCCGCCAGAAATCAGTAATATGTGACCTGTTGGATATCAAACGATAGGACTAATCATGAGTAGAGCTGACGACATCTTTGTTGCCATGTGCACCGATATTCTGGAGAATGGCACCACGACAGAAGGCCAGGAGGTGCGCCCTCATTGGGAGGACGGAACGCCCGCCTACACCATCAAGCGTTTTGGTGTGTGTAACCGCTATGATCTGCGTCAAGAGTTTCCTGCGCTCACGCTTAGGCGGACGGCGCTCAAGAGCGCTATGGATGAAATCTTGTGGATCTACCAGCGCAAATCCAACAACATCCACGACCTCAACAGCCATATTTGGGACGAATGGGCAGATGAGACGGGATCAATTGGCAAGGCCTACGGATACCAGGTTGGCCTCAAGAGCCACTATCCTGAGGGCGATTTTGACCAGATGGATCGCGTGCTGTGGCAGCTAAAGCACGAGCCATACAGTCGCCGCATCATGACCAACCTCTACAACTTTGCCGATCTTCACGAGATGCATCTCTACCCCTGCGCATTCAACGCTATCTACAACGTGACGCAGCACCCCAAAGACGACAAGCCAACGCTCAATCTGTTGCTGGTTCAAAGAAGCCAGGACATCTTGGCAGCCAATAACTGGAACGTGGTGCAGTACGCGCTGCTCCTCATGATGGTAGCGCAGGTCAGCGGCATGATTGCCGGCGAGCTCGTCCACATGATCTCAGACGCCCACATCTATGACCGCCACGTGGACATTGTCCGTGAACTCATTTCTCGCCCGCATTTTGCCGCGCCCAAGGTCACCTTGAACCCCGAGATCACCAACTTCTACGACTTCACAACGGCCGACCTCACGGTAGAAAATTACGAGCATGGTCCTCAGGTCAAGAATATCCCCATCGCCATCTAAGTGAGGTATATCGTGAACGCTATTGTCTCTGTCACCAAAGACTGGGGAATTGGGCGAGAAGGAAAACTGCTCGTGAGAAACAAGGCGGACATGCAGCGCTTTGTCAAACTCACCATGGGAGGCACGGTGGTGATGGGCAGGAAAACGTTTGAGAGTTTCCCAGGCGGGGCGCTTAAAGGTCGGAAGAACCTTGTTATCACGCACGATAAGAACTACGCAGCACCGGGCATAGAGACGGTTGGATCTGTGGACGAGGCACGTGCATATATAGAGGCTCTTGAGCCGGAATCGGTCTGGCTCATTGGTGGACAGTCAATCTACGAGGAGCTTCTCCCCTTCTGCACGGCTGCTTACGTCACCTTTCATGAGACGGTCATGCCCGCAGACGCCTTCTTTCCCAACCTGGAAAACGATCCCACGTGGGTACGCGCGCAGGTGGAAGAAGGCGGCATAACAGCTGCTGGCATCCCGTTTAGCTACATCACCTACACACGCACGAAAGCCAGCTAGCGCCGCGCGGCGCGCGCTACGGGCGCGCTGATCTGCTTGCACAAATGCCCGCAAGCACATGTTCTTCTCGCATAAAAAGGCCTCCCAGGATATCCTCTGAGGCCTTACACTATGCTGCGTTGCAAGGTGAACGGGCGCTCACAACAATCGAGTGCGCGGAGGTCTTAGATGTCCAAGCCGCCGTAGAGTGCCGAGACAAATTCGTTGATGGAACTCTCAGAGGGATTCCACGCGCCGTCTTCCTTGGTGAACTCAAAATCAACCTGCGTCGTTACGGTGTCCGTCTCTTGGTCCACCTCCTGGTAAAAGAACTCAAAGACCTTCTGGTAGATCTCTGTGTACGAGCCACTCTCCTCCGTTGCAGCCAGAGCGCTCATGCCTTCGTCCGTGGCCATCCACGCGGTGAAGTCTTCGCCAGCTTTGTTCATAGCAGCGCTTATGTCCACATTGGTGATACTCAGGTGCGCCACAGCCGTATCTCCGTCTATATCCACGGAGTCAATTGAGTAATCGAGCTTTTTGAAACACGTGCCTAAAAACTCGTAGATATCAATGCCATAGGACTCCAGCTCCTCAAAGGACACGTCCTCCATGTAGGGCTCCATGTTTTCCTCGGTAGGATTCTTGAAGTCATCGATCATGGCAGAAAAACTATCCTTGATGAGCTGCTCATCATTGGTGCCGCATGCGGAAAGACCCAGACCGCACACACCCAACACCACTACCATACATACTGCTACCAGCTTCTTCCACACATCGGTCATCTCCGTATGCGTGTTGCTCATGTTCGTTCTCATGGACATCCTCCCTTGTACTGCAACCACTACTGCAGTCGCGCGAGCAGTGATTCCGCTTCGTTTATAACCCCGCGCGCATCCTCTGCGGGGCAGACCATCCGCATGAGCCCTTCTTGAGGGTCGAGTGGTCGCAAAAGGCGCGGGCCAGCGCCGCATCTCACGGTCAGAGGCGACGCCGACAGGAGCGCCTCCATGCCAGCAGGGTTCCGCAGCGTGAAGTCAACGTATTTCCCGAAGCCGTTTCTCATGGTACCCGCCGCGCGCTTAAAGCTCTCATCATGAGGAATCCCTGGATAGATGACCTTTTTCACCTTGGGATGACACGAGAGATAGTACGCGACCACCTGCGCGCAATCATTTGCCCGCCGCCTCTGCTCCTCCCTGTGCCGCAGCGCCACACTGAGCCCGTCTACACATGCTGGTGAAGGCACATGCCCCGCCAAGAACTCCGCATCTTTTACCTCAGCATAACCGCGTGAGCTGCGAGAAATGCTTACCGCCAGAAGATCATAGCGCGAAAACGTGAAACACCTTATCCACTCATAACAAAGATCTGCGCCCAGACGCGCCGCCGCGCAGCCAAAGGACGTGAGCTCTGTATTGTCGACTACCAACGGCCGTCCCTCATCATGGGCGGCCTTTTGCGCAGACGGGAAATCCAGGCAGGTGATGGGCACGCCGCCCAAGCCCGATAGGGCTGGCTCCACGAGCTCCACACCAAAAGCCGCAAGCGCGTCTTCTGTGCGAACGTCCTGCAACAACCACGTCCGCCGCGCGCCCAGCCGCACGCTCATTTCGTGCTCAAGTTCTTCTCGCCCAGCAGAAGCGCTGGTCAAGGTATGTTGGTCATCCGCTGAAAGCTCTCCCCTATCGTGCAAAATTGCTCCTTTTTGGCAAATCAGTGCCAGGCGCTAAAATGGATGTGCGTGCGCACAGTGGACTTTTTACTCTGCATACGAGTTTATCTGAACGTTGAATAGGCAAACGTACGCTATACATACTTTTCCATCAAAGGAGGCCTTTGTGCAACATTCACTCACACAGGCTCATCAGCTCTATTTTTATCAGCTTCTGAGCCAGCATTTTGGTTTTGGCACTCAGGTTTTTGTTTCGCGCGTGGAGGCGCTGCTTGAGCAGGAGGATCTTAAGGCCGAGGACCTGGGCTTTTCTTCAACGCGCGAGCTCATGGAGGAACTTCAGGACTTTGTTGACCTCCTAGATTTCAAGGGTGGGCGATCCTACATTCGCCTGCAGCACATCGAGACGTGGGACAAGTGCCTTGCGCTGGCGGATAGCGCGCCCAAAGCCGCAGGTGGCAAGCCGTGGAAGAAGGGCAAGCGAGCCAAGACAATCACGCCGGCAAAGCCCCACAAGGTAAGGCGCGTCGAGCCCAAGGCTACGGCGGAGCCGGAGGCTGAGCCAGAGGCTGAGCCGGAACCGGAGTCAGTGCCAGAGCCGGAGCCGGAGCCTGCGCCAGAGCCGGAACCGGAGGCTGAGCCGGAGCCTGCGGCAGAAGAGGCGCCAGCGGGCGAGAAGAACAGCGCACCAGAAGAGGCACCAGCGGGCGAGAAGAACAGCGCGCCGGAAGAGGAGCCCGCACCAGCGCCGGACTCCGTACCTGCGCCGATACCAGATGAGAAGCCAGGAACCGTGCGGACCTACACCATCGCAGAACTTCTCGCCCAAGGCCCTCAGGATGAAGTGGCGCCAGCTGCAACTCCGCACACGCATACCGCTCCGCAAGGCGCGTCTGCTTCAGAAAAACCCGCACACAAGCACGCAAGCACCCACACGCACGCCCCCGCCTGTGCGGCGCCGCTCTCTGGCATTCCGACGGACTTCATGCATGATGTCAGTTGCTCAAATGCGCTGCTTGGTGTGCTGGCGCGGACGCTGCCATTTGATGTCAACGTGATGCAGACGCTTGAGGAGGACTGGGCGCACGCGCTTGCATTTGGAAAGGTTTCTGGCACGCGGCAGGAAGTGATGTTTGAGCTGCGCTATCTCCATGCTGACGAGACGCCCGTCGTGGTCACAATCAGAAGAAAGCCGTACATTTCTGCAGATAAACAGTGGTATCTATCAGAGGTCGATGGCAGAGATTCAGACAGCTGTGAGACGCAAGAAACGCACCCCGCCCTTGAAGGCACCTGGCAGGCACTCGCAACTCAACAGGAGCTTACGTCGGGCATCAACCCACTGCGCGCGTTGAGCGAGCGCATTTCCACCAGCTGGGAAGAAGTGGATGCGGAGCTGGTGCGCCTCGTTTCGCCGCAGCCCACAGATGCTGTAGATACACCCAACTACCAGTCCATTCATGAGGAGTTAGCGCTCTATTTGGACCGCATTTTTGCGCAAGGTGCCCCCGAGCGCCAGCCAGATGGCAGCTCTCTGGTAGATACCGGCTTTCAAGACATGACAGGTGCCGAGATCTATTTGATCCTTGCACCTAAGACGTCCGATACCTGGGCCTACCAGGGCATATATAGGGCTCAAACGGGGGCGGCTACCGACGCCGCGCTCCCCGCCCCCGCAAACTTCTTTGAACATGCGGGCCAGCTCAGAGCTGACGCCAGAAGCCATGTAACGCTTGCCATGAGCTCGCTCATACAAGATGCCCACAAGCTTCCACAAGAGTTTATGCAAGACGTGTTCAAGCAGGCGCACGTAAGCGCAGAGGTGCCTCAAGAAAATCTCTCAGCGTACCTAGCCCAGCACGAAGACGCCTCTGCCGCCCTCAAAGAGGCACTTTCCAAGATTGCCGAGGCCGCGCTCCAAGCGTCCGCGCGCGGCTTGCGCGGGTCTGCCAGCGCGTATAACCCCTATACGCAGGCCGCCGAGCTCCTGGCGCCGCTTACCATAGACGGCCACATCACCACGGTCATGCCGCTCAGATGGGAAGATGCAACAACCTACCGCGTCGCGCGCCTCTTGAGTATCGACGAAGCACGCACACTCGCCCGCGTCACCTCAAAAAGCCTGCCTACCTGGCTCTATTAGCCAGGCGCCGCCTGCACACTCAGCGCCACAGCAAGCAGGCGAGAAACACCGCGCACCAGGTGCACTTACGCAAAGGGGCTGCCTCCCTTGGGAAGCAGCCCCTCCTTTTACGTATTGTGCCAGTGCACACGTCCGCGTACACGTCCGCGTACACGTCCGCGCACAGCACCTAGCCCCTGCGCTCGGCAATCTCCAACGTGATGTCAGCAATGAAGTCCGCCAGTTCGGCCTGATGGGTCTCGTTGGTGCGGTCACGCACAGAGATGTTTCCAGCCTCCTTTTCCTTCTCGCCCAGAATGAGCATGTAAGGAACGCGGTCAATGCTTCTGGCCTCACGGATCTTGTAGCCAATCTTCTCGTCGCGCTCGTCCACCTTCACGCGAACGCCCGCGTCACGGAGCTTTTGTGCCACCGCGTCTGCGTACTCGCGGGTCTTCTCGGAAACTGGCAGAACCTTCACCTGGCAGGGAGCCAACCATGTAGGGAACTTGCCCGCGTACTGTTCGGTCAGCATGCCAATGAAGCGCTCAAACGAGCCGAAGCCCGCGCGGTGAATCATGATAGGACGCTTCTTGCTGCCGTCCTTGTCCGTGTACTCAAGCTCAAAGTTCTGCGGAAGCTGGAAGTCAAGCTGGATGGTGCCGCACTGCCAGGTACGACCCAAGCAATCCTCCAGGTGGAAGTCGATCTTAGGACCGTAGAAGGCACCGTCACCAGGGTTGATCACATACTCTACGCCCATGGCCTCAAGTGCATCCTTCAAGCCCTGCTCTGCCAGCGCCCAATCCTCATCTGAGCCCATGGAGTCCTCTGGCCTGGTGGAGAGCTCAACGCGGTACGGGAAGCCAAACTGCTTGTAGTATGCGGTAATGAGGTGCGCTACATCGGTCACCTGCTCAGTGATCTGGTCAGGACGAATGAACAGATGCGCGTCATCCTGTGTAAATGAACGCACGCGGAAGAGACCATGGAGGGCACCGCGGAGCTCATGGCGGTGATCTTTACCCGACTCTGCAAGCTTGAGCGGCAGATCACGGTAGCTGCGCGGGCGAGACTTATAGATGAGGCACGCACCGGGGCAGTTCATAGGCTTGATAGCATACTCTTCCTCATCAATTGAGGTGGTATACATGTTCTCCTTGTAGTGATCCCAGTGACCCGACGTCTCCCACAGCTGACGAGACAGAATGATAGGGGTATCTACCTGCTCATATCCATACTTATCCTGCATCTCAATCCAGTACTGCTTGAGCGCATTGACCACCCTCATGCCGTTGGGCAGCCAGAACGGGAAGCCCGGGCCAAAGTCGGAGAACATGAAGAGTTCCATCTCTTTACCAATCTTGCGATGGTCACGCTTCTCCGCCTCTTCCAGCAGCTTGAAGTAGGCATCCATCTCATCTTTGGTGCGGAACGCCACGCCGTTGATGCGGGTGAGCATCTTGTTGTTGGCATCGGCCTTCCAATAGGCGCCAGAGACGGCCGTGAGCTTAAATGCCTTGAGCGCTTTGGTGTAGAGGATGTGCGGTCCTACGCACATATCCACGTACTCGCCCTGCTGGAAAAACGTGATGCGCTCAGACGGGTCAAGATCCGCAATATGCTCAACCTTGTAGTCCTGGCCACGGCTGCGCATGAACTCAACTGCCTCATCGCGCGGCTTCTCAAAGACCTGAAACTTGAGATTCTCCTTGCAGATCTTGCGCATTTCTGCCTCAATAGCAGGGAAATCATCCTCAGAGACCTTCTTGTCTCCTAAGTCAACATCGTAGTAGAAGCCATTGTCCGTCGCAGGACCATAGGCAAACTTGGCACCCGGATACAGGCGCTCCAGTGCCTGTGCCATGATATGTGCCGCAGAGTGACGCAGGACATGCAGCTCTTCCTCTTCTGGAATCTCTTCGACATGTCCGTCATTAAACAGAGCTTTCATGATAAAAACCTCTCGTGTTAGTTCATTGCCAGGACCGAGCTCACGGCGCGCGGCTCGCGACTCACAGTGCGCGGGCGTATTGCGCCTCAAATTCATGGCGACTGCCTCACGGTCATACCGTATAAAAGGGCAGGCGCCTACCTAGTTGGCGCCGGTGCCCCCAGCTGGGGCGTCTGCACGAGCGAAGCTGTCCGCAGCAAATAAACGTTCTGCACAAGCATGTATGACCTCCGTAAATCTTCATACGAAGGAGATTCTATACCACTCACGCCCATATCTCATGCCAGGGCGCAAAAAGCTTGACTTTGACACGCACTGTTCTCAATAGCACAACGGGAAGAGCACATTAGCAAGAGCCCTCAGCTTCTGGGCGACAAAAACGTGCCACCCCAGCTGTTGCCAGGATGACACGTTCTTATCGCGAACGAAACGTTCTTGAGGTGTGAAACCGCTTGCTACTTGGAGCTCACAACTTCCTTGTCAGAGGTGAGCTCTGCCCACTTAGCCAGGATGTCGTCGCGCTGCTCACCGTAGAGTGCCAGGTCAACCTTCATGAGCTGATCGGGCTCAAAGTCCATGGTGATGCCCTCAACGGTGGGGATGCATGCCAGAATGGTGGTCTTCTTGTCAATCTCCGTGAGATATTTCATGTTCTCATTGCTGGAGAAGAGCCACTCAATGAAGAGTTTGGCATCATCCAGATCGTCGGCGCCCTCAAAGGCAGCAACGCCGTCGGGCATGTAAGGCAAGCCCTCCTCGGGATAGACCAGCTCTAAGGTGCCGTCAGCTAAGATATCATCCAAGGTCTTATCGATATAGGTGATACCGATAGCTGCCTCACCTGCAGCAACGCGGGTAGAAGGATCAGAGCCGCGCTTGGTGTAATACGGGATATTCTCGTTTAGACCCTCAAAGAACTTCCAACCGTTCTCCTCACCCATGTTCTGGAGCAGCGCATTTACTGCAGCATAGTTGGTGCCAGAAACGGCAGGCGTCGACATGATGATCTCATCTTTGTAGGCAGACTGCGTAAGATCTTGCCAGCTCTGGGGCTTCTCGGCGCCAATCTCACCCAGGATGTCGTTGTTCACAATGAAGCCAACAATGGTCAGGCCCTTGGAGAACCAGTAGTTGTCATCGTCCTTGAAGCCCTTGGCAAAGTTCTTTGCTGCGTCAAAGTCAACAGGAGCCAGAAGGCCTGCCTCCTTGGCGCTCATGAACGAGTCAACGCCGCCGCCAAACCACAGGTCAGCAGAAGGTGTATCTCCCTCGGCCTTGATCTTGGAGAGAACCTCACCAGACGACATGGAGATGAACTCGACAGGTGCTCCCACCTCCTCGGTAAACTTGTCAAAGAGCTCCTTGTAGGACTCGCTGGTGCAGACAACCTTGAGCGTTTTGCCTGAAGTTGACTTGAGACCAGAATCCTGCGTACTCGTATCACTTGAGTTGGACTCGGTCTGAGAAGAGCTCTGCTCCTGGGAACTGCAGCCCGCAGCAGCCAGCGTCAGGCCAGCGGAAACGGCCGCTGCCTTCACAAAGTTCCTTCTCGAAAGATTTGCCATCTGGATCCTCCTTTTATCTAGATGAGCCTACTATCCACAACAAAGGAGATGTTTTCTCCTTCGTGTAGGACCATAGAACGGTCTGCGTTCACGCTGATCTTCTCGCCACTTGTGAGCACAAGCTCATACGACCAGCCGTGTCCCAGAAATACAGCGTGCTCGACCTTTGCCGCATATGTGCCCTCACCTGCAGCTTTTATGCTCACGGCCTCAGGACGGAAATAGATCTCGTGACCCGGCGCACCAAGCTTGTTGACCGAGCCCAGCGCGGTTGCGCAGTAGACATTGTTGGGGTGGTCATACACCTCTTGCGGAGCGCCAATCTGCGCCACCGACCCTGCATGGATGATTGCGACTCTGTCACCTACCACCATGGCTTCCTCTTGGTCATGCGTCACAAAGAGCATGGTCACGCCAAACGTGCGCTGGATGCGCCGTACCTCTTCTCTCATGCGGACGCGCAGAGCCGCGTCCAAATTGGAGAGCGGCTCATCCAAAAGCAGCACCTTAGGGCCTATCACCAGCGAGCGTGCAAGAGCTACACGCTGCTGCTGGCCGCCTGAGATCTCACGCACAGAAGAATCCGCCCACTCGTCCATGCCCACCGCTTCAAGCATCTCATGCGCCTTGCGCGCAGCTTCTGCCTTTTCGACATGACGAAGCTTGAGGCCATATTGCACGTTCTCTATCACGCTCATATGCGGGAAGAGCGCATAGGACTGAAATACCGTCGAGATGGGGCGCTTTTCCGGCGGAAGCGTTGAGATGTCTTCACCTTCCAGCAGAACAGCTCCCGTATCAGGCGTAAGATATCCCCCTAGCAGGCGAAGCGTAGTCGTTTTGCCACAGCCAGAAGGGCCCAAGAGGCACACAAGCTCGCCTTCCTCAACATCCATGGACAGGTTGTTGAGCACCGTCTTGTCGCCCAGCTTCTTTGTCAGATTATCGAGCTTGAGAAACATCTGAGCTAACCCTTCCCATAACCAAACCTTTGATCAAAACATTAACCAGAACAGAGATCACAATGATTGCCACAGAAAGCATGGCTGCCTGCCCATACTTACCGCCGCTCAGCGAATCAAAGAGCACAAATACGGCCGTTTTATGCGCAGGTGTCACCAGGAAAAGCACCGCTCCGTAGGCAACCATGGAGCCGGAGAACATGTTGACCATACTGAGCGTCGTTGCCTCTTTTAAGTTGGGCACAATCACATCAGAAAAGGCGCGCATCTCTGAAGCGCCCAGATCACGCGCAGCCAGATCAAGCTCTTCTGGTATCTGGAGCATGGACTGTGACAGCGCGTTAGAAGAGACCGTCAGATGCTTTGCCACAAGTACCGCTACCAGGATAAAAGCCGTTCCGGTGAGTTTGAGCGGCACGCTGTTAAACGCCAAAATATAGCCCAAGCCAATACAGGTACCAGGAAGCATGTAGGGCATGGTCACCACAAATTCCAAAACGGAGCGCCCGCGCACCCTCCTCCTCTTTGAGAAGTAGGCAACAAGCGAGCCCACAAGGGTGGCCACCAGAGCCGCGAGCGCCGCATACACAATACTTCTCATGAGCGGCATCAGGTCATACGTAAACAAATGGTTGAAGTTCTTAAGCGTGAAGCCAGACGCCGGCGTGATTCCCTTCAAGAACGCCGACATGAAGATGGTGGTGTATTCAAGCACCATAAAAGCCAGGTACCCAATGCCCACCACCAGTGCAATGACGCCCAAGATGCCACCCAGACGTTCTTCTCGCACCATGCGTGATGAGCCCATAGAACCCTGTACAAGCTTGTCCGCGCGCAGCATGAGCTTGTTGTAGACAAAGAAAACGGCGACACACATGATTAACAAAATCATATTCAGCACCGCAGAAGCTCTGAGGTCTGAATAGCCAACCACCTGCATGTAGATGCTCGTTGCGATGGTTTCAAAGCCTCCGCCAATGACCACGGGCGTACCGTAATCTGAAA
Source organism: Atopobiaceae bacterium (assembly GCA_050953285.1). Taxonomy (GTDB): domain Bacteria; phylum Actinomycetota; class Coriobacteriia; order Coriobacteriales; family Atopobiaceae; genus Olsenella_K. The sequence goes on along the minus strand of JBMNMK010000002.1, from coordinate 611,823 downwards.
GGCAGCGCACGATGGTAAGAAGCAGGCAACACCCCAGAGTCGGCGCCGCTAGGGGCACCACCATCTGCGAGAGCACCTCGCCCGGCTTTGCGCCTAAATCTTGCGCCGCCTCCAAAATGGAGGTGTCGATGCGCTCAAGGACGCTCACCAGCAAAAGCACATTGATTGACGCAAAGAAAACGGCCTGCATAACCACCACGCCGTGCCAGCCATAGGGGCTGATCGAGAGCCCCAAAACGTAGTGAGAAATGAGCCCGCGCCTGCCAAAAAGCTCAACATAGGCAAGCGATGCCACGAAGGGCGGCGAAATAATGCCCAAAAGTGAAACGCCCATAAGCGGGCGAGAAAGACGGCGCGGCCCAAACACAATCACCAACGCAACAAAAAAGGCCAACGCCGTCGACATGAGCGATGCCAGAACGGCAGAGCCAACGCTGTTGGCAACGAGCTGCGCATTTGAAGCCACGATTGCGGCAAAGTTTGCAAGTGGCGCCTCTCCGGTAAAGCTGGTGGCAACCATAAGGCCCAAAGGATATGCCACAAAGACCGCCAGCAGCACACATACCAGCACATATGCGCACTTTGCCGCCATAGATAAAGAAATATCTCTCAAGATCATCACCTTAAAACTTAAAAATTTATAGCAGCCGAGTCTAGCACAACCAATTAGCTAATCACGTATTACGTGACCCTTACACGCCCGTTTGCGCCACCGACCGCTAGACTTATGAGGCAGACAAGTTGGCGCAGCGGTGGCGGGAGTCTCACGTGGAAATAGACAAGAACCAAGTCCTTCAGGCATTCAAGCGCTATGTGGGTGCGTATGACATAGCTGATCCCAAGATTGCCCTCAAGATTTCCCACACCTACCGCGTGGCAGCGCTTGCAGAAAAGATTGCTGCAAGTTTGCCAGAAGCTACCGAAGAGCTGGTTGCGCTCTCTTGGATGCTCGGCATGCTGCACGATATTGGTCGCTTTGAGCAAATACGCCGCTACCACACCTTTAGCGATGCTGCGTCGGTCAGCCACGCAGCGCTCGGGGCGCAAATCCTCTTTGAGAGCGATGAGCCGCACTCTAACGCTGGGACATCAGCCAAAGTGGCAGCGCGTGACTCACGAGGGCCACTCATTCGTCAGTTTGTAGAAGATCCAGTGGCAGATGCCATTATCCGGCGCGCTATTGAGCTCCATAGCGCCTGGCACCTGCCAGAAGATCTCACGCCCCACGAATCGACTTTGTGCATCATCCTTCGTGATGCAGACAAGATCGATATCCTCAAAGTGAACTGCATCCAGCCGGTAGAAGACATCTATGGCATCTCTCAGCAAGAGCTTCTCAAAAGCCCACTCTCGGATGAGGCGGCAGGTTGGTTCTGGCGCCACTCCACCATGCCCCGCGACGCACGTCACTTCCCTGCAGATACCTTGCTCTCACACGTCTGCTTTGTGTGGGAGCTCTCCTATCCCAAAAGCTTTGAGCTCGCATGGCACGATGGCTCCGTTTTTGCCATGATGGAGCGCCCCTGGGAGCTCACATCCACCCAGCACGCATTTGCAGAGATGGAAGACACCCTTAAAGAGTGGCTTGCCAGCCGACTCCACTGACCCGAAAAAATTGGCGTGAACCGACACTACTTTCTCTCATGGCGTATCCGTACCATAATCAATGGTTAGCGTCCACGGACGCAATCAACAGTGGTTCCTGAGCCCACTGTACACACGGGGGCATCGTTCCTGAGCACGATACCCTCACGCCATATACAAGAGCCGTATCGCGCTCAATGAGAAAGGAGTTTTGTTATGACCGACAAGGCACAAATCCAGGACTTCTACGGACTCTATATAGACGGTGAGTTCCGCCCGTCTTCTGACGGCAAGACCACGCCTACCACCTGCCCCGCCAACGGCGAGCATCTCGCAGATGTTGCCGCAGCTACGGCAGAAGATATCGATGCTGCAGTCAAGGGTGCATGGAAGGCTTTTGAGAGCTGGAAGCATACTTCAAACAAGCAGCGCGCATTTATTCTCCGCCAGATTGCGCAGGTCATTGAGGACAACAAAGAGCACTTTGCTATGGTTGAGTCCTTGGATAACGGCAAGCCCATCCGCGAGACCTTAAACGTAGACATTCCGCTCTCCATTGACCACTTCCGCTATTTTGCCAGCGTCATTGAGGTCGACGAGGGTTCTGCCAGCGTTTTGGACGAGCGCTACCTGAGCCTCATTCTGCGTGAGCCCATAGGCGTTGTGGGACAGATTGTGCCCTGGAACTTCCCATTTGCCATGGCCGCATGGAAGCTGGCACCGGTTCTGGCCGCAGGCGACTGCACCGTCTTTAAGCCCTCCAGCACCACCCCGCTTTCAGTCCTTGAGCTGGCACGTCTCACCCAAGACATCATTCCAGCAGGCGTTTTCCAAGTGGTGTGCGGCTCTGGCCGCGTGGCCGGCCAGGCACTTCTCGACCATCCGGATCTGCGCAAGCTTGCCTTCACCGGCTCCACTGAGGTTGGCTACTCTGTGGCAGAAGCCGCGGCTAAAAAGCTTATTCCCGCCACGCTTGAGCTGGGTGGAAAGTCTGCAAATATCTTCTTCGAAGACTGCGATTTTGAACACGCAATGGACGGCCTTCAGCTGGGCATTCTCTTCAACCAGGGCCAGGTATGCTGCGCCGGCAGCCGCGTCTTTGTACAAGATACCATCTACGACAAGTTTGTAGAGGAAGCCGTGCGCCGCTTCAAGGCCGTCCGCCTGGGTATGCCGTGGGATGAAACCACCCAGATGGGCTCTCAGATCAATGAAAAACAGGCCGAGAAGATCGTGAAGTATATTGAGATTGGCAAGCAAGAAGGCGCACGCGTAGCTGTCGGTGGCAAGCGTACCAGCGAGGGTGCGCTTGCCCAGGGCGCCTACGTAGAGCCAACGCTTCTGGTAGATGTCACCAATGATATGCGCGTGGCACAGGAGGAGATCTTTGGCCCGGTTGCCGTTGTCATCAAGTTCCACAGCGAGGAAGAGGTCATTGCCATGGCCAACGATTCCGAATACGGCCTCGGCGGTGCCGTTTGGACGCATGATCTCTCACGAGCGCTCCGTGTTTCTCGCGCCATTGAGACGGGACGTATGTGGGTGAATACCTACAACCAGCTGCCTGAGAAGGCACCGTTTGGCGGATACAAGAAGTCCGGCATTGGCCGTGAAACCTATAAGTCGATTCTCGACAACTACTCACAGGTGAAGAACATCTTCATCGATATGGACGATGTTCCGTCCGGCTTCTACCCTGCTCCTGAGAAATAGTCGCAAGAAGCAGAACCTGGCAGATGAGGCGGCCTTTGGTCGCCTCATTACTTATGTGGCGCGGGCGCAGGGCCGGGGTCAGCAATATCTTCCGCAAAGATGTCACAGAGCCGCGCTACCACCTCATCAAGCATCTCAGGCGCTATGCTGGCAAAGTTGATAACCATCTCATGCGCGCTCAGAACGCTGGGCAGATAGCAATAGTCTGAGAGCATGCTCAAATTCATGCCGCGCGCTTCTGCAGCCTCCTTCACCTCTGTATCGGTAAGGCGCGTCTTGAGAGAACAGATGAGATGTGTTCCCACATTGACCGGCCTCATAGTTGCAATTTTCATGAGCGGCGACGCGGCAAGCGCCGAGCTTACCAGCGAGCGCTGCTTGTCGTAGTAGCGCCGCAACCTGTTGATATGGCGCTCCAGATAGCCCTCCTCAATAAACAGCGCCAGCGCGTACTGCTCAAAGCTCGACACCGTACAGGAATAGAAACTGAGCTGTGATTGATAGATATGCGCCAGCTGCGGCGGCAGCACCATAAAACTAATCCTGATGGACGGCACGAGTATCTTGGAAAACGTATTGAGATAGATCACACGATCATGCGCGTCCTCCACAAACAAGGGTGGCAGTGCACGGCCTTGGTAGCGCAGCTCCGAGTCATAGTCGTCTTCTATGATGAAGCGCTTTAACGATGAATCTGCCCAGCTCAGCAGCTCTTCTCGCCTCTTGGGCGATAAGATCACGCCGGTTGGAAAGTGATTTGCCGGAGAGACGTGGACAGCGTCTGCATGCAGGTGGGAAAGCTTGTCGACGCGCATACCGTCCTGGTCGACGGGCACGAAATTCCAGTTGGTTCCCATCCCGCGCGTAAGATCCACGAACTTCTTTGAGCCGGTATCGCCTATAGCGATGGTCGGCACAGGGCCTAAGAGCTGCATCAACCTGCTGTAGAGATACTCGGTGCCCGCGCCCACCACAATCTGTTCGGGACGAACGACCATTCCCTTGAAATCGAACAGGTAGTGCGCAATGGCGCGCCTTAGGCCAAGAAGACCGTTGTAGGGCACGGTCTCAAAGAGCTCCGGCGCGCGCTCAGAGAGCGTGCGGCGCATGAGACGCGACCACGTGTCAACGGGAAAAAGATTCATGGAGCAGCGGTTTGCTTTGAAGTCGATAGGCGTCAGCGCGGGGGTGGCCTGAGCTTCTGTCGACCCAGTCGCGGAAGGCGCTATAGATGCTGCAGCAGGTGCAGGCGCAACAGCCGCAGTCGCGGACGTCTGGGTCAAAGCTTGTGACATGCGCTCTTTGTGCTCGAGGGCAAAAAATCCACTTCCCGGCACGGCCTTTGCATACCCCTCAGAAACGAGCAGGTCATAGGCCTGCTCCACCGTGGAGACGCTGACGGATAGATGCTTTGCTGCCGCACGTTTGGAGGGAAGCTTCTCTCCTTGCGGAATAACGCCTGAGCGAATGTCCTCACGGATACACAGGTAGAGATACTCATACTTGGACTGGTGGCCTCGTACATCTAGATCATAAGTGCGCATGTGTCACTATCACCATCTTTAAGGGTTAGGTTGCAACCGACCCGGTTATTTTTCCTACAGTGCGCAATAATATCAGGTCAGTTTGCAGCACGACACCGTCGATCCCTGAGTGAGCGGCGCCCGTTGCGCCGCAAGCGGCGGCTCCTTGCGCATGCGAGTGGCGACTCCTTGCGCATGCGAGTGGCAAGCAGCGCGTTCTTCTCGTCCGCGGGATGCTGCAGCACGTTCTTCTCGCCCAAAAAAGAGCCGCCACAGATGCGGCAGCTCCCTGACAGCGTGGCTTTTCTTGCCGACTACTTGCTGAAATCTATCTTCGAGAATTCGATCAAGATATCGGCAATGTCCTTGATGATGGATTCGTAGAGGTCTCTGCCATCGTCGGTCAGCCCAATGTAGACGGCGCGCTTGTCCGCCTCACAGACGCTGCGCGTGATGATGGGCTTCTTGTAGCTTTCCAGGCGCTGGACCAGACGCGAGAGCGCGCTTTGGCTCATGTGGATGAGCTCGCATGCATCTTGCAGCTTCATCTTGTGATCTTTGCTCTCACCCAGGTAATACAGCAGGTAGAAATCGTTGAGGCAGAGGTTATTCCTCAATTTGATGCGCGATTCAATACGCTGCCTAAGTATGCGGTATTGACTGGTGAAGTGCATCCAGTGATGAATCATTTTGCACTCGCTGCTGTTGTTCATGTACCTTACCTGCCCAGGGGCTAATGAAGTCTTTCCGATTGCTATTTTACCAGTCCACAATGCTTATTCCACAATGATTAGAATATCATCCGCGTCTTGGCGCTCACTGCGGAAGTCATTGATGCTCTTGTCTGAGCAATACCCCAGCCCGACGCCCATTACGATGCGCTCACCCTTGGGAATGTTGAGTTTATCCGCAGGTAAGAGGGTGAGTTTACCAGCGCCACAGCAGCTATAGAATCAACCCCGTGGTCGTATGCACTCAGCATGAGGCTCTGCTGCCATACCTGCTTTGACCTGTGCATTAGTCTCACTCATCATGATCTCCTAACCTTTTCAAACGGTTCTTTATCCTAGATACGAATCAAACGCCTTCGATATGACTTGCCAACTGTCAAACAGCGCCTGAATAGGATTGCCGTTGTCATCAATATCGCGCAACAAACTCATCACAGATGGCACGACGCACTCTCACGTGTGCGTCTGGCCGGAAGAGCTGGGCGAAAAGCCCTTGGGCGAGAAACCCCTGCACTCGATGCGCCGTCACAACATGAGGTGCCGCCCCCGTGACGACACCTCATTGTGAAATCCCTATCTCCCCTGCTCAGCCTACATATGCGCGTGGCATGTGCGCGCGATGACATCCAGCTGCTGCTCACGCGTCAGGTCAATGAACTTGACGGCGTAGCCCGACACGCGGATGGTGAAATTGGCGTACTCCGGCTTCTCGGGGTGCTCCATAGCATCTTTGAGCTTATCGACACCAAAGACGTTCACGTTCAAATGGTGGGCGCCCGCGGCAAAGTAGCCGTCCATCACGCTGACCAGGTTGGTGACGCGCTCATCCTCACTGTGGCCCAAAGCGGTGGGGTTTATCGTCTGCGTATTGGAAATGCCGTCGAGCGCGTACTCATAGGGCAACTTTGCCACAGAATTGAGACTCGCGAGCAGCCCGTTCTTCTCGGCACCGTAAGATGGATTGGCACCGGGAGCAAACGGCGCAAACGCCTTGCGACCGTCTGGCAAAGAGCCTGTTGCCTTGCCATATACCACATTGGACGTGATGGTCAAAATTGAGGTCGTCGCCTCAGAGTTGCGGTAGGTGTGGTGCTTTTTCACCTTGTTGATAAACGTGCGGAGCAGCCACACGGCAAGCTCATCCGCGCGGTCGTCGTCGTTGCCGTAGCGCGGGAAGTCACCTTCCACCTCATAGTCCGTGACCAGGCCAGATTCATCCCTCACGCAACGCACACGGGCGTATTTGATAGCGCAGAGCGAATCCACCACGTGTGAAAAACCGGCAATGCCCGTGGCAAAAGTGCGGCGGACGTCGGTATCTATGAGCGCCATCTCGGCGGCCTCGTAGTAGTACTTGTCGTGCATGTACTGGATGAGGTTCAAGATGTTCACGTAGAGCCCCGCCAGCCAGTCCATCATGAGGTCGTACTTGTGCATGACCTCATCAAAGTCCAGATACTCAGACGTAATGGGGGCAAACTCAGGCCCTACCTGCATGTGGTTGCCCTGCTTGTCCAGGAACTTCTCGTCCTTGCCACCGTTGATAGCGTAGAGCAAGCATTTGGCAAGGTTGGCACGGGCGCCAAAGAACTGCATCTCCTTGCCCGTCTGCGTGGCTGAAACACAGCAGCAAATGCTGTAGTCATCGCCCCAGACGGGGCGCATTACGTCGTCGTTCTCATACTGAACAGACGACGTCTCAATAGAAATGCGCGACGCATAGCGGCGGAACGCCTCAGGCAGGCGGCCAGAATAGAGCACCGTCAGGTTGGGCTCGGGAGATGGCCCCATGTTCTCCAGCGTGTGCAAGAACCTAAAGTCGGACTTAGTCACCATGTGACGACCGTCCTGGCCAAGCCCCGCCATCTCAAGCGTTGCCCACACCGGATCACCGGAGAAGAGCTCGTTATAGGAGGGAATGCGGGCAAACTTGACCATGCGGAACTTGAGCACAAGGTGGTCGATCAACTCCTGTGCCTGCTGCTCATCAATGGTGCCGGCGGCCAAATCACGCTCCAGATAGATGTCCAAGAACGTGGAAATACGGCCAACCGACATAGCAGCGCCGTTTTGCGTCTTGATGGCGGCTAGGTAGCCAAAGTAGAGCCACTGCACGGCCTCACGCGCATCACGAGCAGGGCTGGAGATGTCAAAGCCATAGGACTCCGCCATCTTCTTCATGTTCAAAAGCGCACGAATCTGCTCTGCAATCTCTTCGCGCTGGCGAATCACGTCGTCGGTCATCGTGCCATCGCCGCAGTTTGCAAGGTCTTCTCGCTTGTGCTGGACGAGAAGATCAATGCCGTAGAGGGCAACACGGCGATAGTCGCCCACAATGCGCCCGCGGCCGTAGGTGTCGGGCAGGCCAGTCACAATGTGGGAGTGGCGGGCGGCGCGCATCTCTGGCGTGTAGGCGTCAAAGACCGCCTGGTTGTGCGTCTTGTGGTACTCGTTAAAGATCTGCTCGTACTTATCGTTTACGTGAAAACCGTAGGTCTCCGCAGCTTGCTGCGCCATCTTGATGCCGCCATAGGGCATGAACGCGCGTTTTAAGGGCTTGTCGGTCTGAAGTCCTACAACGGCTTCAAGCTCGGGTTTGTCGGAGATGATATAGCCAGGACCATAGGCCGTAATGCCGGAGACGACCTCTGTCTCACACTCCAGAACGCCGCCATTTGCGCGCTCTTGCGCCTGCAGCTCCTGCACGTGCGCCCAGAGCGTGTTGGTTGCCCCTGTGGGGCCTGCAAGGAATGCCTCATCTCCCTCGTAGGGCGTGTAGTTGTTCTGAATGAAATCACGCACATTGATGTCACGCTGCCAATGCGTACCCGCAAAACCTTGCCACTCTGAACGCATGTTAGTCCTCCTCATACTGTGATATGCCAAGTATGTCTTCCGCATGTGAAACCGCTTCAGCCGACGGTGGCTCGACGCCCTCCAAGGGATAGCAAAGCCCCAGCTCACGCCACTTATACGCACCCATGGTGTGGTAGGGCAAAACCTCTGTGCGCGCTACGTTGGAAAGCGAATGTATGAACGCAGCGAGCCTGACTAAAGACTCATCGTCGTCTGTTATGCCTGGTACCAGCACGTGTCGTATCCAAACGGGCTGGTGGAGCGCATCAAGGTGACGAAGCGCTTTCACCACCGGCTCGTTCGAGCTGCCGGTAAGCCAGAGGTGCTTTTTGGGATCTATGTGTTTGACGTCTGCCAGCACAAGATCCGTGAGGCTCATGAGCTCGTCAAATTGGGATAGCCACGTCTCGTCTTCCACATAAGGTGCAAGTGCGGTATCAAGACAGGTCGAAATAGAGCGCGCCTTTGCTTCGCTAAAAAGCTCGCGGACAAAATCAAGCTGAAGCAGGGGCTCTCCGCCGGAAACGGTGATGCCGCCTTCACGTCCCCAGTAGGCGCGGTAGCGACATGCACGCTCTATGAGCTCCTGCGGCTCCATCATCTGGCCTTGCGCCATATCCCACGTATCGGCGTTATGGCAATAGCGGCAGCGCAGCTTGCAGCCCTGCAAGAAAATGACAAAGCGCACGCCCGGCCCATCTACTGAGCCAAACGATTCCAAAGAATGAATGCGCCCTGCCGTCATTGAACCCCCCTGCCATCTGGTGTGATTCCACCCTACCGAGATACCGAGGTGAGTTCCTTGATTGCAATCAAGCAACAAAAGTTATGGAGAAAAGTTCACGAGAAGAACGGCGGCGCTTGGACGCTATCCCTTGTGCGCTATCTGTCGCAGCGCCTCATGGTCAACAACTTTGAGCCTTCCTCTGCCCACGCGGGAGATGACACCTGCATGCACCAGCATGGTGATATTTCTAGAAACCGTCTCTGAGCGCAAACAGACCGAGCCTGCAATCTCTTCCAGCTTGAGGCTTATCTCACCATGCAGGCAGCGGCGATCTCTGTAGAGAAGGTATCCAGCTATCCTTCTTTTAGGATCTCTTACGCCCAAAAGCATGGCTTTCTCTTCCGCCTCTACCAGCTCACTGGAAAGCATCTTTATGAGGCCAAACGCAACGTCAGGATGTTTGGCGAGAACCTCTTCAAAACTGGAGAGCCTAATTGAACATACTTCAACATCTTTGAGACATCCCACCGAGTAATGGTAGACATTTGAGTCAATGAACATGCCATGCCAGATGGCTTGCCCCTCATGCAGCACATCCAACACGATCTCTTCACCATCTGCATCAGTTCTAAAGGTCTTAATGAGACCAGAGCGAATGATCAAGATGGAGGTAATGGGCTCGCCTTCTTGCACCATGATCTCTCCGCGCGCAAATTTCTTCTGAACTGCACACGACATGAGCTCGGCTTTTGCTTCTTGTGGAAGCTTGGCAAAGAGCCTGATGCCATCGAGGCAGGTTGTGTCAGATGCGCCTAATTTGCATCTGCAACGATCACACCTCTTACCAGCATTTTGCACATCCTTGGCGGTGGCATCATGAGACATCGTGACTCCCCTTTCTCACACCATCACAATAGACGCAAACAGCTGCCTTCATGAGGTATTCATGCCAGATACCCAAAAGACCGGTGACGTCCTGCACAAGCTTCTCTAAAAAAAGACTCCGCTGGCGCAGAGTCTTTCTCGCAATCTCTTTTGTTTGCTGCCTTCTTGCTACTGAATTCTGGTGCGGCAATACGGGCAGACTTTCCAGTCTGCATTGAGTGGACGGTGACACGTTGGGCACACGTTTCTCACCTGCGTGTTGCACATGGGACAAACCACAAAGTCACGGTCGATAGGAGCTCCGCACTTAGGGCAGATGCCATAGTGAGACAGCTGGTGCTCACGAAGGGCAATGTCAAGATCCTGCTCTTCTCGATCAATGAGATATGAGCTAGGGCGCAAGATCACATATGCAATCAAACCAATGATGGGAATGACCGAAATTATTGCCCACAGCCACCACGGATTGGCACCTCTACGCTGGGCATCTCTCACCACGTACACAATAGAGAGAACGTAGAGCATAACAAAGAAGGCGACAATGAGGTAGAGCACCATTCGTACTTCTGGCGTTATGATCTGCTCAAGAAGGTCTGACATGCTATATCACAGGCTCCTTAGAAAAAGCTTTGCAATTGGCAAAGGACTTTCTCATTGTATCAAAGCGGCAATTATGCCGAACCAACATATCCATTCTTGTGAGTCATCCGCAGTAAAACTAAATTAATCCACAAAATAGGTGGCACAATTGAGCGGCGTCTCATAGCAATCAACCTGGCTGACGGGAAGTCCTCGCTTCTGCAAGCGCTCGGCAAAATAACGCGCAAGATTTTCTGCCGTCGTTCTAAACGGCAGAATCGTGAGCGAGAAGCCCTCTTCACGCAGGGCGTCGAGGGTGGAGTCCTTGAGCGAGCCCTTTTCAATCAAAAACGTGTGATCCAAGCGCTCAGCTTCTTCCCTCACGGCCTTCTTAAAGACGCCAAAATCGAGCACCATATCTTTTTGCGTGCCCTCGTGCTCCAACTCTTTTTGCGCGAGATACACCACAATCTTCCAGCGATGGCCGTGAAGATTTTCACATTTGCCGTAATAGTTGGTTAAGAAGTGCGCGGAGTCAAAACAAGCCTCCGTCTTGAGTCCAAACATATGCCCCCCAAGCTACGCTGAATGCGTAATATCGTCACCGCCACGGCGATTCTGCACGCCTGGTCTCAAGCATGCAGCAACCTCACCGGCTGTCGTAATTGATCCGAGCGCCACCACGTCTTGGTCACCAAGCGCAGAAAGCGCCTCTTCAACAGAAGCAAATACCCCTTCTACCTGCGCGCCTATCTCCTTGTAGAGCTGAGCGAGTTCGTTCTCATCAAGCGCGCGAGAAGAATGTGTCTTCGTGACATAGACGTGCGGAAACGCAGCTGCAAGCAACTTTACCATGCCAGAAACATCCTTGTCCGCCAGATGTGCGCAGAGCAGAGCTGGCCGTTTGGACCTATCTGGCTCAATGTCATCCAGCGCGTCCAGAAATACCTGAACTCCTTGCGGATTGTGACAGGCATCAATGAGCATGAGCGGCTTGGCGCGCACGATGTCAAAGCGGCCGGGCGTAGGACAGCGCACCACTGAATCAAAGAGTGCCTCAGCATCAAGTGGTCGTCTCAGATATTGCTCACACAAAACGATTGCACACGCTATATTTGCAGCCTGATAGCTGGGCTTTAGTGCGGATATTCCCTCGTAGGTCACACCCAGAGGAGACGTCACATCCAAGATTACCGGCGCGCCTAAGCGTCTGGGCCGCTGGCGAATGATATAGCTTGCATGCGGAAGGTCTCTATGCTCACGCATCTCTCCTTCATGCATCTCACCTGCGGCATCTTCTCTTCTCTCAGGCCTGAGCAAACACGGGCATACGCCCACCTCGTGGCTGCGCTCCAAAAACACGTCTTCCAAGCTGGGAGGAGTTGCTGTTCCTACACCCAAAACGCAGGTCCTGCTCTCTTGGATGATAGCTGCTTTTTCAGCACCTATAGCCTCAAGCGTGTTGCCCAGTATCTTCATATGGTCGAGACCAATACCCGTTATGGCCACTGACTTGATATTGTGCGTGGCACTGGTTGCATCCCAGCGGCCACCCATGCCGCACTCAAGGACCGCAACATCCACCTCTGCCAGGGCAAATATAACGAGCGCAGCCACCGTGATGAGGTCAAACTCCGTGATGTCATACGGCCTCACACCTAAGGCAGCCCTCCGCTCGTTCACGCGCCGACCTGCTTCATAAGCGCATGCAATCCCGTGCGCAAAGTCCTTCTCGGCTATAGGATGTCCCATGATCTCCATACGCTCACAGAGACTTACCAGCTCAGGCGATGTATAAAGCGCAACTTTTTTACCCTCGCCCATAAGAATCTGCGCAGCAAAGCGCGAGGTCGACGTTTTTCCATTGGTGCCAGCAATCTGCACCGATTCAAAGCAATCGTCGGGATTGTTGAGCTCAGCGTTCATATCCACCACGCATTCAAGCATGGGCTGAATACCGAAACGCTTGGTAGAACCCAAGATGTCACAAGCCTCTTGATAGCTTATATCTGCTACATCGAACGGGATTTGATACATGAGTGCCCCTATCACAGCTGAGGCCAGGCTACGCGCCCAGCAATCTCAGCGCCTCTTCACGCGTTTTTATATCCGCCTTAAAGATGCCGCGCACGGCAGATGTCCTGGTAAGAGAGCCAGCCGCACGCGCACCGCGCATGGTCATGCATGTGTGCTCCGCCTCAAGCACGACCATCACGCCAAGTGGTTCAAGCTCTTTGACCATGGCATCTGCAATCTGAGACGTCAGGCGCTCCTGCACCTGAAGGCGATGCGCATAGCCAGTCACACAGCGCGCAATCTTGGATAGCCCACAGATGCGCCCACCCGCAGGTATATATGCCACGCTGGCCTTTCCGACAAACGGCAGCAGATGGTGCTCGCAAAACGACGAAAACGGGATGTCTTTAACAACAACCATCTCTTGGTTGTGGTCTTCCTGAAACTGACGTCTCAGGTGCGCCGCCGGCTCCTCCTGCATGCCACCCAACAACTCAAGGCAGGCTCGCGCCACACGCTCAGGGGTGCCTACCAGGCCTTCTCTGTTAGGGTCTTCTCCTATGGCATACAAAAATTCCCTCACAGCCGCCTCTGCGCGATCCTTATCAAACGCCGCAAAACCCTGATCATTGAGAGCTCTACCTTCCGCATCCACAGCACCGGTCAGTGCTGCTGGGCGATAAGAACTTGTCTCTGGAATCATTTTCTACACCTCTCGGCCGCCTCTACCACATGACGTGCCAAACACGCGGTCGTGACAGATCCAACACCGCCAGGCACGGGCGTGAGCGCTCCCACCAGAGGCTCAACAGCGCCAAAGTCGACATCCCCCACCAACTTGCCTGCATCTTTATCCCAATTAATACCGACGTCAATCACCGTTTGGTTCTTTTCTGTATGCTCTTGTGCAAATGTCTTGGGATGACCAGCAGCTACCACGACAACAGAACATGCCTTGGTCCATGCTGTAAGATCTTCGGTCTTGGAGTGACACATCACCACCGTGGCATTGCGTGCTTGAAGCATCATGGAGACAGGCTTTCCCACAACGAGTGACCTGCCTATGACACACACATTTTTGCCCGCGAGATCCACATGGTAAAAGTCCAGTATCTGCATGACCGCTTCTGCAGTACAGGGCGGAAATCCCTGCTTCACACCTGCAAATACTCCAAAGAGAGACCCTTCAGTCTGCCCATCTACATCTTTTTCAACACTGAGTGCTTGACACACAGCCTCCTCGTCGATGTGAGCAGGGAGCGGCCTGAAGAGCAGACATCCACTGATAGCGTCGTCGCTATTAATATTTGCTATACCGCTCATGAGCTCGTCTGTTGTGCTGTGCTCTGTATAGACGTACTTCTTGATTTCAATGCCGCATGCCTGACATCTCTTTTCTATGCCACGCTCATATGAAAGATCTGCATCCTTCTCACCGACGCGCACGAGAGCCAAGCAAACAGATATGCCTTCTTTGGAAAGCTGAGCCACCCTCTGCGCCACATCTTCTGCGAGCGCCCGTGCTACAGGTGCTCCTTTTAGCAGCTCTGCCATGCTAGGATCTCCTTCTGATTTCTGCTACCACATGCGATGCCACCACATTCGCACGAGGGCCAAATGTGGATAAGAGCTCATCTGCGCGCCGCTCTACATCCTCTGCCCACGCACGATCTGAAATGCTCGCGGTATTCACAAAGACATTGAGACTTGCCGCGCTGAGGGCTGCAGAAGCCATGAATGCGCTGCAGCCTGCATCAGAAATCAGCAGCTTTGAGGACTTTTGCGCCATCTCTTCAATGAGCTCAATGGTCTTGCCACAAAGCTCCATCATCTCAAGAGGCGCCTTGCACGCATGCTTGGTAGCAGCGTCCAACTTTGATTGGCGCTCTGGATCATCTCGTGAAATGCTATACGCTTGGGTAAGCGGCTCGAGAGCACGAGCGTCTTCATCGACCAACTCAAGAAAACGGTGCCGGATTCTTTCCAACTCTTCAAGAATCCGCTCGATATCTGCATCGTAGCGTGCATAAAGCTTTTTTCCGTGCGTGAACTCACCCACCATCGAGCACAGTGCAGACGCTATTGCACCAGCGTAGGCCGCAACGCTACCTCCCCCAGGAACTGACACCTTCGCAGCGAGTGTTTCCACAAAGTCAGTGCAGCTCCTGTCCACAACAGTTTTGGACATAGAAGCAATCTTTCTATTACTTGGGTTTGCGAGAAAAGCGCACCCCCAGATGGTCTCTGGGAGTGCTCTGCAAGCTAAAACAGTCCCACGATCTTTCCGTCAGGCGTGACATCAATCTTTTCTGCCGCGGGAACCTTAGGCAGACCTGGCATGGTCATGATGTCACCTGTCAAGGCAACAACAAAGCCTGCGCCTGCAGAAACGCGAAGGTTTCTCACGGTCACCCTAAAGTCTGTAGGAGCGCCCAACTTGGTTTGATCATCACTAAAGGAGTACTGCGTCTTTGCCATGCACACCGGAAGGCCACCAAAGCCAAGTGACTCGAGCTCTTTAAGCTGCTTTGCAGCCTTAGGTGCAAAGTCAACACCATCGGCGTGATAGACCTTCGTAGCGATAGCAGAAATCTTTTCTTCCAAGCTCATATCCAGCTCATAGGCAAAATGGAAGTCGTTAGGCTCCTCACAGAGGCGAATAACCTCACGGGCAAGATCCAAGCCACCGCTGCCACCTTCTGCCCAAACCTCGGACAGGCTTACGTTGACACCAATCTTCTTGCACTCTTCCTCAACAAGAGCGAGTTCCGCCTCACTATCTGTGGGGAATGCGTTGATAGCAACAACGACAGGAAGACCCCAGACCTCTTTCATGTTTGAGATATGCCTCATGAGATTGGGAAGGCCAGCTCGTACTGCATCCAAGTTTTCTGTACCAAGATCGTTCTTAGCAACGCCACCGTTATATTTCAGCGCGCGAACTGTGGCCACCAAGACCACCGCATCGGGATGGAGTCCTGCATAGCGGCTCTTGATATCCAAAAACTTCTCTGCACCTAAGTCTGCACCAAAGCCCGCTTCCGTAACCACATAATCTGCCAGCTTGAGAGCCGTTGTGGTAGCTTCCACGGAGTTGCAGCCATGGGCAATATTTGCAAATGGTCCGCCGTGAACAAATGCGGGGTTGTTCTCAAGCGTCTGTACCAGGTTGGGCTTAATAGCGTCTTTGAGCAGAGCCGTCATAGCCCCTTCTGCATGGATGTCATGTGCCGTAATAGGTTTTCTGTCATAGGTATAGGCCACCACCATGCGACCCAGGCGTGCTTTGAGATCCATCAGATCTGTAGCAAGGCAAAATACAGCCATAACCTCTGAAGCTACCGTGATATCAAAACCGTCCTCACGCGGCATACCATCTGCAATGCCACCGAGACCATCAACGACATTTCTCAGTTGACGATCGTTCATATCAACGCAGCGCTTCCAAACGATGCGACGAGGATCAATGTTTAAGGCATTTCCCTGCTTGATATGGTTATCCAACATGGCAGCAAGCAGGTTATTGGCAGCTCCTATGGCATGAAAATCTCCCGTAAAGTGCAGGTTTATATCCTCCATGGGGACAACCTGAGCATAGCCACCACCAGCAGCTCCGCCCTTAACGCCAAAGACAGGACCGAGCGACGGTTCACGCAGGCACAGAAGTGAGTTCTTGCCCAACTTGCAAAGGGCATCTTGCAGGCCAACAGAAGTGGTGGTCTTGCCCTCACCTGCAGGCGTTGGGTTTATCGCTGTGACAAGAATAAGCTTGCCCTTCATGGGAAGCTTATCAAATGCATGGATGTCAACCTTTGCCTTGTAGTTGCCATAAAGCTCAAGTTGCTCTGGTGAAAGACCTGCTTTTTGAGCAACTTCTGTGATGGGAAGCATTGTTGCTTCTTGTGCAATCTCAATATCTGACTTTGCCATTGTTGACATCCTTTCGCTTTTTGGCGTTGTGCCAATGGTTACCGAGTGGTTACGGGACGACTGACCATATAGTTATGCTAGACCTTCTCGACCTCATCTCCTTCGTTTTGAGCGAACTTGTTAATAAAACGGCACACCTACAAATTGCAAGCTTGACCTCTCATTTCACAGAGCACATGATGCTTCGCTTTTCGCTGATCACCATATCTACCGGCACATCATGCGGCTCCAAACTATCAAGGTTATCTACGACAAACATGTCACGAGCAATGCCACATGATGTCCCCTCAAAATCAGAAAGGAATGCATCGTAGAACCCACCGCCGTATCCCAACCTGTAGCCCTTCATATCAAAGCAAAGACCGGGCACAATGGCCAAGACGGTACCTTTGGTACCTTTTATGGAAGAGAGATCGAGCTCATTTTCTAGGCATGCTTTGGGCTCTAAAACACCAAATGCACTCTTTTCCAGACCAGCTGTTTTCTCATCCAATGCGGTGTTGTTCGTAGGTTCTAGCTTGTACCACCTCAGTTGCCGGTGAGGAAACACACGAGGAAGCACGACTGTCTTTCCCTGGCTCCAAGCCGAACGGATGAGAGGCCTTGTCTCCACCTCTGAGTCCATAGACAGATAGCACGCCAGGACAGACGTCTCCTGAAACTCTGGGCGTGCGCACACATTTTTGCAGATCAAGCTGTCAAGAGACACTCTTTTCTCGCCCGTGAGTTGCGCACGTTTTGCCAGAAGCTTTTCTCTCAGAGCATCTTTACGCAAAGATGAAGACATGACCGGCTTCCTATTTCTACTTGCCATCCATGAAATGTGTCCAGCGGGGCTCTTCAAGCTCCGGCAGGCCCACATGCTCACGTCCCAGATCAATCGACTTGATCAAGAACGCCATATTGCGACCCAACATCATCATAGTCTGGCAGCCTTCGATGTCTTTCAGAACATCTTCTCTGGTGTAACCATGAACGCTGTTCCAGTACCTACTTGACACGATGGGCATTTGAGAGATGGTGAAATACTTGTTGAGCTGGTCAAATGTAGCGCTGGCGCCACCTCTTCTACAGCTCACCACGCATGCCCCCACCTTAAAACGTGTATCAAAAGATTTTGCATAGAAAAGTCTGTCCAGCACCGATGTGATGGTGCCCGTTGCGCTGGCATAATGCACCGCAGACCCCACAACAAGGCCCTTTGCCTCCTCAAACTGAGGAAGCAACTCATTGACAATGTCATCTCTTACGCACCGATCATGATGCGCGCAATAGTGGCATGAGGTACAGCCTGCGTAGGTATTGTTTCCCAGCCACACCGTCTCAGTGCTGAGACCCTGGTCTTCTATCTCATGTGCCACGATCTCAAGTGCGGTTGCCGTACACCCATTCTTGTGCGGGCTACCATTGATGAGCAATACGTCTGCCATAAACCCCATCTCCCCTCTTTGGCAGTGGTCATTCACTGCCATTACCTGATGATGTGAGTATAGCATGAACACAAACATTTGTTCGCCGTTTTTTGCTACCATTGTTCTTACACACAGAGCGTTAATAATGCATGTAAAGAGCTTAAAAAAGTACCGCTAGGTAAACTACTTCGCAATAATGGTGAAAGCAGACGCAAGGAGTGGATATGCAGACACAGGCTTTGCAGAGAAAAGCTGCGCACACCAGTATCAGCACAAGGCCCCAAGCTGAGCTTGCGCTCCGTGATGTGGCAGCCGCACATGATTATGCTAGCCAGGTGCTCCAACAGGAGATTCGCTTGCTCAAGGATCTGGCACAAATACCGTCACCTTCCGGACATGAAGACGCTCGCGCTCACTACGTTGAGCGGTGGCTCAAAAATGCTGGAGCAACAGCGGTAACGGTAGATGAAGCAAAAAATGCCTACTGTCTTTTGGGAGAAGAAGATGCAGAGCGTCTTTTGGTGTTTTCTGCTCACACAGACATTGTTGCAAACGATACCAAGCCGCTTCCGCTCCATGAGGACAACAGCCGCCTCTACGCCCCAGGTGTTGGGGATGACACGGCAAATCTGGTAGGTCTACTCATGGCGGCTCGTTATTTGCTCACCCACCTATCTGTCATTCCCAAGAATACCGGCGTGTTGATCGTTGCTAATTCCTGTGAGGAGGGACTTGGCAACTTGAGGGGCACGCGAGCTATCTATAAGCGCTTTGGCAAGAGGATTCGTGAGCACCACAGCTTTGACCTCTATCTCCCTCAGGTGATATCTCATGCAGTTGGCTCACATCGCTATAGAATCACCTGCACAACGCGCGGTGGCCATTCACTGAGAGATTTTGGCAATACAAACGCAATTGAGGTCTTATGCCGTGTGGTCGAAGGCCTCTATTCCCTCGATCCGCCTGCTGGTGTCACCTACAACGTAGGCACAATTGAAGGCGGTACAACCATCAATAGCATTGCCTCGCATGCACGAATGACCGTGGAATATCGCGCGCAAAAGCAGGCATCCCTCATGCGACTGCATGACAAGCTCATGAAGTTGATTGAAAGCGTCAATACCGATGATGCAAAGATTGAAGTTGAGCTCATAGGTGACAGACCCTGTGATTCTGGTGTTGATCCAGATAAGCTCAAGGTCATTGAGCAAGAAGCCGCGGAGATTATGGAAGCCGTAACAGGACAAACCCCCGATACCACGCCGGCTTCCACCGATGCCAATATTCCCCTGTCTCTTAAGGTGCCGGCTATCAACGTAGGTGCCGTTAGAGGTGGCCTGCTCCATACCCGTGATGAGTGGGTGAGCGAGAAAAGCTTGCAAGAGGGACTGACGGTCATACTTGCTATCATGCTCAAGTCGCTCGCGCGGTATCGATTTGGCTTACAAGCAACAGGAGAATGATGGGTACACAAGAAACGCCTGTTCAAGAGACGCAATTTGACCGGCTCCAGATTGTCTTAGGGAAAGAGGGGCTCAACAAGCTTTCCGAATCAACTGTCTTGGTCTTAGGTTTGGGTGGCGTTGGATCAAACTGTGCTATGGCGCTCGCGCGCGGAGGCGTGGGAACGCTTCTTCTCGTAGATAGAGACATCGTAGGCCCAAGTAACATCAACCGTCAGGCCGTTGCTCGTCACAGCACCATTGGACAGGCAAAGACAGAGGTCATGCGTGAGATGATCTTGGATATCAACCCTGACTGTGTTGTCCATACACTCCATGCGTTTATTGAAAGAGACGATATTGACGCTCAGTTTGCGCACTTCCCGCGCCCTGATTATGTGGTCGATGCCATAGACACCGTGGCGCAGAAGTTGGCAATTGCAGCGTGGTGCCAACGCCAGGGGCTCCCAGAGATTTCTTCCATGGGTGGGGCCAACAAAATAGATCCCACGCGTTTTCGGGTCTCAGACATATCCAAAACAACAAATGATCCACTCTGCCGTATCATGAGAAAGGAATGTCGCAGGCGCCACATCAAAGGTCTTAAGGTGGTCTGGTCAGACGAGTTACCGCTTGCCGTAGAACCCATAGATGGTCCGCGTGATCACTCCACGCGCCCTGCTGACAAAGGCTCCATACTGGGAACCATGAGCTACATCCCGCCGGTCATGGGCCAGATCATTGCAGGCAGAGTCATATGTGACCTGTTGAGTTTGCACTCCCAAGACATACATCAAGGCTGGTAGCACTATGTATGGGGCACCACTTGATACATGCGTGTTGACAGACGCTCACATTCACCTGGATTTTATCGCCCAGCGTGAGCATGTCGTGCGTGATGCAGCGCGGTGCAATCTCCGCTTTTTTGCCAATACCTGCACCCCAACAGACTGGCTCATGGTGCAAAACGCTCCGTGGACACATACCTCTTCCGTGCGCCTTGGCATAGGCGCGCATCCGTGGTGGGTAGCGGATGGGCGCATTGGTGGGGATGAGCTTGAACTTATTGAGCGCCACATCCTGGAGGCTGATGCTCATGAAACGCTCTTTGTGGGCGAGATCGGCCTCGATTTTCTCGACAAACATACCGCTGCCGACTCTCACGCGCGCCAATGTGAGGCGTTTTCGCGCATTGCTCGTGCGTGCGCTGCACGACGCACGTGCATGTCGGTTCACTCCGTTGCTTCAGCTCGGACATGTGTCGACATACTTCAAGAAAGCGCCTGCGTGGGCAGCATATGTACCAGCAGTGATATGCCATGGCCCCAGGTCATCTTCCACTGGTACTCCGGCTCAACCGAAGACCTTTGGCGTGCTATCAAGCTGGGATGTTTCTTTTCAATCAACCCCATGAAGACCCAAACAAAGCGTGCAAAAGAGCAGCTCAAGCTCATACCTCCTCAACAGCTGCTCTTTGAAACGGATTTGCCCACAAGAAAAGAAGGCAATCCGTCTGCCGCCACCATCCGTGATAACCTTCTGCTGGCAGCGTATAACATGGCTGCTATTCGGCAAAACATGCCTAAAGAAATACGCGCAAGCGTGGATTTTCTTGAGAAGGATCTCCCCTCCCCAGATCTTGGCAACACCAATGCGTATGGCGTAACCCGCGGAGATCCTCAAGAAGCTGCCGTCATGCGTGAGATGGAGTTCCTCCTAGAGCAGGCTCAAACAAACGCGGAGCTTCTCTTTTCTTAGATAAACCGCTGTTAAGCACGCATCTCTTCACCCTCATCATGAAGTCACGTTCCACGCGCAGACACAAAAGATGCCCCGCCTCTTCTTTGTGAGGCGAGGCACGTCATATAAGCATTGCAAATATCATTTACGGCAAGTGCCAACAGATCCGTCGACACCTCACACATGCACGTACAGTCACCTTATACAAGCTCTGCAAGCTGGGATTTCAGCTGCTCTATCGTCTGCGTGAGATCTTGCATCTGCTCCTTCTTGTGGGCAATGACATCTTCTGTTGCCTTTGCCAAGAAGCCCTCATTTTCAAGCGTGCGAGAAACGCCAGCCAGCTGCTTCTCACACTTGGCAAGCTCTTTCTCCAGTCGCTTCTTCTCGCTAGCAAGATCCACCAAGCCACCGAGTCCTACAAAGATCTCCAAGCCGCCATCCACAAATGAGACGGAACCTTCAGGTTTTGCCTGATCAGATGCCATATTGAGGTCAGAAACACAACCGACGCGGCATATGAAGTCCTTCTGAGAGGCAAGCACGCGCACGTCGTCGTCGCTCGCGCGTACTGCCACCTGAAGCTCGGTACGCGGGCTTAAGCGATACCGTGCACGCGCAGAGCGCACCTGAGAAATGACGCGCTTTGCAAGCTCAAAGTCACCCTCAGCGGTGTCGTTTACAAAGGCGGCCAGTTCATTGGGCTCAGGCCATGCGGAAAGCATCAGGAGATCAGAGGTCTTCTCGCCCAGACCACTTGCAGGCAGCGCATCCCAGATCTTTTCCGTCACAAACGGCATCATAGGATGCATAATGCGCAGTGCGCAATCCAGCACAAAGACCAAGTTGCGCTGCACTTGTAGCTTTTCTTCATCGGAGCCGTCCAGCAGGCGACCCTTGCAGAGCTCAATGTACCAATCGCACACGTCGCCCCAGAAGAATGCCTGCGTGGTTCGCGCGTACTCGCCAAACTCGTAGTGTTCAAGCGCATCGGTTGCAAAAGCCACCGTGCGTGCCAGACGGGAGAGCATCCACGCGTCTTCCGGCGTCTCTGCCTTGGGCGCGCCGGGCGTGTAGCCAGCCAGATTCATCTGCACGAAGCGCGATGCATTCCAGATCTTGGTCACAAACGAGCGCGCCGCCTCCGTGCGCGGAGAGTCTATGAGCTCTTTTGTCTTCTTATCAATATTTGCATCAAACTTCACGTCTTGATTGTTGGTGATCAAGGTCAGCAAGTTATAGCGCATGGCATCGGCGCCGTACTTGTTGATAAGATCCATGGGATCGACGCCATTGCCCTTGGACTTGCTCATGCGGCTGCCGTCCTTGGCAAGGATCGTGGCGTAGATGAATACGTCGTGGAACGGAATCTCATCCGTGAAATACAGTGAGCTCATGATCATGCGCGCAACCCAAAGAGCAATGATGTCGCGCGCGGTCACCAACACCTTGGTGGGATGGTGTCCTTCCATTTCCTCAGCATGATCGGGCCAGCCCTGCGTAGCAAAGGTCCACAGCTGGCTTGAGAACCAGGTGTCCAGCACGTCTTCATCCTGGTGGATGTGGTGGCCTCCACACTTGGGGCAGACATCGGTGTCGTCCATCAGGGCATCTTCCCAACCGCAGTCTTCACAGTAGAAGACAGGAATACGATGCCCCCACCACAGCTGGCGAGAAATGCACCAGTCTTTAAGGTTTTCCATCCACGTGAGGTAGGTCTGGGTCCAGCGCGCTGGGTGGAAGGTGACTTCCCCATCCTTTACGACCTTGGTCGCACGATCCTTGAGCTTATCGACCGCCACAAACCACTGCTCAGAGAGCCATGGCTCAAGCGCCGTATCGCAGCGGTAGCAGTGCATGACCGAGTGATCCAGGTCCTCAACATGGTCCAGCAGGCCATGCTCGTCAAACCAGGCGACAATAGCCTCGCGCGCCTGGTCACGATCCATGCCGCTAAACTCGCCGTAGCCCTCAACCACGTGCGCGGTCTCATCAAAGATATTGATCTGCTCAAGGTTGTGCGCCTGGCCCATTGCGTAGTCATTGGGGTCATGAGCAGGGGTTACTTTCACAAAGCCCGTACCAAAGTTCTTGTCCACGTGCCAATCTGAGAAGATCTCAATCTCACGGTTCACGATAGGAAGCATGACCTTGGTACCAACGAGCTTTGCCTTCTCAGGATCTTCCGGAGAGACAGCAATGCCGGTATCTCCCAGCATGGTCTCAGGACGCGTGGTTGCAACCGTCACATATGAGATGCCATCTTTGGGCTCCACCAACGGGTAGCGCAGATACCACAGATGACCTGCCTCATCTTTGTACTCCGCCTCATCATCAGAGATGGCTGTACGGCAATGCGGGCACCAGTTCACAATGCGCTTACCACGATAGATGAGCCCGTCATGGTACCAGTCACAGAACACCTTACGCACCGCGCGCGCATATTCCGGACTCATGGTGAACTTCTCATCATCAAAATCTATGGAACAACCCATGCGCTTGATCTGCGAAACAATGGTTCCGCCGTACTCTTCACGCCACTTCCAGCACTCATCCAGGAATGCCTCGCGACCAATTTCCAGGCGAGAAATGCCTTGGCTCTTGAGCTTTTTGTCCACCTTGGTCTGCGTTGCAATACCTGCATGGTCGGTACCCAAGATCCAGCGCGTGGAGCGGCCGCGCATACGGTTGTAGCGGATATAGGTGTCCTGGATCGTATCATCCATGGCATGACCCATGTGCAAGATGCCCGTTACGTTGGGCGGAGGAATCACAACGGTGCAGTCCCCCACACCTTTGCTCCGCTTATACGCTCCGGCTTGGATCCAGCGATCAACAAGCTCCGGCTCGCTCGTATTGGGATCATACGTTTTGGGCATCTCTTCCACGATGTCATCACCTCACACGTGGCCTCAAGCGGTCGGTGTTGGCACTCGTGTTTTGGGCGCGCGCCGCCGGTCGGGGCATGGCTAATAAGACGTCTTTACAGACGGTTATCTAGGATACCACGCCGCCTGGCCTCTGCGCCTCACAGCCTCATTTGTCCTCGCACCTACGCGCGATCATCAATTTGCGCCATGATCAGCTTGATCTCGGCATCCGCGAGCTCAGAATTTGCCGCATCAAGCTTCACCTGCTGCGCCTGCAGCTCATCTTTAGCGCCGCGATACGCGCTCACGAGCGTCTCGTGAGCGGCTTCGGCTTCCCTGAGCTTTTGCTTTAAGGCCTCAACGCTGGCTTCCATCTCCTCCACGGCCCTTTTCCACTGGGCGATAAGTTCCTCTGAGCTGCTGTGTACTTTCTCTTTGGTATGGAGCTGCCTGTCCGCGCTCACCAGCGCTTGCTGCGCTGCCTCACGCTCACTGCGTGCCTGCTCCACCTCCAAGACCGCGCGTCTCACGTCCTCGCGACACTGTGCCAGCGTGTCCGTTGCTACCTGAGACTCGTGCCCTTGGCGAACGGCGTCATCTTGCAGCTCCTTGAGACCATGCTGAAGCTCAGCGTTTGCAGCCTGGGCTTCCTTGGTGCGCTGATCTGTTTTCTCGACAGCAGCCTTAGCCTCTTTGTGAGCCTGTCGCAGCTGCTCAAGCTCTTCCTCCAGACGCTCACGTTCTGCATGGTCTTGTGCCAGCGCATCTTTGGTCTCATCCAAGTCATGTTCTGCCTGCGCCAGACGCGCATGAGCAAGGTTTAACGCCTCATGGGCCTTGTCACACGCAAGCTTTGCGCGAATTGCTTCCACATCAGCATCTGCCAGCGTGGTCAAAGCCTCCGTATTAACGGTCATAGCGGCGCTCCGCATATCACTGGTACGCGCGTATTCGTTTACACGCGCAGCATATTCATCTTTTGATGCATCGTCTTGTGCGGCCAGCTGTCGCGCCTCATGCATGGCCGCCTCTGCCCTGTCAGATGCAGCAATGGCCGTCTTGAGGTTGTTCTGCGCCACTTCATAGTCCTGCTTGGCCTTTTGAGCTGTGCGTTCTTGTGACTCTTGCGCCTGCTTGGCGGCCTTATACCGCTCTGAAGCGGCCTCTGCCTCCGTGCGTGCTTTCACAAAGGCCGCCTGCTGCTCTTCCAAGCGCGCCTCCAGCGCAGGCGTACTATCAGGACGCGTAACCTGGGCCAACTCGGCATCTTTGAGCCTTTGCGCCAGCTCGCGCTCATGTATCTCTGCCTGCTCCGCCTCGCTTTGCGCCACATCCAGCTCACGTTGGGCTATGGTCGCGCGCTTTACGCGCTCATCAAGATCCGCTTTTGAAGCATCTGCGGTAGAGCCGGCCTCATCCATGCGCTTTTTTGCCTCTTGCATAGCAGCATCTTTGGCATCACGCGTCTGCTCTGCCACCTGTATCTTCTGCTCAAGCGCACCCAGCCGATCCTTAGCCTCAAGCAGCTGCTTTTGAGCCAGGTCAAACTCGAGCTTAGCCTTCTTGGCAGCCACCACATCGGCCGTTCCCTCCTCGCGCTTTGCTTTGAGCTCTTGGCGCTGGCGCTCAATCTCTTTTCGCAGCGCTTCCATGCCTTTTTGGGAGCCATCCAGATCCTCTTTTGCACGCACGGCGCGAGCGTATGCCTGAGCGCGCGCCGCCTCCTGCTCCTTGACCGTTTGCGTTGCACGTCTTTGGGCGTCTTGCGCCTCTGTCAATGCATCGTGCATAGTGACCCCCAAAATGTAGACAGGAACCTTCCTGGAGTAGTAGTTGCCTTCCTAGAATAGCAACTTATCATCCGTTGCGGCAGACTCTTGTGCGCGAGCACATAGATTGCCGCAACATACCATCTATGCAGCTAGAGGGGCACGCTCGCAGAAGCGTACCCCTCTCCTTTCACACCAAATCAACGCTTTAGGCGATAAGTTCTTCTCGCCTAAGCGCGCGTGGTGATAATGCGGCCCGCCCTATGCGGAAGCCGCGGTATCTGCCGTTGCTGCGTGCTCAATCTTTGGCGGCTCTGTTCCCAAGACGGCCTCCTTGGTCACCACGACCGCAGATACCGTCAGGTCGCTCGGAATGTCAAACATGGTCTGCTGCAGCGTTGCCTCCATGATGGCGCGCAGGCCACGGGCACCCGTTTTTCTCTTGATGGCCTGATGGGCAATCTCACGCAGGGCATCTGGCGTGAAATCAAGCTTCACGCCCTCGATCAAAAACATGCGCTTATACTGCTTAACCAGCGCATTCTTGGGCTGCGTTAGGATCTCAACCAGGTCGTCTTCTTTGAGCTCACGTGTGGAGCAGATGACAGGAATACGGCCTACGAACTCGGGGATCATGCCAAACTTGTGAAGGTCTTCTGGCATGACCTGCCCCATGAGCTCGTCCTCGTTGTCCTCAACCTTTTGAGCCAAGGTGCCATTGAAACCAATACCCTTCTTGCCCACGCGGTCGGCAACGATCTTGTCTAAGCCCACAAAGGCACCGCCGCAGATGAAGAGGATATTGTTGGTATTGATATGGATAAGCTCCTGCTGCGGATGCTTGCGGCCACCTTGCGGAGGAACAGAAGCGTCCGTGCCCTCGATAATCTTCAAAAGCGCCTGCTGCACACCCTCGCCTGAGACATCACGCGTGATGGACAAGTTTTCTGCCTTGCGAGCAATCTTGTCAATCTCATCAATGTAGACAATGCCCACCTCAGCACGTGAGACATCACCGTCTGCCGCCGTGATGAGCTTCAAGAGGATATTCTCTACGTCCTCACCCACATAACCGGCCTCGGTCAGGGTCGTGGCATCGGCTATGGCAAAAGGAACCTCAAGGAAGCGTGCCAAGGTCTGTGCCAGAAGCGTCTTGCCGGTACCAGTAGGACCTAAGAGCAAGATGTTGCTCTTGGCAAGCTCCACATCATTCTCGTCCTGTGCCTTATCTGCACCAGCAAGAATACGGCGGTAGTGGTTATAAACTGCCACGCTCATGGCAAGCTTGGCGTCTTCTTGTCCCATAACATACTGAGAGAGCTCATCGTAGATCTCATGCGGCGTTGGCAGGTCCTTGATGGGAATCTCATCGGCCTTGGGAGCTTCTGCGCCATCAGCCTCTTCTGAGGCCATGCCGTCAGACTCCATGATGATTTCCCCGCAGGCCTTCACGCACTCGTCACAGATGTAGACCCCATTAGGTCCTTGGATAAGCTTTCTCACCTGGCTTCTGGACTTGCCGCAGAAAGAGCACCTCATGTCGTCGTTAAACTGCGGCATTCCTACTCCTCAGCCTGATCATTGCGAGAGGTTACCACACGATCTACCAGGCCATACTCTTTTGCCTCAAGCGCGCGCATGTAGTTGTCACGCTCGGTATCTTGGTTGATGCGCTCAACCGTCTGGCCGGTATACTCACTCAACAGCTCATTCATGTGGTTGCGGATCCACTTAGTCTCATCCGCCACAATCTGGATATCGGTCTGCTGACCCTGCGCACCAGAGCTGGGCTGATGAATCATGATCATGGAGTTAGGAAGAGCCAAGCGCTTGCCCTTGGTACCCGCAGCCAGAAGCACCGATGCCATAGAGGCAGCCATACCGACGCAGATGGTAGAGACATCCGGCTTGATGAAGTTCATGGTGTCAAGGATGCCCATGCCCGCATAGACTTCACCGCCAGGAGAGTCAATATAGAGCGAGATATCCTTATCGGGATCTTGGCTCTCAAGGTGCAAGAGCTGGGCAATCACCAAGTTTGCGCTATCGCGCGTGATCTCTTCTCCCAAAAACACGATACGGTCGTTCAACAGGCGAGAATAGATGTCGTAGCTGCGCTCACCGCGTGGTGTCTGCTCAACAACATATGGGATGAGCGGGATGTTGGTAGGATTAACCATTGCCATCTCCTAACGTTGAAATAATGCCCCAAGAGCAGATGCGCTCCTGGGGCACCTCACTTTACGGGAAGTGTTATACCCAAATACTACTGACTAAACCATCAGAGTCAGTTACTCTTGCTCGTCCTTCTCGTCAGCGTCTTTTGCAGCTTCATCAACAATGGTGACGGAGCAGTTCTCAACCAGCCAATCCACAGCCTTGGAGCGACGGATGGACTCACGCACGGCAGGAAGGCGGCCCTCGCTCTTGAACTGAGCGATGGATGCATCAATGTCTTTCACGCCAGCATCCTCAAACTCCTTCTTAACGTCCTCCTCGGTGGCCTCAATGCCCATCTTGGCGACAAGAGCATCAAGTGCCAGAGACTGACGTGCGCGCTCATCAGACTGCGAGCGGAGATCCTTCATGAACTCGTCAGTGGTCATGCCACGAGCGCTCAAGTACATGTCCAAGGTCATGCCCTGATACTGGAGTTGCTGCAGGAACTGGCTTGCCATCTCATTGAACACATTGTTGCTGTAATTCTCAGGCACGGTCTCAAGCGTCAGACGCTTGCCCATAGCCTCAACAACGCGATCCTCCTTGAGCTGAGGAAGACGGGTCTTCTTGTCCTGCTCGATCTCATCCTTGATGGCATCTTTGAGCTCAGCGACCGTGTCATAGCCAAAGTTCTTCTTGACCATCTCATCGTTGATCTCAGGCTTAACGGAGGTCTTGATGCCGGTAAGCGTGACCTTAGCGGTGTGCTTGACCTCGCTCTTCTCGCCGTCCTTCTCCTCTTCTGTGGTCCAGGAGATCTCTTTCTCCTCGCCCTTCTTCATGCCAAGAAGACCTGCCAAGAACTCCTCAGGCAGCACCTTGTTGGAGAGGTTAAACAGGCGAGAAGTGCCTGCTACACGCTCTGCATTCTCAACGTTTTCCACGTCAGCTGCAGCAGTATCAGACTCCTCAACACCGCGATCTTCCTCGACGTCTTCCAGAGAGGTGCGGTAGGACGCAATCATGTCGAGCTGATTTTGAATCTCAGCCTCCGTGACCTCCTCAGGCGGCATCTCAATGGAGGGCGCATCATAGGAGTCAAGCTCAACATCCGGGCGCACGGGAATGGTTGCGGTAAAGGTGAAGTTCTCATGCTCCACGACCGTAGCCTGCTCATCACCAAAGTCCATGCCCGCGACAGGTACGCAGTCAAGCTCCTCAAGCATGAGCGGAGATGCATCACTTACCAGGTCATTGGTGGCCTGAGCAAAGATGGCATCCTTGCCGATGATGTTGTTGATCACAGGACGAGGGGCATGGCCGCGACGGAAGCCCTGGAAGTTGTACTGTGCAGCAACGTCTTTGTAGGTCTTGTTGATGATGGCATCGACGTCTTTTTTGTCTACAACGACCTGAGCGGTGAGCTTGCCGTCCTCGACCTTCTCAGTGGTAACGGTGATATTCAACGTTCCTCCTGTCATATGACCCCCAGCGTGAGTGGGCCCACTTACTCGCATGATATGGTGCGGGCGAAAGGATTTGAACCTTCACGAGATTTCTCCCACTGGAACCTAAATCCAGCGCGTCTACCAGTTCCGCCACGCCCGCAGGTAAATAAACAGCTCTCTGACTATAGCAAAACTCACAGGTATTCAAGCCAGAATTTCAATTTCTACGCAAAGGGCAGCACACACCTGCGTATGCACTGCCCCAACGTGTCATAAATTCCCCCGCCAGGCGCACACAGCGTCTACTTGAGCGGCAGATCCTGCAGCGCGTACGGCTTAAGCGTGGTTGCCTTGAGAGCCGCGATGGCCTGGATCAAGGCAGTGGCGCCACTCATGGCCGTGACCAGATCCACGCCGTACTCCACCGCCGCGGCGCGAATCTTGTAACCATCACCGCGTGAGCGGCTGCCATGGGGCGTATTGATGATGAAAGCCACCTCGCCATTTTGGATAGCATCCAAGATGTTGGGGCTCTCCTCGCTTGCCATATTGATGTGCTCGCAGTCAATACCCGCAGCTCTTAGCACCTTTGCCGTGCCACCAGTGGACAAGATATTGTAGCCACTGTTCTTGAGTGCCAACGCCACCGGTGCAATATTTCTCTTGTCCCTATCACAGACGCTGATAAAGACATTGCCCCCCATGGGGATGGAGTAATTGATAGCATCGCGCGTCTTGGCGTAGGCCTTGGGGAAGGTGGTCGCTATACCCATAACCTCACCGGTCGACTTCATCTCAGGTCCCAAGCGCGTGTCGGCACCCGGGAAGCGCGACCACGGCATCACCGCTTCTTTACAGGCGTAATAGCCCAGATCCTTGCCTTCTGCTGGTAGGTTGAACTCAGAGATCTTGTGTCCCGCCATCACGAGAGACGCGTATTTTGCCAAAGGCACGCAGGTGGCTTTGCTGGAAAACGGCACCGTGCGGCTCGCACGCGGATTGAGCTCAATCACAAAGATCTGCTCGTCCTTCACGGCATACTGCACGTTGAGCAGACCCACAATATCAATGCTTAACGCCAGGCGACGCGTAATCTCTCTAATGCGCGCTACGATGGCATCAGAGAGCGAGAAGGGCGGGAAGCAGCAGGCAGAATCTCCTGAGTGAATGCCGCACTCCTCGATGTGCTCCAAGACCGAGCCCACGTAGCACTCCTCACCATCGCAGAGCGCATCCACGTCGAGCTCGATGGCGTCTTCCAGGAAGGCGTCCAGATAGACGGGGTGGTCGGGAGACACCTGCGTTGCCTCCTGCATGTAGGTCTTGAGGTCTTTATCGTCGTAGACAATGGCCATGCCGCGACCGCCCAAAACGTAGCTTGGGCGCACCAGCAAAGGATAGCCAATGCGGCGTGCCACCTGCTTGGCCTCTTCTTGCGTCTCCGCGGTAGAGCTTGGCGGATAGGCAATTTCCAGCCGATCCAAGAGCTCAGAGAAGCGCTCGCGGTCCTCTGCTAAGTCAATAGCTTCTGACTGCGTACCCATGATGGGAACGCCTGCCTCTTTCAAGCGATGAGCCAGGTTGATAGGCGTCTGGCCACCCAAAGTCGCAATAACGCCAACTGGGCGCTCCACCTCCACAATGTTCATCACGTCCTCAAAGGTGAGCGGCTCAAAATAGAGGCGATCAGACGTGTCATAGTCCGTAGACACCGTCTCCGGGTTGCAGTTGACCATCACCGTCTCATAGCCCTCCTTGTGGAGCGCATAGGCAGCATGGACACAGCAGTAGTCAAACTCAATACCCTGG
Organism: Atopobiaceae bacterium; assembly: GCA_050953285.1. Lineage (GTDB taxonomy): Bacteria > Actinomycetota > Coriobacteriia > Coriobacteriales > Atopobiaceae > Olsenella_K. The sequence continues at coordinate 580,629 of JBMNMK010000002.1, read as the reverse complement.
CCAATACGGTTAGGACCTGCGGAAAGAATCATAACGCGCGGACGCGTGGCCTCCTTGAACTCAGAGCTGTTGCCGCGCTCATAGGTGAGATAGTGATAGCTCGTCCTACTCTCAAACTCGCCGGCGCAGGTATCGACCGTTTTCACCACAGGGCGCACGCCCAAAATCTCACGCAACGCGCGCACGACCTTCTCGTCCTGTCCACACAGATAGGCAATTTGCTCATCCGAGAAACCCATCTGCTTGGCGGCCATCATGCGCTCAGCCGTCATACCCGAAAGGCCTGCCTCTTTGATGGAGCGCTCGGCGCGCACGATGTCTGCCAAGCGGTTTATGAACCACGGATCAATGTGCGTCATCTCACACACGCGATCGACACCGTAGCCACGACGCAGCGCCTCCGCAACATAGAGGATGCGCTCGGGCGTAGGCATGGAGATCATTTCATCAAAGTGGTCCTCATCAAAGCTATCCTGGCCGTCTGCGCCCAGACCCAAGTGGCCCTTTTCCAGCGAGCGCATGGCCTTTTGCATGGCCTCCTCAAAGGTGTGACCTATGGCCATGACCTCACCCACGCTCTTCATGCGCGTCGTAAGCCTATCCGATGCACCCTTGAACTTCTCAAAGGCAAAGCGCGGAATCTTGACCACCGTGTAGTCGATGGACGGCTCAAAGCAGGCCGGCGTTGCCTGCGTGATATCGTTGATGATCTCGTCGAGCGTATAGCCCACGGCGAGAAGTGCTGCTTCTTTTGCGATGGGAAAGCCCGTTGCTTTTGAAGCCAGAGCAGATGAGCGGCTCACGCGTGGGTTCATCTCAATCACGATAACCTCACCGTCTTTGGGGTTGACGGCAAACTGCACGTTAGAGCCACCGGTGGCTACGCCTACCTTCTCAAGAATGGCCAGCGAGTAGTCACGCAGGCGCTGATGCTCCATGTCAGTTAAGGTCTGCGCGGGCGCCACCGTGATGGAGTCACCGGTATGCACGCCCATGGGATCGAGGTTCTCAATGGAGCAGATGACAATGCCGTTGCCTGCACTGTCACGCATGACCTCCATCTCGTACTCTTTCCAGCCCTCCAGGCTCTTCTCGACCAAGACCTCTGTTGAGGGAGAAAGATCTAAGCCTTCGGTGACAATGCGGTCGAGGTCTTCTTCTGTATAGGCCATGCCGCCGCCGGCGCCACCAAGCGTAAAGCTGGGACGGATGACCACGGGAAGGCCGATTTTATGCGCAACCTCGCGTGCCTCATCCAGCGTGTGAGCAATGCCTGCCTCGGCACACTTGAGGCCGATCTCACGCATGGCCTCACTGAAGAGCTCACGGTCTTCTCCGCGGTTGATGGAATCAAGGTCACAGCCTATGACCTCAACGCCGTACTTTTCCAGTACGCCCGCCTGGCCAAGCTCGACCGCGCAGTTAAGGGCCGTCTGGCCGCCCATGTTGGGCAGCAGCGCATCGGGGCGCTCACGCTCGATGATCTTGGAAACCGAGCTCAAGGTGATGGGCTCAATGTAGGTGCGATCTGCGGTATCGGGGTCAGTCATGATGGTGGCTGGGTTGGAATTGACCAACACCACCTCATATCCTTCCTTGCGAAGAGCCCTACAGGCCTGCGTGCCCGAATAGTCAAACTCACACGCCTGGCCAATCACGATAGGACCGGAGCCTATGACCAGGATCTTCTTAATGTCGGTGCGCTTGGGCATTAGAAGCGCCTCCCCTCACGGACGTCGATATCCAGATAGTCTTCAACACCTGCCATAAGACGGCTAAATGCCACAAAGAGGTAGCTGGAATCGTTGGGTCCGGGCTTGCTTTCTGGGTGATATTGCACAGAGAACGCAGGGATATCCATAAACTGCACGCCCTCAGGTGTTCCATCGTTCAGGTTGACATGCGTGAGGCGGATCCTACCAAAGCGCTCGTTTTCTACCACAGGCGCTATGTGGCGCTCTGTCCAATACCTGAGATCGTGGTGGTGCTCATGCTCTCCGCCCGAAAGCTCACTCACCAGGTTTCCCATAGACGAGAAGACCGTGCCGTAGTTATGGTTTTGCGCGGTGATCTCAACCTTGCCGGTCAGAAGGTTCATTACCGGCTCGTTGCCGCCGTGGTGGCCGTAGGAAAGCTTCTCTATCTTGCCACCTGCTGCCAGTGTAAACATCTGATTGCCAAGGCAGATACCAAATGCGGGGATCTTGCCCAAGAGCTCACGCGCCGCAGCAGACGTGTTCACCACCTGCTCAGGGTCTCCAGGGCCGTTGGAGAAGAAGACGCCGTCAGGATTGAGATCAAGCACGCGGGAAGCAGGCGTATCAAACGGAACTATGGTGACCTCACAGCCGTTGGCGCAAAGTCCCTCCACAATGCCTTGTTTCATGCCGCAGTCATAGGCAACCACACTGAAGCGTTTCTCTCCTTGCGCAGCTACCACGCGCTCTTCTCGTGGAGAGACATCCGCTACAAAGTTGTGGGCCTGAATGCCCTGTGACGCGCGCACGCGCGCCACCAGGCTTATGGGATCAAGATCGGTGGTGGAAATTGCCGCCCTCATGGCACCAGCTTCACGGATGGCAAGCGTGAGTGCGCGCGTGTCAACGCCTTCAATTGCCACGACCTTCTCGGCCACTAAGAGATCTGGCAGGGAAAGCTCACTCTGCCAGTTTGACGGGGTGTAGCACATGTCGTGGACGACCAGACCTCTGAGCGCGAGCGAAGGCGCCTGCAGATACTTTTTTGCCACGCCATAATTTCCCACCTGCGGATAGGTGAGCGTCACAATCTGGCCCGCATAGCTGGGGTCACTCACTATTTCATCGTAGCCAACCATGGAGGTGTTGAACACGATCTCGCCAAACGTTTCACCCTCAGCGCCACATGCATAGCCGGCAAACGTCTGTCCGTTTTCCAGCGCCAAGAGCGCGCGCGGACGGGACTCATCCACCAGAAGGTTCATGTGCATCCCCTTTCTTGTTCATGTTCAGTTGGTACCCGATGTATACAAATAAGGGAGCAGCACCGCACGCCGGCGGCTGCTCCCCACTATTTATATGCAAACAAGTCCAAGTGATCTCCTTGACGGTATCACAGTACCGCTCTTAAAGGCAGACTCATTGTAAGGACAATATCGCGTGCTGTGGCCTTAGATCCTGACATCAGAGAAAAACGACACAATATGACCGCGCGTGCGCTGGCGCAGCTGTGAGCGCCTAGCAGTTGCCGTCTAGCAGATGCCTTGCGCCATCATAGCGTCGGCCACCTTCAAGAAGCCGGCAATATTTGCGCCAAAGACCAAGTCGCCCTCGTGGCCGTATTCTGCTGCTGCTTCTGCGGCGGCGTCAAAGATGGAGTCCATGATGCTGTGGAGCTTCTCGTCCACCTCATCAAAGGTCCAGCTTAAGTGCTCATGGTTTTGAGACATCTCAAGGCCTGAGGTAGCAACGCCGCCTGCGTTTGCCGCCTTGCCCGGTGCAAAGAAGACATCGTGATCCATGAGATACTTCGTAGCCTCTGTGGTGGTAGGCATGTTGGCACCCTCAACCACATAGCGGACACCATGAGCCACGAGCGCCTCTGCATCTTTGAGCTCAAGCTCATTTTGCGTGGCGCACGGCATGGCAATGTCTGCCTTCTCTTTCCATGGACGCTCGCCCTCGTGATAGACAGCACCTGCTTTGCGCTCGGCATACTCTTTGATGCGGCCGCGCTCCTTCTGCTTGATCTGGCAGAGCAGGTCAAAGTCGATGCCAGCAGGATCATAGACATAGCCGTTGGAGTCTGAAACCGTGACGACCTGAGCGCCCAGCTGCTGCGCCTTTTGCACCGCATACTGCGCAACGTTTCCTGAACCAGACACCACGACGGTCTTGCCCTCAATGCTGTCATGCTTGTAGTCAAGCATCTTGAGCAGGAAATACACCGCGCCGTAGCCTGTGGCCTCAGAGCGTGCAAGGGATCCGCCGTAGCTGAGGCCTTTGCCCGTAAGCACGGACTGCCAAGAGGTGGTCAGGCGCTTGTACTGGCCAAAGAGATAGCCAATTTCACGCGCGCCAGTACCAATGTCACCTGCAGGAACATCCGTATCAGGACCGATGTGCTTTACCAGCTCACACATGAAGGACTGGCAGAAGCGCATGACCTCACCGTCTGACTTGCCCTTAGGATCAAAGTCTGAACCACCTTTGCCGCCGCCCATAGGAAGCGTTGTGAGTGAGTTCTTCAAGACCTGCTCAAAACCCAAGAACTTGAGGATGGAAAGGTTCACGGATGGATGGAGACGAAGGCCACCCTTGTAAGGCCCTATGGCAGAGTTGAACTGCACGCGATAGCCTCTGTTGACCTGCACCTTTCCTGCGTCGTCGACCCATGGCACCCTGAAGATAATGATGCGCTCTGGCTCTACCAGACGCTCCAAGAGACCTTGCTCCTCATACTCTGGATGTACATCCAGAACGGGCTGCAAGGTGCTCAGCACCTCACTGGCTGCTTGAATAAACTCAGGCTGATCCTGATAGCGCTCTTTCAGCTCTTGAATGACCCTCTCTGAGTAGTTCATGGTGATCCTTTCCGCATAAGGAATACTACGTGCTCACAGCACTGAAAAGATACGCCCCGCGACACTTTTGTGCCTCATATATACAACGGCTCGTAACGGCTGAGCTATATATTCATAATATGTCGGTAATCTACCGGTATCTGGCTTGTAATCTATCTGTCATATATACAGCTCATACAGGGTATGTGCCGGGTATCATGGACGTATGCTCGCAGTGTGGCGGCGCGAAAGGCGACGGATTTCTTCCCTGAATATACACGAGAATAAATAAAGGGCCGCAATGCGACCCTTTTGTCTCTTATGGAGCGGCGGACGGGACTCGAACCCGCAACAAGCAGCTTGGAAGGCTGCTGCTCTACCAATTGAACTACCGCCGCCTAAAAATGGTCGGGGCGACTGGATTCGAACCAGCGACCCTCTGCTCCCAAAGCAGATGCGCTACCAAGCTGCGCCACGCCCCGATCAACCGAGGACTTAGTATAGGCAATTGCGCGCGACACTTCAAGAAGAAAAATTGCTCACAAGATTTTCCACGTTCGCTCACGGATTCCCACACGTGTCCGCATCTGTCACTAGCATGGCCGACCTTATATTGGTTCTACTCAACCTCCAGAGAAGGGATTAAGATGACCTCACAGCCAACCGATCCTCACAGCTCCAAGGTCGAGACGCCCACGCGTATACTGCCCGCGCACGCAAAGGATGTGAGCGGTATGGATCAGGAAACGCACGACGCCATGCAAGCTCTTCTCGCCCAGAGGAAAAAGCGCAAGCAGAAGCGCATCATAGTTATCGTGGGGGTGCTTGCGGTCGTGGCCGTCGTGGTGGGCATTTGGCGGCTCACGCAACATCAAGCCGATACCGACGGTATTTCTATCCCCACAACGTCGATCGTGAAGCAGGACTTCACCAAGGTCACGCGCGCGCAGGGCAAGGTCGAGCCCGTGGAGTCCTACGCAGTAACGCCCGAGGTCGACGGTATTATCCAGAGCGTGCATATCAAAGAGGGCGACTATGTCGAGCAGGGCCAGGTGCTCTTGGAGATCTCCAACGATGCGCTCGATAAGAGCGTGCGTGAAGCAGGGCTCCAGCTGAGGTCCGCGCAAAACCAGCTGACCAGCGCGCGTGAGGCCTATGAGACGGCATACGCTGCCTACTACCGCAATGAAGTGGATGTGGCCACGGTGAACGCGGCGGTCGATGCTGTTGACTCCGCGCAGCTTTCTCTGGAGGGCGCTCAGGAGAGCTATAACGAGGCGGTGGCACAGGCTGACAAGCGCACGGTTGTCTCGCCCGTCTCTGGCACAGTGATTGTGATGAATGCTGTTGAAGGCGCCTCGGTGGGTGCCGGCACATCAGGCACGGTTACCGGGAGCCAAGAAGGTTCGTCTGCTCTCATCATGATAGGTGACCTCTCCCAGATGAGTGTCACTGTCAATGTCAACGAGCTGGATATCACCAATGTCCAGGCAGGACAAGACGCAGAGGCAAGCTTTGCGGCGCTGCCCGACGAGATCATCGGCGCGCGCGTCACCAATATCTCGACGCGCTCCACCAGCTCGGCAGACCAGTATGGGGATAGCAGCGTGGTGAGCTATTCGGTTAAGCTTTTGATATCAGATCCCCCGCAGGCGCTCAAGCCTGGCATGACGGCAAAAGTAAGTATTACCACGCAGCATATCCCGGACGCGCTCATGGTGAGCACGTCGGCCATAGCCATGAGAGACGACGGAAACTGGGTGAACGTAGTGGTAGGCTACAACGCCGACGGCATGCCAGAGGCAGAAGAGCACAAGGTGGAGATCTTGGCCAACGATGCCGGCATGTGCGCCATTGAAGGTGACATCTCAGAAGGTGATGAAGTCTTAGATGAAGTCTCCGGCGACACGTACAATCCCACAACCTCACAAGTGGCGGCCTAGCATGGCACGCCAGGTGATCTTAGCGCAGAACATTTGGCGCATATACACCTCTGACGCTGGGATGACGCCTGCTTTGAGAGGTGTTGACCTGAACGTTCAAGAGGGTGAATTTCTAGCCATCATGGGCCCTTCTGGCTCGGGTAAATCCACGCTCATGAGCATTTTGGGCTGCCTGGATAGGCCCACCTCTGGCACCTACACCTTTGAAGGTGTCGACGTATCCACGCTCACCGACAACGAGCTTGCCTACATCCGCTCACAAAGGCTGGGTTTCGTGTTTCAATCCTTCAACCTTTTACCGCGCGCCACCGTTATGAGAAACGTGATGTTGCCGCTGGTCTATGGGAATGTCCCCATCAGGGAGCGCGAGCGCAAGGCATGCAAGGCGCTCTTGGAAGTAGACCTTCCGCACGATCTTTTTTACCACCGATCCAACGAGCTTTCCGGCGGACAGATGCAGCGTGTGGCCATAGCCCGCGCACTGGTCAACGACCCCGCCCTCATCTTGGCCGACGAGCCCACCGGAAACCTTGACACCGCCACGGGCCTCAGCGTTATGAACACTTTCCAGCGCATGCAGCAACGCGGCAAAACCATCGTCTTGATCACGCACGATGAAGAGGTTGCTGCCTGGGCAGATCGCGTGGTTCACATACGCGACGGCAAGCTTTTGAGTGACGACGAGGAGCGCGCGTACCGCCAAAGCCTCTTGGGGCGAGAAGAACCAGGCGCTCCAAACGTCCACCCAGGTGCAGGCAACACACTTCTGGAGGTACGCCCATGAAAGCACGCGATCTTATCGCCGAGACAGCCTCTGCCATCAGCGCTAACAGGGCTCGGAGCCTCCTCACCATACTGGGTATCGTTATAGGCATTGCCGCCGTCATTTCCATGACCGCATTCATTGACGGCATCAAGCAATCTCTGGTGAGCCAACTTGGACTGCAGCAGGCGCGTGGTGTGTATATATCCTTCTACCTGGGAAGAGACTTCACACAAGACGATCTGAAGCTGCTGAATGACAACCTGAGTGACACTTACGAGTTCATAACGGGCGGACAGTCCGACACCCTTGTTGCCAGCACCGATACGGCCGAAACGACCGTCTTTACAACTGGCGTGGACGCCAACTACATCATTGCCAACGGATCCAAGCTCATGGCAGGCAGGTTTCCCACACAGAGCGAGTTCAAGCTAGGAAGCCAGGTTATTGTACTTGAGCCGCAGGCCGCGCGCGAGCTCTTCACCAACCCCGAAGATGCCATCGGACAAAACATCCAGCTTGGCTCAGACACATTTTCTGTCGTAGGCGTCTTAGAATCTCAGGGCTTTACCGGCGGAGAGTCGCTTATCCCCTACAAGACCTTCCAGGCACGCGTCACCAACAGGGAAAACATTGACCGAATCATCGGCTACGTCAAAGAGGACGTGGACATGGGGAGCGTCGAGCCCATCACCGTAGCCGCCATCTATAGGCTCTTCAACGTGTACGAAGGTGAATCGGGCGAGACCTATGTAGGCGTGAGAACCATGGCCTCGCTCATTGACGACCTTCAGTCCACCATGGGAGCCTTTCAAATGCTGATGGTGGCGGTATCCAGCATCTCTCTTCTGGTGGGCGGCATCGGGATCATGAACATGATGCTCACCAACGTGACCGAGCGCATCCGCGAGATTGGCCTTCGCAAGGCTCTGGGCGCGCGCCGCAGCGTCATCACCATTCAATTCTTGTTGGAATCCATCACACTGTGCCTGGTAGGAGGCATTATCGGCATCCTCTTTGGCTACCTGGGCGCCACCGCCGTGGCGTTTTTTGCCTCACAGTCTGAGATGGCCGGCACCATGCAGATAGTCCCCTACGTCTCACCGCAAGCCATCATCATGACCACCAGCATCTGCACGGGCATCGGCATCATCTTTGGCTTCTACCCCGCCTGGCGAGCCGCCCGGCTTGATCCGGTGGAATCTCTGCACTATCAGTAGCAGCATCCACAGTAGCCGCCACAAAGCGCTGGTCACAGGATGTATGCGCACGCCTGCTCGACACCATCTCGACAGCTTCCGGGCAAACTCGACAGGTATCGCTGGGCGAGAAGAACCTCCGCTCACAGCTCGTCACACAAGAAGCGCGGGTACCAGACGCTTGCCTGGTACCCGCGCTCGCAATCACCCTTTGGTGCTGAAAAGCAGATCCTAGAAGTGGATCTCCTCGTCAAAGTAGCATGCGGTGAGCAGCTTCTCCATCTGCTTCTGGTTGACGGGACGCGGGTTGGCGCCGGTGCAGGCGTCAAGCAGCGCGTTGGCAGCAATGTCTGAGAGCTTCTCCTCAAACTCACGCTCACCCACAATGCCGTCACCATCTTTGACCAGAGCGCCGCCCTCACCATAATTCTTGATGGCATGAGGAATGTTCATCTGATCATTGAGCCAGCGTACCCAGCCAATGAGGTTCTCGACCTTGTCAGCACGCGTGGTGCCGCCCAAGTTGAGCTCATCTGCAATCTGAGCAAAGCGCTCTGCCGTGTCACGCATGCCTGCATTGAAGCGGATGACCTTAGGCAGATACATGGCGTTTGCGCAGCCATGGATGATGTGGCCGCCCTCAAAGGCAGCACCCGTCTTGTGAGCCATGGAGTGAACGATGCCCAAAAGACCACTTGAGAATGCCATGCCAGCCAGGCACTGAGCATCGTGCATAGCGGCGCGCGCAGCCTGATCGCCAGAATAGGACTGGACGATGTTGTCTCTAATCATGCGGATGGCATGCAGGCCCATAGCGTCTGTATACGGGCTATGAGCTGTAGAAACATAGGACTCAATGGCGTGGGTCAACGCGTCCATGCCCGTGAAAGCAATCATCTTGACAGGAAGCTGCTTGACCAGCGCCGGATCAACAATTGCCACGTCAGGCGTGATCTCAAAGTCTGCGATGGGGTACTTGATGCCCTTCTCGTAATCCGTAATGATGGAGAAGGCCGTGACCTCAGTGCCCGTACCAGACGTGGTGGTAACAGCGCAGAACTGCGCCTTCTTGCGGAGCTTAGGCAGACCAAAGACCTTGGTCATTTCCTCAAAGGTAATGTCGGGGTACTCATACTTGATCCACATGGCCTTAGCTGCATCAATAGGAGATCCACCGCCTACGGCAACAATCCAATCTGGACCAAAGTCCAGCATTTCCTTGGCGCCTTTCTCCACCGTCTCAACGGATGGATCAGACTCAATACCCTCAATTACCTTGATCTCAAATCCGGCTTCTTTGAGGTTGTTGACAATCACATCGTAGTAGCCGTTGCGCTTGAGCGAGCCGCCGCCCATGCACAAAACTGCCTTCTTGCCCTCGAGCGTCTTGAGTGCGTCGAGCGCTCCCTCTCCGTGATACACAAAGCGCGGGTTGATGTACTGCTGCATGAAAATGCCCTCCCTATCAGTCCTAACTTATGTTGAGACTCCCTTGGAAGCACCACTCCTGAGCAGTGATGTCAGAAATTTTTCTCTAGGCGAGAAGAAATTCCTCTCGTAGGAAATCCTGTGGTGCCGGCGCCTGGCACCGCCCTGAGTATAGTTGACCCAATATCCCCACCACAGGCCAGAATAAAAGTTTTTCGGTCAGCAGTGATTACTCTTATGGTTGAACGGTAGTACGTATACATTTTCCAGCCTGAATGTTATCTGTAAAGGGACCTAACAGATATGCAGATCTCCGTACGTTCCGTTCTTGGCTGGGACAAAAATACGCTATGGTTTAGTGCGTTATTCATCCGTGTATAAGGGGTCACATGTCTCTTTTTGCCTGCGGAAAAACACTTATCATTGCAAACCCCGCGTCGAGGAGCGGCAGGGGTGCTGAGGCAGCACACAAGGTAGCCGAGCTCTTTGGTGCCGCAGCCACTACGCAGAACTATGAGCTCTACCTCACGCACGCGCCGCACGACGCAACCCAGCGTGCAGCTTCGGCAATAGATTTTGATACGGTCTGTGCCGTCGGCGGAGATGGGCTTGTCCATGAGGTGATAGCTGGGCTTATGCGTATCTCAGAAGATATTCGTCCCCGCTTTGCGCTCATTCCCATGGGATCAGGCAATGACTTTGCCCGTACCCTTGCATTAAAAAAGAATGATCCTCACACAGCCTTTGACCAGCTCATGCACGGAAGAGTAAGGGCATGTGATCTAGGCTGGGTAAACGGCATCTATTTTGCTCAGACACTTTCCTTTGGCTTAGATGCTGCTATAGCGCTTGATACGTCTGTGCGGCGCGCTCACAACTCCGCACAGCATGGTGCTGGTCTTTTTGCCACGTCAGGCATCAAGATACTCAGCCATAATCTGACTGGTTGGCCTGTTCACATGGTCTGTGATGGAGAAGAAATCGATGCTACCGATATCATATTTGCCATCCAAAACGGACCCACGTATGGCGGCGGCTTTAAGGTCTGTCCTGACGCGCAGCCAGACGATGGCAAGCTCAACCTGTGCTATTCCGTAAAACGCCCCACCGCTGCACACGCGCTCGCCCTCTTTGCACGCGCGCGTGTGGGTAAACACACTCACTCACCGGTACTTAAGCTGAGGAGCTTTACCACCCTTGAACTGGACTTTCCAGAGGGCACTCCCCCGTGTCAGGTGGATGGTGAGCCCCTTACAGGAAGCCATTTTTCCATACGCGTTGAGCCGCACGTACTCAACGTTGTCGTGCCGCAATAGCCCGGTAGCACGTCACGGCTGGCCAGCACGGCGTGCGGCGACCACGCCCCGTGCTGGCCAGATTCGCGCTTCAAAAAAAGACCTCCACCTGACAGAGGTGGAGGTCTTTCGTTTCAATACAATCACCAATACCGCAGGCCACGGTACGTATCGCCCAGAGACGGTCCTTACTTGGCGGCCGCCTGCAGAGCAGCGCGAACCTCTGAGGAGGTCTCCAGCTTCAAGACCTTATCGGCCAGAGCATCTGCCTCTTCCATGGTCCACTGAGCAATGGTACGACGGGTCCTCAGCACCGACGGAGCGGAGACGGAGAACTCGGTCATGCCAAAGGAGAGCAGCAGCGGGATAAGCAGCGGATCTGCAGCTGCCTCGCCGCACATGCCCACCATGATGCCCTGGCGAGCGCCATTCTGGATGATGTTCTTGAGGGAGCGGAGCACGGAAGGCTGGTAGACGTTGTAGAGATAGGCCACGCGGTCATTGCCACGGTCTGCGCACATGGTGTAGCCAATGAGGTCGTTGGTGCCAATGGAGAAGAAGTCGCACTCCTTGGCCAGAAGGTCAGAGATGAGAGAAGCCGAGGGCGTCTCAATCATGGTGCCGACCTCAATGTCCGGATTGAACTTGATGCCTTCTGCTGTGAGCTCCTTCTTGCAGACCTCAACCAGATCCTTGACCTGGCGAACCTCATCAACCGTGGTTACCAGCGGCAGCATGATCTTGATGTCGCCATACGCTGACGCACGCAGTAGGGCGCGCAGCTGGACCTTGTACTGGTCGGGGTTGTTGAGGCAATAGCGCACGGCGCGGAAGCCCATGAAGGGGTTATCCTCGTGCTTCATGTCTAGATACGGGATCTCTTTGTCGCCGCCCACATCAAGCGTACGGATGATCACCGGCTTGTCCTTCATGGCCAGCGCTACCTTTTGGTAGGCGGCAAACTGCTCATCCTCACTGGGGAGCTCTTTGGCATCCATGAAGAGGAACTCAGACCTAAAGAGGCCAACGCCCTCTGCATCATGCTCAATAGCTGCAACAGCGTCTGACGGATTGCCGATGTTTGCCACCAAGAGCACGCGCTTATCGTCTGCCGTCTTGGTCTCAACGCCGCGGAACGCCTCAAGCGCTGCCTTGTCTGCGGCATATTTCTTGGCCTTGTCCGTGTAGTGTGCCAGCGCATCGTCGTCGGGATCTACGATAACGGCACCCTTGCCACCGTCTACTACAACCATCTGGCCAGTCTTGATGTTGGTGGTGCAGTCAGCAACAGAGAGCACCGCCGGGATCTCCAGTGCGCGCGCAATGATGGCAGAATGCGAGGTACGGCCGCCCGTCTCCGTCACAATAGCAGCCACGTTGTCCTTATCGATATCTGCAGTCATCGACGGCGTCAGTTCATGCACAATGATGACCGAGTGCTCAGGCAAGCTTGAGAGATCAACCATCTCCTGGCCCAGAAGATCGGCGAGAAGAGCCGTCTTCACGTCGGCAATATCTGCTGCCCTCTCACGGAAGAGCTCATCTTCCATGTTGGCAAACATGTTGTAGTACATGTCATATGCATCAGAAACGCCTTGCTCAGCGCACATGCCGCCGTCAATTGAGCCGCGGACCATGTCCTTGATGCCCTCATCTTCTGCAAACTCGATGTGGGCATTCATGATGCCCGCTTCTTTCTCAAGGCCATTGGCCTTCATGCGCTCAATCTGATCTTTGGTCTGCCCAATAAACTTCTCGATAGCAGCCTCATAGCGCTGCTTTTCGAGCTCTGCATCATCAGGCTTGTGGGGCGTGAAGGTCAGATCTGGCTCAATGGCAACACGCGCAACGCCGATGCCAATTCCATCAGATGCATTTACACCCTCATACATAGTGATCCCCTTTCGTGCCGCCAAACAGCACTCCGTAACGGATGTTTGGATGACTCCTTTAGAAATAATAACGCCAAAGCGCGCAAACTATAAGAAGGGCAACGAAGCTTTTCGTCACCCTTCCATTTGCACGGACAACCAATCCGCTTGCCCGTGCCTTATCTGTATATTTTTTTAATCATCGAACAGCGCATCTTAGTCCTCAATACCCATCTGCTTGTGGAGCGCCTTGACCACGCGGTCAATTGTTGCGCGCTTAGCGATGGCCTTAGACCCTGCGGTAGCCGTGCCGCACGCAGAGGCAAAGATCAGCGCGTCTTGGTACGAGGCGCCCTCGATGACTTTTGCGATAAACCCGGCCACCATAGAATCTCCCGCACCGGTGGCGTTGACCAGCTTGATCTTGGCTGTCGGGACAATGTGTTCCTCATCGTTGGTATCCACCAGCGCCGCACCATGGCCACCGCAGGAAACGATAACGTTTTGTGCGCCCAGCTCATGCAGCTTGTGCGCATAGGGCATGCAGTCTTGCGGCGTCTCTGGCTGCGCCCCAAAAATGCGGCCGACCTCATGGTTGTTGGGCTTAATCAAGAACGGCTTTGCGGGCAATGACTCCATAAGGAGATCTCCTGGCGCATCAACCACAAAGCGGATGCCGCGGCCATCCAAGCGGCGCATGATGATGTCATACATGTTGTCCGGCAAGGACTTGGGGATAGAGCCGGTGAGCACCAAGGTGTCACCCTCCCCAATGCCGTCAATACGGTCAAGCAGCTCATCAACCTTTTTCTGGGAGATCTTAGGTCCCATGCCGTTGACCATGGTCATAACAATGCCCTGGAGCTTGACATTGATACGGGTGTTGCCCTTGTCGAGAAGGACAAAGTTTGAAGCAATGCCTTTTTCCTGTAGGCGATGGATCAGATATTCACCGGTAAAACCCGCGGCAATACCCAAAGCTACGTTGGAAACTCCCAGTTCATTAAGCAGCGTCGAGATATTGATACCGTTTCCACCAATATGGATCTCTTCGCTGGATGAACGGTTGGTAAAGCCCATATCAAGGGTCAACGGGTGCATCACATAATCAATTGCAGGGTTGAGCGTCACAGTATAAATCAACAGGTGCTCCTTTCAACCGTTCACATGCGCCAGGGAGTATCCTCAGGTACTACTCATTGATCCGATCATTGATAGCACGCACAACTTCATCTGCATCCTGCGAGTTCAGGATAGTCTCACAAAATGCTGGCTGCATCAGCATGGCGGCAATCTTTGCCAGGACGGCCAGGTGTGCACCAGCGCTGTCCGCAGGGGTCAAAATGGCAATGGCAGCCTTAATGGGCTTGTTGTCCATGGACTTCCAGTCCAGCTCATGCGCAAACTTGACCACCATCACGGCATCGTGTGACACGGCCGCAGATTTGGCATGCGGCAGCGCAAAGCCGCCAACCATGCCCGTGGAGCCCTGAGACTCACGTGCTTTGAACGCCTCAAGAAGCTGGGTTTTATCGCCCGCTAAACCAAGTTCGACAGCTTTCTGGGAAAGAAACTCAAACACCTCATCCACCGTAGCTGAGGGGTTATCAAAAAACACACTCTCCTTGCTAAGAAGATCTGCCATCTCAAAGCTCCCATCTCTTCTGTACGGACAGCTTCACCACGTCAAATCACCAGTGATGCAGCAAAGAATGACGTTCTCTACACAATTATAGAGGGGCTTGCCGCATATATACGACAATCTTATACTGCTCACCGATTTTCTTCCGATATCACACTCCGAAAGTGATATGTACCCCAAACAGAGTACAACTACGCTGGCGAGCGCCGCCGTTTCCCGCCACGCCCGCGAGCTATGCGCTACAGGTGCATTGCCCTGCTCTTTTTGAGCCAGATGAGGGCGAGAAGAGACGCCAAGATAGAGATGATCAACGGAACAACCCAGGAATCGTCCAGCGGCAGCGGCGTATTCATGCCATAGAAGCTATAGATGATGGTAGGCACGCTCAAGACCAGCGTGATGATGGCAAGGATCCGCATGGTGTCGTTGAGGTTGTTGTTGATGAGAGAGCTCACGGTCTCCATGGTTTCACTGATCACGTTGGAGTAGATGCCGCACATCTCAATGGCCTGCTTGACCTCAATGGATACGTCATCGAGCAGCGCGCGGTCATCTTCTCTGAGCGCCACCACGCGCCCGTAGCCAATGCGCGCAATGGTGGTGTCAAGCGCACGCAGCGACGTAGAGAAGTAGACAAGCGATTTCTCAAAACCCAGCATCTTCATGAGGTCAGAGTTTCTCATGGTGTGGCGCAGTTTGCGCTCGTTTTCCCTGAACTGCCGATTGATGGAGCGCAGGTCAATCAGGTACTGCTGGGAGATATGCAGCAGGAGCTGCAGGAGCATGCGCGCATGGTGAGACGTGTCAAGATCTCTCATTCTCCCCTCGCAGGCGGCTCTGATCGTGGCGTTAGCCCGCAAGGAGACGGTGACCACTAGGTCTTTATCCTGCAGGAACAAAATGGCAAGAGGATGGGTATCAAACTGAATGATGGACTGATCCACGCTGTCCTCTTCATCTTCAACCGCAGGACAGTCCACAATGACCAGCGTCTGGCCACAGGTTTCATCAAAGTCCACATGGGAGGTTTCTTCGTCGTCGAAGGCGGACTTGACAAACTCCTCCACAATGCCGAGCTCTTCCACCAGATACGCGCGGTCCTCTGCCGTGGGCTCAACGACGTTGACCCATGAGCCTTCCTCCAGCTCATCGACCTTATCCGTTCTAAAGCGGGGGCCCAGCTCATCATCAAAGTCAACGTAGGTCTTATAGAGTTCAATCACGTTTGCCCCTCCGTACCGCACGATCCGCTCTTCGCTATAAGACTACCTTACGCCGAAGCCATCTACTGCGTTGCGGACTCTTCCTGACGAAGCTCTTTCATTATGGAGAGCGCCATGGGAATGGCTATGGCTGTTGTGATGAGATCCGTTGCCGGCTGAGCCAGCTGCACACCCACCAAGCCCCACAGATGCGGCAGCACCAATACCACCGGTCCCAAAACAAGCCCAAGGCGGCAGGCGCCCAGAATGGTAGCGCGCCACATGCGACCACACGTCTGCAGCAAGAAGTTAGTGATCATGGCAACGCCGGTGATGGACATGGTAAACGACTCCACCCGAAGCGTCAGTGTGCCCATGCTCACAACCTCTGGATCGCTGTTAAAAAATGCAATCAGCTGCGGTGCTGCCACACAGGTCACCACACCCACCGAAAAGACGGCGATAAACGCTGCACGCATGGAAAAGAAATACCCTTCCCTGATGCGCCCAAACTTACGCGCTCCGTAGTTATAGCCAATAACCGGCTGAAATCCCTGTCCAATGCCAATCTGGATATAGTTGCCAAACCCGCAGATGCGCTGCGTGATGGCCAAGCCCGCAATAGCCGCATCTCCAAAGGGGCGCGCAGCATTGTTGAGTAGCGTAGTAGCCACGCCCAACATGACCTGGCGCACAAAGGACGGCACGCCACCGTTGGCAGCTTCTCTCAAGAGCGCGAGCGTGGGTCTGCGCACATATTTGAGTGAGATTGGCGTGATGTTGGTTCTTCTCGTCTGAATGATGAGAAGCACGCAGCTGAGCGCCTGGCAGATATCGGTTGCAAGTGCGCTACCAGCAATGCCCATGCCCAGGACGTAGATGAAGATGGGCTCGAGGGCAATGTTGAGCACCGCACCTACCATGATGGCCGCCATGGAATAGAGCGCTTCTCCCTCAAAGCGCAGCACCATGTTGAGCATGATAGCGCCGCACATAAATGGCGCACCCCAGAGTGTAATGCCAATAAACGTGGTAGCAAATGGCAAGATGGTTTCGGTCGAGCCAGAAAGGATGCAGATGGGCACAATGAGCGCGTTTCCTACGATGGCCAAGATAAAACCGCAGATAATGGCCATCACAAATTCGGTGGAAGCAATCATGCGTGCCCGTTCAAGATCCTTGGCACCCAAGTACCTGGAAATGGGGTTACCAGCGCCCTGCCCAAAGAAAAAGCCGATGGCCTGAATGGCTGTCATGGCCACAAAAGATACGCCTACCGCGGCAGAAGCCGACGTCCCAAGCCCGCCAATGTAGAACGTATCGGAAAGGTTATAGATGCTGGTGACCAAGTTGGACACAATGGAGGGCGCCGCCAGAGAGAGAATGAGGGGCTTGACCGGCGCCTCTGTGAGCTGGCGATACTTTTCATCAGGATCTGCCCTTGAATTCAGGCGGCCTTTGCCCGCATGCTTTACCATACCCATGTAGTCGACTGCGCCTTCCTCCTAATCAATATCATCTACCAGCTCTTTTGCTCGCTTCACGGCCAAGGCAGGCTGACCTGGCATCTCATAGGACGCATCCCTCAAATCAAAGACGCGCACCTGATGCGCACCCTCACAAGCCTCTACATCCTCAAGACGTACCGGAGCCTCATTCAGGGGAAGAAGAGCCACCTCTAGCTGAGCCAACCAGACCCTGAGGGGCTCAAGCACGTTCTTAGGTACAAAATCCAGATCCGTATAGAGCCGCACCGGATAGGAGCTTAGAGCGCAGCGGATAGCCACCGCCACGGCCAAGACATGCGCGCCAGCAACGGTGACCGCCGGCACGGACGCCGCCGTCGCAGGTGCGGGCGCCGCCGTCGCCGCAGGCGAGAGCACCGCGGCGGGCGCAGGTACTTCTCGCCCGGCGGCTGGCACAGAAAGCGCCTGCTCAATGTAGGTAAGCGCCAGCGTTCGCTCGATCTTTGAGAACGCTACCGGCGGTGTCTTGCGACGTCTTCCCCTTATGCAGTGGCGCTCGCAGAGCGTTGTGGTGTCACACATGACAGAGCACAGAAGAGCCGCTGGATTGGTATCCACCACCAGCTCGGCCGCCTCCTGGAACTGGCCGTCCCTAAAGAGCGTCATGATTTGAGGGATGGGCATCTCAAGCGGACAGTGCTCCACGCAGGTGGGCTTGCCGCAGCGCAAACAGCGCTTGGCCTCTGCTTTTGTATCTTCAAGCTCCTGCGCCGGAAGCAAATTTGGCACCATGCGCTCCCCCATCACGTGCTCAACTGGAATTGATAAACGGCTGAGCTTTCAATTTTACGACCCTGTTTGGGGCAGTGCGGGTCAGTCACACGATATTCACGTATCTGCAGGTGATCCTGGGCCTTATGTTGGGACAGAAGAGATCGTGGTACTATGGCGAAGCTATTGGATAAACGCAGTTCATTGTATAGGAGACACACATGAGTGATACCGCTCAAAATCCAGGAGCACTCAGTGCAGACTGGGCTCGTGAACTGGCCGGTTCTTTTTCTGAGGACCGCGCAAACCGCGTAGCACGCAACGCCGTCACCTCTGATGGCATCATGGCAGCCGCGCGCGATCTTGCAAAAATGCGTACCTACCATGATACATACGGTATCAGCCGCGCAAAGACTGGCGACATTACCAACCAGCGCCAAAGTGGTCGGTGCTGGATGTTTGCCACATTCAACGTGGTACGCGCCCAAACCATGGAGCTTCTGGACGTGGACACCTTTGAGTTCTCTCAGTCCTTTGGCATGTTCTACGACAAGCTGGAAAAGACAAACGCCTTCTTTGAGAATGTCATTGCCACGGCGGATCGTCCGGTGGAGGATCGTGACGTGGCCATGATCTTGGACGACGGCATAGAAGATGGCGGCTACGTGGTCTTTGCGCTCAACCTCATCCAAAAGTACGGCCTCGTCCCCAAAGATGCTATGCCGGAGACGGCCTGCTCAAAGAACTCGTCGGAGATGAACCAGCAGCTTGATCGCCTTGCTCGCAAGGGTGCTTTGGAGATAAGGAAGGCGCACGCAGCTGGCGCGTCACTGGAGGATCTGCGCGCCATCAAGCAGCGCTACATGGCCCACGTCCACCGTCTGCTTTCTGTCTGCTTGGGCGAGCCGCCAACCACCTTCAACTTTGAGTACAAGGTTGGCAAGAACGCCAAGGTAGACGCTGCAAAGATTTCGTGCGTGGAGCCAGAGCCCAAGGCAGATGCCACGGGCGAGAAAACCGACGTAGCCGACCACGATGACAAGGACGGCGCGTCCTCCGACAAGTCTTCCGATAAGGTCTTCATCCTGCGCGATAAGAACATCACGCCCCTGCAGTTTGTGGAGCGCTACGTGAAGGTAGATCCTACCGATTGGGTTGACTTGATCTCCAACCCCATGGATGAGTACCCCTATGGCCACGCCTACCACATGCGCATCTTTGATTCCGTCGTGGGCGCACAGCCCCTGCATTCGCTCAATTGCAAAATGGAGGTGCTTGAGGACGCAGCCATTCGTTCCCTGAAGGCCGGCGTGCCCGTTGCCATGGCATGTGATGTCCTGCAGGAATTCCCTCGCCACATTGAGGATTACAAGTACGTCTTGGCCCTGGACACCATGGATTTTGCAAGCCTTTTTGGCACGGATCTTTCCATGGATCGCAAAGATCTCTTGAGCATCCGCGAGACCTATCTCTCTCATGAGATGACCTTCCAGGGCGTCGAGCTTGATGAAAACGGTCGTCCCGTGGCGTGGAGAATTGAGAACTCCTGGGGCAAAGACGCTGGTAAGGATGGTTATCTCATCATGAGCGCCGACTGGTTCCGCACCTACGGCGGAAATGTCACCGTGCGCCGCGAGTTTGTAGACGAAGAAACGCTCAATCTGTGGGACAACGCTCCTGTAGAAGAGGTAGACCCTTGGTCAAACCTGAGCCGCTCCATGGCTCCCAAGCACTAATCTTTGGGCGATAAGAACATTTTGTCCGAACGTAAATCCCCTGAGGTAATGAACTACCTTAGGGGATTGCTTTAACCAGCATACATGGCCGAGCGGATCAGGTCTTTGATGAAACGCCATCGAGCGAGATATCTATGCAGCCGCTTCCTTTCTATGTATAATCAAGACAGCCCCCCGAAGGGGTGGGAGTCCTTTCGGCTCCCGCGGTTATACCTACTCTCTGAAGTGTTTTCCATTTTCACTAGGTCGCTTCGAGAGTAGGTTTTTTATTGCTTCTGTCAATTGCCCCCCTGTTAAGAAGCAAACTCACAAAGCAGCGGGAACACACGCTGTAGCTGAGACAGCGGCAAAAGTTGAGCCCGTTACGCTTGCCTACGCGCTGCCTCTTCTTCGGCAAAACGCTCCATAGTTTTTTGCTCGCATTCGTCACGGGGCAACATATTGATCCCATGCATATCGCAGAGATCAAGCACATAGCGCGATTCCTCACGAAACAGCCTTTGCTCGTAGGCCGTGTACCTACTAAGCGCGTTCTTGAGAAGGGTCGGGTACCCATCATCTGAGGTGTGCGGAATCGACGCCTTAACGTCAAACCAAACGCTCAATTCTTACCCCCAACCTATCCCTGTATGACTTTATTAGTCCATCTATGTCAATACCATATGAGCCAAGGAGAATCTGCACCGACTCACTCGTGATTGAGTTATACCCGCATATCGGCTCTTCCACCTGCTCAAACCTGATTACCGACCCATCATGGCATGCAATTACCCCAAACGATGTGCCGCTCTTATGCAGGCTGATGATGTCCGAAGCAGGTGGAAGGCTGCTCCCTGGGTGGTTGTACGCGAGCACTACACAATGACCCGCTCCAACAGCTTCCTAGATGTTTGGCACGAGCACATTGCCTATGTAGACCTTGTAAGTAACGTTCTGCCTTATCTCAAGCGTTAACTTTCAACCCCGCAAAGGAAAATTGTCACTAAGTGTCATTGCACACATCAAATGTTGTACCAAACAGAAAGCCCTGCAGCCGCATTTACGCAGCTACAGGGCTGTATTTTCTGGTGCTCCCTGCGCGATTCGAACGCGCGACCTTGGGATTAGAAGTCCCCTGCTCTATCCAGCTGGGCTAAGGGAGCAAGCGGAAGCTATGATACCTCATATCCGCCGTGCGTGTTACGAACAATTCTCACCACGTCGCACCGCTTCATAAATAGCAATGATCGTCTTCGAGTCCACGATCTTCTCGGCCTTGATAGCCCAAAGAGCCTCATCAAGATCAATCCACACGACGTCCAAAAACTCATCCGCATCGGGTTGGGCGTTTCCCTGCGTAAGTCCACGAGCTGCAAAGATGTGGGTTTTCTCGTCTGTAAAACCAGGACTCCCATAACTCACTGCCACCAGCTCAAACTCTTGGGCGATAAGCCCCGTTTCCTCCTTGAGTTCTCGGGCGGCGCAGGCCGCGGGATCTTCTCCGGCCTCTAACTTGCCAGCAGGGATCTCCAGCGTCGGGCGCGCCAGGGCGACGCGGTATTGTCGCACCAGACAGATCTTGTGGTTCTTCACGGCAAGGATGCCTGCGCCGCCAGAGTGTCTCACAATCTCTCGCACCGCCACGCTCTTGTTAGGGCATTGAACCTCAAGCTGCAAGACCTGAAAAATCTTGCCCGCAAAGATAGTCCGTGCATGCAGGATGTTTTCTTTGAGACGCTCCCCCTTGCGGAGGAGCGTCTCAAGTTGTGACTCAGTTTCACTCATGATGTGCGTTAGTAGGTGCCGCCGCCAATGAAGCTGTAAACAGAGGCAATGCAAACGGTTCTGCCAGGGTAAGGCGCATGGATCATCTGGCCGTTACCAATGTAGATACCCACATGGCCGGACGACGGGAAAACCAAGTCTCCCACGGAAAGATCTGACATTGAGGTCTTCCAGTCACCGGTAGATTGAAGGGAAGCAATCATGTCATACGTTGTGCGGCCACGGCGTGAGCCATAGCAGTAATACACCAGACCAGAGCAATCGACGCCGCTGGCAGAGTAGCCACCCCACACGTAGGGAACGCCAATCATGGCATATACAGAACTCAGGCCTCCTCCTTCGACCGCTCCACTGGATGAATTGTTAGAGGAGCTATTGCTGGAAGAGCCACTGTTGGAGGAGCTGTTGGAAGATCCGCTGTTGGAAGATCCGCTGTTGGAAGAGCCGCTGTCGCTGGAACTGCTGTTACCCGAGTTATTGCCGCTCTCGTTGTTGGAAGTCTGGTTATTGCTAGAGCTATCCTGGGAATCAGAGGTGTTCTGAGAGCCAGAATTATCTGTGTTGGTGCTGCTCTGTGAATGTGACTCAGCAGAAGAAACGGCGTTTGACAAGCTGTTGGAAACAACACCTTGGGAGTCCACCTCAGCATTTTGAGCAGCCTCTTGGGCCAGCTGCGCGCGAACCTCCTCGCTCAAGCTCTGGTAGTAAGCAGTAGCTTCGTCCAAACGGGACTGATAGGCGTCTACCTCCTTTTGGGCAGAGTCTACGTATTCCTGCTGACGAGCCTGTTCAACCTGCAGGTCAGAGAGCTTATTGCTCAGCTCAGTTTGCAGGTCATTGACCGTCTTGATCTGCTGAGCATACGCGTCAGAAACCTTATCCGCATAGTAGAGATTGTCTACCAAGTTCTCCAGACTGCTTGAAGCCATCACAAGATGCATGAGCGTCTGAGAGGTGTTGTTCTTGTAGCCATCACGCATGGTTGAACTCAGCTGAGATTTGGCCTCAAAGAGGTTTTGCTGCGTCTGGTCTATTTCTGCCTGCGTCGCATCTATGTCAGACTGCGTCTTCTCATAATCACCTGCAGCTTGAGAAAGTGCTGTCTGGGAATTCTTGAGCTCATCTCCCAAGGATGCCATAGTCTGGCGTGCTTCATCCAAACTGGGGGTTGCAAATGCATATATGGGTGCCATGCTAAGCGCCAACGCACCTGCTAGGCCAACGGTAGCAATCTTCTTGATATGCACAATCGTCTCCTTCGATAGAGAAGGTAGCGTTTTCACACTTATACTTGACTATTGTAGAGAAACACAATCACTCTGTGCCACATACATTGAATTTCTGCGTTATTCGGCAGAATGAGACCATGTTTACAAAATAAGTTGAAAAAGCCCCGCAGCCTTTTGAGACTACGGGGCACTTCTGACGTGGTGGGTCGTGAGGGGGTCGAACCCTCGACCTTGGGATTAAGAGTCCCCTGCTCTACCAACTGAGCTAACGACCCATATGCAATTAAAACGCACCTCTCGGTGCGCGGGATAAACACTATGGTGGGTCGTGAGGGGGTCGAACCCTCGACCTTGGGATTAAGAGTCCCCTGCTCTACCAACTGAGCTAACGACCCATCTGCCAAGAAGGAAATGGGGTGGGTAGAGGGGCTCGAACCCTCGACCTACGGAGCCACGGTCCGTCGCTCTGCCAACTGAGCTACACCCACCATCTATGTCCCTCAGGCGCTTGACTATTATCCACAACGCACAAAC
This sequence comes from Atopobiaceae bacterium, assembly GCA_050953285.1. Taxonomy (GTDB): domain Bacteria; phylum Actinomycetota; class Coriobacteriia; order Coriobacteriales; family Atopobiaceae; genus Olsenella_K. The sequence continues at coordinate 557,246 of JBMNMK010000002.1, read as the reverse complement.
TGATTGCAAGCAGAATAGAGAAGTTTTTCTCGCACACAATTTCTCCCCTCTTTTCAGCCACATGATGAGCAAAACTACCCACTTTGTGCATATTCAAGAAAAAATCTGCACCCGCGAGATCGTAAATTTTGCCTTATAGCTGCGGTTTTATTGGGTTGCGCTTTATCGTAGTAAAGTTTTTACATTCAAAACCTTGACGTGAAGGCCATTACAGTAGATGCTCTTTAGCGTAGTAAAGTGCCAGCCACGCACCACTGAGTACCAGTTGATGTTCTAGATAGGAGATACCATGAGTGCTTTACCTTCGCTTTCTCGTCGCGGATTCATCAATGCCTTTGGCGCTCTTTCTGCCTGCGCCACACTTGGCCTCACTGCCTGCGGAAACACTGCTTCAAACAGAACAGACAGCACGAGCGACCAGACCTCTGATGCCTCCTCTTTCTCTGGCAACTTCATCGTTGGCTTTGACCAGGAGTTCCCGCCGTATGGCTACATAGATGACTCCGGTCAGTTTGCTGGCTTCGACCTTGATCTGGCCCAGGCGGTCTGTGAGAAGGAAGGCTGGACCTTCACGCCGAACCCTATTGCGTGGGATGCAAAAGACGCTCTCTTGGGAAGCGGCCAGATCACCTGCATCTGGAACGGTTTTACCATGGAATCGCGCGAGGATGACTACGCCTTCACCGATGCCTACATGGAGAACCGTCAGGTCATGGTGGTAAGCACCTCATCTGACATCAGCTCCCTAGCTGATCTGGCAGGCAAAAACGTTATTACCCAAAGTGATTCTGCCGCCCTTGAGCTTCTTTCAGAAGGCGGAGACCAAGCGGAACTTGGCGCTACATTTGCCCAGCTTCAGACCATTGCCAACTACAACACAGCATTCATGATGCTGGAGAACGGTACTGCAGATGCGGTGGCCATCGACTATCCCGTTGCAGTCTATAACATCGGCGACCGTACAGACGAATACAAGATCTTGGATGAGCCACTCAATACCGAGCACTACGGCGTAGGCTTTGCAAAGACCGACGAGGGTCAGATGCTGGCAGATACCGTCGAGAAAGACCTTCAGGAACTCGATCAAGAAGGTAAGGTAAAAGAGCTATGCGATAAGTACGCTGACCAGGGCGTTTCTTATGATCTGTGGGTGCTCCCCAAGGCGAACGCATAAGCAGAACTTCTAGCACATGAACGGGTCTTACGCATGCGTAGGCCCGTTCATTTTGAGGTGACATATGGAACTCACTACCATGACTGGCATGCTCATTCAGGGCTATGGCGTGTCAATCCAAATATTTTTTGTAACACTGATTGGCGCAAGCCTCTTGGGCATACCTGTTGTCCTGGGGAGACTTTCCAAACTAAAGCCTCTCTCCATGATCATTGGGCTCTACATCTCGCTCATGCGCGGAACGCCCTTGATGCTCCAGATGTTTGCCGTCTTTTTTGCACCGTTTTATGTCTTTGGCATCAAAACCGACCCCAGCTATATGTTTACCGCCTGTCTCATCTCATTTGTGGTGAACTATGCAGCATACTTTGCCGAGATCTATCGTTCCGGAATCCAGAGCATTCCGCGCGGACAATATGAGGCCGCCCAGGTGCTTGGCTACTCCCCTGCACAGACCTTTCGCTACATCATCTTGCCGCAGGTAGTAAAGCGTATCCTCCCTGCCATGGGAAACGAGATCGTGACGCTGGTAAAAGATACATCACTCGCCTTCTCCATCGGCGTTGCAGAAATGTTTACTACCGCACGCGCTCTTGTCGCCAGCCAAAGAAGCATGGTTCCCTTTGCTGTTGCAGCACTCATCTACTGGCTGACCTGTCTCTTCATCGAGTTCTTGCTCAGACGTGCAGAGAAGAAGTTGAATTACTACCACGACTAATTGGCTCACTTCACACCACGAGTTCCAAATGCTGATCAAGCACAGAAGATCGAGCGCAGAAAGGTTCATATGATGTCTGATCAAACAGGTGCGCGCCCCGCTGTTACCGTCTTAGAAGCGCGCAAATCCTTTGGAGATAAAGAGGTACTGAAAAACGTTTCTCTCACCATTAAAGAAGGCGAGATCGTTTCGCTCATAGGTCCTTCTGGTGCGGGCAAATCCACCATGCTGCGCTGCATGACGCTCCTTGACCGTTTTGATGCTGGCCAGTTCTCATACGGTGATCTGGACGTCATTAGTCCCGATGGCACCTACAAGCCAGAAGCCATCAAAGAGGCACGCATGCGTTTTGGCATTGTCTTTCAAAACTTCAACCTCTTTCCGCACCGCACAGTGCTTCAAAATGTGATGGATGCCCCCATTATTGTCCAGAAGAGAGACAGACAAGAAGTTGAATCATCTGCGCGAGAATTACTTGCGCGCCTGGAGCTGACCGATCATGCCAATAAGGTCCCTGACCAGCTTTCCGGTGGCCAGCAGCAACGAGTTGCCATAGCCCGTGCGCTCTGTATGAGGCCGCACGTTATCTATTTTGATGAAGCGACGTCCGCGCTTGACCCCAAGCTCACCGCAGACATGCAAACGCTCATGCGCGAACTTGCGCAAGAGGGCATGGCTATCTGCATTGTCACGCACGAGATAGGTTTTGCACGCTCGGTTTCTGACAGAGTATGTTTGCTCTTCGACGGTCAGATTGTAGAAGAAGGCAGCCCAGAAGACGTGATTGAGCACCCTCAGGACGAGCGCACCCGCGCCTTCTTGAGCCGCGCAGAAGACTAAAACCTAACCTGAACCCTAGAGCAGCTCTGCAATCTGAACCGCATTGGTGGCAGCACCTTTGCGGATCTGATCTCCTGCGCACCACAGCGTCAGCGCACTCACACCATCTGGCGCAGAGATGTCCTTGCGAATTCTACCAACATAGACTAAGTCCTGATCTGATGTGTCAAGCGGCATGGGATAGCGCAGCTTAGAGGGGTTATCCACCAGCTTGACGCCCGCTGCTCCCGCCAGGATATCGCGCGCCTCATCCGGCGTCAGAGGCTTCTCAAACTCACAGGTGATGGACTCAGAATGTGAGCGCATAACGGGCACGCGCACGCAGGTGCAATTGATTCTGATATCAGGCAGATGCATGATCTTTCTGCCCTCATTTTGCATCTTGAGTTCCTCAGACGTGTAATCCCAATCCTTGAAACCACCAATCTGTGGGATGAGATTGGCGGCAAGCTGGTACGCAAAAGGATCGGTTTTGCCCATCTCAGCACCAGAAACAACTGCGGCCATCTCACGTTCAAGCTCTCTAAGACCTGGCATACCTGCGCCCGATGCAGCTTGATAGGTGGAAACGATAACACGTTTGAGCTGCGCTTTTACATGGAGCGGCCAAATGGCAACCAGCCCTATGATGGTGGCGCAATTGGGGTTTGCAATGATATTTTTGGGGTGGTTGGCAATATCTTCTGGGTTGATCTCAGGAATCACCAGCGGAACCTTGGGGTCAAGTCTAAAGGCATGAGAGTTATCCACCACAACTGCTCCGCGTGCCGCTGCCTTAGGCAAGAGCTCTTTGGCAATTTCATCTCCTGCGGCGCCCAGAACAATATCGACGCCCTCAAAGTTTTCGGCCTTGGCCTCAACCACGGGGATATCCTCGCCAGCAAAGCGGACGGTCTTGCCCACAGAATGAGCGCTCGCCAGCGGCACCAGCTTCTTTACCGGAAAGTTGCGCTCCTCCAAGCAACGCATCATCTGGCTGCCTACCACACCCGTGGCACCCAGGATAGCAACGACTTTATCGCCCATTGAATGCTCCTTATCCGCACGTTAATCCGCACGTATATATGTGTACGTACGCGTGCTCTGACAAATCGTGAGCCCTGCAACCTGCAGCCCTGCAACCTGCAGCCCTACAGCTCTCCAGCTATACCGCGTGGCCGTCCGAGAGAACCACGGCGTCGCCAAAGGTGTCATAGATGACTTTGATGGCGCGCTCAAAATCCGTGTTATTGACGCCCAAAATGATGCTAATCTCCTGCGATGACTGGGTGATCATTCTAATATTGATGCCCGCCTTGCCCAGCGCCCCAAAGATCATGCCCGAGGTTCCGGCGCGGCGGCTCATGTTGCGGCCAACCACGGAGATGAGCGCCAGGCCATCGACCACCTTGACCGTATCGGGTTGAATCTCATGCTGGATATCGGCAATCACCGAGTAGATGTTGTCCTTTACGTCGGCGCCGTTGACCACCACCGCAAACGAGTCCACGCCGGTTGGAATGTGCTCAATGGAGACGCCGTAGCGCTCAAAGATGGTAAGCGCCTTGCGGACCGTACCCACCTCATTTGACATGTGTGCCTTCTGCACGTGTACCGCCAGAAAATCCTTCTTGCCCGCAATGCCCGTAATGAGGTGTTCACGAGCATGCTCACCTGCAGTTTCACGGATGATCGTGCCCGAGTCATCCGGCTGGTTAGTATTCTTTATCTGGATGGGGATGTTGACTTCGCGCACCGGGAAAATGGCCTCTTCTTGCAGCACCGACGCGCCCATGTAGGAGAGCTCGCGCATCTCTTCAAACGTGATGCGGTGAATGCCACGCGGGCTTTCCACAATCCTGGGGTCTGCCGCCAGAAAGCCAGAGACATCCGTCCAGTTCTCATACAGCCCCGCGTCAAGACAACGTGCAAGAATAGCGCCGGATATGTCACCGCCACCTCTCTTGAAGAGCTTGATGGCACCGTCTACCGTGGCGCCATAAAATCCCGGCAGCAAGAATCTGCCGTTAGTGCGTACCACCGCCTCACGCAGTTTGGTCTGCGTGCGCTGCATATCCACGGTGCCGTCGTGGTGAAAGATCACCACATCCGCTGCGTCCACAAAAGGCAGCCCCAGATACTCTGCCATGAGCTGGCCGGTAAACCACTCTCCGCGTGAGACGATATATTCGGGAGAGTAGCTCTTGATGTTCTCAATAAAGTGCGCAAACTCATCTGCCACAGGGAAGCTCAGGTTAAGCTCGTGGGCAATCTCCATAAAACGCCCCTCGATGGTGGCCAGAAGAGACGTGCAGTCCACGTGATACTCAATGTGGGCGTTTACCAAAAGCAGCAGGTCAGTGATCTTGTTGTCGCCCGGGCGGCGCTTGCCAGCAGCTGACACGACCACAAAACGGCGCTCAGGATCTGACGCCACAATGCTCTTTACCTTCTTGAACTGCTCCGCATCACAAACGCTTGAGCCGCCAAATTTTGCAACCTTAATCACGCTACGCCTCCCTGGCAAGAGCGGCCATAAACGCCGCAGGATCCTTTGCGAGCACCTTGGTATAGATCTCTCGCGCCTCTTTGGCCGTCAGATGGTCAAGCCTCCATGCGCCCGATGCATACCATTCAGCATCCCGTGGCGCATCAACGCTGGTGCGATACACATAATTGCTGGTCAGTAGGCTTGGATCATATGTCAGTGGGCGAGAAAAACTATAGCTTGGCAACCTGCCCTCTTGCGCGTCCAGCACATCTTGCACCATAGCGTTTCCGGTGGGAAGACTTCCTGCTCCCTGGCCGTAGAACTTGAGCGGACCTACCGTCTGACCTTCCAGCGATACCAGGTTGAAATTCTGCGGCACCGCTGCCTCAAGAGAATCCGCCAAGACCGCCACCGGCTCGACCGCCACCGCATAGCGACCCTCTTGTGCAACGCCTCTGCCCAAGAGCTTGACCTTTAAGCCCTTGTTCTCAAACATGAGCATGTCACGCTTGGTAAGCGTGCGAATGCCGCTCACTGGCACATCTTTGGTGCATGCCACATTGAAGGCAACACTTGCGGAGATGATGGTCTTATTGCGTACATCTATGCCATCTATATCTGCCGTAGGATCTCTCTCTGCATAGCCAAGTTCCTGAGCACGTCCCAAAGCTACATCAAAATCCAAACCTTCTTTGGCCATGGAATCTATGATGTAGTTGGTGGTGCCATTCATGATGCCAGAGAAGCTCGTGATCTCATCTATACGGCGCGCCTTCTCTACCCCTGCAATCCAGGGAATGCCACCGCCCACAGAAGCCTCTATGAAAAGCCCCACACCATGGGTACGTGCCAGTGCAACAAACTCCGCAAAATACTCTGCCACCACGGCTTTGTTGGACGTCACCACGCTCTTGCCCGCAGCGAGTGCGCGAGAGATGAAGGTGTGCGCCGGCTCCAAGCCGCCCATGCACTCCACCACAACCTCGATGTTCTTATCGCCCACGATGGTTTCAAAATCTGATGTCATGCGCGGCTGTGTACACCGGTCAGGAAGATCGAGTATCTTTGACACTTCTACGGAGTCAATATAGGAGTCAACTATTGAGGTAACGCCCTGGCCAACCGTGCCATACCCCAGAACTGCTATCTTCATCTATCCCCAATCTTTCTAACGTGTGACACTCTCCCGCCGCTCAAGCTCAAATGCGTTGGCGTATTCTATGATGCACATGCAACACGGTAGCCTAAGAGCAAGGAGTGCAGCGTGAGCACTTTTTACCACAGCACAAGAAGTATCGACAAAGCTGTAACAAGTAAGCAAGCAATTCTCAATGGAATTGCACCAGACGGTGGGCTGTATGTCTGCGATTCGCTTTTGGATGAAAAGCTCGACATTGCGCAGATGGTCACGCAAACCTACCTGGAGATTGCACAGACCACGCTTTTGCATCTCTTGCCCGAATATGCACCAGAAGAGATTGCCGCGTGTGTAGAAGGTGCCTATACCAATACGTTTGATACGCCCGACATCACGCCTATCACGCCCCTGGGAAACGACTGGCTCTTGGAGCTCTTCCATGGTCCTACCTGCGCATTTAAGGATGTGGCGCTCCAGATGCTGCCGCGCCTTATGAGCGTTGCGCGCACGAGCGCCCATGCGGGCAATGTGATGATTGTCACCGCAACATCGGGAGATACTGGAAAAGCCGCGCTTGAGGGCTTTAAGGACGTCGAGGGCTGCGGCGTGAGCGTGTTTTACCCGGCCGGCAAGGTGTCTGACATCCAGCGCCTGCAGATGGTGACCCAGCGCGGCAACAACGTTGCTGTCTGCGGTATCCGTGGCAACTTTGATGACGCACAGACCGAGGTCAAGCATATCTTCCAAGATGCGGATCTGGCGCGCCGGCTGGCGGAGAGCAACACCGTGCTCTCCAGTGCCAACTCCATCAACGTAGGCCGACTTGTGCCACAGGTGTGCTACTACCTCTTTGCGTACGCGCAGCTGGTGGCACGCGGCGCTGTCACGCTGGGCGATGCCGTTGACTTTGTGGTTCCCACGGGCAACTTTGGAGACGTACTTGCCGGCTACTTTGCCAAGCGCTTGGGGCTTCCCGTGGGAAAGCTTGTGGTTGCATCAAACGCAAACAACGTGCTTACGGACTTCATCACCACGGGCGTCTACGATCGGCGCAGGGCGTTTCACAAGACCATCTCTCCTTCCATGGACATTCTTGTCTCAAGCAACGTGGAGCGCCTGCTCTACTACATCAGTGAGGGCGATGTTGAGTTTGTCGCCCATTGCATGCATGGGCTGGCAATCGACGGTACCTATGCGCTGGGCGATAAGATCTTGCAGCAGCTGCGCGCAACCTTTGCCTGTGGCTGTGCGGACGACGACATGACCCGCGCCACCATCCGCTCCACCTGGGAGTCAGAGCACGTGCTCATAGACACCCACACGGCTGTGGCCAAGTGCGTCCTTGATGCGCTGCCCCGTGAGGGCAGACAGCGCATCTGCCTCTCGACAGCTTCTCCCTACAAGTTCTCACAGGATGTACTTGTTGCTCTGGGCCAGAACACCGCAGGTATGGATGGGTTTGCCTGCATGGACCTGCTTGAGAAGATCACGGGCGTAAGTGTACCTGCCCCACTTGCCTCTTTGCGTGAGCTGGATGAGCTGCACCCAAGCGTGTGTGATCGCCAGGAGATGGGTGCTTTTGTGGAAGCATCCGCTGCCAAGATCTTTTCCAAGTGATGTCCATGGGCGATATGTGCGCTGGTCAGAATATGTATCGGCCGGGCTATGAGCTCGATGTGTGCGTCAGTGCTACCTCGGCAAACCTGGGCGTGGGCTTTGATGTCTTGGGGCTTGCGCTGGGTCTCACAGCACGCTTTTCTTTTGCCCGCGCAGATGAGCTGGAGATTGTGGGCTGTCCTGCGCAGTACCAAGGTACGGACAACCTGGTGTGGACCTCATATTGCACGGGTTGCGCGGCGCTTGGCCATACGCCTTCCAAGCTCCGCATAGCCATTGATTCTGATATCCCCACGTCAGGCGGGCTTGGATCGAGCTCTACCTGCGTGGTGGCAGGTCTGGTGGCGGCACAGCTCCTCCACGGGCTGAGCTATGACCCCAAGCTCACGCTTGAGCTGGCCTTAGCACTTGAAGGACATCCTGACAACGTGGCTCCCGCTATCTTGGGCGGCCTGGTTTCCACCTTTGTAGAAGAGGGCAAGGCATACCCCATCCGGCGCGACGTTGATCCAACGCTCAGGTTTATTGCTATAGCCCCTCCCTACCAAGTACGTACGGAAGATGCCCGCAAGGTCATTCCTGAGCACATCCCAACTAATACCGCTATCTGGCAGATGGGACGCTGCGTTGCCACCGTTGAGGCCCTGGCCACCGGCAATTTGGAGCTTTTGTCCCGCGCCGCGCACGATAGGTTGCATGAGCCCTTTCGCGCAGCCCTCATCCCGGATTTTGAGCGACTCAAAGCGTGCGCATATGCCTCTGACGCTGCTGCTTTTCTCATCTCTGGCTCGGGCGCTACCATGCTTGCTATCACGGATGTGGCCCGCACCCCAAAGCTTGAAGAGACCCTCAAGCACGAGGCGCCTGCCGCGTGGATAAAAACCTTGGCAGCAGATCCTCACGGTGTCAGGTTCCATACCCTCTAGCATCCGCTCTTGCACATACCAGAAGGGACTGATCATGAATATTGCCTGCTTAGACCTTGAAGGCGTCTTGGTACCAGAGATCTGGATTGAGTTTGCCCATGCAACCAACATCAGCGAGCTCAGACGCACCACGCGCGACGAGCCCGACTACCACAAGCTCATGGATTTCAGGATTGCCACGCTCGCACAGCACGGACTGGGCATCAAAGAGATACAAGAGGTGATCTCAGGCATCGATCCACTGCCGGGAGCGCAAGAATTTCTCGCCCACCTGCGCGAACAGATGCAGGTCGTTATCATCTCGGACACGTTTGAAGAATTTGCCCGCCCGCTCATGCAAAAGCTGGGCTGGCCAACCATTCTCTGCAATTCGCTTGTGCTGTCGGGAAACGATGTGGTGGGCATCAAGATGCGCTGCAAGGACTCCAAGCTCACCACCGTGCGCGCGCTGCAATCGGCCGGGCTTGAAACCATTGCCACCGGCGATTCGTACAATGACCTGGCTATGATCCGCGCGTCCAAGGCGGGCTTCCTCTTTTGCACGACAGATCAAATCAGGCGAGAAAACCCTGATCTTGCAGCGTATGAGACCTACGATGAGCTCCTGGGCGCCTTCGTGGCTGCCGCGGCTGCGCCTGCGCCATCTGCGTCCGCGCCGTCTGCGCCTGCAGTGAGGTAGCCATGCGCGTCACTGAAAAGATGATCCCCTACCTGGGCTTTGAAACCTACGTGAGAATTGTTCAGCCTGACGCGCCCACCCAGGCGCGGCCGCTGCTGTTGCTCCACGGCGGCCCTGGCTCCACGCATACCAACCTAGAGCTGCTTGATCCTCTCGCAGACCGCGACGGTATAACCATCATCTCCTACGACCAGCTGGGATGTGGCAACTCCTGGGATGATGCCATGGCCGCGCATCCCGAGCTCTGGTGCAAAGAGACCTGGTTAGGCGAGCTCAGATGCCTTATCGACACCTTGGATCTCACGGATTTTCACCTGCTGGGCCAGTCGTGGGGCGGCATGCTGGCCCTGCTCTACCTCATAGGTGATAAGCCCTCGGCCGTCCGCTCCGTCGTTCTCTCAAGCACTTTGGCAGATGCCCAGCTCTGGGGCAAAGAGGGGCATAGAAGATTTAAGTATCTGACGCCAACAGACGTCGCCGCGCTCACACAGGCAGAAGAAACGGGCAGCTATGACTCTTCAGCCTACACAGAAGCGCTCAAACACTACATGGAGCTCTTTTGCGCAGGCCCTGTGCGCGCAGACGACCCCGAACCATTGCGACGCGCGCGGCGCAAGGGGGATATATCCTACCAGGTGGCGTGGGGACCAAATGAATTCACCCCCACAGGCACCTTAAGCACCTACAACGTATCTCAGCAGCTGAGCGATGTTATCTGCCCCGCGCTCATCATTTCTGGCACCGAAGATCTCTCGTCTCCAATCATAGCCAAGCAGCTCTTTGATGGTATCCCTCGCGCACGCTGGGAGCTCATGAGCGGATGTAGGCACATGTGCTTTGCGGACGATACCCCTCGCTACCTGAACATTTTAAGCGCCTGGCTGGGCGAGAAGGATCTCTAGCCCAAGCGCTGGCGCGGAGCTGGCACCGCGCGCCGTGCTGGTAGCTACGCGCGCCGCGCGCGGACAAAGTCCGCCGCCGTCTGGGGCAGCGCAGTAAGCGTGAAGGTGGCAGCACCACGATCTTCTCGCCCGGCGTCAGCGCGTGTGCCCGCCACACCTTCTATGGTCGCAATGCCTGCGTTGGGGGTATGTAACGTAAAACTTTTGATCTTTCTGGCCGCGATACCTCGGGAGGTCCAAAACTCCAGAAGGAGATAGCGCAGAAGCGCGCCATGGGCCACTACCAGCACGTTGTCCCCGTCGTGCGCCGCAGCAAACATCTTGTCAAACGCCGCGTGTCCACGCGCGCGCACATCCGCCCCACACTCGCCGCCTTGTGAGGAAAAATTCTGGCGCACAAAGCAGGATGCAAAGGTGATTCTGTGGCCCGCGTACGGTTTTCCGTCGAGCGCGCCAAAATTGACTTCTTGCAGCTCAGTCATGGTATCGACACCCAGCGCTGCCTGCTCCATGCCGTCTAAGAGCGCATGCGCCGTCTGCTGGGCGCGACCTTGCGGTGATGCATAGCAGGCGGCAAAGGCGATGTGTGAGAGTGCCGCGGCAGATGCTTGAATGGTAGCAAACGTCTCTGGTATCAGCGGCGAATCCACGCCGCCGCCCTGAATGATCTGATCACGGTTGAATTGCGTCTTTCCATGACGCACATAGTAGAAGGTGACGCGCTTCATTGTGCCTCCGCTTGCGGGTATGTTATGGCGCTCACGTATCGTGAGGTGGTTATGATAGAGGAAGTCCTATGCATGATAGCAAGAGTCAAACGGATGATTCCTTAGAGAGGAAAAGCATCATGAACGTTGTATTTATTGAGTATCCGCGCTGCACCACCTGCAAGAGGGCAAAAAAGTGGCTGGAAGAGCACGGTATAGACTTCACCGATAGGCATATTGTCGAGCAAAACCCTACATCTGCTGAGCTTTCTGCCTGGCACAAGGCATCGGGGCTGCCCCTGCGGCGCTTCTTCAACACTTCAGGTACGCTCTACCGTGAGATGGGCCTCAAGGACAAGCTCAACGCAGGCATGAGTGATGAAGAGGGCTATCAGCTGCTTGCAACCAACGGCATGCTGGTCAAACGCCCCATTCTGTTGGTAGACGGCACGCCGCTCACGCCCGGCTTCAAGGAAACTGAGTGGGCGGAAGCCTTGGGCGTATAGCGCTGGGGCTGCACGTTCTTCTGGCCCACCAGCGCAAGAATTTTTAAGGCCCGGGTGCTCTATAACTTCAAGGAGGAACTATGACCGACGCTCAGAAGAATTTGTCCCGCAAGGTTTCGCTCGATGCGCTTATGGGGGCAAGCAAGCAGGCGCCCGCGCATGCAGCCTCTGATGAGGCGCCGACAGATTTGGTGGCGCCCAAGGTGCGTGACAGTGAGCTGACTGCCGAAGAAAAGCGCCAGGTAGAAGAGCTTGCGCAGAAGATTGACTTCACGGAGCCCGCGCTGGAGCAGACGTATGGGACCAACGTTCAGCGCGCGATGGCAGAGATCTCTGATACCGTGCTGGAGAAGGTCAACAGCAAGGATACAGGCGAGGCCGGCGAGCTCTTGCGAAGCCTCCTTGCTACGGTGGACAAGAATTCACTATCTGGCGTCAGAAAAGTCCCCATTTTGGGCGATATCGTAATGAAGGCTGATCAGGTTCGCCTGGAGTACCAGAAGGTCTCTCCGCAGATTGACGAGATCACGCACAAGCTTGAGCTCAACCGCACGCAGATGATCAACGACATTGCCACCTATGACAACCTTTACGAGAATAACGTGCAGCAGTATCGCGAACTCAGGATGTACGTTCTTGCAGGTACCCAAGCTCTAGATCGTTTCCGTAGAGAGGAGCTTCCCGCCCTTGAGGCAGAGGCTGAGGCGTCGTCTGACCCCATGGCCAGCCAGGTGCTCAAGGACTTCAAGAACAAGCTCGACCGCTTTGAGAAGCACCTGGATGACCTTGACCGCGTGTGCGTAGTGGCGCTGCAAAACTGCCCGCAGATCAAGATCTTACAGGCTGCTGACCAGGTCATCAGCGATAAAATTGCCACCACCGTAAACGTGACGGTTCCACTCTGGAAAAGCCAGATGGTCATAGCCCTTGGTCTTGAGCATCAGCGCAGTGCTCTTGATCTGCAAAAAGGCGTCGATGATGTGACCAATCGCCTGATGGTTGAAAACGCAAAGGCGCTCCACCAAGGCGCGGTTGATACCGCCAAGGCCAACCAGCGTGGCGTGGTGGATATTGAGACCTTGGAGCAGGTCAATACCGAGCTCATCAACACCATTCGAGACACCATTGACGCGCAGGAGGAAGGGCGCAAGAAACGTCTGGAGGCACAGACACGCATTGCTGCTATTGAGTCTGACCTCAAACAGGCGCTGCTGGATCAGTCCAAGCGGATGTAATCTTAGGATGTCGTCCTTGATGTCGTCCGTGGATCTGACCACCAGCGCACAGGCTCACCAGCGCATACAACCTAGACCAGCATGGACAAGAGGGTAACAATAGCAAAGCCGCCCTGCTTTACCAGAATGCTCTTGTTTACGGTCATGCTGCCATACGCGGCAACAGCCACAATGTAGATAAGGATTGCTGTCAGCATGATCTTAGAGCCAACCAACCAGGCGCAGACCAACAAGAGCCCTGCTATGCCTAAGTTGTAGACGCCTTGGTTTTTCATAGAGATCTGCATGTTGGGATCTTTGAGCACGTGAGGATCCATCCCCAGTGCGTGCGCACAGGTCTCTGAGGTGGTCATGAGTGTCTCAAGGATGAAGATGTAGGCAAACTCCGCTGCTACGAGCGTTGCCAACCACTTGGTGATATCGGCCATATGTTCTCCTTCACAAACGTACCTCCTGTCTTCTATTAAGAAGGCAGGAGGTACCTATTATACGTGCATGTTGGTGCAGCTACCAGGCATGGTAGCGTGTGGTGCTATAGGTGCTACTCGTTGTCGCCACCAGTTGCCTTGGTTGCACTGATGACAGCACCGCGATCCTTGGCACCATGCCATGCCCAGTCGGTGAAGTCGGGGTGGTCATAGCCCTTCTCCACCGCGAAGGTAAAGGCATCCTCACGGAACTTGTTCCATGCAGCAATCTGGTCTGCCCAACGATCCTTATCCAGGATGGAGAGTGCATCTGCAGCCAGAGCCCAACGATCCATGTTATTGAGGCGCAGCATGTCATACGGCGTGGTGGTAGAGCCCTGCTCCATGTAGCCATGGACGTGGAAGTTGTCGTGGTTGGGGCGATCCCAAATCAGGCGACGGATGGTTCCAGGATAGGCGTGGAATGCAAAGAGCACAGGCTTATCAGCACTAAAGAGCTCAGTGAAGCGCTCGTCTGACATAGCGTGATCATTCTCCGAGGCATTCTGCAGGCTTAAGAGATCAACCACGTTCACCACACGCACCTTAACGCCCAGCTTGTCAAGGAGCTCAACGGCTGCCATGGTCTCCTGCGTAGGGACATCACCGCAGCAACCAAGGACGATATCGCAATCGTCGTCAGAGGTTGCGGTTGAGGCCCACTTCCACTCTGCTGCGCCTTCCTTGAGCTCTTGGCGCGCCTCATCCAGCGTGACCCACGTAGGTGCAGGCTGCTTGCCCGCAAACACCGCGTTGATGCAGTTGGTTGAGGTGTATGCGCGCTCTGCAACAGCAAGGAGCAGGTTGGCGTCAGCAGGATAGTAAATGTTGATCACATGGTCATTATTGAAGTTCTTATTGAGAAGAACATCCACAAAGCCGGGGTCCTGGTGAGAGAAACCGTTGTGATCCTGGCGCCACACGTGGCTAGAAAGCAGCATGTTGAGACCAGAAATGGGCTTTCTCCAAGGAATGTGGCGAACGGTTGCCTCAAGCCACTTGGCGTGCTGGTTCACCATGGAGTCAACTATGTGAACAAAGGACTCATAGCTTGACCACAGACCATGGCGGCCGGTCAGAAGATAGCCCTCAAGCAGGCCCTCACACTGGTGCTCGGAGAGCTGCTCAATAACGTTACCGACAGGCGAGATATGCTCATCGTTGGCGGGATCGTCGTTGAGATCACCATTGAACCACTGCTTGTCCGTCACCTGGAAGCTGGGCTGCAGACGGTTAGAGGCCGTCTCGTCAGGTCCAAAGATACGGAAGCGGTCACGGTTGGAGTTGATGAGCTCACCGGTGTACTCGCCCAACACGCGCGTGGCCTCCGTAGCGCCGCAGCCATGGCCGTCTTTCTCCACGTCAATGGCGTAGTCCTCCGCACGCGGAAGCTTGAGACCCTGACGGATTGCGCCGCCGTTTGCGTTGGGGTTAGCACCCAGGCGCAGATCCCCTTCAGGCATGAACTCCGTAACCTCTTTGCGGATGGCGCCAGACTCATCAAAGAGCGTCTGGGGATTGTAGGACTCAAGCCAGCCCTTGAGGATGTTGAAGTGAGCCTCAGTATCGCGAGCAGATGCCAGCGGCACCTGGTGTGCACGCCAAGAACCCTCGGTCTTCTTGCCGTCAATCTCCTTGGGGCACGTCCAGCCCTTGGGCGTACGGAAAATGATCATGGGGTAATACGGGCGAGAAGCGTCTCCTGCAGCAGCACGCTGCTTAATGGCGCAGATCTCGTCGAAGACGGCCTCAAGCAGAGCAGCAAAGCGACGGTGGATGGAGGCGTGATCCTCCTCATCAAAGCCAGCAACAAAGTTGTAGGGGTGATATCCCATGCCGCGGAAGAACTCGTCACGCTCACCGTCTGAGATGCGAGCCAAGATGGTGGGGTTGGCAATCTTGTAGCCGTTGAGGTGCAAGATAGGCAGCACGATGCCGTCGGTCAGAGGGTCCATGAACTTGTTGGTCTGCCAAGAGGTAGCAAGAGGACCGGTCTCTGCCTCACCGTCACCCACGACAGCAACAGCCAGCATGCTGGGGTTATCCAACACAGCGCCGTATGCGTGAGAGAGCGTATAGCCAAGCTCGCCACCCTCATGGATAGAGCCAGGGGTTTCTGGTGCGTAGTGGCTGGGGATACCACCAGGGTATGAGAACTGGCGGAAGAACTTCTGGAGGCCCTTCTCGTCATCTGTAATATCAGGACGGACCTCACGGTAGGTACCATCAAGCAGGGACTGAGAGGTGCCTGCAGGTCCACCGTGACCAGGACCCATCAGGAAGATGGCGTTTTGATCGTGATCATGGATGAGACGATTCACGTGTGCAAACAGGAAATTGAGACCAGGAGTAGTTCCCCAGTGACCTACCAGACGATGCTTAACGTCTTCACGGGTGAAACCATCGGGGCCATCCTGGTTCTTGAAGTCATCCCTCATAAGTGGGTTAGAGCGCAGATAGATCTGACCAACTGACAGGTAATTGGCGCAGCGCCAGTACTTGTCCAGCCAGGAGATCTCCTCCTCGCTCACTGGGGTATTGAGCTTCTTCCAGGGAGTGCCAAGCGTCGGCTGAGGCATATGTTTCTCCTATCCGTAACTCTCCTATAGTGCAAACTAACCTGTACCGAGATTGTACGTTCTTAGATTAATAACATTCTGAAAATGTAGTATTTTTGCCGATTCTGCACAATCGTTCATAACTGAAACGCTCAAAACGTTCGTTAAACAGGCTCAGATGCGTGGTATTTAATACTTTTTTACAGAGACAGTGATTAGTATTGTGGCATTTGAATGGGCTATGCACGCGTGTGTAGCTACTGATATTTCAGTTGCTACAAAACCTCGTTTGGTGCATCGTTTTCTTGGGAAAACGCCAGCAGCGCCGACGTGGAAGATTCCACCATTTGCCGCACATCGTCTTCGGTATAAAAGGCCATATGCGGAGTCAGTATCACCTGGGGAAATGCCTCCAGAATGGCGCGCTCTCTGTGCGCTATGCATGAGCGAGACAGATCATGGTAGTACAGCCCGCTCTCCCCCTCTATGGTGTCAAGCGCCGCTTCCCCCACCTGCCCTGACTCAAGAGCACCGATGAGTGCCTGGGTGTCAATGAGGGAACCACGCGCGGCATTGACCACGATCACACCATGTTTCATCTGGGCAAACGCAGCTTCATCAAGCAGGTGGAAGTTCTCTTTGGTACCGGGCGCGTGCAAGGTGATGATGTCTGCACGTGAAAAGAGCTTAGGCAGATCCACGTACTCAACCACCTGCGCAAGATCTTCTCGGTGATAAGGATCTGAAGCTAGAAGGGTGCATCCAAAACCTTTGAGATGCCTGCATACAGTGGCGCCAATGCGTCCCGTGCCCACCACGCCCACGATAGCCGATGAGATGTCGAGACCAATCTTACCCTCAAGGTCAAAGTCTTGCGCCTGCTGGAGACGGTCGATCAGCTTTATTTTTCTTGCCGCCATCATCATGAGCATAATGCTGTAGTTGGCAACACCTTCTGGGTCATAGACCGCGTGCGCAACACGCATGCCCAGCGCGTGGGCGGATGTGACATCTATATGCTCAGAGCCAATAGATCTGGTAGCAAGCCAGCGCACCCCCATGTCGTGCAGGCGGCAGAGCCGCTCTTTTCCCATGGGATTGGTGATGATACTCACCGCATCGAAGCCGCGCGCCAGCTCAAGGTTCTCGTCGGTGGGATATTGGTCGGTCCAGCCAAACTCAAAGCCCATCTCCTGGCTCATGTGATTCAAATATTTCAGTTCATCGTAGGGCCTTAGAGAATAGGCAAAAAGCTTCATGACACCACGCCCTTATCCTTGTGTATGTCGGCGGTTGTAGATCTGTTTTAGGAGATAGGCAGCGGCAAAGAGCGCAAAGGTGACCATGAGCGCCACCATCATGAGCTGTGCACCACCGGTCAGCATGCCGCCTACATACGAATAGATAATCGTCGCAGGTAGTTGGCCTATGCCTGTTGCCCAGAAAAAGCCGCTAAAACTCATGCCGGTGAGTCCTGCCGCGTAACTCACATAGTCAAATGACACAAACGGCAGGAGGCGACAGATGAGAATGGCGTTCTTGCCGTATCGCTCAAAGAAGCTGTCGACCTGCGCCAACGCGCCACGGGAGACAAAGTGCGCAACGGCGTCTCTTCCCAGCATGCGGGCTATCACAAAGCAGAGCGACGCGCCGGCCATAGAACTTGCCCACGAGAGCAGCGCGCCTTGCCACCAGCCAAACACCGCAGCATTGGCAAAGGTAATGAGAAAGGCGGGTATGGGGGCAGCCAAGCTCTGAAGGACCATGAGCGCCGCAGAAACCATGGCCGCAGCGTGGCCATATGAGCCAATCATGTCAGCGACCGCTTCAATATCGCCTGAGGTGAGGAGGGAAAACGCCTTTTGTGTAGACGCGCGCAACGCAGGCACGCTGGCGCACAGCGCAACGAGGATGGAGATGAGCGCCAGGGTAATTCTGCGTGCAAGGCGAGAAGTTCGTCTAAGTGCTGCTTCATCTGGATCAAGCGCGGGCTCAGGCGCCGGGTTCCTCGTGGCAGCAATCACGCTTGCCACAATGCCTGCCACTATCAGGGCAGCGAGCACCGCCGCAAGCACTGACGCCACTGGCGCTGCGGCGGTGACGGTATGCGCTGTGGTGTGCAGACCAGAGAGCCCTGCCGCAATGGCTTTGGCCGGAGCGCTCAACACAGAGGCAGGACCTACTGCGACCAGCGCACAGAGGAGCCAGGCGTCTGCCACCCAAAAGGTGGCCTCCGCACTAAAGCCAAGAGCGCTGGTTCTTCTCGCCCAGGAAAAGGCAGCAAACAGGAGCAGCCAGGATATGAGAAAAAGTGCAGCCATGTTCACGTGCGCCGTAAGGCCGCCGCTTGTGCCGATAGTGACGATTATCAGCGCATAGAGCAGCGCGTGTGTTGCAAAGGAAAGGTACTTCATGGGCCTCCGTGGGTCATGGATGACGGCGGACAGAAGTGTGGCAACGGGCACTTGCGGACGTCTGCCTAGAGATATGAAACGAGCTCCTCTATGGGCTTGTTGGTCTCATGAGAGGCAGAGGGCGCCGCCTCATCTGATGGGTAGCCAAGCGGCATGAGCAGCACGACGCGCTCGGACGAATCCAGGCCAAATGCCTGCCTCACCTGGCTATTTGCAAAGAAGTTCACCCAGCACGAGCCCACGTTTTGGCTCCACGCTTCAAGCATGATGTGCGTCGCCACGATGCTTGCGTCTTGCTGACCCGCATGGATACCGTCTTCCAGCGGGTTTTTCCAATCCTGGTCCACGTTGTAGGTGATCATAAGCACGCAGGGTGCATTGAAGGCACAGCGCGTGAGCGACCGTATCTTTTCGAGCGCTTCTTTCGACTGCAGCACATAGACGTGTACGGGCTGCTTGTTGGCCGCCGTGGGCGCTACCTGAGCAGCGCGCAGGATCTTTGCCATCGCGGCGGGCTCGATGGGTTTATCGGAAAAATCTCTGACGGAGAAACGTTCCTCCATAAGCTTGAGTAGATCTGACATCTGTGCTGTGCCTGCCTTTCGTCTTTGGGCGACGCCTAGTTTTTTGCGTGGGCGCGCGCCCATGCAAACATAGCATCGTTTTCCTTTTGATATATGTGATCGCGAAGCCACGGCTCGCTGCTTTTTTGTACCGCTTCCGCTGGGCTAAACCACGCGAGCGCAGAATTTTCATCCCGGCGCACCACCAGACGCTCTCCAGGATCTGCCAGAAGCAGGTAGGTGACATTGAGATGCACGTGCGTACTTACGTAGTGGCCGTGTTTCATATGGCCGTCCACGCTCAAAATTTCAAGCGAAATGGGCTCTGTTTGCGCAGGCTGAACGTGCACAAGGCCACTTTCTTCCCGCACCTCCCTCATGGCCACGGCAAGAAGGTCCCGCTCGCCATCTGCATGGCCGCCCAGCCAGCTCCATGAGCGATAGATGTTATGCCAGCACATGAGCACATGCTCGGCCGCCTCATCACACACCCAGGCAGATGCCGTTACGTGCATACGGCTATTCTCGCGTGACCAACAATCCTCATGCGAAAGCAGCCACAACATCTCGTACTTATCGCGCTCCTCTTGCTCGTTTATGGGGCGATAAGCGCGCAGCTCACGCAGGGTTTTCTCCTCCGCGTGTGCCATGTCTGGGTGCAGCATATCTGCGGGCGGCATGTCTAGGTGCGCCATCTATTCCTCCGTAGCGTCACTCTGCGCCAGCAGCGCCTGGATCTCTTGCGGCGTGAAGCTATATTCCTTCCCGCAGAAATGACAGTGAGCCACCGCTGGTTCGCCCTTCAAAACCATGTCTTCCAACTCCTGTTTGCCCAGCGCCAGAACAATACGCTCTGCCCGCTCCTTGTTGCAGCCACAGTGAAATTCTACCGGCATCACATCGAGCTCTTGGTAGTCCATATCACGCAGCACATACGAGAGCATGTCTGTGGGAGACATGCCTTGCTCCTGCATTTCCGTAATGGAGTCGATGCCGCGCAGATTGTTAGAGAGCTGGTCTAGGAGCTCTTCTGTATAGCCAGGCATGAGCTGCACAATAAAGCCGCCAGCCTGCTTCACGCTGAGATCGGTATTGACCAGGACACCTACGCCGACGGCGGTAGGAATCTGCTCACTGGCAGCAAAGTAGTAGGTAAGATCATCTCCCACCTCACCGGTGGTAAGAGGAATTGAGCTGGTATAAGGCTCCAGGTGCGGTAAGTCCCTCACCACGGTAAGAGTACCCTTGCCAATGCCGCCACCCACGTCCAAGTGCTGGTTTGATTTGAGATCCAACCAGACGTTGGGATGGTTGGCATAGCCCTTAACCTGGCCATGATTGTTGGCTGTGACGGTGATGCCGCCTATGGGGCCATCCCCTTTCATGGTGAGTGTCAAGAGCTCATCATCATCTTTTGACATGGCGCCCATCATGAGGCCACCCATCATGAGCCTGCCCAAGGCAGCCGTCACCAACGGGCTCGTGTGGTGTTTGTCTGACGCTGTCTGCACCGTCTTTTTTGCGGTGAGCGCAAACGCGCGGATCATGCCGTTGGCCGCGGTACCGCGGACCATGTGATCAGCCTGCTTGATCTTCTCGGAAGAAAAATTGATAAGCTCTCCTAGCTGGGCATCATGCGAATGTTCCATAGCGTACACCTCAAACTTTCGTTCGTATTTACACCTCATTGATACCCCAAATGGGCGCGTGTCACACAGCCGGGCGCGCGGCTACGAAGCCGCCATATTTGTGCGGGCTCGTGACGTATTTGTGCGGGCTCGTGACCAACCGTTAACGGGAGTTAACCCTCGGTTTGCACGAAGAGCGCCATACTTGAGAGAACGCTGAGATGAGGTGAAGAATTGCAGCGGTTGAGCGTGGGGAGGCGCCATGTACTGTCCCTTTAAGACACCAGAAGGTACACCTAAGGCTATTCAAGATGTGCAGTGGTCAGATCTTGGGCAGCTCAAGGAGCTGGACGAGGGATATGTCCTTGAATTTAAAGTTCAAGATACTAGCTCGGTGCGGCGCAAAATCCCCAAGATAATTGCATCTTTTGCCAACTCACACGGGGGCTGGCTCGTCGTGGGCATAGATGATGTGTCCAAAGATATCCGGCCAATTCCTCGCGGAAGTGCAGATTTTAGCCAGATGGTAGGTGAGCTGGTGCGCCGCCACATATCCCCCGCTCCAGACTTTGAGGCGCGCTTTTTGGCCGATCCAGACAATGACGCGCAGAGCGTGGGCATTGTCCAGGTGCGCGAAGGCGATTTTCCTCCCTATATTGCAGATGGTCGCGTGGAGATTCGGCTGGGCTCCACGTCAGGGCCAGCTGGCGGCGGCGAGCTTGTGGACCTGTATGGCAAAGCGTCCAGACGGCGCCAGGAGATCCAAAGCTTTTGTCGCCGAACGATCTTTTATCCCCCTGCGGATACTACTGATGAGCTGCCACTTTTTGATCTCTATCTGTTCAAGATGGGCACGGCGGATGAGCAGGTGTCGTCGCGCGAGGAGGTTCATCTGCACACGGAGGCCATGCGCCAGAGCTTTGAGATGCAGCGCCAGAGCTGCCATGTCCAGCACGCGCACGATTCGCTCATTTTCCGCGCGACGCCCTTTGCGCTGGAGACGGCGCATTCTGCCATTGAGCTGTTTGGCAACGAGTCCATGAAGCTCACCGTGCCAGCTGTGCCGCTTGCCGGGACGGCGCGCCGGCGTGCTCTGCAGGAACTTTCCCAGCTGGGACAGCATATACCCGACCAAAGTCAGCTGGTAGATGCCCGCTTGACGCTCAAACGCGTCACACAGATGGCAAGCATCCTGGACCGATACGTGCGCATACGAGGTCTTAGCTGGCAAGATTTTGCCGTTGCTTACGAGCTTGAAGCTATGGCAGGAACTGTTTTATGGAGCGAGAAGGACGCGTATAGAGCCTATGTTGCCAAACATGGCGTGTTGTTCTGCGGCACCACCGATGCCAGAAGCCGCGTGCGCTACTTAAACGACGGCGCACACGACTCCTTTAGGTGCCGGCAATTTGCTGGCAGCCACTTTTTTGAAGCCTGCGGCCTGCCTTTGGGCTCGACCGATCCAGAAGACAACAAGCTGGTAGATGCCCTTTTATCTAGCTCTCGTGAGGCCAGACAAAGTCAAAGCTCCCGGCCTCTCCCCCATCAATGAGCAGGTTTTGGCCGGTCATAAAGCGGTTGTGTACGCTCACAAAATAGATCCACGTTGCAATTTCTTGTTCGGTTGCCCAGCGTTTGAGGGGCGTCAGCTCCATGATACGCTGCAAGAGCTTGGGATCTTCTATCACCGGTCGGTTGAGCTCTCCAATTACGCCGCCAGGATCAATGCTGTTGCAGACGGCCTTGGGTGCCAAGCGCTGCGCAAGGTTTTTTGCATATGCCAAGACGCCGCCTTTTGACGCAGCGTAGGCAGGAAATTCCGCGCCGGTGTGTCCGCTGGACGACCCTACCAAGACGCAGGATCTGAGTGCCTGTTGTGGATGACCCTCTTGAAAGCAGTATTTCTCGCACAGATTGAGCGCGCCTTTGAGATTGGTATCAATGTCGTGGCCTGAGGCCTGAACGCCCGCATTTGAAATGACAATCTCTGGCAGCCACGGCAGCTCCGGCAGCTTGGACGCCTGCCGCACGTCTGCAACAAAGTGCTGGTAACGATGGTTATCTATGCTTGCAGCTTGAATGTCTATGCCACAGACTTCATGCCCGCGCTCTAGAAAGTAGCGTGCTGTCTCCCTGCCGATGCCCGAAGCTGTACCAGAGATAAGAACGCGCAGCGTATGATGGGTATCAAGCGGCTGGCTGTCCTTTTCTACGACCGCCTCAAGCGCGGCCACTGCGTCATGAGTTTCTGTTTCTGTCTCTGTTGACATATGCGTGATATCACCTTTTACGAGGGCTTACTTGGTCTGGCCGAGCGCTTGGTCCACCGCAAGATCCAGATAGGCTCTGCCCACGTTCTCCTTTTCCCACTTCTTTACCACACAAAAGCCCACCGGCGAAAGCACGATCTCACAGAGCAGCTCCACCAAGGCACCAGTGATTGAACAGGCAAAGACCTGCGGCCATGTCCATCCAAAAAAGGTGTGGCTCACCACGAGCGCAAACACAAAGTTATCCACAAACTGGCCTACCAGCGTCGATATGTAGGAGCGCGTGGCAAAGGCTGCAAAGTTGCTGCGCTTGAGCATACGACCAATACCCTCATTCAAGACCGAATTGGTCACCGACGAGCAGAACATGGCAAGTGTCGAGCCAAACACAACATACCAGCTGCCGCCAAAGGTGGCGTTGAGCGCGGCATTGACTTCCAAGCTGCCTGTATCATAGTACGCGCCCCACATGCCGGGGGTGAGGCTCATGAGCCAGAATAGTGCGCACACGGCCAGGTTGATGAGCTGCGCTAATATGCTTATTTGAATGGACGCCCGCGCGCCAAAGCGCTTGCAGATCATGTCCATGCAAAGAAAGCTCACCCAGCTCACGGTGACACCGCAGTCAAGCGCGAGCCACGGGAGAGAAACAAGCTCCTTGTTAGCAAGCAAGTTCATTACCACAACGCTCACGACAAACAACGTAACGGTGCCTGCGGGGATACTTCTCAAGAGGATTTTGTACTCGTTCAAAATGCGATTCATCTTCAACTCCCAGTTTTTGGTTTAACAAGCAGGTATGGTCTGGCACTGCTTGGCGGGCCGGCGGCCGTACATATACTAACCAATGAATTGCGCGTGTGGGCTCATAACATGCTACCTCATGCCAACACCACGATAGATAGAGCAATGAGCATCTGCGCTGCGTAGTAGGTCGATAAACTTTTGATGCGTCTGGCGGAGCTAAACGACTGGCCAAACGTGTTTATGGCAAGCAGCGTATCTGAAATCACAAAAAGGAGGGCGCCGGCTGCAAAAAGGATCCTGCTCACGCTTGCGCCCAGGATAAAATCCACGGCCGCGAAGGTAAACATGGACGAGAGCACAAAAAGATATGCCACGCCCAAAACCGCGCGCGCTCCCCGCAAGCAGACGCGCTGGGACAACAGGTAGATAAGCAGCCCTACCATGCCTAAGCTCAAGACAAACGACAGCACCAAGTGCGAATTTCTGGGGATCAAATAGGCCAAGTAGGCCACATGACCCAGCAAGAAAGCTCCTGTTCCTACCGAGAAGAACTGCGCGCTCCGAGCCTTGAAGCGCGGGGTGAAGCGCAGCGCGTGCAAGGCATCGCCTACGGCACCGAGTGCCAAGCCTGCCACCACAAAGCCGGCGCCGTCCGCCGGTGCTGGCGCTGCTGCGGTAGCCGCGGCGGTGGCTGCCGCAGCAGCGGTGGCGTTGCCCGATGCCAGGAGTCCGAGGGTGCCTACGAGCACAAACAGGAGTGCGGCCACCGTTTTGAGGATGGCGGCAAGGACATAGTGTTTCTCGCAGTCTTGGACAATAAACGCAGCTTGGAGCACACAGCCCGCACTCGCCAACACAGCTGTCCACGGCCAGATGAGCCCCATGCGTCCCCTTTCATTGCGCGAATCTCTCACAACAGCATGGCACAAGATGCGCGCCGGTTCATGGAGAAATACACGCGAACTCGACGCTTCATGAAGGTTGACTTGGCACGCAGCCGCGCCGCCAGCGCTGGTAGCGATACGTGTCGAAGGCTTGATGTTGGCTCTACATATGTCTACCGTTGTAGGCATACAAGCGACGGGAGGCACCATGGACGCACCATCAATAGTTGCGTCAACAGAAGAAGAGCGGCGAGCATACGTGAGCAGCGCATATCCATGCCGCGCCGACTGCGACCTCTGCGGCAACTGCGCATTTTTCCACGGCAAAGAGCCGCTGTTGGCATTTGCCGCATACATTCAAGGCAGAGAGGAATTCCAGGACATCCTCGATCGCTATCGGCACCATTCGCGCTGATCAACGCCCCTATCAAACGTCCAGAAAGGTCGCCATGAAGCACCAAGAGATCATTTCCACCTTAAGCCTTGAGCAAAAATGCGCGCTGCTCACGGGCGATAAATCCTTCTCCTCGCTGGCGATTCCGGACGCGCACATTCCTCCCATAGAGTTCTCCGATGGCCCGCACGGTGTCAGGCACCAGCAAGCCGGTGCCAACCACCTGGGACTGGGAAGCTCTTTGCCAGCAACATGTTTTCCCACGGCGGTAACGCTGGCCAACAGCTGGGACGCGGATCTGATCCAAGACGTCGGCCAAGCGCTGGCAGAAGAAGCACGCACCCAGGGCGTCCAGGTTCTTCTCGGCCCTGGTATGTGCATTAAGAGAAGCCCTCTGTGCGGCAGAAATTTTGAATATTTCTCGGAAGATCCCCTGCTCTCGGGCACGCTTGCCGCGCACTACGTGGCGGGCGTCCAATCTCAGGGGGTCGCCGCATGTGTCAAGCACTTTGCCGCCAACAGCCAGGAGACCCGCCGCCAGGCGTCCGACTCTGTGCTGGACGAGCGCACCTTGAGAGAGATCTACCTCACGGCCTTTGAAATTGCCGTCAAAAAGTCGCACCCGGCGGCGCTTATGACCAGCTACAACTTGGTAAACGGCACCTACGCAAACGAGAATACCCATCTTTTGAAAGACATCCTTCGAGGTGAGTGGGCCTACACCGGCGGCGTTGTCACCGACTGGGGCGGCTCAAATGACCACGTAGCAGGCGTTGCGGCGGGCTCGACCCTCGAGATGCCCGCCTGCGGCTGCGATTCCATCATCGCCCTGGTAAAGGCCGTCCGCACAGGAAGGCTCGCGGAATCTGTGGTCGATGAGCGCGTGAGCGAGCTCCTTGACCTGGCCTTAAAGACGCACACGGCCGACACCGCTACGAACACGCACACGTTTGATGCTTCTTCGCACCATCAGCTGGCGAGAAAGGCTGCGGCGTCCGGGATTGTGCTTCTCAAGAACGAGCCTCCCGCAGGCCTTGTTGATGGTGACGCCAGCGCACAGCAGCCGCTCTTGCCGCTTGCAGCCGGGACATCCGTGGCCCTTATCGGAGATTTTGCCCGCACGCCCCGCTACCAGGGCGCTGGCTCCTCGCTCGTCAATAGCACGCAGGTAGATACCCTCCTTGACCTGCTGCAGCACGGCATGAACAACGCGGCTACCACCGGCACCACCGGCACGGCGGCACCAGCAGCCGCAACCAGCACGGCGGCACCAGCAGCCGCAACCAGCGCGGCGGATGCGTCGAGCGCGGCGACGGCGGCCCGCATAGTCCCCCTCAAGCTGCAAGGCTTTGAGCCTGGCTTTAGAAGAGACGGCACGCCAGACGACAAGCTTATCGCTAAGGCTTGTGAGCTGGCGCGCAAGGCGGACGTGGCGCTGGTGTGCTTGGGACTTGCAGAAGCCGACGAGGCGGAGGGCGCGGATAGAACGTCGCTTTTGCTGGACAGCGCGCAGATCCAGCTGCTTCATGCCGTTGCTGCCGCAAATCCGCGGGTCGTGGTTTTGCTGAGCTCTGGCTCTGTGGTGGAAAGCGATTGGATGGCCTATGCGCAAGCAGTACTCTACCTGGGGCTTTCCGGCCAGGCGGGCGCAGGCGCTGCGCTTGACATCTTGACCGGCGCCATCAATCCGTCCGGCAAGCTCGCAGAGACATGGCCGCGTCATCTGTCCGACACGCCCTGCGCAAACATCTACCCCGCGCAGGAGATCGAGGCGCGCTATAAGGAGGGGCTCTATGTCGGCTATCGTTTTTATGACACGGTGGGAAAAAACGTGGCGTTCCCCTTTGGCTTCGGTCTCTCCTATACGCACTTTACCTATTCTGAACTGCATGTTTCCAAAGATGGCAAGACGGCACGCTTCACGCTTACCAACACGGGCAATATCGCCGGGCAAGAGATCTGCCAGCTCTACATTCAGGCACCCAGAAAAGACATCTTTGCGCCCGCCCACGAGCTTCGTGCCTTCGCCAAGATAGGTCTGGCGCCGCACGAATCCCAAACGGTCACGCTCTCGCTCACCGCGCGCGCATACAGCTACTTCAACGTGCTCACCAACGCATGGGAGATTGAAGGCGGAACCTATACCATAGCCGTCGGCCCCAACAGCCGCGATCTGCCCCTGACTGCGCAGGTAGAGATGGCGGGCACAAACGCCCCAAGCCCCTACCAAAAAGAGCTGCTCCCCAGCTACTTCACGGGAAACATCGTGCGCGTGCCAGATTCAGAATTTGAATCACTTTTAGGCCACAAGCTGCAATCTCAGCGCATCAAGCTCGATCGCAGCCTCTGCATCCGAGACTTTACGCACGGCAGAAGTCCTCTCTGCTGGCTTGCCGCGCGCATCATAGGTTCCTGGGCGAGAAAAACAGACAAGAATGGCAGGCCAAACGTTAATGCCCTGTTCATCTACAACATGCCACTGCGCGCGCTGCAGAAGAACGCGGGCGAATATGTGTCCATGAGCTTTGTCGATGCGGTCGTGAGAGAGGTCAAGGGTTGGGGCACCTTCGGCATTGTCCCTGCGCTGGCTCTGTGTGCGTGGCTCAAGCTCTCGTACCTGCTGGTTGTCCCCTTCTGGCTCATCTGGATCATACTGCCATTTATCTGCACGTTTGTAGCAAACCGTATCCACAACCACCAGTTTAGAAAGCGCTTGCTCAAAAGAAGCTAGCCAGAAGGCGCCTCCAAGCCCAAAGCTTTACAAGTTCTGCCTTCTGCATGGCACAGCTCCGCTGCGTCCAACCTCTACATGAGCGTACGAAATGTGCGCTCTGGTTTGGGATCTAGAGATTTGCGTTCTTGAAGACGTGCCTCTATCCATGTATTGGGATCGTGAGACGCATCCATGATGCCTTGCTCAAAGCGTGCTACCTGTTCAGGTCTGCCTTGCACCTCTACAAGCACACTTCCGTCGCTCATATTCTTGACCCAACCCGTGCATCCTGCGCTCTGGGCAATGGTTTGTGCCGTAAAGCGAAACCCCACGGCTTGCACCTTGCCCACGTATACAAGGCGATACCGCACGGTACCAAAGGGAATATCAGGTGCCCCGGTCCCAGTCGCATTCACGTGCGCCTTGCCATCCGTTGGTTTTCTCGCCCAAGGCCATTTCATAGTTGTCCTCTCAAAAGCAAGGGTGACCACCGTCGTGATCACCCTTGCATCATAACCCGTTTTATGCGCGCATACGTCGGATGTGCATACAGCTTATTGCTCCGTAGCCGCCTTCTTCCAGAAGGACAGGATCAGCGCACCGACAACTGAGCCTACCACCAGCGCCACAAACCACATGAGCGGGTTGCCAATAACTGCAATAACCCAAGCGCCACCATGAGGAGCGGGGCTTGTGCAGCCAGCAGCTGCAGAAATGGCACCAGCAATAGCAGAGCCAATGATGCATGAAGGCAAAACGTGGCCAGGATCGGCTGCTGCAAAAGGAATGGCGCCTTCGGAGATGAAGGAAAGACCCATGATGTAGTTGACCAGACCAGCTTCGCGGTCCGCCTTCTGCCACTTGTTCTTGAAGAACGTGGTGGAAAGAGCAATCACCAGAGGAGGAACCATGCCGCCTACCATAACGGAAGCCATGATGATCTGGCCAGACTCAGTACCTGCCGCAAGCATGCCCGTACCAAAGACATATGCCGCCTTGTTGAAGGGGCCGCCCATATCAATGGACATCATGCCGCCTACCACTGCTCCCAGAAGAACAATGTTGGTGGTACCCATGCCATTGAGCCAGTTGTTCAGGCCGGTGTTGATGGCGCCAAAGATGGGGTTGAGCACAAACATCACCGCACCAATACCCAAGCATCCTAAGAGAGGATAGATGAGCATGGGCTTGATGCCCTCTAAGGAATCAGGCATGTGGTCGCAGAGCTTCTCGATACCCAGTACCAAATAGCCTGCGGCAAAGCCGGCAAAGAGTGCTGCAATAAAGCCGCCAGACACACAGGCAGCAGCTGCCTTATCTGGATCAGAGATGAGATATTGGACATAGCCCAAGCTATAGCCAGCCTTGGCAAACAGACCACCCACAAAGCCCGGGGCAAGACCAGGTCTGTCGGCAATGGACATGGCAATGTAGCCAGCCAAAATAGGAAGCATCATGCCGAAGGCTTCCCCACCTATGGTCTTAAAGAAGGCTGCCAGCGGAATGGATGAGCCATAGTTTGCCGTGCCCAGACCAGGCTGGTCCACCAAGAATGCAATGGCCGTTA
The DNA here is from genome assembly GCA_050953285.1 of Atopobiaceae bacterium. Lineage (GTDB taxonomy): Bacteria > Actinomycetota > Coriobacteriia > Coriobacteriales > Atopobiaceae > Olsenella_K. The sequence continues at coordinate 528,129 of JBMNMK010000002.1, read as the reverse complement.
AGATACCGCCACCAATAACAAAGGGCAGCATGTGGCTGACGCCGTTCATGAGGTGCTTGTAGATGACGTGCCAAGCCGAGTCCTTCTCGCCCGAAGCATCGGGCGCACTAACGCTGCCCTCCTGGATAGGTGCCTCGTTGTTCTCGATGATACGAATAAGCTTCTCTGGCTCGTTGATGCCGGCAGACACGTTGGTGGAATAGACCTGCTTGCCAGCAAAGCGAGACAGATCCACGTTCTTATCGGCAGCAATAATGATGCCTTTTGCGTGGGCAATCTCCTCTGCGGTCAAGATGTTTTTGGCACCAGCAGAGCCTTGCGTCTCCGCCTTGAGCTTGATGCCCATCTCCTGAGCCTTCTTCTCAAGGTTTTCTGCCGCCATGTAGGTATGAGCAATGCCCGTGGGGCATGCCGTGATGGCTAAGATCTCTGGCAGCCCGTCGTCGTGGGTAGGCGCTGCTGCCTCTGCGTTCTTCTCGGCCTCTGCCTTGTCAATGATGGAGAGGAACTCTTGCGCCGTCTGTGCAGAGCGCAACGCATTGGCAAACTCCTCATGCATGAGCAGGCGAGACAGCTGCGCCAAAATCTGCAGATGCGTGTCTGCCTGGCCTTCTGGTGCGGCAATCATAAAGCAGAGATCACTTTTCCCGTCATCCGGAGCGCCCCAATCAACACCTCCCGGAATGGTCATAGCAGCAAGACCTGGCTGTTTCACGGCAGAAGTCTTTGCATGCGGAATGGCAATGCCGTCTCCTACGGCCGTGCTGAACTCAGCCTCACGCTGAAGTATGGCCTCTTTGTAAGCGGCCGTGTCCAGGATGTTGCCCGAAGCTGCTTGCAGCGCAACCAGCTGGTCAATAGCATCGTCTCGACTGGTGGCATGCGCTCCAATCTTGATGCCTTCGGGCTTTAGCAAATCGGTAATTTTCACGCGTACTCCCTTCACGCTCAAACCGCACTATGTCCGACTTGCACCTACGTGCAAGCAGAGCCTCCAAAAGTGGCTAGCTTGTGGCTAAAGATTGGCCAGCAGTGCTTCAACCTCTGCACGGGTTGCCAAATTTGCAGAAAATGCACTTGCCGAGCCCGTACACACGCCCATCTTGAACGCGGTTTCAAAATCTCCCGCGCTCTCCAGGTAGCCGGCGATAAACCCTGCCACCATGGAATCTCCTGCGCCAACGGAGTTGACCAACGTACCTTTGGGCGCATCGCACATGAGCACATGGCCTTTCTCGGACACAAAGACCGCGCCTTTGCCTGCCATGGAAACAAGCACGTTGCGCGCTCCTTGATCCTGCAGCTTCTTGGCGTAGGGAACCACGTCCTCACGCTCAGAAAGCTCCACGCCAAAGATGGCTCCCAGCTCATGATTGTTGGGCTTGACAACAAAGGGGTGATACTTGAGGACGTTTACCAGAAGATCCCTCTCGGCGTCCACGGCAATATTAATGCCCTTGCCATCCAGACGCTGCATGATGCGCTCATACATGTCCGCAGGAAGCATGGAGGGCACGCTACCTGCAATAACCAGCGTGTCGCCTGGTGCCAGCGTGTCCAGCTGAGAGAAGAGCGTATCAATATCTGAGGCCGTAATCTTAGGGCCAATGCCGTTGACCTCGGTCTCTTCCTTGGCCTTCATCTTCACGTTGATACGACTCATACCCTCTTCTACCTGCACAAAGTCACACTTTACGCCAAATTTTGACGTGCGTGATTCAATCTCTTTGCCCGTAAAGCCCGCCACAAAACCCAACGCACACGATGCGTGACCTAAATTGTTGAGCACAATGGAGACGTTAATACCCTTGCCACCAGGCAATACTTGCTCATACTTCACGCGGTTGACCTCGCCCAGCTTGAGCTCATCCAGCCTCAAAATGTAGTCAAGCGACGGGTTAAATGTAACGGTGTAGATCATTTTCTATCCTTCCGCTTTCACAATGTTGTCAACCTGCCCATAGCGCGCATCGTGCGGCAGAGCTTCTGTGATGATGGTGGCCTCGTCAAAACCCGCAAACGTCACGGGAGAAATCTGTCCAAACTTGCTGGAATCACACAGCACAAACGGGCGAATACAACGGTGCAGCGCAAGATCTTTCACGCGCGCTTCCTCATATTCTGGCGTGGTAAAGCCCTGTTCAAGCGTAGCTCCGTTGGTTCCAAAGAACCCCAAGGTGAAATTGAGCCGACTGAGCGCCTCGAGCGTGCTTGACCCCACCACAACTTCCGTCAGCGGTTTCACCGATCCCCCCAAGAGATGCACCGTGCATCTTTTGGCGAGAAGTGCCTGCGCTATGGGCAAAGAATCAGTCACAAAGGTTGCCTCTGGCTGCGCCAAAATCTCTACCAGCGCAAGCGTCGTGCTCCCACCGTCTACATACACAAAGTCATCTGGTTGGATCAAATCTCGCGCAAAGCGCGCAATGGCAGCTTTTGCCGGGGCATTCTGTCCCATCTTGCTTGCCGGTGTCTGGTCATGTAGAACAAGGTTGCCCACCGTAGCACCGCCATGTACCCGCGTCAGTAGACGCTGCTGATCAAGCATCTCAAGGTCACGGCGAATGGTGGATTCTGACGCATTGAGCTTCTCCATGAGATCAGCTGTGGTGACCGAACCACTCTCACGTGCCATGTCCAAGATGCGCGCCTGTCGTTCTTCTGCCAACATGGGATCTGACCCCCTTTCAGCTTCTTGTCAGAGTATATACCGACAAAAACATTCATGTTCCGTCATTTTCGTTCATTCGTAATTTGCCGGTAAATGGTAGTTTCATGACTCTTAACGGCCCAACCCGTCATAACCCGTCAAACGGTCGTGCTCAAGACGCAAGAGCCTCACGAAAAGCCAGCACACAAAAGAGAGCCTGGATGCATATGCCCCAAGCTCTCTTTTCTAAACAAACAAGTAATTGCGCGAGAAATGACTCAGGTTGCCCGAGACTACTCGTGGCGGCGGCGCAAACCAGCTGTTGCTAGAGCTGCTGCACCAAGTACGGCCATTGGTGCTACCGGCAAGGTCGAATCCCCCGTCTTTGGCACACCTGCCATATGTTTGGGTTCATACGATGCTTGCTTTAGGCAAGAAGCGCCTGTACCTGAAATTGCAGACGCACTATCAGTGTCACTTACCGCCTTATCGACAGCGTTCTTAATAGCAAGGTCGTAATTGGCCTTATCAAGAGCTGCCTTCGCGTCCTGCTCAGCCTGCTTGGCCTCATCTGCCTCGGCTTGGTCAGCAGCAACTGTGTCTTCCATGTCAGCAGCTTTCTCGGCAGAAGCCTTAGCTGCCATCAGACGTGCGGCATACTGAGACACCGTGTCTGTGATAGAAGCATTTTCGCTCGTGTATGCGCCAAGCCATGCAATTGTAGGATCAATGGTTGTGGGATCAGCCAAGAATGCAGCATCGTTGGGCATCTTGTTCAGCTCATCTGCTATGGTCTCAAGCTCTTTTGCATATTCAGCGGCGCGCTTGGCTGCAATGTCAAGCGACTCTTGCTTACCCACATACTCAGCTGCAAGCTTCTTCAAGCTCTCAGCCTTTTCCTGGGCCGCCTTGGCCTTGGCCTTCGCATCATCACGTATGGCTACAGCGTCCTCATATGCCTTGCGACGAGAGGTGAGCTTCGAGAGAGCTGCTGCCTTGGTAGCAGCATCCTCTTTGGCCTTCTCAAGTGCAGCCTTAGCATCAGTGAGGTTTTGCTGAGCAGATGCAAGTGTTGCTGCGGCATCTTGTACCGCCTTATCAGCAGCGTCTTTGGCGCTGTGAGCAGCATCGCTCTTCTTCTGAGCGGCCTTCAATGCCTCGTTTGCCGCATCGCGTGCACGCTTCAGCTCTTCTGCGCCAGTCTTTGCCTGATCTGCAATCTTTCTGGCAGCAGTAGCGCGCCCACGTGCCAATTTAGCATTGGCGTTTGCTTGATCGGCCTTGGAAGATGCAGCATCATAGGAAGTATTGGCATCTTTTACAGCAGCGGTGGCTGCATCATGGGCAGACACAGCCTCTGAGAGCTTCGCGGCAGCATCGCTTTGTGCAGCAGCTGCTGCATCGCATGCCTTCTTAGCCACGGCTACATCAGCTTCTGCGGCATCCTTTGCAGAAACCGCTTCGTTATAGGCGCTTACTGCCTTATCATAGGCGGCTTTTGCGTCCTCGGCAGCCTTCTTTGCGGCTTCAAGCGCAGTACTATCAGAGCCTCTGTGCTGGGCAATCAGCGAACGGAAGAAATCAGTGGTGCCATGGATGTGCGGGGTGTCCTGTAGATTTGCATAGGTATGATCATAATCGTCGATTTGTGCCACACTAGCGGTAGCAACTTGGCGAAACCAATTTGCATATTTTCCTCCACCTCTATAGGGGGAGTGGCAATTGCCGTTATAGCCCATGCCGACAAAAGCGGCTTTAGGAGAGGCAAGGCTTGTCCAATGGCCAAACTCGGCGTAGTCAGAATAATTAATCTCTTTGGCGTATTCTTCAAGACGTTTCTCGTACTTGTTCCTAAATGCAATCACCGCATCGACAGAGCGCCAATCAAGATTGTCGGCTTCGTTCATGGTATCAGGACACCAGCTACCTAAATTAAAAAGCCTATACTGCCTTTGGACATGGGGTCCAACTCTGCGTAAAAAGTCAAGAACTTCTGGCTCATTATCCCAATTGATGGTAGCAGCCTCTTTCGCCGTTTCAGGGCATTCCTCGGCAAGACTCTTAAACATGATTTTTTCTGACAACCAAAGGTCGACGGGAGTATCACCCCATGCTAAATCTTTTGCAAATCCTCCGTCTTTCCAAAACGTTGTATGGTATCCCAAGCCATCTTCGCCATCAAGCAGGTCACACTCAAGTGTCTGTCCTGCAAGCAGAAAACCGCTTACCTCAAGCTTCTTCAGGCCATGCGCGACACGATACTCATTGAGTTCATCAATGAAATCAAGAGACTTCAAGATATTATCCCAGGTAGCATTGCTGCCGTCACCTTTCGTGGTGAGCTGGGAATTTCCGGCCTGATACGTATCTTTGATCCACTCAGAATACTTGCCGGAGGAAACATAGTCTAAGAATTCCTTCTCAGTCCATACCTCTTTGGCATCACGCATGTCCTTATACATCTTGTCCGCTTTATCCTGAGCGTTCTTTGCGGAATCTACCTGAGACTTCTTGTCGGCTACATCTTTGGTAGCAGCATCAAGCTTGTCTTTTGCGGCATCAAGCGCACTTTGGCTTTTATCGACTGTAGCATCAGCGTCTGCTTTATCAGATGCTGCCTTATCAACAGCATCAGCTGCTTCACTCTCATTGTTCTTTGCAGCGTCAAGCGCATCTTTTGCAGAAGCTTTCTCGCCGTCAGCATCTTTTGCTGCCTTCTCGGCATCTGTAGCCTTTTTCTCAGCCTCTTCGGGGTTGGCTGCATCGTCTACTGCCTTGGCCGCGTCGTCTGCTGCCTTGGTTGCATCGTCTAATGCCTTATCGGCTGCATCTGCCGCATCTTTGGCATCTTCTGCATTCTTGGTGGCGTCGTCGGCGGCCTTCTTTGCGTCATCTGCTGCTCTAGCCGCATCGTCTGCAGCCTTGGTTGCTGCATCTGCCTCGTCAGATGCCTTCTCTGATGCGTCTGTGGCATCTTCTATAGCGTCGTCAGTGGGATTTTCCTTAGCTGCCTCATCTGCTGCCTTGGCCGCATCGTCTGCTGCCCGGATTGCCTCGTCTGTGGCGGCATCGGCATCCTTTGCGTCTTCTGCAGTCTTAGCCGCGTCATCTCTGTTCTTATCGGCTGCGCCCTGAGCTGCGTCTGCGGCATCTTTTGCATCAGAGGCGGCATTGTTGGCATCGTTTGCTACATCGTTTTTCTTGGTGGTGGCATCACTTTGGGCAGACTCTTGTGCCTTCTTGGAAGCATTTGCCTTTGCTGCAGCATCTTCTGCGGCCTTAGCTGCTGCGTCATAGTTAGCCTGTGCCTGCTTCTGCGTCTCCTCAGGAGTTGCAGGAGCTTGGGATGTGACTGGTTCATTGGTAATAGCTGTGTTATTGGATGGTTCTACAGCATGCGCTGGTATTGCATACGCCGTTGAAAGTAAGAGACTACCTGCTACAACAGAGGCTGGAAGAACCCCCCCCCAGTCGCTTTTTTTCACTCATAAGAAACCATCCTTAATCGTTCACTGTGTTTACCATAGTTTTAATATACCTATCAGATTTCTTTATATTTCCTTTCAGTTTTCGACAGACGGTACAAACATGAGCGTGAGCGGTAACTTAGTGGTTGATCTTCAACCTCAACAACATACTGTGGTCTTTTCTAAGACTCGACCGGATGCACTGCATTGAGCCTAAGTATGCTCTTTAGGACATAGCTTAGATTGCCCTTACATACTTGAGAAAGGGGTACTTACAGCTTCCTTGCTGTAAAAGAGAGCACACCAGATAACGTAACCCCTCACAGTACGACTCCACAATGCGGGCGTGACTGCCGTCACCGTTGTTGGACCGTTAACAAGACGTTTACGCAAGTGTTGTACGCTTTCCGACACATCTTCACTGAGTGTTGGAGGCTGAAATGAACTACACCGAGCGCGAGTACTGGTGCAAGCGAGAAGATAAAAACATCTACGGCAAGCTCTTCCTGCCAGAAGGAATAGAAGATGGACGGCCACGCGCCACGGCAATCTTTAGCCACGGCCTTTCTACCAACCAGGGTGATATGGAGCCCTACGCACGCACCGCAGCAGAAAATGGCATGGTCACCTATGTTTTTGACTTCTGTGGCGGCGGCAACTATAGCAGAAGTGACTGGCAAGACAATATGTCGCTCTTCACCGAGCAGCACGACCTAGAGTCTGTAGCCTGGGAGCTCTCCCGTGAGCCCTTTGTGGACGAGAAGAACCTCTTCTTGTGCGGCTCCAGCCTAGGCGCAACCATCACGCTCATGGCAGCGCGTGCCAACGCGGAACTCGTCGCTGGCTGCGTCTTGCTCTACCCCGCCTTTAACCTACATGATGCCGTACACGGCGCCTGCGCCAGGCGAGAAGATCTGCCCGATCACTTCCCCATCATGGGCATGGATGTCTCCGGTGAGTTCTTGCGCTCCTGCTGGGATTATGACTTCTATGAGCACATTCCGGCGTTTCCCTATGATGTACTGCTCTTTCACGGAGATGCAGACACTGCGGTGCCGCTCTCATACTCCGAGCGCGCAGCGCAGCTCTTCCCTCACTGTGAGATGCATGTTATCCCCGGCGGCAAACACGGTTTTCAAGGAGACGACTACTGGCGCGTTGTCTCTTGGGCAGCCTCGTGGCTCAAAGATCACATTCATTAGGATACAGAGTCTCTACTCAGCACAACAAACATGCCGGTACCTGCCAAAAGAACGGCCGCTGCCACAAAGCACCCAAAAAGGCTTGAATGGAGGGCATCGGTAAGCGCACCAGTTACCAAAGGTGCAACCACCGATGCACACATGCCAAAGAAGTTGAACACGCCAAACATGGTGGTGACGCTGCCACGCTGCGCATAGTCTCCCAGCCAAGAAATGATCAGCGGCTCGACCGTCAGCTTGCCAAAGAAACCGTACAAGAAGATGGCAAGCACAATGAGCACGTGCGACGCTGCTACCATGATGAACAGCATAAAGATGGTGGCCGCAACCTCAAGCGCTACCATGATGGCAATCCGATGCTGCGGGTTCTTATCGGCCAGCCGACTCATCAACAGAGCACCTGGCACGCCAGCAAAAAACACCAGCGAACTCGCGCTGCCCGCCCAGGATCCAGAAAAGCCGCGCTCTGCCTCGAGAAAACTGGGGAGCCAGGCGCTCAAGAGATAATAGGCGTACAACGTCGCAAAATAGAGCATGTAAGCAGCAACTTTCTTGCGAGAAAAGAGCGTGGGCACATCTTTTGCCATGCGCCTTAGGATGTCCGGCGCGGCGTGGGTACCGCCGGCGTTTTGCGCCTTGTCGGAGTCGGATGCCTTGTTGGAGGTGCCCAGGCGCTCTGGGGCCAGCACCTTTGAGAACACGGCATTCATCACAAGGGCGAGAAGTGCTGTTGTGGCAGCAAGTGCCTGCCAGGAGATCACGCCAGCTGTAACCAGCGTACCTGCAGAGATGAGCCCTATGCCGCTGCCGAGCGCCGTCCCGCTGTTCACCAGAGCTGTCGCCACAGATTTTCTATCCAAAGGGACATACGTATTGGTGATGGTATAGGCAATGCCGTAGAAGGTACCGCTCCCCGCACCTGCAATAACGCTTCCCGCATACATCATGGGCAGCGTAGTTGAGAGGGCTATGAGAATTTCTCCTGCAGCAAAGATGATAAAGCCCGGGACAATAACACGTCGCATACCCAGCGCATCCACCAAGATGCCTGAAGGAATCTGCATGAGCACATATCCCAGAAAATAAAAACTTGAAATAGCTCCCAGCTGCGCATGGGAAACGCCGCCAAAAAAGCTGCTTAGAATGGGATAGATAGGCATAAAGATCATGCGAGAGATCCAGATGACCACCCAGCCTGCACAAAGCGTGGCTACCAGCAGCTTCCAAGAAACCGGCTCGCTCGCACGCGCCGTTTTGGGAGCTCTATCCGCTTGCGTCGTTTTCTGAGGCGTGTTCACACTTCTCCTTTTTGCAAAAGAAAAATCGGCAGACAGCCCTGTGCGTTGCCCGCCGATCATTGTATGACTCATTGTCGAGCGCTGGTATGACGCCGTTGGTATGACGCCGTTGGTGTGGCGCTGGTGTGTGTCGTTGTTAGTGGCGCTGGTGATGCCTACTCTTCTCCCCACACCTCTTCAATCAGAGGAAATGTGCTCCACGCCTTGGGCCAGCCGCAGTAAAAGGCCAGCTGGGTGACCACTTCTACCGCTTCTTGTTTGGTAATACCATGCTGCTTGCCTATCATAAGATGTGCTTTGAGCTGCGGATAGAGCCCTGCAGAGAAAAGCGCAGCAATGGTGATGAGAGATCTGTCGCGAGCGGACAGTTCATCCTCTCTTGACCATACCTCACCAAAGAGAACATCATCGTTGAGGTGCGCAAACGTCGGCGCAATTTTGCCAAGTCTATCTCTACCTGCTGTTTGTTTTTCTGCCATGTCTGATCTCCTTTCCACGTCGCTACCAGTATGTGCAAAGTGGCAGCTCTTATGCTATGCCTTCTTGCGCGTTCGCTATGCACGTTGTGCATGAGAGAAAACGACAATTTTTATGAATGGTCGCACGCAGTATTAGGCTGGTTTGAGCACGCCTCCTGGTGAGGAATCAGCAAGAAAGGCACCACGTTGTCCAAGAGCACCACATGCACGAATACGCAGCTATCTAACCCGAACCCATCTGCAACCACCGACACAGCTGCCAATAGCGCAGCCGCACCTGACGCCGCCGCAACTGGCACAGCCGTGCCACAACCCTTTGAGAGAAAGCTCAACTCTCGCCTCATCTTCTCCATCATCGCCGCAGGTATCATGGCGTTTTCTGGCGTGACGGTCGAGACGGCTATGAACGTGACCTTTCCCACACTCATGCAAGAGTTTGGTGTCACCACGCAGACGGTAAAGTGGATGACCACATCAAATCTGCTGGTACTGGCCCTTGTCGTCCCCATATCCTCATACCTTGGCAAGCGATTCAAGACCAAGCACATCTTCATTGCCGCCATGGCGCTCTACCTGTCGGGCATTTTCTGCGGCATGCTGGCACCCAACTTCAACATCTTGCTTTTGGGACGCGTGTTGGAAGGCGCTGGCGCAGGCGTTTCTCTGCCACTCATGTTCAACATCATCACCGAACAAGCGCCCGAGAAAAACATGGGCGCCATGATGGGTACAGGAACGCTGGTCATTGCCGTGGCGCCCGCTATTGGCCCCTCCCTGGGCGGCTGGCTTGCTGAGACCTTTGGTTGGCGCTCCATTTTCACGGCGCTTTTGCCCATTCTGCTGGTGGCATTTGTGCTGGGTATCACGTCCATATCGCAAAGCCACGAGCTCACGCGACCGCGCTTTGACGCGATTGGCTGGCTGGCGCTTTCCGGCGCCTTCTGTGCGCTCGTCTTCTCCATTGACCTGGGTGCCTCTCTGGGCTGGACAAGCCTGCCAGAGCTTGGGCTTATCGCCCTCTTTGTGGTTCTGATTGCCCTCTTTTGCTGGCATGAAGGGCGAGAAGAACATCCGCTCATCAGGCTTTCTATCTTTGGTCACGCCCGGTTTGTAGCAGGCCTTGTAGCTCTTATGTGTATCCAGATGATCGTTTTGGGCAACTCGTTTTTGATCCCCAACTTTGCACAGATCACTCATGGTACCGGCGAACTTGAAGCCGGCTCTATCCTGCTGTGGGGCTGCTTGGTGGGGGCGGCCATAGCGCCCGTTTCTGGCCAGATTCTGGATAGATTTGGCGCCAGGCGCCCACTCCTTTTTGGTGCCACATGCCTCATGGTGGCGACGCTTTTGTTTGCCACGCAGCTCTCGTGGATTGGCGTGGTGCAGATGAGCATAATCTACGTGCTTTTTGCCCTAGGTCAAAGCCTGATGGTGGGAAACACCATGACCGTGTCATTGCGTGAACTGCCGCAAGACGTTAAGGCGGACGGCAATGCCACCATCAACACGCTCCAGCAGCTCTTTGGTGCGCTGGGCACAGCCACCGCGTCAAACATTGTCAACGCTGCTCAGCTGGGCGCCGCGGATATGGCAGCAGCTACTTTTACCGGCACGCAGACCGCCTTTGTGGTTATGGCGGCCATTGCCTGCGTGCCGGTCATGTGCATGGTGCTTTTGGTGGGAAAGACCAGCTAAAGGTGCGTGCGTGCAGCTAGCGCGCGTGGCTAGCGCGCGCGGCAGATGCCAGGCGGAATTTGATCATGTAGACGCAGAAATCGAGCACGGGGGCATGGTGTTTTTTGCCGTAGACGACGGGACCGCCCTGGCATCGTGCGCCGTGTTCAACCGCCAAAGCGATGGCTGGGAATCAACTACTCCGCCGGTGCTGCATGGGACTCCTGCGCAATAGCAGCCAGCCGCTCGAGCGTATAAAGGCCGTCCAGCAACTTGTCAATTTCTGGCAAGCGATACCCCTTGAGCTTTTCTGCACAGTTGTCAATCAGCGTGCCGCGCGCAACCACTTTGTTGACCAACCTGAGATCGTAGAGGTTCTCCAGCGGATTTGCGCCCACGTTGAAGGCGATAAAATCTGCGTCCTTGCCCGGCTCAATGGAGCCGGTGATATCGTCCAGGTGCAGCACCCGCGCCGTACCCAGCGTGGCGCAGCGCAGGGCCTCCGCAGGACTGGCCCCAACGAGCTCGTGATAGAGCAGAATTTCTCGCCAGAAATCATAGTGCGTGACAAAAGGACACGCGGCATCGGTACCCAGCGCCACGGGAATGCCAGCCTCTCTGCATGCGCGCGCCGCCTCCACCACGCGATTCCTAATCAGCGCAGAATTGTAGAGGCCAGCCTCGGGCAGCTTTGAGACCGACGTGGGCATAACAGAGAGCGGATAAGCCACTGACGCTGTGCAAACGTCGGCCGCGCCTGAACTTTTCCAGCGGGCGAGAAGTTCGGGCGCAACGGGCGCTCCATGCTCTATGGTATAAACCCCCGCGTTTATGCAGACCTCTACGCCTTCAGGGCCTTCGGTGTGGCTGGCAACGTAGAGGCCATGTGCGCGGGCGGCCTCAACGGCGGCCTGCGTCTGCTCAAGCGACATGCGCAAGAGGCCGGCTTCACCTTTGACCTCTGAATCCATCACACCACCCGTGACGGTTATCTTGATGAAATCAACCCCGTGAGCTGCCCGTATGTCAACCTCTTTGGCAAACTCTTCCGGCGTTGTTGCCACGGAGGCAAACGTATTGGCACCATGGCCGCCCGGGCAGGTAATGGCAGGACCTGAGACCACGAAGCGAGGACCTTGCAGCTTTTGTGCAGCTATGGCATCTCGCACGGCGACGTCTGCATAGCTGAGATCACCCACGCCACGCTCGGTGGTCACGCCTGAAAAAAGCGCCGCTTGAAGCGCTTTGTGAGCAACAGTTTTAAGGTAGGGTTTGCCCAGGGCAGAATGGGCAAACGACAGAAGTAGCTTCTGGCCGATGCCACCTGTCAGATGTGCCGACGGCTTGCCAAACCCAAAGTGATGCGCATGTGCGTTGATGAAGCCCGGCATCACGAAAGCACCTTCTAGATCCACGTATGTATCTGCACGTGGCAGCTCTGGTATGGGGATATCTCCAAAGTAAACAGCAGCAATGGTGGTGCCATCCACCAAGATTGCAGAGCCTGGACGTGCAGAGCAGCCGTCGCTTCCGTCAAAAAGTACGCAGTTGGTATAGAGCGTATGCATGGTGGACCCTTTCTTGTTTTTGTTGGTGCCAAGATACCTGTGCTGGCATCTTGGTGCTGGCATTGTAGCGCCGCGACTTGCGGTACGTTGTGCGCATACCCAAGTCGAGCATAGCGTATCCCCGACCACCGATAGGATACCAGCGCTTGCGGAACTACGGCGCCGCATACCGTCTGGTGGAACGCTGCAACTCGCGCACGGCGTGACAAGGCGTACGATTTTCTCGCCCGTTACATATCTGGTGCGGCAAATGCCGCCATAAGGAGCGCTATGCCTGAGTCAATACGCGTACTTGATCGTGCCTCTGACATCATTGAGGCGCTCTCTTGCAGCCGCAATGCGCTGTCGCTGGCAGACATTGCCAACAAGACCGGGCTCAGCAAAAGCACCGCACACCGCATTCTGGCGTCCATGGTGTCGCGTCAGTACGTGGAGCACAGCGAGGACGGCGGCTATCGGCTGGGCTACAAGTTCATTGAGATTGCCAGCTCGCGGATCAACAGTCTGGAGCTGTTGGCGGAGGCAAAACCATGCCTTTCTCGCATGCTTTGGGACCTTGATTTGACGACGCACATGGGTGTTCTTGAGGGCGCTGACGTGGTCTATGTTGAGAAGATGGACCTTTATCCGCACACGCGCGTCCATGCGCAGGTGGGATACCGATCGCCCGCGTTTTGCTCCTCTATTGGAAAGTGCTTGCTCTCATGCTTATCTGGCGACGAGCTGGCGCACATCTTGGACTGCTGCGATTTCAAACGCTACACGCCGCACACCATCTGTCAGCGTCAGGAGCTTGTTGAGCACCTGCGTGAGGTGGCGCGACTGGCGGCGCACACTTCTCCATGAACCGTGCTGTTTTCTCACAAACCTCCATGAAGCGTCGGTTTCCCAAAAGCTTAACTGGGCAAATACGACGAAAAACGACGGTTCATGGAGTCTTGTATTGAGAGCCACTGTAGGCAGTGTGGAAATATCACTAACCCCGTTAACTATAGTGCTGCGTGACGGCGATATTGTTGAGAAGGGCACACACGAGGAGCTTATTGCTCAAGGTGGGTTCTATGCGCAGCTATATCAGTCCCAGTTTGAGGAGGTAGCGTAAGCTCGAGCCTTCTCAATCATCTTCACTTGAGACGCCACGTGTGCACCAAAAACAGCCCAGAGACTTAAAGCCTCTGAGCTGCGATTTTGTGGTGGGCGTTAGAAGATTTGAACTTCTGACCTCTTCCGTGTCAGAACGCTTATATGGGGTATCCGCATCGTGCTCATTCATGCCAAATCGTGCCAAAAGGGCTGGTAGACAGGCCAGATGACCGTCCACCAAGTATCATTTCGTATCGAGTTCAGGCGGGTTGCGTGCACTCCTCGTGCACTCTTCGCGTGCACCCGCGTGCACTCGGGGCGGAGTGTCGCTTTTCGCATACATGGTCCCTCCGCTTGCAGGTTCCGAGGGCCAGGAAACCGACGGAGGCGCCCGCAACAGCATGGCATGGAGGTAGGGGATGTATCAGGCAAAAGGAGACATCTGGTCCGAGGGGTCGCTGATAGACCTCGGCGATGGCCGCTGGAAGTGCCGATACTCCCGCACGGAAGACGGCAAGAGGCACCAGACCACCCGCAGCTTCCGAGCGTCGGGGAAGCGCGCCGCGAGGAGGAGAGCAGACGAGATACGAAAGGAGCTCGACGACGAGGTGCGCCGGCAGGAGCTCCCCCTAGGCATCACGAGGGAGGACATGTTCGTGCCCACCTTTCTCGAGCGCTACATCCGCTCGCTCGAGAGCGGGGCAGGAATCGCCCAGACCACCGCCGCGAACTACCGCCACTGCGCGAAGCACGTCTCGCGCTACCTGAGCGCCATGCGGATAGACGAGATCACCGGGGACACCATCCTCCAGATGCAGGCGGCGCTCCTCGAGGACGGGCTCTGCAACAACACGGTCGCCAAGGCACATCGCTTCCTCAAGCAGGCGCTCCAGTACGCGGCAGACAGCGGAATCATCGAGCGGAACCCCTTCACGAGGCGGATCAAGCCGCCAAAGCGCGAGGCGAGAGAGCCGAACGCCCTCGACGCCAATGGGCGTGAGAGGCTGCTGCTCGCACTCGACTCCATGCAGGACACCGAGGTAACGCTCGCGATAAGGCTGGGGCTCGCCTGCGGGCTGCGCAGGGAGGAGATGTGCGGCCTCAGGTGGAGGGACGTCGACCTCGACCACGGCGTCCTACGGGTGAGGGTCGCAGTCTGCCAGTGCGAGGGCAAGGCTGTGGTGAAGGAGCCCAAGACGCCAACGAGCCGGCGCGAGGTCCCGCTCGAGCCGGACCTGGCGTCGAGGCTCGCAAGGCGCAGGCGCCGCCTCGTCACGCTGAGTGGCGGAAGGCCAGAGGCAATAGAGGACCTCTACGTCCTGGGCGACTCCAGCGGCGCATTCTACTACCCAGACCGCCTCACGAAGGAGTTCGCCTCCATCGCGAAGATGCTCGACCTGGTGGGCACCACGGGGAGGAGGGTGACGCTGCACGACCTCAGGCACACCTACGCCACCTACCTCGTCGCCGCGGGCACCGACATCAAGACGGTGAGCTCGCTCATGGGTCACGCGAACGCGGCGATGACGCTCAACACCTACGCGAGCGCCGACCCGCACGCGAGGAGGTCCGCCGCCAGGACGATCGCCGAGCAGATGGCGGCAAGACCCGGCAGCGGACAGGACGAAGGGAGCGAGACGATGCTGCGCGTCGTGTAGCCGGGCGGTTGTGTCCCCTTTCTGGTGGGGAACGCACGGGAAGCCCGGGAAACGCAGCGCCCCGAGGCGACGGCCGCACACTTCGTCATGCGGCGTAACGTCTTGGCATGGCACGGAATCTCGAAGGAGGAGGTACGCGAGATGGACAGGAAGCCGGCGGGCCCCACGGAGAGGTCGCTTTCGGATACGTCGCCGCTCTGCGACAGGCCCGAGTGGCTCGGGCCGAGGGACATCCAAGAGGTGTTCGGTGTCGGGAGGACGAAGAGCTACCAGCTGATCAATGCCCTCCCACACATCCGCGTTGGCGGTCTCCTCAGGGTCAACAGGAGGACTGTGCAGAAGGAGCTCCTCGACAAGGGCAGGCTTCCGTAGATATGAACGACAGATTGCCCGTGTGACTAATCCATCGCGCAGAGTCATATTTCAATCGGAGAAACGCCACGGAGACGCGCGGCACATCAACCACGCGTCCCCGCATCTCCTCCAAGGGCAGCGTTTCCAACACGCCGCTGCGTCGGGGACTGTGTGGGGTCCCCTATCCTCACGCCCCGTCGAAAACGCGAAGAACGTAAAGGGCAAGGGCATGACCCCCGGGCCCCCGTTGGGACCAAGGTAGCACAGGGGGCAAGCACCTCTTCCCGCCCACTGGCGCAACGTCGCCGTGGTGACCGCAGCGCCACGCCCGCAAGGGCGCGGCCACCGCAGCGACGCTGCTTGCTCCCTGGGCCCCAACGGGGGCAAGGGGAGCCCCCACGTCCTAGGGAGGGGTCACACCATGACCACCACAAGCGAGACCGAGAACGCCACCATGACCGAGGAGGAGCTGCGCGACACGGCGCTCCACCTCTGCACCGACTACCTCGAGGGGAGGGGCTGGCGCGACGTCACCGTCGACGGCGACCGCATCGTCGGCACGGACGGGGACGAGGCCGTCCTCGTCACCGTCAGGGCGACGATGGAGCCTGGCTCCGAGGCCCTGCCGACGCTCGACCTCGCGGACGACGACGTCGCCGCCATGCGCCACGCGTGCCTCCTCTACCTCGCGGACCACGGCGACGTGGACGCCATACGCCACGACGCCGTAGCCATCGCCATCACGGGAGAGCGCCGCGCCAAGCTGCGCCACCTCGTCGGTGTCTGGCAGTGGGCGGAGCGCATGTGACCTAGGACGTCAGGACGATAAAAAACCGCTCACGGTCGGAAAGGGGCCGCTCGGGGAAGTCCCGGGCGGCCCCAATCTCCTCCCGCCACGGCCGCAGCCAAGCCCTCCCGCGGCCGCCCTCCCCGCCGTCAGGAACACCTAACGACGGCGGGGAGGGGAACGATCTGACAAGAAGGATACATGGCCTAGATTCCCAGCTAATCGTTGAGACGGCAGGCGCTGTGTCGAATACTTTTGATTAGAGGTGCGAAATCGCGAATCACCGAGTGAACTGGCTGAGTATGTCCGACACGAATGAGCTGTTCCTTACGAAAGCCCATGGTTGATGGTGACCACATCCTAGATCGTCAGGCGGCCTTCGTGTTGATGCCTGTGAAGTACCAGGATGAGGGGGTCTCGTAGCCGAGGGATTGATGGATCCTTGTGTCGTTGTAGTAGGAGATGAAGCCTGATATCAGCCTTTCGAGCTCTGAGGGAGTTGAGTATTCCGCCGTCCTCAGGCACTCGCTCTTGAGGGTGCGGAACCACCTCTCCACAAGCACGTTGTCCCGCCAGCGGGCTTTGCCGTCCATGGACTGGACGACGTGGAAGCTCTCGAGGAGGCCGACATACTCCTTGGAGCCGAAGACCGATCCCTGGTCGGAGTTCATGATGGAAGGCGTCCCGTGCCGTCTGAAGGCGTCTTCTACGCACCTCACGACCTCGCCTGCCACCATGGTGTCAGAGAGCCTGAAGGAGACGATGTATCGGCTGTACCAGTCGATGATGGCGGTGAGGTACATGTGGCGTCCTCCGATCTGGACATAGGTGATGTCTGTCGACCACACCTGGTTGGGAAACGAGATCTCCTTGCCCTTCAGGAGGTAGGGGAACCTTTTGGAGTGCCCGGCAGGCACAGAAAGGGACGGCAAGGGGCAGCAGGGCCTCACGTTCATCTCGCCCATGAGGCGCCCCACGCGCCAGCGGGTGACCTCATATCCCCTTTGGCTGAGCACCCTCGCGATCTTCCTTGCCCCGTAGGCCGGGCTCTCGAGATGTATCCGGTCGATCTTGGCCATGAGGCGCTCGTCCTCATCAGACGTTGCTTCCACCTTCTCCTTGGGCTCGTAATAGGTGGTGGACCTTGCCACTCCGAGGAGCTCTGAGGCGCGCTTCCTCGTGAGCTTCTCAGAACGCATCGTGGCCGCCGCCCGGCATCTCGCCTGGGTCGTAGCCGTACTCGTCGCAAAACCGCTGGAGAAAGTCGCGCTCGACGGTGAGCTGGCCTATGGTCTTCAGCAGCTCGTCGTGCTCCTTCTTGGCGGCTTTCTCCTGCTTCTTTCTCTCGAGTTCCTGCCTGTCCTTGCCGAAGACGTCCTCGGCCCCCTCTTCCAGGAGCTGGTCTCTCCACTGCCGCGACCGATGGCTGGACGTTGTTCTCCGAGGCCACCTGGGACAGTGTCTTGTCGCCCTTTATGACCTCGAGGGCGACCCTCATCTTGAACTTGGCAGAGTACTGCCTTCTCGTCGTCTTGCTCATGCTGAAAGCCCTTTCCGTGCATCGCTGCACATTGTCGGGCTTTCGCAGGGTCAGGTGCAAACGTGTCTAGAAACTGGCGGCCACATTACTTATCCCACTTAAAATCATATGTTTTAAAAAGTTATATCGCAAAACTATGACCACAACCCTCATTCGTCCGAATTTGCTTTTGCGGCGATATTTTGTTATATCATAATTAGTGATTTTTGCATGAAAAAACAGACTGGTATCGGCTTTGTCGAAACGCAGGGAAAGGAACTGGATAATGAAAAAAATAGATTTCGGAATAGGCTTTGCCACTGGGCGACGCTCATTCAAAAAAGTACTGAACGCCTACATAGCCACTTGGAATGAAACAAAAAAGGAATTGCCTCAGGACATCGATGTACACCTGAGCCTTTTTGTTTCCTACGACCTCAACTATCAGAATACCCAGTCCACGGACTTTACAAATCTCAAACAAGACATAGTGGACGCATTCGACGACATAATATTCATCGGCCCCAAAAACACCGCACGAAAGCTTGCCGAATCAGATCAGCGGGATAGCTTGTCACCTGAAGCATTAAAACGCGTGTTCGGATCCGGATATGCTGGCAAACGTAATGCCATACTTCTCGCCGCCATAGAGTTGAAAATGGACTATCTGCTGTTTCTGGACGATGACGAATATCCAATGTCTGTCACAAACAACAACGACCTGTGTCTTTGGAGCGGCCAGCGTGTATTCTACGACCATCTCAAGGAGATTGAAGACGCCGACTACACTAACGGCTATCACTGCGGATATATCTCGCCCATTCCGCAGATGCGCTTCAACAACACCCTTGGTGAGTCGGATTTCCGTCTGTTTATCGAGGCCATCAGCAACGACATAATAAGCTGGGACACCATCCGCCAACTCATGGCCACAGGCGGAGTCACCTATGCCTCCACTGCAGTATTGGCAAAACCGGAGACGATAGAGGTCCCTTGGGAAAACGGTTGCCGCTTCATCTCTGGAGCGAACCTATGCATAAACCTCCGGGATCCGCTGCGCTCCCTGCCATTTTATAACCCGCCCGGCGCCAGAGGCGAAGATACCTTCCTCTCCACCATGCTCCGGGACCGCAAGGTCCTAAAGGTGCCGTGCTATACGTTTCACGACGGCTTTTCATACTATCAGCACCTGCTGGATGGCGTATTGCCGATACATCTTGCGCATATAACCGCCGAGTCGCCTCAGGTAGTCACGCGCTTTTTCAAGGCATGTGTGGGCTGGGTGAGGTATAAGCCACTACTCTGCTACATTACCAAGCCAGACGAATTTGAGACAGAGATGCGCTCCATAAGGTCTTCTCTTGAGCGCGCCGTGCCGCTAATGGCTGAAAATTTTCAGGATGAGCGCTTTCTGACCATCTCCACGGAATTTGAAAAATATTGCAAAAATGTAAAGCGGCATTACGCGGGCTATATCGAGACACAAAAGGTATGGCAGCAGATTATCCGGCTGTGATGTCCGCCTGCGGAGCTTTTGGAATAACATGCAAGCCTAAAAGTTGGATAATCAGTACTCAAAACGTCAGAGCTCCGGAACGCCCAGTTCCTGCAGGAACAGCCGGTCGCGGCGGGTGATCTCCGTCGTCCAGCGCTTCGCTTTAAGCTTGGATGAGATCTTCACTTCCTCCACGGTATCGAACCACTGCAGGATCAGGTAGAGCGGAGTGTTCGAAAGCCAGGATTTCAGCTGTCCTTCCAGTTTGAGGTTTTCCTTTTTGTCATGGACATGGTCACCGGTCTTTACACCGAGATGCTTCCTCATTTCCCGTACCGCTTCGCTCAGGTACTCATAATAGCAGAGCGAAACGAACTGGACAAAGAACCTGCCCCTCAGGGTATCCGTTGACCAGACGCGCGTCCTTGTTCCATCGGCGCGCTGCTTGCCGGACTCAAAGAAGGATTCGATTGCCTCCCGTCTGCGGTACTTCCGCAGGCATTCGAACGCGTTCTTCTCGCAGTTGGAGATCAGGGCAAAGTAGCCGTGTTCCTCTTTCTTTTTGCGGATGGCTTTTTCATTGAAGGTCACGGTGATCCTGCTCCCGTAGCGCCGGATGGCAAGGTATTTCGCCACCTTCTCCTGACCGGAGGCGGACAACTCCTCGACTGAGATCCCTTCCTCCAACTGACCCTTCAGCTCGAACAGTTCGCGGTCCAGGGCAGCGTCCTCCTCGACCCGCTTCGTCGGATTGAAGAACATGTGGATGTAGATCCTCCGGGAGAAGGTTTCCTCTTCGCCTTCCGGGATACCCTTCTTCCGGTTTGCGTACTTACGCTTGCGCGTGAACTCGTGCATCGTCATGACGGTGATGCCGTGGATATTTGTGTCATAGGGACACGCACTCGAAGTCCGGCTGAATTCGCTCCGGTGGGCCTTCAGTTCCTTCTTCACCCACGAGATGGAGACCTTCGAAAGGGTGATGAAATCGAAGTGGGCATGAAGCATCTCGGCAAGGTTCTGCTCCGAGTAGTAGCCGTTATCTGTTACGATCTCGGCATCGCCGATGCCCAGGATGTCGAGCTGCTTCAGTGCGTTCTCGATCGTGATGACATCCGGGAGGTTCCCCGGCTGCTTCGTGAACGCGACCGGCTGCCGGGTCTCGATCGAATAGAGCGTCAGTATCTTGATCGTCGGATGGCCGTCATGTGCCTTGTTGAAACCGTAGCGTGCTTCCGGAAGGTTTTCGGAATACGTCGAGATCGTCGTGGAATCATACGCCAGCACTGCTTTGTCCTTCATGCCAGCGCACCGGCTCAGGAAGAAGCTCTGCTGCAGGGATTCGTCCCGGCCGACCTGCTCGAAGAGGTCATGGTAGATGTCCTCCGATATCCCGTCCTCATAAGGAAGAGGGTGGGCGAACTGCCAGGTCTGAATCCCGGGAAGTGACTGCCCGTTCGTGGCAAGGAGATATCTTGCCAGGGAGAGGATCTTCTGTGCTGTGCCGGTATCCGTGCTGCCATAGACGGCATCATCGATACCAGATGCCTTCCCGATGTGGTCGATGATGTCCATCATCCCGACCTTCCTGCGGGATGCGGTTACCGGAGGCAGAGACGGTTTTGAATTTGAAACTTTTTCGCCACTCCTGCGCTTTGGACGGGTAGGTACGGGTACATCTTCTCCTTTTGGGATTTTTGAAACGACCTTCGAGGAGATGATATGGCTGCCCAAATTCAGACACGTTTGAAGCCGAGCTAACGAAAGCCCTAGGATGTGCCGAAAGGCACGGAAGGGCTATTGCCATGAGCAAGACGACGAGAAGGAAGTACGACCCCAAGTTCAAGATGAGGGTCGCCCTCGAGGTCTACAAGGGCGAGAAGACCTTGAGTCAGGTGGCAAGCGAGAACGGCGTAGCGCCGTCTGTCGCCGCCCAGTGGAGGGACCAGCTCCTCGAGGAGGGTGCCGCCGACGTGTTCGGCAAGACCCAGAAGGAGCGCGAGAGGAAGGCCAGGGAGGAAGCCGCGGAGAAGGAGCACGATGAGCTGCTGAAGACGATCGGCCAGCTCACCGTCGAGCGCGACTTCCTCCAAAGGTTTTGCGACAGCCAAGGCTACGACCCAGGACAGGTGCCGGGCAGCCGCAGGTGAGCATGACGGCATCACCCGCAAGCGTGCCTCAGAGCTTCTGGGCGTTGCCCGCTCAAGCACCTATTACGAGCACAAGGAGAAGGCAGGGACATCGGAGGACGACGAGCGCCTCATGGCCGAGATAGATGAGATCCACGTCGGTAACCCTGCCTACGGGGCACGCAAGATCGCAAGGCAGCTGAGAAATGACGGTGAGGACGTCACCCGCTGGCATGTGACCAGGCTCATGCACGAGATGAACGTGAGGCCCTGCTGCCCTCTGCCCTCGCTGTCTGCGCCTTCCAAGCACTCCAGGAAGTTTCCCTACCTGCTCCACGGCAAGGTCATCCGCTTCCCCAACCAGGTCTGGTCGACCGACATCACCTATGTGCAGCTGGGAGGACACCATATGTACCTCACGGCCGTGATCGACTGGGCGAGCCGCTACATCGTGGGATGGAGGCTCTCTGACACCATGAGGGCAGAGGAGGTCGTCAAGTGCGCCGAGCAGGCCTTCAAGGCACATGGCACGCCCTCGATCATGAACTCCGACCAGGGCTCGGTCTTCGGGTCCGATGCCTACGTGAGGCTCCTAGCCGACAGCCACGTCGCCCAGAGCATGGACGGGCGTGCCCGATGGAGGGACAACGTGCTCATGGAAAGGTGGTTCCGCACACTCAAGAGCGAGCATCTAAGGACGCACGAGTACTCGACTCCTGCCGAGCTTAAGAGTCTCATCGCCGACTTCGTTGACTACTACAACAACCGCCGCATGCACCAGGCGCTTGGCTACGACACCCCAGCCGACTGGTACTACACAGGCATCAACCAGAGGGCAGCCTAGATGAGAAGGACTACGATAGGGACACCATCAGGCATGGGCTTTCGCTAGCCAACGCTCGTTCGTGTCGAAGGATCTCAGCCAGTTCACAACTCTTCAATTAGGCCCCTGTGTGGTTTTGAGTCCTCCAGCTCAATTTCATTATTGAAAGTAATGCTCTCTGGCAAATCCAGAGGAGGCGCTGGGGGCAATGTATAATCTCTCAGATTTTCGAGGGCAGCTTGGTATTCGCATGAGTCCTCAAGAGCTCGTGAGAATTTACTGTATTCGCCCATAGCGTAGTTCCTATACACTTCGGGGCTCACGGCTTCGGGAAAATGCTTTTCTAGCTGCTTTCTCGCCTTCCCTTCACTCAGGCCCTCGAAGCTTGTCCTTATCGCATCTTGTCCATCGAATCGCAGGACGTAGTCATCGGGAATGGTCGTCTTAATGGATACACCAGAGGACTCTAGATATTTCTCCTGTCCCTTCTTCACGCTTTGCTTGACATTGTTGTAGCCATTGAGAGCATTTAGCAGGGAGGATTTGCCAATCGAGTTGTCGCCAATAATGGCGTTGATGCCGGTTGATAGTGGGATGGAAATCTCTTCGCCGTTTAAAGTCAAGCAAATATTCTCGAGTATTTCCGTGGACCCGCTGAAGAAACTTGGCACGGTTTTAATCCGTGACAAGTCAGTCACCGCCATTGCCAATCCCCTGAACGTCGGCAGACATTTTAGATAGGTAAATGCGAAATCCTCATTAGGGCTCGTTGTCTCCGCATCGTATGATGGGTAGGCGCTCCAGACGTGACAATCAGAACCGGTAACGAAACGCAGCCTATCCATCTGGTCGTTGGAATAGGCATAGCTCTTGTTAAACAAATCGTTTTTACGATTCTTATATTCATATGCATCGAAATAATCAACAACTCTCTGTTAGACCAGCATTGACGTAGCCGCTCCCTGCCGTTGCCAATAGTCCCAGAAGGGCTGGGGACGATCGATCATCTGGCGCCTCGTATGCTCGTAGAAGCCGCAGGCGCTCTGGCCGGAAAGCGTCTGAAGCCCGTCTGCGTCCGAGCGCCTTGCCTGCTCGAGCCAAAGGAACCAGGAGAGGTAGTGGTCCAGCCACTTGGTGGATACGCCGTGGAATGGGGCAAGGAAGATGCGCAGCCTCTGGTGCATCGCGTTGACCATGCCAAGCTCGCCGTCCTTCTGCAGGCGCGTGTCGGTGGCGGCATGCTCGGTGATGCCGAGGGCGGGAAGCACGCGCTTGTAGCCCTGATGGGCGTCGGTCGCCACCCAGGTGCCAGGACCGAGACCCTTGATGGCGTCTCTCAGGGCCTCATCCTTCGGCCTTCCCCTGTCGGCCACGCGGCAGAGCTCGTCTCCGGCATCATTGGCTCCGCAGATGACGCAGACCTTGAGGTTGGAGATGCCGCGCGCATGGACGGCGCCGCCGTGCTTGTGAGGCTTCCTCGGCATCTTGGCAGCACTCCTTGCCCTGTTTCCCGTGAGGGACTCGTCGAGGTAGGCGCCGTCTACCTGCCAGGAGACCGAAGGTCCGGTCCTGAAGGCGAGAAGCGAGCGCGCCATGACCTCGCAGAGTCTCATGCGCATGAACCAGGAGGTCCTGAGGCACACATGGCACGTCTTCGCGCACTGCCTCAGGCTTGAGCCCGAAAGCGTTGCTTCCACGAAGAGCGCCCAGGTCGTGGCATCGAGCTTCGAGGCGGCGAGCAGGCCCCTGCTCTTGGACGAGAACGTCCTCCCGCACCCCTTGCAGAGCCAGCGCTGGGAGCCGTCGGCATTGTGCCCTTTCCTGATGAAGGAGGAAGAGCCGCACCGGGGGCATGATCTGGGCGTCGCGCCATCTGCCTGCTTGCCAAGCTCGCGCGCGACCGCCGCCTTCGTGGCACAGATGAGCTCACGCTTCTCCCCGAGGGAGAGCCCCTCCATCTCATGGAGTATGATGTCCAGCATCCCGTCCCCGTCTCTTCGATGTTGATGTTTGGCGACATTCATCCTAGGGCGGGGACGGGACATTATTACGTCAACGCTGGTCTAACGGAGAGATCAACAAACAGAAACTCGTTATATCGTCGATCTCCCACGCTGTTCGCATCATTCTTCCTCTTCCGTGCAGACCCCGGCGAGGATTTTTGATGAGCTATCGTAACTACGTCGAGACCGATGTCCCGAATAATGGACCAGTACCTGTCCTCACTGAAGGCATGCCCTTCGTCGTACTCTGGCTTACCATTTTTCATGGGGATGGCGTTGCCGATCCTCTGGACAGCCAGCAAGTCAGCGTCATCAAAGAGAGTCACGACGTGGACAGGTTTGACTTTATCCCCGTCCTTAAAGCCAACGGTAAATTCCACGCCCGGAATAACCCTCTGAAGATGTTGCGCCGAATTAACTTTCTGACGCAGGGCATCATAGACTGAGAAGTCAAATGCATCGTGATCTGTAATTGCTGCCATATTCACCGCGTTCTCTTCGAGTCTGTCGAAGAGAACGTCTATGTTGTCCACAGTGCCTTCCTTGACCTTCTTGCCATCTTTGTGCGCTGATGCGGCAGAGTGAATGTGGAGATCGATTTTTATTGGCTTTTTAACTATACGGTCAGTCGAAATCATCTTTACCTACACAATCCTCAATAGTCCTTGGTAGAAGGCGTTTGGGAACCCGAACTGCCTAGATGGTTTCTTCTTGTGGTTGTCGTTCTCGAAGGAGACCACCACGTACCTGTCACTCAGGTCGACGACGCTGCCGTAGCCGAACGCCTTGTGAAAAACGGCGTCGCCTACGTCGAGGGTTTCGAGCTCCGTTTTTGATACGAGCGGGCTCTCTGGCTTGGCCTCCCGTTCCTCGGGATAGCCCTTGAGCCACCAAGCGGGCCTACCATGCGTGGCCCCGCCACCCGCCTTGCTGTACTTGAAGTTCGCGCCCCTCTTAGTCGCAGAAGCAAGATGTTTCTCGAGGCTGCTGCCGCCGGGAACCCATAGACAGCCGCCATCAGCGCGACGGTCGACATACTCGATCCCCTCGTCGTCAAGCGCGTCGATCACCCAGTCGCGTTTTGGAGCCTGTACAGATGTCGACGCCTTTTGCGATTGCGTCTCTGCCGATGTATAAGCAACGTCTTTCGCCCGATTACTCCCCTGCGCGGTCGGAGTCGCGAGCCCGTTCGGCGCAACCATGGACTCTTGCTGGGCCATCTGCATGTACTCGAAGTCAGAGAGCGTCGTGTCGAAGAGGCCGACGCGCTCGCCGGCGTGCCGGTCGACGCCCGCGTAGGTGAGCGAGGAGTCCTCGTACCGGCGGAACTTGTAGACGGCGTCGTTCATGAGGGCGTCGTTGAAGACGCCAAGGGAGACTAGAAGCTCGAAGTCCTTGACCGTGAGGCCCGTGACCTTCTTGAAGAGACCGGGCTCCAGCTGCGTGATCACGTCCTTGAGCGTCTGCTCGCGGTAGTCGGTGAGGTACATGAAGACGGGGATGCGTGTCGCGAACTTGATGAGCTTCTCCTGGATCTGCTTGCGCTTGCTCTTGAGCTCCTTCTCCTCCTCGGAGATCTCCTTCTTCTCCTTCGTGGAGAGCTCGCTCCTTCTCGCGCTTCGCCTTCTTGATGGCGTCGGAGCGGTTGATGATGGTCTCGATGTCCTCGTTGAGGTTGCGGAAGCCCTCGATGCTCATGAGGGCGCTGCAGCGCCTCCTCGTTGCCGAGGATGCGTCCTGAGCGTGTCGTTGTCCACGTTCACGAGGAGTGCGCTCTCCCAGCGCCGGGCGAGGAGCGTCGCCGAGGTGCCGGCCATCGCGATGTCGAGGATGTCGGCCGCGCTCACGGGGCGCATGGCGCTGCCGTCGTAGGCGAGCACCGGCAGGAAGTTGATGAACTCGCCGACCTTCTGCTCGGGACCGGCGTTCTCGTCCACCTTGAGGCGGCAGCTGTAGTCGCGAACCATGCGCAGAGACTTCTGTCGAGGGCGAAAGTCGAAGACGTAGCACTCCCTCTTCACGATCTCGGTCTCCCTGCATCGTTCTTGATCGGTCCAGGGCGACTGAACGCGGAAGGCGGCCTGGAAGTAGGTCTCCGGGCTCTTCATGTTCGTGAGCATGAAGATGCCGCACCAGGGCTTCACGGTGACGCCCGTGGTGAGCTTGCCGCAGGTGAGGGTGATGGTCTGCGATTGCAGCGGGTCCTCCATGCGACTCGCGCACCTTGTCGAGCGCAGCCTCGCCGATGCCCGCCTCGGGCCCCGCGCACACGTTGATGGTGTAGTCGTGGAAGAAGACGTTCTGCGGCTCGCGCAGCAGGTTCCTCATGGCGTAGCAGCTGTTCACGCGCGGCAGGTACCACAGCGTGTGGTTGAGCACGCTGCAGCAGCCTCGTGTCGGAGTACGGGAGCGCGGGCTTCTCGGCGCCGAGCTTGAGGTCGTCCACGGTCGAGGGCTTGTAGGCAGCCGCGGATGAGGTCGAGCCACTTCTGCACGGAGTCCTTGAGCACGAACTCGGCGTCGTCGCCCTCGCCCCTGGCCTCGAAGAAGGCGTTGAGGTCGAAGCCGTTGTACTCGCCGCCGAGCGCCACCTTGCGGATCTCGTCGGGCATCTGGTAGGTGAGCATCACCATGCGCGGCAGCGACGCGTAGGGGTTCGGCTCGCCCGGGTGCTCGGTCGGCCAGGCCTCCTTGGCCGCCTGCTCGTCGGAGTAGGTCCAGTTGTAGATCTGCTCCTCGATGAACTCGCCGGAGTTGAGGGCGCGGAAGGGCGTGCCCGAGAGGAAGAGGTAGTAGCTGCGTCACGATGGGCAGGTCGCCCTCGTCCATCTCGTTGCCGGTGTTCACGTGGCCGACGCGGGTGTCGATGTCCTCCTGCGTGTCGCGCTCGTCCTCGTCCTCGGGCTCGAAGAGGGTCTTGGAGTTCTCGTTCCAGGCGCCGAAGTGGTACTCGTCGAAGACGACGAGGTCCCAGTCCTCCTCGCGCACCCACTCGTGCTGAGGCTTGATGCGCCCGTCCCTGTCGCGGCCGAGGAAGTCCTGGAAGGAGCCGAAGCACACGATCGGGCGGTTCTTGTCGGCCGCCTCGTACTGCTCGGCGATGTTGGGCCTGCCCGGCTCCTTGGGGCGGCTGATGAACTGCCAGCCCTCGAAGTCGACGTGCGTGGTCGAGGTCCTCCTCCCAAGCCGCCTGGACGGCGGGCTTGAAGGTGAGGACCAGAGACGCGACGTGAAGCCCATGTCCTTGGCGAGCTCGTAGGTGGCGAAGGTCTTGCCGAAGCGCATCTTCGCGTTCCACAGGAACTTCGGCGTGCGTGCGCCGCCCTCGCGTCTCGATCGAGCTGAAGTACTCCTCGGTCTTGTGGACGGCCGCCTCCTGCTCGGGGCGCATCCTGAAGTCGCGCGTGCGCCGCTCGACGTTCTCCGGCCGGTCGCGCACGGCGATGTATGCGGCCCTCACGTCGTCGACGGTGCAGCGGAACCACTCGGTCTTCTTCCCGTCTCGGTCCCGCATACGCCTGAAGCCGTTCGCCTCGAGGTTGGCATGGACCTCATGGTCCATGAACGTGGATCCATCCGAGCGCATCGCGGGAGCAGTGAACACGACCTCGTAGGGTTTCTCCCCCGGCTTCAGCGTCGGGTAGTGCTCGTGCATGCGCTCCTCTATCGGACGACTCGTGTAGCCGACCTTGAGGAGCCCCTTGAGCTCTCGGTTGTTGGGCTCGCGGTAGGCGTAGACGATAGGCCTGTCGTCGGGGCGTTGCGGGAAGAACTGGTCTTGGCTAGCTGGCATCGTCGTCACCCGCGAATGGCTTGATAAGCTTGTTTATGAATTCGACGTCATCGTCGGTGAGACCATACTTGTTAAATAGCACCTCGTCCGTCCAAGTCTTGGTCCAGTCCTGTTGTGGAACGAACTGGAACACGGCCTTGGAAACATTGATTGAGGTCATCATCTGGAGCACGAGGAAACGCACGAACCTGGTCTGCAGATAGCCAAGGAGGTGTCGGGCTTCCTCCTCGGTGTCAAATTGCCCAATGAGAAAGTACGAGTGCGTGCAGATGTGATTGGGGCCGATGACGGACATCGACTTCGTGAGTACACGGAATTGACCGTCTTTGTCGGGTTCTCCTGCGTGTTCGGCCCCTGTCTTGCTCATGAGGACTTTGTACCCCGCAAGCTTTTCCTGCCCCTTAGGCAAGTCTTTCCTTGGGAAATAGGAGACTCCGGCACTTGAGTGGAGTACAAGGTCGTCTGACGATGTTGGTTGGGCGGTGCCTCGAACCTTTGTGGAAAGGCCAAAGGGCATGAGCGCCGTGCCGAGTTTGTCCAGCGTAGGCTCTTTGAAGTTCTGAACTCTTCGGATGACATCGACCGCATCGTTGTAACGAACAAGAACGGGCCATTCGCTTAGGCTGCGGGTGATTGTGTTCGACTTTCCTCCCGAGACGTTCGTGAACTGGCAGTCACCGGGATTGTCTCGATCCCAGAGGAAGTAGCACACGCCTCCGGAGATGCTGTTCTGGGGGAAGCAGTCTTTGGCGTTGGCATAGTCGACTAGGACCCGAACATGGCCGTCGGTAGTCATCTTCTCGCGGAACGAGTCGAGTCCCATGCCGCCAGCGAACCAGCGCGATGGAATGATCATCGCCAGATAGCGGGGCTGAAGCTTCATGGCTTGGCCAACGAAGAGGTTGTAGATTGGCCTCGCCTGCCGTCCAGCTCCGGCCGTGTCAAGCTGGTAGGGTGGGTTGCCGATGATGACGTCAAACTTCATCGAGAAAAGCTCCTCCGGTATAAACGTGTGGATGAACTCATAAGCATGTGTCTCGAAATCGCCGCCACGATCGAGCTCTTCCTGAGATGCACCGCAGAAGGTACAACGTCCATTTCTCCACGTGTGTTCGCAACGTCGGAACCGCACGTTGCCTTCAGCTCCATCGAATCTCACCACCGAGTACTTGCTGTTGGGGTACTTGGAACAGTAGAGACTGCGGCGCGAAAGAAGACTCGTGAGCTCAGTGATGGCGATGCCGAAGATCTGCTTCTTGTAGATGTGATCCAGACGCTCCTGCAGGTCTGGTATCTCGTCCTTGAGCCCCTCTATCAGGCGCTTCGCAATCTCCCTCAGGAAGACGCCGGACTTGCAGGCGGGGTCGAGGAAGGTCGCGTCGGGGTCACTCCAAATTTCGTCCGGCAGCAGGTCGAGCATCTGGTTAGCGAGCTCGGGCGGGGTGAAGACCTCGTCGTTCGAGAGGTTGGCGAGGCAGCTCAGGACGTCGGGGTTGTAGGTGGTCTCGAAGAGGCTACTCATTTCTCCACCACCTCCGGATGCTGTTCCCGTTCGCCCGTGCAACGGACCTTTACGCCCTTGCAAAGCGCACTACTAGTGCGGCCATGGACATGTGCACTTCTGCCATTCCAGCTCACTCGGCATCACCCACACTGTAGAAACTGGTTAGGGGGAACTCCCTTATTGGTTTAGGGATGAACGACTTCGTCTCCTCGTCGTACTCCCAGTCGACGGCGGGGTTGTAGTCCGCCCCAAAGAGGGAGCGTGTCTGCCCTGTGTCAACATTGCCCTCAAGCATCTCGTCCAGGCGGAAGTCGCGGCGCTTCACCTTGTCGCCCATGACTACCGACCACTCCGAGAAGACGATGGGATCCTCGGTGTCATTGCCGTCCCCGTCCACCGCCTTGAGGCTGAGGGCGTTGCCGTTCAGTATGTTGCGTCCGAGCACGAATCGTATCGCGTCGAGGAAGGCAGGGTTGGCATCCTTCTTCGCGACCTTCCCGTACTCGTCTTCCACGATTCCGAAGAGCCGGTCCCTGCACACGGCGACATTGTCGGGAAGCAGCTCGACACCGTACACGCTGCCAACGGCAACGAAGCAGTACCTCTCCCACTCGTGAAGCGATTTCCGATACCGCGAGGTGACGACCGCGAGCTTCCGCCTGAGCACCTCGGCGAGGAAGTTGCCGTCGCCGCAGGCCGGCTCGAGGAATCGGGATTCGATCCTTTCCGTCTCCTGCTTCACCAGGTCGAGCATGGCGTTGACCTCGCGCTCATTGGTGAACACCTCGCCGTGCTCCTGTACTCGTTCCTTAGACTTGACCTGCCTCGACAAGGGCTATTCCCCCTCGGATAGTTCGTTGATAATGCACGAGCGGACGAAGGCTGAGAAGCTGACCCCTCGCAGGCGCGCCGTCTCGGTTGCCGCCTCCTTGAGGTTCCTCGGGACACGCAGCGTGATGGGGGTCGGATCGCCCTCGGAGAGGAAGTCCATGCGCTGCGTCTGAGTCGCGCCGGACTCTACGAAATCAGAGTACTTCACTTCGTCCTCCTTGCACCAGCAAGCAAAATGCAATAAATATACGCACATTCTAACAAGAAACTGAACGAGTGAACTCACATGACCTTGAACGGCAGCAAGTAGCCTAACTTGTACGTACCGTCCAAGTTAGAGGGGTCCGCAAAGCCCTCACGCGGCTCTTCGCCCGCACGGCCCGGTGCGCCGCCTCCCGACCGTCGCCCCATGACGTGACGTCATGGGTCTCCTCGCGGGGGATCCCCCGCGCCCCTATACTCGTACGTACCGCGCCAGGCACACAGCTCCCCGCCCCTTCCCCGGGAGGGCCATGGGCAGGTACGCCTCCAGGTTCGAGCTCAGGCTCGGCGAGGGCGACGAGCGGGCGCTGCGCGACGCCGCCGCTCGCTTCGGCATGGGCAGGGCGGAGCTCGTGCGCACCCTCGTGCGCGCCGCCGCCAAATCAGACACGGTTGACACCGGCCAGGTGCTCGTGGACCCGCGGACCGCCGTGCGCATCGAGCGCGACGCGCGCTCGCTCGGCTACCTCCTGAACCAGTGCGCTCACGCCCTGAACGGCATCGCAAAGTCCTGCCGCGAGCAGGAGATCGACTCAACATCGCTCGCTGAGGTCCTCGAGGGCGTCAGATGGGACCTCGCCGCCGTCTCGGAGGGGGCGCGGGCCGTCCAGGAGGGCCTGGGGCGGCTCGCCGGCAGGCAGGTCCTGCGGATGCGGCCGTGACGTACCTGAAGGCCATATCCGGGCACACGGGCACGGGCGGGATCAGGCGCTACCTCGAGAGGGGCGGCCGCGCCCTCGCCGTGGACCTCCTGAACCTGGGAGACCCAGAGCTATGCGAGGACTGGGCGGCGGAGATGGACCGCACGAGGAGGCTCGCGGGCAACGACCGCGCCTGGGGCGGCAGGCGCGCCCGGACGTTCAAGCACTACGTCGTCTCCCCCTCCCCGGAGGACAGAATCGGCCTGGGCGCACTCAGGGAGCTCGCCACCGAGTGGGCGCGGCGGAGCTTCCCCGACCACGAGGTCGCGATCGTCTACCACGACGACAACGAGCACCACGTCCCCCACGCCCACGTCGTCGTCAACAACACCAACCTCGAGACGGGACGGAGGCTGCAGGACCCCGACCCCGGCGCCCTGAACGGGTCTCTCCAGGAGGTCTCCCGCGGGCTCGGCCTCTCGCACTTCCGCGGCCGCATCGACGGCGGTCCCAGGACGGACGACCACACGCAGAGGCGCGCCGAGGACAGGCAGGAGCGGGCGATCTCGGGACGCGGAGGCTACTCGTGGGTCGCGGACATCCGCTCCCGCGTCGCCGTCGCCAGGGACACCTCCACGAGCGAGCGGGAGTTCCTTCGGGCCCTCGAGGGGCTCGGCGTGGTGGCGAGGCCCGCCAGCGCCAGGACGGGCGGCGGCTGGGTCTACCAGCTCGCCGGCATGACGTCGCGTCAGGTGTCGGGAGCGAGGCTCGGCACCGCCTACACGAGGGAGGGCGTCCGGGCGCGCATGACCTCTGCCGCCCTCCCGCGCGAGGTGGCGTTCGACGCCGTCGCGGCCGCGAGGGGCGCCGTCGAGGTGCGCGACCTCTCGGAGCTCGCGAGGGTCGCCTCCGCCGTCGATGTGGTTCGGTCGAGGGGGCTCAGGAGCCTGCGCGGCGTCGACGCGGCGATCGCGAGGGCGGAGGCCGAGGGGCGCGCCAAGGACGCCGAGCTCCTAACTGACGCGCGGCAGTGCTGCGCGGAGCACGGGCTCCTCCCCGAGACGGCACCACGCACCAGCGGAAACGTCAGACCCTCGAAACATCACGCAACCAAGCGGCGGTCCTCCGTCGCAGGCGACAAGCCTCACACGGGCGGCACGGGACAGAGGCAGCGGGAGGTCCGAAGGGACGACCGCGGGGAGAGGGGCGACTCAAGGTGAGGATCACGGTCTGGTACGAGGACGGCGGCCTCGAGGAGTTCGACACGACGGCGCTCACCACCGCCGGGGCGCTCGGGGCGCCCGACGCGATGACCGACGTCGCAGTCCGCCTCGTGGAAGGCGACGGCATGTGGGCCGAGCTCAGCTGGTACGACTCCACGTGCAGCGGCGGCGCCGACGAACAGCTCGCCCCCAGGCGCGCCGGCTGCAGGGCGCACCTGCTCTCGGAGGACGAGCTCTCCCGCGTGAGGTCGTGCGACGTCGACGGCACGCGCTGGCTCACGCGCGTGGGGCCGGACCTCGTCGACGAGCGCAGGCTCTCGGAGCTCCTCGCGCTCCTCTACGAGCCCCCGGTCGAGGGGATGTCCCTCGCGAGGAGGGCCGTCTGGCTGCTCGGGCACCTCGCGGACGCGGACGACTGCCTCGGCATGGACGGGGCCCTCTCGCTCATGGGCATGACGCGGGCGAGCTACCAATTCCTGTCCCGCCACGATGCTATCGTCCCAGACGATGTGGGATAGCCGTCCGGCAGGAGGGGACAACCATGGCAAGGAGACTGCTCAGGCTCGTGTTCTCGTTCTTCCGCTGGCTGTTCAGAATCGTGTGGCTGTGACTCCGCGCATCGGACTCGCAATCTTCCGGCGAGAGGGCAAGCGCGCTAGCGGATACCAAGAGCAAAGTCCGATGACGTCGCTGTAACATGCTGTCGTGGCTGGTATCGATCATAATCGGGCCGGTAAGACGCTATTTCATTCCGACAGAGGCGGAGGCCTAGGCATGTCGAATCTCGATCCCGATCCCCGCATCGCGGCGGAGGAGCTCAAAGACTTCAGGACCGTGACCCCGAACAGCGAGTTCTTGTGCGATGACGGCCGGGTGCGCACCTGGTTCGAGATGATTGACGGCATCGACTTCGACCTTGCCCCAGACGCTCCCGGCATCTCGGACGGCGAGCGCGCCTCGAGATACCACGAGCTGCTCTGGAGCTTCGGCGCCCAGCGCATCTCCTAAGTGTAGCGAAGTCCAAGCCCAGTCGCCGGCCGGAGCCATTCGGTTGACGGCGTCCGCAATGCGATGGCCGCAATATTCCTCATGCTGGGTAAGAGAGCCGCTCTTCGAGCCGATTGTCGAGCTCAAAACCGGCCTCGTCGAAAAAGGTGAACGACTCGCATGGCTTCGGCACCCAGACCGCCCCGATGGGAATGAACCGGGACCAGTAGAACGCGGCTACATCATAGGCCCTCGGATCCCGCTCTATGATGTAGTCAAAGCCCTCCAGGGTCATGCCCTTTTGGTCGTACGGGTAGAGCCTCTCCAGCTCCCGACCGTAGCTCTCGCCCCGATAGAGGTCGAACTCGGGGTTGAAGCCACTGACCACCATCGCATATCCGCCGTTCACGGCGCACCCGTAGTCAACCCGCTCGTCGCTCGATATGAATTCCAGGTAAACGTCCTCGAACCGACACCGGACGACGTCCCCAACCGCGCACCCGGAGATGTCGACGTCCATCTCGTGGAACGGGGCCTTACCGTACGCCCCACCAATGTCGTGCGTGACGGCACGGTGCCGGAGCGGCACCTCACTCCCGTTGACCAGCGCGTGGAACGTCCCGAACGGCGTCTCCAGCGACCGGACCTCGTCGAGTGGGCTCCTCAGCCTCACGTCCGCACGAAGGGGAGCAAGCTCGAACTTGGCGCCACAGTTGTTGCAGCGGTGGGTGAAGCTCCACGACCTTATCTCGCCCTCGTAACGCTCGACGACGCACCTGGTCTCAATCTCCCCGTCATGGCACTTCGGGCACTGCAGGACGGTGTCGCCGGCTATGGTGCAGCTATCGTCCGGATACGGATACGAATAGGTCCTCCTCGATAGCTCGTTTAGCAGGGCCTCCTCTTCCTTGACGGTCATGTCGAACATAGCGGCGCCTCCCTGGGGTCTATGCAAAGAGTATAGGTCAGGTCTCCCCGCGCCCAGCTGCCCGCCGTACGCATGGCGGCTCGGTCGCCCTACCATGCGTCCTGGCGACCCTTGTCGACTCCGTCGCCTCCTGGGCGAGCCGCGCGCGCGATGAGAGCGGCACCCTGTCGAGGGCATTTGTCCTTGCGGCATCCTCTCTCGAGGCCACCATCCTCCCCCTCCTGTCCGTGACGAAGTCAGCGGCTTTTGACGCCTGAGTTGCGGCCTTCGCGAGCGCGGACGGGTCGTCTCGGATCGCGGTGAGCCAGCCCTGCAGGTAGGCGGCGTGGTTCTCGAGGAACGTCCTTCCCATGTCGGCGTTGGCGTAGGCGCCCATGTCCAGTCCCGCGTCCGCCGCGGCGAAGGCGGAGCCCAGCTCGGCCACGAGCTCCTCGCGGGCGTATCCTTCCTCCGACCGCTCGACCTCGCGGCCGACCTCGCGCGCCGTCGAGTGGCACATCTCGTGCAGGAGCGTGCGCGCGAACGCGTCCATCGAGGTGAACTGGGTGCGGAGCGGGAGCGTGATCGTGTCCGTCGAGGGGCGGTAGTACGCCTCGTCGACGCGCTCCTCGCGGACCGGGCACCTCGACGACTCGATGAGCTCGTCCGCCACGCGCTCCACCTCGGCGTTCTCCGGGGCGTGCGTGCTCGGGTCGTAGGGCTCGACCCCCTCCACCTGGGAGGCATTGAACACGTGGTGGAGCCTCCCGCGGAGGAAGGCGTCCTTGAGCGCGTCCTCGGGGAGTCTCCCCGTGCGGACCAGCTGCTCGGCCCTCTGGAGGGTGACGATGCCGGAGCCCGGGACGCGCACGTACCAGCTCCAGAACTCCACCGTCGCCGGCGAGCGGGCGCCCCTCGCCACGTGCCAGCCGGCGTCCCTCGCCTGGTTGAACGTGCACCACCTGGGGTCGTCGAAGCCGTCCCTGCGCATCGCCGCCGCGAGCGAGAGCCTGTTCATGCCGCGGTATGTCCTTCCCGTGGCGGCGTTCACGGGCGACCAGCACCCCTTCCACTCCGCCGCCCATGCGAGCCCGCCCCGCTCCATCGCGGCGGAGATCTCCTCGACGACCTGGCGCCTCGCCTCGGCGATCGCCTCCCGGCCGCCCCCTGCGTCCCTTGCCATGCGAATCCCCCTGTCACGGTGGCAGGGCGGTCCCGTGGGACCGCCCTGCTCGCCACGCCTATGCCCTGTCGGTGCCGTCGCCTGCGGATGCCGCCCTGCACAGCGCGAGCGCCATGAGGGCCGTCCCCGCGGCGGCCATCCCCGCGAAGAACCAGATGAGCGGGACGAACGGGTTACTCATCGCCGTCGCCTCCCCCGAGCGGGTCCGGCCCCGTCGCGGGCCCGCGGCGGATCCGGATCCCGGCGTCCCCGTCCGCGTCGCGGCGTCCGCGGCGCCTGAGCGCGCGTGCGCCCGCGAGGGAGAGCCCCGCGGCGGAGCAGAGGCCGGCGATTGCCGCCAGGGGCGCGCCGGCGTCGCCCGTCTTGGGCAGCTGGCCGCCGCCCTTGGTGGCCTTCTCCTCCTTGGGGGTCTCGGGCGGGGCCTCGGTGATGCTCACCGTCTGCCCCTCGTCCTCGAGGTCGGCGTGGGTGGCCACGGTCCTCCCGTCGTGGGCGATGGTCTCGAAGGCGACCACGTCGTGCCCGGCGAGCGCGCTGCCGTCGAACTCGAACGTGACGTCGGTGCTGCCGGACTCGGCGTCCGCGGTGAAGGTGGCGCTGGCGGTGACGGGGCTGCCGTCCCCTCCCGTGACCCTCTCGCCCGTGGACTTGTCCATGAGCGTGCCCGTGACCGTGTACTCGCGGCCCTTGACGAGCCCGGACCACTCGACCCTGTCCGTGATGGCGACCTTGTCCGCGGCCGTGGCCTCGTGGTCGCCGTCCGCCGCGTCGGTCGCCGTGGTGTGGATGCCGGGCAGGCTCACGGTCTGTCCCCCGTCCTTCAGGTCGGCGTGGGTGGCGACGACCTTGCCCGCGCGGGAGAGCTCCTCCGTGCAGACGAGCTTCCTCCCCTCGAGTCCGGTGCCGTCCACGTCGAAGGCGACCTCGGCGGTGCCCTCGGCGGACTCGGGGGTGACGGTCGTCTCCGCCGTGGCGAGCTCCTTGCCCGTCTCGGCGTCGAGCAGGTGCCCCCTGACCCTGTACTCGGTCCCGGGGGTGACGTTGGAGTAGGAGACGGTGTCGGCGACGCGTTGGCCGGGAGCCGCGTCTATCACCTTGTCGCCGTCCGCCGCATCCCTCGCCGACGTCGTGACCTGGGGGAACGCCACGCTCTGCCCCTCGTCCGAGAGGTCGGCGTGCGTGGCGTACCCGTGGCCGTGGCGCGAGAGCTCCTCGAAGGCGACGACCGTGCGGCCCGCGAGGTCGGAGCCGTCGAACCTGAACGTGACGGTCGCCTTGCCGCTCGGCTCCTCGGGCGTGAGCTTCGTGGTCGCGGTGACCCTCTCGCCCTTCGCGTCCTTGACGGCCTCGCCGGTCTCGCGGTCCATGAGGGTGCCCGTGAGCTCGTACTCCTTCCCGGGCACGAGGTTCTGGTACTCGACCGTGTCCGTGATGGTCACGTCGTCGTCGGCCGCCGCGTCGTGGGAGCCGTCCTCCGCGTCCGCCGCGGTGGTGCCGATCTTCGGGAACAGGACCGTCTGTCCCTCGTCGTCGATGTCGGCGTGCGTGGCCACCTCCTTCCCGCCCTGGCTGAGCTCCTCGAACGCCACGACGGAGTGGCCGGCGAGCCCGGTCGCGTCGA
Source organism: Atopobiaceae bacterium (assembly GCA_050953285.1). GTDB lineage: Bacteria > Actinomycetota > Coriobacteriia > Coriobacteriales > Atopobiaceae > Olsenella_K. The sequence goes on along the minus strand of JBMNMK010000002.1, from coordinate 490,989 downwards.
ACTCGAAGGTGACCTTGGCCTTGCCCGTGGAGAGCTTGGGGGTGAGCCTTGCGGTGGCGGTGACGGCCTTGCCGTCCGCGCCGGTCACGGCCTTGCCGGTCTCGCGGTCCATGAGGGTTCCCGCGAGCTCGTACTCCTTCCCTGGCACGAGGTTCTCGTACTCGACCTCGTCGGTGAGCTCGACGCGCTCGGCGGCCTCGGCCAGGTGCTCGCCGCCCTCGCCGGTGAGGGTCGTGGCGATGCGCGGCCCCTGGTCGTCATCTACTGTTCCGAGGTTCACGGTGGTGGCGTCGCGCGTGACCCGCGCGGTCATGCTCACGAGGCGGAGCCCCTGGTTCGCGGCGCACGGGAGCTCCTCGACGAGGTACGTGTCGTAGGGCAGGGCGCCCTTGGAGTCGTCCGGGGCGGTCTGGGAGTCCGCGGTGCCGCTGAACCACACGCCCGCGGAGGCGTCCCAGGTCCCCTCGCCCGCCGAGTCGTTGGCGTTCGTGCGCGTGGTGTGGGCGGCCCAGGACGACGAGGTGCTGGCCTGGCCGTTCTCGTCGGTCACGATGATGTGGGACTCGCCCGTGGTGGCGGAGGTGATCCGGAACGGCACGCCCGCGAGGCGCGCCATGCTGCCGGACTCGGCCTTCACGAGCTCGAGGTCGCCGCGCCTGACCTGCTCGGCGACCGTGGGGGTGGCGTAGGTCGAGACGGTCTCGGCCGTGCCCTCGCCGGTCACGTGCACGACGTGGGTGGCGTCGTCCCCCAGGTATCCATCGGGTGCGGAGGTCTCGGTGATGGCGACCGTGCCCACCGGCACGCAGGCCTCGCCCCTGGAGTCGCGGTAGAGCGCGTCGCCCGTGGCGGACCCGAGGTCGGCGGTGCCGTCCTCGCGCGTGGTGACGGTCCAGGTGCGGGCGGCCTTCGCGGGGAGGCTCCCCTCGTCGTACTGCCCGTCGTAGTAGCGGACCTCGAAGGTGGCGCCCTTGAGCGTCGCGGCGCCCAGCGGGGACGCCTTGCCCGTCTCCGCGTCGGCCTTCGCGAGCACGATCCCCAGCGGGTTCACCTGCGGGGCGTCGGTCGCCGTGGCCTTGGTGGTCCTCCCCGCCTCCACCGTGAGGGGGATCACGTCGGTCGAGAGCGCGTAGTTCCTCGCGGGCTTGGTCTCCCTCGCCCAGTAGCTCCCGGCGCGCAGCCCCTGGGCGGAGCCGTGCCCGCTCGCGTCGGTGACGATCGTCGCGACCGCCTGGGTGCAGGCCTCGTCTGAGTAGACGGTGTAGGTCGCGCCCTCGAGCGAGTAGCTGCCGTTGGCGTCGGTCACCTCGTGGTTCGCGGACGACTTGGTGAGCTCGACGCCGCCCGTGGGGAGCACCTCGACGACGCTCTGGACCGTGCCGTTCGGCGAGTACCAGACCTTGCTCGCGCGGTCCCAGGCGCCCGCCTTGCCCGCGTGGGCGCGTGCGTCGGCGACCGCCGCCTCGATCTTGCCCGCGTCCGCGCGGCTCGCCCTCCCGCCGGCGCCGCTGTAGACGTTGCCCGACATCCTCCCGACGCTGTATGCGCCGCTGGAGAGGTCGACGTCCATGCCGCAGAGCATCCACACGGCCACGTTGATCGCCTGGTCGGGCCTCTCGAGGCCGAGCGGGTTGCCAGGCGCCATGCTGTGTACCAGGTACGCCAGCGCGTGCGGGTCGGGCAGGATGCCCGTGGCCTCGCCCGTGTAGTCCCACCTGGTGAACGTCGTCCCCGTGGGGTTGTGCGCCTCGGGGCTGATGCAGAAGAGCTGGCTGCCGGAGTCGCTCCCGAACGAGAGGAAGCCCTCGCCGCCGTTGGTCTCCGTGGTCACCCTCATGGTCCCGGTCGAGGCGTACGCCACCGCGGGCGCCAGCGCGCCCAGGGCCTGGCTGAGCACGAGCGCGGCCGAGGCGATGGCCGCGACCACCCTCCGCGCGATCGTCCCCCTCGCCCTCTTCGTCACTCGTCCCATTGCCCGCGTCCTCCCTGCTCGCGTGCCTGCCTTGCGTCCCCCGCGATGCCGCGCGAGCCCTCCCGCGCCTCGCTCGCTCGCGTCCCCAGGGCCCGACCCTGCGAGTGCTCGCGCGCCCAGCGGCGCCGGCCCTCCACGATCGCGTCCCTGAGCTCGGCGGGGTCGACCCGCGCGCTCTCGCGCACGCGCCTCCCGTCCTCGCCGAGGACGGGGTTGCCCTCGGCGTCGAGGACCGAGCGGCGCAGCAGCACCTGCCGGTCGGCGGGGAGCGGCAGGTCGCGCCACCTCTCCCCGCGCAGCGCCGAGGGCCCCACCGACAGCGGCGTGAACTCCCAGCCGCCGTAGTCCGTCCCCCCGACGACCGTCCCGGAGGGGACGCGCGCCTGGTTGAACTCGCGCTCCTCCCCGGTCCTGCGGTCCGTGTAGCGGATGTGCTCCCGCACGAAGTTCTCGTGCAGGGTGACCACCACCCGGCCGTCCCTCTCTCCTTCCATTCCTTCCTCCTATCCTTCGGGCCCTCCCGGGCCGCCCGTTGGGAACCTGTTCGCTACCCGCCGAGGGCGTCCCTGGCCCATGCCCCGCTCTTCGCGAGCGAGAGCACGAGCAGGACGCACATGGCGAGGTACTGGAGCGCGTAGCTGAGCCCGCCCACGACCGAGTCGACGGGCGTTCCGGTGCCGGCGCTCGCCGCGTTGAGCCCGCCGAGCACGACGGGGAACGCTATGAGGAGCAGCGTGATCACGAGGCCCGCGAGGCACACGGACGCGAACTGCCTGAGGTAGCCGACCCCCATCTGCCTGGTCTCGTCCAGGCCCAGCAGCGCCAGCGGTATGGGGCTGAGCGCCGCCATCACGTAGAGCTGGATCGCCCTTGCCCAGGTGACGACGAGGGCCACCACGTAGGCGACCACCACGACGAGCCAGCTGACGAGCGCGACGACGACCATCGCGAGGAGCGCCGCCACGTCGTCGTCCTCGGTCACGATCGAGACGGCCGAGAGGTCCATGGCCCCGCCCGTGCCGAACAGCGCCGTCACGCGGGTTATCGCGAGGCGCGCGACCTCGTAGAGGGCCCTCATGAGCTCGAACGAGTTCTGCACGAGGAAGAGGTTCACGGCGAAGAACACGAGCAGGAAAACGACCTCCCTGATGGCCGGGACGGAGGCGTTGCCGTCCATGCGCTGGGAGATGTGCACGAGCTGGACCGTGAAGACCATGGAGAGGACCCCGCAGCCGATGGGCAGGACGGCCGCCTGCCAGGCGCCGCGCGCCATCTCGGCGAGCGTCGTTCCGCCCGCCGTGCCGAGCATCGACGAGAAGGGCTTGGAGAGCACGCCCTCCACCCCTATCGACGCGAGCACCCTCGCCTGGGCGGCGAAGATCCAGTTGCAGGTGTCGCGCAGGACCCCGCACATCCACGAGTTGATGTCGTCGGCTATCGAGGCGAAGGCCGGGTGCGGGACGAGGAGCGCGACGGCGAGCGCGAGCCCCGCGGCGGCGGCGAGCCGGAGCGCCCCCGCCCTCTTTGCGCCGCGCATGGCTAGCCCGTCACCGAGAACGCGCCGCCGGACCACTCCACCGAGACGACGGTCCTGCCGGGGTCGTCGCATGTGAAGGTCGCGGTCACGCGGTCCTCGTTCGTGTCGAGGAAGACCTCGCCGTCGAATGCGGCCTCCGACGCGCCGGGCACGTGCATCGAGACCCAGAGCTTGACCGCGGCGTCGAGCGCGGTCTCGTCCCCGCCCACGAGCGACAGGTACTCGTCGTCCACGCCCGTGACTCGGACCTCCCCGTCGGTCGGCGCCGGGACCCAGTCGAAGGCGACCCGCAGCTGCTCGCAGTGCAGCCTCGCGTCGTCCCCGTCGCCCGTGATGGTGGCGGTCGCCTGCACCACGGTGCCGTCCGCGCGGGTGATCGAGAGCTCGCAGCTCCCCGCGGAGTCCTCCGTCACGCGGTAGCTCGAGGTGTAGGTGTTCGTCCCGTCTGTCTCGACGATCCTGCCGCCGGACGCCGTGAGGCGCTCGGACGCGTCGTCGGCGCCCATCCACTCGCGGGACTCGAGCGCCGACGCGCACGACCCCGCCTCGCCCGTCTCGTCGGCGCTCCCTCCCGCGTCCGACCCGGCGGCGTCGGTCGCCGCCGCCTGCGTCGCGGTCGCCCCGGAGGTCCCGCCGTCCGTCGCCGACGCGCTTCTTGCCGCCGAGCACCGCACCAGTGAGGCCGCCACGAGGACGGCGACGGCCCCCGCCGCCGCCATCGCCACGGCCCTCTTCCGTCTCTCCATGCTCCCTCTCCCTCCTAGTACCTGATCGCGCAGGTGAAGTAGCCGATGCCCGTGCCCACTCGCACGTGGTCGCCGGGCTTCGGCGCGTGTATGTACGAGTCGCCGCCTATGTAGATGGCGACGTGGCCCGGCTTCCAGAGGATGTCGCCGGGCTGCGCCTGCGAGAGCGGCACACGCGTGCCGGCGGCCGCCTGGTCCTCCGAGTTGCGCGGGATCCGGATCCCCGCCTGCGCGTAGCACCACTGTGTGAGGCCCGAGCAGTCGAGCGCCCTGTAGGGCGTCGTCCCTCCCCAGACGTAGGGCGTGCCGATCTGCGTCTGCGCCGCCGCGACGATTGCGCCGCCCCCGGTGCCCGCGGTCCCGGCCGCCCGGAGGTCCGCCGCCGTCATGGAGTCGAACCTCCTGAGCCCGTAGGCGTCCATCGCGGACTTGAGCGACTCCACGTAGGAGGACGACGTGGCGTAGCCCGCCTCCTTGAGGCCCTCCGCCATGAGGTCGGAGTCGCGGGCCGCCACGGCCTGCCGGATCTTGGCGTTGTCGCGGTAGTTGGCCGCCTGCAGGAGCACGCGCGAGCGGAACCTGATGCAGTCCTCCGCGGACCTGAACCTCGTGAACGCGGCGGCGACGGTGACGCTCGCGCCGCCGTACTCCTCGCTCGTCTGCCACGACTCCTTCCCGGTGACCTCCGGGCAGGAGGCGAAGCTCGACGCCCACTTGATGCCGAAGAGGTTGTTGTCGCGGGTCGCGAGCCCGGATAGGTGGTCCCCGACGCCGGACTCGACGATGATCTGCGCGAGCGTGCACCCCGCGGGGTGCCCGTACTCGTCCTGGCACTCGAGCGCGGCGAGCACCATCGAGTAGGTGACGTAGGGCGGCAGGCCCTCCACCGAGCGGCGCGCCTCGTCCTCGTGCTCCCAGAACCCGAAGACGGACCCCAGCGCCTGCGAGACGAGGGTCGCGGCCAGCACGGCCGCGAGGATCCCGGCCACGGCCCCGGCGAGCGGCAGTGCCGCCCCGGACGCGGCGGCGGCCTTGCCGGCGGCGTCCCTGCGCGCGGGCGGTGCGGCCGCCGCCCCCTGGGCCGCGACGCCCGCGGGGGCGGCGGTCCGGTGGGCGCGGGAGATCGCGCGCCGCACGCGGGACTCGCGGAGGCCCACGCGGCGCCTGCCGCGACCGCGCCTCGCGAGCGAGTCGCTCGTGCGCGGCTCGTGCGCGACCCTCGCGGCCCCCGTGGCGGTGCCGCGCCGCGTGGCGGCGGGCGCGGGCGGCCTCCCCTCCGTGGCGGCGGCGGGCGACGCGGCGCCGTTCCGGGCAGTGGTTTGGCCTTGCGCCGCCGGGTCGGGCGGCGCCTCGCTCTCCGTCGCCTCCGCCTGCGCGCCTCCCGTGCCTGCGGCGTCGTGGCCGGTGCCGCCCTCGCGGGCCCTGCGGACTGCGCGGTCGCGCGCCGAGCGTGCGACGCGGCGGAGCGCGTCGTCCCCGAGGTCGTCGTCGCCGTCGGCGTCGGCCCCGAAGGCGTCCCGGCCTGCGGCGGCGACGGGTACCGCGGCCCGCCCCGCCTGCCTGCGGGCGCTCGAGCCGCGCCCGCGCCTGGGGTCGCGCCTGCCCCCGAGGGCGCGCGCGGGCTCCGCCTCCGCGTCGCGCACGATCCCCGCGCGCACGGCGTCGGTCCTGCCCTCGAAGGCGACGGACGCCGGGTCCGGGGCCTGGGATGCCAGGCTCTTCTCGGCGTCCCTCGCGTCGGCGCTCATCTGGCGCCCCTCCCGCCGGAGGCGCGCTTGAGCTCGGCGACCTCGTCGGGCTTCGTGTTGAAGAGGTCGTAGAGCTGGCCCCTCGGGAAGTCGTCCTTTATGGGCACGCGGGCGGCGCCGGCGATGAGGAGGCCCTCGCCGGGCTTGGCGGACTCGTCGATGTATCCCTCCTCGCGCTCCGAGAGCCCCAGCAGGTCAGCCCAGGCCCTGCGGTCGAGCGGCGACTGCTTGTGGAGCAGCACGAAGTCGGAGTTGAGGACCATGTTGCGGGCCTCCTCGTGCTCCAGCATGTAGACGGAGTTCTGCGTGATGCCCGTGCAGATCAGGTTGAACTTGCGGCCCTCGGCCCAGAACTTCGAGAAGTAGCTCACGATCGAGGGGTGCTCGAAGAGCGACTGCACCTCGTCGATGTAGAGCCAGGTCGTGACGCCGCGCTCGAAGTTGGCGTACATGCGGTTGCGCACGCTCTCCAGTGCCGTGAGCATGCCGAAGGTGCGCATGTTCTGCGAGAGGTCGCGCAGGTCGACGCAGGTGATGCGCGCGTCGAACCCCACGTTGCTCTCGTGGCTGAAGAACGAGGTGGCCCCGCGCACGTAGCGCTCGTAGCGCAGCGCTATCCCCCTGGCCTCGGGCTCGGGCTGCGCGAGCAGGCCCTCGTAGAGGTCCGCGAGGACGGGGACGCGCCCCTCGGCGGCGCAGCGCTCGTAGGCGTCCTCGACGCAGCGGCTGATGATGGACTTGTCCGCCTCGGGAAGGCCCTGCCGGCCCTCGGCCATGGTCGCGCCGGACAGCGCGAGGAACGCGTCGATCTTGAAGGCGCGCTGCGAGGCCGTGGCGTGGCCCTCCACGTCCGCGAGGTCGAACGGGTTGAGGTGGGCGTCCGAGTCCGGGCCGAGCCTGATGCACGTGCCGCCGTTGGGCACGACGACCGAGGAGTACTCGCCGGCCGGGTCGAAGACGATGACCTGGTCGTCGGGGTACGCCAGTATCGTGTTCTCGATCTCGCGCTTGACCGAGAAGGACTTTCCGCTGCCGGGCTTTCCCGCCACGTAGCCCATGGGGCTCGCGAGGCGCTTGCGGTTGCAGATCACGAGGTTCGAGCTCTCCTTGTTCTGCCCGTAGTAGCCGCCGCCCTCCTGGTTGAGCTCCTGGGTGGCGAAGGGCATCTGCACGGCGATCTCCGCCGTGGTCATGAAGCGCCCCACGTCCACGTGGTTGTTGCCCAGGGGCAGGATCGAGTTCATGCCCTCGCGCTGGCGGTAGTCGAGCGCCTCGAGCTCGATGGAGTTCGACCTCGCGGCGCGCGTGATCTGGAGCACGCGCTCGTCGAGCTCGGCCTCCGTGTCGGCGTAGGCCCATGCGAGCCCCGTGTAGCGGAAGAGCCGCTGGTTCTTGTTCTGCAGGTCGTCGAGGAGGTCCTCCGCCTCCTCCTTGGAGTAGCGCAGCTCCGAGGGCAGGATCGTGTAGTCGTAGCCGCGCTTCACGGCGGCGCGCTGCTCGTCGATGATCTCCTTGTCCATCCAGGCGAGGCGCTGCTTCACGAAGGAGACCGCGCGCGCCTTGTCCATGCCCTGCACGTGGATGGAGACGGAGAGCGGGATCGGCAGGTCCACGATCTCGGCGATGCAGCGGTCCATGAGCTCGCTGCCGAACGAGCGGAACACGAGCGCCTGGCACCAGGTGCCGTCGATGCGGAGCTTGGAGGCCGAGCCCCCGGGCTTGGTCTCGATGCAGCCCGGGCACACCAGGTCCTTCGCCCTGAGCCCCGCGTGCGCCGCGAGGAGCGACCAGTCCGTCGGGATGCGGCGGCCCGGTCGTATGAGGGCGCCCATCGCCGCGAGGCGCGCCGGCCCGTCCAGGGGCTCGACCTCGCACCTCACGCGCTGGAGCGCCTGGGTGACCTCGCCGCGGATCCTCGCGAGGCGGGGCACCGCCGACTCCACGTCGCGCGCCCCGACCGCGTAGGTGAGGTGGCGCGTGCGCACGAGGTTCGAGATGCCCTCGCGCATCTTGTCGTTGAGGATGCGGTTGTACTCGGCGGCGAAGCGCCCCGTCACCGGGTCGGACTCGTCGAAGAACGAGCGGCTGCCGATCTCCTCCGCGGGGATCGGCGTGTTGGTGATGGATAGCTGCACCGACGAGTCGGCGCCGAACCCGTCCAGGAGCTGGCACCAGGCGGAGAAGACCGCCTCCTGTGCCTCCTTGCGGGCGCTCTGGTAGCTGATGTCCGAGAAGGCCACGGTCTGCGAGAAGAGCCCGCGCTCCACCTCGCAGATCCCGTCCGCCCACATGGACTCGAACCCGATGGCGTCGTAGACGCCGCGCGCCGCGTGGCGGCGGCGCCTCTGCTCGGCGGTGGCGTCGGCGAGCTCGCGGTCCTGCTCGCGCATGCGCTGCCCGACGGACTTGCCCCTGCCGGCGAGCCTCAGCCTCGGCCCGCGCCCCTCTCCCTCGCCGCTAGCTTCCTTCCTTGCTCGGCTCACGGAGCTCGGCCCCCCTCCTCCTGGCGCGGCGCCTGTGGCGGCGCGTCGTCCTAACTGCGATTGGCCCGTCTGGGAGACGGTGGGCCTCCGGGCCCCTGTAGAGCAGCACGCCGTCGCCCGTCGCGTGCTCCCAAAGGAGCGGCAGGAACCGCTCCGCCCGCATGCCGTGCGGCCGCCAGAACCCGGCGAGCCAGAACGGCAGCGACGCGCACATGACGGGCAGGCTCGCGTCCGCGGCCTCGATGCCCAGCAGGAGCTGGCACGCGGCCGCCGCGGCGACCGACGTGGCGAGCCCGCCCGCGACGCACAGCAGCGTGCGCAGGCTGAGCTTGCCGACGACCTTCTCCTGGTACTCGCCTATGTCCTTGTGGACGGCGACCGAGAGCGGCATGGCCGGCCCCCTAGGCCGGGAGCCAGGACGTGTCGATCATCCCGAAGTAGACCGCCGCGGCCACGACGATGGCGCCGCCCGCGATGGTCGAGATGGCGCTCGCTATCTGCGAGCCGCCAGCCTCGGGCCCCCTGATCGCGATTCCCAGGGCGACCGCGCCCCAGACGATGAGGAAGCTCCCGAGGAACGTGACGCACCCCGAGACGAGCCTGATGATGTTGGAGAGCATCGCACCCCTCCCGTGTCGGATCCCTGCATTGCGGCGGCCTTTCCCGGCCGCGGCGCGGGTCGGCCGCCGGGTCCCCGCGCGGCCGTGGCTCATTTCATCCGTCCCGCCCCCTCCCCGCCGCCCGCGAGGGCGCCGCGCGAGAGCTCGCCCGCCCTGGGGTGGGACTCCGGGCTCAGCTTGCGGTCCATCACGGGGTCGCAGCCCGAGACGAGGAGGATCGCCATGCGGCGGTCCATCCTGCCGACCTCGGACGCCTGTATGAGGTCTCGGGCCTCGTGCTGGTAGCTCCTGGAGGAGCCGCCCGAGGGCCCGCGGCTCTCGGTGCTGGAGAGGGTGGAGACGGTCTGCTGCCCCACCTGCTCGGATATGGCCTTGTTGGTCTTGGTGGACTTGCCGCCGAGGAAGAGCGTCGTGTCGCAGCAGTCCGCGATGGTCTCGGCGTCCTCGCCGTAGCGCGCGGTGAGCTGCGAGAGCGACTGCACGACGAGCGTCATCCCGATGTTCCTGGACCGGACGGTGGCTATGGTGGTCTGGATGTCGGGGAGCTTGCCGATGGTGCAGAACTCGTCGAGCACGAGGTGCACCGGCGTCGGGAGCGAGCCCCCGTAGCGCACGAGCGCCCGGTCGCAGAGCCTTCCCACGCACTGCCACGCGAGGATCGCGTAGAGGAAGTTGTACGTGCTCTTGGTCTCGGAGGGCGTCGCGAAGATCGCCACGCGCGCGCCGGGGTCGCCCATCCCCTCGAGCCCGAGGTCGTCGTCCGAGAGGACCTCGCGGAGCTCGGCGGAGTCGAGCTTGCCCAGGCGGGCGTTGCAGCTGATGATGATCGACTTGAGGGTCTTCCCCGCGGCCGTCTTGAACGCGTGGTAGCGCGAGAGCGAGAAGTCGCCCGGGGCGGGCTCGGTCACGGGCACCCAGCGCACGCCCGGGCCGCGCCCGCGCGTGACCGACCTGCCGTCGCCCGAGGCGGCCTCGCGCACGGGCACGCACGTGCAGCCGGTGCGCAGCTCCTCGAAGAGCACGTCGAGCGGGCTCATGAACGACTCGTCCTCGTCCCTCGCCTCCGCGAGCGACAGCAGCGTCATGAGCCCCGGGAGGCTGCGGTCCGCCTCGGGGCAGTGCTCCACGAGGTACCCCACGAGCGCGGTGTACAGGAGCCGCTCCGCGTTCTCCCAGAAGGGGTCCGCCGAGCTCGTCCTCTCGCCGTTCGTGTTCTCTATGAGGCAGTCGACGAACTCGAGCACGTCCTGCTGGGTGCGCACGTAGGCGAGCGGGTTGTAGTGGCTCGAGCGCGAGAAGTCCACGGTGTTGAGCCACGCCACGCGGTAGCCGTGGGCGCGCAGCATCGCCCCGCAGGTGGGCTCGAGCGTGCCCTTGGGGTCGGTGACCAGGTAGGACGCGTTCATCTGCATGATGTTGGGGAGCACGTAGCCGCGCGTCTTGCCCGAGCCGGAGCCGCCCACCACGAGCACGTTGCGGTTGCGCTCGTAGCGCGCGTCGTGGTCGTCCCGGGACATCGCGAGGGACACGCCCTCCGTGAGCAGGATGTTGTGGTCGGGGTGCGCGCGGTCCGCGAAGGGGCGCATCTCGCGGGCGTCCGCCCAGCGGGCGCTGCCGCCCTCCTCGCCGCGCCGCCAGTTGCCGGAGTGCGCGAGGGCGCGCGCCCACGCGACCCACACGGCGCACGCCGCCACAGTGCCGCAGGCGAGCTGCGCGGGTCCCGCCGCCGGCAGCAGGTGCCGGGCGAGAGCGTGCGCGGGAAGGCCGGCGAGGGCGGACTCGACGGCGCCGACAGGGTCCGCGCCGGACGCGGCGGCGAGGTCCGCGAGGAGGTCGGCTGCGTCGAACGCGGCCGCGGAGCCGATGGCCGCGGCCAGTGTCCCCTTTGGTTTGCCGGCGCTCACTTTGACCGCTCCTCGCGCCTGGGCGCTAGGTCGCGCCCGCGCTCGCGGTCGCGCGCGCCGGACCCGTCGCGCATGGCCTCCGACGCCTCGCGTGCGCGCCTGCCGCGGTCCTCCAGGGGCTCCGCGTCTCGGTCCTTCCGGGCAACGGCCTTCCCGTCGCCGCGGGTCTCGCCGGTGTGGTCGTCGTCGCGCGCCTCGTCGGCGTGGCCCCTCTCGTCGCGGTCCCCGTCGTCGCGGGCACGGGCGTCGCGCTCCGCGCGCTCGGCGGCCCTATGGGTCTCCTCGATGAGGTGGTCCAGGCACTCGGCCACCCTCGGCGCGTCGTCCAGCCTGAAGACGAGCTCGGTCCTGCCGTCCCGTCCCTCCACGAAGCCGTTGCCGACGCCGTGCGCCTCGAGGTCCGCGTGGATGATCCCCTTGAGCTCCTCGAAGCCGTCGATTGCCTTGAGCTCTCGCACGTCGAGGCGGGCGTACTCGGGCGTCGCGCCATCGCGCGGCTCCTCCCTCGCGGGCCCCGGCGCCGCCTGGTCGCCGAGCTGCCGCCTGAGCGCGGAGAGCGCCTCCTCGATCCTCGCGGCCGCCTCGCCCATGGCGCCGTCGCGCGCGGAGAGCCCGGAGCGCTCCGCGGCGACCGTGCCGGCGCGGACGATCATGTCGTAGAGCCTCTGTCCCGAGTCGTCGCCGTAGTCGTCCGCCATGCCCGCCCCCCGTTCCTTGCGTGAGGGGCGGGCCGCCGGGACGGCCGCGCCCGGCCGAGTCCCCGCCATGTCCTGTGTGGCGCCGCGGCGACGCCGCCCCACACCCTTCTACAGGGGATGGGACGGCGCGTGTCGGCCCGCCGGGGCGCCTGGCTTCCCTGGGCTTCCCTAGGGTATCCCGTCATAAACTCTCCGCATCTGCGGGGGCGTGGCGGCGGCGCGCCGCTTGTCCGGACCGCCGAGCCTCACGTCGTCGCACGTCTGCCTGATCCGCGAGACTATCGCCCTCGCGGTCTCCGCCTCGCCCCGCCTCGCGAGCCGCGCCTCGAGCTCGTCCATGGTGTACTGGGTGGTGATGACCGTGGACCGCATCCCCTCGTAGCGCGCGTTCAGCAGCTCGAAGAGCGTCATGACCGTCCAGGGCGACTGCGCCTCCTTCCCAAGGTCGTCGAGCACGAGCACCTCGCACGAGAGGTATCGCTCCTTCACCGAGGCGGCGCGGGCCGGCGAGGCGTCGTCGAAGGTGTCCCTGATCCTCGCGAGGAGCCCGACCGAGGTCGTGAAGGCGACGGTCTCCCCCCGGTCGAGGAGCACGGACGCGATGCCGGCGGCGTTGTACGTCTTGCCCACGCCGATCCCGCCGTGGATGTAGAGGCCGTTGCCTGCGCCGTGGCGGTACCCCATCGCGAACGACGCGCACGCCTCGTCCGTGGGGAGCGCCGATCGGAAGCGGCGGCCTATCCCGCACCGTGCGAGGCGGGCCTCGCGGTCCTGCGCCTGGCGCTCGCCCTCCGCGCGGCGCGACTCCTCCTCCGCGGCTGCCGCGCCGCTGCACGAGCAGCGCTCCCTGGAGACCCACACGACCCTCTCGCCGACGACGACGCCCCTCGCCTCGAGCGCCCTCCCGCAGAACGGGCAGCGCGCGGCGGGCGGCTCGGGGCCGAGCCCCAGCTCCCTCGCCTGGGCCGGCCCGATGAGCGAGCGCCTGGGGTCCGGCGCCTTTGCTGTCTCTCCTTTCATGTCCCTCCTCTCTTATCGGGTGACGCCGCGTCACCCCTGCCGCTGACGCGATGTCATGGGGGCCCGGTTGGCGGCGTGACGTCCCGTCATGGATGCGGGGCCTCCCGCCATGCCATGCCGTCATGGGTGGCTCAGCCTCCCACGGACCTGTTCCTCCGCTCCGTGGCCCTGACCGCCCGCTCGACCGCACTGTCCACGAGCCCGTACCTCTTGGTGATCCGCTTGTTGGGCAGCACGTGCTCGCCGAGCTCGACGATGAGGCCCCTAGCCTCCAGTGCGGAGACTGCCCGGTGGACCTGTCGCTCGCTGATGCCGAGCATGCGCGCCGTGCCCCGCTTGCTCTCGTAGAACTCGACGCCCTCGTGCCTGCAGAAGCCGAAGATCCTCGCGTAGACGAGCAGCTCGCAGCCTCGAAGGCCCATCCCCTCGGTCATGAAGCGGTAGACCCGCACGTACTCGACGGCGCGCTCGTGCGCCCTCCCGTCAGTGCTCCGTGCCATGGGAGGACCTCTTGTAGACCGTCGCGTTCCTCCCCGCGGGGGAGTCCTTGTAGGGGACCGTGTTCCTGTCCCACCAGAGCTTGAACTCGTCCGCGTGGACGAGGGGGTTCCTGCGCTGGTCCTCGAAGATCCTGAAGGGTATCGGGTCGACGTCCCTCAGGGCGAGCTCGCGGACCGTGGTCACCTTCACGTGCATCAGCTTCCCCACGTCCGCTATGGTCAGGTAGTCCTGCGCCATCTGCAGGACGTAGATGACCTTCTCCTCTTCGCCGCCTCTTCCGCTCATTGGAATCGCCCCCGTTCGCCTCGCTGGGTTCCGACCGGCGTCCGAAGCCGGTGGCGGGGGCCTGCTGGCAGGCCGTTGGAGACGCGGGCCCGGCCTGCCGGCCGCTGCTCATAAAACGTTATACGAGCGGTGTTGCCGCGTTCTTTCGGGGACACGGCAGGTCACCAGACCAGGCCTGCCGCGACGGCGGCGTCGAGGGCGCGCTTGCTCACGCGGATCCTCCTGCCTACCCTGCTCACGGGTATGGCGCCGTTCTTCACGAGGCGGTACAGGGTGCGCCTGGAGATCCCTAGGTAGAGCTCGACCGAGCGTGTGTCCATCCAGAGGTCGCCGTCGGGGCCCGCTGCGCAGATGCGGGCGATCCTCTCGAGGTCCTCCTCATTCCTCGGGACGGCGGGGGACTCCCCCCGGCGTCCGTCGCCCGTACGGCTCCCAGCCTGATCCGCGGCCATGCGAATTCCTCCCAAATGTTCCCGTCTCGGGTGACAAGATGTGCCACCATGTGCCAGCAGTGCGCGCCGCCACGGATGGCGACGACACATGTATATGACGGGCTCTTTCGTCAGTGCTGACCTCGCGCGAACGCCTGACTTCCACGGGCTTCCCGTGGGTTCCCGACCAGAAAATCGACACAGCTACGGATGGCTGGGCGAGGGGTTTTGGAAGGCCGATGCCTGCACGAACCGGCTTCGGGGGAGTGAAAGTTGTGTCTGCATAATGGAGAGTTCAAAATGTATAAGGAAAATTCTGACACGCAGATAAAACGGCATGCTGCGGAAGCGTCCTGAATGGGTTGCGTGCACTACGCGTGCACTCTTGCGTGCACCAAACGAAAACAGGCCAGAGGACATAGCCTCTGGCCTGCGAGTTTATGGTGGGCGTTAGAAGATTTGAACTTCTGACCTCTTCCGTGTCAGGGAAGCGCTCTCCCCCTGAGCTAAACGCCCGAATATGTCTGCTGCGTTGCAGCAAGGAATATATTATGAGAAACCACGGAGCAGGTCAACAAAAATTTTGGGCAATTTTTGCCTTCACAACTCACGCACGCACGCCGACAGTGCCCGCACGCCGGCAGTACACGCGAGCCGCGCGAAGGCGCCATTATATGCCACTTTTTTCACGAACTTATCGCCCAGAAGCGCGTGCTCGGTATGCTGGGTATAGTAATGCAGACAAGACATTGACGTTCAAGGGGATTTGCGAGGATGGAATTAAAGCACCTACCCACATATGTCCCGGGCTTTCGGGATAGCTGCAACCTGCGTGATTTGGGAGGCAATGTGGTGCCGGAAGGTCGCGTGATGCGCAAGGGGCTGGTGTATAGATCGGCGGCTCTGGGGACGTTTACGGCAGAAGAGCTGGCGGAGCTGGCAGATCTCCACCTGCGCTATGTCTTGGATCTGCGCAGCAAGAAGGAGGCACAGCGCCTGCCCGACCCCGCGCTTGACGGCATTGAGCAGCAGCGCATTTGCGGCGCCATCGACCGGCGCGGGCGGGACATCAATATGTCGGTCGGCGGGCTTTTGCGGCTGTTCTTTACGCCGCGGCGTGTGGATTCTGATCCCGAGAGCTCCATCACGTCCGCCCTCATGGAACTCTATAGCTCGATTGCGTTTGATAACCCTGCCTACCAGGAGCTTTTCTCTCGCCTCAAGAGTGGATGCACGCCGCTTCTGTTCCACTGCAGCGAAGGCAAGGACAGGACGGGTATTGCGGCTATGCTCATTTTGACGGCGCTGGGCTTTGATGAGGAAGACGCCGTGGATTCTTACGTGCTCACCAATCTCTACCGTAGAAGTGAGCTGGGCGCGCTTATTGACGGGCATCGCAAGATCATGACGGCCATGCCCAAGCTGCGCCTTGCCGCACAGTTTAGCAAGGGCGTCGTCCGCGAGTTTGGCGAGCGCGTGTTCTGTGAGATCCACCAGCAGTACGGCACATTGGACGCTTACTTTGCACAGGAATATGGCCTGGATGCAGACGGTTTAGCCGAGTTCAGAGACCGCTTTCTTATCCGTCCGGAAGATCTTGGCAAGAAGAGCCTGGGCAGCACCCAAAGTCATCTGGGATTTACGGTTCGGCCGGCGGGCAGCGTGGCGGGCGCGGGTGTCGCGGCTGGAGTGGCGAGCAAGGACCACTAGCATGCAACTTTCCTACGTGATCTCCCCCGCCAAGAAGATGAACGTGGTAGAAGGTCCTCCCTACGCCACCACAGAACCTGTTTTTCTGCAGCAAACCAAGCACTTAGCGCACCTAATACAGTCCCTAAGCTTGGCCGATGCACAAGCGCTCTGGAAGTGTTCCGATAAGCTTGCCGCTCTCAACTACGAGCGATTCCAGACCATGGATCTTGATTCTGCGCTGACTGCGGCGGTGTTGGCATACGAAGGCATCCAGTACCAACACCTTGCGCCCCAGGTCCTAGATGATCAAAGTCTTATCTACCTTGAAGAGCATATGCACATACTCTCCGGTTTTTACGGAGCCCTTCGCGCGACAGACGCAGTGGTGCCCTACCGGCTAGAGATGCAAGCCAAGCTCTCACTTCCTGGCTCGCGCAACCTCTATGAATTCTGGGGCGACAAACTCTGGCAAGCTGTAAGCAAGAATGCGGACGCGGTCATCAACCTAGCCTCGGTTGAGTACAGCCACGCCATTGCGCCCTATGTCCATGAGATACCACTTGTGACCTGCCTGTTTTGCACCGTGCGAGAAGATGGCAAGCTCATCCAAAAGTCAACCGAGGCCAAGGCGGCACGCGGCACGTTCATGCGCTGGTGCGCCGAACATGCCATCTCTGACATCGACGAGCTCACATGCTTCAACGAGCGCTCATATGCCTTTGACGCTACGCGTTCTGACGATAAGACCCTCGTGTTTGTGGCGTGAGGCTGTGGCACGTGCGTGCAGCCAAGAGCTTGCCTGCAGCTTGACGCAAGCTTCCCAGCAGCTAGCCGCAGCTGCTACAACCAGGCAGGAAGCGCATGGGGGTCCGGCTCGATGATGCCGCCTCCCAAGCAGTCGATGCCGTCGTAGATAACGCAGCTCTGACCAGGAGCAACGCGCTGCACTGGCTCATCAAAACACACGCGCAAGCGCATGTTCTTCTCGCCCGCTGGTACTGGCGCGGATTGCGTTGGCGCAGCTGGTGCTGAAGCAGGCGCCGCAGACCCGGCTGCGTCCGCAATCTTCTCGACATATGCCCAGCGTAGCTGGCCTGTGTGGCGCGTTCGCACCTGGTAGCGGCCAGGCTCCGGCGCCTGACCAGAGATGAAATGCGCATCGGTCAGCGTGAGCTCTTCTGTCCAGAGGCCGGCACACTTCTTGTCAGCCGTCACATAGACCACGTTTGCGTCGGTATCCGTTGCCACAACATAGCGCGCAGGACCGCCGCCTAAATTTAGTCCCTTGCGCTGGCCCACGGTAAAGAGAAAGGCGCCGTCGTGACGGCCCAGCGTACGACCGGTTTCCCACTCCACGATGTCTCCCGCCTTGCGGCTCAGCGTGTCCAGCAAAAACGTGCGAATTCCCACCTCGCCAATGAAACAGATTCCGTCAGAATCCGGCTTCTTTTCTATGCCCAGCCCGCGCTCGGCACACATCTGGCGCACGGTTACCTTGTCCACAATATCGCCCACGGGAAACAAGGTACGTGCAAGAATCGTGCCAGGAACGCGCCAGAGAAAGTAGGTCTGATCCTTGTGTTCGTCGCATGCGCGAGAAAGACCTGCCGTCGGCGCTCCCAAGGCGCCTTTTCGGCGCGCGTAGTGACCCGTTGCAATGTAATCTGCACCAGCCGCAAACGCGCGGTCCGCAAACGTGCCAAACTTCACCGTTTGGTTGCACATGACATCTGGATTGGGCGTATAGCCGTGTGCGTAGGCATCTACCAGGTAATCTACAACGGTCTCTTTGTATTCTTGCTCGCAGTCCCACACATCAAGATCAATGCCCAGCATAACGGCAACGCGCTCGGCATCTGCCAGGTCATCGGCCCATGTGCACTTGAAACCCGGAAGATCTCGCGACCAATTGCGCATGTAGATGGCATGTACATCATAGCCCTGCTCAAGCAGCAGCGCTGCCGAAAGCGCCGAGTCCACACCGCCGCTCATGCCCACATACACGCTCTGTTTCATACTACGCATCCCTTCTTGCCACGTGCTTGCCACGTGCTTGCCACGTTCACTCCGCGCGCTGGCCGCGCGCGTCCGCGCCGCTCGCTGCCAGATCCGCCTCCACGATGCCCAAGCGCGCGTACTCCGCGTGTGCTGCCGCGCAGATCTTCTCGCACGCCCACATCACGTCTTCCTCGGCCGAAGGTGCGCCCAACGCAATGCGCAAGCTGCCCTGAGAGACAGAGCGCGGCAGACCGATGGCGTCTAACACGTGCGACACACGCATGCGGCTGGCCGCGCACGCCGACCCCGTGCCAACAGAAATACCCTCTTGTTCCAACATAATCACCAGTCGCCTGGCCTCGATCCCCGGAAACGAAACATGCACAATGTTGGGCAAGCGCTTCTTAGGCGCATGTGGCCCCGAAATCACCGCCGCAGGAAACTCCGCCACAAGCCGCCGGCGAACAGCCGCCGTCAGAGCTTGCAGCCGTCTTGTCTCATCCTTGCGCCTAGCTTGCGCCAGCGTCAGCGCGCGAGCAAAGCCAATGGCTCCGGCAACATTTTCTGTACCCGAGCGCACGCCGCCCTCTTGCCCGCCCCCTAGCACCAATGGCTTCAGGACCACTCCGTCGGCTGCCCACAGGAGCCCTACCTGCTTAGGCCCATAGACCTTGGCGGCAGAAAGCGTCACCATGTCCGCCCCCAGCGACGTGACGTTCACGGAAAGATAGCCCGCCGCCTGCGATGCGTCGGTATGTAGCCAGAGCACGCGTTTCTCGCCCGCTTCCAGGCGCCGCGCCCGCTCACGCGCCACCACGGCTGCAATCTCTCGCATGGGCTGGATGGTCCCGATCTCGCCATTTGCAAGCGCAATGCTCACCAGTTCTGTCCGCGGCGTAATGGCGGCCTCCACCGCCGCCGGGTCCACGCGGCCGTCCGGCCCCACGGCCACGATGGTGTGCGGGCGCGCCTTCACGCACGCCAGCACGCTCTCGTGCTCAATTGCGCAGCTCACCACATGCGCATCCGGCGACGCCACGGCCATGGCCAGGTTGTTTGCCTCCGTGGCGCCCGCCGTCAGCGTGATGGTGTCCGCTCGGGTACCCATCTCTTGGGCGAGAAGTGCGCGCGCCTCGTCGAGGTCATTGCGGACGCCACGCGCCAGAGCGTAGGGAGCCGATGGGTTGTAGAACCGCTGCGTGAAGTAGGAGCTCATGGCCTCCACTACCTCTGGCAGCATTGGCGTTGCCGCGGCGTAGTCCAGATAGACGGGCGCGTGCGGCGCTGCGGGCTGCTCGCTTGCTGGTTGGATGTGGTGTGACATGTTGTGTGCTTGTTCTGGCACGGCTGCTCCTTCATGTTGTTGCAGCTTACCATGCTAGCGAATCTGTCGCCGTGCAAGGATTCTTCACGTAGTGCGCTGATGCAGCGCACATTTGCGGACTTTGCGCGTGTCCCACGCGGGTGCTGCTCCGGCGGGTGTTAGACGTAGCAGCACACGCATCGCTGCGGGTCGTGCATGGAAGCACTGACTACCAGTATCCAAGCCACGCCTGCGCATACCACCTTCTACCTGCAAATATGATGAAACCCACATACCGACTTCAAATTTCTTGTAATTGGGGCTTGCAAACAGAACGAACATGCCGCATAATCTTTTCTCGCACGCGGGCTTAGCGCAGTTGGTAGCGCGCCACCTTGCCAAGGTGGAGGTCGCGGGTTCGATCCCCGTAGCCCGCTCCATGTATTCTTGGGGCCGGTAATTGCATATCGGCCTTTTTCATAGCGTGGCATCATGGCGAGATGGCCAAGTGGTAAGGCAGAGGCCTGCAAAGCCTTTATCCCCGGTTCGAATCCGGGTCTCGCCTCCATGTATTTACTAAGGGCACCATAGGTGCCCTTTTCTCATTAAGTTTTTGCACTATGCTCTTTTTGCAAAATGCCCTTTGCCAAATGCCCTTTGCCAATAGGTCCTTTGCAAATGCGTGGCTCATGTACTCGACTCCCACTAGTTACGCACCATCTCAATGAGCGCCGACAGCCGCGTCAACAGCATGCCGTCGTCGGTGTGCGAATAGTCGGTCTCTAGCGCAAGATATGGCACACCCATCTCCTCCGCCGTCTGACTTATGAGCGCAGTTTCCACGCCATAGGTATGACACCCCAGAAGCGTGATGTCCACAATGGCATCTACCTTGTAGTCTTTGCACAGCCGGCGGATGGACTCAATCCGCCCCGAATTAGGCGACATCACCGAGCACGGAATCTTGAGGTAGCGCGCCGCAATTGCTCGTACGATATCATCAGCATCCTCATCAATCAGATTCTGTGCCCCCTTGATGCCGTTGCAGTTTTCCATGCACACCACAACGCCACCGTTCTTCTCGATAGCGCCAATGGTTTTGTCCACCACGCCGCCAGTCGGACATCCGGTGATGAGGATGCGCGCGCGATCAGTCGCCACGGGATGGTCGCCGTGCATATAGCAAGAAGTGACTTCGTCTTGGAGCTCCGACAGCTTCCGCATCGACTCGGGGTGATCAAAACTGAAATTGATGCTGTTGAGCACCTCAAAGAGGTCACGCATTTCCATGGCAGGCGGCACCGTTTGCTGCATCTCCATGAGCGCCATTTCACGGCGCCGCAGCTCATTTCGCCACTTCACGGCTGCTCTGAGCTTCTCGTCTGTGATGGACACGCCAAACTGCTGCTCCAGGAGCTCTATCAAACTATGAATCTCTTGCGTCCAACAGTCCAGGTCCTCCGTGCGATTGTTTGACTGAGGCAGCTGCATAACGTGCACATTCTTGGTGCGGCTCAAAAGCTCGTACATCTTCTTTTTGCCGTCGCAGGTGGTCTCTCCCACAATGATGTCGGCAAAGTGCGCGTAAGGGCATTTATCGGACACGATGAAGCCGTAGCTCGACTTGATGAGCGGACAGAGCCACTTGGGCAAGTCCTTCTCGGCATCAGCGATGGTCTCGTCACTGGACGCGCACAGGCTCACCGAATACATGCCCGCCGCATCAAAAACTTCCAGTGGCGTGTAGGTGCAAAACGTTCCCGCCAGCAGTCCGCCGTCCTCCTTGAGCTTTTTTGCCTCAAGGAAGCCTTTTTTTCTGGCGTCCGAGAACTGTTCAAAATTTATGGGCAACTCGTTCCTCATATGGTTGCCTTTCGTCGTTTAGCGGCCTCGTCAAAGAGGACTTGCACGTTTTCTTCCGGCGTCTCATGGATCATGGCGCAGCCGGTCCCCAAAATGAAATTGGGGAAGGGACTACATTGGTCGAGAAGAACATCGGTGGCGCGCCTCACCGCCTCCGCGCCCTCATCCCGCATAAGCATGGGGCTGATATTGCCCATGACCAGAGCTTTTTCCGTCGTTTCTTTCAGACAGCGCGGCATATCCGTGAGGTAGTCGATGCTCAAGACGCAAGCTCCCGCCTGGAGCAGCCCCTCGGTGTGCCGGTCCGTCTTACCACACACATGCAAGACGCCCGGTGCCTCTGCGGCCTCATAGATCTGGTGAATCCACTTGCCGCAGAAGTCCCACAGTTTCTTTGGCGCCAAAAGCGATGCTACGGGTTCGGCAATCCAGAAGAGATCTTGGCCGGCCGCTGCCTCTTGCATGGCAAGAAACACCAGAAATTCGGTCACGTAGTCCAAGAGCGCCTCCACTTGTTTGGGCTCTTTCAGCACCATCCTGAGCAGCCGATCGGCTCCCAAAATGTCTGACACCAACGTGAGCGGGCCAAAGCAGCCACCGCCATGAAACGGCACCTGGCTCTCTTCACCGCCGCCGTCGTCATGCACACCTTTTAGCCACGCAAGGCTCTGCAACTCCGCGCGGACGCGCTCGTCGTCAGCCCAAAATGCCCTGGTATCGGGATGTTTGCCATCACTCAGTTGCCCCGGTGTCACCACACGCAAAAGCTCGGTTGCCTGCTCCGTCTTAAAGCCCAGCGTCTCTGCCACGGTCAGCCGACCCATGCAGCAAAAATCAAACAGTGTACTCTGTCCACCAATGGGCGAGACATGTATTCTATCGCTGGTAAGGACGGTATCAACAAGAGATCTCTCCATACACAACACCGCCTACATCAGGCAGAGACCGGACGCGGCATCAAATACATGCAGCCGATCTTGCCGCACCCATAAGGATGAGCGCTGGTTAAGCGAGGCGCGCACATGGGTCGACGAGTGAACGCGCACCTCTTCTGTCCCCACCAACACCTTGAGCGTGAGGTGAGTGCCTGCGTACTCAAAATCCCGCAAGATACCTGTCAGCTCAAGGCAAGGTATCGAATCATCAGGTCGGGCGAGAAGAACGTCTTCTGGCCGAAAACCTATCTTGTAGGAAATCGCGCCTACATCCTGCGCGTCGCCGCCGACTGGCAGCGAGAACCCCTGCGGCAGCGCAAACGTCAGCCCACCCAAGCCGATCTCAGCCGCACGGCCTTCTCGCCCAGCGCTGGCGGCGTTCGCGGCGCGAGCGACGTGCCCAAACGTGCAGGGGCAGATGTTCATCGGTGCGTTGCCCATAAATTCTGCAACAAAAATGGTCGCAGGATGCTCATAGACCTCCTGCGGCATCCCCACCTGCACAATCCGACCCTCGGCCATAATGGCAACTTTTGTCGCTAGCGTGAGCGCATCTACCTGGTCGTGCGTGACGTAGAGAAACGGCACCTGGAGGCGCTCAAACTCCTCTTGGATCTCTGGCCGCAAGCGCGCTCGCAGGGATTCATCCAGGTTTGACATGGGCTCATCAAAGAGATAGACCTCGTTTTCCTGCACCATTGCGCGCGCCATAGCCGCCCGCTGGCGCTGACCGCCAGAAAGCATGTAGGGATGGCGCTTGCGCACGTCAGCTATCTCAAGATCTTTAAGCACATCGCTCACCGTACGCTTGCGCGCGTCACGGCGCATGTGCTGCACCTTGAGTGGAAACTCCGCGTTGGCGCCGATGGCCATGTGGGGGAACAGCGCATAGTTTTGAAACACCATGCCAATTTTTCTGTCCTGGGGCGCGCGATCGGTCACATCGGTCCCGTTGATGAAAATGCGACCGCTATCTGGCTCCTCTAGGCCAGCAATCGTTCTCAGCAGCGTGGACTTTCCACTTCCCGAAGGGCCCAGAAGGACACAGAAGTCACGCCCCACGGTCAAGTTGATATCTTCAAGCACGCTCTTTGAGCTGCCCTTCCATCGCTTGTTGAGATTCACTATGCTCAGCTCACTCATGGCCTTCCTTTCAGGCGCCCCTCAAAAATTTCCTCATCGGCGCGTAGCCGCTGTCGGCACGTTGCCGCCATTGACGGGCGGCCGCTGTTGCCGCGTAGCCCGCTGTTGGCCGTCGCCTACAGCCTAGCCGCGCGCCACCTTGAGCGATTCTCTGGCCACAGCAACATCTTCCTCACTGCACCCCTCCTTGGAATAGCGTGCCTTCTCATAGAGCTCATGCACGCTTTTTCCCAGCTCAGGGTCTATATGCACCGCCGCTTCAAGCTCCTTGGGCGTGAAGCATGAAGCCAGCGCAACCGCGCGTGGCTTCTTCTGAAGGATCAACTTTTTATACATACGCCGCACGCGCATGGTGTCGGAAAAATCGAGCGCATCGCGCCATGAACCCTTGACTTTTGACTGTTCAGACTTATCGTTCGTATCGTAAATGGTCACGCCATCGGCAGCCGATGCTGCCTCGTATACCTTCTGGCGGATTTTTGCCACAATAAGCAAGGCGATAAGAACCACGATCACCACAAGGCCTACCACCACCAGCACCGTCTGCAGTGCGCTGACACCTTGGCCCCAGGCGCCTTCTTGCGCGCCTGCCAGAGAACCTGCAGCTCTATCAGCTCCGGCGGCGTTACCCACCACCGTATCGCTCCCGCCGAGACCGCTGGTGGAGACCAAACCCCGCAAGAGCGTGCCAAATACCAGCAGCAGCACGCCGCGCATGAGCGCAAGCAGCGTTCCCTGATAGGCAGAAAACACCAACACCAGCACAACCGCAGTTAGCAGCAGATAGAGCGCCATATACCTCATGCCCACCGATTTGATCCGCTTCTTGGGCATGGTGGACACCATAGCGGCGTTGCTCAAGAACCTATGCCGCCGATAAAAATACGTATGAATGAGAAAATGAAAGAGCCCGATAACACCGATGACTAGGCCAATTCTCCCAAAGGTGGGGTCGCTTGAAACGTTTGAGAGAAACTCCCCTACCACCGTGGCAACACCTAAGGGCACGGTGACATATTTCATGGAGTGTGTCATCCAAAAGTGAAAGAGCCGCCTACCGTCCACTAAAGACCTCCCAGCCCATCACGTCTGTACTGCCAAAAAGACCCTCTGGCAGATCGCCTCTGTGGTAATACGTCTGAATCCTCACAGCATGGCTGCACGCAGATGACACGCGCTGCCAGAGTTCCTGCAGCTCATCTCCCACCTGACAGGTGATGAGCACCGCTGTCTGCGCCCGGTCTGAGCGTGCCTCAAGCTCCTTGCCAAGCTCTGTCAGCATCTCTTGCGCAGACGTATCACGCTCATGAGCAAGAGCAATCCGCGCCAGGTTGTAGTTCAGCGCCTCCGCATGCCTTCTATCTGCCCCAGCCTCCATGCGGACGGCTGCCCCCGTCAAGAGGTCCTGTCCGTTTGAAACAAAGCTGGTAGGAACCCCTTTTCCCACCATTTCATCCGCTAGATTGGCCGCAATTCTGATGTTTTCTTCCAGCAGCTCATGCGGACGCAGCAAAAGATCCCACTGCACGTCCAGTACAATGATGACCTCCTGGTCCACGGTGTAATCATGCACGTTAACCTTGATATCGCCCGTGCGCGCCGAGGCTTTCCAGTTGATGTCCTTCATGGGATCGCCCGGCATATACGAGCGAATCCCCCGCAGCGTAAACGGGTCCGTCAGCGGTGCACGCTGCACGATATTTTCGCCCATAAGGCGCTTTGAGGCCACCATGAGACGCTTTGCATCAACGTGACCAGGCAGCACGCACATGTTCGTCTCCATGGGAATTTCCGTGTGAAGAGTCTTGGTGCAAAAGAGATCAGTTCCTATCAAGCTCATGGTATCTATGCGATAAAACCCTCTGGCAGCACAGTAGAGCGGAATGGTGCGACTCACCTTCTCCTGACCCTTGAGGGAGAAGACCTCACTCAGGTAGTTCTTGTCAGAAACCGCAAGGTTTGCCTGCTTGCCAAAGTCAAGTCCGCAATCAACTGCGCACTGCACACGCACAGGAAGCATAGGTAGAAGGCCTGCGTTGATAACATCTATCTGCAATTCTGTTGATTCATCTTCTCGCACGCTCTGCGCCACAAAGGCGGCATGAACGCTCAACTTACGTGTCCACATAAGCCTCACCACAAGAAGTTGCAGGAGGTACAGAAGACCTGCGCCTACCACAAGCAGCAGAAGCGTCATCTTACCTGCCCCAGTTCTCCGTTGGAACGTCTACGCGCTCAAGTATCTTCTCGATCTGCTTGATGCCTGCCGACCTACCCTCAAAACCGCGCGGCAAAACCAGACGATGCGCCAGAACAGGACCTGCCAGCACCTTGACATCTTCTGGCACCACGTAGTCCCTGCCCTGGATAAATGCATAGGCGCGGACCGCTCTCAAGAGCGCCAACGTGCCACGCGGGCTCACGCCCGAGACAACCTCGGGCGATGTGCGCGTGGCCTCGACAATCTGCGCCATATAACGCATGATCTCTGGATGGACATACACGTTTGTGTATTGCTGCTGCATCTCAAGCAGCTCGTCTATGGTGCAGACGGGCTTTAAGACTTCCAACGGAGCATCCACCAAGAAGCGCTCCATGATCTGAATCTCTTCTTCCAAGCTTGGAAGGCCCAGTGAAAGCTGCATCAAGAAGCGGTCAAGCTGGGCTTCTGGCAGAGGATAGGTACCGGATGTCTCAATGGGATTTTGTGTTGCGATGACAAAATAGGGCATCTCAAGCGCCATGGTTACCCCATCAATGGTGATCTGGCGCTCCTCCATGCACTCCAAAAGGGCAGACTGCGTCCTAGGCGTTGCTCGGTTGATCTCATCTGCCAGCAAGATGTTGCAAAATGCCGGACCCTTGCGCAGCTCAAAGGTCGATGTCTGCTGGTTGTACACATTCATGCCGGTAATATCAGACGGCAGCAAGTCAGGCGTAAATTGAATGCGACTATACTGTGCATCTATTGAGCGCGCCAAGGACTTGGCCAGAACTGTCTTGCCCGTTCCGGGCATATCATCCAGCAATACGTTTCCTTCTGCCAGCAGTGCCGTCAGCACTAAGTCAAGTACAGCGCTTTTGCCCACCAGGACCTTCTCGACATTCTCTTTTACCGCAAGTATTTTCTCGTTCTGCATACTGTTCCCCTACTTGTCACCGGTCTTGAATACATATGCCTTGATCATTGCTTTTTGACTTAAGAAATAGACCACCAAGGTCGGGATAGCGGAAAGAACCGCGCCGCTCATGATGGTAGGCAGCATGCCGGTATTGCCATACGTCGAGTTCATATAAGAGAGAAGCACAGGAAACGTCCGCTCAGACTCGTCCAGAATATAGATGAGCGGTCCAAACAGATCCGACCAAACGCCTATAAACGTACTCAGAATCATAATGATGAACACGGGTTTTGCCATAGGTACGACAATCTGACAAAGGATCCTAAAATCGCTTGCGCCCGTGACGCGCGCCGCATCCAAGATAGGTTTGGGGATGGTGAGAAAGTATTGCCGCAGCAAGAAGATGTAGTAGGCATTGCCGAGGAATGCCGGCACCCAAAGCGGCAACATGGTGCCGTACCAACCCAGCGTCACGTAGACAATAAACTGCGGAAAAAACGTCACCGTGCCCGGCATCATCATGGTGATGAGTAAAAGAAACATGATCAGACGCTTGCGGCGTGATTTCATGAAGGCCACGGCGTAGGCAACCACCGCGTTAGAAACAACGACACCAACAATGTTGATGAGGCTCAATCGGACGGTGTTCCAGATGTATTTCCAGCCATTATATTTTTCAAAGAAGATCTTGTAGTTGTCAAAGTTAAAACTATCAACCCACCAGTTGATAGGGTTTGAAAAGACATTACCCGGAGACTTAAACGAGGTAACAATCATCCAATAGAACGGAATGAGCATCAGGATGCCAAAAGCAATTGCTATGGTATACCGAGCAATCATGATCACAGTTTGTTTTTTCATGCTACGCCTCCTCATCATTTTCGTAGTAGATGAGAGGTTTGGAAACTCTTAACACCAACAGCGAGAGAACCATAATGATGAGGAAAAGCACCCAAGCAAGTGCGCATGCCTTTCCCATCTTGTGATACGTAAATGCATTTTGGTACAGGTAGAGGGCATAAAACAGCGTGGCGCTATTGGGTCCACCCGCCGTCAGCATGAATGAGGACGTAAATGTCTGAAGTCCGCCTATAAGGTTAGTTAGCACCGAAAACAGCAGGATAGGGCTCATGGAGGGAAGCGTAATGGTAAAGAGCCGCCGCCACCATCCAGCACCCGCAATTTTTGCCGCCTCTATAAGATGAATGGGCACCGTCTGCAAACCCGCCAGATAGAAGATAATGCCTCCACCCACGCCCCAAAGACTCATGATGGCTAGGGCGATAAGTGCCCACCCTTGATCCCCCAACCAGTTGGGGCCGGCCACACCAAATACGGCCAACACGTTGTTGAGCAGGCCAAACCGGTAGTTGAAGATCCATCCCCACAGGAGCGAGGACGCCACGCTGGAGATAACGCAGGGCAGGTAGAAGATGGTTCTGAGCGTCCCCGCAAAGGGCAAATCCCCATTGAGCAGCATAGCCAGCGCAAGTGAGGATATGACCGTGATGGGGATCGTCAGTCCGCAGTACTGGAAGGTAACCTTTAAGGATTGCAGAAAGTACGGGTCGTCAAGTAATTCTCGGTAATTCTCTAGACCTATCCACTCTGGATCATTGATGATGAGCCATTTGGTGAAACTGATGTAGAGCGAGCCGAGCAAAGGTATGAGCGTCAGCAGGACAAAGCCAGCCAGCCAGGGGGCAATCCATATCCAGAACTTGAAGTGGACTTGTCGTTTATGAGTGTTCATTCAATAGCTCCAGAAGTGGGAAAGTACCTGCATCAGGCACTTTCCCACCACGCAATACGTTTGTTACCAGCGCCTTGTTATCCCTTGAGCTCAGCGGCGAGAAGATCTGCGCTCTCCTGCTGCATAGCCGCCTGCGCCTCTTCAGGTGAAACTTCTCCCTGCACCATCTTGTAGATGTTGTTGGTGATAGAGGTGACGACCTCGCCCCAGCACAGACACTGTCCCTGCTGGTTCTTGCCGTAGGGAATGTTGTCCACACGCAGCGAGTTGTGCTCTGGCGCGCCATCAAACTTGAGCATATCGTCCGAATACGCAACGTCTTTACGCATCGACGTGATGAGGCCCGTCTTGCCCATGATGACCTGAGCGTCGTAAGACGTCATGAAGTAGGCAAACTCCTTGGCCAGGTCCTTGTTCTTGGACTGCGAGCCCACAGCATAGCCGCAGTACAGAATAGGAGTATCCCCCTCCTTGCTCATGGTGCCAGGAATGGGTGCAATATCCCAGTTGAGGCCTTCGGTCTCAGCGAGCCATACAATGTCGTACACGCCGCTGATATAGCAGGCAACTTGTCCGGTGGCAAAGCCGTTGGTGATATAGGTCTGATCCTGCTCCGTCAGAGCAAAGCCCGACGCGTTGTCGTAGTTGTCCTTGATCCAGTTAAGGGTCTGGAGCATCTCGGGGCTATCTAGGGTTACCTTGGTCGGGTTGTCCATGCTGTCAAAGATGCTTCCGCCCAGCGAGTACAGGATGTTTTGCCACTGGCCATCAACCGAGTCAATGCCAATGGTCTGCGGAATGCCGTTGGCATCTCTCGAGGTGAGCTTCTTGCACATATCCGCCAGCTCATCCCACGTGGTGTCCTTGGTGGGATAGCTCAGACCAGCCGCGTCAAACAGGTCTTTGTTGTAGAACAGCACGGACGTATCCGCACCTACGGGCGTTGCATAGTAGTTGTCTTCATACTTGTATGCCTCATAGAGGTTGGTGAAAAAGACGCTTTCATCCCACAGCTCCTGGTGCGCATCATAGACATCCGTGATGGGCTCAAGCATGCCCTCACGCATCCAGCTGAGCAGCGTTTGCGGATGGCCGTAGATAACGTCAGGCGACTGCCCTCCCAAAAAGCGCGTCTCCACCGTGGTGGCATAGTCAGAATTCAAGGCCTCAAAGTTGACTGTTGTCCCTGGATGCTGCTCCTCAAACTTTCTGCAGACCTCATTGTCGCAGTCAAGCTCGGCGTCAGAGCCCCAGGCAACAAAGGTGATCTCACCAGACAGGCCACCTTCGCTTGAATCAGAACTTGAGTCCTCGGAGCCTGCGCTTGAGCGAGAACCACATGCACTCAAAGCTGGTGTCAGTGCAGCAGCGGAGGCCGCGAGTTTGAGTGCTGTACGCCTTGAAACATTTGCTTTCATGAACAACTACCTTTCACACCGATGTCAACTTGCCAATTTGTGCCACGAGCTAGTAGTCAATCCTGGCGCCACCCTCCTTTTCAAATAAGAGAATTCGACTCAGCGGTATACCTATCGAGATTTCCGTACCGGGAGTAGTGCCCGCCATATCAGACGCCATAGCATTAAGGACTTGTTCTGCAACTCTGAGATAGGCTCTTCCGCTCATGCCAAGGTTCTCTATGCTGGCAACTTCTGCGGAAAGAACCTCAATCGTGCCATCTGCCGGGGGTTCTTTTGCGACATTCAACATGATGTCTTCTGCATGTATGCCAACTTGAACCTCTTGGCCATCCTCAAGCTGAGCTTCAAGCGATGCATATTTCCAATCTGGCAGCCGAAGGCGTTGGGAACCAACAGTAAGATATGCCTGCCCAGCCTTGAGAGAACAGGTTGCATCAATGATGTTGATATTAGATCCGGTTACAAACTTTGCGGCGAATACGTTAGCGGGCCTCTGACAAATCACCTGAGGCGTTGCCACCTGTTTTATCTGTCCTTTTTCCATAAGGACAATCCGGTCCCCCAATGTCATTGCCTCAGTTAAGTCATGCGTCACATAAAGGGTAGTCACATGTTGCTGCTTTTGGAGCTCAGCAATAACGCTTCTTAGCTCATGTCGCATCTGCGCATCCAAGTTTGAAAGTGGCTCGTCAAGCAAGAAGACATCTGGCTCACATACCAGCGCCCGACCTATGGCAATTCTTTGGCATTGGCCGCCAGAGAGATGCTTGGCCTCTTTGGGCAAGAGATCTTCAATCTGCAGTATCTCTGCCATCTGATGCACGCGCTCTTTTCTCTCTCCCCTTTTCACATGCTGCATCTTGAGCGCAAAACCCATGTTTTCTTCTACCGTCATGTTGGGAAAGAGCGCATAGTTCTGAAAAACCATGGCAACGTTGCGGGCTTTAGGCGGCAGATCATTCACTCTGGTATCGCCTATGGTGAGATCTCCATCGGTAATGTCTTCAAGCCCTGCAACCATGCGCAATACGGTGGACTTTCCACAGCCAGAGGGGCCAATAAGCACAACAAATTCTCCGTCAGAAACCTCGAGGTTGAAATTGCGCACGGCCTCTGTACCCGTGAAGTATTTCTTACAAATATGAGAAAAGCTTAGTGATGCCATTACTCCTCAATAACCCAGCAAGCTGCTCTTGAGATTGATCGTGAAGAAGCTGATCCACCAGTTAAATACGGCTAATTCCTTGCTTGATTTTGTGAATCAACCCTTGTTGAAGTTATCCCAAATGGGTTATTCTATGAATTTCTCATGCGATTACCGATGGCTCAATTGAAGCTATTTCTTTTGATTTATTTACTATTCTCGAAGTCTCATAAGTGACGTGCAAGCTCCACGAGAAGGAAAAGCTCTTCAGATGTAGACATCCTTCGCAGAAGGTTTTCTATAGATATCCAATGCGTATGGCACATAGCGCTCCACACTCGATGAGAATATATCGACTTATACATTTCTCTTAACTGTTACAGACCTAGCTCGAAGCATTCTTGACTATACGTATATCAACCCGAGTCCCAGCGTCTTGAATGCTATTGATATCAAACGATACTCGTCTACCAAACATGAGCCTAAACCTCTGACAGCAGTTGTAGATGCCCACGTGCTTTAGTTCATTCCAGTCATCAAGTTCACGAATCATTTCATGAACATACTCCAAGGTATCGGCAGGTATGCCAACGCCGTCATCTTTCACTTCAATAATTACCTCTGCAGGTGTTTGAAAGAAATGCAAGACCATTGTGCCGCCATCTGGCTTTAATAACAAACCATGCTCAATTGCATTCTCAACCAGAGGCTGCAGTGAGAAAAAAGGAATTTCAAACTTTTTGAGTTCATCATCGCATATCACGCGAAAGGACACTCGCTTGCCGAACCTAATCTGCTGAATAGAAAGGTAGCTATTGATGTATTTGAGTTCTTGCTCCAAGGCTACCTTATGGCCGAGGGTTCCCAATGTATATCTCATCATTTGTGAAAACCCTTTTAGCATCTCATTTGCCATTTCATATTCTTGCAAAGAGATGAGGCGAGAAACTGTATTCAATACATTAAAAAGGAAATGAGGAGCCACTTGCTTCTGAAGCGCATCCAACTGGGCAACCTTAAGCTGCTGTTCAAGTTGCAAGCGGATAGCCTCACTCCTCAAAAGTGCCTGCTGTGTCTGAGAATAAGAAATTTCATTGATGATGTAGTTGGTCATTGTGGTAAGCGTTTCCATCATCCCGATAACCTGCTGCTTAGTGACAACAGGTATTTGATCATACGCAGCAGACAGCTCAGAATTGTTCTTCCAGAAAAGAGAAGAATCCATCTCATCGCGTGGAAATTGCTCGGTATCTTTACAGAGCACGTTGCCCGCAGTAATGGCACCAAGACACTTATCTTCATAGATGATCGGAATCTCAATATTAACCAGCCCGGCATGGCAAATGTATATTGCTGGCTGGCCTGTCTCTATTGCCATGTTGATCGCATTGCGATTAGTGCACTCGCACAGCCGGACTCCTTCAGTCGTATTATTTATCTTGCTGCAAAACTCACAGAACTGCTCGAGTTTTCCTACATGAACGCCATCTGCATTCGTAAAAGCAACGCCAAAGCCAGTGGCAAAGCTGATTGCCTTTTGGAGTTTTATCTGAAATTCGATAGTGAGATAGTCAGTCAGCTTCTTATCGGCCATCTTATTGCCTGCTCTCTTCCCGTGTCAGCTTTCTGAATTGGGCGGGAGTGCTTTTAGTTTTTGCTTTGAATACACGATAGAAGTGACTCACATTGGTAAAGCCAGAGTCTAATGCAATCTGCCGAATACTTCTATTTGTATACTGAAGCAAGTACTGAGCATGCTCTACCCTCACATCTGTTAAATAGTTTCTATAGGTATTGCCCGTGCGTGCGTGGAAAACCTTGGAGATATAACTAGGGGAAAAATGTACTGCTTCAGAAACATCTGCTAACGTAATGCCCTGATAGAAATATGTCTGTACATATTTCTTAACCTGATAAATAAGGTTTTCTTCTTCCTGCGTCTCCTCATGAGACGTCTCTCTATTCCCACTATGCGTGGCATACTTTTGACAACGTTTTGCATACTGTGTTCGTACTACGGAAATTATCTCATCCCGAGAAGCAGGCTTCAGTAGATATGCATCCATGTGGTAATTGACAGCAGTCTGTGCGTATTCAAAATCTGCATACGCAGTGTTAACGATCACAATCACGTCATTCCAGACAGATTTAATTTCCTTGGCCGCCTCCAGCCCATTCATCTCTGGAAGATTTATATCCATTATGACCACATCTGGATGAATAACTTTAGACAGCTCTAATACATCTTTTCCATTTTGCGCTACGCCCACAATCTCAAACTCCTGGGGGTACGCAGCAAAAACTTCTTTGAGATAGCGACACTCTATGAGCTCATCGTCTGCGATCAAAAGCCTCATTGTTATCAACTTTCTGCGGCGCGGGTAGAGGGCGTTCACCTTACCAACCCAGCCTTTAGCGAAATCTCTGTTTTGCTTAGTGAGTAACTTTAATGCAGTTTCAAATCAGTGATCTAAAAGTGATTAAGAAATGCGAACGACTGGTCAGCAAAAGCAAATGGCATGTATCAACTCGTGGCCTGTTTTTCTATATAAATGCACGTTCATGCTCTGAAGTGACCAGTACGTTCCTGCTCCTTGTAGTGTGAAGTAACAAGGATGTGTGACGCCACATAGAGAGCAGTTGCACGTCCACGTCACCCAAGGAGGGGTAATCATGAAAGTAAACGATCGGCACGTCTCTTTCTACTACGAAGATGATACTGATTATGGCGAGGTCATGATAGAACCCTCAAAAACTGCACTACTCATCATTGATATGCAGCATTTCTTTATAACGCGGCCCAACATAGAGAATCCAACGGAAGCGGATATTAGACACGCAGAGCGCTGGGAACAATTTTACCAAGCTATAGACAACACTGTTGTGCCCAACAATAAAAGACTTCTGGACTTTTTCCGTTCAAGAAATCTTGAGGTCATTTTCGCCAAGATTCAGAGCATGACGAAAAATGGAAGAGAGCGTTCACTCGATCACAGAGCATCGGGGTATAACGATCTACTGCTCACTCCTGGAGATCCTTTGGCAGAAATCGTTCCTGAACTACAGCCGCTCAATGACGAAATGGTAATTACCAAAACAACCGACAGTGCTCTAACGGGCTCATCACTCAGACTCGCGCTCCACAACATGGGAATAGATAGCGTTGTCGTAACTGGCGTTCTTACGGACCAATGTGTATCTGGAACAGTACGTTCACTTGCTGATGAGAGCTTCAAAGTCTGGCTCATTGAGGATGCATGTCGCGCTTCGACCGAAGAGATACATAACAATGAGCTAGAGATACTTAACAACATCTATTGCCACGTAATAACCACCGATGAGCTCATAGCAGCAATGAGTTAGATCAGGGGTGAGTAGTATGAAGGATAGTGATAACAGGCATCTCAAGAAAAGCTTAAGCATGATTTCAATGATCTCCATTGCTGCTGGTGCAGTTATTGGAGGTTGGCTGGCAGAAGCACCCTATTGGTTCTCACTTACGGGACCTGGATCTGCTCTCATCTTTATCGCACTCGCAATACTCATGATCCCTATTGGACTTACATTTTCAGAAATGGTAGCTATGCTGCCCTTCTCGTCCTCTGTTGCTGGTTGGACTTCAAATGCCACCAACCATCGCCTTGGCTGGATCGTTCAGTGGCTCATGTTTCTAGTACAAATTGTCGAGCCTCCGCTCTGTGCATTCATTCTTACTACAGCCCTAGGATTCTTTATCGAGTTCACCCAAACTCAAGTCATGATAATCGCTATTGGCATGTGCTTCATATGGTTTATCGTTTCTAATTTCAACGTGTCCGTTTCAGGAAAGCTCAGCACCATCTTCTTCTTTGCGATGATTATCATCTCTCTTTGCGTTTCCACTCTGTTCCTCACAAGTCCCCACTGGAGCGTAGAGAATCTTGTAGGATCAGGAGGATGGTTCCCACGAGGCGGCTATGGAGTTTTCCTTGCCTCGGGTGTTCTCACACTCAAGTACATAGGCTTTGAAATGACACCGACACTTGTCGAGGAAACAACTTTCCCTGTTTCTAAGATGTGGAAAGTCATTCTAGCTGCACTTCTTATCCCTGCCCTCCTGTATGCATTCGTCATCATCGCCATGGGTGGCATGGCTCCATGGGAAGAAATTGCAGCAATGCAGATGCCTGAACCGGAGATCATTGAACGACTTGGTCTTCCCATTGTTTTTGCTTGGGCAGCCCTCATATCTGGTTCACTCCATGGCTTTACAACATTCATGGGGTTTTGGACAAGCTCTGCCCGCGTTCTGTATGGTTCAGCACAGCTCAATATGCTGCCACCGCAATTCCATAAGCTCAATAAGTATGGACAGCCCTATGTTGCAAATACTGTCGTTTTGATTTTCACCATACTCTTCTGCATCTTCTCTGCCAGCAATTGGGTTCAATACATCTACGCAGTATCCTGCATCGCGGCAGGTCTTGTTTACGCCGTAGTTTGTTTCGATGCGCTACGACTTAGAAAGCTGCATCCCGATTGGGAACGCCCGTACAAGGCTCATGGTGGCGCCGCATTGTTCATTGTTGGCTTTGCTGTATCCATTTGGATCGTCGTGGCCTCATCAATGTCATTGGATCTCATGGGCTGGATTTCCTTCATTGCATACATGTGCATTGGAATTGTCATCATGCTGCTTATGGAGCACTTGAGGAAGAAACACCCTGGTCAATACGACCCTGTCGTCTTGACACCCGATAATATTGGTAAAGAGTCCAGTGAAATTCTCGACTAGTCTTACAGACATATAGAACTGTATGGGCAAAGCAACGGGGCAGCGATTAAAACAAATCGCTGCCCCGTCTCACTTTTGTAGTATTTCTGTAACACATCCGTTCGCCATATGCTTGCTAATCGGTAACACATAGCTCGTATACTGAGCATAATCGCTGGAAGATCACAGCTTTCAGTGCGTGTACCTGCGGTCTCCCAGAGGTTGGGCATCTACATTGTTCAAGAAGGAGGAGGCACCATGGGCAGTATCGGCAGTATGTCAAAACCTAAGATGGGATTTCTGGTGGCTGCGGTTCAGTTCCCCGCGCCGATTGTCAACAGCCGGGCGGATATTGACGAGCAAGTCAAGAGCATTGTCCGCACCGTACACGCCACCAAGTCCGGGTATCCAGGCGTGGAACTTATCGTCTTCCCTGAATACAGCACGCAAGGCCTCAACACGTCCAAATGGCTCACAGATGAGTTCTTATGTGATATCCCCGGTCCTGAGACCGAGGCTTTCTCTAAAGCATGCCAAGAGGCAGGCGTATTTGGCGTCTTCTCCATCATGGAGCGTAATCCAGACCCCAACAAGAACCCCTATAACACGGCTATCATCATCAATCCTCAAGGAGACATTGTTCTCAAGTATCGCAAGCTGTTCC
Organism: Atopobiaceae bacterium; assembly: GCA_050953285.1. Taxonomy (GTDB): domain Bacteria; phylum Actinomycetota; class Coriobacteriia; order Coriobacteriales; family Atopobiaceae; genus Olsenella_K. Next base: position 455,253 of record JBMNMK010000002.1, on the reverse strand, counting down.
CATGGAACCCCATCGAGCCGTGGTACCCCGGTGACTTGGGCATGCCCGTGTGTGAAGGCCCCGGCGGCTCCAAGCTTTCCGTCTGCATTTGCCACGACGGTATGATCCCCGAACTTGCGCGTGAGGCAGCGTACAAGGGCTGCAACGTCTACATCCGCATCTCTGGCTACAGCACGCAGGTGAACGACCAGTGGATTCTCACCAACCGCTCCAACGCGTGGCAAAACCTCATGTATACCGTCTCGGTCAACTTAGCTGGCTACGACAACACCTTTTACTACTTTGGCGAAGGCCAGATCTGCAACTTCGATGGCACGACCCTTGTCCAGGGCCAGCGCAACCCGTGGGAGATTGTCACCGGCGAAATCTACCCTGAGCTGGCCGACAACGCCCGCCGCACATGGGGCCTGGAAAACAATATCTACAACCTCGGCCACCGCGGTTACGTGGCACTGCCCGGCGGTGAGACCGACGCCGGCCTCACCTACATCAAAGATCTGGCTGCCGGCACATACCATCTGCCCTGGGAAGATGAGATCCAGATCAAAGACGGCTCCATCTACGGTTACCCCACCAACGGCGGAAGATTTGGCAACGCATAGCCCCATGTTCTGCTCCCGCGCGCGATAAGCTACTATGTTGCTGGGCGTCAGCACACGCTGGCGCCCTTTTTGCGCAACAGAGAGGTACCCATGTTCAACGTCGTTCTTGTCGAGCCAGAAATTCCTGCCAACACCGGAAACATTGGCCGTACGTGCGTGCTGTGCGGCGCGCGGCTTCATCTGGTAGGCCCCATGGGCTTCAGCCTCACAGAACACGAGCTCAAGCGAGCAGGACTTGCCTATTGGAAGAGTTTGGACGTGGTCACCTACGCCTCATGGGACGCCTTTGTCAAGAAAAACACCGCAGTTCAAGCCTGCCTCTCTACCAGCGATGGTCTCGGTGAGGATACCGCCGGCCCCACCGTACACCTCCTCACCAAAAGTGGCGAGCGCGTATACAGTGATGCCACCTACCACGAGGGCGACTACCTGGTATTTGGTAAGGAGAGCGCCGGTCTTTCTCGCCCATTGTTGGCGGCGCACCCCAATCTATGCGAGCGCATTCCCATGCGCGGCGACGATGCGCTGCTCAACGCTGAGAGCTGGCACGCAAACTTTGACAGGCTCCACCCGGAGCTGAAGCGCGATGTGTGCGGCAATTTTGTGGACCCGCGCACGTCGGTAGTGGCGTCGCTCAATCTATCCAATTCCGTGGCGATCGTGCTGTATGAGGCGGAACGGCAGGTGGGATTCACCGGTATGTCACTCTGATAAGGGGATTTACATGTCATTTAAGCATCTGGTCGAGCAATTCTTGAAGTTTGGGGTCGTTGGCGTGCTGGCGGGAATCATTGACTTTGCCGTCATGATTCTGCTTCATGAAGTGTTTGGCGTGTGGCCGGTGGCTGCGGCGGCCGTGTCCTACGTGGTTTCGCTCATGTTTAATTACTGGGCGTCCATGCGCTATGTCTTTGTCCACCGTGATGATCTGTCGCGTTCCCGCGAATTCGTGATTTTCATCATCCTTTCAACCATTGGCTTTGGTATCAACGAGGTAGTTATGTGGGCAGGCACCGCCGTCTTTGGCGATGGCGCCTATGTGGTGGTAAAGATTGTGGCAACGGCGATTGTGGCGCTTTGGAACTTCATCTCTCGCAAGAAATGGCTTGATGCGTCTAAGTAGGCATATCCCATATGTGCAGTCGAAAGCCTTTACGGCATCCAGCTTATCTTGGCTAACCTGCTTGAAGGCATAGCAGTAGAAATTGGCTTTTTTGTCGCCACGCGCTACAAGGGAACCATGCTCAACTTTGTTGTCTCTGGCACCCTTGGCGCGCTCTTTGTCTTCTGCCGTGACTTCGTTGTCTTTTATTCGGCGCAGTTTATGGACTTCATGATTCCACTGCTCATTGTACGTGCTGATTCGCAATAAAGACCGCTACTCATTCGTAATAACGGTGATGCTAATTCGCAATACTAACTGATGCTCAAGCACAAAAATACCCACACTCGACCAGTACCGTTTTGTCAGCATTCCCAATAATTATAAATTTTTATCTTCCATGACACCGTTTGTATTTCTTCCCACTACGGCATGGACATAAGTCATTTCTACTCGGCTTTCCATTACTTTTAATATACTCATCCACCACAGCTTGACCAACGAACCACTTTAGTTGTCCAACTGGCGCAGTCTTTGGCCCGAGCCTCTGGTAGAAATCATCAATAGGCTTCCTGTATTCGTCAAAAATGAGTTTGTATCCATCGGTGAAAGAGTCTACAAAATCAGAGTAGTCATCGTGGAAAGCATACATTCCTAAATGATCTAATTCATCCCATAAGGCAAGTCTCTTGTTATGGGAGGCTTTTTTTCGCTTCTTAAGGTAAGTAATGAAATCCTCAGCATTTGAAAAATAATCCCGGTACACCATTAGATCGTCAAGTGAAATGCTTATCGCGCCGCACCTTAGATTAAGAAAACTCATACGCTCGGCACGAGCGGCGAATGAATTAATATTGTCAATAGTGATAGACAATTCAAAGATGTCGGCCACTCTACTAAAATCAATTCTTTCTTTTACCTTTCCCTTAGCATCAAGTAACGGAAGGACTTTATCTGAAGAACAGCTATGTGTCTTGATGTAGCGCGAGGTTCTTCCGCACTGGTGGTCGGCCTTTTCTAGGAGGCTTTTATAGGATTTAACGTGCGCTTCATAGTCAACAAACGGAGGGGTGTAGACAAAGCTTCCTGCCTTGACCTCCACAACGAAAAGCGTGTCCTCGTAAAGCACAATTAGGTCATTCTCACAAGCCAGATTCAATCATGCCATTAAAGCTAGAATCGCTTCGAGTTGTTGCTTGCCAAAGACCACCGCAGCCAGGTATAACCGTAAGTCGCTCTCTATCATGGGCGCTATACTCTAATACCTCTTTTGGTAAACCTGGACGTGGGCCAATAAGAGTCATATCCGAGCGCAGGACATTGACGAACTGGGGCAGCTCGTCGAGCGACAGCTTTCGCAGCCACTTGCCTACGCGGGTGATGCGCGGGTCCTCGGCGATCTTGAACACCGGGCCGGTCTTCTCGTTGAGCTCCCTGAGCTCGGCGAGCCTGTCCTCGGCGTCCACGCACATGCTACGGAACTTCAACATCCGGAAAGTTCTGCCGTCCTTGCCCACTCGCTCCTGGCTGAAGAACACGGGACCCTTCGGATCGTCGACCTTGATAAGAATTGCGATAATGGCGAACAGCCAGCAGAACGCAACAAGTACGGCCGCACTGAAAACGATATCGAACATACGCTTGACAAAACGATACGCCACCCTGTCCTCAATGCCGGTAACCGGCACACTCCCGAGCTCCTCCTTGAGGCGCCTGGCGCGCTCGGAGCTTTCGGCTGAGCCCCCGCCGCCATTGATGTCATACGCGAAGCCGCTGCGCACAGTTTTGCGCTCCAAAGCGCTGTTGTTCCCGTCGCTAGCCTAGCTTCGCCTGACGGTGAATCCCGGATGTCGGACCTCGCCTGCCCAGACTCGCAAACGGCCGTGAAATTACCGGTCACTATGCGCGCACCGCCTTGAAAACGAGTTTTGCAAGAAATTGTCCTTCCGTGCTGCTAAAGCGTTTACAATTGAACTCAGAGATGCGGCGCATCCGCAGGCCGTTCGCAAAACAGCTCACGACCTGCGAAAACGCCTTTTCTTTGTTCGTGCTAGATTTGGCGGGAAGCGCGAACGCACCCATGGATTCCCCAGAGAACTCCGGGCGCGTTTTTAATATGCGCAAAGGGATATCTCCCTTTAACACATTCAGCAACTGTGGAAGTTCATCCACTGAATGTTTTCGTATGTATTTTCCTATACCTGGAATAATGCGCGGATCTTCCTTGATCTTAAAGAGCGGACCATCGGCCTCATTTTTATCTGCCAACTGATGTAGATACTGATCAGCATTTGGAATCATTGATCTGAACTTATACATGCGGAACAGTGTATATCTGCCATCTTTTCCCACTCTTCCCACGCGCAGCTGAGAATAAAATGGGCTTGCGCCTGGGCTTTTTATGTAGATAACAGCAGCAATGACACCAAAAGGAATAGCTAGAATAATCAGTGCCAAACTAGAAAATACTACGTCACACAATCGTTTTATGCGCCTATATACAGGTTTGGATAGGTCTGGTTGTAACCCGGAGTTTTCCGTTAGCAATATTTGCGCGGCTTTATCGTCCGAGATAAACCCGCTTCCGTGCATCTCTTCTACTTTAAGATCGCCTTCTTGCTTCAACGGTGATACCAGATCTATTGACATTTCCATCCCTAATGCCCGTCTCTTCTCGCTTCACCACATTAGGACAGGCCACAGGAGGACCTAGAGATGCTGTTATCAAGCATCTTTGAAGACCCCCCCCCCGATCGTACTGACCATCAGTACGCGACAATCAGCCTCCCAAACCGCAAGAAGCCATGCCGCCTGTTTTTAAGGATTATTTAGGCTACTTTGAATTTTGCCTACCACATACTAACACAAATGGTTCTCACTTAACTACACCTTAGAATCTTTATATTGCTATCTGACCAGCTACATTTATCAATTTGTTCAAATTTTTCAACTAAATATACATAATGAATGCAGCATCGTTAGTATCGTTCAATTTTAAGGTATAGGAACGTAGGAGTGAAGAAGCATTGCACATCACATGCTGGCAAGACGCATCAACAACTATCCAAACTTGCGGATTGCCTTTTCCAGGTACGTGTAGTGCTTCACGTTGTGAGCATCAGAGGCAATGTAGTTATAGAGCCCCTGCTTGAAGAGCTTTTTAGCTGGACGTTTTTCTCGCCCAAGGCGACCGCCAGCTATGAAATCTGCCGATGCTTGCAGTTTGCAGCCCATTCGGCGCAAGTCTTCGGCAATGGAGGTGTCTTTTTGGATTGCTTCGTATCGCTCGGGGTGAGCAATGATGACTTCAAAGCCCATGCCTTGGAGCTGGAAAATGACGCGCTCGTAGTCCTCAAAGGTGCCGCGAGTGCACTTTGGCTCAAGCTCCAGGAGGAACTCATTACTCTGCTCAAAGGCCAGGTAGGGCGCCCACTTCTCCACCCCAAGCTGCACCAGCTTTGGATAGGCAACCTCAAAGCCCATGTAGACGGGAAAGTTTGGATCAAGCTGCGCCACCTCTGCCTTGAAGGCCTTGCATGCGGCATGCATTGCCTTGAAGTCAAAGTACGGGTTTCTGCAGTGGGGCGTACACACCATGGACGTAACACCTGCGGCTTTTGCGGCCGCAAACATCTTGAGACTCGTTGACATATCCGGTGAACCGTCGTCCACGCCTGGCAGAATATGACAATGCATGTCTCTCATGGCATCTCCCGGTGATGCTATCCGTTTAATTGAAGTGGCTGGCGTTACCGTTGGCGCTTCTCTTGAAACGCGAGCCTGTAGCGTAGCTGTTTGGTTTAACCGCGCGGGCGGAAACGTGTACGGGCTGGAGTTCATCGTAGGCATCCTGCGGATCTTCTGCCATCACGCGCTCCTGCTCGTCCAGATCCACCGTCGTGGGCATGGTCGTGGGCATGGTCTTGGTATGCTTCTTGGAAGACTTGCCATCCTTGCCGTAATAGTTGTAGTAGTACTCGCTCTTATCGGATGCACAATAGTTGAGCACGACGCCCAAAACATTGGCATTTGCCTTCTGGAGCTGCTCATATGCTGCTGCCAGTTCATCCTTGCGGACGAATTCACGGCGTGCCACCAAGACGGTGCCATCCACCGCCTGGCTTGCCACAGCAGCATCAACAAAGGTGGAAAGGGGTGGCGTATCCAAGATTACAAAGTCATAGCTCTTCTCGAGCTCCTTAATGAGGTTCTTGAAATGCCGTGACTGCAGGATATCCACGGGGTTGGGAATGCGCGGCTCAACATCAAGGAAGGAAAAGCCGTACTGAGGCACCTGTACGATGGCATCCTGCAGTGTGGCTTGACGTGAGAGGACTGCATATAGACCGTAGGAGCCGTGCACGGAGAGCAGGCCGCCCAGGGTACGGCGGCGCAGATCGCCGTCAATAATGAGCACGCGGCGGTTGCCCTGTGCCATGGCTTGGGCGAGCAAGACCGAAACGGTGGATTTACCTTCGTTGGGAACAGAAGAGGTCACCGCAATGCTCTTGATTGGCCGATCAATTGAGGCAAAGCGGATATTTGTTGCGAGTGTTTTTGCGGCATTGAGCAGATAAACGTTCTCTTCTGCATCAGATGAAAATTTTCCTAATTTAGGCATGGCTACATCTCCTTTGAGTACGGGATACGGCCAATAACAGAAACACCATCAAGAAGCTCTTCGACCTCTTCCTGGTTGTGGACGCGCGTGTCAAACATGTCCATGATCACCACGATTGCGATTGCAGCAAAAAGACCCGCCGCGCAGGCGACCAACATATAGAGTGGCCGGTTGGGGCCTGAAGGTGCGGATGGCGCATATGCCTCGTCAATGGCGTTGACGGAATCCACTTCCATAACCTGGTTTGCAATGCTCGACACTGCTTCCACCATGCCATTAGCAACATTAGCAGCAACTTGCGCATCGGGGCCGGTAACAGAAAGGGTAATAACGCGAGACGTGGTGGTGCTGGTCACGCTCACGTCATAGTCTCTCAGATTGCCCAGGCCCAGCTTTTCTGCCACCTGCTCTGACACACGATCAGATTTGAGCAACGTGGAAACGTCCGAACTGATCATCTGGGACGCATTCAAATCACTGGAAATGGCCGTGGATTGGCTGCCCTCGTTTGAGTTCTTCACCATCACATACATGCTGGTAGAAGCCGTGTATTCGTTCTGCATGAACGCCATGGTATAGACGGCGGCTACGAGCGCGCACGCTATAGGCAAGATAAGCACAAGTTTTAAGTGCTTTCTCAGCAGCTGAAAAAGCTCAAGCAAAGTCATTTGGCGGGATTCCTCTCTCAAACAGAGTGAGACGCATAGTAAATGCACAAAGCGTCGATATAGTACCAGAATTTGAATTAGAGGAAATACCTCAAACCTTGCTTAATGATTTCTGCTCTCTTCTTACATGATTTGCGCAGATATCAGCGGCGTGGAGTCAGCGCGATGGGGGCATGGCGGAGTACATACATGTCTGTTGGCAACACAAACGCCCGCCGCAGCTTGGCTCGATTGAGGTTCTGCCCAATGAATACCGCCGCGGGCTGCACGATCTTCTCGCCCCCGGTGATGGAATACGAACCGTCCACCAGGTCAAAGCAGACCCAGTTCTGGCCGTTCTGACAGTTCTGGCCGCACGCGAGCATGCCTTTTGCGCGGATGATATCGCCCAGCGCGCCGTGGATGGCTTGCTCCAACAAGACGAGGAGGTCACCTTCGCTTCTGAGCGTGACGCCCTCAAGGGAAAACGTCTCGAGCTCGGGTTGCGTGGACGCGGACGCGTGTGCGGACTGTGATGGGAGCGTGGTTGTGGATTGAGGCGCGGCATTGGGGGTTTGAGCGTCCTGCAGAAGGGAGAAAAACCAGGTATCTGGAATGGCCTTGATGGGATGCGACTCCACGCTTGCCTGGGGATTGTGCGCTGCGGCCCAGTCCATGATCTGCTCGATCTCCTGGGGGGTAGCGTGATCCGTCTTGGAGATGAACACGTGTGTCGCAGATGCCACCTGATCTTGTAGGAGGTCGGCGAAGCGGGAGCTTTGAGATGCCCATGCGGCGCCGTCGACTACGCATACAGGTGGCAAGATCTCTATGCGCTCGTAAGCCACTTTCTGCAGGTTTTCTAGCACAGACGAAAGACGGGCTGCGCCGGTGGGCTCTACCACCAAATACGCGGGATCCAGCGTGTTTGATATGGTTAGCACCGTGGTGGCAAAATCCTGGCTGCCGGTGCAGCAGATGCAGTTTTCCGTACTCTCCCACACGGACAGGCCGCCGGGGCCTTGCAGCACCTGCGCGTCCAAATCTGCCTGCGCGAGCTCGTTTTCATACACCACAAAGTCCTCGCCCGTGCGGCGGGCAAGCTCCTGGATCAAGGTTGTCTTGCCTGCGCCCAAGAAGCCACTGATAACAAGAACTTTCATGTTGGCTCTCCAATTGGCTGTGTCGTGCATTGTCCGGTCGGTGTGCGTGCTGCGCTGCGGGCGGGCGATGGCGTGCGGGCGCGAAAGGCTGGGCGGGTTTCACCGCCCGCCCAGCCTTGTGTTACGTGTACGTTTGCGATTGCGCGTGCGTCACGCATGCGGCTACGCGTGCTGCGATTGAGCTGCGAGTGCATGGCGCTTCTCGCCCATGGTGACACGCGTAGTTTCCCGCACGCAGGTCATGCCGCGTGCGGGCGCAAAGTGTTAGTCAAGAACAACGACAGGCTTGATGAGGTCCTTTGGCTTATCCCTCATGAGGAAGAGCGCCTCTTCAATGTGATCCCAGCCATGGAAAACGTGCGTGGCCATAGGCGAAACGTCCAGTCGGCCGGAGCTTACCAGGCTGCCGAGCTTCTCCATGCGCAGACGTCCGCCAGGCATGAGACCGCCGCGGATGTCCTTGTGACCCATACCCACGCCCCATTCGACACGCGGGATGGTGACAAACTCGCCGGAGCCGAGGTAGTTCACGTTACCAATCTTGCCACCAGGTCGCAGCGCTTTAACGGCATCCTGGAACGTGTTGACGCCGCCGCCGGCAACAACCACGCGATCCACACCCTTGCCGTCGGTCATCTTGAGGACCTGTTCCGCAATGGGGCCGTCCTTGTAGGACACAAATTCTGCAGCGCCATAGCCGCGGGCGACCTCGACGCACTTAGGACGAGTGCCCACCGCGATAATGCGTGACGCGCCGCGCAGGTGTGCGCCGGCGACAGCCATGAGGCCGACAGGGCCTATGCCAATCACCAGGACGGTGTCGCCAAACTGGACATCGGCCAGCTCAACGCCGTGGAAGCCCGTAGGAACCATGTCAGACAGCATGCACGCATCAACAGGATTGATATTCTCGGGCATGAGGGCAAGGTTGCCATCGGCGTCATTTACGTGGAAGTACTCACCAAACACGCCGTCTTTGAAGTTGGAGAACTTCCAGCCAGCAAGCATGCCACCAGAATGCATGGAGTAGCCGGCCTGCGCCTCGAGGGAATTCCAGTCTGGCGTGATTGCGGGCACTAGGACCTTATCGCCCGGCTTGAAGTCCTTTACGAGCTCACCGACCTCGACGATCTCTCCGCAGCCCTCATGGCCAAGGATCATATTGTGGCGGTCGCCGATGGCGCCTTCCCACAGCGTGTGAACGTCAGAGGTACAGATGGCAACGGCCAGCGGACGAACAATTGCGTCCAGAGGGCCACATGCGGGGCGATCCTTCTCAATCCAACCGGACTCCCCAATTTTGAGCATTGCGTAACCTTTCATGCCTACTCCTTCCGTAGGGTCGAACAAATGGCCTTGCGGCGAAGCATGCGCGGGTGCGCGGGATGCATGCGCTTGTGCGCGGGGAACGTGACGTGCGCTCCTTTCATTGTTGCCTGACTACTAACATTTGTCCCCATGAGTGAGATACCCGGTTCAACTAATCGGTGACAAATTAACTGCTGATCATCGCTCAGCGGCGCGTTATGGGCGGTAGACGACTGTTTGCGCAGGCGGTTATCATGGGTGGCGTGAGGGAGCTGCGTGCGGCGGTGTGCGGCAGTGCGATGGCGCGGTGCGGCAGTGCAATGGCGCGGTGCGGCGGAGGTTCAAGGAGCTCGGAGGAAGCCCAATGGTGGCTTGGAGGAGGTCGTATGTTCAGGAAAATGCGCAGGTTTAAGCAGGAACTTTCGCACGAGGAATGCATGCAGATACTGGAGCGGGAAAAGCGCGGCGTGCTTTCCGTTTTGGGCGACGGCGGCTACCCTTACGGCGTGCCTTTGAACCACTATCTGCGCACGTCAGACGGTCACTTGTACTTCCACGGCGCCAGGCAAGGCCACAAGATTGACGCTATCGCCCGCTGTGACAAGGTCTCATACTGCGTCTATACCGCAGGCGAGCAAGATCCTGTTCGCCAAGGCCTCAACGTGCGGAGCGTCGTGGTCTTTGGACGTATGCGCGTAGTTGAAGATAGCGAGTTGGTGCGTGAGATCTGCTCGGAGCTCTGCGAGAAGTTCTTCCCCGGCGATGTTGAATACGCCGCGCGCGAGTTCATGACTTCCGGCAAGGCAGTTCAGTGCCTTGAGCTCGTGCCGGAGCACATCAGCGGGAAACTGGTGAACGAGTCGTAGGTGCTGACGCGATCCCGCGCAAGCGGCACGCGGCGAGCAGCCGGCACTCGATGGCGCGCAAAGTATCCAAGCCACGACTGCGCATACCACCTTCTACCTGCACATATGATGAAACCCACATACCGACTTCAAATTTCTTGTAATTGGGGCTTGCAAACAGAACGAACATGCCGCATAATCTTTTCTCGCACGCGGGCTTAGCGCAGTTGGTAGCGCGCCACCTTGCCAAGGTGGAGGTCGCGGGTTCGATCCCCGTAGCCCGCTCCATGTATTCTTGGGGCCGGTAATTGCATATCGGCCTTTTTCATAGCGTGGCATCATGGCGAGATGGCCAAGTGGTAAGGCAGAGGCCTGCAAAGCCTTTATCCCCGGTTCGAATCCGGGTCTCGCCTCCATGTATTTACTAAGGGCACCATAGGTGCCCTTTTCTCATTAAGATTTTGCACTATGCTCTTTTTGCAAAATGCCCTTTGCCAATGCGTGGCTGGTGTGCCAGATCACCCTTGACCAGGCGCCGCGCGCAAGCCCTAGCGATGCAACTTCACCAGCCGCACGAGCGTGCCTCTGCCAGATTGCCGCCGGCTAATGCTCACACTATCCGCCAACAACCGCATGAGCTTGATACCACGCCCACGCTCCATCTCATCCACACTCGATGTGGGCTCATCATCCGGCGCAAGTTCATAGCCGCAGCCGCAATCGCTCACGTCCACCACCACACGATCCGGATAGCCCGTCACTGTGGCCAAGACGCCGCCTTCACATGTGTGGTCAATAGCGTTACCCATGGCCTCGCCTACCGCGAGGGTCATATCAAACAGCGCATCCCCATCAAAGCCCAGGTGCCGCATCAGCTCCTCTACCCTGCTGCGCGCGCACGACAAGTTGTTCTTCTCGACCCGAATCACATTGTGTGAGATCGCCCGAACAGACGGATCCAGCTCCTCTACCTGCAGATGTTGGCCCGCGCGCTCGACTGGCGCGTAATCCACCAAACGATAGATGGTAAAGATGCGCATCACGCGCGCGGAAACATTGATGCATGAAAGCAAGCCGCCGTGGGAGCGCATGCTTCGCACGGAGCTAAAAAGCATGCCCATACCAGCGGAATCAACGAATTCGGTCTCCGCAAAATTGAGGATCATGCGCAGGCAATCCTCACGGATAAGCTGGTTCACAAGCGCGCGCAGCTGCGGCGCACTCAGAATATCCAAGGATTTACCCACCGGTACAACGGCTATGTTTGCATTTCTCTCCATATGCTGCTTGTTCCCAAAGTGGGCGACGCCTTTCACCTGACGCGCAACTTTTGGCGACAGCTGCATAGCGCCGTGCGGCCTACTCCCCCACCTCGTCGAAGCGCAGTGCAACCATAGCAACGTCGTCGTCGGTAGCGTTGTGCGTGAAGGTATCCAGCCGCGCAAGGAGCCTGTCGCAGATGCCGTCGAAGCCCACCTCGGCCTCGCGCATTACGGCCTCTTTGAGCCCGTCTTCCCCAAAGAAGTCCCCGGACGGAGAGCGCGCTTCGGTGGTACCGTCCGTGTAGAGCAGCAACAGATCTCCCTCCGAGATCTTCTCGCACCCGTCTTGATAACTCATGTCCAAAAAAGCGCCCACCACGCCGGACTGCACGTTGAGCGTGGTGTATTCGCCCGAATCTGCGCGCAGCAAGATCGCGGGGGGATGGCCCGCAGAGCAATACGTGAGCGTGGCCGCGTCCAAGTCCACGATACCCACAAACAGCGTGACAAAGGTCTCTAGGCGAGAAAAGCCCAGCAAAAAGTCGTTTAAGGACCGCACCATCCGCGCGGGCGTGAAGCCCTCCCACGCATACGCGCCAAGCGCCGTCTTGACCGCTGCAGAAACCGATGCCGCCTCCACGCCCTTGCCGGAGACATCGCCCATCACAATGCACGCCTGCCGGCCGGGCAGCTGCGTGAGCGCGTAGAAATCGCCGCCCACAAACGCCGACTTGGTAGCCGACGAGTACAGACCCTGCGCGGAGATGCCGTCGATGTGCGCCAGTTCATTTTTCATACCGCTCTGCAGCGCCTGGGAGATGCGCTTGTTCTGCGCGCTTTCCTCTCGGTTGGCCACGAGTTCAGAGACGTCCTCCCCCAGGCGGCGCAAGAACGCGAGCTCCTGGTCCTCAAACGGCTCGGTGCCCGCCGAGCGCGCAAACACGCACACTAGGCGCGGCTCGAGTGTAGCGGCAAAGTCCACCATGAGCGCGTGTGAGAGGTCCTCGCCAGCATCTTGCAGGCTCTTGGCAAGCTCGCTCGTATCATCAAGCGGCCAGACGCCGCCCGCGCCAGAAGCCGTCTGTTCCAGCTCAGCCACAGCCGCCTCACTGGGCGAGAAACCCCTGCCGTCAGAAAGTGTGCCAGGTGCAGCGGGCGCGGCAACACCGGTGTGCGTGCCAGCGCCGGGTGCGCCCGAGACGACGGGACTGTGAGCGACCTGCCCGCCCTCATCGCGCGGTAACACCAGAGAGATGAAGCGCGCATCCAGCTCATCTGCCGCTGCATTCATGACGTGACAAACCTCGTCCGTATCCAGCGCCTCTGCCGCCATAAGCCGCTCTCTCAGCGCCGTTGAACACGCGCTCAGCTTGTCGCGGCGCTGCGCGCGCATAGCCGCAAATGCACCCATGAGCTGCACGGAAAGATACTGCCCCACTGAATCCAGCAGGCGCGCATCCTCCTTCCTGGTGGGGTGCAGCGCGTCCCACCCCACAAAAAACACCGCAATCACGCGCCCCGAAAACCACACCGGCACCATGAGGAAACTCACAAACGGCGGCACGTAGCGCGCGGCAACCTTGAAGATCTCGTGCGTCTCTTCATCAAGCACCGCGCGGCGAGAAAGCCTGCCTTGTCGCAGGTCCGCCCCCTCTGGCGGCAGCACGCGCAGCCGCAGCGTATCTTTGATATGCGAGCCCAACGCGTTGGTAGCCCGCGGGTGCGGCAGATACGAGCAGAGGTTCTTCTCGGCAAGAGAATCACTGGTACCGCTGAGGTAGAAGCCATCGCCTTCCGCAATGTAGACCATGGTACCGCTGGCATCCATGGTCTGCGTAATGCCGTTTAAGACGCGATCAAACAGCGTACCGACATCGGGAGAATCAAGCGTTCCAAGCACGATCTTGAGCGTGCCAGAAAGCCGATGGTTGGCCTGGGAGAGCTCAGAGACCAGTCGCTCATGCTCTGCAGCCATCTCCTCCTGGGAATTGTCCCTATGCGCCACCAAAAGGTAGGTATCGCCGGGTGCTCGCACAGAATCACAGCGCAAAACCAGCGGACACGCCGCGCCATCGCGCGTGCTCACCACCACATGAGACGTGGTTCCATCACAAGCAAACGGTAAGTCATCAGGGGTAAAGTTGCCTGCCTGCGGATGCTTTGGCGCCACAAATAGATCCCGCACATCAAGGCCGACCAAAAAATCGCCGTGATGCCTAAAGAGCACGCGAGCGGCATCGTTGGCTAAAAGGATGGTTCCTGCACCATCAAACGATATCACCGCGTCGGACGTGAGCGATAAAAGCCCAGAAAATGCGCCAGATACGGCCTTGGCGCCAATGCCCGTGATATTTATGGGGGAAGCATTTCTTGTTCCTATGCGCGCAAGGTTTGCGCCGGAAGATTCTTGAGCCATGGCATCTCCGCTCGTCGACACCGCCAGCCTAAAAAAAGGGCACCCGTAGGTGCCCGTATTCTCATGGTGTCGGAGGCGGGACTTGAACCCGCACGACCTTTTAGTCAGTCACTAGCACCTCAAGCTAGCGCGTCTGCCAATTCCGCCACTCCGACATGCGAGCGATACCATGGGTGCTCGCTTGCAACGAGGAATATAGTATCAGACTCGCGGCTGTATGCAAGTCACTTTTTTGAAAAATTTTGCGACACACAACGCACACGCGCCGCGCATGGCCAACACGTAGCTAGCGCATGACCAGTGGCATAGCTGTCGTACAGCAATCGAAAAAAAGCCTGACCTCATACGAGATCAGGCTTTGCAAACACGCTATGCCTCAAAGGTACTGAGCGAGAAAAACTACTTCTCCCAGCCCATGTTCTCAGGAGATGGCGACTCAAGCAGCGCTGGGCCGTAGTTGGCAAGACCCTTCTTGGCAACGACGACATCTGCGCCAACGAACAGAGGAATGAAGCCGTAAGACTGCAGCGCTTCCTTCTCTGCCTCGTTCAGAGCCTTCATCTGCTCTGCATGATCGGCAATGCCGCAGACTGCATTGAACTTCTCGTCCAGCTCTGGCGTACCCAGGTGCGTGAAGTTGGAAGAAGACGTGGAGCCAAAGATCTGACCGCCGTTGTTGTAAGAAGCAGGGCCTGCACTCCAAGCAAACAGAACGGTATCCCAGTCACCACTGGTCAGCGTCTTGGAGAACTCAGATGCTGGGTGGTTGTCAATCGTGAGGTTCATGCCTGCGTCCTTGCACATCTTCTGAATAGCAGCGGCGCGGTTCTTGGTGAGGTTGGAATCACCAAAGGTAGTGAAGGAGAAGCTTACCTGCTGGCCATCCTTAGCGTAGTAGCCATCGGAGCCCATCTCATATCCTGCATCCTCAAGGGTCTTCTTAGCAGCTGCAATCTCTGCATCTGCGGTGGTGTTTGCCGTGATGTCTTCAGGCAGGTTGTTCTCGTAGCCGTCCATCCACTGACAGATGAGCAAAGAGCCAATGCGATCCTCAGACCAGTTAACGCCCTGATAAACAATGCTCAGGATGGTAGGAACATCAATGCACTGCATGAATGCCTTGCGCACATTGATGTCTTGCATGGAATCACGCGTGGAGTTGATCTCAATGTTGGCGATGGAGATGGAGTAAGAACGACGGATCTCAGCATCTTCCATGCCAGAAAAGTTGGAAAGCATCTCAGAGGATCCTGTAGAACCAGGCTCCGTAGCGTCAATCTCGCCATTTTTGAAGGCATTGAACATGGCCTGGGCATCCATCTGCTTGTAAACGATGGACTCGAGCTTAGCCTCATCACCCCACCAGTTGGGATTGCGCTTGAAGGAGATGGACTCACCGGCGGTGAAGGTATCAACGATGAAAGGACCTGCGCCCCACTCATTGTGAGGATTCTCGTTGAAGCCGTTGTTGAAGGTCTCAGCATCAGCGGCAGCATCTGGATGCAGGAAAACCAACAGCGACTCAACAGGATAGTACGGCGTTGCAAACGTGATTTTGAGTTCCTTGTCGCTCGATCCAGCAACAACGGACTCAATCTGCTGGTAACCATCGGTGGAAGCAGGTGTGTAATTCTCATCCTGACCACTGCAGGCCTTCCACACAGACTCGAAAGCACGCCAGTCAATAGGCGTACCATCGTTGAAGGTTGCCTTATCAGCAATCTTGATGGTTGCAACCTCTTTACCGTCCACATCTTCTACGTTAATGGAGTCAACAAAGTTGGGGTCAGGCGTGAAGGTGCCGCCATCCGCGCTCTGCTTGAAGGGGTTCAGTGGCATGTAAAGCTGCCAGAGGTACTTCATGTAGGTGGTGTTGCCATTAAGTCCCAACTGGTTAAAGTCCGGACCAATCTCAGAGAGAGACAGGTTGAGCGTACCGCCGTCTTGCACCTCATCACGAGACTTGGGGTTGTTATAGGTCTTGCCCTTCTCAGGAAGCGGAAGCTTGGAGAGGTCGGTGGTAGCAGGACTGCCGTTTTGCGGCTCAACTCCGGTTACATCGGTGGACTGAGCCTCATTGGTAGAGGAGCCATTGGAGCCGCACGCAGTCAGACCAAGACCTGCAAGCACGGTAGCTGCGGTCACAAAAGAGCGACGCGTAAGTTTTGCGGACATGCTTCATCCTTTCAACGTTACTACAGGCAAATAGCACTCTTAACAATATCGCACAAATGATTATTTTTTGCACGTACTAATGAATAGAGATGTACAAATAAGCACTGAACTTATATGCACACTGTCCGCTCAATACCTACGCCTCAAAGAGCGTAGACGCTGGCAAGAGCTTACCGTCTTGGTATACCAAACGCTCCCGTGTACGCTCCACTTTTGGATCCGGAATGGGAATAGCGGAGAGTAGCGCTTTGGTGTAGGGATCTTGCGGGTTGGAAAAGACGTCTTCGGTATCTCCTTGCTCCACAATCTTTCCCAGATGCATGACGCAGACATAGTCTGAGATGTGACGGATTACCGCCAAGTCATGGGCAACAAAGAGATAAGACAGCTTGAGCTCGCGCTGGAGATCTTCAAGCAAGTTGATAACACCTGCCTGAATAGACACATCCAAAGATGCAATGGGCTCATCCAAGAGCAAGATCTTGGGGCTTGTTGCCAGAGCACGTGCAATGGCAATTCTCTGGCGCTGTCCGCCGGAGAACTGGGACGGGAAGCGGTCAACATAGTCAGGGTTGATACCAACCAGATGCATGAGCTCACCAATGCGAGCGTTAATATCGCTCTCTTTCCACTTCTGAGCGCGCAGCGGTTCTGCCAAAACATCATAGATTGGCATGCGCGGATCAAGCGAGCTCATGGGGTCCTGGAAGATGACCTGCAGATCTTTTCTTAAGAGCAAGCGTTCGCGCTTGCTCTTAATCTGAGAAATGTCATGACCCAGCACCGTGATAGAGCCCGATTCCGGCGCCATCAGCTCCATGATCTGCGTGAGCGTGGTGGATTTGCCCGAACCAGACTCTCCTACCAGCGCAAGCGTCTCTCCCTCATGGATCTTAAAGGTGGCATGATCCACCGCAACCATGGTGCCCTTATTGCGACGGATAAGGCCTTTGCCCTGCACTGGGAATGTCTTAACCAGGTCTTTGACCTCAAGCACCACGGGGCGCTCTGAGCGAGGCACCTCCGCCCATTTAGGCGGCAGCGGATCAAGCGCCGGATAGACCTTGTCAAAGGTGAGCTTGTGCTCCCTGATCTTATCGGCCAAAAGGCAGCTCACCAAGTGTCCTTCCTCGGCGTCAAAAGGCTCAAGCATGGGCTCTACCTCGTGACACTTAGCGCAGGTCATAGGGCAACGAGGCGAGAAGGGGCAACCAGATGGAATGGCTGCCAGTGAAGGGGGGTTACCCTTGATAGGCACCAAGCGAGTGGTAGCAGCCTTATGCGGTTTGGGGACAGCACCCAGAAGACCCATGGTGTAGGGCTGTGACGGGCGCTCAAAGATGGTGTCGATAGACGCGCGCTCAACCGCCTTGCCCGCATACATAACCAAAACATCATCTGCGGTTCCGGCCACCACGCCCAAGTCGTGCGTGATAAGCACAACGGCAGCGCCGGTCTCTTTTTGCGCCACTGCTAACACATCCAAGATCTGCGCCTGAATGGTCACATCGAGTGCTGTTGTCGGCTCGTCAGCAATGATTACATCGGGGTTGTTAGCTATAGCAATAGCAATCACGACGCGCTGGCGCATACCGCCTGAAAACTCATGCGGGTAGGAATCCAGGCGGTCTTCCGGCTTCGTGATGCCCACGATCTTCAGCAACTCAACGCACCTATCGTGCACCGCCTGCTTCTCCATCTTGGGGTTGTGCGTAAGAAGTGCCTCTGCCAGCTGCTCGCCTATGGTAAACATAGGCGTCAGAGCAGAGAGCGGGTCTTGGAAAATCATCGAGATGGACTTGCCGCGAAATGCCGCCATCTCCTCATCTGTCTTGCCGACCAGCTCTTCTCCGGCAAATTTGACCGAGCCCGTTACGCGTGCATTATCATCCAGAAGCCCAATCAACGACAGCGCCGTAACCGACTTGCCCGAGCCAGACTCACCCACAATGCCCAGTGTACGGCCGCGCCACAAATCAAAGTTCACTCCCCGTACCGCGTCTACCCTACCGGCCTCAGTATTGAAGGAAACCTTGAGATCACGCACGCTCATGATGGGATCGCCCTGAGGCGCACCCTTGGGTCCGTTGCCCTCAAGCAGCTCATATTTGAGAATATCGTCCATATTCATCTTTGTATCTTCTGCGTTCATCTATCTTCTCTCCGCTCTACCTAGAGGGAAGCGGGCTCTGCAGCCTCGGCCTCCGCCTTGGATTCTGCGTCCGTGTCGTCTTCAACCTTGCCAGCAGCGCGTGAATACGGATCGATTGCATCACGCAGACCGTCACCAATAAGCTGCATGCTGACGCACAGAACGATCAGCACCGCCGAAGGAATCAAGATGACCCACGGAGCTGAGATCATGGCAGAAGAGCCCTGGGACAGAAGATAACCCAGAGAAGTATCCGGTGCCTTGATACCAAGACCCAAGAAGCTGTATGCCGTCTCAGAGTTGATACCTGCAATAACGCCCAAAACGGTATCCAGAATGAGGATGGATCCCAAGTTGGGAATAAGATGGCGCACAATGATCTTGAGGGGCGAGACACCCATGTACTTGGCGGCTCTCACGTAGTCACGCTCGCGCAGCGACAAGGCCATGGTACGCAGCGTCCTGGCGTAGCCAATCCAACCAAAGGCCGTAAGGCCCAAGATGAGCGTCCACCAGCCGGTGGTACCGCTAGCCGAGCGCACGATCATGGCCACGAGCAGGAAGCTTGGGATGATCAGGAGCATATCGAGAAACCACATGCCGATCTTCTCGCCCCAGCCACGCGCATAGGCAATAGTCGTACCTACCACGGCTGCGATGACCGTTGTCAAGATTGCATAGACAATACCGATGGTGAGTGAGCGGCCCAGACCGTGAACAACGCATGCAAACAGGTCAAAGCCGCCGCCATCCGTACCAAACCAGTGTACGGAGTTGGGCGGAACAGAAAGAGCCGTAAAGTCAGGATCGGTGTAATCAAACGGTGCAAAAAGCGGCCCAAAAATGGCAAGAAAAACCATGGCGAGCAGAATGATCAAGCCAACCATAGCGCTCTTCTGGCGCACAAAACGGCGGATAATGAGCTGAACATAGCCAATGCGCTTGACTTCTCCACCAGAGCCGCCCTGGGCATCTGCTATAAGCTCAAGCTCTGCGTTTGAGAGCTGTGATTCCTCTTGAATCTGCTGCTCAACACCATCGTTGGTGCCTGGCTGCAGCATCTCGTTTTTATCGTCTGCCATGGATGCCCTCCTAGCTCAACTTGATGCGGGGGTCAAGCGCTGCGGCAAACAGATCCGCAAGGAGTGCGCCCACAAGCGTGCAGAGTCCAGAGAATGCAGCTACTGCCACCGCCCCGTAGATATTGTTATTGTTGATGCAGTTGATGAAGTACTCACCCATGCCGTGGATGGCAAAAATCTTCTCGGTCATAACAGCGCCGGTAAAAACGCTTGCAATGGAGAAAGCAACCGAGACCGCCGTGGGTATCAAGCTTGCACGCAATGCGTGACGACGAATGGCCTGCTTTCTGGTCAAACCCTTAGCGCGCGCCGTGCGCACGTAGTCCGCATGCATCTCATCCAGAAGGTAGGTGCGCTGACCCAAGTGGTAACCCACGGACGTAATGATGGTCAATACGATGGTGGGCAGGAAGATGTGCTGCAGGAAATCGATCAGCGATAAGAAGACATTATCGCCGCTATAGCTATTGAGCCCCGTTACAAAGAAGATGCGCGTACCCGCCGCCGAGTTGATCTCAATAGCAAAAAACACGATCAAAATGGCCAAAACAACCGTCGGGATAACCATGAAGACCGAAGCCACACCGCTCCACAATCTATCTTGCCACTGGTATTGTCGCTGCGCAGTATATACGCCAAGGCTAACGCCTATGATCACCGAAAGCACCGTTGAGAGCGCAAGCAGCTTCACAGAGTTCAAGATACGAGAAGAAATTTCTGCATTAACCGAGGTACCGTCTGGCGTCTTGCCCCAGTCCCACGACGTGAAAACGCCCTTGAGCCAAGTGACGTAGCGCTCGGTCACCGGCGTCTTGTCGTTGAGGTTAGCGTCGGTCAAGGACTTCTCAATGGACTCCTGGGGAGGACGCGGAGTCCTCGACTCGTAGTTTGATCTCGGACTCATGAATGCTGAGGCCATAAAGAAGGTGAGCGAAGTTGCGACAAAAAGCATCACCGCATAACTTGCCACTCTCTTTGCGATATACAGCAAAAAACGCGCCATAAAGGCTCCTCACACCCTCGTTGTGTGCTCCCCCATCACCGGGTTTTAGGTGACGGCACCAAATCAGCTTCCACCGCAGAGTCTTTAGCGGTAGCACGTACAACGACAAATACTAGTCACCCGCACAACGAAATGAGTTCGTGTTTGGATTAGCCATTTTGCCGACAAACAATCACTATACTCTATTGAGTGCAACTGAAAACGACTTGCGCAACCAAGGCCATCCGTGCTTACCTGATTGTATTTTGTCCCCCATTTGCTGCGCTTTTACCAATATTTTGACCAATATCTATCCACACAGGGACATATTATTACAAATAAAAAACAGACCTTCCTTCAGGTTGAAGAAAGGTCTCAAAAGCAACTATCTTGCGCCTCAGATGCGCATTTAGCCGATGGTACCCACCGGGAATGTGAGCGCCATAATGACTATGCAGATGCCAAAGATGACAGCGGTGATGACCGTCAGTCTATCCAAGTTCTTCTCCAAGACACCCGAGCCTGCCGAAGCGTTATACAACGATGACGCAATCAGGTCCGAGACACCCGTGCCCTTACCAGAGTGCATCAAAATGAGCACGATTGTGAGAAAGGCAGACAAGAACATTACGACACAAAGAATGATGTTGAGGACGCTCACAAGGACTCCCTCTTAGCTTGCTTAGAGCCAGAATCGACAATACAACGCACAGACTTTATCACACTTTTTGCCGCACACTCAATAAGAACGACGCTTTCACCGACAAAAGAACAGATATATGAGAAGGAGATCTCAGAGGCTTTCCACCTCCAGGATCTCCTTCTCTTCACTCATTCATGCGCACTACCTACATGGCAGCGCGAACCATCTCCGCAAAGGAATCTGCCTTGAGCGATGCGCCGCCGACCAGCGCGCCATCAACGTCTTCCTTCTCAAGGAAGCCTGCGACGTTGTTGGGCTTAGCCGATCCACCGTAAAGAATGCGAACGCCTTCAGCCACCTCGGCGCCAAAGAGTTCCTTGAGCGTGGCGCGGATAGCACCGCATACCTCTTCTGCGTCGTCGGCCGTCGCGGTCTTGCCGGTACCAATAGCCCAAATGGGCTCGTAGGCAATGATGTAGCGAGAAGGATCGCTCAGATCCAGACCCGCCGTATCCTGCTTGACCTGATCGCACACAAACTCGACGTGCTTTCCGGCCTCACGAACCTCCAAGGACTCACCGCAGCAGCTGATAGGAACAATGTTGTGCTCCATGAGCTTCTTGGCCTTCTTGTTGATGTCCTCGTCAGTCTCACCAAAGTAGCCACGGCGCTCAGAGTGACCGATGATGCAATACGTTGCACCAACAGACTCCAGCATAGCAGGAGAAACTTCACCTGTATACGCACCTGACTCCTCAAAGTAGACATTTTGGGCAGAGAGCGCAAAGGGCGCCTGCTCCTGTTCAATTACCTGCTGGACACCTTTGAGATCGACCGCTGGTGGGGCGACAATAACATCGACATCGCCAGCACCATCTTTAAGCTCCTGTGCCAAGCCACTGGCAAGCTCCACACCCTCAGAGAAGGTCATGTTCATCTTCCAGTTGCCCGCCATTACTCGTCTACGCATCGAGAAGCGCCTCCACTCCAGGAAGTGCCTTGCCCTCAACGAGCTCCATGGATGCACCGCCGCCAGTGGAGATCCAGCTCATCTTGGAAGCAAGATCAAACTTGTTGATTGCAGCTACGGAGTCACCGCCACCGATGATGGAGGTGCCACCCATGTCCTTAACCTCAGCAACAGCGCGCGCCACTGCCTCAGTACCATGTGCAAACTGATCCATCTCAAAGACGCCCATAGGACCATTCCAGAAGACGGTTTTTGCACCCTTGATGGCCTCACCAAAGAGCGCCTCTGTCTTAGGACCAATGTCCATGCCCATACGGTCATCAGGGATAGCATCAGATGCGACAACTTCACCCGTAGCATCCTCACCAAAGTGATCTGCCACG
Organism: Atopobiaceae bacterium; assembly: GCA_050953285.1. Classification (GTDB taxonomy): domain Bacteria; phylum Actinomycetota; class Coriobacteriia; order Coriobacteriales; family Atopobiaceae; genus Olsenella_K. The sequence goes on along the minus strand of JBMNMK010000002.1, from coordinate 432,900 downwards.
ATGTTATCCACAGGAAGCAGGACCTTCACGCCCTTCTCCTCTGCCTTCTTGAGCATCTCCTTTGCGCGCTCAACCCAGTCCTCTTCCTTGAGGGAGCTACCAACCGTGTAGCCCTTTGCCAGGAAGAAGGTATAGGCCATGCCACCACCGATGATCAGCGTATCTGCAGAGTCAATAAGGTGGTCAAGAACGCCGATCTTGCTGGAGACCTTAGAGCCACCAACGATAGCAACAAAGGGACGCGCGGGATCTGCAAAGATGGAGGTCAGGGTGTCTACCTCCTTCTCCAGCAGGAAGCCAGCAACTGCAGGCAGATAGGCAGCAGGTCCTACGACAGAACCCTGTGCGCGGTGCGCGGTGCCAAAGGCGTCCAGAACAAAGATGTCACCGTACGAGGCGAGCTTCTTTGCAATTTCTGGATCATTTTTCTTCTCGCGCTTATCAAAGCGGACGTTCTCCAGAACGAGGATGTCACCAGGGGCAACCTTCTCCACGGCAGCTGCGGCCTTATCGCCGTAGGTGTCATCAACAAAATCAACCTTAAAGCCCGTGAGCTCTGCGAGCTTCTCTGCGGCAGGCTTCAAGGACAGCTCAGGCTCAAAGCCGTCACCCTTAGGACGGCCAAGGTGGCTCATGAGTACGACGCCTGCGCCGTGCTCTTTGAGGTAGGTAATGGTGGGAATAGCAGCGCGAATACGCGTGTCATCCTGCACAGCGCCGTCCTTCAGAGGCACGTTGAAGTCAACGCGCATCAAGACACGCTTGCCTTGGACATCAACATCACGGACGGTCTTTTTGGTAAATGCCATGTTCTCTCCTATCCGGCAAGAGAAGGGCGCGGCCGCGGCATAAACGCTGCAACCGCGCCCTTCGGGCTACCTTATGTGCAAAAACTTAGGCAACGAACTTCTCGAAGTACTTGATGGTGCGAACCATCTGAGATGTGTAGGAGTTCTCATTGTCATACCAAGAGGTGACCTGAACCAGGGACTGGCCGTTGCCCAGATCCTGAACCATGGTCTGGGTAGTATCAAAGATGGAACCATGGGTCTCACCAACGATGTCACGAGAAACAATCTGGTCCTCGTTGTAGCCGAAGGTCTCAGGAATGGTCTCTGCATAGGCCTTCATTGCAGCATTGACCTCATCAACGGTGACGGTCTTGTTGACTACAGCGTAGAGGTTAGTGAGAGAGCCGGTGGGCGTAGGAACGCGCTGAGCTGCACCAATGAGCTTGCCATTGAGCTCAGGAAGAACCAGGCCAATGGCCTTTGCAGCGCCAGTTGAGTTAGGAACAATATTCTCTGCGCCAGCGCGGGAACGACGGAAGTTGCCCTTGCGCTGAGGACCATCCAGAATCATCTGGTCACCGGTGTAGGCGTGAATGGTGGTCATGATGCCAGAGACAATAGGAGCAAAGTCATTGAGACCCTTTGCCATAGGAGCCAGGCAGTTAGTGGTGCAGGATGCAGCAGAGATGATGTTGTCCTCTGCAGTCAGCGTCTCGTGGTTAACGTTGTAAACGATGGTGGGAAGGTCATTGCCTGCAGGAGCAGAAATGACGACCTTCTTGGCACCAGCGTTGAGGTGTGCCTGGGACTTTGCCTTTGAGGTATAGAAACCGGTGCACTCAAGAACTACGTCTACGCCAAGCTTGCCCCAAGGCAGGTTGTTGGCATCCGGCTCCTTGTAGATGGTGATCTTCTTGCCATCAACCGTGATGGAATCCTCACCGAAGGTGACCTCATGCTCGCGGGAATAGTTGCCCTGCGTTGAGTCATACTTCAGGAGGTAAGCGAGCATCTCTGGGGAAGTGAGGTCGTTGATAGCAACGATCTCTGTGCCTTCATGGGAGAACATCTGGCGGAATGCCAGGCGGCCAATGCGACCAAAGCCGTTAATTGCAACCTTAACTGCCATGCTTACTCCTTTCGCAAGCCCTCCAGGGCCGATCCCCAGATGGGTCTTTGCCTTCTTGCTTCAGTATAGCCAGAAACCGTGAGCTTTATTCTTGAAGACGGCGAATGCATAGCACAATAATTCTCAAGAAACCACCTATGAGCTGCGCTTCTTAGTGCAGCGTCCACCGGTGGTTGTACTGAGAATCATGGACAACCAGGATAAATCACGGTTAATTCTTCATAAGTCAAGACACGCACGACAAAAGGCGCAACTTTTATGCCATACGGTAGGATTTATCGAATAAACGGATGCCTTCTGGATAGTTGAGCCACATGCCTCACGCTATTCTTCTGCGTCCTTTACCGCGCGCTCAAGGCGCAGCAAGCGATGGTACATGGCCGACTTGCTGGCTGCGGGATGTGCTCGCTCTCCCAGCTCTGCCAAGGATGCATCAGGAAAGCGCTCCCTAAGCTCACAGAACTCCCTCACAGCAGGAGAAAGAGCCGAAAGTCCCACTGTTTTTCTCGCCCGCTCAACAAGAAGACGCTGGTCAAGCGCCGCCCCCATCTGCCGAGCCTGATTGGCGATCTCTGCGTTAACGCGGCGCTGAACATCGTTTTTTACGGATTTGAGCTGACGCACTCGGCTTACGGTATAGGCCGAGCGCTCGGCGCCCATAAGCGTGAGCATGCGCTCCACGTCGTCAAAACTTTTGAGATAGAGCACAAAGGCCCCACGACGATGATTAAGACGCGCTTCTATGCCTACCTGCGCCAAAACATCTTTGAGCCCTTCTGCAAACTGCTCCCCCACCACCGCAATCTCAAGATGAAAGTCTCCGCGCGGATCTGCTATAAAGCCGCCTGCCATAAAAGCACCGCGTACAAATGCTTTCCGACAGCATGTTTTGGTGAGAAGATGCACCGGAACGCCCGCCATAAGGCCGCCTTGGCTGTTGAGTATCCCCAGCTCTATGAGTTTTTGCGTAAGCCCTTCTTGCTCAGGAATCTCTATAAGGTAATTGCGTGTTTTATGCAGTACCGAACGGCGTACCGTCAAGAGCGTCTCCAGGTCCAAAAGCTCATGCGCGAGTTTAATCACCGTACGTGCAACAGAGCCGGTTTCGGTAGAGATGCGCAAAGAGAATTGAGCTCCTCGTGTAAGAGAGAGGGTTCCGCAGATGCGCATTAGGGCCGAGAGCTCAGCATACGCACACGCAGGACAGGAGCCATCTATGCGAGACAGCTCATCTTTGACCTCAGCAGTAAATGACACGTTCTTATCGCCCCTAGAAGTTATGGCCTAGTGCCACTAAAGCTTGGCCGCTTTGGAATCTGGACTGACGTCTGCGCGGGCAATATCTCTGTGAGAGAGTGCCACATGATAGCCCGCCTCACGCAGGTGCCTGGCGGTTTCTACCGCCAACGCCACGCTTCTGTGTTGACCACCCGTACAGCCTACCGCTACGCTCATGCGCGACTTGCCTTCCTTGATATAGCCCGGTAACACACAATCAAGCATCTGAAACCAAGCTGCCAAGAAGTCTTGGGTGATCTTTTGATCAAGCACAAAATTCCTTACCTTATCATCCAAGCCCGTCAGACGTCGCATCTCTGGATCGTAGTAGGGATTTTCCAAGAAACGTGCATCAATCATGAGATCTGCCTCTTGCGGCATACCGTACTTAAATCCAAACGAGAAGACATTGACTTCCAAGAGCTGCTTCTCTCCCAGTGCAGAGAAGGCCTCACCCATCCGGTGTCGCAGCTCTTTTGCCAGCATATGGGAGGTATCAATCACCACGTCAGACGCTTGCCGCACACTTGCCAGCTGCTTGCGCTCACGCTCTATGGCGTGCTCTAAGGACTCTCCGGAAAGCGCTATGGGATGTCTGCGGCGATTCTCGTTATAGCGCCGCATGAGCTCCTGGGTGGAGCAGTCCAGAAAGACCATCTTGTAGCTCAGCTCATGCTCTGGCAACTCGCGCAAGACGTCGGTCAGCTCATCAAAGAGGCCCTGTGAGCGCAGATCACACGACACGCAGAGATGGCGTCCCACACCAGTGTTGATGCCCACCAGATCCGCCAGCTGCAAGATGAGGCGCGGCGGCAAGTTATCTATGCAAAAATATCCCATGTCTTCCAGTGCATGCATGGCCTGCGTCCTGCCACTGCCCGACATGCCAGTAATAATTACAACATCGGGCACATTAGCTGCATCCTGAACAAACTCCGAGACGCCTGCATATGGACTCATGAGCACCTTCCTCACGTAGCTGATGGTCCCCAGCATCCTCAGTATACAAAACGCGCCTCATGTCCCCTTGTCTGGACGGGGACATGAAGCGCAAAACACAGACACTTCGGTACGATAAGCACCCGGCTCAGCAACATTTGGACGAGAAGCGCCTGGGCGAGAAAGGACTCCTGCCGCTTCTAGCCCTCGATCGCTGCTTTAAACCACTTGGTCAGGCTGGTGGGGTGCGTAATGCCCGTACCCACGACCACCGCCCATGCGCCTGCCGCTATGGCTTGAGCACCATCTTGCGGTGTGTGAACGTGTCCTTCACAGACGATTGGCAACCCAGAGAACTCATCTGTTGCCTGCTTGAGCAGGGCAATATCTGGACCATCTTCCAGCGTAGTGTCAATAGCTGCTTTGTTGTGGCTCAGCGTCGTCGATACCAAATCACAACCTGCTGCAACACCGCGGCGGATATCCTCTATGGTCATGCAGTCAGCCATGATGAGGGTATCGCACTGCGCGCGCAGCGCTGCTACCGTCTCTTCAAAGGTCCTGCCATCTGGGCGAGGACGATCGGTTGCGTCTAATGCCACCACGTCGGCGCCGGCATTCACGCAGGCAATGGCATGGCGCAAGGTAGGGGTGATGTAGACGCCCTCATGGCCTTCTTTCCAAAGGCCAATCACGGGAATCTCCACCCTCCCCTTTATAGCAGCGATGTCAGAGAGCCCTTGGCAGCGAATTGCTGCAGCGCCGCCCTCCTCACACGCTTGCGCCATCTGAGCCATGGTCTCTGGATGGCGCAGAGGCTCACCAGGATAAGCCTGGACGCTCACGATAAGCTTGCCTTTGAGAGACTCAACAAGCGGTGAAATCTCCATGGTGCCCCCTATTCAAGATCCAAAAATCCGGAATTAATGACGTTTTCTGCCGCGCCGATGAGCGGAGCGTTGCCACCGAGCTCACCGGACATCACCGGCGTGTTTGCAACAGGCGGCATGACAGATTCCTTCCAGCCATCATCAAGGGCTGTATGCCACGCGTCTCCACACTGGGCAACAGAGCCAGACAAGATAATACAGTCTGGGTCAAGCATGTTGCACATGCTGCCCAATACCTCACCCAAGGCATGGCCACTTCGAGCCTCTGCCTTGCGAGCCAGCTCATCTCCTGCCTGAGCGCGCTGGTCAATGATGGCGCCATCTACCGGAGCGCCCGTGTCGTCTATGGCGTTCCCGCCGAGCTCCACATAGCGCGCAATGATGCCCGGGCCTGCGGCTATAGGCTCAAGATGTCCACAAGCTCCGCACGAACACGGAATACCTTGCGCATCGCTGCAGGATACATGGCCTATGTGGCCAGCCTCATTGTGCTTGCCCAGAAGGATCTTGCCATCTATCACAACCGCGCCGCCGATACCGGTACCAACGGCGACAACCAGGCAGTTCTTGGTTCCTCTGCCCGCGCCCCAGCGTGCTTCTCCCAACGCATGGGCATGGACGTCGTTCATGACCTTGGCAGAAAGCCCAAACTCACGCGTGAGCTCTGCGCCCAGGTGCGTGCCACCCCAGCCAGGCATGATTTCGTTGGCATAGGTGACATCGCCGGATTGGGGGTCAATGACTCCAGCAGACGAGACGCCAATGCCGTCGATCTTCTCGCCCGTAGCCTCAATTACGCGGCGGACGGAGGCCAGAGCATTGGCCAAGACCTTCTCGCCCCCCAGCTTGGCCTCGGTGGGGATCTTTCCTAACGCCTGAAGCTGAGGCTTCCGGCCATCTTCGAGCACAACTAGAGCAGAAGCAATTTTGGTACCCCCAATATCGAGGGCAACAATACGTTGGACTGACATGGGAACTATCCTTTGTTATCTGGAGATGCTACTTAGAGGATTACAGGAGGCCGTTGTCCTGTAAGACCTTACGTATGGCCTCAACGTTTTCTCCCTCAAGGGGCTTAACTGGAGGCAGCATCGTGTTGGACGAGAAGATGCCCATAAGGGTCAGCGCTGTTTTAAAGGCACCGACGCCAGCGCCAAAGCCACCAACACCAGTGGTCACATCAAAGATGTGGCTGATCTCGTTGATACGCTCCTGCTCCTTACGTGCAGTCTCCCAGTCCTTAGCCTGGGCAGCCTTCCACATGCGCACATAGCCCGCAGGCTCAACGTTGGCAAGGCCCGGCACGGATCCGTCAGCGCCAGAGAGATATGCGCAGTCAACCACCATTTCATGGCCGGAGAGAATGCTTAAGGGATGGCCCGCCTTCTCATTTGCAGCGCAGAGGTAACGGAAGCTGATGTCATCTCCCGAGGAATCCTTAACGCCTTGGAGCACGCCCTCTTTACCGAGCTCAATGAGCAGCTTCCAGGGAAGCTTGGTGTGGACGCACACAGGAATGTCGTAGGCAAACAGCGGAGCTTCGAGCGCCTCATGTACCAGACGGAAGTGGTTGGCTACATCATCCATGGTGCCCAGCGCATAGAACGGCGCCGTTGCCACCAGTGCATCTACGCCGATGGCCAGGGCACGCTTACCCTGCTCAATCACACGCTCGGTCTCGGTATCAATGATGCCTGCGAGCACAGGGACGCGGTGGTCCACAATTCGGACTGCTTCTTTCAAGACCGCATCTCGGCGCTCATCTTTTGAGAAGGCAACCTCACCGGACGAACCCAGGAAAAACAGCCCGTCAACACCTGCATCGATCATGCGGTTTATGAGACGCTCAAACGAAGGCACATCAAGTGTTAAATCGGGAGTATCAGGGACTACCACAGGTGGCACGACACCTGAGATCTTGAACTGGGACATCTTTTTTTCTCCTTTGTTTTGACTACACCTCTAATGGTGCGGCATAACGATAGTTCAATAAGAAAGGAGCGCCCCGCTACATTGAGGCGCTCCCATGCGTACTATTGCCCGAGCTTTGGATGAAGAAGCGATGGTGCAGCGCCTAGAAGTGTCTTTGTGTAGGCATCTTGAGGGTTCTCAAAGACCTGCTTTGCAGGACCTTGTTCCATGATTTGTCCATGATTCATAACAATGATGCGATCTGAGATATAGCGCACTGTTTGAATATCATGGCTGATAAAGATCATGGAAAGACCAAGCTCATGCTTGAGATCCGTCAAGAGGTTGAGGATTTGAGCTCGTACAGATACATCCAAAGCAGACGTAGGTTCATCTGCGATAATCGCCTTAGGGTCGAGCGACATAGCACGTGCAATAGCAACGCGCTGACGCTGACCACCCGAAAGCTGACCTGGCAGTGCCCGCAGAGCGGAGTGCGGCAATCCAACAAGCTCAATGAGTTCATTGATGCGCTTCTCTTGCTCTGCCGAAGATCCTACCTTGTGGACCAGAAGCGGGTCCAGGAGCTGGTCGTGCACAATCATGCGCGGATTCAGCGCCGTGGCAGGATCTTGGAAGACAACAGAAACCACACGGCCGATCTTCTTGCGCAGATCTGCCGTACGCTTGGTGACATCTGTCCCCATGAAGTAGACCTTGCCTTTAGTTGGCGATTGCAGTCCACACATCACGTTGGCCGTGGTGGACTTGCCGCAGCCAGACTCGCCGACAATACCGATGGTCTCGCCAGGCATGAGCTTGACTGTAACGCCCTGCACTGCATGTACCAGGTTGGGATGAAGCAGCGAGCCCGTGCGCGTTCTAAAGGTAACGTAGATATCATCCAAGAAGATGATAGGCTCCGTGGAGGCATTGTTATTCTCAGCCATTTTCTATGCCTCCTTTGCGAGGGTGTCCAGATACGGGGTCAGACCGTTCTCCTTGAGATAATTATCTGGCAACTCGGAGAAACGATGATGCTCGTTGGTAGGAACTGTCTTCAAGATAGGCAAGGTGTCCAGACCAATGGTGGGATGGCTGGAGCGCGGCGTAAACCTGTCGCCTTTAGGGAAGTCCTCTGGGGACGGGACAGAGCCAGGAACCTGATGCAGGCGTGTGCCATCCTTGGCGCCCTCTTCAATGGAGAGTACAGAGCCAAGAAGACCACGGGTGTATTCGTGGATGGGGTTAGTAAGCAGCTCTTTGGTAGGAGCTTGCTCCACAATCTGTCCTGCGTACATAACGGTGATCTCTGAAGCCACCTCTGCCACCAGTGCAAGGTCATGGGACACAAAGATCATAGCAAAGCCCAACTTTGCCTGGAGGTCATTCAACAGTTTGATAACCTGCTTCTGGACGGTCACATCAAGAGCCGTAGTGGGTTCATCACAGATGACCAAGGAAGGATCACGGGTAAGTGCCATTGCAATCAAAACGCGCTGGCGCTGACCGCCAGAAAGCTCGTGCGGATAGGACTCAAGGGTGCGCTTGGGGTCGAGACCGACAAGCTCCAAGAGCTCCTCGGCACTTCTCGTTCCACCGCGGCTGGTGAGCTGCTTCATTTGAGCAGAAATCAGCATAGAGGGGTTGAGCGAGGAGAGGGCATCTTGATAGACCATAGCGAGCTCTGTGCCCAGGAGCTTACGATGCTGCTCTGAGGTGAGCTTGAGCAGGTCTTGACCCTTGTAGAGCACCTGACCGGTGATGGTCTCTTTGGGATCCGTAAGGTTCATGATGGTCTTGGTGGTGATGGACTTGCCACAGCCAGATTCGCCGACAAGAGCCATGCACTGGCCAGGACGAACATCAAAGCTGACGTTTTGCACTACCTTGGTATCACCGTGGGACTCAAAGCTGATGCAGAGATCTTTCACCTGCAAGATAGGCTCTACATCGAAGTCCGGCACATGCCTATCCGTGCGCTTAAGCTCAACGGCACGTAGGTCTGCAAGGCGACGCTCAAGAGAAGCGGCCTGCTCTGCATAAGCACGCACAGGGTCGGATGCCAAGATATCATCTTTGCGGCGAGACTCGGAGTTCTCAGAAGACACAGGAGCACCTGGCGCCGCTGCCATTGCATCTGTCAAGCCCTCAGCCAAGATATTGAGCGCCAAACAGGTGAGCATAATGGCGATACCGGGGAACAGTGCCTGCCACCAACGGCCAGCAAGAACGCCCGCACGGGCATCTGCAAGGATGTTACCCCAGGTCGGCGTTGGTTCAGTGATGCCAGCACCAATGAAGGTTAAAGATGCCTCAAAGATGATGGCGTCTGCAACCAGCGTAACCGTGAAGACCATGATGGGTGCAATGCAGTTACGCAGTACGTGGCGCCATAAGATCCACGGCGCACGAGCACCCGAAACAATGACTGCCCTCACGTAGTCCTCACCATACTCCGACACAATGTTTGCCCGCACAATGCGTGCAATTTGCGGCGTGTACATAAAACCAATTGAGAAGATGATGGAAGGTACGGAGTTACCGAGGATGGTTACAAACACGGCAGCCAAAGCGATACCAGGGAAGGACATGATGATGTCCAATATTCGCATGATGACCTCTGAAACAGCCTTGCGAGAAACAGCTGCCAGAGCACCCACGATAGAGCCAAATACCAAGGCAAACAAAACTGAGCCAAAACCAATGACCAATGAATAACGGCCGCCGTAGAGCATGCGTGACAAGATGTCACGACCCTTATCGTCTGTACCAAACAAAAAGCCGTTACCAGGTGCTTGACGCGCCATGAAGATGTCCGTTGGATTATGCGGGGCGATAAGAGCCGCAAAAATAGAAAGCAGTACCACAACGATGAGCAAACACAGGGCAATCTTGGAGCTGGCGCTCATCTTCTTGAGACCACCAAACTTGGCACCTTTTGCTGCAGCCTGCTCAAGCTGTTCTGCCTGTTCCTTTCTCTGCGTAATCATGGCTACACCGTCCTTATGCGCGGGTTGATGAGGATGTAGAGCATATCAACCACGATGTTGATGATGATAAAGGACAGAGCAACAACGATGACTACGCCCTGAACAAGCATGGTCTCATTGCCCTGGATGCCCTCAAGAATGGCTGTTCCCATGCCGGGAAGATTGAAGATTACCTCAATGACGACAGCACCACCCATGAGATAACCTATCTTTAGGCCCAAGGTGGTAACAGGCGTGATAAGGGCGTTGCGCAGTACATTGCGCCCGACAATGACGCTGCTGGGAAGGCCGCCACCTTTTGCTGTGCGTACGTAATCCTTATCAAGCTCCTCCACCATAGCGGTACGCACAATGCGTGTCATCTGACCAGTTAAGGGGAATGCCAATGCAATGCAGGGCATCAGCATGCGCGCCAGATAGCCACCTGGGTTGGCGGTAAAGCTTGGCAAGGCGCCGGATGCAGGAAGTGCATGCATATAAGACGAGAACAGCAAGATCAAAAGTACAGCTAACCAAAATGAAGGGGTGGCTATCCCTGCAATGGAAAGCACGCGGATAACTTGGTCTGGCCAACGGTCTCTATAGAGTGCAGCCAGCACGCCCAGTATGAATGCAACAATAGCACCGAGGAAAAGACCGATGAATGTCAACTGCATGGTGACTGGAAGGGCTCTACTGATTCTCTCCCCCACCGAGTAATTAGCAGCACCATATGAACCAAGATCACCGTGGAGCAACCCGCCCATATAACGGACATAACGAGCTGGCAGGGGATCATCTAAGCCATGCTCCTCGTGGTATTGAGCAACTGCTTCTGGAGTAGCGGATTCACCAAGCGCATTATAGGCTGGGTCTACATGCGAAAAAGACATGAGCACAAAGACCAGGATCGTCACGCCCAAAGCCATGATTGGCAATGCAACGAGACGGCGACCAACAAGACGCAGTAGGTTATTCACGTTCCTCTCCTCTCCTCAACGTGTTTGATATAACAAATACTTCAATGCATTTGCCCGAGCATGACCACTTCAGTCTACTCGGGCTTACATTGCAAAGCTAAGTCAAGTGCGTGAAGGCCTTGAAACGCTATACGAGTTTAGAATGGTCTCGCTACATAAAGAGGGCGGACACGTAGTATCCGCCCTCCGCTAGATCATTATGCGCTTACCGTGTTGGAATCAAGGAAATAAAGACCCGTGGTGCCAATGCCAGAGAAACCATCAATCTTGGTTCCGTTGGCGTTTGCATTATCACGCCAAGAAGCTGTCGTCGTCTGAACCTGAAGGACTGGATACAGAGGTACGTTTTCTGCGATCAGGTCAAAGCACTTGTTCCATGTCTCCTGCTGCTCAGAGCCAGACTGCCCCAGCGCCTGATCCATGAGCTCATGGAGCTGCTTATACTCGTCAGACCCGCTCCAGGGGCAACGCGTATTCATCCAAGAGTTATTACCATACCACCAGTTCATCAGCAGGTCAGGATCTGCACCGAAGCAAGAAGGATCACCAGGTGCCAACAGAAGATCATAGGAGTTCTCGCCCTGGTCAATTGCTGCGTAGGTGGCGGCGGAGGTATCTGTCTTGATGGTGGTGTTGAAACCAAGGGCATCAAGATTATTCTTGACCTCAGTTGCCATAGCAACTACTTGTTCATTGTCTGTCGTACGAAGCTCAATGTCTCCAGGAGTGATGCCTGCCTCTGCAATGAGGCTCTTTGCCTTCTCCACGTCATAGGTATAGACCGTGGATGCTTTGTGGTAGTTAGCAAAAGACTGAGGCAGGTAGCACGTAGGAGCTTTTGCCATACCAGCGAGTGCATTTTGGATCATCTGGTCATAGTTGAGGGCATACATAACTGCCTGGCGCACACGAACATCATCCCAAGGCGCTTTGGCAACGTCAAACATTAAGAAGCGCGTACCAAAACCATCAACGGTATCAATGGAGCAGCCTGCGCTCTCAAGTTGAGAAACAGCATCAGCGGTAACCATCTCCATAACGAGCGTGGAACCCTCCTGCTGCGCCATAACACGAGCGGTTGCATCCTTCAAGACATCATAATGAATCTTGGCATCTTTGGGCTTCAGAGAACCGTTGTACTCAGGATTGGGCACCAGGTCAACAGCATTGTCAGAAATGGTGTCATACATCCAAGGACCTGAACCAATAGGCTTTGCGGTCATGTCATCTTTGGTGGAAGATGCAGGAACCACGCGCACAATAGCAAGACGATCCTTTAGAAGCGAGAACTTAGGAACGGTAGTCTTGATGGTGAGGGTCTTGTCGTCCTTCTTCTCAATGGAAGCAATGGGGGCAAGCATGGAAACGTAGATGTTGCCCTCCTCCGTTGCGCGATTGAAGGACTCAATAACGTCCTCAGGCGTCACAGCATTGCCATCAGAGAACTTAGCGCCATCGCGGAGCGTAACCTCATAGGTGGTCTCATCAACCTCAACAGGATCTCCTGCAGCAAGCTCAGCACGCGTGCTGTAGTCATGGTAATCCAGGCCATAAAGACCCTCTACCACGTGCCAGTTGGTACCCAGTGCCAAAGCGGACGAGGTGTTGGACGGGTTGTAGTTTTGTGTAGAGTAAGCAGTTCCAGCAGTGATGGTGCCGCCACCAGCGGTGCCACCGGTAGAAGAGCTACTAGAATCACTGCTGCTCGAGCTAGAGCCACCGCCGCAGCCAGCAAGTGCAAGGCTGGCGGCCGCAGAAGTACCAGCGAGACCGAGGAAAGAGCGACGTGACAGGTTCAGGTCTTTCATAATGATCCCCCAATTCGACGAGACTTGCATACGCGCTTAACTTACGTGTGAGACGTGGAGAAGAACTACGATCAAGCTCTTCAGCTTTCTCTCCACTTCAGACTATTTATGTCATAACATTAATGAAAGCCGCTTTCGCTCAACGTAATGTCTGGGCGGTTATACGGTACTTGACAGACTACTTCCTGAAAGAAATGGCTACTTTTCTGAATATCACTATAACATTTAGTCGTCTAGGAGAGCGCGGAGTTCATCGCGCTGCTTGTCCCAGTCTTCTAAAGTTATAAAAACCGCGCGCGCAAGATCGGGGGAAATGCCTTTTACGCTGGCGATCTCTTCCAGGGAGGCCTCACGCAGACGCTTGAGTGAGCCAAAGTGCTTGAGCAGCTCTTTTTTGCGGCCAGGCCCAATACCTGGAATGTCATCTAACACCGATATGGTCATGGCCTTATCGCGCAGCTCACGATGGAAAGTGATAGCAAAGCGGTGCGATTCATCTCTCACCTGCTTGATGAGGTAGAGCGAGGCAGAACCCGAGGGCAGCACGATGGGTGTCTCGTCCCACGGCACAAAAACTTCCTCATCGCTTTTTGCCAAACCGCAGCACGGTATGTCCAAACCCAGCTTGTCAAGCTGTGCCATAGCGGCACTTAACTGCGGTTTTCCGCCGTCTAGGACCAGGAGATCCGGCCTTTTACCAAAGCGCTCATCCGCCATGGTCTTAGGTCCATAGCGGCGAGACAAGACCTCGCTCATTGACACAAAGTCGTTTGCCTCTTCAAGCGGTGTCTGAATCTTGAAGCGCCGATACTGTGATTTATCAGGCCTTCCGTTGGTAAAGACCACCATGGAAGCCACGGTGAAGTGCCCATGGAGCGTCGAGATGTCAAAGCACTCAATGCGCATGGGAGCGCTCTCTAAGGCAAGTGCGCTCTCCAGCTGCAGAAGCGCCTGGTTGGTCCTGTCATCCGCATAGCCCGTGCGAACCATGTAGCGGTTGAGGGCATGGCGCGCATTAGCCGCCGCCATTTCAAGAAGATGGAGTTTCTCGCCCCGCTGAGGACGGTGAATGCTGACGCGCTGGCCGCGTTTTTCCTGGAGCCATGCGGCAACCACGTCTACATCGGGCAGGTCAATCATGAGATCAACCTCTTGGGGAATATCGGCCGTCTCATCGTAGTAGCGCTTGAGAAAGCCCTCCTCAAGCTCCAGCTCATCTATATCGTTGCCCTTGTTCAAGATGAACTCACTGGAGCGGATGACGCGGCCTTCTCGCACCACAAAAACGCAGGCAGCAGATATGGTCTCTTCACGGAAGAAGCCGATAAGATCAATGCTCACCGAAGACGAGAACACCACCTGCTGCTTGTCCTCAAGCGCCCCTATGGCGTCCAGGCGGCGCTTGATGCGCCCCGCCCGCTCAAACTCAAGTTCCTGGGCGGCCTCGTCCATTTGAAATTCGAGCTCAGATACCACCTCTTGCCGCTTGCCGGACAAGAAGCGCTCGACCTGGCTGACGTGACGCGCGTATTCGTCGGGCGTGATGGCACCCACGCAGACCCCTGCCCCTTTGCCCACATGAAAGTCAAAGCAGGGCCGGCCATTTTCTGCCAGAAGCATGTTGGCTACGGCTGCCTGGTCAGGGTCTTTCTCAAGCATGCGCTTCACGCGCTTCCACTGTGGGCACGTTGCGGTGCAGATGGGAATGACTTTGCGCAGCGTATCTATGGTGGCGCGCGCGGCGCGGGCATCGGTATACGGACCAAAGTAGCGCGTGCCTTTGCGATGCTTTTCTCGCGTGTATTTGATTGCGGGGAAGACATCGCTTTTGGTGATGGCTATGTAGGGATAGCTCTTATCGTCCTTGAAATCTACGTTGAAGTACGGATGGTACTGCTCGATGAGGTTGCGCTCCAAGACTAAGGCCTCGTGCTCACTGTTGACAACTATGTAGTCAAAGGAGCGCACGATCTGCATCATGAGGGGAATCTTGGCGCGGTCATCTGCAAGGGTCGTGTACTGGCGCATACGCGCGCGGAGGTTTTTGGCCTTGCCGACGTAGATGACCTCATCTTTTGCGTCTTTCCAGAGGTAGCAGCCAGGATCGGTTGGCACCTGGTCAACCTGTTCTGCCAAAGACAGCAGACCTTGCGCCTCAGGCAGAGGCGCGGCAATATCCGTTGCAATATCTGGCTCATATCCTGGCGTTTTGCGGCTCATCGACACAGCTCTTAAAACGACGTTTTGGTAGCTTTGGGATAGTAGGTGGCAAACTTGCGCACCTGGTTTTTCTCGGTCAGCTCGACGGCAATCTTGTGGAAGATGTCGTCGTCCGCCGCATATCGCTGCGGGTCAAAGACCTTATCGCCCGCTTCAAGCTCCTCCACCTCTTGGAGCAGCTCTCCGGTGAGGTAGTTCTTGAGCAGCGCCAGCGGCACCACGGTAAAGAGGCCTTTGTCGTAAATCTTGACCGCCTTGGGCTTCTTGTGATCCACCACGTCCTCTACGCAGCAGCGCATGGGGTTGATACCGCCCGCAATGTTGTAATACGAACCACGCCCAATGCGCGGGTTCATGTCCATGAAGATGACCTTGCCCGTTTTGGGATCTCGCTTGGTATCAAAGTTGCAGAAGCCGCGATAGGGGTAGCCCATCTCTTCCAAGTGGGCGAGAAGAGCCTCCACTTTTTTCCATTCATCAGGCATGGGGCGAGAGATCATGGCTACCGGGTTGCCCAGCATGGTTGGGGCGTGGTCTTCAAGCAGCACCTGAGCAGAGCCATACATGGCAAGCGTGCCATCTTGTGCCACGTAGAAGGTGAGACAATCTATGCTGGTGTCGTCGCCTTCTATGAGCTCTTGCACCAGGAAATCACCGGTGAAGCCCTCCTGTTTGAGGTCATGCCAGAGCTGGTCTAGCTCCTCTTGGGTCTGCATGAAATAGACCTTCTTGAAGCCTTTTGCGTAGAGGTGGTCATAGTGAGCAGAGATCGCCGGCTTTGCCACCACGGGGAATTCAAGCTGCGAAGCGGACGTCTCCCCCGCCAGGCTCACCACCTCCGTCTTGGGAACATCTATGCCGCAGGCGCTGCAAACCTCCTGGAAGCGCACCTTATCTGACACGAGCTCGACCACTTCTTTTGACGGAACCGCATAGAATACATTTTCTGGCAGTCGATCTTTTGCGTCGTTTAGGACGTAGATGATGCCGTCGGTGTTTCCGGTCAGGAAAAGCTTTTTGTCTGGATTGGCCGCCGCTATCTCTTGCACGGCGCGCACGATCTCATCTGCCGTGACTTGAGAGATATGGAACACGTCAAAGATCTTTGAGTGCTGGATAGCAGCTATGGGAGCAGAAGCCACGCAGATGCTCTTGCAGTGGTAGGCCGCATGCATCTCTGCGCCCAAAGAATAGGCACCAATGTCTCCGCCTACAATGATGGGAAGAAGATCCTGGCGCGGCTTTTCTCTCAGCTCACGCTCCTTTTTCTCAGCAGCCTTCTGGCGGCGCGCCGCAATGTAGCCGTGCGCCTGGGTGAGTATGCCATAAAAAGCAGGCTTGAGCGGCAGATCCCTATCAGGAGCTACCGGCACCACCTCTTTTGAGAACTTGCACTTGAACTCATTGAGCCCCATCAAGGAGGGTGCAAAATCAGAGCCGATGCCCATCATGTCATAGGCAATACACCCCTTGTTGGTTGCCAGATCACGGCATTCCCAAAAGACCAAGGCGTCGGTCACGCGGGCGCGCTGCGTGCTTGTTCGTGAGGCGCCGTAGTAGCGCGTGGCGCGCGTGCCGTTGATTGTCACGATGGACCAGGTGACCACCTTGCCGTCAATTCTTCCCGCGTATACGCGGCAGTGCTCAGGGCCTAGGAGCCGGATCATGTCCTCGTAGTCAGAGATGGGCGCAGGCTCAAAGCCATCACGCTTGCCCGTCTCTACAATCACGTCGTAGTACTCTGCAAAAGAGCTGCTCGCAGCCTCAGTTTCATCCGCATAGGTAGCCGGGCTCTCCCGCAGCGCCTTGCGGACATCCCTTCTGCCACGCGTTTTAAACCGCGAGAGCACGTCCTCATCGCCCCCAGTGAGATCTATCACCACGGTTTGGTTGTACGGAATGGTGGAGAGCACGGCATGGGTCAGCTCAAGCTCTGCGGCCACCGCCAGGCGCACAAACACAATTTTGGGGTCGGTCTGGTGCACGTAGGCAGAAATGGCCTTGAGAGCGGCGGCCTCATCTTCTGGCGAAGGCGCGCTCATCCACACAGGGCCGTGACCGGAGCGCAGGTAGTGATACTTATGCGTCTCAAAGTCGAGGAAGTTGACAAAGGCCTTGGGCTCGCCCGCGTCCTCTATCACAAAAGCCGCCCACTCCGAGCGACCGGGGATACTCTTCTGATAGCGTGCCCACACGGCCGTCTGCTCTATGGGCAGCTCAACACCTACAGCTGCTGCCTCTGCTTCCATCTCTTCAAGAGAAACATGTCTTAGCTGCATGAAGCCTCCAAGCGAACCTGTTGTCCGCATACAAACCAAGCGGCGCGACGCCGCATTTTCCAACCTTCAATTTTACGCTCTGCTCACACGTTACCCACGATTGCACGCGGACTACAGAAGTCACGCGGACTCCACGAGTGGTTCGCACGCGGCCGTCGTGCGAGACCGTGAGTTGCCGGCGTGAGGCCGTGAGCCGTTGGGCGAGAAAGTCATGCAGCAGCAGCGCAATGCTTGCCAGGCTGCTATCCCCTGCGACGCACCTTGGCCATGAGCGCGTGGATCTCCTTTGACTCTGGGATCTTGGCGAGAAGAGCTGCGCCGTAGGTGGTAACAACGGCAGGTATCCCCGCCACCACACAATAAATGACGGCTGTGATGAGCGACTGTACGCCCCCCAGATACCTATCTAGACCAGCGAGAATGAGTGCAGCCACAGCAGCTCCCGCAAGGCCTATGGCCAGCGAGCGCACAAACGAGGCCGCAATTGAGCGCGTACCGAGCGATCCCAGCTCTGACTTCAAATTGATAAAGGTCACCACGTCTACCGCTGCATAGAACAGCGTGGATGAGAAGGCCACGCCCGCTAGTCCCAAAAGCGGTGCCAATGCCAGGCAAAACGCCACCTGTACCGCCGCAGCAATCACACTTGCCAGCGCATAGACCCGCATCTTGTGAAGAGCTGAGCAGACCTTTTGAAGCAGCGTTGAAATGCCATAAACCGGAAGGGCTATCGACAGAAATACCAGGTAAATAGACATATCCGACAGTGCTTGGGCGTCGATGCGGCCGGCGGCGAGGATGTAGGAGAGCTCGGGGGCAAAAACCATCAGGTACAGCGCGAACGGTACGAGCCAGAAATTGATGCGGTTGATACCAAAGAGCATGCCGGATTTGAACGAGTCCATGTCCTTATCGGTAGCAAAATGAGAGAGCTCCGTGAAGAGGGCCACCGTGATGGGAACCGCAAAAACGGAGTACGGCAGCATGTACCAGATGCGTGAATAGTAGGCAATGGAGGGCCCTGCCGCCGTGATCTGTGATGCTGCAGACGACATGACCGCTACCGTGGGAAACGAAGCTATCGTTACCACGAGGGTCGGCAGGCCGATGGAAAGCATGTCTTTGAGCGCAGGGTCGTGGAGGTCCACCACAAAATGCAGCCTGATGCCGTGGCGGTGAAGCGACGGGATCTGCAAGAGCACCTGCACCAGGACGCCGAGCGGGTTGCCTATAGCGAGCGCCAAGATGGCAAGCGCTGGCTGGCTATCCTTTGCTACCAGGTAGATCACAAACGAAAGCGTACAGATCACGTTGTTGAAGATAGGCGCCGCGTTGCTCCAAAAATAGTCTCGCTCCGCGTTCAGGATGCCGGAGATTATTGATGAGAGCGCATAAAGTACTATTTCTATTGCAAAGAATCGGAAGAAATAGACAGAAAGATCGTGGTCAAACCCTTCCTGTGCGCCGGCGGAGTTGGTCCAGATGATGAAATCTGCAAAGAAGAGCGAGATCACGGTAAGCACAATCATGGCCAGCGCCACAATGGTGAAAAGATTTGATGCGTATCGCGCTGCACCCTTCTGCCCTGCCTTCTTGTGTACCGCCAGGTAGGTGGGCAAGAAGGCGGTCATGATAACGCCTCCAGCCACGAGCTCATAGAGCATGTTAGGCATGTTGTTTGCAACGGTATAGACGCTGGAGAGACCGGTGACGCCCAGCGCGATGGCCTGCCCCCAGGTTCGCATGAGTCCCGTGATGCGAGAGACGATAACGAGGACGCTCATAAGCGCTGCGGATTTGGTCACCGAGATCGACGTCGTGCCTGCGTCGGCGGGTTCGGACACGGCGGCGGGTTCGGACGCGGCGGCGGGTGCGGCCTCCGGCGCAGCAGCGGGCGACGCCGGCGGCTGGCCGGCTCCCATGTGCGCGGCGGCCTGCGCGCGCCCGTTCTTCTCGCCCAGCAAATCAGAGGCTGGAATATGCTGCTTCATGTGCTTTGGTTCTGCCATGAACATCCTCTCACGGAGCTGAGCTGATCGTTCACGCTCCACCATCATGCCAACACATGTTGTTTCTCGTCGCATGAGAAAGGGTAACTTTGTTAGTGTAGGAGAAGTGTACGCAAAACCACACATATCACTAAGTCTACGGAGATTGGTCATGCAGAAACCAGTACTAGGCATCCTGGGCGGCGTTGGGCCTTTGGCCACGGCATATTTCATGAAAGCCATCATCCAGAAGACGCCGGCCAAACGTGACCAGGACAACATCCCCATGATTGTCTTTAACGACCCGCAGATTCCTGATAGAACGGCATATATTCTTGACCAGACCCAGCCCAACCCGCAGCCGGAGATGGTCAAGGTTGCGCACCGGCTCGAAGAGGCCGGGGCCGATTACCTGGCCATTGCCTGCAACACCGCGCACTACTTCTACGATGCCATCGTCGATGCGGTGAATATTCCTGTGCTGAATATCATGTCGGAGACCGCCGGTCACATTGCTAAGCAGGTAGGCGCCGGCGGCCACGTTGGCCTCATGGCAACCGACGGAACCATTGAATCCGGCGTCTTCCAAAACTACTTCCAGAAGGCTCAGCTCAAGACCATTATTCCCTCCAAGGATGACCGCGCAGCGCTCATGAGTCTCATCTATGACTGCGTGAAGGCCAATAAGCCCTATGACCTGGAGCAATTCTTGGGCATCGCCGAGCGCCTCCACCAGGCGGGCGCCGATGCGGTGGTGGTTGGTTGCACGGAGCTCTCCGTTATCTATCAAGATCTGGCCGCGCGACCCTCCTACCTCTACGATTCACTCGATATTCTGGCTGACCGCTGCGTCGACTTCTACCAAGCGCGTCAGCTGGACGAGAAGAACGTGCGCTAGCAGTGGGTGTGCCACCAGCCATGGCCGGCGTGCCAGCCATGGCTGAGCTGTTAGCCGTCTACCAGCTGCGTGAAGAAGCAGCTCCGGTGACCGGTGTGGCAGGCAGGCCCTGGTGAGTCAACCACATACACCAGCGTGTCCTTATCGCAATCTGCTAACACATACTTCACCTGCTGCATATTGCCGCTGGTAGCGCCTTTATTCCAGAGCTCTTGACGAGAACGTGACCAAAACCAGCTGGTATGGGTCTTGAATGTGAGGCGTATGGCCTCTTTGTTTGCCCAGGCAACCATCAAGATCTCGCCCGTTTTCTCCTGCTGAACGACCACGGGGATGAGGCCTTTTTCATCAAACGCCAGCTGCGTCTGGCTCACGCTTGCCTCTTGCAGCATCTCTCCTGCATACTGGGCGATTTCTTGCATGTCAGTACCACCTCTCTCTGTAAAGCTGACAGAAGATGAGCTGCCGTTCCCGGATTGGGACGCATAGCGCGCTCATAGCACGGTAAAAAGAACCATATCTTTGCTGTAAACAAGGCATTGCGTAAGCCCTAGATTGCGGGTGGATCATGGATAAGGTCTGGTCGGTGGGTAGCACGTCATGTTACACGGATGCATCGCTCAAAGGTCATTGCGCCTTTGAGGATGAGCCGTGCTGCGCAGCGACGCTGGATGATCTTGATGCGCAGGTGCTCGAGCGCTATCTGGACGCGCTGGGAAGTGGCCGCGATGCCAAAAGCACACTTGAAGAGCAGGGGTTTTTCGCCCAGGGACAGCTCACCAAAGGTGCTGTCATTCTGTTTGCCAGAAATCCTTCGCTGTTCATTCCGTGTGATCGCATCCACGTGAGCAAATTTGCCACGCTCTCTCATACTGACGAGCCCCTTTGCATCAGAGATCTTATCTTGGACGGGCCGTTGCCGACGCTTCTTGAAGAGACCGAAAAGACCATTTTCAAGCTGAGCGGACATGTGACCTTTCTGGATACTGACGGCGTATTCAAGCGTGTTTCTGCATATCCGCGGCAGATGTGGATAGACGGTCTCATGGGAGCGCTCATGCACCGATCCTATAGAAGCCCCAGCTATATCCACGTGACGGTCTTTAACAACAGGCTGCAGATTGTCTCTCCAGGCACGCTGGCGCCCTGCGGCAATTCCAACCGCGGTGTGCGCACGTCATTAGTGGAGGACAGAAACCCCCGCATCAGCGCGGCGCTCCATGTAATGGGCTACTCGCAAGAGATTGTAGAGCAGCAGACGACAACGTTTGAACGCGTAACCTCCCTTGAACATGCCGTTTTTGATGAGCTCAACATCTTAGACGGACAATCCGTGCGCCTGACCATCAAGAGCAACGTCGACGCATGGGATCAGCTGCTGGAGAAAAGCACCGTGGACGGACGCATGCTGCTCTCCCCCATCTACGCCATCTAGCCTTGACACGCACTGTCCACAGTCACGAGAAATCGAGCCTCACCGGAATGCCTTGCGACGCCATGTACTCCTTCACTTGGCGGATCGAGAACGTGCCAAAGTGAAACACGGAAGCTGCAAGTACCGCATCTGCCTCGCCTTCTATGATGCCCTCGGCAAAGTGCTCGAGCGTACCCACGCCACCTGAGGCAATGACTGGAATAGGCACCGCACGAGCAACGGCGCGCGTGAGTGCCAGGTCAAAGCCCTCCTTGGTGCCGTCTCTATCCATGCTGGTCAGTAAGATCTCACCAGCACCGCGCCTAGCCGCTTCCTCTGCCCAGCCAACCGCATCAATGCCTGTTGGCGTGCGTCCGCCCGCCGTATAGACTTCCCATTTGTCCTGCTTACCCGTCCGCTTGGCATCTATGGCCACCACCACCGCCTGGCTGCCAAACGCTTGAGATGCCAGCGTGATGAGCGAAGGATCTGCCACCGCCGCAGAATTGAGCGAAACCTTATCTGCGCCAGCAGAGATCATGGTAATCATATCTTGAAGCGTGCGAAAGCCACCGCCCACGGTATAGGGAATCCTCAGCTCCGACGACGCGCGCGACGCCAAATCCACGGTCGTCTTTCTCTTATCACTGGTTGCTGTGATATCGAGAAACACCACCTCATCGGCACCTTCATGGTCATAGGCGCGCGCCAGCTCTACGGGGTCTCCCGCATCTCTCAGATCGACAAAGTTGACACCTTTGACCACACGTCCATCTTTTACATCCAAGCACGGAATGACTCGTTTTGTCAGCATGTGCTCCCCTTTGTATCCCATCTGGCGCAGCGCTTGCGCGCCACCGACCACCCCAGATGCCTCGCTCTATCCGCCAAATCCAACGCCCGCTTCTTACGCGTCGCCCTGAGCTGCGCGTAAGGCTTCTTCAAGCGAGAAATTCTTCTCGTAGAGTGCCCTGCCCACTATGGCGCCTTCAATCACGCCCGGCGCTGCCGCCGCCAGCGAGCGAATATCTTCAAGACTCGATATGCCGCCCGACGCCACCACAGGAAATCCCGCCGCCTGCGCGATCCTCTCGTACGCACCGACGTCTATGCCACACTGCATGCCATCGCGGGCAATATCGGTAAAGACCACGTGCGAGAAGCCACTGCGCGCGAGATTGGCCACCAGATCAAGCGCTTTGATCTTCTCGCTCTCACGCCAACCATTGACGCGGACAATACCATCTTGAGCAGCCACATCTGCCACAATCATGTCTCCATAGGTGCGCACCGCCGCGCGTGCAAAGCTCGGATCTCTCACGATTGCCGTCCCCAGCGCAATGCGAGAAACGCCTGCTTGCACAAGGCGCTCTATGGCCGCAAGCGACCGCACGCCACCGCCAGCGTCCACCGAGATTCCCTCGACCGCACAGATCTCTTTTATGGCCTGGATGTTTTTGGCGCGCGCGTCCTCATCTTCCTCAAAGGTGGCCGAGAGATCCACCACATGGATCCAGCGTGCACCTGCACGCGCAAAAGCGTGCGCAACCTCTGTGGGATCATGTGAGTAGACCTTCATGCGCTGGCGATCACCGCGCTCAAGGCGCACCACCTGGCCTGCGATGAGATCGATGGCAGGAAAGAGTATCATGACCTGCCCCTCTCAACCATGTGAACAAAGTTGCTGAGGATCTTAAGGCCGGTTGCCGATGACTTCTCTGGATGGAACTGCACGCCAAAGATGTTGTCCTCAGCAATAGCGGAGGCAAATGACCTGGTGTAGTGTGTCTGCGCCAGAACCGTTGCAGGATTTATGTCATCACTTGTTGCATACGAGTGGGTGAAGTAGACATTTGAACCATCGGCCACACCCGAAAAGAGCTTGGAGTTCTTGCCCGCTTCCGTGAGATGGATCTGATCCCAGCCCACGTGAGGAACTTTCATGCGAGTTGATTCCAGCTTTGTGATAGAGCCTTTCTCAAGACCTAGTGCAGCGACCCACTCTGAGCCCTCGTGGTCCTGCGAGCGCTCATTTCCTCGCTCAAACAAGACATGCAAGCCCAGGCAGATGCCCAGGAAAAGCACACCTTGCGAGACTGCCTTTTTGAGCGCTTCTGCCTGACCCGAACCATTCAAGTAGTCCATTGCGTCTTCAAGCGCACCCACGCCGGGCACCACAATACCATCGGCAGCAGCAATTCTTTTGGGATCGTCCTCAATTGAGGCATTGCCACCAGCCTCGGCGACCGACCGCAAGACGCTCGACAGATTCCCTTTGTGGTAATCAACCACCACAATGTTCTTATCGCGTGGAACTAAGACCATTTAGAGGACTCCTTTCGTGGAGGGAATGCCCACCACGCGTGGGTCTTTCTCTACAGCTGTCCTCAGAGCTCGCGCACACGCTTTGAACGTGGCCTCTATGATGTGGTGTGCGTTCTCTCCGGAGATCTTCCGCAGATGCAGCGTTATGCCTGCTTGGCGGGCAAATCCTATGAAACATTCCTTAGCGAGTTCCGTATCAAAGGTGCCGACTTTCTGGGGCGCAATGTCTACGTCCCAATAGAGCTCTCCTCTGCCAGAGATATCGATTGCTGCCAGTACCAGCGCTTCGTCCAAAGGAACCAGCGCGTCACCAAAACGCCTGATCTGCTCTTTGGTGCCTAACGCTTCTGCCACGGCGTGGCCAAGCGCAATGCCCGTATCCTCGACCGTGTGGTGGTCATCCACCCAGGTATCACCCGTCACGTGGACGGTGAGATCCATGAGGGAATGGCGGGCAAGGGCCGTTAGCATGTGATCAAAGAACCCCACACCTGTTGAAATATCGTAGGTGCCCGTGCCATCGAGGTCGAGTTCGATGTGGATATCTGTCTCTTGCGTCTTTCTAGATACGCTTGCTTGGCGCACCATCGTTTTCCTCCTTAACCAGTCTCACCAGCTCAGACACGACGCGATCGTTCTCCTCAGGCAAGCCAATGGAGATTCTCAAGCAATCCTCAAGCCCCTTCATGGAGGAAAAATCGCGCACCAAAATGGAGCTTTCTTCCTTGAGCCTCTGCCAGATCACATGCGCATGCGGCACGCGCACGCAGTAAAAATTGGCCTGGCTTGGCCAGACAACAATGCCTAAGTCCTCATAGGCGCGCAAGGCCGTGATGCATCTTTCGCGCTCTGAGACAATGGCTGCAATGGTGGGCGAGAAAGACGTGCGCTCCTCCACTAAGACCTCTGCCGCGGCTTGTGCAATGGCGTCTATGGAATAGGGTTGGCGCACAGCCGCAAGAGCTGCTACCACCGATGGATTTGCCAGCACATACCCCACGCGACCTCCTGCAAAGGCAAACGCCTTTGAGAGCGTATGGAGCACCACCAAGTTGGGATAGCTTGAGAGCAAAACCTCTGCACTGACAGCATCTTTGGCAAACTCACCGTATGCCTCATCTACCAGCACAATGCCAGGGCATGCTTTGAGGAGACGCTCGATGTCTGCAAGAGCTACCACATCACCCGTTGGATTGTTGGGAGACGTAAGGATTGCCATATCTGCCCGTTTGGACGCCTCAATAAAGGCATCCATGTCCGGCTTGAGCGTCACCTGATCACGAGGACAATCCACTACCTCAGTTTCTACCAGCTCTGCGTAGAGTTGGTAGACCGAAAATGTGGGAGGGCAATTCAACAGGACATGGCCTTTTCCTCCAAAAGCAACAAACAGATTGAAGATCAGCTCATCTCCACCATTACCCACGCATACCGACTCAGGATCCACCCAGTGCCAGGCAGCAATTGCGCGCGTGAGATCTGTTGCCAGAGGCGAAGGATAGCGGTTAAAGGCCACGTTGGAGATGGCATCCACCACCTTCTTCCGCACATGAGCCGGCATGCCAAAGTTATTCTCGTTAGCGCTCACGTTGATCTCTACTGGAGAAAACCCTGGATCGTAGGGCTCAAGCGTCGCAGCAGAAGGCCGCATAAGCTCCTTTATTTCAGGCGATATAGCGCGCATTGCTACTCCTGCTCTGTCTTGAAATCCAGCTTGGGTACCCCTGGCTGGGAAAGCTTTGTGGGCCAGGCTGTGGCTTGAGCGTTTTCACATGCCGCCTCCGGATCAGCAAAACGGCTGGTACCTTCATCCAAAAGCTTCTTCCTCATGCCAACCGAGAGCGCATGCGCCCAAAGCCCTTCGCCCTGTGCCAGCGTTTGAACGGCATCTACATCTTTGAGCAAGCCTGCAGGAGAGTAGCTGATCACACTTGAACGCTTTACAAAGTCGTAAACGCCCAAGGGGTTTGAGAAGGCCGCGGTACCGCCGGTAGGAAGCGTGTGATTGGGCCCTGCAACGTAGTCTCCTAAAGGCTCTGAGCTCCACGGCCCCACAAAGATGGCCCCGGCGTTTTCTATAGATCCCAAGAGATCAAAGGCATCGTGCGTGGGAAGCTCAAGATGCTCTGGAGCAATCACGTTCACCGCTGATATGGCGCGGGCTATATCTTCAGCCACAATGATCACACCATGCTCCAAGGACTGCCGGGTGATGTCTTCACGCGGGCTCTGCGCCAAGAGGCGCTCCTGTGCGCTCATAACTTGGGCAGGCAGGTTCTTATCGCACGTAACCAAATAGCAGGTTGCCATAGGGTCATGTTCTGCCTGTGCCATAAGATCTGCCGCCACCACAACAGGATCTGCCGTCTCATCGGCAAGAATGCAGACCTCTGAAGGACCTGCCACCATGTCTATGCCCACATCGCCAGAGACAGCACGCTTTGCTGCAGCTACATAGGCATTTCCTGGGCCAACAATCTTGGCAACCTGAGGGATGGACTCAGTTCCATAGGCAGCAGCTGCAATTGCCTGCGCGCCACCCACGGCATATATCTCATCAACGCCAGCCACCGCCGCAGCCGCAAGCGTATAGGCCGAAAGCGAACCATCGCGCTGTGGCGGGGTCAGCATGATTACGCGCTGAACACCTGCCACCTTGGCCGGAATGGTATCCATAAGAACCGTTGAGGGATACTGCGCACGGCCACCTGGCACGTACACAGCAACACTTTTGACCGGGGTCACTTTGACACCGAGCAGCGTTCCGTTGGGCTGCGTAGAAAACCAGCTCTGCTCTACTTCTCGCTCATGGAAGTCACGAATCTGTGTATAAGCCTGCTGGAGAGCGGCGAGAAATTTTGGATCTACCATGTCGCATGCGCGTTTCACCACCTCATCAGGTACGCGAAACTCCTGGGGACATGCACCATCAAACTTCATGCAGAAGTCTTTAAGCGCCGCATCCTTGCGCGCCTTCACCTCATCAATTATCTCCTGGGCAGCGTCCATAACCTGCTGTGGCAGAGCTCCCGAGCGCTGGAGATCTTCATTGGTGAGCGTACGATCTCCTTGTAACTCCACAATTCTCATGATGTTCCCTCGTTTCACTGAGCTTGAAGTACGACGTTACGCAGCTGTTCGGCCATGTGGCGTATGCGCGCGTCACAGCGATAGGCTGCAGGACCTGCGAAGAATCGGGCCGTGCATTCCAGCACATCGTCCACAACAACCAAGTTGTTCTCGCGCAGTGTTGTTCCTGTAGCGGTGATATCGACGATCCTGTCTGTCATGCCCACGATAGGCCCGAGCTCGATATTGCCGTGGAGCTGCACAATATCGACCTGCTGCCCCATGCGGTCGTAGTATTGCTGCGTGATTCGCGGGTACTTGGTGGCCACGCGAATAGAGCCTCTCCAAGCGAGGGCACGATCCGCTTCGCCTGCTTGCGCGGCGGGCTCTGCCACTACAAATCTGCAAGCACCATACTTGAGATCGACCAGCTGAAGGAGGTCGATACCTGCCTCTATCAGGGAATCTCTGCCGCAGATGCCGCAGTCCGCTCCGCCATATCCCACAAAAGCTGGTGCATCTTGAGCGCGCACGATTACGTAATCTATGCCTTCTTCATGCACCACCAA
Source organism: Atopobiaceae bacterium (assembly GCA_050953285.1). Lineage (GTDB taxonomy): Bacteria > Actinomycetota > Coriobacteriia > Coriobacteriales > Atopobiaceae > Olsenella_K. Next base: position 405,440 of record JBMNMK010000002.1, on the reverse strand, counting down.
TTTGCGGCCCACGTCTTTGAGACCCTCTGTGGGAAAACCCGCTTGAGCAAGCGTTTTTACGGTATCGGGGAAAAGAGAACCCTTGGGGATAGCAATTCTTAAGGGCCGCTCCACTACACGCACGCCAGGTGTTACCACGCCTGATGCGCCTTGCTCGCCCAACACCTCTTGCAAGCGCTCCAAACTCATAGCAAAACCGCAGGCAGTTACCCCTTTGCAACCCAGCTTTGCAAGGACGGTATCATAGCGGCCGCCTGAGGCCAAAGAGGCTGCAATCCCTTCTGCGTATCCCTTGAACACGATACCGGTGTAGTAGTCAAACGAGTTGATGATGGAGAAATCGAAACGCAGTCTACCCTGCCCCACCAAAACCGAACAGCTTGAAACGAGTTGGCGAAGCTCCTGAATACCACTTGCCTCTAGGTCAACACCCGCAGAGCTCAGAAGTTTTTCTAAGCGCTCGAGCGTAGCTACATCACCATTGAGCCGAGGCAGCTCATGGAGCGCCGTGCGTTGCTCGTCAGTGAGGAAATCTGCTTGATCTACGAGCTCATCCAGACTTACCAAATCTGATTCATGCACCAGCGAAAGAACACGACGTGAAAAATCCTCATCAGTTCCGCATGCGGCAAGAAGTGCTGTCAAAGGACATACCGACCCACATACAATGCGCCAGTCTGGCACATTCAGACGAGATAACACCTCTGCTAAGAGCTGCACCACTTCTGACTCTGAGGTGGTCTTATCCCCGCCCACGTATTCCACACCAAGCTGTGTGAACTGGCGCGGCTGGCCTTTGAGTGAGGGCTCTTCTCTCACCACGGGCGCAGCATATCTAAATCTACAGGGAAGCTCATCGCGAGAAATTCTTGATGAGATCATCCGCGCTATGGGCAACGTCAGGTCTGATCGCAACACTAGAAGGGATCCATCGGAGTCGAAGAGCTGGAAGGGTGTGTCCTGAATGCGGCTTCCACGCTCAAGATAGGAGCGATCCTCCAACAGTGGTGTTTCTACCGGCAGATAGCCATGTTCAGAGAAACAGCTCCTCACAACACTCTCAATCCGCTCCCGAACAAGAGCCTCTTGAGGAAGTATGTCTCTAAACCCTCTTGGCGTTCCTACTATCAAGGCGATCCCTCCGTTGCCACTTTAGCGTGCTACAGTGCATACGGTGATACTTTATCACAGTAAAGTGCTACGTCTACCTCCTTGCACAAGCCGTAATATGTAAGTAACACCTCGTCAGAAACGAAGAAAACGGCAGGTAATAACTCTTATCTCGTGATGTCTGCAAACGTTGCGCCAAGAAATTCTTTGAGTTCAACAGGTGAAAGCTCAAGGGAAAGGCCACGTCTTCCGCCCGAGATTCCTATCGTGTCAAAAAGCTGGGCGGTTTCATCTATCAGCGTAGGAAACTGTTTTTTCATGCCGACAGGGCTGCAACCACCACGCACGTAACCGGTTACCCCTTCAAGTTCTTTGGTAGGAAGCATGGAGAGGCTCTTCTCGCCCGCTGCAGAAGCCGCCTTTTTGAAATCAAGCTCATCGGCCACAGGGATGCAGCACACCACATGGTCTCCGGAGGGAGCTACGCAGACCAGCGTCTTGAATGTGGAGTCCACATCCGCACCCGTCTCTTCTGCCAAACGCACGCCGAGGCCTCGTGAGGTGTCTTCCTCCTCAACATGCGTATAGGTATAGGCAACGCCACCTCGCTCGAGCTCACGCATGGCATTTGATTTCTTGAATTTCTCCTTGCGTGCCATTATCTCGCCCTTTCCCTAGTCGAGCTGACGCTGTTTGTCACGCGCCAAGATGCGCTTGAGATAGCGTCCCGTGTATGAGCCCGCGACCTCGCTCACCTCTTCAGGCGTTCCGTAGGCAACCACTGTGCCGCCGCCATCTCCTCCTTCAGGACCCATATCTATGATCCGGTCAGCCATCTTGATCACGTCCAAGTTGTGCTCGATAACCAGCACGGTATTGCCAGCATCAACCAAGCGTTCAAGCACCACGATGAGCTGACGCACATCTTCAAAGTGAAGGCCGGTGGTAGGCTCGTCCAAGATATAGAAGGTGCGTCCCGTCTGCTGTCTATGGAGCTCCTTTGCAAGCTTTACGCGCTGCGCTTCACCACCTGAAAGTGTGGTTGCTGGCTGTCCCAAATGGATGTATCCCAAGCCCACATCAAAAAGCGTTTGGAGCTTGTTTTTAATGCGTGGGATATTTGCAAAGAATGCAAGGGCTTCCGTGACCGTCATGTCCAAAACGTCAGATATATTCTTGCCGCGATAGGTCACCTCAAGCGTTTCACGGTTATAGCGTTTTCCACCGCATACCTCACAAGGCACGTAGATATCTGGCAAGAAGTTCATCTCAATCTTGACCTGGCCATCACCCTTACATGCCTCACAGCGGCCGCCAGCAACATTGAAAGAGAAGCGACCTGCTGAATAACCACGCGCTCTACTCTCAGGCGTCGAGGCAAAAAGCGCACGCAGGTCATCCCACAGTCCAATGTAGGTAGCAGGATTTGAGCGTGGTGTTCTGCCAATAGGGCTTTGATCAATATCAATAACTTTATCTATAGTCTTCTTACCCTCTTTGTCGATAAGGCCTTCTATCTTGCGATATGGCCCCACAACACGCTTTGAGTTATGCACTATGTTGGTGAGAAGTGGCGCCAACGTATCGGTGATAAGTGACGACTTTCCCGAGCCAGATACACCAGTTACGACCGTAAAGGTGCCTACCTCAACCTTGACAGAAACATTCTTGAGATTGTTTGCAGAGGCCCCTATGAGCTTCACGGATCCACGGCGGGGATTGCGACGCTTTTCCGGTAAGCTGATCTGTCTTTTGCCCGTGAGATAGGCGCCCGTCAGTGAAGCAGGCGATGCCATGATCTCTTGTGGCGTTCCCTCAGCTACAACCTTTCCACCCAGCTCGCCAGCTCCCGGCCCCATGTCAATAACGTAGTCTGCAGCACGGATGGTGTCCTCATCATGTTCAACCACAATCACCGTATTGCCTTGATCGCGCAAGCTTTTAAGCGTTGCAATAAGCCGATCATTATCGCGCTGGTGAAGGCCAATAGATGGCTCATCCAGAATGTATAAGACGCCCATGAGGCCAGCGCCAATCTGCGTGGCAAGCCTAATGCGCTGTGCTTCTCCACCAGAGAGCGTAGCTGCAGCACGAGAAAGTGTCAGGTAGTCCAGACCAACGTTTACCATAAATCGCAGGCGCGCAATGATCTCCTTGATGATGGGGTTTCCTATGGGACGTTTACGCTCTTCAAGTTCTAGATTACTGAAGAAATCAAGGGCGTCTCTGCTGGAAAGCTCACATACCTCCCAGATGTTCTTGCCACCTACCGTTACCGCAAGGTATTCAGGCTTGAGGCGCGCACCATGGCAGGTATCACAGGGTACCACCCGAATGTATTTCTCGTAATGTTTGCGCAGCGTATCTGAGGTGGTCTCTTGATACTTCTCAAAAATGATTCTTCTGAGTCCCGGATAGGTTGTCTCCCACGATGTATCTCTGCCATCACGCGTGTGGTAATCCAAAAGGATCTTCTTTTCACCGAGGCCTTCCAGAAGAGCTGTCCTGGTCTTTTTTGAGAGCTTTTTCCAAGGTGTGGCAGGATCTTCTCCCAAGTACTTAACAACTGCCGTCAAGAGCTGGGGATAGTAGTTGGAGCGAGCACCAAAGAGATCCTCAAACAGGCCGTCAGCGACTGAAAGATTGGGGTCGTCTATCAGCGCTTCTGCATCTACCATCCTGCGCGTGCCCAATCCGTCGCAGTCAGGACAGGCACCGTATGGCGCATTGAACGAAAAGTCTCTCGGCTCCAGATCATCAATGGAATGGCCATGTTCTGGGCAAGCAAGCGCCAAGGAATATTCCAAAAGTTCTCCGGGCATGGCCTCTGGATCATCTCTATCTGGCAACAGGTAGAAACCTACACGGCCTTCTGCCAAAGCCGTTGCTTGCTCGACAGCCTCTGCGATGCGGCCGAGGGAGTTTTCCCTAATGACAATCCTGTCCACCACAACTTCAATGGAGTGCTTGAGCTTCTTGTTGAGCTTGATCTCCTCATCAAGGTCTCTCACTTCTCCATCAACTCGTACGCGAGAAAAACCTTCATGCCGAAGATCTTCAAAGAGCTTGGTGTACTCTCCCTTCCTGCCAAGAACAACAGGTGCCAGCACGTATGCGCGACGATTAAGCGCTTTTGCCAGTACCTTGTCTGCCACCTGGTCTGTTGTTTGACGCTCAATCACACGGCCACATTCCGGACAGTGCGGTATACCCACGCGCGCAAAGAGCAAGCGCAGGTAATCATATATTTCTGTCACCGTACCAACCGTTGAGCGCGGATTTCTACTGGTCGTCTTCTGATCAATGGAAACAGCCGGGGAAAGGCCATCGATAGAATCCAGGTCTGGCTTGTCCATCTGGCCTAAGAACATGCGGGCATAGCTGGAAAGAGACTCCACATAGCGACGCTGTCCCTCAGCGTAGATGGTGTCAAACGCCAACGAAGACTTGCCAGAGCCTGAAAGGCCCGTGATGACCACGAGTTTATCGCGCGGAATGTCTACATTGACATCCCTTAAATTGTGCTCACGAGCACCGCGTATTGAAATGCACTCTTGTGCCATTGCTGAATTCCTCCCACGGGACAAATTGTCCGTCTTTTGGACTAGTCTATACGAGCGAGACGTGTTACAGTGTAAGAACACACGTTCTACACTAAATGGTCTCAGGAGAGGAATGGGAGATCCCGAGGTATTTTGGCGCTCATACTGAAACGCCTCAATCTCACCAGAAAGGATAGGTATGGAAGATCAGGAGAAAGAACAGATCCGCAGAGAGGTGGAGGCCGCATTTGGCCACCGTGAGCCTCAAGGTCCAGAGAAGTTTGAGACGGAGCCAAACACGCATATAAAGCATGTTATTGGCGTTGTGTCTGGCAAGGGCGGCGTCGGCAAATCCTTGGTTACAGGCATCCTTGCCACAGAGCTCAATCGTGCAGGAAAGCAAGTTGGCATTCTTGATGCAGACATCACAGGCCCATCTATCCCCAAGATGTTCGGCCTCTCTGGTGAGCATGCCTTTGCACAGAATAACCTGCTAGTACCCAGCACCAGCATCACGGGTATTGAAATCATGAGCACCAACCTGGTGCTTGAGCGTGAGACTGATCCTGTGCTGTGGAGAGGGCCTATGCTTGCGGGCGTGCTCAAGCAGTTCTGGGGAGAAACCAATTGGGGCAACCTTGACTATCTGCTGGTAGATATGCCTCCAGGAACGGGAGACGTTGCCCTGACGGTGTTCCAGTCTCTGCCCATTGAGGGCGTGGTAATTGTCACGTCTCCTCAGGACTTGGTGCAGGTCATTGTGAGCAAAGCGGTAAACATGGCCGCAATGATGAACGTTCCTGTCATCGGTCTTGTTGAGAACATGAGCTATCTGACCTGCCCACATTGTGGTGAAAAGATTGAGCTCTACGGCCCCAGCCACCTGGAAGAGACTGCAAAGACCTTCAACTTAGACATCCTTGGCCAGCTGCCGATTGACCCTGCCATAGCTCATGCATGTGATGCAGGTACGGTTGATACCGCACTGCCAGAAAACCTGCTGCCTCAAGCTCTTGAACTCATCACCAATACCGCACTTTTCCACGAAGTCCAGGAGCACTAATTGGCACGCAACTCCAAAAAGACATCACGTTCTGCTGAGCGAGAAAAGCTCTTTGAGCAGGCATTCCATACGCCTATTGCCGCGCACTATGATGTCTGCGTTATAGGTGGTGGCGCTGCCGGCCTAGCAGCTGCCATCACCAGCGCAGAAGCTGGCGCGTCCACCCTGGTGCTTGAAGATGCACTCGGAGTTGGTACCAGCATTCTCAAAACGGGAAATGGTCGCTGCAATCTCTCAAATGTGGATCTCGCCCCGTCTCACTACTACCACGCAGACTTTGTATCTGCTGTAGTTGGAGATCATTTTGAACGTGATGTCTTGGAGTTCATGGCTCAATCGGGGCTGCTTACCTGTGAAGAGGAAGGGCGCATCTACCCTTTGAGCAAGCAGGCAGCATCTGTCAGAAGCGTGCTAATCAACCGCGCTCAAAGAGCAGGAGCCACGCTGGCTCCTGCCAGAAGCGTCTTTGCTATCAGCCCTACTCCGCAGGGCTTTGATATTCACTTCAACCTCTTTACTGCAAGCGACAGGAGCACCTATCGAGAAGAACAGCTGAGTGCTGCGTGTGTCATTGTTACGTGCGGCGGAGGCAGCATGGCCTCACCACTTGAGCGTTTGGGACTCAAGATGGTTCCTTGGGAGCCCGTGCTCTGCCCTCTTGCGGTATCTGACCGCCTACATGAGCTCTCTGTCTTAGATGGCAGACGGACTCATGCCGCGGTTGGGCTCACCCGCCATGGTAAGACTCTTGCCACAGAAACGGGTGAAATACTTTTCAGACCCTACGGGCTCTCAGGCATTGCCATTTTCAATATCTCACGACACGCACAACGCGGAGATCAGTTGCACATCGATCTTGTGCCACATCTCTCAACAGCAGAGCTTATGTCCTTTATCTCCTCTGCCCAAGGAAGCCACCTCACAGCGCCTTCCCAAACGGTGCAACCAAGCGCACTTGATGGAATCCTTGATCCCAGGATTGCAGAGGTATGGCTCAAGAAGCAACCAGAAAGTTCCATGCCGCACACACTTGCCGACATGGTGAATCTCATCAAAGATCTCACCTTCACCGTTGATATCCGCACGGAAACCTCCCATGCTCAGGTTATGCGCGGCGGTGTGAGCTTGGCGTGTGTAAACACTAAACTTGAAGCGCACAATATTCCCGGCCTGTTCTTAGCAGGTGAAGTGTTGGATGTTGATGGTGACTGTGGTGGATACAACCTAGCTTGGGCGTGGAAAAGCGGCATGGTCGCAGGTTCAAACGCCTCTCTTTCAGCCGGGCGCGGCCGCAAAGACAGAAGCTAGCTCAGCGTAGGCACTATCTATCATGAGCAAGTATTTATCGCCTAGAAGCTGTCTTATCCACTATCACCAGCGAGAAGTACCCGAGCGTAGCGGGAGCATCTTTCAAAGAGCGATATATCCTCTCATCGGGGTGTCCCACATCGGACACGGCTGACGCATGATCCAGCAAGCCATGCGCGGAAAGACACTCCCTGATCTCAGATATATCGTGCGATGGCTTCATCAGAACGCAGTTGGCATCAAGGTTAAGAGCAGCATCCACACCACCACAGGCGGGCGTTATAAGAAGTGATTGCTGACCTTGACAAAGAGGAATCTTGAGCTTTGCTGCAGCGGCACAAAAAGATGTCACGCCCGGGATGATCTCCACCTCAAAGCCGGCTGCCATAACGTGTGTGGCGATAGCGTGAAACGTGGAGTAGATGCCAATATCGCCCAAGACAACCATAGCCACGTCTTTGCCCTGAATAAGCTGGTCCACGATCAGCTCAGCCGCCTGTCTATGGGCGCGCGCAAGCTCTGATTCATCATGTGTCATGGGTGTGCATACATCAATTATTTTCTTATCATGTATATATTCATCAACAATATCCAAAGCCATACGGCGTGAACCACCACTTTGAGGCGCTGCTATGCAGCCTGCGCTCTCGAGGGTTTTTACCGCTTTCAAGGTCAGCAGATCTTTGTCTCCAGGACCTACGCTCACCCCAAAAAACGTTCCTGACCCGTTCATATCAGCACCTCTCTTACACATCGACACCACCACTTTGCATGAGTTTTCCACGCAAAGAGAAGCACTCCGGCAGCTCTTCTCGTGCGTGAGATTCACCTGCGGTAGGATAGCGTAAAAAGAACAGGAGACCATGTGCTAGAACTTTCGCAGATCAAACTCTTTCTCAGGCGGGGCAATCTCGTGCCAAAAAACGAGCACCAGCAGCTCATGCATGAGATTTGTCGCATCCTCAAGATATCAAGAGGAGACATTGCGCACACAAATATCACCAAGCACTCCATTGATGCGCGCAAAAAGAATGATGTTGCCCTTATCTACAGCGTAAGCATTGCCTTGAAAGATGCGCGCAAAGAGATGGACCTGCTCACGCGTGCCCGCGGCACCAAGCTTGAAAAACGTCTCAAGCTGCTGGACGATGTCCCCTACACGCTGCCTACATGCTGCAGCTATGCACCCCAGACACAGCCCATCGTAGTGGGCGCCGGCTGCGCAGGCCTGTTCTGCGCACTCGCCCTAGCTAAAGCGGGTCTTTCCCCCGTACTGATTGAGCGCGGAGAGGATGCTTTTGCTCGCCAAAAGACGATTGAGCACTTCAACGCCACAGGAGAGCTCAATGAGGCTTCAAATATCCAATTTGGCCTGGGAGGCGCTGGCACATTCTCAGATGGAAAGCTTACAACAGGCACCAAAAGCCCAGCTCACAAGCTTATTCTTGAGGAATTTGTAGAAGCGGGCGCCAACGAGGCTATCCTTTGGGATGCCAAACCCCATATTGGAAGCGACATCTTGCCACGCGTAGTCACAAACCTTGCCAAAAAGATCGAGTCATATGGTGGTGACGTGCGCTTTGGCTGCACTCTCACCGACATTGCGATATCCAACGGCAGGTTGTGCTCGGTGAGCATCTCTCAGAAACTGGCAGATGGCACGAAGCGTGAAGAAACGCTGCCAGCTCAAGACGTTATCTTGGCCTGCGGACACTCAGCTCGCGACGTGTTCTCGCTCCTCAAGCGCAATCGCGTCTTTCTTGAGCGCAAGACCTTTGCCATGGGCGTGAGAATTGAGCATCTGCAAGCGGATATTGACCGCGCTCAGTATGGCCATTTTGCAGGAAATCCGCTTTTGGGTGCTGCACCCTACAAGCTCTCATATCGGCTGCAGGATGGCAGGAGTGCCTTCAGTTTTTGCATGTGCCCCGGTGGCTATGTCGTCTGTGCATCAAGCGAGAAGGGCGGCGTATGCACCAACGGCATGAGTTTGTCAGACAGGGCGGGCACCAACGCAAACGCAGGGCTTCTGGTCAACGTATTTCCCCAGGACCTGCCCGGAGATGATGTACTTGCAGGCGTCGAGCTGCAGAGATCATGCGAACGCACGGCATACGATCTGGGCGGCGGCCTCTATAGAGCACCCGCGCAGCTCGTGGGAGATTTTATGGCCCAAACTCCCTCAACAGGACCCGGGCGCATTCAACCAACCTATCCGCGCGGTGTTACTTGGACAAGCATTGACGCCGCGCTTCCCCCATACATCACCGAAACCATGCGTGCCGCGCTGCCACAACTGGCGAGGCGCCTCAAAGGTTTCGATAATCCGGAGGCGGTACTGACCGGTGTTGAGACGCGCTCCAGCTCGCCGGTGCGCATCACGCGCAGCGACACCATGCAGAGTGTCTCCACCCAAGGACTCTGGCCGTGTGGAGAAGGTGCTGGCTACGCCGGAGGCATCATGAGTGCAGCAACCGATGGCCTCCGCGTTGCCGAGGCACTTATCGCCCACTATGAAGCGTTTGGAACAGGTGTCTAAAGCCTGTGACCGCGCGCGTTATTCTGCCTGCTTGAGCTGGGCAATCAAGCGCTCCAGCTCTTCCTCTTCGTCAATGCCAGTCAGAAACGCCACACCATCAAACGTTGGGATATTGTAGGTTTGCTCCAACTGGACGACGGCCACGTACGCGTCTGCCTTGGTAGCCTCTTCTGGCAGCGCCTCTTTGCTCACGGCGTCCACCACGACGTCCATACCCTTGTCACGAAGGAGCTTATCAATCTTCTTGGCAACCATCAGAGAGGTTGCCAAGCCGGACCCGCATGCGACAATTACTCGACTTGCCATGTCTCCTCCATCCCTCGCCTCTCCATTAGCTTACATGCATTTATGCTGCTGTGTTGCCGTTCACCTTTCTACGCAAAAAAACTGACCAAGCTTGAAACCACGGCCTCAGGCGATGTCTCTGCCATAAGCTGCTGCGCAAGCTTGGGATGCGAGAAAAATGCCATAAGACGCCGGAGGGCATCTATATGGCGATCCTCCCCGCACACCCCCAGCGTGAAAATTATGCGAGCATCCACGCACGTACCATGGCCTGCCATCGGCTCAAACGTGATAGGACAACGCGGCCTCACCACAGCAATAAAGGGCTTCTCCACGCATACATACACGTGCGGCAAGGCAATGTCGAGCGCCGCTGTCTTGAGTCCCGTTGGGTAGCTGCGCTCACGCTGCATGATCTTCTCGCCCCAACCACGCTGAACATAGCCCAGATCACACAGGCGCTCCTCCAGCATGAAGAAGAGTGCATGCTGATCCTCAAGGTCACAGTCCAGAAAGACGAGCTCGGGTTTTACCAGGCTTTCCTCATACAGATCCATCTGCCTCCTCTCACGCTAATGCTTTCTTCGGCGATAAGAACGTCTGGTTGCGTGGGTAGATCCCTTTCTGTCGGTAGCCTTCAGGCGCGCCATAACATCTTGGGCACTCTCACCGGAAAGCGCTGATTGCAGGGCCACGATCTGATCCCTCAGGGCGGCAGCGCGCTCAAAGTCCATGTCCGCAGATGCCTGCAGCATCTCATCTTGCAGGGCACCCAACACCTTTGCTGCATCCTCACGAGGAAGCTGCGACAGCTCACGAGCTACCGCATCATGCGTTGCCTCTTCATCCTCCTCTGCTGTTCCTGTTTGCGCCTCCGTATAGAACACACCATCTTTACGCTGGCGCTTCCCCACATTTTCCTCTGCCTCTTGGATGAAGCTCGAAATATCTGTGATGGTTTTTTTCACCGTCTGAGGCACAATGTGGTGTTCACGGTTGAACTCTTCCTGCAAGCTCCGGCGCCTGCGCGTCTCATCAATGGCCTCGCGCATTGAATCTGTCACCGTGTCTGCATACATGATGACCTGGCCTTGTGCATTTCTTGCAGCACGGCCCATAGTCTGGATGAGCGAGCGTCTGTTGCGCAGAAAGCCCTCTTTATCCGCATCAAGAATGGCAACCAGCGAAACCTCTGGAATGTCTAAGCCCTCGCGCAAAAGATTGATGCCGACAAGAACATCAATCTTGCCTTCTCTGAGCGACCTGATGATCTCCACGCGGTCAAGTGTCGCAGTATCTGAATGCATGTAGTTGACCTTGACACCCTCATCCAACAGGTGATCCGTAAGATCTTCTGCCATGCGCTTGGTAAGCGTGGTCACCAGCACGCGCTCGTGTTTGGCCGTACGATCCTTGATCTCCTGTATGAGGTCATCAATCTGTCCACGCACCGGCCTGAGCTCAATTTTGGGATCCAAAAGGCCCGTCGGCCGGATGATCTGCTCGACCTCTTGCTGAGACACGGTCAGCTCATAGTCTCCCGGCGTGGCAGAGACATAGATAAACTGCGGCACCCTCGACTCAAACTCATCAAAGCGCAAGGGGCGGTTATCAAGGGCTGAGGGCAGACGGAAACCATGATCTACCAGCGTAACTTTGCGCGAGCGGTCCCCCTCATGCATGCCGCGGATCTGCGGGACTGTCACATGGGACTCATCAATGATGCACAGCATGTCTGAAGGGAAATAATCTATGAGCGTATAGGGTGGCTCACCAGGCTTTCTGCCATCCAGGTGGCGCGAGTAGTTCTCGATGCCCGTACAGAAACCCATCTGTTCCAGCATCTCCAAGTCATAGCCCGTGCGCTGCGCCAGACGCTGAGCTTCAAGCAGGCGGTTGTTTGCCTTGAGCTCAGCCACACGGCCTTCAAGCTCCTGATTGATTGTCTCCAACGCATGGGTGATCTTAGGCCGCTCGGTCACATAGTGAGAGGCCGGCCAAATAGGAACGGCATCAAATTCACGTACAACCTCTCCCGTGACAGAGTCTATCTCTCCTATGAATTCAACCTCATCACCAAAGAAGGAGACCCTCAGCGGGTTTTCTGCATAGGGAGGATACACATCAACGGTGTCTCCCCTCACCCGAAAGGTGCCGCGCGACAGATCATAGTCATTGCGATCATACTGAATATCAATCAGATTGCGGATAAGTTCATCTCGCTCCAATGGAACGGATTTATCCACGTTGGGCGCAAGTCCTGCATAATCCTGTGGACTGCCAATACCATAGATGCACGAAACAGAAGCCACCACAATAACGTCTCTGCGGGACAGCAGGTTGGACGTTGCTTGATGGCGGAGCTTTTCTACCTCCTCATTGATGGAGGCGTCCTTCTCAATATAGGTGTCTGTCTGCGGAACATACGCTTCTGGCTGGTAGTAGTCATAGTAGGAGACAAAGTAGGTCACCGCATTGTGCGGAAACATCTCACGCATCTCACTGGCAACCTGTGCGGCGAGCGTCTTGTTGGGCTCCATAATGAGCGTGGGGCGGTTGACCTTCTCGATAGTTTTGGCCATGGTAAATGTCTTGCCCGAGCCCGTAACGCCCAGAAGCGTTTGGTAGCGAAGACCCTCCTCCACACCGCGCGCCAGCTTCTCTATGGCCTGAGGCTGGTCTCCTGCAGGCTCAAACGGCGAGACCACCTCAAAGTGTGAGTCATCCTTACCCAGCCCAAAACGCTTGAGCTCTGCGCCATAGCGCTCCTTGGCCTCTGGCGTTCCCGCAAGCGGCTCATAGGTAATCTCATCGTGAGCAAATCCTGGACTGCCCGCATTTGCACTGTGCACCTTGACCCCCAAGATACGAACTTCTGTACTGTTTTAGTCTACCCAAAACTGGAACAAAAATGCACTCGCAAATACACACGCGTATGAAATTAAAAATCCTTGAGGCCGTCAGGATAATAGCGCGCATATTGTGCGCGCGCCTCTTGGACACGCGCCAGATACAGGCGCGTCTCAGGGTAAGTAATGGCGTCGCTTATAGTGCTCAATCCCAGCTCAGACCCCGAATTTTGAGAGCTCGTTAGCCACGACTTCACCGTGCCGACGCCTGCGTTATAAGCAGCAATCACCTCTTCGGTCGAGCTCAGCTGCCGTGAAAGATAGGCCAGGTACGCCGTGCCGTATTCAATGTTGACGCTGGGGTCTAAGAGATCTTTTGGATCATACTCTGCCGTATCAACCATGCCCAAATCCGCGAGCTCCTGGGCCGTCGCCGGCATGAGCTGCATAAGCCCTTGTGCCCCCGCCTGAGACGCAGCAGCCGGATCCCAGTTGGATTCACTCTTGATGACCGCCGCTACCAGATACGGATCCACATCATAGCGAGCAGCCGCCCCGTTTATCTGCGTCGCATATGACACAGGATAGAGCACACGCCTCACCACCTCACTCGGCAGCACTTCAATTCCCAAGCTGAGCGCCAGCATACACGCCATGCAAAAGAGCGGCAGTGCCCGATACCAGCGCAAAAAACGCTCTGATCCAGATCTCACTGCGCCTTCCATCCCATCTTTTCTCGCTCATTCCACCATGCATGTATCTGGGCGATAAGAAAATCCTCATCCCGTGAATTATCCAGTACCGTCGTGGCGTGCGCCACCAGATACTCATCACGTGGCTGCTGCGCCACACGGCGCACAAAGTCTTCCGGTGCCATGCCACGTGCAACTGCTCGGCTGCATCTGAGGTCGTAAGGTGCCACCACACAGACCACCTCATCTGCAAGGTTGATGAGCGCACCGAGCTTATCCAGAAGCGGCACCTCGACGATACACGGCACCCTACCAGCGCCTTTCTGCTCACGGTCAGAAATATCTTGTGCGTATTCTTGGAGCTTCTCTTCTAGACATGCCTTAATAGCCGGCAGCTCCAGCGCCTCTAACAGCTGCGTCTTTTCCTTGCTGACAAAGGCACGCGTGGCAAGAAGTGCGCGGTCAAGATGTCCGTCTGGCCCGACGAGATCTGCCCCAAACGCAGCTTGGAGCTTTGCCAGCAAAGGAGAATGGGGTGCCAGAACTTCTCGTGATAAAACATCAAGGTCTATCCTTCTGGCGCCTTTTTCTTCAAGCACGCGTGCAACGAAGGATTTGCCAGAGGCAGTTCCTCCTGCGAGAAAAACGACGTATCCTGCCACACTTATGCCTTTGCGTCAAACTTGTTCTTGCACTTAGGGCATGTCACTCTCACTTTTCCCTTGCCACGCGGCACGCGGACGCGCTGACCGCAGGTAGGGCAACTCAAGTGACGATATTCTTTAGCCTCTTTCATGGCAGCCTTGGGATCTTTTACCCATGCAGCGGCCGGGCCTAAGATAACCATCAGGTGCTCAACCTCTTCTCTGCGCGCATTCACATTGCGAGAAGAGATCCGAAAACCTGCGTAGAGCAGAAGCGCTATGGCCACGAGCGAGAGCGTAGATGCGTGTACAAAGAGGTTAATCACAATCACCAGGATGGCCACCGCCACCGAAATGTTAGAGATAACGTCTACACCATTGCGGTCGCGCAGCCACTCCGTGATCTTATCGCCCTGATTGTCCATGTCTTACTCCCCTCATATAAGCTTGGGGAGAAGTATTCCAAAGATGTCTCACCCTTATACAAGCTCCTCTACAAGCTCCGCAAAACGCACAAGCGCCCGACAAGCGCTTGGCAAGCACTCGGCAAGCGCCCGACAATCGCCCGTCAGCTATTCCACCAGACCCATCACGTAGGCGCGGCAGAGCTTTTCAGTCTCGACGATAGCATCGACGTGGCAGCGCTCACGGCCGTGGCTGTTGAGGCATGCCATGCCAAATGCGCCGCTCTTGAAGTTGTTGCCTACCACGTAGCCCGCGTTGGCGTCCGTTGAATAGTGGAAGCATACCTGCGTGTTCCACCTACCCGTGCTGCAGGCAAGCTCCGCGCTTGCAATGAGACGGTTGGAAAGTTCCCAGTCATAGGGGCCTTTGTGGTCAGAAACAATCACACCTACCTGGTGTTCGTCCGAGTCATAGTCAGGCCCTATGAGCGTGATGTCAAGCGCCACATATTCTGACACCCGAGGCGGCGTATAGGCGCCGCCGTGGCCTATCTCCTCGTAGATGGGGAAGGCAAAAAGCGTGTCATATGCAGGCTTTTTGCCGGTTTTTGCCAGCCACTCAAGCGTGTCGAGCACAGCGGCTACAGCAGCCTTGTCATCGATATGCCTGCTCACAATATAGCCGTTGTCAAATGCCTCAAAATGAGGGTCGATCGAGCAGATGGCACCTGGCGTGACGCCCAGATCACGCGCGTCTTGCGCGCTTTTCACGTCTGCGATCAAAGACACCACCATGGTATCTTCACTGCGCTCGATGCTTCTGGCGTCAGCAAAGACGTGCGTAGAGTGCTTGATGCAGATGACCTGCCCCATAAGACTTTTGCCTGAGCGCAGGTGCATGCGACAGGTTTCGCCCTCAATGGAGTGGTAATTGATGCCGCCCAAGGCGCGCACGCGCAGGGTTCCGTCGTCGTTAATGCCGCGGACGATAAGACCAATGGTGTCGAGGTGGGCACCTACGCAGACGGTCTTGTCGCTGCTCTGTCCAGCCACGCGCACGTACATGGTAGCCTTGTTATCAACCGTTACCTCATAGCCGAGCGCTTTGAGCTTATCGCCCAAATATGCGTGGATCTCCGGATAATATCCCACCGGAGAATCCACCGACACCAGCTCTTTGAGCTGCTGGGTGAGCTTCTGCGGATCTATGGACTCAAGTTCAAGATCGGCCAGCTTGGCCTGCACATCCTTTGACATCGTTTCCTCTTAACTCTCAACAACCTGCGGCACGGCGTAGAGTTGTACCAGCTCAACGAGCATATCGACCATGGCTTCAAGTTCAGGTACCGGCACAAACTCCATCACACCATGCGCGTTATAGTAGCCCGCAGACAGGTTTGCGCACGGGAAGCCTCTGAAGGAGAGCTGGGAGCCGTCGGTGCCGCCGCGCATGGGGATGCACTTCATGGTCTGTCCGATCTTCTCGTATGCTTTGCGCGCGTTCTCAATCAGGTGGCTGTTCTCTGGCTTCAGGACAACATCGGCCAGGTTGTAGTAGGTATCCTTGATGGTCACCGTCACAACCTCTTTGCCCATGCGCTGGTTCAAGAAGTCCGCCGCGCCGCTCATGAGCTGCTTGCGCGCTTCAAACTTGGCCTTGTCATGGTCTCTGATGATGTAGATGCTCTTGGCTTCCTCACAGTTGCCCTCAACCGACGAGAGATAGTAGAAGCCGTCGTAGTTCTCCGTGAACTCCGGACGATCCTGCGCCGGCAGAAGCTCGTTGTAGCGCATCAGTGCCTCCGCAGCATTCACCATAAGGCCTTTTGCGGTACCGGTGTGCACGGACAGCCCCTTGGCGCGTACCTGCGCTTCTGCCGCGTTGAACGTCTCATAGCAGAACTCACCCAAAGGTCCGCCGTCGATGGTATAGCCATACTTGGCACCAAAGGTCTCAAGGTCCAAAAGCGCGGCGCCGTGGCCAATTTCTTCATCGGGTACCAGCGCAAATGCCAGGCGCGGGTGCTTGATGGAAGGGTTGTCTTTCAGGCGCTTGAGCAAACTCACCATCTCTGCCACGCCGGCCTTATCGTCTCCTCCCAAAAGAGAGGTACCGTCTGTTGTTACCAGATCCCAACCCACCATGTGCTCAAGACCAGGATTGGTTTCAGGGCTGATCTTGACCTCTTTGCCGTCACGGTCCAAGCCCACCAGGAGCTCGCCGCCCTCATAGTGCTTGATCTCAGGGTGAACAGGAGACCCATAGCTCTGCCATGCCGTGTCAAGATGGCAGCATAAGCCCAGCGTAGGAAGGTCTTCAAGGCCCTCGCTCGCAGGCCAGTGGCAGATGAGATAGGCGTGCTCATCAACCTTTACGTCTTGGGCTCCCAGCTCGATGAGGTCTTTCTCAATAACGTGGGCCATGTCAAACTGCTCTGGCGTGGTGGGGATATTATCCGGATTGGTGGGGTCTTTCTTCTCGTCTGACTGAGATGCTACCTTGCAGTATTTGATGAAACGGTCCAAAACATCACTCATGAACATCAGCTCCCTATCTTCACGCTTTATTCTTTGTTGATTTCACCTCAGCCGCTGCGGCAACAAACGCGCGCCACAGCTTGGCGTCGGTTTCAAGCGTCGTGGACGTGTACTCCGGGTGCCACTGCACGCCCAGACAGAAACGCTGGCTTGGAACATCTATCGACTCAATAATACCGTCCGTGGCATACCCGTTCACGCGAATCCCCTGCCCAAGCTTAAGCACACACTCGTGGTGGCTGGAATTGACCTGGAAGCACGAATCGGTCTCTACAATGCTTGCCAGAAGCGTGCCAGCAACAGGCTCCACAGGATGTGCCGGGTTTCTAAGGATCACACCATGGCGCCAATGCTGGGTTCCCGGACGCGGCTCCAAATCATAGAGGCACTGCGAGAGGGTGCCGCCCAGCGCCACGTTTAAAAGCTGCATACCACGGCAGATGCACAGCAGCGGCTTATCCCTTGTCATAACCTTTTCTACCAGCGGAAACTCAAGAGCATCACGCTCAGGCGCCATATCGTGCTCATCCACGGGTTTCTCGCCCCACCGCCTGGGATCAACGCTGTGACCTCCCGGCAGACAGAACCCATCACAGAGATCGACATAGCGTTCGATAAGCTCCTCATCTGCGGTAATGGGAATCATGATTGGCATGGCGCCCGCCGCCACAAGAGAGTTGAAGACGCCTTGGCTGATGGCTTCGTTGGGCAGGAACTTCTCGCCCAAGAACTCCTGGCCATGCTGCCATGTTGGTGTAACGCCAATCAGCGGCCTATTCAAAGTTGAACCCATGACTCCCCCTGATAGTCAAATCTTTTGCGCGGCCAGCGCCACCGGTAGTGCGAGCGGACGCGCGCGAGCGTGCATACATACGGCCTGCGGACAACACAAGACTCTATAAAAATAGGCTGAAACTGAAATTTTTACGGATTCACCACGAAAAAGTGAAGCAATGGTTACAGACGGCGCGACTTCGTTCACATGTGGAACCTTTTGGGTAGAATTTTAAACCTATCTAGCGAGTATGATTTGTCTTGTAGTATCAATTTGAAAGTAGTATCTTTTTGGAACTATCCATTCGAGAGAGGATTCTTATGGGCGATAAAACCACGGAGACTGCGGCTCAGTCAAACCTGACGCGTCGCACGTTTCTGAG
Source organism: Atopobiaceae bacterium (assembly GCA_050953285.1). Classification (GTDB taxonomy): domain Bacteria; phylum Actinomycetota; class Coriobacteriia; order Coriobacteriales; family Atopobiaceae; genus Olsenella_K. Next base: position 387,309 of record JBMNMK010000002.1, on the reverse strand, counting down.
AGGCGCTTTGGGTGTAGCGGTGGCAGGTGCGAGCGCTGGTGCTCTGAGCGCATGTGGCGCGCAAGACGCCGGTAGCAGCTCTGAGACGCAGGAGAAGGTCATCCGTTTTGGCATAGCCAATCCCAAGGCAACGTTTGACACGCAGCTCACGTCCAATACCTGGGGTGCTTCTGAGAACATCTGCGATACGCTCATCAGGCTCAATCCGGATACCAAAGAGCTTGAGCCGGTGCTGCTCACCGCACTTCCTGAGGTGTCAGACGACGGCCTCACCTACAGCTTTGAGCTCAAAGACGGTGTCAAGTTCCACGATGGCTCTACGCTGACGAGTGAGGACGTGCGCTATACCATGACGCGTGTCCTTGCCAAGCAGGCACAGTCTGATGGCTATGACAAGATTGAGGGCGCCAAGGCGGTCGTTGATGGCAGCGCCACCGAGCTTTCTGGCTTTACCGTCCAGGATGATCGTCACTTCAGCATCACGCTGAGCGAGGTCTACTCCTCCTTCAGCTATCTTCTGGCGCAGTTCTACGCGTCAATCTACCCGCATGAGGCATGCGAGGCTGCAGGTGACGCATGGGGTACGGGCACCAACTTTATTGGATGCGGCCCCTTCAAGCTGGAGAGCAACGACGACTCCACCGAGGTGGTACTCACTGCCTTTGAGGACTACCACGACGGTAAGCCGGCCATTGACCGTGTTGAAATCCACTACATCGACGATGGCAACACGCTCATGATGAACTACATCAACAACGACATCGACCTCTGCTTCATTGATAAGTCGCTGCTTGACCAGTACAAAGAAGACGACAGTGTAGCCGACCAGATTGTCTACTACAAACCGGCCGCAACCCAGTTCTTAAATCTCAACTTGAACGATGCCAACTTCCAGGACATCCGCGTCAGAGAGGCGCTTTCACTGGCCATCAACCGCCAGGAGCTCTGCGATACTATCCTTTCCGGCGCGGCATCACCCTGCACGGGCTTCATCCCCGAATCTGATACCGGCCACGACGACGCCGGTGAGGTCTTGGAGTATGACCCTGACCGCGCGCGTGAGCTCCTGCAAGAGGCCGGCGCCACCGATCTTCACCTCACCGCGCAGGTGCGCTCGCAGGATCAGGCCGTGATGGTTGCCATTCAGAACTACTGGCAGCAGGTAGGCGTCACCTGCGATGTTCAGGTCATCGACGCAGGTCTGTGGCGTGAATCACGCTCCAACGGCTCGCTGCTTCTGACCCTGGTCACCTGGTCTACGCTTTCATTTGTGGGCGTGGAGCACATGGCTTCCTACTTTAGAAGTGACAAAGCTTCCACGCGCAGCTCCTTCTACAACTCCGCTGACTTTGACGCATATGTTGACGCGGCGAGAAGTTCCATGGACAAGGAGGCGCAACTGGAGAACACCGTTCAGGCTGATTGCCAGCTGGTGCGCAAAGACTTTGGCACCATCCCCTTGGTTTGGCCGGAAAACCCCTACGTGCTCCGCAAGGGCTATGAAGGCCTGGAGCTCTTGGTAGACCCGCACTTTAGAAAGGTTACCTTGAACGCGTAAGGTACACGCTGGCAGCAGGCCGGCGCTACAGCAGGTATGTATGAAAAAGAGCTTCTGCACCATCAGTGCAGAAGCTCTTTTCTGGTAACCGTGCAGGTGGGCGCAGCGCGCAAAGAGCAGGAATTTCTCGCCCAGATATGCCAGATGTGCCTGAGCTGCCCCCCGGCTTACCCTAGCCTACCTGTGTAGACGTGCTAGCAGAGGGACGCTGCGCCGCATCTTCAAAGTGATTGACCAACACGCGGTCGGCCTCGCTTAAGGCATCGTCAAACAGGTGGCAGGCGCAGAAATGCCCCGGCTTTATCTCACGCAGCTCGGGCTCCTTTTGCGTGCAGATCTTCATGCACTGTGAGCAGCGCGTATGGAAGCAGCAGCCCGAAGGCGGGTTGGTGGGGCTGGGAACATCTCCTTCCAAGATCTTCTTGTCCTGGATGCGCTCGTGGCCAATGCGCGGAATAACGTCGAGCAGCGCGTTGGTGTAGGGGTGCATGGGATTTTCGTAGAGCTCATCGGTATCGGCGAGCTCCATCTCATGGCCCAGGTACATGACCATCACACGGTCAGAGATGTGCTTAACCACGGAAAGATCATGGCTGATGAAGATGTAGGAAAGGCCAAGCTTTTCCTGAAGCTCCTCAAGCAGGTTGATAACTTTTGCCTGGACGGATACATCCAGAGCAGAGACGGGCTCGTCGCATACCACGATCTCTGGCTCAAGCACGATGGCGCGCGCAATGCCGATTCTCTGGCGCTGACCGCCGGAAAACTCATGCGGATAGCGGTATTTAAAGACCAGGTCAAGGCCTACGGCCTCCATGATCTCCTCGACGCGCTTATCGCGCTCTTCACGCGTTTTGTAGGTGTGCGCTATGTCAATAGGCTCGGCAATGATATCTGCAACCGTCATGCGCGGGTTGAGTGAGCTGTACGGATCCTGGAAGATGAGCTTCATCTTCTGGCGCGCCGTGCTCAAAGCAGTGCCTTCAAGGGAGGTGAAGTCCTCCCCGTCCAGATACACCTTGCCGCTGGTGGGCTCGGTCAGGCGCAAGATGCACTTGCCCGTTGTAGACTTGCCACAGCCTGACTCGCCGACGATAGCAAAGGTTTCTCCACGCCTGAGCTCAAATGAGACGTCTTCAAGCGCGTGGACATATTTCTTGGCGCGACCCATCAGGCCACTCTTTATGGGGTAGTGCTTGGTGAGATGCTCTACTTTAAGCACCACATCCTGTGACTTCTCCATGGGCTACTCACCCCACTTATCAGTGTACTTCCAGCAGGCACAGCGATGGTTGAGATCTCCCTCTACAGGAAGCATCTCCGGCGCCTGGTGGCGGCAGATTTCTTTGGCAAAAGGACAACGCGGATGGAAGGGGCAGCCCTCAGGCATCTCCTGCAGCATGGGGACATTGCCCGGGATAGCGTAGAGCGTATCCTTATCATTTTCCAAGCTCGGGATGGAATCAATGAGGCCTTGCGTATAGGGATGTTTGGGGTTGGTGAAGAGCTCGGCCGAGATGGTGTATTCCACCTTGTGCCCTGCATACATGACCAAGACCCAGTCCGCCATCTCTGAAACCACGCCCATATCGTGAGTAATCAGCATGACAGCGGTGCCCAACTCTGACTTCATGCGGTCGATGAGCTGCAAGATCTGCGCTTGGATGGTAACGTCCAAGGCGGTTGTGGGCTCATCGCAGATGAGAAGATCCGGCTGGCACGCAAGCGCCATAGCAATCATAACGCGCTGGCGCATACCACCTGAAAGCTCATGCGGATAGCTCTTGAAGACCTTTTCTGGTGCAGGAATGCCCACCAGCTTGATCATCTCTAAGGCGCGTGCATCCGCATCTTTCTTGTCCATCTTGGGATTGTGAACCAGAATGCCCTCACGGATCTGCTTGCCTGCGGTCATGACAGGATTGAGCGAGGTCATGGGCTCCTGGAAAATCATACCCATCTTAGAGCCTCTATACTGGCGCAGCTCATCATCTGAGAGCTGAACCAGATCGGTCCCATCAAAGAGTATCTGACCGGCGGTTATCTTGGCAGGCGGCTTAGGCAGAAGCCCCATGATGGAAAGTGCGGTCATGGATTTACCGCAGCCCGATTCACCCACCACAGCAAGCGTCTCACCTTTGCGCATGATGAAGGAAAGATCGGTGATAGCGGGAAGTTCGCCATCTTCGGTGAATAAGGTGATGTGAAGGTTGTTGACATCAAGCAGCACTTCTCGCTTGGCGTCTCGTTCCAGCTCCTCTTGAACTAGGCGTTTTCCCACTTCACGTGAAACAGAAATGTCTTTAGGTTTTGCCATCTAAGCTCACCTCCTAAGCGCGCATCTTGGGGTCGAGAGCATCACGCAAGGAATCGCCCAGCATGTTGAATGCCATAACGGTGATGATGATAGCGATACCCGGAATGACGCTGTAGTAGGTATTGGACTGAATATAGGGCTGCGACGCGGAGATCATCTGACCCCAGCTTGCCATAGGAGGCTGCACGCCCAAGCCCAGGAAGGAGAGCGACGCCTCTGAGAGAATGGCGTTTGGAATGCCCAGGGTTGAGACAACAATCAAGGTTGAAACGCAGTTGGGCAACAGGTGCTTCATGATGATGCGCCAGCTTGAGCCGCCTGAAAGAATGCAGGACTGGATATATTCAGAGTTCTTGAGCCTCATAACATCGCCGCGCACCAAGCGCGCCGTGGATGTCCACATGAGCAAACCCAGCGCCACGTACAAGTTGATGAGACCAGGTCCTAAAACAAACATCACGACAATGGCAAAAAGCAAGAACGGGAACGAGGAGAATACCTGGATGATAAAGGAAATCACCGCGTCCACCTTGCCGCCAAAGTAGCCGGCAAAAACGCCCGCCAAAAAGCCAATCACCAGCGCGATGAGCTGTGAGATCACACCGACGGACAGAGAGATCCTGCAGCCATAGATCACGCGCGACAAAATGTCTCGTCCAAACTCGTCCGTGCCAAAAGGATGCGCAGCACTCGGTGCTTGCAGCATGTTGGAGAGCTCTTGGGCATCAGGGGTCATACGGAGCAAGTACAGGGGCCAAGAGGGCGATAAGAACAAGCAGCCCAACGATGACCAAACAGGTCACACCCACCTTGTCCTTCTTGAAGATCCCCCAGCTTACGGCCCAATAGCTTGACGCGCGCTTCTTGCCACCAGCGCGTTCTTCCTCCTGAGCAGCAACGGCATCTTGAGCAATGCGCTCAGCATCCTGCACTTTTTTGTTGTTCTTATCGCTGGAAAGAAGTGCCATTATTCCTGCGCCTCCCCTCCGAGTCTGATGCGCGGGTCAACCACGGCGTAGAGAATATCTACGATCAGGTAAACAACCACACAGATGAGTGCAATATACATGACGCCGCCTTGGATGAGCGGCAGGTCACGGGCGTTAATAGCATCCAAGAGCAGCTTGCCCATGCCCGGCATAGCAAAGACTGACTCAATGAGGATTGAGCCCGTGAAGATATCTCCCAGCTGGGTACCTGCAATGGTGATGATGGGAATCAGAGCATTTCTGAGTCCATGTACCATCACGATAGGCCACTTCTTGAGGCCTTTTGCCTCAGCAGTTCTCATATAGTCCTGGTTCAAAACGTCGAGCATGGCCGTGCGCGTCACGCGGGCAATGGATGCTGCGTAGCGCGTGCCCAGTGCAATGACCGGCAGCACAAAGGCCGCTGACGTTTTTACACCAGAGAGAGGGAACCACTTGAGATTTAGGGCAAAGATGATCTGAATAATGATGGCCACCCAAAAGGCTGGCGCCGATATGCCAAAGATGGAAAGCGCCATCAGAAGACGGTCGACCCACTTTCCATGCTTGACCGCAGAAACAATGCCCACCACAAGCCCCAAAAGGAGCGCAAACAGATACGCAAAACCAGCCAAGCGCGCCGTCACAGAAAACGCCTTACCCATCAGTGACGTAACGCTCTTGTTCTGCGTATATGAGGTGCCAAAGTCTCCTTGGATCATATTGACAAACCAGTTTGCATACTGCTCTGGCACAGGACGATCAAGGCCCATGGTATGGCGAACCTGCTCAATTGTCTGTTCATCCGCCATATCGCCCATCATCACTCTTACCGGGTCACCTGGAACGATGTTGAGGATGAAGAACGTTATGGCCGATATGCAGATAATGACGCCAATGGCCTGCAGGATTCTCTTGATGAGAAAGTCCCTCATTCAGCCTCTCCCCTCTCACAAATTGCGGATTGCACCGCAGCATTCAAGACAATGCTCAACATCATACTACCGCGTGAGGCGCCACCCGCTTGAGTGACGCCTCCGAGATCTAGTGGTATAGATGTTGGAGCCGGCTCACATGAGATGTGAGTTACTCCTCGCCCGTGTAATCATCCTTTGTCGGGTCGATATCAAGATCAAACATGTGATAGACCAGGTTACCAACCTTGGCGTTCAAGACGTAGTCCTTAGCGACAAACTGGTTCTTGGGCCAGTAGAGCGGAAGCGTCGCATAATCCGTACGGGTCAGGAGGTTATCTGCCTGCTTGTAGAGGTCTGCGCGCTCCTCAGGATCCTGGGAGACACGTGCACGTGAGACCAAATCATCAAACTCAGCGCTGTTGTAGAACGAGGACTTACCCTTTGCGTTCTCACTGTAGAAGTAGGTGTACATGTGGTTATCTGCATCTGCATACAGCGGGAACCAGCCCAAAGCGGTGATCTGGAGCGTGCCATCTGCCCAGTCCTGAGCCCAGACGCCGTTGTCCTCTACCTGGACATCCAGCTTCACGCCAATCTTGTCCCAGTAATCCTGGACAGCAACAAGCTGCTTCTGGTTGATGCCATTGCGCACCTTAGCCACGAGGGACAGGTCAGAGACACCGGCCTCTTGAAGCAGCTGCTTTGCCTTCTCAGGGTCGTACTCAAAGACAGGAGCGTCTGCATCATGGCCAGGCGTTGCAGGAGCAAGCCAGCCAGAACAGGCGGTACCTGCGCCACCAGCGATGGAATCAATGAGCTCCTGGCGGTTGATGGCCAAAGAAAGTGCCTGACGGACGCGGACATCGGTCATGCCCATATCCTCGCTCAGGTTGAGGTTCACAAACTGAACGCCCAGCGTGGAGTACTGCGTGATGAGGTCTTTGACATCCGCATCGTTCTTATACTGGTTAACCAAAGATGCATCCAGGTCGCAGTAGTCAATATCGCCGTTCTTGAATGCCATCATCTTGGTGTTCAGATCATCAAAGAACTTGTAGATAATCTTATCCAGTGCTGGCTCGCCATCGTGATAGTCTGCAAACTTCTCTACGACAACCTCAGTGGTGTCGTCGTTCTCCGTGACCTTATATTTGCCGGTACCGATGATGTTGGTGCCCGTACCCCACTTGTCACCAGCTGCCTCACAGGCGTCTTTGGGGAAGATGTCTGCCATAGTTGATGCCCAGGTTGTTGACGAAGGTAACCATGGGATCGGTCAGCACAAACGTGAAGTGGGTGTCGTCCTCAACCGTGAGACCCTCAAGCTCAGTGGCCTCACCAGCGAGCATCTCTTTTGCACCCTTGATCTTATCGTACATATAGGTGGACTTAGCACCCGTAGCCGGCGTAAACATACGCTCAAAGGTGTACTTGACGTCGTTTGCTGTGAGCGTAGAGCCATCGTGGCACTTGATGCCGCTCTTGAGGGTGCAGTGCAGCGTCACGCCATCATCCTCAAATGAGGGGATCTCCGTTAAGAGGCAGGTCACCAGCTCATTGTCCTCATTCCAGCGTAGTGGTGCCTCAACAATGGAGTCTGCAATGGAAGAGCTGGCAGAGTTAGTGGACTTCTGCATGTCCAGACCCTGCTTAGCGTTTGACTGACCAAAGCGCAAGATCTTCTGCTTCTCTCCTGCATCTTCTTGAGAGCCGGAGCCAGAGCAGGCAGCCAGGGCAGACGCTGCAGTAGCGCCAGCTGCGGCAACAGCAGAACCCTTAAGGAAGCTGCGACGCGTAAGTGAACTCATATGCATTCACCTTTCATTGTAGAACACTCCGATACGTCTTGGCAGACGTGGGTATGTCCCCCCTACGTTTGCTAGCTCCACTATGCGATTCTTTTATTTCTATTTTGTATCGTTAAGCGATGATTAATATGTTATTAATGCAAAGTGCGCCACGAATATGCATTCTTGCGTGCAAATTGCAACAGGGTCTAGGGCACGTGTCCAAACTTTGCCCCTACACGTGCTCACACGTGCTCAGAGCTGCTAAAACAACAGCCTCAAGTCCCTTGGCAGCACGGCAACTTTCCATGCTGGGCACCGCATTTTTGCCGCATGCCTCTGCCGGAGTATACGGTACGTGTACAAAACCGCCCAAAATGTCAAACGAATATTTTTGCACTTCCATAAGCAAACGATACATAAGCTGATTGCAGACATAGAGCCCAGCTGTATTGGAGATTTCCGCTGGAATGTGCTCAGATCGCGCCGCTTCAACACACGCATGCAGGGGCAGGCGAGAAAAGAATGCAGCAGGACCTCCTGCCACAATGCACTCCTCATGTGGCGTGGCGCCGGCATTATCCGGTATGCGCGCATCCTGCACGTTTACGGCCACACGCTCAACGCTCACAGCGCTTCTTCCGCCGGCCTCACCCACGCATACCACAAGACACGGCAAATCTTTGGACGCCAGGGTCTTCTCGCCCAGCGCCATGGCCTCACAGAGCATGTCACCTGAGCGGCCAAATTCCACGGGAAGCAGGAGCTTATTCACGGGATGGTTGGCAATCGTGTCAGGCAGCAGCTTCACTGCCTCCCATGATGCGTTGATGGTTTGGCCGCCAAAGGGCTCAAAGCCGGTGACGATGATGGGCTGCATGTTTGCCATGTGTGGCTCCTTTTTGTATGAGAAAGAAGGCCGCTTGCGCGACCTCCTTGATACGTGCGATAAACGCCCTGCTGCGCGGTGGCGCGGGGAGCTTTTACTCCTCGGTGGCCTCTGCCTCAGCCTCAGGTGCAGCCTCAGGTGCCACGGCCTCAGCCTCAGGAGCAACCTCGGCGTCCTCTGCAGACTCAACAGCTGCTGCTGCCTCACCCTCGAGCGGCTTCACGACAACCTCGGTGCCCAGGGTCTCTGCAGCGGCCTTCATGGACAGGGAGATACGACGACGATCCAGGTCAATCTCCATGACCTTCACCTGGACCTTATCGCCCACGGAGCAAACCTGTGCAGGGGTCTCTACGTGGCTCTTTGCCATCTCAGAGATGTGGACCAGGCCCTCAACGCCATCGCCCAGGTCAACGAAGGCACCAAAGCTCACGAGCTTGGTGACCTCACCCTCGACAATTGCGCCGATGGGATACTTCTTAACGAGGGAGCGCCAAGGATCCTCGGTGGTCTGCTTGAGACCCAAGGAGATGCGCTCACGGCTGAAGTCAACGTCCAGGACCTGAACCTCAACCTCTTGGCCAACCTTAACGACCTCAGAGGGGTGGTTGACGTGGTTCCAAGAGAGCTCAGAGATGTGAACCAGGCCGTCGATGCCGCCCAGGTCAACGAAGGCGCCAAAGTCAACGATGGAAGAAACGGTGCCCTTGAGGTGCATGCCGACCTTGAGCTTGGAGAGGATCTCCTGGCGCTCAGCCTTGCGTGCCTCCTCCAGAACAACACGGCGAGAAAGAACAACATTGTTGCGGTTGCGATCCATCTCAATAACGCGAGCCTCAATGCGGGTGCCCATGTAGGCGTTGAGATCTTTCACGCGACGGAGGTCAACCAGGGATGCAGGCAAAAAGCCACGCAGGCCGATGTCAAGAATCAGGCCACCCTTAACAACCTCAATGACCTCACCTTCAACGTTCTCGCCAGCCTGGAACTTCTCCTCAACGCGATTCCATGCACGCTCGTACTCAGCGCGTTTCTTAGAGAGAATCAGACGACCTTCTTTGTCCTCTTTCTGGAGAACAAGTGCCTCAATCTGGTCACCCAGAGAGACGATGTCTGCAGGGTTGACGTCCTTGCGGATGGACAGCTCGCGGGCAGGAATGACGCCCTCTGACTTATAGCCAATGTCGAGCAGGACCTCGTCGTACTCGAGCTTGACGACCGTACCGGTCACAAGATCGCCCTCATCGAAATCGGTGATGGTGCCGTCGATGAGCTTGTTCATCTCCTCATCGGACACGTCATCCAAGGAGAAAATGGACGAGTTCTGAATCTCACTCAAAAGTGGACCCCTTTCAAAAACGGGGCCCCGTTCTACATGGTCGCTGCCTGCGGTGCCGTCTCAACGTTGGCGTTTGCACGGAAACTTACATGCTCTCGGGGGCCGATAGATACTGTGTATGAGCCCTTTGCCCATACGTTGGCTAGATTACCTAAACTACGGGTAAGAATGCAAGGTCAAACTTATGATTTGCACATTTTTTCATGTGCTGAGACCCAATTTTTACACGGCGCACACCTTTTGGTCTTTGGGTGTAATTGCGAGAAGCACCTACATATGTAGTAAGGTGTGCCGAAAGACGCAAAAACACGCACGCCGCGCAGTTCAAAGGAGAAATTGCATGGAGCAGGAGTTTATGTCATTTGTCTCTCAATTTGGCTATTTTGCCGTTGGTGCCCTGATCTTTCTTGAAAACATCTTCCCCCCTATCCCCAGCGAGCTCATCTTGCCCCTGGCTGGCTTTTTCTCCTCGACCGGTGCACTCTGGCTGCCATTTGCCATTGTAAGCGCCACCATAGGATCCCTGGCTGGTGCCTATGTGCTCTACGGTATAGGGACGCTTCTGGATGAGGAGCGCCTCTCGCGCCTCCTGGCTTCTCGCCCCATGCGCATGCTGGGCTTTGAGCAGGGCGATGTTGAGAGCGCCTTTGGCTGGTTTCACGCCAAGGGCAAAATCACCGTGCTCATCTGCCGCTGCATTCCCATTGTCCGAAGCCTAATCTCCATCCCCGCCGGCATGACCAAAATGTCGCTTGCACAGTTTAGCCTGTTCACGTTTTTGGGTTCTGCCGTCTGGAACACGGTGCTCTGCACGCTGGGCTGGTGGGCAGGAGATGCCTGGGAAAGTGTCTCTTCTGGCGCAGGACACGTCATTGATATCGTGAGCGTTGTAGTAGTGGTGCTCATCTTGGGCGTCGTGGCCCTTTGGGTGGCCAAGCGCGTGGTGCCGCAGTTCAACCATCAAACAGATGCTGACACGGCTGCAGAGAATGCTGCGGACACAGCTTCTGACACGGACGCAACGGATACGCACAAATAGCCGCTGGGCGAGAAGATCTGCGCCGCCGAGCTATGAAGAAGGGCAAGGTATGCATACCTTGCCCTTCTTTCGTACCGGAACAGGTTCAGGCAGCCCCGCGTGAGCGCAGCTCACGTACGACACCTGCGAGCGCAGGTTCTACTCGCCCGCTTCTGCCACCGCCTTCATAGCAACCGATCCCAGATAGTTGATGGGCTGGCCAAAGTTGGGCTGGAAGAAGAAGTCAAATGATGCCAGCTCTTCTATGGTGTTGTGGTTGTGGATAGCAATGGAGATGGCATTTGCCGCCTGCGAGATGTCGTGCTTGCAGATGAACTGAGCGCCTTTGATCTCATGCGTCAGAGGATCCCAGATAAGAATTGCCGTCACAGGCTCGGTAGTAAGCATGAAATCGGGGCGGAAGTCCTCGGTCAAGACCGTCTTTCTCACGTCCATGCCAAGCGCCTGGGCGTGGCCTTGGGTCAAGCCCGTTGCGGCCATGGACAGATCGTAGAGCTGCACCGCAGAGGTTGCCTGGGTACCCAAGTACTCCTGCGTGGGTGCATCGATATTGGCACCCACCAAAAGGCCCTGGCGGACCGCATTGGTAGCCAAGGGGATGTAGTCGTCCTTGCCCGTTGGATTGTAGAAGACCGTCGCGGAGTCACCTGCGGCAAAAACATCTTGAGAGGGAGCGCTTTGGGGCGCGCCTGTGGCGTCGACAATCGTCGCGCGCATATAGCGGTCCACCTTGATGGCGCCATTGGGAAGCATGTCAAGCTCGCCGGTGAGCAGGTCTGTGCGCGGAGAAAAACCGGCACCCATGATCACGTAGTCAAACGTACGCGTGGTAGCGCCGCAGGTCACCTCAACAGAGGTTTCGTGCGCCGCGATCTTCTCGACCATATTGCCAAAGGCAAGCTCGACGCCGTGCTCGCGATATGCCTCCTCCACCAGATCGGTCACTTCTGGGTCAAAGTTTTTAGCAAGTGCGCGGTCTAAACCATCGACGAGCGTGGCTTTTACGCCCATGAGGGAGAGTTGCTCTGCCAGCTCCGCACCAATGTATCCTGCGCCCACCACGCAAACCGACTTGGCCTGACCCATGAGCTCTTTGATGCGCTTGCCGTCGTCCCAGTTCTTGCAGAACATGACGCGGCCAGACGCCAGGCCCTCTTTGAGCCCGGGGATGGGCGGGCACACGGGCTTTGAGCCGGTGGTAACAACCAGCTTGTCAAAGCTCAGCGTATGCACGTCGTCTTTGCCAAGCTCCTGGTACGTGAGCTCTTTGGATGCAACATTGATGGACGTGACGTCTGTGGTCATATGCATGTGAGCGCCGAGCGCGCCGAGCGCCTCAGGTGACGAGTAGAACATGCGCGCGGGGTCACTTACGTGGTTGCCCACCCACAGTGCGATGCCACATGAGAGAAATGAAAGGGTGTCATTGTGCTCAAAGACATGAACATCCCAAGTAGGATGCGCAGTGAGAATTGACTGAGCAGCAAAGGTGCCTGCATGCGTGCAGCCGACGACGGCAACCGTTGGTGACTCCTTAACAGATTGATCCATAATCTCCCCCTCGTATGGTGTGGAATGCGTCCTCTGCGCACTCCCATATGGCAGTAATTTTATATCATTTCTGAAAGAGTCTCAATGTGTTTTATGGGCAGGGGCTGTGCCGTCACGCTGCCACGCCGTCACGCCGCCACGCCGTCACGCCGTCACGCCGCCACGCCGCCACATCGTCGCACGGATGCACCGGCTGGGCACCATTTTTGTGTATCCTCAAATGTGCAAAACGTGGCACACTATCTCCATAGGTACCTGTAGGAGGAAAAATGGATGCCGAGGCCCTGAATAATCACATAGCCATACTCAATGAGGAGCTCGTATGTGCTCTGGGGTGTACTGAGCCCATCGCTGTTGCATATACGGCCGCCCTTGCGCGCGATGCGCTCGGCACCTTCCCTGAGCACATAACGGTCTATTGCAGCGGAAATATCATCAAAAACGTGAAGAGCGTTACCGTGCCAAACTCCGGTGGTCGCCGAGGAATTGCAGCCGCCGCGCTCTTGGGCACCTGCGGTGGCAACGCAGCGGCGGCGCTTAAAGTTCTGGAATCTCTGACCGATGAGGATCGTCAGCGCGCGGTTGAGCTCGAGGTGGCGGGCGCCTGCAGCGTTGAGCTGGCAGAAGGCGTGGAAAACCTCTACGTGCGCGTCGTCGCTACGACAGCGGGTCACACGGGAACGGCATGCGTGTCGGAGCGCCACACCCACGTGATTGAGCTCACCCACGACGGCGAGACCTGTGAGGTAGACGGTGTTCACGTGGAGGCAGCGGGCGAGAAAAGCCAAGGTGCAGACAGATCCGCTCTGTCCCTTGAGTCCATCTGGGAGTTTGCCCATACCGTCGACGTCAGCTTGATTGCCGAGCCCATCGAGCGCCAGCTTGCCTTAAACCGCGCCATCTCCAATGAAGGTCTCTCCGGTGACTGGGGCGCACGCATTGGAAAGACGCTCCTGCTTACCCGCCCTGATGACATCTCCTGCCGCGCACGTGCGGTGGCAGCAGCCGGATCAGACGCACGCATGAGCGGCTGTGCCATGCCAGTCGTTATCAACTGTGGCAGCGGCAACCAAGGTATTACCAGCTCTCTGCCCGTAGAAGAGTACGCCAACTACTTAAGAGTTGATCACGAGCACCTCCTGCGCGCCGTGGCACTGTCTGATCTCACCTCTGTTCACGCCAAGCGCTTCATAGGTGAGCTCTCCGCTTTCTGCGGTGCCGTGACCGCAGCAGCAGGTACGGGAGCTGCTATCTGCTATCTGCGCGGTGGATCATTTGCGCAATACGAAGCTACTGTTGCCAACACATTGGCCAACGTGGGCGGCATTGTGTGTGACGGAGCCAAGCCCAGCTGCGCTGCCAAGATTGCCGCCGCCGTTGATGCAGCTATCTTGGGCTGTGATATGGCGCTGGCTCACGTGGACTTTGAGCCGGGCGCAGGTCTGGTTGGAAATACTGCCGAGGAGACCATCCGCTCCATGGGTTATGTGGGACGAGTTGGCATGCACCCCACGGATGTGGAGATCCTCAACATCATGATTGGCAAAACCAATACGCAAGAAGATCCCAGCTAAATGCAAGCTCGCCTGCAGCTAGAGCCAAGCTCGATGCAAGCCAGATCCCAGCTCGTAGCCAAAAAGCCTAGTGGCAGCAGTCACATCCACCGGACTTGCCAGAGCCCTTGCCGCCTTGGACCTTATTACCTGAGCAGCAATCACGCTTGCCCAGAGTGGCGCCTGCAAGCCTTCTGACACCGATGATGACACCAGCGAGCACGAGGCAAATAACAACAACATTGACGAGCATAGATACCCCCTGATGGTTTATGTTTGACACAACTAACTATAGCCATTCAGGGGGTTTCTATACGCTCAATTTGTTTTTATTGCTGTATGTGCACACTGCGTGAGGATTGCTCATACCAGCTATCGGTCTCCAAGTCAGCAGGGTTCTGGTCGGCAGCGTTTGTGGCCAGCTCATCACAGCGCTCGTTATAGGTGTTGCCCACGTGTCCTTTTACCCAGCTCATATGCACACAATGGGGCTCCATAGCAGCTATGAGACGCTTCCAAAGATCTGGGTTCTTAACCGGCTGCTTGCCCGACGTTTTCCACCCTTTTTTCTGCCACCCAGAAAGCCAGTTCTTGCTGACCGCGTCCACCAAGAGTCTTGAATCAGAGTGAATGGTTACCTCACACGGTCTCTTGAGCTCTTCTAAGGCAGCACATGCCGCCAGCACTTCCATGCGATTATTGGTGGTAAGCCTAAAGCCACGCGAGAGCTCTTTGGTATGAAGCGTCCCCGTGCTGTCCTCATAGAGCAGCACCACTCCATAGCCGCCAGGACCAGGATTTCCCCTCGAAGCCCCATCGGTATAAATGTCCACGCTCATCATGTCTGCCTACCACTCCTCAGACGTCTTGTCCTCTGCGCCAGCTTCACCAGGCGCGCCAGCTGCGCCAGCCACACCTATTTGGCCTCCGCCCAGTTCTTGCCATATGAGACCTCGGCAATCAGCGGCACCTTGAGCTCAGCCACGTCTTCCATGGCACGGCGCACCAGCTCTGAGCAGGCCTCAATCTCATCTGTGGGCACCTCAAAATCAAGTTCGTCGTGAATCTGCAAAACAAGTTTGGACTGAAGTCCCTCTTGGCGAAGCATCGCCGGCACTTTGGTCATGGCAATCTTGATGATGTCTGCTGCGGTGCCCTGCATGGGATGGTTCATGGCCGTGCGCTCTGCAAAACTCCTGAGCTGGAAATTCCTGGAATCAATATCCTTGCAGTGGCGCTTTCTGCCATACATGGTCTCAACGAACTTGTTCTTGTGCGCAAACGCAATCTGCGCGTCCAAGAATGCACGTACACCGGGGTATGCCTCAAAGTAGCGATCGATCATCTCCTGCGCCTCTGCGCGCGGAATCTTGAGCGAGGTGGCCAAGCCATACGCCTGCTGACCATAGACAATGCCAAAGTTAACCGCTTTTGCGCGCGAGCGCATCTGCGGCGTCACCTCCTCAAACGGCACGCCAAAGACGCGCGCCGCCGTGGAGCGGTGAAAATCCATACCGTCACAGAATGCGGAGATGAGGTGTTTATCGCCCGATAGGTGCGCCAAAAGGCGCAGCTCAATCTGGGAATAATCGCAGGCGAGAAACACGTTGTTCTCGGCCACGGTAAACGCTGTCCGCACACGGTGCCCCAGCTCAGAGCGGGTCGGAATGTTTTGCAGGTTGGGATCTGAACTGGAGAGACGCCCTGTTGCGGCGACAGTCTGGTTGAGCGTGGTGTGGATTCTGCCATCATTGCGTATCAAGTCTGGCAGCGCATCCAGGTAGGTGCTTTTGATCTTTGCGCGCTCGCGGTAGTCCAAGACCTCCTGCACGCGCGGGTCGGCGGCGGCTAGCTCTGAGAGCGTCTTGGCGTTGGTGGAATAGAAGCCCTTGCGCGTTTTCTTGAGGCCGGCCGTGGGCAGCTGCCACACGTCAAAGAGCACGTGGGAGAGCTGTGCGGGAGAATCCACATTGAATTTCTCCCCTGCCTCATCATGCAGATGGGAAACCATGGCATCAATCTCTGAGGCAAGCTGCGCAGACTGCTCCTCAAGTCGCGAGCGATCCACATGAAGACCCGTGCGCTCCATCTCAAGCAAGACGGGCAAAAGCGGCATTTCAATCTTGGTGAAAAGATCGATGGAGCCATCCTCCTTGAGCAGGCGGGAAAGCTCATCTTTCAAGAGGTACGCTGCCACCGCTTCCAGCGCATCCTGAGGAAGGGCATCATCTGGCTCCGGAAGTGTCACCTTGTTCAAGCGCGTGGCAAGTACCGACGTGGCCGCAAAGTCCTGGCGGTCAGATTCCAGCAGGTAGTCGGCCACACCCACATCAAAAATGCGCGCGGAGTCCACGTCCTTCTCGCCTATATGGGCTGGCTCTGCGGAATCTTTAGGAAACGCCACGTGGAGCACAGCTTTTACGTCGCCCGAGACGATCTTTCCCTCCCTCACCAGACGCGCCACCAGATCTGGCACGTCGATGTCGTCTCGCGTGGCAAGGTGCATGAGGTTTTTGCCGTCGTAGGCCCAGAGCTCAGAGGCGTTTTCATCGTACTGGTCTAAGAGAGACTGCTGACCTTTCTTGGTCTTCTCATCGACGTGCTGAACGCTCACCCACACCTGCGCATCCACGGCGGCAAGCAGGGTATCGCGCGCCTTTTTGCCCTTGAGCGGGCGTGGCAGCTGGAACGTATTGTGAGGATGGGTGGGCGCCAGCGGAGCGTCGCTCAGCTTTAAGATGCGCGGGATGATGCCGGTGAATCCCAGCGCAGAAAACGCCTCTGAGACCTCTGCCGGGTCAAACGTGGGGAACTTGGCATCATCAAAGTTGATCTCAATGGGGGCATCGGTGCGGATGGTTGCCACTTTTCTAGACAGCAGCGCGTCATCTATATGGGCGCGCAGGTTTTCTCCCATCTTGCCCTTGACCTCGTCTGCATGGGCAATGACCTCATCGAGGTTGCCATATTGGACAATTAAGGCGGCTGCCTTCTTAGGTCCTATGCCCGGCACACCGGGGATGTTGTCAGACGTGTCACCTTTGAGACCGTAGAAATCTGGCACCAGATCTGGCGTGATGCCGTGGTAGAGATCATCGACGCTCTCCGGATCCATAATGGCAACATCGCTCATGCCCTTTTTTGTGGAGACGATCTTCACATGATCTGTTGCCAGCTGATACATATCCCTATCACCCGTGACCAGATACATGGTGTAACCTGCGACTTCACCCCGGCGGGCAAGCGTTCCTAAGATGTCATCTCCTTCCCAGCCCATGCACTCCACCACAGGAACCTGCAGGGTCTGAAGCAGCTCTTTCACCATGGGAAACTGCTCATGTAGCGCGGGGTCCATGGGTGGGCGCTGCGCCTTGTACTGGGGCAGCATATCAATGCGTACCTGCGGCTTTCCCCGGTCAAACGCACAGATGACACCATCTGGCTGAAACGATTCAACCAGTTTCACAAACATGTTGAAAAAGCCAAAGAGCGCATTGGTTGAGCGGCCATCGGGCGCAGACATGGGCATACGGATGGCATGAAATGCCCGGTGCATCAGCGAATTACCGTCAATGACCGCAATGGTGCGCTGGCTATGAGAGGCGTTTTCTGAAGACATTGATGTTCCTTTCATATATGTTTGACACCTCATTGTAACGGGAAGGCGGGACATTGCGCCAACCCACACATCGCCGTCATGCGCAGCAAGTGGAGGGGTTTTTCGCCCAGCAATGCATTTTTTGTTGCATTTTTTATTTCTTGCTCCCGCTCATGCAGATATCTGACACATTCTATGCAACCAAGTGCAACTACTTGTAAATTACGCTTTAATTTATGTGTAACACCAAGCTCGTAAGCTAGCACCGGTAGCGCATACAAGCGCCGCACAACTCGACCTCTGGAGAAAGGCGGGTCCATGGCAACAGACAAGGTTACAGAAGAGTATGGCAGTCTTGTTTTTACCGACAAAGACATGCAGGAGCGACTCCCCAAGCCCACGTACAAGGAGCTGAGGAGCACCATTGATGAGGGTAAGCCGCTTGACCTCAAGATTGCAAATGAAGTTGCCCACGCAATGAAGGACTGGGCACTTGAGCACGGTGCCACGCACTTTACGCACTGGTTCCAGCCTTTGACTGGCATCACATCAGAGAAGCACGACGCCTTCATCAACCCCAAAGATGATGGGTCGGTCCTCATGGCCTTCTCGGGTAAGGAGCTTGTACAGGGAGAGCCTGACGCGTCAAGTTTTCCCTCTGGCGGCCTCCGTGCAACCTTTGAGGCACGCGGCTACACCATTTGGGATCCAATGAGTCCTGCCTTCATCAAAGATGAAGTCCTGTGTATCCCCACCGCTTTTATCTCCTACACCGGTGAAGCACTGGATAAGAAGACACCGCTTCTGCGCTCTGAGGTGGCTCTAGAAAAGCAGGCCAAGCGCGTGCTCGCACTCTTTGGCAAAGAAGTGCGCCGCGTTCTTACCACCGTTGGCCCCGAGCAAGAGTATTTCCTCATCAGAGAGGAAGACTTCTCCGCTCGCCCCGATCTGGTCATGTGCGGCCGCACGCTCTTTGGCTGTGCTCCCGTCAAGGGTCAGGAACTTGAGGAGCACTATTTTGGCGCCATACGTCCAACCGTCAATGCTTTCATGAAAGAGGTGGACGATGAGCTCTGGAAGCTCGGCGTTCCCGCGCGTACCAAACACAATGAAGTAGCACCGTCACAGCACGAGCTAGCCCCCATCTTTGAGGCATCTTCTCTAGCCATCGATGATAACCTTCTGGCCATGGAGAAACTCAAGCTTCTGGCAACACATCATGGGCTAGCCTGCCTTGAACATGAGAAGCCCTTTGACTATGTCAACGGCTCCGGCAAGCACAACAACTGGTCCATCTCTGCAGACGGTGAAAACCTGCTTGAACCAGGTAGTAATCCTGAGGATAACCTTCAATTCTTAGTTATCCTGACCTGTCTCATTGCAGCGGTCGATAAGCACGCAGATCTCCTGCGTCTTTCTGTGGCCTCTGCTGGCAACGACCATCGCCTGGGCGCAAACGAGGCGCCACCAGCGATAATCTCCATCTTCTTAGGTGATGCCCTCACCCCGGTTGTGGAAGGTCTCATCCGCAAAGAGCATCCTGAGAGTGCTGAGCGCGAGGTGATGGACACCGGCGTGCCCGCGCTGCCCAACATCTTCCGCGATAACACCGACCGTAACCGTACCAGCCCCTTTGCCTTCACCGGCAACAAGTTTGAGTTCCGCATGTGCGGCAGCCAGCAAAACCTGTCGGACCCCAATGTGGTC
Organism: Atopobiaceae bacterium; assembly: GCA_050953285.1. Classification (GTDB taxonomy): domain Bacteria; phylum Actinomycetota; class Coriobacteriia; order Coriobacteriales; family Atopobiaceae; genus Olsenella_K. The sequence continues at coordinate 368,086 of JBMNMK010000002.1, read as the reverse complement.
ATCAACACCGCTATGGCAGAAGAGCTGGACAACTTTGCCACGGCACTAGAAGGCGTCTCTGAGGACGAGTTTGTCGGCAAGGCCATGCGCTATGTCCGCCACACCCTGCGTGACCACCAGCGCATCCTGTTTGACGGCAACGGCTACTCTGAGGAGTGGGAGGAAGAGGCCAAGCGCCGCGGTCTTCCCAACCTCAAGACCACGCCCGATGCCCTGCCCGCATTCATCACGCCCGAAAGCATTGCTTTCTTTGCAAAGTATGGCGTCTTGAACGAGTCTGAGGTGCGCGCACGCTACATCACCAAGTGTGAGACCTACGCCAAGCTCCTCAACATTGAAGCCAACACCATGGTAGATATGGCGCGCAAGCTCTACCTGCCCGCTATCATGTCCTACGCAGGTGAGCTGGCAAGCTACGTGGCCACAAAGAAGGAACTGGGCCTGGAGGCTCCCGCAGAAAAAGCGCTCATTGCCCAGCTGACCGAGGGCATCGCCGCCATTGATGCTGCAGCAAAAGACCTCAAAGAGAAGAACGCCCACGCGCGCTCTCAGGAAGATCCGCAGGTAAGCGACAACATCTACCGCGACGACGTGCTGCCTGCTATGGATGAGCTCCGCAGCGCTGTTGACGCTATGGAAGAGATCTGCGCAGACGACGTGTGGCCCGTTCCCAGCTACAACCAGCTGCTCTTCTGGGTCTAAGACGCGCAGCCAGCGGCGCACGCGTCGCTTGCAGCAAACCCTACGCGTTCATGCAAAAAGCTTCCCACCACCCGGTGGGAAGCTTTTTTGGGCGAGAAAAACGTGCGCATGTAGCACAAACACACATGCGGCGCTCGCGTATGCAGCACGGACGCACGTGCAACGCGGCGCAGCTAGTCCGCAGTGTGAGTATCTTGCGGCTTCATCCTGATGCCGCTGACAAGCTCACTCACGCCGTTCAAGATGAGCGCACAGGCGCAGATGAGCATACCAAACGTCATTGAGAACAGAGGTGTCATGGCCACAATGACGCCCATGAGGATGGTGAGGCCACCCATGGCCATGCGCGCCTTCCAGTGATGGGACTCAAGATCCTTGAGCGCCAGCGCCTCAAAGATGTCATTGATACCCGTCAGCAGAATATAGAGTCCAATGAGCGACCACAGCCAGTACAAAAAGAGGCCAGGCGCTGACAGCATGAAGATGGCCGGAATGATCTCTAAGGCCGCGATAGCCAAATCTGCCCACAGCGAGCCATGCGGGCGCATAAGATTGGCCACCGTCGTGATGAGGCCAGTGATCAACAGCGTCCAGCCCGCCAGCGACACAAACGCTTCAATGGCGCTCAGCGGATGCAAAAACAGCATGACGCCTAGCACAATAAAGGCAATGCCGCTCAAGATAATGGTGGTTCTCGTTCTTCTAAAAAGCTTATCCACAAATAACCTCCTCCAAACAAACTTTCACTACCCTACCCTTTTGTATCACTTTGTGCGAGAAGAACTTTGCCCCAGCATCGCTAACCGCTCGCGCCACAGCTCAAACGGTGCACGTGAGCCGCCCCCTCTCCTGCATTTTGCGCTACGCTTTACCCCGTAGTTGACCGACAATTAGTAACCTATTTGGAGGCTTCATGCCTGCCCTTATCACACATCATCTCTTTGGAGAAGAAACCCTTGGGCGCCTGCCTGAAGGTCTGGTGTCAGGACAAGAAGAGCTCATAGCCTACCTTTTGGGCAACCAAGGGCCTGACCCCTTCTTTGCTCGATTTTCCACCACGCCCAAGAAGATGAAGGCGGCCCACGCATTGGCGCACCGCATGCATACCGAGCGCGTATCGAACGCCTTCATCAGCCTGCGCGAAGCGGTATCACACCTGGTAGATGAGGATAAGCGCGTCGGCCGCGCATTCACGCTCGGCCTCGTCGCACACTATGTACTAGACAGAATCGCCCATCCCTTCGTCTATGCGCAGCAATATGCCCTCTGCGATGCGCTGGAAGACCTCCACGATGCAGGTAGTGAAGTCCATGCTGTTATAGAGTCTGATATCGACACATGGATGCTCTGGCAAATCCGCCATGCAACCGTAGTTGAATGCCCGCCCGAGCTGGAGCTCTGCTGCACCGAGCGCGTGGGCAGGGTGGCAGGCGCGCTCTTTTCCCACGTGGCTTGGCAGGTCTATGGCCTAAACGTCGGCGCGGCAGAATATGCACACGCGGTGGCAAACTACGCCACGCTCTACCGCCACGTTGAACCCTACGGCTCTGCTGGATATCAATGTTTAACTCATATAGAGCATCTGTTCAGGCATCATTCTCAGGTTGGTGCCATGGCCCATCAGGTCCTTTTGAGCGACGAGTGCGCGTCGGCAAACCTCAACCATCTGCCTTGGACAGATCCCGCAACGGGCGCCATCAGTGAGAAAAGCTTTGCCGATCTCTTCCACGATGCAACAACAAGCTATGAGTCCTTCGCGCGCGCCTACATCTACGGCGGCGGAAATAACATCCCCGAGCTGGTAAATCACATCAACTACGACGGCCAAATCATCGACGACCGCCTGATGTAGGCGCCTCTATTGCTTTCTGGCATGCGGTTTGGGGCGAGAAGAACGTGCGCTAGCAGCTTTGGTACCCGCCGTGCGTGCACCAGTGCGCTTGGTCGGCCTGACACTTGCCGCAGCGCTTGGCTTGGTGCTGGGCCTCGTACTCGGCTTCATGCTGGGCTTGGCGCTCGGCCGTGTGTTTTTCCTAGCAGCAGGCCTTGAGCTTGCAGTGCTGCTCGTCTTTGTACGGGTCTTGCTGCTGCGTGCTGCCCGTGCGCCTGACTGCGTGCTCTTCCGCGCACTTGGCCTGGCAGCTGGCTTAGAGCTAGCCTTACGCCGCGGCTTGCTCTTGCGCGTGCCACCATTTGTGGAGGGCTGCTCAGCAGATGAGCGCGGATCTGTGATCTGCTGCAGCGCGTCTTGCAGAAGCGCAGCACCTCTGCCCCGCGAGCGCAGGCGCTTCTCGCCCGTCTCGCTTGGCGGCTGATGCTTTTGTGCCAGAGGTTTTCTCGCACGCTTACGTGGCTGCTCAGGACGTATATCAGCACGTGTGCCAGAGCGCGCATCAGAGGACGTACCAGAAAGCAGAGCGCCAGAAGCGCTGGAGCGAGACGTTGCGGGTTTGCGCCTACGTGAGCGTACGCGCACGGGTTCCTCTGAGCGCGCGGACATGTTCTCGCCTCTGCGTTCACGTGAGGTAGTGCGTGCGCGGCCGCGCGGATGGGGCTCTTCTTCCACATGTGGCAGGATGCGCAGGCGCTTGGTGGGAATGAAGATAAGTATGAGCAGCATAACGCCTATGCAGACATAGTCCACAAAGCCGATAGCGCCGTAGAGAAGATCGCACGCAAACAGGGTGAGACCACCCAAAATGAGCGAAAGCAGCATGCCAAAGACCGTGCGAGATTCCCGGCGCGCGGCCCATGCAATGGTGCAGATGAGCGCACCCACAAAAACCAGCAGCACCGCCGGCCCCATGGCCTTCTTTGAAACATTTTCGTACGTGAAAGCCGTTGTCACAATGGCTGTCTCTATGAGGCCAAAGTTGAGCGCGAGCGATCCCACAATGGTTCGCTTCAGGTCGGAGATGTGCACGGCAAACAGCACGTTGATGAGCACCCAGGGCACAAAGTGCATAAACACGGCGCTTGTGCCAACCATGGAGATATCCATAACGGTGGATATAATGCCACCGATCATGCCGAGCAGCAACAGAATGATAAGCTCTGCTATCTGCACGGCACCTCCTCAAAACGAAGGCCGTATCTTTGAGGCCTCATCAATAATCAACAGACATTCAGTAAGTTATCACAGCTAGAACATCTGAACGACCTCGTTTTGGCATTACACGCGCTCTGCGTAATGGACCCGACGCAGGGCACGCCACCTGGAGTCTTTGCTACGTGAACGCTGCCTCTCTGAGCGACGCCGCACTCGATGCCACCTCTCGGCGCCGCGATGCATCCTCGCACCCTCACACCTCTGGTGCCATGCCCGTCTCCAATATCTGCATGAGTGCCGCCTCATCCAAAACGGGCACGCCCAAGCTTTCTGCCTTGGTAAGCTTGGATCCGGCATTGGCTCCTGCCACCACAAACGACGTCTTCTTGGAAACGGATCCAGAGACCTTGGCACCAAACGCCTTCAGCCGATCTCCCGCCTCATTTCTGGTGAGCCCTTCCAAGGTGCCCGTCAGCACAAAGGTGAGGCCAGCAAGCGTCTGCGGGCGCGCGGGCTTCTCGCCAAAGCCTTCCTCCTCAAGCGAGACGCCGGCTTCGCGCAAGCGCTCCAAGACCACCACGTTTTCTTTGACCGAGAAGAACTGGCGCACGGAATGGGCAATCTTGGGCCCTATGCCCTCAATGGCCGATATCTCCTCTTCTGATGCGGTACTCAGCCGCTCCATGGAACCAAACGTGTCGGCCAGAAGCTTGGCCACATTGGCGCCCACCAGGCGGATCCCCAGTCCAAAGAGCACGCGAGAAAGGCCGCGGGAGCGCGATTCGTCCACCTGCGCCATGATCTTATGCGCAATAGCATGGCCCACCACGATGGCATCTCCGGCCACATGACCTGCCGCACTCGTCTCATAGGTTCTGCCGGTATCCACGTTTTCCAGCTCATCTACGCTCAGGTAGTAGAAATCTGCCACATCGCGTAAGATACCCTGCTCCACCATCTTGCGGATGATCTCATCGCCCAAGCCATCTATATCCATAGCGTTTCTGCTGCCCCAGTGGATCAGGCGCTCGGTTGCTTGCGCAGGGCAATCCAGTGAAACGCAGCGGAATGCCACCTCGCCCTCCTCCTGGATAACGGGGCTGCCGCAACTTGGACAGTGGGTAGGCATCTGCCAGACAGGGCGCGCCTCATGCTCTTGGCGCATGGTACCTTCAAGCACGGGACCGACCACTTCTGGAATAACGTCTCCTGCCTTGTGCACCACAACGGTATCTCCCACGCGGACATCACGGCGGTGCACCTCGTCGATGTTGTGCAGCGTTGCACGCGCAATGGTGGAGCCGGCAACGCTTACCGGATCGAACTCTGCCACCGGCGTCAAGACACCCGTACGACCCACTTGAACACGTATTTCTCGCAAGACGGTACGCTTTTCCTCGGGCGGGAACTTGAAGGCAATCGACCAGCGTGGGGCGCGCGCCGTGGCACCTAAGGCCTCCTGTGAAGCAAAGGAGTCAACCTTTACTACCACGCCATCAATATCGTAATCAAGCTCTTCTCGCCTGGCGAGTGCATCTTGGCAATACTGATGCACCGCCTTGGAATCGGTCACGCGCGCGACGTGCGGGTTGACAGAAAAACCGCAGGCACGCAGCCAATCCAGGAATGCCTTTTGCGAACTCACCTGAAGCGCGCTCTCATCTGCCACCGCGTAGATAAACGTCTCCAGATCCCGCGCAGCAGTGACCTTGGCATCTTTTTGCCGCAAGCTGCCAGCGGCCGCATTTCTGGGGTTGGCAAACGGAGGACGACCAGCTGCGTCGTTTTGCTCGTTGAGGCGCACAAAGGAGTGCTTAGGCATGTAGACCTCTCCTCTAACCTCAATATCGTGACCAAAGCCGCTATCGTCCACCTGCGCGAGCCCCGCAGACGCAAGAGCACGTGGAATGTCGTGGATGGTCAGCGCATTTGCCGTCACGTCTTCTCCCACGCTGCCATCTCCTCGGGTGGCGGCACGCACCAGCTGGCCGTTGGTATAGGTGAGCGCTATGCCCAACCCGTCAATCTTGAGCTCACAGGTATAGGCCACCGGATGTTCCCATGTTGCCCCCAGCGCTTCATCGGTGCGTCTGAGCCATTCATCCAGCTCATCTAGGTTCATAGCGTCATCTATGGAATACATGCGGCGCGCATGGCGCACGGGCGCAAACTGCTTATCCACATAGCCGCCGATGCGCTGGGTGTAGGATTCGGGCACCACAAGCTCAGGATGTTCGTGCTCAATGGCCTGAAGCTCCGTGAGGTAGTGGTCAAACTGCGCATCGGTGATCTCTGGCGCATCCAGTGCGTAGTAGCGCCAGGCATGGTAGTCGAGAAGCGCGCGCAGCTCCTGGGCGCGTACTGCAGGATCGGTGGCGCCGGTGTCCTCTGGCCGCTCAGGTCCTGCCTGGTTATCGGGCATCTGCGCTGGCGCCACAAGCGCCTGGTTCTTCTCGCCCGCTGGTTGGGGCTCATCTGTTGGCGTATCAGCTCCACCAAACAGGGAAAGCTGGTCGTGTGTTGTTGGCATAGCTGCTCCTCATCTCTTGTTCGCACTGCACCTTACCACAGCTGCGCGACAAGAGAAAAGAGCGCTGTCACCACGTGACAGCGCTCCCTGTGGGTGAGATGTAAGCCTCTCAAAGCTCGCTGGCGGAGAAGCACGCTTGCGCTGAGCGACAATTACGCCGCCGCTACGTGGCAGCTACTCTGCCTCACGCGGTAAGACGTGCAGGTCTCCCCTGTCAAAGCTCACGTACGCGCGGTCGCCCACCGCATACTCATGCTTGTTCTTGGGGTTGAACTCCGTGATCTTAACCAGGTGATTGCCCGTCTTGACATGGTAGTTCTGGTAGTGTCCCATGAAGCGGGAGAGCACGACTTCACAGGGAAGCTCACCTGAATCTGCCAGGTGCGCAGCCTCCGGGCGCAGCACTAGCGTCACCTCAGAGCCAGCGGTCATGTTCTCTACGCCCTCGACCGTCAAATCTACATCATCAACGTGCACGATGCCTTCTGCACCCGACGTGGAAGTCAGCGTGCCGCGCAAGAAGTTGGCCTCGCCAATGAAGTCAGCAACAAACTCGTCCACCGGGTGATAGTAGATGGTCTTGGGGTCAGCAACCTGATCAACCAGGCCCTTCTTCATAACGATGATGCGGTCAGAAATAGCCATGGCCTCAGACTGGTCATGTGTAACGTAGACCGCCGTAATGCCTGCCTCCTGCTGGATGCGCCTGATCTCGGTGCGCATGTCCACGCGGAGCTTTGCGTCCAAGTTGGAGAGGGGCTCATCAAACAGCAGGACGCCGGGCTCAATAACCAGCGCGCGAGCAAGTGCTACACGCTGCTGCTGGCCACCAGAGAGTTGGTTGGTCATACGATCTTCCATGCCCTCCAGGCCCACGAGCTTCAAGATGTTGGTGACCTTCTCCTTGATGGTGTCCTTATCGAGCTTGCGGAGCTTTAAGCCGTAGGCCACGTTATCAAAGATGTTGTAGTGCGGCAGCAATGCATAGCTCTGAAACACCATGGCCGTATCACGCTTGTTGGGCGTCAGCTCATTGACAGGCTCTTCACCCAGAAAGACCATGCCTTCATCCGGGGACTCAAAGCCGGCAATCATTCTCAAGATGGTGGTCTTACCGCAGCCTGAAGGACCTAACAGCGTGACAAACTCGCCCGGCTCAATGGTGATATTGGCATCATGAACGGCGTAGAAATCCTTGCCAGTCTTGGGATCCTTATAGATCTTGCTCAAGTGCTCCAGACGCACGCCTTTTTTCTGCTGAGACATATGACTACTCCTTTGAGGTCTTTGCGCTGGTGCCAAAGCGCTTAATGAACAGGTTCATGAGCAAAACTGCTGCATAGGTGATCACGATCAGGATGGTGGAGAAAGCGCACGCAACGCCGTAGTCACCCTTGCCTGCAAACTCGTTGATCTGAACGGTAATGAGGAAGAACTGAGGTGTCACCAACAGGATTACCGCAGAGATTGCCGTGATGGAACGCACAAAGGTGGTCACCAAACCAGAGAGGAACGAATCTTTGATGAGTGGCAGGGTGACACTCATAAATACCTGGAAGCTGTTGGCTCCCATGTCATAGGCAGACTCCTCAATGGACTTATCAATTTGGCGCAGAGCAGAGATTCCTGAGCGCGTACCGGTTGGCAGGGAGCGGACGATAAAGACCACCACCAGAATGGCTGCCGAACCATAGAAGCCCTGCATGAACCCTGTATGGAACACACCAGAAGCAAAGCCTCTGATGTAGCCAACACCAAGGACGGTACCAGGGACGGCCATAGCCAGCATGGAGACCGCCTCAATGAAGCCCTTGCCTCTAAAGCGACGCTTGACCACCAGGTACGAGATGATCATGGACAGAAGCGCCGTGATGGGACTTGCAATGAGTGAGAGCAGGAAGGAGTCACGGAAGGCCTGCAGGCCATGGTAGCGGCTAAATACCAGCTGGAACCACTTAAGCGTGAGTGAATAGTCCCTGCCCCAGGTCTTGAAAAGAGCTCCCAAGGGCACGCAGATATACATGGCGCAAACAAAGATGGCAACGGCCCCACACAGGACGGCAAGCGGGATGCGCACGGAGTTATCTGTAATGAGCATACGTGCACGGCTTGCTTTACCGCTCAACGTAGAGGTTGACTTGGCCTCAAGCACATACTTCTGCACGATGAACATGAGAAGGGTGATGCACAGAAGCACCACTGCCATAGCAGATGCGCCCTGCTTGTCATATGCGCCTGTAATCTGCAGGTAGATGGTCGTTGCCAGCGTATCGTACGAACCACCAATGATCATGGGGTTAGCAAAGTCAGCAATGGACTCAATAAACGTTACCAGGAAGGCATTGCCCAAGCCCGGCAAAATGAGCGGCCAGGTAACGCTGGTAAAGACCTTCCAGCGGCTGGCGCCCATGTCACGAGCGGCCTCCTCAAGAGAAGGATCAATGTTTTTGAGCAGACCCCTCATCATCATGTAGCACACCGGGAAGAAGGTGAGCGTCTGTACCACAAAGATGCCCCAGTAGCCATAGACGTTGTTGTCGGGGATGCCTAACAGTCCACGGGTGATGATGCCCATCTTGCCAAAGAGCAAGATCATGGAAAGTGAGAGCACAAATGGTGGTGAAACAACCGGGAGGATTGACACCACCTTGAACAGACCCGCCATGAAGCGAGTCTTCAGTTTTACATATACCTCAACGTAAGCAAACAGCAGACCAACCAGCGCAGAGCACACGCTTACTAAAAGACCTACTTTGAGCGTGTTGGTGATAGCTGTGACAAACGAAGGCATGTTCAAAATGCGCTCGAACACCGAAAAAGATATGCCACCATCTTCACTGATAACACTATCTACCAGTAGGATTGCAAGTGGGTAGAGGATAAACAGTGTGAGAAATGCAATCAAGACCACAATTGTCGTGACCATAATTGGATCGGCCATGAATTTCTGGCGGTCGAGCTTAGCACTTTGATTTGTCGCCATTGGCGGCCCCCTCAGATATAGTGCCAAAACACAGGGGACGAGGATTTCCCCGTCCCCTGAAACGATATTAGTACCTACTACTCAGTCTTGAAGCGGTCATCGCCGCCGCCGAGCGCATTCATTACATCGGTAACGTACTGCTCGGTGTTCTGCTTTGCATCGTCGAAGTCATAATCCATCACGTTGTCAGGATTCAGGCCGTACTCTGTTGCAACAGCAGGCTGGGTTGCATCGTCGATGACCAAGAACTGGTAGGAACCGTTGTCCACACCAAGGTTTACGCACTCAGGAGACAGTGCATACTCAATCCAGAGCTTGGCGGCATTCTCATGCTTGCAGCCCTTGAAGATTGCCGTAGCGCCAATCTCATAGGAGGCACCAGAGCTGGGGATGACCAGGCCGATGTTGTCATAGCCCTTATCGACGATCTGGTAGATGCCATCGTGGAGCATGCCGATACCAATGGTGCACTCACCGATGCCGATGGACTTGGAAGGACCAGAACCACTCTTGGTGTACTGAGCGATGTTCTTATCAAGATCAACCAGATACTGCACACCATCATCATGGCCATACTTCTGGATCACGGTGTTGATGATGAGCTTTGCGGTACCGGAGGTGTTGTAGTTAGAAGACCAGATGAGGTCTTTGTACTTGGAATCCGTGAGGTCTGCATAGTCCGCAGGAGGATCAATCTGCAGACGATCGAGCTCATCTTTGTTGTACATGAAGCCCAAGATGCCCTTATAGATGCCATACCAGTCATCGTTAGTGCTCTTGAACTTCTCATCAATCAGATGGCTTGCATTCGTGGGCTTGTAGACCTCAAGCAGGCTCTTGCTGGAGGCAACGTTATACGGGTCGGTCGTACCACCAAACCACACGTCACCAGAAGGATTGCCGTTCTCCTCCTCTATCTTTGCCTCAACCTCACCGGTGGAAAGGCGCTGATAGCTGGTCTTGATACCAAAGAGCTCCTCAAAATGAGAGGTGACGGCAGCAAGGTATTCCTCCTCGCATGAGCCATAAACAACGAGCTCCCCGTCTTCCTTAGCCTTATCAATAACCTCTTGAGAGGCCACGCGAGAAAGGTCTGCGCCAGAATCTGAGCTGGAACCGGAATCTGAGCTGGAACCGGAGCCGCCACAGCCAGCGAGTGCCATGCCGCATGCGGCAGCAGTCGTTGCACCAAGGAAACTCCTACGTGAAAGATTAGACATGGTATATCCCCCATCTTCAGCATCTGCCCCATGCAGATGCAACTAACAAACATCTTTACTCAACATCGCGCTCATCAAACTATTATTCGACCAGCGGATTGATGCGTTCGTTAAAAAGCTGAAACATAGTGTAGTGCTATATAGTATACGGTGTAAATAGTTCAATCGATAAACTGATAGCGGGGCGAGAATAACTGCCGTTCAGACGCGATTAAAAAATCCCGGACAACGTGCCGTTGCCCGGGATTTCACCGTTGACGTGGAAATGTGCGATCTTTGGCCTATGCCTCCACCATTGCGGTGTAACCAGCATCCTCTACGGCCTTAACAAGCTTCTTATCAGAGACAAGCATGCCCGCCTCCAGGCTTGCAGTACCTTTCTCCAAAGAGACGGAGACGTCCTTGACGCCCTTGACGCCCTCCAGTGCCTCCTTAACGTGAGCTACGCAATGCTCGCACTTCATACCCTCAATCTTGAGATTTACGTTTCTCATTTCATCATCCTTTCCGGTAGTAATGCCATCATTTTCCTGCATATCCTCACTGTGCAGGTCCTGAGTCAGCTTGGCCTGTGACACTTCTGCAGCATGAGATGCAACCGTACCTTCTTTGGCAACGACGCGTTTGCTTGGCTTCCACGTACGCAGACGCAAGGCGTTGCTCACCACGAATACGCTTGAGAAGCCCATGGCTGCGGCACCAATCATAGGATTGAGCACAACGCCTAACGGGGTCAGCGCGCCCATGGCAACAGGAATGCAAATAACGTTATAGAACAGCGCCCAAAACAGGTTCTGCTTGATGTTTCTCATGGTAGCGTGAGAGAGCTCAATAGCGGTGGCAACATCTTCTGGATCAGAGTGCTGAAGCACAATGTCTGCGCTTGACTTGGCCACGTCTGTTCCTGAACCAATAGCAATACCAATATCCGCTCGGGCCAAAGACGGCGCATCGTTGATACCATCTCCTACCATGGCCACAACCTGGCCCGCGTCTTGAAGGCGCCTGATCTCCTGCTCCTTCTGGTCAGGTAAGACACCTGCAATGACCTCATCAACGCCGACCTGTTGGGCTATGACACGCGCGGTCTTTTCCTGGTCTCCGGTCAAGAGCAGCGTATGGATGCCCATGGCACGCAGCCTGCTCACAGCCTGGGTGCTGGTAGGCTTGATCACATCTGCCACGCCAACCACGCCGAGAAGTACCCCATCAGACGCAAAGTAGAGCGCCGTCTCTGCTTTGGCAGCCATGTTATCTGCTGCCGCATCAAGAAGCGAGGTGTCTACACCATATGCGGACATGAGGCGCGCGTTTCCGGCGAGCACGTTCTTATCGCCCACCATACCTTGCAGACCGCCTCCGGCTATCTGCTCAAACTGGCTCACTTCATGGTCTGCCTCAATACCTTCTGCCTGCGCATATACAACCAAGGCTTGTGCCAGCGGGTGCTCGGATTTGCGCTCCAAGGATGCGGCCAGGCCCAAAAGCTCCTCTTTGGTGGCCTTGGGCGCCAGCGCGAGGTCCACTACGCGGGGCGTGCCTTCGGTCACGGTGCCGGTCTTGTCCATCACGACGTAGGTAAGATCGCACGCGCGCTCAAGAGATGTTGCATCTTTTATGAGGATACCGTTCTTAGCACCGCGCCCTGTACCTACCATAATGGCTGTTGGCGTGGCCAGACCCAGCGCGCACGGGCATGAGATGACCAGCACACTGATAGCGTGAGTGAGTGCCAGCGCCACATTTCCCGCATCCAAAAACGCAACCCACGCCACAAAGGTCACCGCAGCTATGGCCAACACGATCGGCACAAAGACGCCTGCAATCTTGTCCGCCACGCGCTCGATGGGAGCTTTGGAGCTTGTGGCCTCGTCCACCAGGCGGATGATGGCCGCCAGCGCAGTATCGTCTCCAACGGCGGTGACGTGCATCTTGAACCAGCCGCTGGTAACCACCGTGGCACCCGTGAGTTTATCGCCCACGCGCTTCTCTTGGGGAATGGGCTCGCCAGTAATTGCGGACTCATCCACCGCGGCCGTTCCCTCTATGAGCTCGCCGTCGACGGGGATGGACTCACCCGTTCTCACCACCACGACATCTCCCACCACAACCTCTGAGGTAGGGATGGTTGTCTCTTCACCCTCACGGATCACCACCGAGGTCTTGGGTGCCAGGTTCATGAGGTCAGAGATAGCGTCGGTCGTCTTGAGCTTAGCGCGCGCCTCAAAGTACTTGCCCAGCGCAATGAGCGCCAAGATCATGCCCGCAGAGTCAAAGTAGAGATTGTGGAAATAGCCATGTACAGTCGTCATATCCCCTGCACCCGCAGCAAAGCACATGAGGTAGAGCATCACGAGCGACCACACGTACGAGGCGCCTGAGCCCACCGCAATGAGCGCGTCCATGTTGGGCGAGCGATGCCAGAGAGTTTTGAGGCCCATCGCAAAGATGTGGCGATTGATAACGATGACCAAAGACGCCAGGATGAACTGGGTCAAGGCAGATGCAAGCATGCCTTCGTGACCTGCCAGACCGGGCAGCTCAGGCCAGCCAAACATAGGTCCCATAGCAATGTAGAACAGAGGGATCGAGAAGATCATGGAGCCTACAAGTCTATCTCGCATGCCCTTGACCGCCCGGCGCGCCGTCTCTTGCGAGGCATTTTCTTGCGCTTCAAGCTCATGGCTTGAGGAGGATTGCCCCTCTTTGTGCTGGTGTCGTGGTGTGGCACCATAGCCTGCCTTCTTGATGGCATCGCATACGGCCTGAATGGTTGCAGGTGCGCCATCATACTCAAGTTCCATTGAATTTTTGAGCAGGTTTACATTTGCCTCTTCCACACCAGAGACGCCTGACGCCGCCTTTTGCACACGGGACGAGCATGAAGCACATGTCATCCCCGTGATATCAAAACTCTCTTTCATCACAATCCTTTCTCTCGACACCCTTTATACCCACATGGGGTATCGCATACAGCCAAAAGTATCCATAAGCAAACAATCATCACAGATGGGAAATGAGGGCGGGCGCTGGCACGGGCCGTCAGTACGCGCAGCCGCAAGTGCTACATAAACTTCTTGAACAGCCGCATGACCTCATCCAAGACTTCAACGTTTCCCTGCTGGATATCGTCCACTACGCACGTGTTTAAGTGATCTTGCATAAGTTCACGGGAAATGGACTTTATCGCCGATTCTGCCGCGGCAAGCTGCGTCAAGATATCCCCGCAGTACCTGTCGTTATCCACCATGGACTTAATGCCGTTAAGCTGGCCAATCACACGGTTGCACCGCGTGTTGAGATCACGCTTGAGCTCCTCCGAGCGCGGCTTGCCCTTGTAGCGAACGCCCTTCTTTGGGGTCTTTTTATGCAAAGCAGCTGGTGGCTGCTGAGTATGCTTGGAGCTCAAATCTACATCATTGTGCTCTTGTACGCCGTCCATGTTCCCCCCTACCCACGCAGATGCGCTGCGATGCATCTACTATACTTCATTTCGGAACTCATATACCCCAATGGGGTATATTTATATGCGAGAAAAGACACGTCACGATACCATCACATAACGTGACCTACTCCACCACCACCCGCGCGGTTGAACCTTCAAAGCTCTTCTCGACCTCTATGCGGCGGCTGATGCGTTTTTCCAGCTCCTCCACGTGGCTGATGATACCCACCAGACAGTCCCCCGACGCCAGGTCTGCCAGCACCTGCATAACCTGTTCCAAAGAATCTGGGTCAAGCGAGCCAAAGCCCTCGTCGATAAAGACCGTATCCAAGTGCATGCCGCCTGCTTGCTGCTGGGCGTAATCAGAAAGGCCGAGCGCCAGAGAGAGCGACGCCTCAAACGACTCGCCGCCTGAGAGAGAACTCACCGGGCGGCGCTTGCCCGTCGCGTAATCAATCACGTCCAGAGAGAGTCCGCCCTTGCCGCGCATCTCTCCTTCCGTATTTCTTACCAGCTCATAGTGCCCGTCGCTCATGATGGAAAGGCGCCTATTGGCGCAGATGATCACCTGGTCAAAGTAGAATCCCAACACATAGCGCTCAAAGGAAATGTGGTTGGTGCCCGCCTGGCGCCCGCGAGAGATATCGGCCATGAGCTGGGCCGATGCCGCCTTTTTCTCCAGCTGAGGCAGGCGCTTGCCCACCTTCTCAAGCCGCGCGCATACATCCGTATTCTTTTGCAGCCGAGAGTAGGCCACTTTGGCCGCAAGCTCACGCGCATGCTCTTGTGCCTCGGCCGCAATGCTTGCCTCTTTGAACTTAAGCAGCTGGTCAGATACCTCATTTTCCCTCACGCCCAGGCGAGAAAACCGCGTCTGGTGCGCCGTAAGCGCAGCTTCGGCAGATGCCACCTCGCGCTCTGTCTGAGCCGCCGCGCTCTGAGCCTCACTGAGCGTGGACTCCTGCGCCGCAATCTTCTGGGAAAGCTCATCTAGTACCCGCTGCGCTTCCTCGCGCGAGGCATAGCTGAGCTGCGCCTCCAGCTGCGCCAGCTCCGCGGCAGCGCGCGTTTTTGCCGCTACAAGGTCTCGCAGCTTGGGCTCAAGCGCCTCCGCCTCACCTCTCAGCTCCTTGAGCTTAGCCTCATGCTGAGACAGATCATGCTCACGTTTGGACAGCGCGGCACAGCGCGCTTTAAGATCATCGCGCGTGATCTCAAGCGTCCGCACTTTGACACTGCAGGCGCCAACGAGCTCTCCCAGGTCTTGCGCCCCCTTCTCACCCGTTGTTACACCGCGCTCTGAAAGTGTGCGGATAAGCTCTTCTACCTGCGTTTTTTGCGTCCGCCTGCGCTCTTCTACCTCCGCTTGGAGGGCCAGAAACACATTCTGCTGCTGCTCCAACAATGCCTCTGCTGCCTGTTGTTCGGAGCGCGCCTTCGCAAGGGAGGTGGCGTCCGCTGTTGTGGTGCGCGGACGGGCGGGCTGGGGGTGCTCGCAAGAGCCGCAAACGGGGCAGGGCTCATGTTCTTTGAGCTGGGAGGCCACGAATGCCGCATCGTCTTGGACAAGCGCCGCAAAGGCAGCGTCTGCGTGCGCACGCGCTTCTTGCGCAGACTCTTGGGCGGAAAGCACGTCGTCTTTGGCGTGTGCAAGCTGCTGCTCTTTGGTCCGCAATACGCCCGCACCCTGCTCAAGCGTGGTGGCTCTCTCTAAGAGCTGGACCATTTCTGCATGCGCTGCCGTCGTGCGCTGGAGCTCAACCGGGGCATCCTTATAGGCCGCTATCTGCGCCTGGTCTTCCTGGACAAGCTGTGCGAGCTCGTCTATGTGCGCGCGGATCTTTTGGGCGCGCGCCTCTTCATGCTCATGGGTCGTGGTTGCAGATACCACCAACGCCCTCTTGGTCTCCAGCTCCTCATAGCGCGGAATTACAGCTTCAAGCTGGGTCTTTTGGCCCACCAGACTATCGTGCTCTGCCGCATAGACCGCGCGCGTGTGCGCGAGGGTTTGAGCGCTTGTGCGCTTGTGCTCACGGGCCTGCTGCAGCGTATGGCGGGCAGCTTGGAGCTCCTGTATGGCCGCAGCAGCCTCGGTAGCACTGCGTTCACGCTCCCGTGCTGCTTCAAGCCCTTCTCGCGCAGAAGCCAGCGCGGCCTCTGCATCCTCACTCTGGGATTTCTCAACGTGAAGCAAGCTATGGGCCGCCTCGATGCAGGAATCTACTTCAAAAGCGACGCCTTCTGCCAGAAGAACCTGAAGCCCTCTGTCTGCGTCCAGCTCCTCGGTGGACACATCAAGCTGGCCTACCAGCAGCGAAAACTCCTGGCGCAAAGCATCGAGTTCATCGGTGGCCGAGCGGGCACGGGCGGCCAGCTCTGCCTGGAATCGGTCGATGAGCTCCGTTCCAAAGATGCGGCGCAAGACGCTTTCACGCTCTGCGGGGTCCGCACAGAGAAGCTCTCTAAACGCGCCCTGCGCAATCATGGTGACCTGCCTAAACTGGTTGTAATCAAGGCGCAGAAGCTCAATCACGGCCTGGTCAACCTGCTTGATGCCACTTGCTATGAGCTCGTCTCCGCACGTGAGCGATGCCTCGGCCGCTTTGGTGACCAAACTCGTGCTGCCTTGCGTCTTGCGGCGGCGCGCCAGTGCCTGCTGCGGAGCGCGCTCGACCTCATACACCCTGCCGGCATGTTCAAAAGTCAAGCTCACACGGGTTTGTCGCCCAGACTCCGCAAAGTCGCTGCGCAGCGTAGTCACGTCTCGGCCGCCCGAGGCCTTGCCAAACAGCGCAAATGCAACGGCGTCAAAAAGCATGGTTTTGCCAGATCCCGTGTCACCATAAATAAGAAACAGTCCACGCGAGCCAAATGCTGAAAAATCTATCTCTTGGCGCGTGGCATACGGCCCAAACGCCTCCAGGGAAAGCTTAAGCGGTCTCATCGGTGGCCTCCTCACCCAGCGTCGCCTCAAACGCCGCACCAATGAGTGCGTGCTCATCTTCTGTCATCGCACGACCCGCCTGCGCCGAGAAGAACTCGTCAAAGAGCTCTTGCACGTTTTTCTCCTTGATGTTCTTATCGCCCAGCTCCACGTTAGCCGCGCGCGTAATGGAATTGTCAAAGGTCACCTGCGCCAGATTGGGCCACACATGACGCAGGCGCGCTACCACATCCAGCGCGGAATCATCGCTCACCACGGCGTGGATATAGTCAAGATGCGCTGCCTCCTCTGTGCGTGCGCGGGCGAGAAGCTCTTGTAGGCTGCCGCGCTCCTGCCTAAAGGCATGGAGCGGCACCACCGGCCGGAGCTCATATGACACGTGCGGCGACGACGCCGTGTCTAGTGCCGTGTCTGGCGCATCGGGTGCCTCGTCTATATCCACCACCGCAAAGCTCTTGTGCTGGCCTATCTCTGATGTGGAATAGGCAAGCGGAGAGCCCGCATAGCGCACCGTATCTCTGCCGATGCGCTGCGGCCGGTGCACATGACCAAGCGCTACGTAATCAAAGCCGTCAAAGACACTCACATCCACGTTGTCGAGCGTGCCTAGGCTCAGCTGTTCAGAATCACTTCTCAAAGGTGAGACGCCGTGTGCCGTCACAAATTGATGGGCTATGAGAACCTGAGCGCCCTGCTGAAACGCCTCCTGCGCGCGGATGTACTCGCACAGAAGCGCAACCGCTGACGTGTAGTCAACCACCGATCCTGCATCGATCTCTTGGCGCGCAGCCCACGTGCGCACATCTGCGGGGCGCACAAATGGCAGCAGCCAAAACGTACATGCACCCACACGGACATGCGCAATTTCTTCCGTGAGCTCCCCGGCAATGTGAATGCCTTGCTCCGCAGCAAAAAGGCCACCGTAGGCAAGCCGCGCTCCCGAGTCATGGTTGCCGCCCACCACCAACGTGCAGATGTTGAAATGCGCAAGATCCAGAAGAAAATCTGACCAAAGCCGCAGCGCCGCCTCACTGGGCGTGGGACTATCAAAGACATCACCCGCTATGATGAGGGCATCTGCCTGCACATTTTGTACCAGCTCTACAAGCTCATGCAAGAGATATGCCTGATCTTCTTCAAGCGACATCTGAGACAGGCGCCTACCAATATGGAGATCTGCCGTGTGCACAAACCGTATCATTGTTACTCCATCTGATGCATCGCCACGAACATCACCAGCGTACTACGGAGACGGGACAATATGTGAGGGTAAAAAAGCGGCGAAGCCCGCTGGCTCCGCCGCTCGCCTACACACTCTGTCCTAGCGCATCAGGAAAAACCACTTTAGAATCCTGATCCTCCGCCGTATTGGCGCTGATAGTACTGGTAGAGATCAAACGGCAAGCCATTGGAGTAAGAGTCTCCTGAGCCGGAATCGCCAGAATTAGAATTGCCGGAGTTATTCTGGCTTGAGCTGGAGGTGACACCTTCATCTGAACCCAAGGTGACCTGCGTCGTCTCTGTAGAAGAACCCCTCACATAGGTGACGTCGACGGTATCTCCCACAGAGTGAGAACGAACGGCCAAAATGAGGCTATCAGCAGACGTGACGTCCACATCTCCCACCTTGGTGATGATATCTCCCTCTTGAATGCCTGCTGCCTCAGCACTACCGCCTGACGTTACCGCTGCTACATAGGCACCTTGGCTGGTACCCAGGTGGTTTCGCTGTGCCAAGGTGGAGTTGACCGTCTGCACCGACACGCCCATATAGGCATGCGTGACCGGCTCTCCCGCGATGATCTTCTGTGCAATATCCACCGCGTAGTTGCCAGGAATTGCCAGGCCAATACCCGAGAAGGACTCCGTTTCAGAGGCTAGCAGGGTATTGATACCCACCAGCTTGCCTTCTGCGTCTACCAACGCACCGCCGGAGTTTCCTTGGTTGATAGCCGCATCCGTCTGGATGAGGTTGGTGTAGATGGTATTTCCGCTGGTAGATTCACTCAAAGTAGAGCGGTAGAGCGCAGAGACAATGCCTGATGACACCGACTGCTCAAGACCAAGAGGGCTTCCCAAGGTCATAACCCACTGCCCCACCACCAGAGATGAAGAGTCTCCTACTTCCATTGGGGTGAGCGTCGTACCATCATTTACCTCGGCATGAACGACCGCAATATCACTAGAGGCATCCGAGCCCACCAGTGTTGCATCATAGGTTGCCCCATCAATGGTAACCGTGATGCTCTGCGCTCCATCGACCACGTGATAGTTGGTGATGATGTTGCCGTCGGTGTCAAGAATGACACCAGAGCCCAAGCCTTGACCCTCAGAGCTGGTCACATTGACCGTAGCAACCGAAGGCAGACACTTTGCTGCCACGGCCTCTGCTGTCGTTGCCGTCTCATCTGAGGCATTGATGGTGATGGTGCCGTTGTTGCTGGAAGAAGATGACGTTGTACTGCGTGTGGCCGTCCTCGTGCCCAAGACACCTCCGGCAAACAGTGCCGCCACCAGCGCACCTGCAGCAACGCCTCCGACGACGCCGCCTAAAATCACATTGCGGGCAGTACCTCTCTTGCGCGGGTTCTTATCGCCTTGAGAAGAGCTGTGGCGTGCAGGCGCTACACCCGTAGCGCTGGAGGTGCCAGCAGTGCTGGCAGTGCTGGCAGTGTCATAAGCGCTAGTAGATTGTGCGCTGGCATCGGAAGAGTTAAAGGGCTCTGCCATGCGCACCGTCTCCTGCGCGGAAGCCGTCTCATTTGTCTCCTGCTCCACGCGCGGCACACGGTCCATGCCGGGATAGTCCGGAACAGGAGGAGTTTGATCATTTGTAGCCATTGCTATCGCCTCTAACTATTGTTCACGTACGTTACGTACTGGATTGCACTATCCGCTGACAGTGAAAACTGTACCCGCTAGCAGCGCCGAGGTACCATCCATTTGCCCATTCATGCCAATAAAACAACGCTTTTAGATTCCTGAAAATACACCTAAACATACCTGAAAATCAGAGGAAGAAAAGCGCGCCGCGACCGCGCGACGCAAAAAAAGAGGCCTCGACACGAGACCTCTTTGCACGTATAGAGCTGGCGCTGGGCGAGAAACCCCCGCGCGTGAAGCCACGTAGAACCTAGAGCTTAAACAGGTAGCCCACGCCACGCACGGTCACGATATGAGCTGCTACCTGAGGCCCCACCTTGGAGCGCACGCGGCGGATGTGGACATCGACGGTACGGGTGCCGCCGCAGTACTCAAAGCCCCAGACGCGGTGCAACAACGTCTCACGTGAATACGCGCGTGAGGGATGCGTTGCCAGAAAGGAGAGCAGCGAGTACTCCATAAGCGTCAGGTCAACGGGTTTCTCGTCTATATAGACCTGATACGTTGCCAAGTTGATGGTCATATTGTCCACAGAGACAATGTCTGCCGGCGCGCTTTCCTCGCCTGGCCACAGAAGCAGTGAGCAGCGCGTCTCAAACTCCGCCTCACTTGCGGAGGACAGGATGAAATCATTGCGCCCCTGAATGGGAATGCGCAGGCTTGAAAGCTTGTCCTCATCTTGAATGACCAGCATGGGGATGAAGCTATTGTCAGCCACATATGAGTCCACCGCGTTCAGCGTGTCTTCATCCATCCCTTGAGCATCAAGGATGACCAGGTCAAACTCATGACCGCTTGAAATTGCTTGGGAGAAGGTATCCGGCGTGGCAAGAGCAATCGAAACATCCAGCGCATGTGAAATCTCACGCATGCGCTCATGGTGACGTGAAGTCCGTGACATAAGGAGGATATTTTTATGATGCATCCTCAGACTCCAATCCAATGTCATGTTTCGTGCAAATACACATTAAATAGTATCAGGTCGATGCCATATACCAAAAGAAATCGATGATTCCTTTCAAAAAAGTATACACAGTTAAAGATTGCACCCCACAAAAAATTTTGTAGGGTGCAAAAGTTCGTCTCATTTAATCGATACTACCCAAAAATTCCGCTGTTCTGGCATTCTCCGGGTTATCGAAAACTTTCTCGGGAAGGCCTTGTTCTACCACCACGCCGCCTTCCATAAAGACCACGCGGTCAGCCACCTCACGGGCAAAGCCCATCTCATGGGTCACCACCACCATGGTCATACCGCCGTTTTCCGCCAGGTCACGCATAACGTCCAAGACGCCACGCACCAGCTCAGGGTCAAGAGCACTTGTCGGCTCGTCGAAGAGCAGGACATCGGGATGCATAGCCACCGCGCGCGCAATGGCCACACGCTGCTGCTGGCCGCCAGAAAGCTGCGCCGGCTTAAAATCTGCGCGGTCGAGAAGACCTACGGCATCCAGCTGCTTGAGCGCCTCTTTTTCTGCCTCCGCCTTGTCTTTCTTCAAGACCTTGGTCTGGCCAATCATCACGTTTTCCTTAGCCGTCAGATGCGGAAAGAGATTGAAGCTCTGAAACACCATGCCCAAGTTCTGGCGCAGCTTGTTGACATCAGTCTTGGCAGAGCCCGTGATCTCTTTGTCCTCAATGAGGATATGGCCCGCAGAAGGCGTCTCAAGCAGGTTGATACAGCGCAGCATCGTGGATTTGCCCGAACCAGACGGCCCCAGCACAACCACCACTTCACCCGGCCAGACGTTCAAATTGACATCTTTCAACACCTGCGTGGCGCCATCAAATGTCTTGTTGAGGTGCTCAATTCTCACCGCTGGATGCTCGCCTTCCACAAAGTGATGGCGCGTCAGCGTGCGATCGTGCTCATATGCCTTCCGAGCTGCGGTTTCTGCATCAAGCGCAGCAGGCACCTCGGCGGGAGTGTATATCTTTTTCTTAGCCGGCATCTTGGATTCCTCCCAAGTTTGCATGTGAGCAGAACGGGGCGAGAAGGGCCTTGAGCGGACGCGGAAGGTCATCTTCTGGGAGCGCTTCTGCGTGCGATGAGCCGCTCACCTCAAGGTCTTGGCCCTGAGCTGCGTCGTCTGCTGCCCCTGCCGTGCGCGGACGTGGGCCAGAGCCTTTCTCAGAGCGCGCAAGGTGCTTCTCGACGATGCCTACCACCTTGATGAGCGGCAAGGTCACGATGAGATAGAAGATGGCCGCTGCCATATAGGGCGTGATGTTGCCGGTAACGGTGGTAAGGTTCTTGGAGAACATCATGAGCTCCATAACGCCCACAGAACTCAAGAGTGACGTGTCCTTGTAGGAAGTGATAAAGTCGCTGGTCACGGTAGGTATCACGCGACGCACCGTCTGCGGCAAGATGATGGAGACCATGGTCTGCATGTGATTCATGCCCAAGCTGGCCGCGGCCTCATACTGGCCTTGCGGGATGGACTGAATGCCCGCACGGAAGATCTCTGCCAGATACGCAGACGAGTTGATGGCCATTACGATGACACCCAAAACGTTGTTGTCGATGTTGATACCCACCATGGGCAGGCCAAAGAACATGATGTAGATCTGCAAGAACAGAGGCGTTCCGCGCAAGATATTGATATAGATGATGGCAATGGCGCGCAGGAGCCTATGTTGCGAGATCTTCATAAAGGCTGCTATCAGGCCCAAGAGAATGGCAAACGGATAGGCAATCACCACGATAAGCAAGCAGAGTACCCAACCTGGCGCCAAAGACGCAAAGGAGGTGAGCAACAGCTGCGGCCTAAAGAACATGCCCAAGAAGGCATTGGAGTTCCAGGCAGCAACCCATGGCTGCTCATCTAACCAGTTGACCGCCATCTGCAGGGGCGTATTGGCAATCACGCTGATAGGCGCCGAATCATCCAACGACTTTGTCCCATTCTGCGTGGTATAGGAGCCCGAGACGACATAGTCTCCGCCATCAGCAGGAAAACTCATGCCCTCAATCTCAAGGCGCAGCAGTGAATCTGCAGGAATAGGATTAGCAAAGGTCACAGTGATGCTTGCGCCGGAGGCCTCAACGTTATTTTCCTGGTTGACACGAGTGAGCCCTTCTAAGACCGTCACGCGCGTGGTGCTCTCATCAAACGAGGTACCTTCCGGCAAGCTCAAGGTCACACTTGAGACTTCCTCGTCTGAGCCAACCGTACCCTCCCAGGTAAGACGCGTGGCAATGCCGCCAATCACGCCGGAGCCGCCGTCCTCATTGGGCCTGGCCGTGGCCTTATTGGTGCTCATGGCAAACGCTTCAGAGGGCACCAGCACCGCTGCACAAAGAACCGCGCCAAGCACCGCAAACAGCATCCGCGCCATGAACTTATCGCCCCATACCGCCCGTTTTAGCGCCATATCTCTCATGGAATAATTCTGCCTTCCTTACTGAGATGGGCAGGCGAACACAACGAGTCCACCTGCCCGATTCATATCCTGTGGGCGAGAAAAACCTAGATGTTGCCACCAAACCACTTGGTCTTGAGCGAATCCATGGTGCCGTCGGACTCAATCTCCTGGAGTGCCTTGTTGAGCTCCTCGGTAAGCTTGGGATTATCCTTTGACACCACGATGCCGTACTGCTCACCCGTGGGGATCTGCAGCACAACCTTGAGGTCGGTGTAGGAGTTCAGGGTGAGGTTGCTCACCACGGGCAGGTCAGCCACGCAGGCGTTATAGAGGCCTGTGGAGACACCGGTCATGGCCTGGATGACATCATCTAAGGGGATGAGCTGGGCATTGGGCAGGTTCTCTTGCACCCAAGACTCACCGGTGGTACCAGACTGAGCTGCCACCTTCATGTTGGCATCGTTGAGGTAATCTTCTGGATCACCCTCTTGATCCCCCTTTACCACCACGCCCTGGTTGGAATCCAGGTAAGGGTCAGTGAAGTCAACCTGCTTCAGGCGGTCATCGGTGATGGTGAATGCCGAGAGGCCCACGTCTGCCTTGCCACCCTGCTGGATAAGCGGGATGATAGCGTCAAACTTGATGGGGTCAATCCAGCCAGCCTCCAGGCCTAGCTTGCCTGCCAGTGCTGCCAGAAGGTCGATCTCAAATCCCTCAGGCTCACCGGTGGTCTCATTCATCTGAGACAGTGGCGGATATTGCAAATCTGAGGCACCTAGAAGCTTGCCAGACTCTGCAAGCGTGTACGAATCTGAGCTGCTCTCACTTGAGCTCGCAGAAGAGCCTGCATTGTTGGAGCATGCGCTCAGAGCACCTGCGCCCAACGCACTTACCGAGGCCGTGACAAACTGCTTTCTTGTTAACATAGTTTCTCCCCTAATAGGACCTGATGGCTCTACGCATCAGGCGCTGATACGTTATGTACTCAGATGCCCCTTAGAGCTCTGAACCAAACCACTTTTCTTCTAGGCTTGCAACGGTGCCATCATCTTGGAGTTCTTGCAAAGCCGTATTGATATCCTCGGTGAGCTTGGCATTTTGCTTGGACACCACGATGCCATACTGCTCACCAGTAGGAATTTGAAGCGCCACTTCACAGTCTGTATAGGAGGCGTTGCAGAGGTAGGAAACGACAGGAAGATCTGCTACGCAGGCGGCATACAGACCGGTCGAGACACCGGTCATGGCCTGAATAGCATCGTCGAGTGGCACGACCTCTGCCTGGGGGAGGTTTTCTTCAATCCAAGACTCACCGGTGGTACCAGCCTGGCAAGCAACCTGCGTTCCGGCAACGTTGAGAGATTCTGCGGTCTTGTTCTGCGCATCTATGCGGGTAACTAAGCCCTGGTTGGAGTCAAGATAGGAATCGCTGAAATCAATCTCTTGCTTACGGGCATCGGTGATGGTAAAGGCGGATACGCCCACGTCTGCCCTGCCGCCTTGCTTGATAAGAGGAATGATGGTATCAAAGCGAGTAGCTGGCAGCCATTCCATGGAAAGGCCCAGCTTTTCTGCTATTGCGGTGGTGAGATCAATCTCAAAACCTTCTGGCGTGGTAGAGCCTTCAGGTATGGACTCTAAGGGCGGATAGGCCATGTCAGACACACCGATAAGGGTGCCTTCTTTCACCAACGTGTAACCAGAAGCATCCGCTGATTGACTCTGATTGCTCGAGGAAGAATTACCCGAACTGCAGGCTACAAGAGCCCCTGAAAAAACCGCTCCTACTGATGCGGCTACAAACTGCTTCCTGGTTATCATGTTGTACTCCTTCATCCCAGGGAAGGCGGCGCCGTGTGGCACCTCGACCTGTCACGCTTCTTGTCCAATCACCTCTGCATATGTCATGCATGACTTCTTGAGCTGTATGCACAGATGATCACTAGACAATATCTTCTATCAGTTCCACTGAATATGGACGCAGATTGGTCAACTTTAACACGTCTGCATTAAAACGTACAAGTGGAGATCACACTTGTTCAAACCTAAGGAGCCACCATCTCAAGACGATGGCGGCTCCTCGACGACAACTCTGCGTATCTAAGCAGGATCTATTTAGAATCCACCATAGTAGTGGCACTTTTCCCAATCCGTTACCGTTGTGCAGTAGTCTTCCCACTCATTGCGCTTGTTGGTCAGCAAATAGTGGAAGATCTGATCGCCCAGCGTCTCTTTCATGAGATCACTCTCAGCAAAGGCGTCTATGGCCTCACCGAGGTTGCGCGGAAGACGGCAATAGTTGTTTGCCCTGAGCTCATCCTCATAAGCAGCATAATTGCTGACAGAAAGCTCATGTGCTAAAGGCAGCTCATCCTCAATACCCTTAAGGCCGGCAGCAAGGGTTGCAGCACACGCAAGGTAGGGGTTGGCCGTAGGATCAGGATTTCTGATCTCAATGCGTGCAGCCATCTTCTTGCCCGGCTTATAGGTAGGAATGCGCACCAGCGCGGCACGGTTCCTGCGTCCCCACGTGGCGTAGATGGGAACCTCACCATTTGCTTGCAGGCGCTTATAGGAGTTCACCGTCGGGTTGGTGATGAGCATGAACTCGGGCGCGTACTTGAGAATACCTGCGGTGAAGTGGCGAGCAAGATCTGAGAGATGATCTTCTCCCTCACCATTTTCTGCCCAGAAGAGGTTCTCGCCGTTGTGATCAAGCAGTGACTCATACAAGAACATGGCTGAGCCGGAGTCATTGGTGAGTGGCTTGGGCATAAATGATGCAAACATGTTGTGCTCATTGGCCTGCTGTTTTATCACCAAACGCGCGGTCATAATGTTGTCTGCGGTGTCAACCGCCTCAGAATAGCGCAGCTCAATGCCGTTTTGCGAAGGTCCGTTAGCATGGTAGGAATACTGCACAGGAATAGACATGCGCTCAAGCGTCATCGTGGTTGAGCGGCGCAAATCACGAGCAGAATCATACGGTGTCAGGTCAAAATAGCCCGCATCATCCACAATGACCGGCTCAGGCCCTTGATCGGCAAAATAGAAGTACTCAATCTTCGGTCCTACATTGAAAACGTAGCCCGCATCCTCTGCCTTCTGGAAAATACGCTTTAGGCAGCCACGCACGTCACCTTCAAAGGGCTTGCCTTGAGGCGTCCGAATGTCGCAGAAAATGCGTGCTACCCCACCTTCCGTAGGACGCCACGGCAGAATCTGGAATGTTTGCGCATCCGGGAACGCCAGCATGTCTGACTCTTCAAGCGGAGCAAAGCCATCGACCGCCGAGCCATCAAAACCAATGCCTTCCTCAAATGCCTCAGAAAGCTCCTCCGGTGAGATTGAAAAAGACTTGAGGTTGCCCAGTATGTCTGAGAACCACAGCCGAACAAAACGAATGTCTCGTTTCTCTACCGTGCGCAACACGAAGTCAACGTTCATATCGTTGCTCATGTCTTTCCCTCCTCGCGGGAATACAAAAGGATGTCCCAAAAACGCTTGGGCTCACTTGGTCAAACAATGGCATAAGGATGTTACTACTCTATTAACCAGCCGCAAGAAGGCATCACATAATACCCTCAACGCGCAAATATATCGGCGATTTTATTCATAAGAGCGTGGTGCAGCTGCGCCTGTTTATGCGCTATGTGTGAGGTCACCCTTGGTATCTAAGGCTTCTGACGCGCGCTTGAGCATATCCTCTGCAGCAATACACTTTCCCTGAGCGCGGCTGTAAGCTGAACATGAGCCTGAGCTTGCACAGTCTGCACACTCAGATCCGCCCTTGGTAAAGCTCCGAATACAAATAGCCAGCACCGCTATGACCATCACCAGGATGACTATATCTATGCCGCTCATATGTGCACCATTCCTTCTCAGATTGGTTGGTTCTGTTCAATCACTAAGTTAACCTATACGAACTATACCCTGTTGGAGCATACTACATTCATACGGCAGAAATCTGTCGAGCATGTGCACACATCTCAAGAGAGAAAGGAATACACATGGCAAATGATGATCAGCTGATGCACCTTGTCTTGATCCGCCACGGTGAGAGCGAGTGGAACAAGGCCAACCTGTTTACGGGTTGGACTGACGTGGAGCTTTCTGAGAATGGCGTTCAAGAGGCCAAGGCAGGCGGCAAGGCACTCAAAGAGGCAGGCTATGACTTTGATGTCTGCTATACCTCCTATCTCAAGCGTGCTATCCATACCCTCAACAACGTCCTTGATGAGATGGACCGCGCATGGCTTCCGGTCATCAAGACCTGGAAGCTCAACGAGCGTCACTACGGAGCACTCCAGGGCTGGAATAAGGCTGACACCGCAGCCAAGTACGGCGAGGACCAGGTAAAGATCTGGCGCCGTTCCTACGATGTTCCCCCTCTGGCTCTTGAGCCGGGCGACGAGCGTGATCCTCACACGCAGGAGATGTTCCGTGAGGTAGCCATGAAAGATGTGCTCCCTTACACGGAGTGCCTCAAAGACACCATCGAGCGCGCATGGCCGTACTTCCAAGATGAGATTGCACCTGAACTCAAGGCTGGCAAGCGTGTACTCATTGCGGCACATGGCAACAGCCTGCGCGCACTGGTCATGAAGTTTGATAAGCTCACGCCAGACGAGATCTTAAACGTTAACATCCCCACGGCCATTCCTCTGTCCTACACCTTTGATAAGGACTGGAACGTTGTGGACAAGCACTACGTGGGAGATCCCGACATGATTGCTGCAAAGATTCAAGCAGTCGCCAATCAGGGCAAAGCCAAGAAATAAGCAGGCAAGAAAAACATGGATCTTGGGGCGGCCGCATGGTCGCCCTTTTTTATGCGACACCACAGCGCATGGAAAAAGCATCGCCGGCAGGTTAGGGGGAGACCGGCGATGCTTGAGGCCCTGGGTGCGGGAGAGGGGTCGCACCTTTTTGGGCAGTGGTAAACACATTGGAGGAGAGTTTGTTTCCCTCAACTAACTTCAATAGTAACCTATGGCTAACTTCTATGCAAGTCAAAAATGCCTCTTTTTTCTCAAACTCTCTGTTAGACCAGCATTGACGTAGCCGCTCCCTGCCGTTGCCAATAGTCCCAGAAGGGCTGGGGACGATCGATCATCTGGCGCCTCGTATGCTCGTAGAAGCCGCAGGCGCTCTGGCCGGAAAGCGTCTGAAGCCCGTCTGCGTCCGAGCGCCTTGCCTGCTCGAGCCAAAGGAACCAGGAGAGGTAGTGGTCCAGCCACTTGGTGGATACGCCGTGGAATGGGGCAAGGAAGATGCGCAGCCTCTGGTGCATCGCGTTGACCATGCCAAGCTCGCCGTCCTTCTGCAGGCGCGTGTCGGTGGCGGCATGCTCGGTGATGCCGAGGGCGGGAAGCACGCGCTTGTAGCCCTGATGGGCGTCGGTCGCCACCCAGGTGCCAGGACCGAGACCCTTGATGGCGTCTCTCAGGGCCTCATCCTTCGGCCTTCCCCTGTCGGCCACGCGGCAGAGCTCGTCTCCGGCATCATTGGCTCCGCAGATGACGCAGACCTTGAGGTTGGAGATGCCGCGCGCATGGACGGCGCCGCCGTGCTTGTGAGGCTTCCTCGGCATCTTGGCAGCACTCCTTGCCCTGTTTCCCGTGAGGGACTCGTCGAGGTAGGCGCCGTCTACCTGCCAGGAGACCGAAGGTCCGGTCCTGAAGGCGAGAAGCGAGCGCGCCATGACCTCGCAGAGTCTCATGCGCATGAACCAGGAGGTCCTGAGGCACACATGGCACGTCTTCGCGCACTGCCTCAGGCTTGAGCCCGAAAGCGTTGCTTCCACGAAGAGCGCCCAGGTCGTGGCATCGAGCTTCGAGGCGGCGAGCAGGCCCCTGCTCTTGGACGAGAACGTCCTCCCGCACCCCTTGCAGAGCCAGCGCTGGGAGCCGTCGGCATTGTGCCCTTTCCTGATGAAGGAGGAAGAGCCGCACCGGGGGCATGATCTGGGCGTCGCGCCATCTGCCTGCTTGCCAAGCTCGCGCGCGACCGCCGCCTTCGTGGCACAGATGAGCTCACGCTTCTCCCCGAGGGAGAGCCCCTCCATCTCATGGAGTATGATGTCCAGCATCCCGTCCCCGTCTCTTCGATGTTGATGTTTGGCGACATTCATCCTAGGGCGGGGACGGGACATTATTACGTCAACGCTGGTCTAACGGAGAGTTCTCAAATTAGTACATCCTGTGAAGAAGCAGGTAAAAACGTGTGTTTACTCCCCTATCTGCACGTGAAGGGCGGCGGCGCGCATCGTTGGTACACATTGGCGCAGCCTTCGTTGCAGCGCACCATCCCAGCGCATCGTCACCGGGCAGATGACAAAAAGGAGCAAGGGCATCCATCGACACCCTTGCTCCAGAACCTCGTATACGAAGAAACACGCTATGAGGTGATGGTACCCAAAGTCCTTACGCAGACTGACTGGTCAGGCTGTCCAGGATCTTTTCGTCCTTCTTGTCCCACTTGGGCGTCGGGCGTAAGAGCTGGAACAGAACCGCAGCCAGAAGTACGAAGGCCACAACGGTCCAGAAGCCAAAGTTACCAAAAACAATCAGCTCATAGAACTGGTTGATGAACAGGCCAATGACCCAACCAAAGACGCACTCGTAGATGATTGCAAAAGCGGTCCACTTTGCTGAATCCATCTGGCGAGCAATGGTACCCATGGCCGCAAAGCACGGTGCGCACAGCATGTTGAAGGCCACGAATGCACACATAGCACCTGCGTGCAGGGTCGCTCCCGTGGTGAACATGTTGGCAAATCCTTGCCACATGGTGACGGAATTCTCGCTTGCATCCGCGCCGATGCCGTAGAGAACGCCAAAGGTAGAAACCAGATTCTCCTTTGCAATGAGTGCGGAAATGGTGGAAGCTGTAGCCATCCAGTTGCCAAAACCCAGAGGAGCAAACAGGAAGCTCAGAGCACCGCCGATGCCTGCAAGCATGGAGTAATCCATGTAGGTATCGGGGACATCTTCCATGCCAGGCAGGAAGCCAAAGGCACCAGAGCCGCCATCCCAGCCAGCAACACCAAAGTTGGAGAGCAGCCAAATACCCACAGCAGCTGCAAAGATGATCGTGCCAGCCTTCTTCACGTAAGCAGAGACGCGCTCCCACACATGCAGTGCCCACGAGCGGATGGAAGGCAGGTGGTAATCAGGAAGCTCCATAACAAACGGGACAGGCTCGCCAGCAAAGGGCTGGGTCTTCTTGAGCATCACAGCAGAGATGATGATAGCGACAACACCCATGAAGTAGAACATAGGAGCCACCCACCAAGCGCCGTTGTCAGCACCCACGATAACGCCCATGACCAGGGCGATGATCGGCAGTTTGGCCGAGCACGGAATCATGGTGGTGAGCATAGCGGTCATGCGGCGGTCGCGCTCATTCTCAATGGTCTTGGTGGCCAAAACGCCAGGAACACCACAGCCAGAAGAGACGATCATAGGGATGAAGGACTTGCCGGACAGGCCGAAGCGCCTGAACAGACGGTCCATAACAAAGGCAACACGGCTCATGTAGCCGCAGTCCTCAAGGAAGCACAGAGCAATGAAGAGGACAAAGATTTGCGGGATGAAACCCAGGACAGAACCAACACCGCCGATGATACCGTCGACCACGAGGGACTGAACGAGATCTGATGCACCAGCTGACGTCAGTGCGTTACCGACCGCAGTTGGGATGGAGTCTACCCAGCCATCATAGTCATGCTGATCAGGCTCGGGGCTATCGAGTGCCGTCTCAAAGTCTGCAAGGGTGACCTCAGGGATGGTCTGGATCTCCTCGCCGTCAGCAAGGATGGGGTTGCCCTCCTCATCAAGGGTGGTGATGGGCTCATCATCCGTATTGAGGAAGTTTCCGTCCTTGTCGGTCAGCGGCACGTCTTTTGCCACAACGTTGTCTGCCTCGGCGGCAGTAATAAAGTTGTCGATGGTAGCCTCGTTTTCAGGCGTAGGATCTTCTGCGTCGATGGCATCTTGCACGCCATCAACGTCGACGCCTGCCTCCTCGGCAGCGGCAATATAGCCAGAGATCTGATCACCATAGTGATTATCCGCCCAGGCCTCATCTGCCTCGGTCCAAGCCTGCTCAGATGCGCCATTCACAAAGAAGCCGTCTGAGAAGAGATTGTCATTCACCCAGTCAGTTGCGGGCGTACCCACAGCAACCAGAGCAAACCAATAAACGGCAATCATCACGAGCGCAAAGATGGGAAGGCCCAGGATACGGTTAGTCACCACGCGGTCGATCTTCTCGGACGTGGAAAGCTTCTTAGGAGCCTTCTTGACGCACTCGTCCATGACCGTGCCGATCCAGTCGTAACGGTCGCTCGTAATGATGGACTCTGAGTCCTCGTCACGCTCAAGCTCGACCTTCTTGATGCTGGCCTCGACCTTCTTGAGCGTCTCCGCGCCTAGCTTTAAGGGCTCAATGGCCTGAGCATCGCGCTCGAACAGCTTGATGGAGTACCAACGCACCAGGTTCTTATCGCACGTGCCCTCAATCAACTGGGCAATCTCTGCCAGCACCGCTTCAACAGCGGGCGAGAAACACTTGGTGCCCGTAGGGATGGTCTTGCTGGCGGCGGCACTTCTCGCCTTCTCTACCAGCGTGTCCAAGTTGTCGTTCTTGAGAGCGGAGACCTGGACGACCTCTACACCGAGCTTCTGGGAGAGCGCCTTGGTGTCGATAACATCGCCGCACTCTTTGAGAAGGTCGCACATGTTGAGACCGATGACTGCAGGACGGCCGGCCTCAAGCACCTGGGTTGCCAGGTACAGGTTGCGCTCAAGATTGGTCACGTCGATGAGGTCAATGATTGCATCTGGCTGATCATTGATGAGGTAGTCACGGGAAACGACTTCCTCTGGTGAATAGGGAGATAAGGAGTAGATACCAGGCAGGTCAACAAAGGTAACCGACTTGTCCTTTTTCCAGTTTGCCTGCTTCTTCTCTACGGTTACGCCCGGCCAGTTGCCAACATAACCATTTGAGCCCGTCAGCTCGTTGAAAAGTGTGGTCTTACCGCAGTTGGGGTTACCGGCAAGGCCAATAAAAATCTGTTCCGCCATCTGTGCCTTCCTCGTGTTGCGCACAATTCAGATACTTCTATCTGCACGTCATCTCTGCGGAAGCCGAGATGATGCAGATGCTACGCACCTACTTTTACCTGTACCTTTTGAGCCTCATCCTTACGCAGTGACAACTCATAGCCGCGCACCGTCACCTCGATGGGGTCACCTAAAGGCGCGACCTTACGCACAAAGATCTCGGCATTTTTGGTGATGCCCATATCCATGATGCGGCGCTTGATGGCACCTTCACCGGTCAGGCCAACAACCTTGCAAGTCTGGCCCACCTTTACGTCCCTCAACGTTTGCATGTTTCCTCCTCCCAAGCGTGTCATCACAAATTCACGGCGGACTTGGATCCACCGCAACCATTGGTACCAAATTGAATCTGATTACCCCTTGAGCGTGATAATGAGTTAAACGTAGTAACTACGCGCACATGATGCGCTTGGCCATATCACGACCAATGCCAAAGGTTGCGCCTTTTACGGAGACAATAACGTCTCCATTGACGCGAGAAACCACTTTCACCTGCGTGCCAACCACAAAGCCAAGCTCTGCCAGATGCTGCCTGAGCTCTGTGGTACCGCTCACGCGGCCAACCTCTACCGTATCCCCTTCATGCACCAAAGAGAGCGGAAGTGCTGCGCCAGAAACATGCAAGTTCATAGACGAGACCCCTTGAACATCTCCTGCTACACCAGCAGAGTTACCACGGAATGTCATACTCATCACACCACCCTTGCCACCCGAAGGTACATAGGTTACCTACGTTAACTTTAATAAGTATACCGTCTTTAACTTATTGCACAAGAGAAAAGTGTCCTTTGTCTTACTTCTTGGTATTTAGCGCAAATGCCGGCGTAGGGGCAGCAAAAAGGGAGCAGCCGCAGCTGGCTACTCCCCTAAAAGTACATTCATGTGGTCTTTGCGCGGGCCAATGTATCTTTTCTCGCCCGATCACCCGGTATTTTGCAGGCCTGCTGCAACGCCAGAAACCGTACACAGGATGAGGAAGATGAGGCGCTCACGCTCATCTTGAGTAAGCGTATCGGACTCAAGACGCAGACGCTTCAAAGCGATAACCTGCATGAGCGATAAAACGTTAACAAACGGCAAGCGCGCATGGACAACAGGCCCCAGGACTCGGCGATGTTCAAGCGGCCACTTCTCCCCTATGATGGCAAGCACCCACTTGCGCGTCAGATGCATCTCATCCATGACCTTCTTTGAAAGGTCCTGGCGCTCATCCAAGCTCAAGTACATGTTGGCAATCTCGTCATCGGTCTTGGCAATCGACATCTCAATGTTGTCAATAAAGGTGGTGAACAGCGGCCACTCCGCGTAGGCCTTGCGCAACAGCTCAACATCACCAAAAGCCTCACAGGCGCTACCCAAACCGTACCATGCGGCCAAGTTGATACGCGCCTGAGACCACGAGAAGATCCAGGGAATCGTGCGCAGGTCATCTAATGATTTGGCGCCCAGGCCACGCTTGGCAGGCCTAGAACCTATGGGCAGAAGGCCAATCTCTGTCAGGGGCGTGACACCGCTAAACCACTCCGCAAAGCCATCGGTATTGAGCAGATCGCAGTAGCGCTCGCGTGACTCGCGCTCGAGTTTATCGGCCATCTCCGCGTAGCGCTGGGTGGTTTCTGTGTTGAGCCACTCGATAGACGGCGCAGAATTGAGCAGCGTAGCTGCAGCAACCTCTTCTACATGGCGGCGAGCAAGCGTGGGATCTCCGTAGCGTGCAAAGATGACCTCCCCTTGCTCTGTGAGCTTGAAGCGGCAGTTGACCGAGCCTTTGGGCTGTGCCAACACCGCATGGTGAGCAGGACCACCGCCGCGCCCAACCGCACCGCCGCGGCCGTGCATGAGAATGAGGTCGATGGCATTACGCTCCGCCCACTCCGCAATGCGGCGCTGCGTGTCATGCAAAACGAGCGTTGCAGACGTAGGGCCTGCATCCTTGGAAGAATCTGAGTAGCCAAGCATTACCTCAAGCTTGCGGCCGGTCTCATCAAGACGGCGGCGCACATCTGGCAGCTGGATCATCTTATCCAGCGTCTCGACGGCACCTTTAAGGTCTTCTACCTGCTCAAACAGAGGGATAACGTCCAAGGTTGGCACATCTTCTTGATGCGCAAATGCCAGGCGTGCAAGCTCGTAGACATCAGCTATGTTCTGGGCGCTCTTGGTGAAAGAGATGATGTAGCGCCTGGCGGCATTCACACCATTTCTGCGCTGGATATTGCCGATGGCGCGGAAGGTGTCCAGAACTTCACGCGTCATTGGAGCAAGCTCTCCGCGCTCACCCCAACGTCCGTGCTCACGAATGTCAGCAAGGGCTCGGGTGTGGACCAGTGAGTGCTGACGGAACTCCATCTCCACCATGTTGAACCCGAAGGTTTCTGCCTGCCAGATGAGCGTCTGCAGAGGACCGTAGGCCACTCTGACCGCGCCACAGCTTGCCAGAGAATCCTGCACGACGCGGAGGTCTGCCAGGTATTCATCACAGGAGTCATACATGAGATCTGCCGTACGCGTGATAGTTGCCTCCAAGCGGTTGGCAATCACCAGCATGACGGCGCGGTGCGGCTCAGATTGAGAGAGCGCTTCTGCACGTGCCGTTAAGATCTCACTCATCTCTATCTGGTGGCTCCACAGGTTCAAAAGGTCTGCAGACGGTACCGTGGTGGTGGATTCCTCGGTGAGGTTTCTGCCTACGGTGCGGGTGCTATCTGCCAAGGTTCTCAGCATGTGTGCGCGGAACTTCTCGGCAACATGGCGGCTCACCTTAGCCGTCACGTTGGGGTTACCATCACGATCTGAGCCTATCCAGCTGCCCGGATGGAAAAACGCTGGGCAAACCGGTGGCATGGTGCCGGCCTTCTCGCCCAGCTCCCAGTCATCAAAGCGCCGATACACCTTGGGAATCATCTCAAAGAGGGTGTTATCAAAGATATCGATGATGGTATCTGCTTCTTCTACCGGCGTCGGCTTCTTGATAGCGATGGGAGAGGTGCGGAAAAGTGCGTCGATCTCCAACAGCATGCGACGCTCATTTTCCAGAAGCTCCGGACCACCGAGATGTGCGCGCTCATCCAGCAGCAAGGAGATGCGGCGAATCTTGCCGGTCATGGCCTTGCGGCGCGCCTCGGTGGGGTGAGCCGTAAAAACAGGACGGAATTCAAGATTGTTGAGTTTCTCGCCCGCTGTCTCTTCTCCGCACTCATTAACCAGGCGGCGGTAGGCAACCGTGATAGCATTGATGGGATCGTCTGCGGAGTCGATGGAGACCTCACGCTCACGCGTGCGCAAAGAGTTCACGCGGTAGTTTTCCTCGGCAATGTTTGCCAGGTGGAAATAGGTGGTGAAAGCGCGCGTCACCAGCTGGCACTCACGCAATGTCATGGAGTTGATAAATGCCACCGCACGCCCAAATGCTGCCTTGGCATCTTCTGGGGAGGCATTTTCATCATTGGCCGCCACCATGTCTGCCAGCAGCGTGTCAAACGACGTCCTAAGCCCTTGGTCGTACTCGCCCAGCACCTTGCGAACAAGGCGCAAGAACAGCGCCATGTTGTACTTGAGCGGATCGGGCATATTGAGGTCTTCAAGTGCCGCCGCAGCAAGGGCTTGTTCTGTCCCCTCTTCATACTGATGCTGGCGTGCAATTTCTTGCTCCATGGTCCCCCTTTCTGCCCAGATGGGCATACTGTCAGAGCGAGCACGATAATAATAAAGGCAAACCGCTCAATGCATATGCGTTTCACACGCGATTAACTCAACCGACACGAGAAGTAACAAAATATGCATGGTTTGGAATCTAGCCGCGTGTATTGTGCCAAAAACGTACAATCGAGTCTGTATGTACCGTCTCAAGGAGGAAGCTCAGATGCTTCTTGGTTCTTTTTCTCACCGCACACGCCCACGCAAAGATAGAGGTGTGACAGACAAGGCGCTCAAGCGTGAGGGAGCTATGCGCAAGCTGGCTGAACACTGGTGGAACAGGCTCATCACCGCGGCCTATGATCGCTCGTTCAGCGAGCAGACAGAACTCTATGCCTCCAAACAGAATACGC
Source organism: Atopobiaceae bacterium (assembly GCA_050953285.1). Lineage (GTDB taxonomy): Bacteria > Actinomycetota > Coriobacteriia > Coriobacteriales > Atopobiaceae > Olsenella_K. The sequence continues at coordinate 331,781 of JBMNMK010000002.1, read as the reverse complement.
TTGACTACGTGCTCAACACCATAGGCCAAGGTGCCTGGGGCGTGCTCTTCCCGCTTCTGACCGTTGTTGCCACCCAGCTTTCCGGTGCAGAAGAAGCTGGCATGTTCACCATGGCTTTTGTGGTGGCAACCATGCTTATGTATATCGGCAACTATGGTGTAAGGACCTTCCAGGTAAGCGATCTGGAAGAGATGGAGTCGTTTTGGGCCTATGTAATCCAGCGCATTCTTACCTGTGCCGCCATGATGATCATCGGGTTTTTGTACTGTAAGGTGCGCGGCTATACAGGCGCCATGTATACCATCTGCATTGCTGTCTTTACCTACCGCATGATAGATGCCTTAGCAGATGTCTATGAGGGTCGCCTTCAGCAGGTTGATAAGCTCTACCTTGCCGGCATTTCCATGGGTATCCGATCAGTACTTGCGCTTGCCATCTTCACGATCCTGCTCTTCTTCACCAGAAATTTGGCCGTGGCTTCTGTGGCTATGTGTCTGGTAGGCGTTGCCAGCTTCTTTGTGGTGACCCTTCCTCTGACCCTCTTTGAGACTCCTAAAAGCCGTGCTCCCGAGCTCGTGGAGATCCGCGAGCTCTTTGTTGACTGTTTTCCTGCTTTTGCCGGCGTCTTTCTCTATGCGCTCATAGATAACGTGCCTAAGTTTGTGATGGAAAACACGATGAGCTACGACAACCAGACCTACTTTAACGCTATCTATTTCTCCTCAAACTCCATCCTCATGATGGCAAGCCTGATCTATAAGCCGCAGATTGTGCGCCTCTCTACCATCTGGTCTGACAGGAATCGCCGTGCGCGCTTTGATGTGGTCATTGCCGGCATGATTGCCCTTATCGCCGTGATTGTGGTGGTCATGATTGGCTTCACGGGGATCATAGGCATCCCGCTAAATGGCCTGCTCTACGCCACCGACTTTGAGCGTTTCAGAATTCAGGCCTACCTCATGGTGGTTGCGGGCGGCCTTGCCGCCGGTGCCGATTTTCTCTTTCAGGTCATCACGGTCTTGCGCTACCAAGGTGCCGCCACGCGCATCTATTTCATCGGCTTTGTGGTGGGACTCATCCTCAGCATGATACTGGTGAGAACAATGGGGTTTGACGGTGCGGTATATGCCTATTTAGCTGCGCATATAGTGATATTTGTCCTCTTTGTTGCGCGCTATGTCTTAATTAGAATCCAGACGCGATAAGTGCTGCTAGGAGGCATCAGGAGCGGTGAGCTTTATGGTGAGCTCACACGTTTCAGGATTGAAGGCCTCTCCTAAAACCTCCTGGCAGAAGTCCTTTGCCCACTCACGGGTAGCACTTGAGTTGTTGGTAAAGGCGCCAATGTTGGTTTGTGCAAGCTCATCGGTATAGTCCTTAAGAAGGTAGGTGGTGAAGGTACTGCCGGAGCCCTTATGGCATACCACGGGTAAGAACGAGCACGTATCCACCCAGGCACCGCGCCTGTCTTTCTTAAGCACCAGCGTTGCCATACCTCCCACCAAGTTCTCGTTGTTGTTCTGATTGCTGATAAAGTTACCCACCGACCAGAAGACGGGCATCTTTTTTCCATCAGGTCGCTCAAGTAGTTCTACGGGTTCTATCACATGGGGATGGTCTCCCACCACCGCATCTACCCCCTCCTGGGCAAAGAACTCCGCCCACGCGCGCTGCTCTTCTGTGGGAGAAAGCAGGTACTCTTGGCCCCAATGCGGAAAGACGATAACTATGTCTGCCTGATCTTTTGCTGCTCTAATAGCAGATGAAATCTCCTCTGTGTGGGCTGTATCTAAAAGTGCCACCGCATCTTGTTGGTTGGCATAACCGTTAAGCCCATAGGTCATGTTGAGAAGTGCCACCTTAAAGCCATCCTTCTCAAAAACATAGGGATCATACGCAGAAGACGTATCATCTGCCAACCTGTCTTTCACACCGATGGTGTGAACGTCTGGATAGTTCTCCTGCCAGTAGGCAAGCTCATTGTGAATACCCGGCAAGCCTACATCCATGCTGTGGTTGGATGCTTTGAGCACCACGTTAAAGCCAGCATTTGCGATTGCGTCGTTGTACTCATATGGTGCATTGAAGCTAGGATATCCGCTCAAGCCCAGCTCAGGGCCTGCAGCTGGCGTCTCCTGGTTGACCACACGGATGTCATACGGCTCAAAATACGACTTGGTATGCGCAAAAATATGGTCAAAATTGTACGACCCATCCGCCTGTGCGCCGCTCTGTGTCACCGTGCCATGCTTGAGAATGTCTCCCACCATCATGAGTGAGATCTCTTGGACGCCCGCCTGATCAGCCTTTGCCGTTTCATCCTCACTCACGCCAGCTGCAGCGTCGGGCGCTTCATCTTGCCTATCCATGATGAGCGGGGCATCGTGGCCAAGCGATTCCTCAACCAGCTCCTCAGACGGCGCCGTCACGGAGCCGCGCCAAAAGATATGCGCCCCCGCAAGCACTGCCACCACCGCCACCGCGGCAAGGGCGAGAATAACAAGGCGAGAAGATATCGGCTTCCTCTGCCGGATCTTCTCGCCCGCGTGTCTATCTTTTTGCTGCGTAGTTTCTTGTGGGTCTGCAGCCATGCTATCTCCTCGATTGTAAGGGTGTGAGAACACGGAGTGCCACGGCGTGGCGTCCCCTACAATCTTAGAGACCTGCCTACAGAATGCGCAAGGATACCTCTTTGAGCTGCTGTCCAGAGACCTCACTCGGGGCGCCTGACATGAGATCAGAGCCAGAGCTGGTCTTGGGGAATGCCATGACCTCACGGATGGAATCGGCGCCGGCAAGCAACATGCAGACACGGTCAAGACCCAGCGCAAAGCCGCCCATGGGAGGCGCACCAAACTTGAGGGCCTCCATGAGGAAGCCAAACTGCGCTTCGGCGCGCTCCTCTGTGAAGCCCAAAAGCTTCAAAATGCGCATCTGGAGCTCGGCGTTGTGGATACGCATACCGCCGCCGCCTGCCTCGTAGCCGTCCATAACAAAGTCATAGGTGTGAGAGCCGCAGGCCAAGGGGTCATCTTCCAGCTTGTCAATATCTGACTCAAGCGGCTGCGTGAAGGGTTGGTGCTCTGCCGCATAAGCTTTTCTGTCCTCATCCCAGTGGAACAGCGGGAAGTCAACCACCCACAAGAAGTCATGACCTTCTCGCTTGATCTCCAGGGCATCTGCCATGTGAGAGCGCATGCCACCCAAGATCTCATCTGCCTTAAGACGGCTCTCCACGGCAAACATAACCAGGTCTCCTGGCTCAACGTCCATCTCTTGGCGAAGCGCTGCCATCTCCTCATCTGAGAAGAATTTCACGATGGGGCTTGTGACCGAGCCATCCTCACGGAAGGCAATGTAGGCCAGACCCTTAGCGCCAAAGCCCGCCGCCACGTCTGCCAGACGGTCAATCTTGGCTCTTGGCCACGCACCTGCGCCTTTAGCATTGATTGCCTTCACATAGAGGCCATCGGTAGCCGCGGCTGTGGCAAACAGCTTGAAGTTTGAGCTGCCAAAGATAGAGGTCACATCATGCAGGTGCATGCCATAGCGCGTGTCCGGCTTGTCCACACCATAGGTGTCCATAGCGTCCCAATACGAGATGCGACGCAGCGGCAGCTGCATCTCAACACCCATGGCAGCAAAAGCATCTTTGAGTACCGTTTCTATCATGCCCATAACGTCGTCTTGCTCGACGAAGCTCATCTCCACGTCTACCTGAGTAAACTCTGGCTGACGGTCCGCGCGCAAGTCCTCATCACGGAAGCACTTTACAATCTGGTAGTAGCGCTCAACGCCGCCGACCATCAAGAGCTGCTTCAGCAGCTGCGGGGACTGCGGCAGCGCATAGAAATTGCCCGGCTGCGTGCGGGAAGGCACAATGAAGTCACGCGCACCCTCAGGGGTAGACTTGAAGAGCGCGGGAGTCTCCACCTCCATGAACGCACGCTTGTGGAAGGCCTCGCGCAGCGCAAAGGTGAAATCTGAGCGCATCTTGAGGTTTGCCATCATGTGCGGACGGCGGATATCCAAGTAGCGATATCTCAGACGTACGTCCTCTGCCGCATCCACATGATCTTCAATCTGGAATGCGGGCGTAGCGGCGGTATTGAGCACCTGAAGCTCGCTCACCAAGACCTCTACCTGGCCAGTTACAAGCTTCTCATTCTCCTGTCCCTCCGGGCGCTCACGCACGACACCTTTCACAAGGATGGGCCACTCAGAGCGGACATGCTCCGCCGCATGAAAAGCCACGCCGCCCGAATGCTCAGGGTCAAACGAGACCTGCGTGACACCCGCGCGATCCCTCAGATCAATGAAGATCAGGCCGCCATGGTCTCTGCGATGCCAAACCCATCCGGTGAGCGTAACCTCCTCGCCAATATTTTCCGGGCGCAGCTCGCCGCAGGTGTGCGTATGCATAGAAAAGGCGTCCATAGTGATCCTCTCGTCTCTTCTGCCCCGTGTCGGTACGGGCAGATCCTCACAAGACGGCGACTTGCGTAGACGGCGCTTCGTCGCACGGGTTTGAATTGTACTACGCAGAGCACCCGCGCCCGCAAAAAACTGCGTGCGCATGGCGCAATTTACGCATTGGAAAACTCAATATGGAGACCTCATGCACGTATGGACGCACGTGCTGGGACGTGCCGCATGATTGTGGCGGCTGCATAAACTCATGTGCGCTGGGAATATAATGAAATCCTAGAAGCACGGTGAGGTGTACGGCGGGGCCTACACCTGGCGATACGGCTGCAGAACTCACGAAAGGCAGCAAAACATGGCAGAACATGACCCCCTCAACAACCAGCGCCCAGATGCGCCCACCACACGCAAGAATACATCTGATGCTGGCTCAGGCCTCTCTATAGATGAAATTTTTGCACAAGAGATAGAGGCGGCCGAGAAAAGACGCGCGGCAGAGCGGCACAAGCGCAAAGCGCAGGAGGCTGCCCGCGCGGCAAAAGAAGCACGCTTGGCGGAAGAGGCCAGCCGTGGGCGAGAAGAACGTGAGGCAGAAGCGGATGATGTAGAGGCGCTTGAGTCCACAGCGTTGCTCAACGTAGCTGCGCCGACGCCGCCAGAAGATACGCCCCACGCTGCCGCTCAGGCAGAGACGACCAGCGCCGAGCATCCCAATGCGCACGCTGATACCACCCAGGTGCTCAACCGTCCAGAAACTCCCCTGCTTTCCAGCAACGAAGTTGCTGCAGTGAGCGTTGACCAGCCAGATTATGACGTGGATACGCCGTCGCCCTATCTCAACGAGAAGCGTGCAACCATGAGCACCCAAGAGATCCGTGCGCAGAGGCGCCGTAGGGGCACCATTGCTCTTATCGCCTGCTTTGCCGTCGTTGTTGTGGCAGGCATTGCCGTGGCGCACTCCTATTTTGGCCGGAATCGCGGATCAAGCGTAGAGCAGTTCAACACCGCAAAGATCAAGCGCGGAGAATTTCTTGAGACGATAGCGGCGCATGTGGCACTGGAGCCCGTGCATCAGCAGCAGGTGGTGCCCGAGGTTTCCGGCACGCTGTCTGAGGTCAACGTGGCAGAAAACGACGAGGTCAAAGAGGGCGATGTCCTCTTTGTGCTGGAAAATCAATCCGTGGTGGATGAGGAGGCTGAAGCCAAGAGCAAACTTGAGGAGGCCACCAGCACAACGGAGGCGCGCGCAGATGATCTCCAGCGCGCGGAGGATGACCTCAGTGAGGTCAAGCAGTACGCCACTGACACTGAGACCAAGCTGGACGAGCTCCTGTCACTTCCCGCAGGTACCATGGCTCAGTATCATCAGGTGCAGATTGACTTGGCAGAAGCGCAAAACAACGGGGCAAATGAGGCTGATATCAAGAGCCTGCAGGATCAGGCAAATGCGCTGCAATCAACCATCTCAAGTGCGGTAAACAGCCTTCCTACGCTTCGGCAGTTTGAATATGCCGGCAACAACGCCGCCCTCAACACAGCATATATCCAGGTAGATACCCGCCAAAAGACCTACGACGATGCAAAAACCGCCCACGATGAGGCACAAAAAGCGCAGGACAGCGCCCAAAGCGCCTACGACAGTGCGCACGACAAGCTCGAAAAGCTCAACGTGCGCGCAACGATCTCTGGCGTAGTCCACAACCTACAAGATCTTGAAACGGGAGCAGAGCTTGACACGTCAGCCCAGCTCTGCACGGTGGACGACATTTCTGCATACGCTGTCTACATCCCCGTATCAGCCGATGACCTCAGCCGCACAGAGGCAGGTCAGGAGGTACGTATCAGCGTCGACGCCTACCCCGATCTTGCCATCACGACCACGGTGGACGACATTTCCACCACCGGCTCTCAAGCCCTTGCTAAAGCCACCATCCAAGAGCCCGACGAGCGCCTGCAGCTGGGCGATGCCGCCTATGCGCAAATTGTGACCACAAAGATGGAAGACGTGCTCATGGTGCCCCTTGAGGCGCTCACCAAGAAAGACGACGGCTCCTATGCGCTCGACGTGCTTCTTGACCCCTCGCGCGCCATTGTGACAACCATCGACGTCTCGGTGGTTGCGCAAAACGACACCACAGCCGTGGTGGAAGCGCCCAATATCCAAGCGGATACCTCCGTCGTGCTGGGCGGAACTGAAGGAGCTCAGCAAGAGGGCGAGAATACCTAGCTCTCCAAATCGACCTCATAGCGCCCGGTGTCATCATTCCAGTTCTGCCCCACTGTCTTGTCCAAGAACTGCTTTGCGTAGCTGGGCGTGAGCCAGCTGTCCCAGCCAGCAGCCATGTCTTCTGCGGTGGCATCCGCCAGGCGCAAGACGGTGAAATCTGTGCCAGAGGCGCGGCGGGTAACCACCGGGTCTAAGCTTGCCGAGGTGAGCGTGCATACACCATCTGACGTGCGCTTAAAGCTCAGATGAGCCAGAGCACCAATGAAGCTGTGCTCATCTCCCGAGCCTGAAAGCAGGGTTCCCACAGAGTAGAAGCACACGCACGGTCCTGCATCTCCCGATAGGACCTCAACGGGCTGGACATACGTGGTGCCATATCCCACAACTGCGTCGACGCCAAGCTTGGCAAAGAGCTCCGCGTAGCTGCGCTGTTCGTCAGTTGGCTCACCGCTTTGTGCCGACGCCCAGTCCACGCAGGCTATGATAGCGTCCGCTTCGTCTGCCTGAGCAGCTTTGCAATCACGCTCCACCTTATCCTCGCTCAAGTATGAGACGTAGCTGGCATCTTTCTTGCTGATAGAGACCGCCGTGGAGGCCGTGTAGTTAAGGACGGCTATCTTGAGCCCGTCCTTCTCGTACATATAGACGTTATCCACGTAATTATCGCCCGCATCACCTTCTGGATCACTCACGCCTAACACGGGAACATCTGGGTGGTTGGCGCTCCAATAGGCAAGCTCTGCGTGCAGGCCGTCGTAGCCTTCTGTGAGCGCATACGGCGACGCCTTCAGCACGCCGTCAAAGCCATCCTCAAGCTCCTGATCTATGAGCTCATGGGGCGTGTCATACGGCTCAAAGCCCGTATAGTTTTGCCCGCCCACGCTTGAGACATGCGCCACCAGAGAAAGGTCCGCGACGGATATCTCATCTTTGAGATGCGTGAACACGCCCGAGAAATCATACGTGGCTCTACCTGCATCGTCGCTGCCTGAGCGCGCAGATGAAAGCAAGCGATACTGCGCCAGGACATCGCCTGCCACCACGACCTCTGCATCCGTCTCTGGGACCTGCGCCTCTGCCTCGGAATCAAGCTGCTGCGTCTGCGACGCCTGTACCTCCTGGATCTCCTTATTCACGCGCGCATTTGAGCGCACAAAGACGACGACTCCTATAGCTATGATCAATCCTGCAACTATACTCAGTGTGGATACGAGATCGAGATCAAGACCGCCAGCTCGCTTGAGTTGCCAGCGCGAGAAGAACGCGTTGCTTGTGGTATCTGCGGAAACATCAGCATCCCACGTGCTCGGCGCCGGCGCGGCGGGCGCTGATGCAACTGCCGGAAGCACCGTGGCCGCAGCTGGCACGTCTTCTGCAGGCGTCTGCACGGCGCTCTCTGCCTCTTCAGACGCGGGCGTTGCAGGTGCGGCAGGTTCTTCTGGTTCTTCTGGTTCTTCTGGTTCTTCTGGTTCTTCTGGTTCTTCTGGGGTGGCCTCCGCCGAAACAGGTACGTCCCAGACGGGTTCTGCCTGGTCAGGAAGCTCTAACGGGGCGTCAGGTGCCACGGGCGCAGGGGGTTTATCGCCCGCTTGGGGCTGGGGCATATCTTCTGGCAAATCCATCACATCAGAGAGGTCGTAGGAGAAGAGCGCCTCTTCTGCGTCATACTCGTCCGGATCGTAGTCGTCCGGGTCACACTCATCCGCGTCGTGCTCGTCCAGGTCGTATGAGTCGTAGTTGTCCGGATCGTATTCGTCTGAGCCGGTGTCTTGGGAGCTCACATCTTGGAAGAAAGATGGCTCCTCTTGCTCGGGCGCTTGATCATGTGTGTCCAATTGACTACGCTCAGATTCAGCATTTGGATTGAATGTACGCTCATCGCCAGCCACGATTGATCCCCTCGTTGTTTGCCTATGGCTCATGATACGTGCAGATCCAAAACTTTGCATCGCAAATCAGAAGTTGGTTTAACTACGGCGCAGATGGGAGAGATTGTGGCTTATCATGCAGCGCTGTTTGATTTGGACGGGACACTTCTAGATACGTTGAAAGACCTCACCGCTTCGCTCAACTTTGTGCTGGCAGCGCATGGTATTTCGCCCCGAAGTGCTCAGGATGTGCGCGCGTTTACGGGAGACGGCTTGAGGATGCTTGCCCGCCGTGCCGTAGCAGACCGTGCGAGCAGCGCCAATCCAGATGAGATCTGGCATGAACTTGCCAGTTACTATCCCCACCATGCAGCAGAACTCACCTGCCCCTACCCCGGCATTGAGAGCATGATCCATGAGCTCAAGCAGCACCATGTTGCCTGTGCGGTGGTGTCCAACAAGGTAGATGAGGCCGTGCAGGAGCTGGTAGAGACATTTTTCCCGGGACTGTTTGATTTTGTCGCCGGTGAGCGAGAGCAGGATCACATTCGCAAGAAACCTGCGCCCGACATCTTAAATACCTGCATGCAAGCGCTGGGTGTGACGCCTGAAGACACGGTCTATGTGGGTGACTCTGAGGTGGATATCTTGAGCGCCCACAATGCACATACCGATTGTATAGCCGTAACCTGGGGTTTTAGAGATGAGGACTACCTCATTGCGCAGGGCGCCACATGCCTTGCGCACACCACAGATGAGCTGACACGGCTGATTTTGGGTGGTGCGTAGACGTTAGGTAGTACGTAAGTCTGTTAGAAGTCCCACGGCTATTTCTTCTCGTCATAGAGCTTGGTAACGTCTATCTCCCACTGACGGCGAGCGCCTTTGACAATTGTGTCCAAGATGAGTCCACAGGTGAAAAAGAGACAGCCCAGCCCGCAAAATGCCACGGCCAAAACGGCCGTCGGAAGCCTGGGCACAAGGCCCGTCTGCATGAATTCGGCCACCACCGGAATGCCCAAGATGAGGCCTATCACAATACATATCGCGGCCAGGATGCAGAAAAAGCTCAGGGGCTTATAGTCTTTGAACAGAGAAAAGATCATTCTGAGAACCTTTATCCCGTCAGAGTAGGTGTTGAGCTTTGACTCTGACCCCGCAGGTCTATCGCGATACTCAATGGGAACTTGTGCGATTCTCCAGCGCTTGTCCACCGCATGAATAGAGAGCTCGGTCTCAATTTCAAAGCCGGGAGACAGGACAGGCAAGCTCTTTGCAAACACTTTGTTGAAAGCACGGTAGCCGGTCATAACATCATTGAACTCAAACCCGTACAGAACCTTAATCAACCACCTGACCAGGTCATTTCCAAAGCCATGGAACGCCCGCGTGTTCTCCTCACCATAGGTACCATTGGAAAGTCGATCACCTACCACGTGATCTGCCGTGTCATCCATAAGAGGCTGCAGGAGTTTGGGAGCTTCATTTGCAGGATAGGTATCATCACCGTCCACCATAAGGTAGAAATCCGCATCAATGTCCCTGATCATCTGCCGCACAACATTACCCTTGCCCTGACGTGATTCACGCCGCACCTTGGCACCGTGAGCGAGCGCAATCTCATATGTTCGATCGGTCGAGTTGTTGTCATACACCCATATATCTGCTTGGGGCAGAGCCGCGTGGAAATCATCGATCACCTTACCTACCGTTAGCTCTTCGTTGTAGCACGGTATGAGTACGACGATTGAAGGGTTTTCCATAGTAGATCCCACACTATCTGGTTGACCATCTGTACGCATAAAAGCACATCCGAAAGGCACGTCCGAACCCCAAGAACTCCAGCACAAGCATTGGAGCCCCAAAGGCGCCCGTGAGCCTCATGTGTCATAGATGTATCACACTTGTGCAGTTTTTGCTCGCACAGTTTTTTCCGCGCGCGATATATAACGCTTGCCTAACAATTCTCAAACCTCCGCTCGTTTGGGCACAGCCGCGCTAATATTGCATCAGGGTTCGCCTTCAGAGAAAGGAATGGCCATGGGAAAGATTGCATCGGAGAAGCTCGACGTAGATTACAATGGCCTCGCAGATTATCTGCACGCCAACCACTCTGTTTATATGAAGGTTGGCTCAAAGGTCTACTACTTGACAGACGTCAACTATGAGTCATGGCGCGCACAGGACACGAGCGTGCGTAATAGCAAGAATCACTTTGTTGACTGCAGTGATCTTGTTCCTACCTTGGACGAGTTCCTTGCTCTTCCTTTTGTAAACGGCCACACCATCAAAGAGATCTTTGCAGAGGCCAGTTTCTATCCTTCCATCAAAGGCGAGAAGGACGAGTAGTCACGTGCGTTGCGTGTGCTGAAATGAGGGGCGGTCGCACGAGCGGCCGCCCTTTTCATGTGCGGCTCTCGTCTTTGAAAGTCGTCTGATCGTCTCTTTTCCCACGCTGTTCTTGTGGCCCGTTTGCTATGATCAGGGCTGCTTACCCCCATCCAAGGTGCCCACATGCAAACTACTTCAAAAGTTATCCGACTGATTGCCTTTGTCATTTGCTGCTGTTGTCTTGGCATCACACTTGCCACGAGCTATACCGACCAAGGCATCATTGTGGTGAACTCCTATGAACTCTCACGTGAGATCTCTTTTGTCGTCCTCTGTCCTCTCATGTGGTATGCACTCTTCTCACCGGAGGCAAAAACATCACCTAAACGGTGCAATTTCTGGGCACTTATCACCACGCTTATCCTGACACTCACCCTCTTTATAGGCCGTCCTATAGATGAAGGTGGCATGCTCATCTATCATGCTGTTCAATTTCCAAGCGCTATGGAGCCGGTCGACTTAGACTCCACGTTTGCTTGTCTCACCTGGTCTTTTCTTGTATTCATAGGTGATTTCATGCTGTGTCACAGCCTGGTTGTTGCATGCTTTAGTGTGCTTTCTGGTATGTGCGCACTAGACAAACCTGTACATCGTGAGGCGCTGTGCTGCGCCCAGTACGACGCCCAGCACGCGCAGCACATTGCGCAACCCCAGCGCACAGGCACACAATCTGCCCTCAAGGCCTGGCAGATTGTGCTCATACTTCTAGTTGCATGGCTTCCCTATCTCATCGTGTGGTTCCCTGGCACGATCACGTCTGATCAGTCCCATCAGATGGCCGAGTTTCTAGGCTATGGTGGGTTTGCGCTCGACACCCACTACCCGTACTTTGTGGGACTCATCTTTTCTGCCTTGTATCGTTTCTCGCTTATTTTTGATGCCACTGGGTGGTCAGGACTTTTCCTTATGTGCATGCTGCAGCTGATCGTTGCGCTCTTTGTTTTTGCCTCATGCTGCATTTGGATACAGAAAATTTCTGGCCAAAGACGTCTGATGTACGCTGCGCTGGCATTTTTTGCGCTGTTTCCGCCCATCCCTATCTATGTTATGTCCATCTCAAAAGACGGTCTGCACGCTTTCCTTGTTGTCTTCTTCACGCTCCAGCTCATCGTGAAAGTGCTCGGCCATACACACAACTCGCAGGAGGGTTGGCTGACCAGGCCGTGGGCGTTTGCTGTATCGAGCATCTTGGTTTCTCTCACCAGGAATAACGGGGTTTTCCTTGTTGCGTTTGGCCTGATCATGCTCTTCATCCTCACCCATAAGCGCTTTGTTCTGGTGACCCTCGTGAGTGTGGTAGGTGCCTTTTTACTGTGGTCGCGCCTCTTTTTGCCCGCCATAGGCGTAGCAGACATAGGGCCTGCGGAGGCACTTTCTCTACCAGCGCAGATCGTTGCGGCAAACGTGCGAGCAGGGCAAGAGCTTGACGGCGATATCCAAAGCACGTTGGAGCGCTCGTTTACGGTAAGCCTTAATGAGGTAGCGGCCGTCTACAATCCAGAGATCTCCGATCCCGTCAAAGGCCGCCTCAATGTGGGAGAGCCCGGACGAGCCACGACGGTGGAGTTCTGCCAGGCTGCATTGAAACTCTGCTTTGAACATCCCGCCACTTCATTTGTGGCGGCAACCAAGACGACCATGAGTCTCTACCCCTTTACCATGGGCACCTACTACCTTGAAGACAAGCCCTATTTCAACGAAACGTGGGATGAATTCCCTGCTCTTGGCTGGTTTGCGTCCGTCGATCAAATTCCTACTCACGTTGGGCGCACCCCCTATGTTTTGGGCACGACCGTACTCAAGATCGTGAGGAGAGTGCTCCCCCTTGCCTTGCTCTATACGCCAGGCACGTATTTCTGGTTGCTGACCCTCCTCATAGGTTTTTCCTTGAGCGAGAAGCGCCTGCGTCTTGCCACATTCACGGCGCTCTCCGCCCTCCTGATGCTCGAGGCCGTACTGATTGCGGCACCCTGCGGATCAGTGCGCTACACCCTCCCTTTGATGTATTCGTTGCCGCTCATGGCACTTCTCGCCTGGGCAATCACGGCACAGCACACGCCGGATAGGGTGGCCTAGAGCCGCAAGGCTAGAGACCCGCAAGCTAGAACTTCACACGTGAGACGAGGGGCGCCCTGGTATGGAGCGCCCCTCGTGGTATGCAGCAGTTTTCGCGAGCGTGCCAGAAAGTGCGCGTGCGCGCGTGCGCGCGCACGCGCAAAGGAACACTTAGACCAGATGTTGTGCCTCATCCGTCTCTTGGATCTCGTTTTCCTTGAAGTTCTTACGGTCGTCCAGCTTTTCCAGTACCGGGATGAGCATGCGATAGCCGTTTTCCGTAGCGTTGGCGCGCGGCGAGCGCTTGGCATAGCGCTTGACAGCTGCGCTCGACTTGTTGATGGCCACAAGGGTGCCCGCACCAGCCACACAGCCTCCTGGGCATGCCATGCCTTCAAGCAGGTAGCCATCGTAGTTACCCTTGATGGCAGCCTTGAGCATCTTACGGCAATCCTCAAGTCCTTCAGCGTTTGCAACCTTTATCTCACGGCCCGGCTGCTCACGCTGGATGGCATTGACCACAGCGTTGGCAACGCCTCCTGCCACCGCAAAGCCACGGCCATCAGCGCTGGCCACATCAAAGTCCGACTTGCCCTCGTCTTGCAGCTTGAGGTAGTCAATACCCTTGGCCTCCATCATGCCGGCCATCTCTTCAAAGGTGAGGACAAAGTCAACTTCTGAGCGCACGCTCTTACGCATGGCCTCAAGCTTCTTAGCAGAGCACGGCCCTACAAAGACGATCTTTGCGTCAGGATGCTGCTGGCGCACCATGCGCGCGGTCAGCGTCATGGGAGTCAGTGCCATTGAGATGCAGTTGGCGTGCTCAGGAAATTCTCGCTTAGCCATGATGGACCAGGCAGGGCAGCATGAAGTGCCCATAAAGGGGATCTTTTCCGGTACCTCATCCATAAAGTCATGCGCTTCCTGGATGGTGCAGAGGTCTGCGCCCAAAGCTACCTCTTCCATGCCAGAAAAACCCAGCTGCGTGAAGGCAGAGCGAAGCTTGCCCACGTCTCCCTTACCGCCAAACTGGCCTACAAAGGCCGGCGCCACTATGGCTATGACCTCGCAGCCCTCCTGAATTGACCAGATGACCTGCGCAATCTGGCTCTTGTCAGCGATGGCACCAAAGGGGCAGTTGATGAGGCACTGGCCGCAGGCAACGCATTTGCTCTGGTCAATGTCTGCGCGACCATGCTCGTCGGATTTGATGGCGCCCATACCACACGCCGCCGCGCACGGGCGCACGTAATGGTGGATGGCATTGTACGGGCAGGTCTTGTGGCAAAGGCCGCAGTGGATGCATTTTTCTTGATCAATATAGGCGCGTTTATTCACAAAAGAGATTGCTTTTTTGGGGCAGATCTCGCGGCAAGGGTGCGCCAGGCAGCCCTGGCAGGTATTGGTCACCTCATACTCATTGTCCTTGCAGGCGTTACAGGCAAACTTGATCACGTTGATGAGCGGCGGCTCATAGTAGGTCTGTGAGCGCATGGCATTCATAAGACCATCCGATATCCGCTGCGGCTTGTCCACATCCTGAAGCGAAAGTCCCAACGCCAGCCTTATGCGCTCAGATACCACCGCGCGCTCCAAGAAGATTGAGCCTCTATATGTGGCCACATCACCCGGCAAAATATCATACGGGAGCTGGTCAAATGCCGCATCAAACTCCTGGTCTGTCCACTCTGGATGCTCGGAGGTAGCGTAGATCATCCGAGCCACCTCACAAAACACCTTGCGTCTAATCTCGGTCAAATTGGTATAGACACCACGCATGGTATTTGGCATGTACGATCCCTCTCCTCTCAAAGGACAGCCCCTAAACCATCCCTGCCAGAGAACACACTTAAGAGAATACGTCCTCTCCAAACAAAACGGGCGAGAAAAACGTGCTAAAGCGAGAAGGCCATGTCGTTTGAATCTCAACAGGCTCTCCCGTTACAGGATGACAGAAGTGCTCCCGGTATGCATGCAGCATGAGGGGGCATCCGGGCGCACCGTAGAGCGCGTCGCCCACGATGGGATGGTGGATGTGTGCTAAATGCACTCGTATCTGGTGGCGTCTTCCCGTCATGAGTCGGCAGGCTACAAGGCTCCTACCCCTGCTTTGTGCGAGCACTGCCACCTTGGTTTGGCTGGGCTTTCCCGTCTTTCCCACGCGCATCTTGCGCGCGTCATGCCTGTCGCGCGCAATCGGGGCATCTATGGTGAAGGCGCTTGCAGAAATGCTTCCCTCCACCACGGCCAGGTAGATCTTGCAGAGATCATGGCCTGCCACCAGCTCATCAAAGAGCGGCTGAAAGTCAGGTGCTTTTGAGACGAGCACGATACCTGTGGTATCTTCATCAAGCCGCTGCACCGGCTGCGCATACATACCGCCAGCTGCAGAAACGTAATCAAAAACACGGGATATAAGCGCAGGCTTGTCGCTACCATCAGAGTGCACCAGCTCTCCTGCACACTTCTCAACCGCAAGCGCAAACGGGTCTTCCCAGTACACCTCAAGGGCGCGTGGTGCGGCCGCGCGCTGCGTAGCGGCGGCGGTGGCGGGGCGCTGCGCAGCAACGTCACGCTGGGGCCAGCGAATCTCAACCATGTCATCTCTGTGCAGTAAGGTTTGTTGCTGCAGCATGCGCTCGGCGCCCGTACTTACCGCATACGCCCGATGCTCTGCAAACACCCGCGTAGCTGCAGGCTTTGAACCCAACAGGTGGCGGATAAGATCAAGCGCACGCACTTCTCGCCCAACGGAGAAACGCGCCCAGCCCGCGCTGGCGCCTGCAAAACGCGCGGCCGAAGTGTCTGCGTCTGCTGAGTGCGCGCCGGTTGACAGTCCTAAATCACTCACGCGTCTCCCCTCACGCTCTGGCGCTGCCCCGAGCCCACGGTCTCTCTGAGCGTGGAGCAAAACTCGCCCACCATGGACCACGGATGCGCGGCGCTGCGCCACGCCACGTGGATGGGATAGCGCGCGTCCGTTCCCAGATGCACAAAGCGCATCTCGCGCTTCTTTTCCCGCGAAAAGGTGGTCTCCACCAGCTCCATGGGCGAGAAACACGCGCCAGATCCGCGCGAGGCCAAGGCAAGAAGCGTTTCGGCGTTTTTGCTGCGGACAGCAATCTTGGGTGTGAAGCCCGCCTTTTGGAAGGTCCTCATGGCAATGGTGCCCGGGATATCTCTGCGTCCCAGCACTAAATAGGGCAACTGTGCCAGAGGCGAGAGATCGCCCGTGCGCTCCACATGCTCTATCTGCTGCTCGATCTTATCGCCCAGACGCTGCTCAAGGAGCTTTTTTGAGACGACCAGAACCACCTCTTCTTGGTAGAGCTCCTGCACAATCAGGCGAGGAATATCCAAAAGAACGGTTCCTACCATCACGTCTATGCGCCCATCTGAAAGAAGGCTCACCAACTCCTGGTTTTCGCCTTCGTTAAGGTCAATCTCGATGCCCGGGTGCACCTTTTGGAACGCGGCGATAGCGTGCGGCATGATGATGTGGCCGCGCGTGGACGTGACGCCGACACGCAGAAGGCCGCGCTCGTCGTCGGTAATGTCTTTGAACTCACGCAGCATGGTGTCGTGCTCGGCCTTGAAGCGGCGCGCGTAGGTCAAGAACTGCTCACCGGCGTAGGTGAGATCCAGCGGCACGCGCCTGACCACCAGGTGAACGCCCAGGTCTTTTTCCACCGCCGCAATGTGTGCGGACAGCGTCTGCTGGGTGACGTTGAGCCGTTCGGCCGCCCGCGTGAAGCTGCGCTCCTCTGCAAGCGCAATAAAGTAGTCCATCGTTTGGAAATTCACACGCTCACCTCTCCGCGGCTACAAAGTGCATTTGTAACCCATCCTTGCAACAAAAGTTTCTTGTAACTTGATCCAACTATAACAGTTGGACTGAACAGTTTTGAGCGCGTACCGTAACACATGAGAAATAAACTCTAAGGAGGATGAAGTGCTTGAAACATTGATACTTGCCACCTTTGCAGCGATGCTCGCGCTGGGGACAGGACTTCATCTTCCACTTCCTGTGACGCTCATGGGAGGTTTTTTTCTCTTTATGGGATACGGTCTGAGGCGTGGCTTTAAGCTGCGCGAGCTGCTGCGTTTTTCTCTTGCGGGCATCAAGACGGTTACGGGCGTGCTTGCGCTTTTGGCCATTGTGGGCATTATGGCCGCGCTCTGGCGCGCTTCTGGCACCATCCCCACCATCGTCTTGTGGGGAAGCAAGCTCATGACACCGCGCGCTCTCGTGGTTTTCTCATTTCTGCTCTGCTGCCTCATGAGTATGCTCATGGGCACCGCATTTGGAACAGCCGCGACGGCAGGCATTGTCTGCATGAGCTTGGCCCATGCCATGGGAGCAAACACGCTGCTGGTGGGCGGCGCCGTTTTGGCGGGCTCCTACTTTGGCGACAGAAACTCCCCCATGTCGTCGAGCGCTGCGCTCGTGGCGACGCTCACGCACACCAATATCTTTGACAACGTTCACGCCATGCTCAAAAGTGGCCTGGTGCCTTTTATTTTGAGCTGCGTCATCTATGCTGCGCTGGGCCATGCCTTTGCGCCCCAGCAGATGGCCTCCGCTTCAAGTGCCGATGTGCTGGCGCAGGCATTTTACACAGGCGCGCTGTGCCTTATCCCGGCTGCCGTGGTGGTGACATGCACGCTTCGCAAAGTGGATGTCAAGATCACCATGCTCCTTGGCTGCGCGGCGGCGGCGCTGCTCTGCATCACCCAGCAGCACATACCCGCATCTGCGCTTCCCCAGATTGCGCTTCTGGGCTACGCCGCGCCCGACACGCGCGTGGCTGCCCTGGTCGATGGCGGCGGACTTCTTTCCATGGTGAATATCGAGCTGGTCATTGCCCTGTCCGCCACCTTTGCGGGCCTCTTTGAGGGCACGGGTCTGCTGTTGGGCATGCGCGAGCACGTACGTGCGCTCAGCTGCAAGACAACAGCGTTTACCAGCATCTTTGCGACGAGCCTTGCCACGTCTTGCATAGCGTGCAACCAGACACTGGCCATCATGCTGACCGATCAGCTCTGCCACGATTTGGGCGAGAATAACAACTCCTATGCGCTCGCCCTGGAAGACACCGTGGTGACCTGCGCGGCTTTGATGCCCTGGTCCATTGCCGCCACCGCCACGCTCTCCTTCATCCAGGCACCTACCGCGAGCATCCTAGCTGCCTGCTTCTTGTATCTGCTGCCGCTCTGCACGCTGGCGCGTTCATGGATGAAGCGTGCGTTGGGCAGTGCCCGTGGTGTGCGCGGCATGCGTGGTGTGCGCGGCACGCGCGTTGCCGGTGCGCTCAGCACGCTCAGGATGGCAGTACAACGCTTGTAGCTGCGCATTTGCTGCAGCGCTTGCGGCGCCTGCATCACTGGAAACCCCTCATTTACACAAAACTCCATGAACCGTCGATTTCCGAAAAGCTCAACTGGGCAAACTTGGAGCAAAACGACGGTTCATGGAGAAGTATGCGAGCAAACAATGCAACCCGCAGCGGTCGCGGCGGTCGCAGCGGTCGCGGCGGTTGAGGCAACCCGTGGCTACGCGCGGGGCTTGCCTGCCTGGCTGAAGCGCTGCTTGAGAGCGCGCTCTGTCAGCGCAACGCACACAAACAAGGAAACGAGCTGCGCGGCGGTGAGCACCATGGCTACCAGCGCAAAGAAATTCTCGCCTGCAGTACGCACTGCCACCATGACCACAACAGAAACGGGCAGTGCCACGACAGAGACTCGCTCCAGGAGAGCTCCGCAGTAGGTGTGCGCAAATCGCCAGGTGTCGATGTTTTGCATCGAGCGCTTGGTTCGGTAGCCGCTGATGCCGTTGATTTCTTGGGGGCCGCCTTTTTTGAACCAGCGGGAGATGAGCAGCATTGATACGGGGATCAATGCCACAACAACCAGCATGTAGATCCAGAAGCTTGACATGTACTGCCCCTCCCCCGTGGTGTTAGCCACCAGCTTTACCAACGTGCCCGCACGCGGTGCGTGCTAGTGCAGGCGCGCCTTTATCTCTTCTACCAGCGCATCCAGCTGAACTTGGACCTGCTCGTGGGTCTGCATATTGCGGATGGTGGCCTTGCCTTGAGCAATCTCGTCGGTGCCCAGCACGACGCAGAGCACCGCACCTGCCTTATCTGCCTGCTTGAACTGGCTCTTGAGCGAGCGGTGCTGGTAGTCTGCCTCCGTGCGGATGCCCGCGCGGCGCAACGCCAGCGTGTAGGTAAACACCTGCGCGCGCTCGTCGGGCGTGCAGGCAATATAGACACAGCGGGGAGTGTCGCTTGCCATGGAGACACCCTGCTGCTCAAGCGCCAGCGCCATGCGCTCAAAGCCGACAGCAAAGCCCAGACCAGGCGTAGGTTTGCCGCCCTCGAGCTCCATCAGGCCGTCGTAGCGACCGCCGCCGCCAATGGCTCCTACGCCAGAGCCCTTGACCTCAACCTCAAAGACCGTGCGCGTATAGTAGTCAAGACCGCGGACGAGCGTGGGATCCTCAAGGTAGGAAATGCCCGCCTCATCCAGATATTGCTTCACTTTTTGATAGTGCTCGCGGCACTCATCGCAGAGGTTATCCACCACCAGGGGGGCGTCTTTCATCACCTCACGGCAGTGCTCGTTCTTGCAGTCAAACGAGCGGAGCGGATTGATGTCTGCGCGCTCAAGGCAGTCCTCGCACATCTCATCTTTGTGATCGAGTATGAACTGGCGGACCTTCTCGCGATATTGTGGTCTACAAGACGCATCTCCCATGGAGTTGATGCGCAGCTCCAGGGTACGAGGATCAAAGCCCATGCGGTGGTAGAACTCCATCAGCATGATGATGACCTCGGCATCTGCCGCAGGGTCAGGCGCGCCCAGCCACTCGACGCCTACCTGGTGGAACTGGCGCAGGCGGCCTTTTTGCGGGCGCTCGCCGCGAAACATGGGCTCTCCGTACCACACTTTGACCGGGGCAGCGCCTTGCGGCACGAAGTTATGCTCGACCGCCGCGCGAACAACACCTGCCGTGCCTTCAGGACGCAGGGCCAGACGCTGCTTGGCTTTGAGATTGCCCTCGCTGCCCTCTTTCAGCAGGTTCTCGATAAGAGCGCCTGAAAACACGCGGAACATCTCTTTGCGCACCACATCGGTCGACTCGCCGATGCCGTGGACAAATGTTGCGACCTGCTCAATTGCAGGCGTCTCTATGCGATCAAACCCATAGGCACCAAAGAGCTCTTTTGATACCTCGCACATGCGCTCCCAAGCGCGCATGTATCCGCCAAAGAGATCCTCAGTTCCCTGTACTCGCTGGGCCATACGTCCACCTTTCAGCTATAGCGAAGACGCACACGCGCCTCATGTTTGCTCAAGTTCACCAGTATAGTGCCTGAGCGCGCGTATGCGCACTATATGTGTGCCACTTCATCTTCAACGGACAAGAGCCACTGGGCACGCTCATCCTCTGTCGTGATATCGATGCCGCCCAGGTTGTGCCATCTGCCTTTGCCACACCCGAGCTGCCAAAACGTGGCATCTAAGAGCGTGTGCTGAATGCCGTCGCCTAAGCGCTCTTGCATGTAGGACGTGGGGTTAGATGAGGTGGTGAAGGCATCCACGGACTCAATATTGCTGAGCTTGCCCACAATACCTTTGCCGGTTGCCTCCCACGCAAACCCAGGTAGCATGGTGCGATCAAGCCAGCCACGCAGCATGGCCGGCACGTCGTTCCACCAAACGGGAAATACCAAGATGAGATGTTTGCAGGCCAAAAGCAGCTCCTGATAGCGCTTGACCAGCGCATCTTCTGTCACGCCTTGGTTGTAGACAGAAAGCTCATCAACCGTCATTGCCGGCATGAATCCATCGGCGTAGAGATCTATCACTTCATAGCTGCGTCTAGCTGCAGAAAGTGAGCGCTCACAGGCACACAAAACCTCATGCGTGTAGCTCATCTCCCACGGGTGGCAATACACAATAAGCGTATCCAAGCTCTCAACAGACATCTCGCAGCTCCCCTCTGGCGTTGTTACCGTCGGCGCGATCCTGCGCGGCGGCGCGACCGTGCGGCGGCACGACCGTGCGCACGACCCCGCACCCCACATAACACCAGTTTAGCCCTTATCGCCACGTTGTCTTGTATGTATTGTATTACTTGATATAATACAGCATAAACAGCGACGAAGCAGAAAGGAGGCGCCTATGCTCATCTCGCTTGATTTCTTGTCCGACACCCCCATTTACCAGCAAATTAGAGACCAAATTGTGGAAGGCATTGCCAAAGGAGAGCTCAAACAGGGAGACCCGCTGCCTTCTGTACGCACGCTCTCGTCCGAATGCGGCATCAACGCAACGACGGTCAATAAGGCCTACCAACTGCTCAAACAGGAGGGCTACGTAGCAGTCAACAGGCGCCAGGGCACCTTCGTGCACCTTTCCTCACAGGAGTCTGCCCCCGACATAAAAACGGTGCAAGCACTGCGCTTGAGTCTCATGGAACTTATCGCCCAGGGGATGTCTGAACAAGAGATCCTGACGCTCTGCACAAAACTGCTGGCAAGCCACACGTCAAAAAGGAGCCAGTCATGAGCACGACATCACTTTTATGGCTCAGCTGCTGCTGGATATGCATACTGATGTATGTTCGCATGCGAAACGAGGGATCGTTCAAGAAAAACATTGCCATCGGCGTGACGCTTCCCCAACAAGCACAAACCGATCCTGAGGTCATGCGCACTATTGCCTCATTCAGGCGAGAAGAACTTATACTTGCCATTTTTATGTCACTTGTGGCGCTGGTGGCGACGTGGGTGGCCATGCAGCCGGCGTGGGCTGACTCGATGATGTGTCTCTGGATGGTGTGGCTCGTGGTGTCGTGCGTGGCGCCCGAGGTCATCTTTGCGCGCGCAAATCTCAAGTTGGCCACCATAAAGCAAGCTCACGGCTGGTATCCCAAGCGCGTGAGCGCGCGCAGCGTGGTGGTCGATATCACGGCAGCGGCAAACCAGATGCCGCGCATGCATGGCTTCTGGTTCTGGATCCTTGCCGCCTTGAGCGCGCTGCCCTGGGCGTTCAGTCCGTCGCATGATGCGGGCTACTTCATCTATAGCGCGGTGGTCGTGATGATGTGGGCCGTCTGGCGCTGGTGTTATCGCGATAAGAGCGAAGTGGTAGATGATAATACCCTGCGCACGGAGGCGCTCGGCCGTATCCGTCGTCACGCGTGGGCGCAGGTTAACCTCTTGTGCGCGCTCTGTATGACCATCCTGAGCTGGCTCACGCTTGCCTTTGGTGACGAGGAGATGCTCTTCTTTGTTTCTATTGTGGTGCTCATGGTGCTTATGGCCGCATCATCGCTTTTTATAGAGATGCACGTGAGACATCTTCAGGCGCAGCTCACCCAAGATGTCTCTGGTGATACCTACGTTGATGAAGATGCACACTGGATTTTGGGCATGTTCTACCACAACCCCGATGACGAGCGCCTTATCATCAACAACCGCGTAGGTATCAACATGTCTGTTAACCTTGCGCGACCCTTAGGAAAGGCTATAGCAGCAGCCACCGTCCTCATCATTGTGGGAGCCACGGTTTTTGTGCTGGCCTTCTTCATGCCTGGCAACGGAGCGCGCATGAGTGTCTCGGATGGCGCGATAGAGACACACTGCGCCTTGGCGAGCCACACCATTGACCTTGAAGACATTCTTTCTGCCGAGAAGATCGACGAGCTCCCTACTCTCAGCCGCAGAGTTGGCGCTGCCACCGATACCATGCTGGAAGGCAGCTTTAGAAGCGATGAGCTTGGAGACGTCACGGTAAGTCTCAATCGCCTGCAGGGGCCATGGCTGCTCATCCACACGCGCGACGCCACCTATCTCATTGGAGGCCAAAACGAGGATGCCTTCCGTGAGGTCACCGACGCACTTGCCGCCCAAGGCATCAGCGTAGGTAGCGCCGATACCACTGCAAGCTAGCGCGCACGCTGCGGCAACGCACGCTGCGGCAACGCACGCTGCGACAACGCACGCTGCCACGGCACGCCCACCGTCCACGCACGACATACAGAAGAGAGAGGCCGCACGCATGCGGCCTCTCTTCACAAGTGCAGGTGTTTCTCGCCCAAACGCGCTGCTTGAACGCGCGGTGCCTACTCCACGTCGATCTTGTGAACCCAGCCAAAGGTGTCCTCGATCTCGCCTGACTGGATGCCGGTCAAGGTCTCACGCAGCTCCTTCATGACAGGACCCACGTTTTCCATGCCACTCTTGAAGACAAACTGTACGTCGTCGGTGTCGACCTCGCCCACAGGAGAGATGACCGCCGCCGTGCCGCACATGCCAGCCTCCACAAACTCGCCGTCCAAGACCTCCTGGAACTTGACCGGGCGCTGCTCAACGCGCATGCCGAGCTTCTTCTCCGCAACATCAACCAGCGAGCGACGGGTGACGGAGGGCAGAATGGAATCGGTGAAGGACTGGGGAACCACCAGGGTGCCGTCCTCTTTAACAAACAAGATGTTTGCTCCGCCGGACTCCTCCACATAGGTGCGGCTCTGGGGGTCTAAGAACATGTTGTCCGCATATCCCTTGGAGTGCGCCTCAACGGAAGGATAGAGGCTCATGGCATAGTTAAGGCCAGCCTTGATGTTGCCCGTGCCATGAGGTGCTGCGCGGTCATACTTAGAAACCTGCAGCTTAACGGGCTTAACGCCGCCCTTGTAGTACGGGCCTACCGGCGTCACCAGGATGCGGAACTGATACTCGTCTGCAGGCTTCACGCCGATGACATCGCCCGTTGCAAACATGAACGGACGGATATAGAGCGTAGCGCCCGAACCAAACGGAGGCACCCACGCAGCGTTGGCGCGCACGACCTCCTCAACCGCCTTCACAAAGCGATCCTTTGGGAACGGCGGCATGCAGATGCGCTTGGCCGAGTTATACATGCGCTCGGCGTTTTGATCGGGACGGAAACACACCACGTCACCGTTCTTGGTGGTATAGGCCTTGAGGCCCTCAAAAACCTCCTGGCAGTAATGCAGCAGGCCCGCGCACTCAGAGAGCGTCACGGTGTGATCGCGCGTCAGCGTTCCTTCATCCCACGCGCCGTCTTTGTAGTTGGACACGTAGCTGAAATCCGTCGGCTGATAGGCAAAACCCAGCGCGCCCCAGTCAATATCTTTCTTCTGAACCATTACCTGCCTCCCAATTGATCGAGACGACGCCGCGCGCCGACTCCCTCACAGACTGCAAAAAACTCTAGTCCTCCTACGGATGCCTTCAAACGGGCGTTACAGAGCATTTACAGCTTTGAAAGAATTGGCGAGAAAACATTCAATCTGATGAGTAATTGGGCGATAAGTTCTTATGCGCTCTTCATGACCACGGAACGCACGACACCGGCCGCAGCGTCGCATGCATCCAGGCACATCTCCATGCGGTCGAAGACCCTGAGCCAGCCCACCACGTGGCCGCGGCGATACTCCTCAATGTCTTCCTCGTGGAAGAGCTCGTGCAAGGCAGACTCATAGACCTGATCCCCTGCGTCTTCAATGTGACCCACCGAGATGGCCTTCTCCATTACCACGGAATCTGTCTTGTAGTTGGGCAGGTGGTCAATCATCACGTAGAGTTCGTTTACGGCCTCTCTGGTCAGGCGCGCCATCTGTTTACCCTCGTCTCTCATGCCATGCATGTTGAAGAGATCCAGACGTAGCGAACTTCCCTCCATATAGTCAACGATGTCATCCAGCTTGAGCGCCAGATCAGAAATATCGTTGCGGTCAAACGGCGTGATGAATGAGCTGTAGAGCTCCTTCATGATCTTGCGCACGTGTTCATCACACCTGTCCTCATGAACCCTCATGACCGGAATGAGCGTAGCGGAGGCAGGGTATCCCGAGACGAGCTCCTCATAATCCGCGGCGACGCTCACAATTTCTTTGGCAAAGTCCCTAAAGAGCGTATAGAAGTGATCTTCTTTCTTGTGGGGCATGTTATCTCCTTAGTCCACAGGAGCGCTACCGCTCCTCCTGAAGCAAAAACTCCATTTCACGAGTTGTTACGTTGTTGCGGTTAGAACCAGAGCAGGAAGAGCCGTGCCAAGACATACCCTATGAGGCCACAGCCAGGGAAGGTAAAGACCCAGGTATAGACCATCTCTTTGGCGACAGCCCAGTTGACGCTGCGCACGCTCTTGGCGGCGCCGGCGCCCATGATAGCTGCGGTTTTAACATGGGTGGTAGAGACCGGAAGGCCGGTTAAGGTAGCCACGAGAAGCGCTGCGGTGGCAGAAAGTGACGCCGCAAAGCCCTGGTGCTTTTCCATCTGCACCATCTCCATGCCCACCTTCTTGATGATGCGCTTGCCACCCACCGCCGTACCAATTGCCATGGTAGCTGCGCAAAGTACCTCAATCCACAGAGGAAAACCCCCTATGTCTTGAGCCCTCAAGCCCAAGGAGAGCGCTATGGCAAGCATGGCCGTCGACATGAACTTCTGACCGTCTTGTGCGCCGTGCATAAGCGCCACACCAGCGGCTCCATATACCTGCAGGCGGCCAAACATCTTGTCTGCCTTCCGCCTATCAACATCTCGACACAACAGCCTGATGATGCGCGTCACCACCCAGCCTGCGCCAAAACCTGCAACAGTCGAGAAAACAAGGCCATAGATGACCTTGATCCACTCCGCCATGTTAATACCAGCAGCTCCACCCTTCACTGCTAGGGCAGCTCCTGTCAAGCCGGCAATAAGTGCATGGCTCTCCGAGGTGGGAATGCCAAAGATCCACGCACCGATGCCCCACGCAACAATACCGACGGTTGCGGCGGCAAGAGCAATGAGTGCAGCATGGGAATCCCCACCAAAATCCACCATGCCCGATATGGTGTCGGCAACGGCGGTTGAGATGAAACTCATGGCCACCAAGCCCACAAAATTGCACACCACGCTCATAGCAATAGCTGCATTAACGCCAATGGAGCGGGTGCCTACGGGCTCTGCAATAGCATTTGCGGCATCGGTTGCACCGTTTACAAAGATCGTGCCAAGCACAAGGATAATAACAACTGCCAAAAACGGATTGGACTGGACGGCTGCTAGAAACTGGTCAAAACTGGCCACAGGGCCTCCTTTGGACGTGTACCCCGTAGCATCTTAACGTATCTGTTTTCTCACCGTAAGCTCAATGTAGGCAAATGCGCAGCCTAAGAGAAGCTCCATAACATGAAGCTTCCCAAAGGCGTGCGCACATCCTGCCCCAACACATCTGCCCGCACGCACGTATCACCTGCTCACGACGCGTATGCGTATGTGATCAAGACACTCTTCTACTGACGGTAGTAACTCAAGAAGTGCTCAATCTTGTCCATAGCCTCACGCAGCGTGTGCTTACGCGGCAGATACACAATCCTAAAATAGCCTGGCTTTTCGTAGTTAAAGCCCTTGCCCGGCACAATCAGCACGTGCTCATCTTTCAAGAGGTCTAAGGCAAACTGATCATCATCGGTGATATTGAACTTGTCCGCGTCCAGATGCGGGAAGATATAAAACGCCGCCTCGGGCTTGGTGACATGCACACCTTCAATAGCGCTCAAGCGATCATAAACATATTGTCGCTGCTCAAAGATGCGGCCACCTTCCACCAGCAAACTCTGCGAGCGCTGAATGCCGCCCAGGCAGGTCTGCACAATGGACTGTGCCGGCACGTTGGAGCACAGGCGCATATTTGAGAGCATGTTGATACCGTCTATATAGTCTTTTGCAATGCGCTTGTTGCCCGACAGGCTCATCCAGCCAATGCGATACCCCGCCACCATATGACTCTTGGAGAGTCCATTGAACGTAATGCAAAACAGATCAGGTGCCAAAGAAGCAATGGAGACGTGCTCTTTTCCATCCATCACCAGCCGGTCATAGATCTCATCCGAGAAGATCACGAGCTGGTTTTCTCGTGCCACCTCAACAATCTCCTCCAGCACCTCTTTGGGATAGAGCGCACCGGTGGGATTGTTGGGGTTGATAATAACAATGCCTTTCGTGCGCGGCGTGACCTTCCTACGAATGTCTTGGATATCCGGATACCAGTTTGCCTTTTCATCGCAGGTATAGTGCACCACGCGGCCACCTGCCAGCGTGGCGCATGCCGTCCAGAGCGGATAGTCCGGACTTGGAATCAAAATCTCGTCCCCATCATCCAAAAACGCACTCATGGACAGGTTGATGAGCTCAGAAGCACCGTTTCCGGTATAGATATCCTCGACGTCTACGTTGGGAATATTCTTGAGCTGGTCATACTGCATGATTGCTTTTCTGGCCGAGAAGAGCCCGCGGCTTTGAGAATATCCTTCGCAGTCAATGAGCTGATCCTGCATGTCCTTGACCACTTCATCGGGCGTGCGGAAGCCAAAGGGCGCAGGGTTACCTATGTTCAGTTTGATAACGTGGGTACCCTGATCTTCCATGCGCATGGCCTCATCCAACACAGGACCACGGACATCATAGAGCACGTTTTCCAACTTGCTGGACTTGTTGAAGGTACGAAGCGGCATGTGCATTCCTCTCTCTGAGGCTTCCTCTTGAATGCCTGAACTCTGTTCATGACCCAGCGCAGGGTCTGTTGCGCCCGTAGCCAGCCATACGGCAGAACATCCCAAGAGCTCACCGAGGAGCTCTAAGGTATCTTGTCTGGGTATGGTCTTGCCAGAAACATACTGACTCAGCTGACTTTTTCCCAGTTTATTACCCTTATCTGCCGCCTTGTTGATAAGGTCTATCTGCTTTAATCCTTGATTTTCTAGCGCCCAGTTGAGCCTATCGGCAAAGCTACCGGCGCTCACCTGTTCCCAAGAGCTATCCTCTAGAGCCATATGCCCTCCAGATCACGCGGGCGATACCAACCGCACCTGTAAAGTTCAATTTAAGCAAGCCTCAAAGGCTCTTCGCTTAAAATTGAACAAAGAATAGCACTGCCCACACCAAATGCAAGACAAAGTTCAATTTAATTTGAACAACTCACCGCCAATCGGAGCAAAAAAGTGAGCCGCACGTTCCCTGAGGTAATGCATGCGGCTCACATCTCAAATCTCTCACATCTGTAGCAGGACAAATACCCCGCTACCTGCACAAGTTCAAGATTACTTCCTGTTGAGACCAATTCTTTCTGCCAGATACTTGATGATGTCCATGCTCTCATACATGGGCTTACCATCAATCAGCAGGCACGGGCACGTGCGCTTTCCTCCAATGCGCTCCAGGTCATCCCCGTTGGTGCCCTCAGTCACGTCCAGGTGCTCAACCTGGATATCGTTTTTCTCCATAAAACGATCCACGCGCGCGCAGAAAGGGCATCCCGGACGAACATATAACTTGAGATCAGTAAACTGTGCCATATCAATCACCTCTTGAACTCTCAATTCCATAAGAAAGTTTGATCATCTTGAACTGCTTCTACCCCAGTCACACTTCCTTATGCGAGAAAGACCTCCGCTCACAAGCTCACCACGAGCGCTGCGGCCTCAGGCGCAGCGCACATAGCGCGCGCAGCTGCACGCCCGCTGCCCTACAGGAGCTCGGCCAGGGCAAGCTGCTTGAGCTGCAGCGTTCCATCGTCGGCATGGCAAAAGACATTCGTCTCCGTAAAGCCACAGGACAGCGCAGCTTTTATCGCCTGATCAAAGCCGGCGGAGAGGCGCTTTGTCTGGTGGGCATCGGAGTTGATGATGATGCGCCCGCCCATGTCAGAAAGATGTTGCAGCAGCTCTGGGCGGGGGTAGAGTTCTTTTTTGCGCCCGCGGTTGTACGCACCGCAGTTGATCTCAAACATCACATCTTGTGACACCAGGTAATCCATGGCGTCCAGGGCAGGTTCAAGATAGCGCGGACTCGTTTCGTCCACAAAGTGGAGCTCATCATTAAAGCGCGTCACCAAGTCAAAATGGCCAATAAAATCGCAGTTCAGGCGGTCATACACCTGCGCTTCAAACTCGTAGTAGCTCTTGGTGAGCAAGAGCCAGTCTCCACCAAAGTAGTCGTTGCATATCTTAACGATTGCCTCGGGAGATGAATCGACGGAGAGCGGCTCGTCGGTCGGCAGGTTCAAAAAGTGCGTTGAACCTATCACATACTCTGCGCCCGGACAACACGTGCGGTCAAAGAGATTGTCCAGCTCGACACCCAAGATGATGTCGAGCTGGTCAGCGTAACGCTTCTTGAGACCGCTGATACGCTCAATGTATGCGGGCCAGTCCATATGGATGTCTGGATCCATATGACCAGAAAAGCCCAGCTGCTCAAAGCCCTCGGCAAGCGCTTCTTCTACCATCTCTTCTGGCGTATTATCTCCATCGCAGAGCATCGTGTGGGTATGGAAGTTTGCGCGCAGCATGGGGCCTCTTTCATATGAACCGATGGCAAGGCAAGACAGGGCGCTCGGCCTTAGGCGTTAAAAACGTATCTATCCAGGCGCTCAAAAGCCTCTTTCACCTTGGGCAGCGGCAGTGCCAAGTTCATGCGGATATGCGTTGGGCCGTTGAACTGTGCACCGTCTTGCCAGCCCACGCCCACATTCCAGCCCGCATGTTCAAGATCTGTCAGGCTCTTGTGGTGCTTATCCAGCCATGATGCACAATCCAAGAAGAGCATGTAGGTGCCCTCTGGCCTGAAGACATCCACACCTTCAAAGTGGTCGTGGATGTAGTCGCACGCAAAGTCTCTGTTGTGGCGCAGATATGGCAGAAGCTGGTCTAACCACGCCTCTCCCTCTGTGCTATAGGCGCCGATAAGAGCCTGCTCACTCATCACATTCATGCTGTTGTAGTGCATTGCCTGCGCCACGGTATGCATACGGTCACGCAGCCTCTTGTTGTAGACCACGTGATATGAACCCACCAGTCCTGCTAAATTGAACGTCTTGCTGGGCGCATACAGTGAGATCACGTTCTCACGTGCCCATGCATTGACGCTCTGCGTTGCAATCTGGGGTTTATCGCCCAAGATGAGGTCAGACCAGATCTCATCATCAAATACGACACACTCGTACTTCTCGTAAAGTTCAAGAGCGCGTTCAATCTCCCAACGTTCCCACACGCGGCCACAGGGGTTAAAGGGCGAGCAGAACACGGCAAAGTGGATGTTTTCGTCTCTGAGCTTGCGCTCCATGTCCTCAAAGTCCATCCGCCAGACGCCGTCTTCATCTTTGATGAGCTGGCTGTGCACCATGGTTCGGCCAGAAGCGTTTAAGGTACCCGTGAAGCCAATGTAGGTAGGTGCATGGATGAGGATCTTATCGCCCGGCGCGGTGAAGGCGCGTACCGCAGTGGCAAGACCACCGAGCACGCCATTTTCATACCCAATGGCGTCGCGCGTGAGATCCAAGACGCCTTTTCTGCGCGCGTGCCAATCAATAATTGAATCATAGTACTCATCTGAGGTAATGAAATAGCCATAGGCAGGATGCTTGGCGCGCGCCACCAGCGCATCCACGACGCTGCGCGGGCCCTCAAAGTTCATGTCCGCAATCCACATGGGGATAAAATCAAAGCCATCCTGGGGCGCCTCAGGGCCAAATCCGCCGGGCCTTCCTACCCCGTCGATGGCCACCGCATGGGTATTGCTGCGATCCAGCATCTCATCAAAATTGTAATTCACCGTCTACTCCTACGTCTCGTGTGAGCGCACCTGCTAAGTTGTGCACGCCCTCAGAGAGTATCACTCATCACTATCTCTAATCACATTTCTTATGGCCTGCATGGAGATATCAACCGAGGCAATCTCATCCGCGCAGCGCTTGAGCTCACGCTGCATGAGCTCGGGATTTTGCACGCTCTTCTTGTACTTGATCTTGTGCTCAAGCGTTGCCCAGAAATCTATGCCGATAGTGCGCATCTGAACCTCTACCGCCTTGAGGCTGGCGGCGGGCCCTTGGTTGAACTTGAGGATAAGATGCAGGCTTCTATAGCCGTTGGGCTTGGGATTTTCTATATAGTCCTTGCGCTCAAGCACCTCCACTTCTGGGAGCGCTTCCAGCCAGTGCGCTGTCTCATAGACATCGTCCACAAAGGCACAGATGATTCTCATACCGACAATATCGTGGATGTCCAGGCTCTGCGCCGCCTCAAAAGAGGTGTCGGTACCTCCTTTGCGCATGATCTTCTCGACCAAGCTCTCCGGAGACTTGATTCTGGTCGTGTAGTAGACCACAGGCTTGAGGTCATCATCGTGAGAGCATGTGTTCACATAGCGCTCGATAAGATCACATACCTGCTGTTTTGCTGCTTCAAGCTCCGGCAGATGTGACCCATAGTACGCCTCTGGTGACATCTTTTTGCTCTCTTTGCCCAAAGCTTCTTCCATGGTGAGCTCCTCGAAACCTGGTGCACGCACACCCCACGCCGTCTCTTTAAGAGCGCCTTGAACCTCGGTTGTTTGCACCTCATCTTGCATAGCTATCCCTCACGTATGCTGGATTTTCTCATCTGAGCAGGCAGGCTTATGGTGATGGTGACCACACCGCCACCGTCTGCATCCTGCTGAGCTTGAGCTCTCGCCTTGCCA
The DNA here is from genome assembly GCA_050953285.1 of Atopobiaceae bacterium. Classification (GTDB taxonomy): domain Bacteria; phylum Actinomycetota; class Coriobacteriia; order Coriobacteriales; family Atopobiaceae; genus Olsenella_K. The sequence continues at coordinate 300,270 of JBMNMK010000002.1, read as the reverse complement.
CCGTGCGCTTCTGCCACAGCCCTCACCATAGCAAGGCCTATACCAAAACCACCCGCCCTATGGGTGCGTGACTTCTCCGATTGATAGAAGCGATCAAACCACCGATTGACCTCAAGCGGATCTAAAGACGCCACTTCATTGCTCACCCGTATCTCAATGCGACGCGTGTGGCGCTCAACAACAACCTGGACAGCGGTATCATCACGCGCATATTTAAGTGCGTTGTCCAAAAGGGCTCCCACCATGCGCGTGATATAGAGCCTGTTGGCCTTGATTACGGTATCCTCGTCTCCTGACATCTCTATCTCGTGGTGCTCAGTCAGCACGCGGGATTTGAACGAGGAAACCTCTTCTCCCACCACTGCCGAGATATCCACCACATCGTCCCTGCTAATGGTGGTAGCTGCGCGCGAAAGCACAATGAGGCTTTCCGTGAGATCACTCATATTGGAAACCTGGCGCTTGATATCCACCAACCACTCGTTATCTGCGCCGATGTCCATGGACAGCACGTCGGTATCTGCGGAGATGATGGAAATGGGGGTCCTTAAGTCATGACCCGCGTCCACCACAAACTGGCGCTGCGTTTCATGCGCCTTCACAATGGGCTCCACGATACGCTTTGATACCAGGCCAAACACCAGCGTCACGCCAACCACCGCAAGCAGAGAAATCCACCCCATCGTGAGAGTGTTGTTGCGGTATGAGGCCATCTGGCTGGTGAGGTCGAGAAGAGCTACGGTAGCAGAACCGTCTTCTTTGAACTCAATCCGGTAGCGGTAGGTGTCTATCGAGCCCCTGCTCTGCTCGACACCTTGCCCTTCCCTGCGTTCCCACACGCGGGCGACCAGATCTTTTGCTTCGTCTTCTTCCAGCACAGGCATGGTATCCAGCGAGCGGATGACAATGTTGCCCGCAGCATCGACATCGGCAGCAAAGTACTGAGCGTCAAAGACATCATTGATGGTGGCGCGGCTGTGCTCTGGCATATCCTTCAGGCCAGAAGGAACCGCGCCCTCATATTGAATGACAACGCCCAAGATATCATCTGAGGTGTTGATGAGCTGTATCTCCCCTATTGCGGCGGTGCTCATCACAATGAACCCCAACATCACAAAGAGCACGGCGGCAACAGATATGGTGAGCTGGAGCCTAAGACGCTTCTCCATGTCCATCCTGTCTCACCAACTTCCACCCCTCATCTGCCGAGCCCTCGATGGACGTGTTTGAACCCAAGGCAGCAAGCTTGCCGTTGAGGAGTTTTACATAGAGCTCTGCAGTACCCATGAGCGCTTCATCTCCCCACACGTGTTGGATGAGCCATGGCTCATCAACCGACGACCCGCCTGCGTTGGCAAGGGCTATGAGCATAGCTATCTCATGGGGATCCACGCACAAAGACCCGCGCTGGGTGGTGATCTGCGCAGCTTCTGACTCTATGGTGAGATCACCAAAAGTGATCTTGGAAGAGGCACCTGAGCGCGGGCGCGCCGCCGCTTTGATGCGCGCTACGAGCTCTCTGGCATCATAGGGTTTGGAGATGTAGTCATCCGCACCGTATTCAAGACCTATGACCTTATCGTCCACCTGCGTCTTTGCAGTCAGTAAGATAACGGGTGTTGTATTACCTTCTTCTCGGATGGCTTTGAGCACTTCAAGACCATCTTGTATGGGCATCATAATGTCGAGCACCGCGCAATCAAAGTAGCCGCTGTGAAAAGTCTCAAGCGCACGTGCACCATCGTGCACCACCGTAACATCAAAACCTGAACGGGTGAGTATGACCTGTGTCGCGCGGGCCAACGACTCATTGTCCTCTGCCAGCAAAATACGCATGGATCGCCTCCTGTGGGTTGCGTACTTTCCGTATATACCCAAAGGATGTGCCTTGATGAGAGCTGCACTGCCAAACGGTTCACAGGCGCAGCTCTTTTCCGCCGACACCACGGCTTCTGTATAAACCTTGCGTAAATTCAAGCGCGCACCAGATGGAGTAAGCGTACTATCGTGCCACTTACGCACCGCACTGAGAGTCAAGGAGGACACCTACCATGCAGATTCGCGACATCCTTGCTGCAAAGCAGACTTTCTCGCTTGAAATCTTTCCTCCTAGAAAAGAGATGTCGGTGGCAGCGGCTCGTGAGATTTCACGTCAGATGGAAGCGGAAACGCATCCGGACTGGATCAGCGTCACCTTCTCTGCAGGCGGGTCCGGAAACTCTGAGAACACCATCAAAATTTCATCTGATATTGCCAACTCTCCCTCATCTACCACCTCTCTTGCGCACCTCACGTGCTTTGGATCAAGCACGAAAGACGTCGATGCCTACGCAGAGGCCGCGCTTGCTGCCGGCGTGGAAAACATTTTGGCCCTGCGCGGTGATAGAGCACCTGGCCGCTCCATCATAGATTTTGCCTATGCAGAAGACCTGGTGAGATACCTTAAAGAGAGGCATCCTGAGCTCTGTGTGGGCGCAGCATGCTACCCGGAAGGCCATGTGGAGCAGATGGATCCAGCAAAGGATCTGGACTATCTCAAGCGCAAGGTCGATGCCGGCGTGGACTTTTTGGTGACGCAGCTCTTTTTTGATAACGAGGACTTCTACCGCTTCCGCGAGCGCTTGGACCGTATAAGGATCAAGGTTCCTGTGGTGGTCGGCATCATGCCATTTACCAGCACGCGTCAGATCCAAAAGATGGCATTTAGCTGCGGCGCCTCCATTCCAGCCAAGGTGATCAAATACTTGGCCCAGGCAGGAGATTCAGAAGAGGCGCAGCGGCAGGCCGGCGTGGACTATGCTATAGAGCAGCTCGAAGACTTAAGTGCCAACGGCGTGGATGGTCTGCACATCTACAGCATGAACAAGCCAGAGGTGGCGCGCGCCACCTATCGTGCCCTCTGCCAATGCGGATATATCAAGAAATAGGAGCTCCATGCTGGATTTTGATCCACGCGCTTTGCCCATAGAGTTTTCGATACCAAGCGTTGATCGCGCAGAGGTCCTGCGCTACCTGGGCTACACTCGCCAGGCCATCACGCCTGAGCTGGACGAGCGCATCGACCAAAACATTGAGCGCGCCCTTGCCGTCTCTCGTGCGCGCGGCTGCATGCGTATCTTTCTGCTTGAAGACGCGCCCGTCTTGGAGGATCCCTCAGATGCGCTGGGCGAGAAGGGCAGCGAGCCCGAAGCTCCCTTTGTTGCCCACCTTCAAGACAGCGCAGTCAAACTGGCAGGAAACTCCATGCAGACCTACCTGCAAGACGCCGTTGCAGTGGGCATAGGGGCGGTAAGCTTAGGCATGGAAAATGAGCGTGAGCTGCGAAAACTCTCACTTACCAACGATCTTGACCACATCATCTTTGACGCCGCCTCAACAGCTGTCGTGGAGCGTGCCGCAGATGCGCTTGAGGCACGCATAGTCAATGTTGCGGCAGCACAAGGGCTCTATACCAGCTATCGCTTTTCTCCCGGCTATGGAGATCTTTCTCTTGATGTGCAGCCGCAACTCCTGAAAGCGCTGGATGCCGAGCGCAAGCTGGGGGTCAAGCTCTCAAGTACGCTGCTCATGTCCCCCACCAAATCGGTAAGCTTCTTGGTAGCGCTTTTTGATACGCCCCAAAAGACATCTCACCTGAGCTGCAAGGGATGTATCTGCTATGACTTCTGCCTCTTGCGGCCCACAGGAAGGACCTGCTATGTCAGACGATAAGAGCTGGGCGAGGCCACCTTTACGCTTTGCACCCGGCAAGAAGCGCACACTCACGATAAAAGATGCACACCTTGCTGACATCCTTAGCAACACGGCATATGCCCTCATAGATGGTGCTATGGGCACCGAGCTTCAAGCGCGCGGACTTGAAGCCGGAGAGCTCCCCGAGCTCTTAAATCTGACAGCTCCCCAGGAGATCACAGACATCCACCGCGCATACATTGCTGCAGGTGCAGAAATCATCACCACCAACACCTTTGGCGCCAACCGCGCAAAGCTGGGCACAAGCGCTTCGGTGGCAGAGGTGTTCACAGCAGCTATTGCATGCGCCAAAGATGCTGAGGCACCCTATATTGCTGCAGATATAGGGCCGACAGGCCAGCTCTTGCAGCCCATGGGCACCCTGTCTTTTGAGGACGCATATGACCTGTTTGCAGAGCAGGCTATAGCTGCAGAGGCAGCTGGCGCAAATCTCTTCATCATTGAGACCATGGCAGATATTGCCGAGGCCAAGGCAGCTATCTTGGCCTGCAAGGAAAACACCTCCCTGCCCATTTTCTGCACCATGACCTTTGGTGAGGACGGAAGGACCTTCCTCGGCACCACGCCTGAGGTAGCAGCCCTGACGCTCTCTGCGTTGGGCGTCAACGCCTTGGGTATCAACTGCTCTCTGGGCCCGCGTGATGTGGCGCCGTTGCTCAGCCGCATGATCCCCTACTCACGCGTGCCGCTCATGGTGCAGGCAAATGCTGGCTTGCCGCGCATGTCAGGCGGCAAGACGGTCTATGACATAGCTCCAGAAGAATATGTAGCAGCTGTTGCAGAGATGGTCGACCAGGGCGTTTCTATCATCGGCGGCTGCTGCGGTACCACCCCTGCTTATACCAAGGCAGAAAAAGAGCTGCTCTCCCGCCGTCCGGCAATGCCTTCTTCCCACGCGCAGTCGCACGATTTTGCCGTCACCAGCGCGCAGGCCTACACCAAGTTAGGCCCGCGCGATGTCGGCGTCATTGGCGAGAGAATCAATCCTACGGGCAAGAAACTCATGAAAGAGGCCCTGCGTAGCAAGAATCTGGACTACGTCCTCAAGCTGGCCTTAGAGCAGACCGAGGCAGGCGCCCAGATCTTGGATATCAACGCAGGCCTGCCAGAGATTGACGAGAAGAACATGATGCTGACGCTCGTCAATCAGGTGAGCGCCGTGAGCTCTCTTCCCTTGCAGATAGACTCTGCTGTGCCAGAAACCGTGGCACAGGCGGTGCGTGTCTACGCGGGAAAACCCCTCATCAACTCCACCAATGGCCGCAAAGATGTGATGGATGCCATCATTCCTTTGGCAGCGCACTATGGCTGCGCGCTCGTGGGACTCACCATCGACGAGGAAGGCATTCCTGAAACAGCAGAAGGCCGGCTCAAGATAGCCACGCGCATTGTTGAGCGTGCAGCTGACTTTGGCATTCCGCCCGAAGATATTGCTATCGACTGTTTGGCTATGGCCGCATCCACCGACCAAAACGCGCCCGCAGAGATTTTGCGCGGCATACGCCTGGTCAAGAAGAACCTGCCGGGTGTGCGCTGTGTCTTGGGTGTCTCTAACATCTCGTTTGGTCTGCCCTTCCGCCCACTCATCAACGCCACCTTCCTCTCCGCCGCCTTTGGCGCGGGGCTGGATCTGGCCATCATCAACCCCTGCCAGCAGCGCATTATGGACGTTGTCCGCTCATGGCGCGTGCTTTCTGGCGAGGACAAAGATGCTCAAACCTATGTGCCGCTCTACGTTAACCGCTCAGATAAGCCTGCAGCTCTGCCTCAAACAAAAGATGCGGGCCATCCCACGCAAGAGCAAGATGCGGGCCATCCCGCGCAAGAGCCCCTGGCAGACACCCATGACAAGCACGAAGGCACAGAAGATCTGTCCCACAAGACCTCTGAGGAGCAGATCTTTGACCTGGTTCTTGCCGGAAGAGCTGCCCCGATCCCTCAGCTCATAGACCAGGTGCTCCAAGACCACGATGTCATGTATGCCATCAACAGCGTGCTGATCCCCGCTCTCGACGAGGTCGGCAAGCGCTTTGAGGCAGGCTCCTTCTTCTTGCCGCAGCTCATGGCATCTGCGGAGGCCGCCAAGGCAGGCTTTAACCACATCAAAGAGAACCACACGTCCACAAGCGTGGCCAACAAGGGCAAAATTGCCCTCTGTACCGTGAAGGGTGACATTCACGACATTGGAAAAAACATCGTGAAAATGCTGCTGGAAAACTACGGCTACGAGGTCCATGACCTGGGAAGAGACGTAGATCCAGAGGTCTTTTGCGACGCGGTGGTCAAAAATCACATCAAGCTTGCGGGCCTCTCCGCACTCATGACAGCAACGGTGCCGGCCATGGCTGAGACCATAGAGCTTCTGCACAAGCGAGCCCCCTGGTGCACCATCATGGTAGGTGGCGCCGTCTTGAACCCCGAATATGCCCAAATGGTCGGTGCCGACTACTACGCTAAGGATGCCAACGAATCCGCGCGCATAGCGCAGGAGGTGCTGGGCTAAGCAGGCGAGAAGATCAACGCTGTCGCGGCCTACTGCGCTACCGCGCGCGGCTGCTAACCCTGCATGAGCGTGGCCACCTCGTCCTTATCAAGTACGATGGTTTTCTCGCCTGACAACTCAAGCAGGTAGAGCGCATGCGCGGCCAGATGCTCCGCCGCCTGCTCAAGGTCTCTGCAACCTGGGGCACGTCCCGCTACGCGGATGACCTCGTCGATGGCATCGGGCGTGAGGGTGAGCTCGTCCGGCTTCATACCCAGATGCTCAATCACCTTAGGCAGGGAGTAATCGCAGAAGATGACGCGCTTCTCTGCGGGCGTGTAATCATCTATGTGAATGACGGCAAAGCGGCTCAAGAGAGGGCCGGTGATCTTGGATATGTCGTTTGCCGTGGCTATGGGATAGACGCCTTCGGTTGGAATGGCGCACTCCAGGTAGTTGTCCGTAAATCCCAGGTTGTCGAAGAGGGTTAGAAGGGCATCGGCGCTTGACTCTGCGTGATAGCCATCTTCTGCCTTGTCCAGCTCATTTACCACAAATACCAGGTTTGACCTGCCTGCACGTATAAAAGATTGCATGATTCTGCCACACATGGCGTTGGCGTAGATGCGCGGCGTGCCGGTTAGACCTGACGCATCCCGGATGGCACTCATATCCAATACCGTCCATGGCAGCTTTAAGATGCGCGCCACGGCATAAGCAATGCGTGACTTGCCTGTGCCCGGCGGGCCCACCAGCAAGATGCCATAAAACGGCAAGCGATGCGTCCGGTTGATCTGGATGATGGTCTCTATCACACGCTGCTTCACGCTGTCCAGCCCATAGAGTTCCTCGTCGAGGATCCTGCGCGCCTCGCGCGGGTCTATATGCTCAAAGTAGGCACTCTCCCACTGCACGCGCAGCATGAGAGAAAGCGCCCGCATAGCATGGCGTTTCTCGTCTTTTCCCACCGAGCCGTCACGCGCCAGATCCAAATTGAGATGCGCCCACGCGCGGATGTCAGGCGGCAGCGTATCTTCCACGCAGCCCAAAAACTCCGCAATCTCCTCTAGGCGCGCAAAGCTCAAATGTGCACTCTGAACAGGCGTTTCTTGGCTCCGCTGAGGTGAATTCCGGAGCCTGTCTACCATGGTTGCCAAAAACCCGGGCGCCATCAGACGCCACGAATCTCCCGGATTGGGTGAGGTGAGCGCCACCATATCAACGACAGCAAAGCCGCTCTCATCCAGACTGCCCTGAAGCTCTACACCCACATGCTTGTTGGAAAGATCTGCCAGAAGCTTCTCAAAGCGCGGATCATATGCATCTGCCGCCAGCCGCTTGAGGTGGCGCTCGGTATCACGGTACTCAAAGGCATAGCCCTCATCTGCCACAAAGGTACCGTCCAGGTACCCTTCCGCCAGGCGAGCCACAAGTTCTTCTCGCCTGTTCTCATCTGTGGGCAGGACAAAATGCACCAGTGTAGACGGTGTATCGGCAGCATGCATAAGGCGCCATCCTTATTGGGAGCTCTCACCAAACTGCATCTGATAATAGTGCGCATAGGTGCCTTTACGGGCGAGAAGTTCCTCGTGCGTGCCCATCTCAGAGACCTGACCGTCGTCTATGGTCACGATCCTGTCGGCGTCTTTGATAGTGGAGAGGCGGTGCGCAATGATGATGGTTGTGCGGCCAGACGCAAGGTCTTCCAACGATTGCTGGACTGCGGCCTCTGACTCGTTGTCCAGCGCACTTGTTGCCTCATCAAAGATGAGGATGGGCGGATTCTTGAGGAAGACGCGCGCTATGGCTATGCGCTGCTTCTGACCGCCGGAAAGGCGGGTGCCGCGCTGGCCCACTTGCGTCTCATAGCCGTCGGGCAAGTCGCGCACAAACTCCTCGACGTGCGCCCTGCGGGCCGCCGCGCGGATCTCTTCTGTCGTGGCCTTGGGGTTGCCGTAGGAAATGTTGTCTGCAATGGTGCCATCAAACAGGTAGACATCCTGCTGTACCAGGCCAATTGCTCGACGCAGGGACTCCTGCGTGACACTTCTGATGTCTTGGCCATCAATCTCAATGGAGCCGGTGTCAATATCATAGAAACGGGCGAGCAGAGAGCACGTGGTCGACTTGCCACCACCCGAAGGCCCGACCAGCGCCACCGTTTCACCTGAATTGATATGCAGGTTAAAGTCCTTGATCACGGACTCATCATCCAGGTAGGAGAAATTCACATCCTTATAGTCAATCTCTCCTTTGTCCACCACCAGCGGCCGTGCATCGGGCGCATCTTGGATGTCGGGCTGCGTCTCCAAGACCTCGACAAAGCGTGCAAAGCCAGCAACCGCCTTCTGGAAGGTCTCCGTGAAGTTCAAAATGTTGGTGATGGGATTGGTGAAGAGCGAAACGTAGAGCGCAAACGTGGCAAGGTCAATTGCTTCCATACGCCCCTGTGCAATGAGCCAGCCGCCCATCACCACAATTGCAACGTTGAGAAATCCCATCATAACGGCAATAGCTGCCTGGTAGACACCCATAGCGTGATACATCTTGGTCTTAGAGGCCAAGTAGGCGTCATTGGACGAGCGAAACTTCTTGCGCTCAAGATCTTCTGCCGCAAAGCTCTTGACCACGCGCACGCCCTCAAGCGAATCCTCCAAGCGGCTGTTGACGCCCGAGATGCGCACGCGGTTCTCTGAGAACACCTCACGCATGCGCATATTTGCCACCACATCAAAGATGATCAGCGCCACCAAAGTAACGGCCAAAACCAGGGAAAGCTCCATATTGATGGTTGACAAAATGATGAATGATCCCACGATCTCAATGGCGCCTATGAGCAAGAACTCAGGTCCGTGGTGTGCGGTCTCAGAGATGTCAAACAGGTCGCTCACCAGGCGGCTGACCAAGTCTCCACTCTTGTTTTTATCAAAGTACGAGAAACTCATGCGCTCGTAGGCGTCAAAGAGGTCCTCTCTCATGCGGCTCTCCATGCGCGCGCCCATGACATGACCCCAGAAGATCACAAAGTAGCGGCTCAAGAAGCGCACCAGATACATGAGAACAAGGCCAATCAAGAGGTAGACCAAGGCATCGGTGATGGCAGAGGCTCCTTGGGTGAAGAGCCCCCGCGTGAGCGTGCGCAAGATCTGCGGAAAAGCCAGGTCTATGGCTGCCACCAGAATGGCGCAGATGGTATCTCCAATAAACAGGTGTATCTGGCCACGGTAGTAGCTCAAGAACGTGCGGAAAAGCCCGCGATGTTGCCGTTTCTTAACGCTCATGAAAACCCTTTCTTGCCAGAGCACCCACGAGGGCTACCGCGCGGCATGCGCGGCGCTGGGCGCGCGGCGCTGGACGGCGCTGCACGTGCGATGTTGGGAGGCGCATACGCTACTGGCTATGTCTCATTTTTCTTATCACCAGAAGCGTACTACAAGTTTTGGGATCAAGCTGTCGTACAGGAAACGCTCAGAATTGTGCGGATCTTCTCGCCGTCTATCACGCGTCCACTACATGAGTGCGCAGATGAGCGTGAGCGCAGCCGCGCCGACTACCAGCAGCACATCTGAGGTGTGCCACGCTGGCCTCCTCTGGCGCATGGGGGCAGGCGTCCCATCATAGCCGCGCATGACAAGAGATCTTGCCAGCGTATGTGCGCGGGAAAATGTTTTATTGAAGAGCGGCACTGCAAGTGGCAGGTATGAGCGAGCGCACACAAGGAGGCTGCCTTGAGAGGTAAGGCCGCGGAGCTCCTGCGCTTCTCGTACCTCTCGCCAGGTATGAAGGAAGGCCGGTATAGCCTGAAAGCACACCATGAGGACAAGGTAGCTGCGCTCGCGCGCGGCCAGGGGCAGAAACACCAACAGATCTGCTGCCGCGCGCGCAAGCTCCTCACGAGATGAGCTTGCCACCAGCGCCGCTCCCATAAACGTTGCCGCCATGAGCCGCGCCGCGTCAAGCGCCCCCTGAAGAAGTGAGCCCGTCGAGATCACAACAGGCCCGAGCGTTGCCAGCGGCGTGCCGTATGCCGGCGCAAACAGCGCATCAAATACCACAATAAAGGCCACCAGCGCGCCAAGCGGACGAGAAATTCGCGTGCGCCAGCGGCTGTCGTGGTGGAACATGATCCATGCCCACAGCACGGCCGCCACAGCAGCAACACAGACAAGCGATACTAGCGTGCGTGCCAGAAATGCAGCCACAATGAACAGCAGCGCCGCTATCAGCCGAGCGCGCGCATCACCGGTGCCCATCATGCGCACCTCCCTGTTTGTGCAGGAGCTTCTGCGCAAGATCTGTAATGTGTGCTTGAAGCTCTTCTTGTCCCAAAGATCCGGGCTCAAGTGCGCCTGCTTCTTGGAGGTAGCGGCCAAGTCGTATGAGGCCAGGCGACACAAGCCCTGCCTCTTGAAGCACGTCTTCTGAGCTCAAGACATCTGCCGTCATGCCCTGGAGCACGATTGAGCCTGCTTTGAGTACCACCAGATGATCTGTGATGCGATAGAGAAAATCCATATCGTGAGAGGCTACCACGCAAGCAGTAACGGATGCGCAAACCTTGCCGATACAGTCTTCTACCTGCCTTTTTGCAGACGCATCCAAGCCGGAGGTAGGCTCATCTAAAAGGAGGTAGGAAGGCTTGAGCGCAAGCGTTGCCGCCAGGGCAACCAGGCGCTTCTCGCCTCCTGAGAGCGCAAGCGGATCCTGCGTGAGCGCTCGCGTGACATCAAAGCCCACGCACGCAAGCGCCCAGCTTGTGCGCGCAGCAATTTCCTCGCGCGTGAGGCCCAGGTTCTTGGGTCCAAAGGAGACCTCGTCGAAGACAGTCTTGGCAAAAAGCTGCACCTCAGGCGTCTGGGCAACATATGAGACACAAGGCGCTGACGCAGGTGTTTTAGAGGGTGTAGGCGTTTGCCCGAGCGCCGTGTTATCTATAGCGATACGTCCGGTTGTTTCACGCTCCAGCCCTGCCATGGCGCGCAAGAGGCTGGTTTTACCCGCACCCGATGCGCCCGCAATGCCCAGAACCTGGCCTTTTTCTGCCGAGCACGATATGTGGCGCAAGACATTGACGCCTCCGCGCGCAAGGGTCATATCGTCTACAACAAGCGACATAGTGCCTCCCCCACGCACTTGGGATCCATGCTGAGCTCTGGCTGGATACCCGCAGCAACAAGTGAGCGCGACAGCGCTAGCACGCTTGGCAGCTCGAGGGCGGCCTCGGCAATGAGGTCGTCGCTCATGATGAAGTCGTGCGGCGTCACGCATGCTGTGAGCTTATGGTCACTGAACACGCAGACCTGGTCGGCCTCAAAGATCTCCTCCATCTCGTGGCTGATCACAATGATTGCCACGCCAGCGGCACGAAGTCTGTCTATAGCCGCATGGACGCGTGCGCGAGCACCTGCGTCCAAAGGTGCCATGGTTTCATCAAAAATGACGACATCCGGTGCCTTGACCATAAGCGCTGCCGCAGCTACCAGGCATTTTTCTCCGCCGGAAAGATCTCTTATCCGGCGATCCTTGAGGTCTTGTATGCCCAGGGCATCAAGTGCCTCCGCCACGGCTCTGTCCTGCTCTTTTTGGGTGGCAAAGCGGGGCGAGAAACCCATGTCATCGCGCACGCGCTCGCACACAAACTGGCTGTCGATGTCTTGAAAGCACATGCCTACGTGCGAAGAGCTTGGCCCGCCCTCCGTCAGAAGGCCTGCTAACTGCAGCGCATAGGTGGTTTTACCTGCGCCGTTTTTGCCTACAAATGCGGTATAGGACCCCGGCGCCACACGTGGCGTAGCCTCTGCTTCAATGTGGGGCCGCCGCTCATCTTGTCGACACGCGCGCCGCACTCCCTGAGCAATGGCACCCACAACGCCCCCGGTGATGAGCGCTGGCACACAAAGTGGCAGCGCCAGCCACATAAGAGAGGCTGTACGAAGCCATATTGCTGCCACCACGAGCTGGCCTGCTACGTGGGCACATGCGGCAATCTGGGATGTCACCACCACCCGCCAGGGTTTATCGCCCGCCCTTGCAAAGGAGCAGAGACATCCCATAGATGCCAGTGCCAGAGCTGTGCCGCTAAGGCTGTAGAGAAACATGGTCGGAGATCCAAAGAGCAGGCCTGTTGAGAGGACTTTTACCAAAGCGACGGCAGCTGCTGCCCGCATATCAAGCACGAGGAGTGCCGCGAGAATTGCCGCGTTGCCCAAACCCAGCTTCATACCAGGGATGACCAGGGGAATCCTCACCATAGTCTCCACGTAGCCCAGCACGATGGCTAAGCCCGCAAGCAGTGCCACCTGGCAGGTCCGCTCCAGCGCGCGCACCTGTCGAGTATCGGTCACATACCGCTTGTGAGCTGCTCCTTCACTCACGACACGTCACCTGCTCACCGTGTCGTAGCCGCCCTCTTGAGACGAGCTTTCGGCACTTGCGCCATCAGCGCCCTCTGCGTTGGCGGCTTCGATTTCTATCCAGAACTCATGTGGCAAGCAGATGATCTTCTCGCCCACGCGCGAAATTGCTCCTTGCTCCATGCAGTCATGGTTGTCACAGTCCGCATCGGACACAAAGACCTGGCCGTCTGAAACCTCCACCACGTTATAGCCCCGCTCGGTTTCAAATCGCACGCGCGTAGGGTGTGAAAGATCAAGCATCTGGGAAGAACCATCCGGCAGATGCACGTGCGCATATGTGCCATGAGCTGCATGTTTGCCAAAATAGAACCAGGCTGCCGCCGCAAGCACCAGAAGTGCAACCACAGCCACAGCGGCCAGCTGCCACGCGCGCTTGTGTGCACGCGCGCTGAGTGCTGCTTCTGCGACAGCTTCATCTGTTGGTGCGTCAGACGCTTTCATGCGACTACCTCACTTGAAGACTTCAAATTGGGTGTCATTGCCGGTGGCACATGTTCCGTCTGCCCCACAAAGCAGCACGTCAAAATCTTTATGCTGGTCAACAAACGAAAGAGCGCGCTCTTTTCCTAACAAGAAGAGGACCGTGGCCACCACATCTGCATCGAGCGCGTTTTTATATGAGACGCTCGATGACACCAGATCCGTCTTGACGGGATATCCCGTCGTGGGATCTAGGATGTGGTAGTAGAGCTCACCATCTTGCTCAAACTTTCGCTCATAAAGACCAGACGTCACCACGGAGTTATCATGGCAGCTGATAAGTGCTATGACCTGGTTTTTCTTGTTGGGGTCTTGCACGCCGACATTCCAGTCTGACCCATCTTCTTTGGTGCCCAAGACCGACACATTGCCGCCCAAGTTGATCACACCGCGCTCAACCCCATAAGAAACCAGCAGCTGAGTGAGGTTATCGGCAATGTATCCTTTGGCAATGCCACCCAGATCGAGCTTGGTTTCAGGATCTTTGAGCCGTACCGTACATCCGCTCACTTCAATGTTTTCATAGCCAACATGAGGCAGAGCGGCCTGAATCTCTTCATCAGCCGGCTTGATGCCTTCCTTAAAGTCCCAAAGTGACGACACGGTGCCAATGGTGATATCAAACAGTCCCTGGCTTTTCTCGGCATATTCAAGCGACTGCACAATGATATCTGCCGTCTCGGACGCTACCTCTACCTCTGCGCCCTGCGCATGATTGATATTCCAAATATCGCTTCCCTCGATGGTGCGAGAAAAGATGCGCTCCAGATACCGACAGCGCTCATGCAGCTCATCCATCATGTCTTGCGTGCAATACACCTGCAGGTCAACCACCGTATCAAACGCAAAGAATGTCTTGGTGAGCATCGTTTCTGACTCGGTTGCGCCGGGTTTTAGAAAAGACGCATCACAGCCCACAAGAGCAGGTAGCGCTACTAGAGCCGCAGCTTTGACACAGCCAACAAGGCCATGCGCAAAGGCTCTTCTGCTGAGCATCATCTGTCTAGGGTCTTTCTGCATCTTATCTCCGCTGCTCGTCCTCAGGAAACTGAGGACGCACTTCCCGCTCAAGCGGCATGGGATATAAGCTCACATCCAGCGTGGCATCAATCTCATCACGTATACGACGATACTGCGCTGCTCCAAAGAGTTCGATGTGGTCAAAGTTGCCCGTTGCCACCAGGTGGTCGCCGTCCTCAACACCGCAGGTGCGCAGCCATTCGCAGGAGATGGTGACCACACCGTCAACACACACATCGGGTGCGGGTGCGGGTGCCGCGCCTGAAGACGCTTCTGCGTCGAGGTTCTTCTCGCCCGACAGATAGATACAGGCGATAGGCCCTTTTTGCTGCGGGTATGACACGTAAAGAGGTGCGCTCAGATGGCCTAGCTCCTGTGGCAGCAGCTGCTGGACGTCGACCTCAATGCCTCCTGACACCGAGCGCGGCGCAAACTCGGCCTCACCATACACGCAGTATGGCTCCCCCACAACGGATGTGAGCATGAGCCGCTCGTGTGCCTCATGCTCATGTGTGGCATCCTGCCGAATCTCTTCCGCCATTAATCCACCTTCCGTGTGCAAGCTTTTTTCTACTCGTGATGAGTAATCATTCCATATTTGTGAGCTCACGTGCGCACAAAAAGCGCACCGACTGGCAAATGGCAAAAGATTATGCAGCTGCTCAACAAAGCCAAAAGCTCCAGCTGAGGCTCGACGTGTCTAGGTCACAGGCGGCATGAGGCGCGCCTCTTTGGGCGACCACCCGTTGCATGCCCAGTTAGGCATACCATCTACTACCTGCGCAATCAGCCACTCCAGGGCGTCAAAGCTCAGCTGGTCTGGGCACACGCCTCTGTCGTAGAGCTCCCACACAATGTCTTCTGCACTCATACAGACGTGGAGACACTCCAGGACATAGCCCAAGATCTCGTCTGCATACGAGTAGTCGTCCTCACCATCGGGCACATGATTGTCCAGGTATCGCCTGAGCTCAATCATGGGCGGCTGCGCCAATGACCAGCCAAAATAATCCGTCAGATGCTCAAAGAGGGAATCGGGCACGGGCCTTGCCGGCAGATGCGCCCTGTTTTCTAACAGCTGCGTGAGCGTGGGGCCTAACTCAGTGCCGGGATAGCCATCGTCTCTATCAGATTCATCCGGGTGCCAAAGGCCGGTGAGCTCGTTCCAATTGTCCTTTGCGAGCGTATATTCCACCAGGTAGTGACCTATATCTGTATCCAGTACTTCAAAGTTCACCAGATCCGGAGATCTCTTCCAGCGCGCAATGAGCTCGTTTGACACAAGCGATGCCTGATGCGGACGCGCGCCTTCAATGTTGTTCCGCTCAAAGTATTGAACGCACTCGCGTGAAATCTCAGCCAGCGGCGCCAGGCCCCGCAAGCGCACGAGCTCTTCTGCATACTCCAGCGGCTGAACAGGCATGATGCGCCTTACAGCAACGTCGGGTATGAAGGTCTCACTTGCCGGCAGATCATGCCTGTGCAGGCGCGCGGCACGGTCTCTATCCAGGTCATTCATGCCCGAAAGAACACCTGTGTGCTGTCCTTGCGGCAGATGGTTGAGCTTGCGAATGAGCTCTTCTCTATCGGTACCGGTGCCCACGCTCTTCATGTGCGCGTGGCGCAGGCTGGCGAGCAAATCTGCTTCCTTGGAGAGGTTGGTTCCACAGGACAGCGGATCCTGGAAATGCTGCCGTTTGCCGTAGCGCAGATCGTGAATGTCTCTCATGAAGGTGCGCGCGTCGGTTAAGAGCTTGCCCTCCTGACGGCGGCGCTCAAGCTCCTGCTGCATAAGGGAACGCGTCTGGTCCGAATGGGTTACCTGCGGCTCCACCAAGACTCCGGCGTAGACGATCTTATCGCCAAACGGAATGAGCGCCGTCCGCACAAAAGTCGGGAGCTGCGTGACCACCTGCCACGGCTCGGAATTGATGCCTGAAACCACAAAGCCGCGACCGTCGCCCATAAATACGCTCTGACCCAACGCGTCTCTACAGAGCGCAAAGGTGCCGTAGATCCCCTGATCCCAGCGGCGCATCTCCTGGATGTCTTTCATGGGCAAGTGCGCCGGATTGGTGCGCGTGAAATCCGTGATGGCAGATGGGTCGTCGCGCCACAGATACTTCATCAGGCTGCCTTGTACCTCTGCGTTGGGCTCCAACGTATTGGTGGGATAGAGCTCATCTGTGATATCAAGCCGCGCGGCCGCAAAGTCAAACAATGCCCAGAGCATCTCTACAAGCCGCTGATAATCATTCCGCGAAAGTATCATGGCTGTGCCTGTTTCCAAAAGTCTCTGGCCGAGAAATTCGTGCCATAGAGCCATGATAGCCTCATGTGGGCCACTCCAGCCGCTCGCCGGTCAAAGATATCCGCTCGCGGCGGGACAAATCCTCTTTACCGCCTATGTCAGATGCGCGCGTGACTTGAGATGTACGGTCAAGACCACCCAGCCTGCTGCTATAAGTGCCAGAATTGCTGCGATAAGACCTATCGCTTGAATACCAGGCCCCATCACGGCGTATCCGCCTACTGCCGTTCCAAAAGAGATGCCCACGTTAAACGATAAGGGCTCAAGTGAGCTTGCAAGCGTGAGGGCGCCTGGATGGCGCGCTTGGGCAATCTCCATGAAGCTCGAAACGCTGGGTATAGATGCCAAATACATAAGAAGTGCAATCACCATCATGAGCGCAAGAACGCCTTGGCGCCAGGTACCAACCATATACAAGCCCAAGAACACCACCGCTTGCATGATAAACGTGACGACGAGCGCCCTGAGGCCAAAGCGGGTGGAAATCCAGCCGCTCAAGAGGTTGCTGAAAAATGTGATGAACCCGTAGACCAAAAGCACCTCAGAGATAGCTATGGTGTCAAGGCCTACCACCTGCTCCAAGTACGGCGTCACATACCCATAGAACGTATAGATGGAGCCAATGCCAAAGACAAATACCAGAGCACCTGTGAGGATGCTTGGCTCCGTAAAGAGCTTGAGCTGATCTTTGGCGCGCGTCGGCTCATCTGTTTTGCTCTCACGCGGCAAGACCAAGGCTACCGCCACAACCGTTACCAGCGTGATGATAAGCGCCGCTACCAAAGTTGCATGCCAGCCCACGCGTGAAGCCATGAGCTTTCCTGCACTTGTTGCCAAGATGAGCGCAACAGAATAGGCAGAGTAGACCAGCGTCAGAGCAGATGAGGTGCGCTCCTGTCCCACCAGCTCAGGAATAAAGGTCACGCCCACCGCAAGAAGCGCGCCCGAGATAGAGCCCAACAGGATACGCGCCGCCAGAAGGACTTCGAAGGTGGGAGCCACAACCGACAGCACGTTGCCAGCAGCAAATAACACCAGGTAGACACATAAAACGTAAAAACGCTTAAAGCGCCCTGTGGCAAGTGCAAGCACGGGGGTAAAGATGGCATAGGTAAGTGCAAATAGGCTGGTAAGACGGCCTGCTTCGGCAAGTGAAACGCCAAAGAAGTCAGAGATCTCCGTCAGGATGCCAATGACCACAAATTCAGAGCAGCCTAGCGCAAAGGCCAGAAACACCAAGAGAGCTACACAGAGCCGCGCGTATGCCTGGCCGTGACTCCTACCGCGGAGCTCTTTCCCAGAAAACCTATCGCTATCTTTTTGGTGCATAGTCTTGAGACCCCCTTAAAGCCAAAGGACAGTCTAGTGTTTTGCGATATGCTTCACAAAGATTCGATGTGCCAGCACAAGTAAGGAGAGCGCCCATGGCATCAGATTTTTATGATGACGAAGATCCGTATTTCCTCGTGTGCGATAAGCTTGATGCAGGGGAAGACCCTCATAAGGTGTTTGCATGGGCAAAAACCATGCGCTCACGCGCCCACGATGCAATCGTGCGTGAGCAGTGGGATGAAGCGCTCACCTACATCAGAGAAGAGTACGGGATCTAAGGAGATTCACTCATGCCACAAACGCTTCTGCCTTTTGCATCTGATTATGAATGCGGGGCTCATCCGGCAATTTTGGACGCACTGGCGCAGTACAGCATGGAACCCAACGCAGGCTATGGAGAAGACATACACACCCAAGCCGCCTGCCAGCTCATCCGTGAAGCGTGCGACGCACCTTCTGCAGAGATTCATCTCCTCTCAGGTGGCACGCAGACCAACGCCGTTGCCCTGAGCGCGCTGATGATGCCTTGGCAAGGTGTTTTGTGCGCAGTATCTGGCCACATAAACGTCCATGAGGCAGGCGCCATTGAGGCAGATGGCCACAAGGTCATGGAACTTAATGCAGAAGATGGCAAGATTTCGGCCCACGACGTTGAGCGCGCGGCTGTGGCATGGGAGAAAGACCCAAGCCGAGAGCACATGGTGATGCCCGGTGCTGTCTATATCTCTCAGCCCACAGAAATAGGCACGCTCTACACCTTGCGTGAGCTTAAAGCCCTCTCTTGTGTCTGCAAGGCCCACGCGCTCAAGCTCTATGTGGACGGAGCGCGCCTTGCCTATGCGCTGGCAGCGCCGCAAAACGATGTCACCCTCCCCGACCTTGCGCGCCTGACCGATGCCTTCTACCTGGGCGGAACCAAGTGCGGAGCCCTCTTAGGAGAGGCTTTGGTCTTCCCTCAGCCCAACACGTGCCCGCACTTCTTTACCCTCATCAAGCGTCACGGCGCCCTTCTGGCAAAGGGCATGCTTTTGGGCATTCAGTTTGAGACCCTCATGAAAGATGGACTCTACCAGCGCATTGGTGAAAAAGCGGACAAGATGGCGGCAAGAATAGCCCAAGCTGCCGCGCAAAAGGGCATCCTTGCAAGCAAGCCCGCCACCAACCAGATCTTCCTTTCCGTTACCGACGAGCAGCTGGCAGCACTTGAAACTGCGGCTGAGGTCAGCGTCTGGGAGGCACCTGTGGGCGAGAAAATCACGCTGCGCCTGGCGTGCAGCTGGTCTACGCAGGAGTCCGACGTGGACGAACTTATCGCCCAGATAGAAGCACTGTAGATGCCTTGCCGCAGGTGAGAGCATGTGTGCAATGCAAGAGGTGAACATGGCAGATTGCGATGCCTTGGCTAAACAACTTGAGACATGCGCGTTTTTTCACGGCTATAGCGCGGCTGAGATCTCGGGCGTGCTCCCTTGCCTGGCCGCTGAGCTGCGCTCATATGCCGCGGGCCAGATCATTTGGTCTGAAGGCAGCCGCACCGACCGCTTTGGCATCATCGTTTCTGGATCCATCAGCATCGAAGGGTCCGACGTGTGGGGCAGGCGCGTGGTCGTGGGCCATGCCGCGCGCGGTCAGAGCTTTGGCGAGGCCTACGCCGCACTGACGGGTGTGACCCTGCTCTCAGACGTCATTGCGCGCGAGGACACGCAGGTGCTGTTTGTCTCGCTCGCCCGGGTGTTGTCTTTGTGCGAGAAGAACTGCGCGCTCCATGCGGACCTCAGGATGCGCCTGGTGCGCTCGCTGGCGGCTCGCAATGTTGCCTTTGCACGTCGGCTCCAAGATGGAGCGCCGCGCACGATGCGAGAAAAGCTGCTGTCCTATCTGAGCGCTCAAGCAAAGATGGCCAACAGCGCATCGTTTGATATTCCGCTCACCCGGCAGGAGCTTGCCAACTATTTGGGCGTCGATAGGACGTCACTCTCAACGGTCCTCACGGCGCTGCAAAAAGAGGGTCTTATCAGCACGCAGCGCAAGCACTTTGAGCTCCATCACACGGTGGTGTTTGGGAAGCGTGACTAGGCTCTACGCGGGTGCTGCCTGAGCAGGACTTACTAAAAAAGGTCAGAAGGCAGTGCCTTCTGACCTTACAATTTCACTGGAGCCAGCAATCGGACTCGAACCGATGACCCCCGCTTTACGAGAGCGGTGCTCTACCAACTGAGCTATGCTGGCACATCTGTCTGCGCCTTGCAGCAAGATGTAATTATACGGATGACCCTCACTGGGCGCAAGTACCTTTTTTCCTCTAGAGAAGCTACAAACTTAGAGCAAGCGCAGCGTTCCTAATACCAACTTTTGGAACTCCTCCTCTTTGCGCTTGGCCTCCGCCAAGACGTTCTTATGGCTCACCGTATGAGATCCGGAATAATTGGTGGCAAGCGTAAGACCAAGTACGTTCATGCCCAGCGCACGTGCCATGATGACCTCGTTGACCGTGGACATGCCCACATAGGAAACGCCCAGCTGCGCAAGCAGTTTTGCCTCTGTGCGCGTCTCTGAACACGGCCCCAAGACCCCTGCTAAAACGCCTTCCTGCACTTTCAAGCCCTCGTCTTCTGCAACGGATTTTGCCAGAGTCCTAAGATAGGGAGAGTACGCATCAGACATATCAACAAACGGCGTGTCAACCTCTCTGAGTTCATCCCATTCTGCCAAAGGATTTCTTCCCGTGAGATTGATCTGATCGCTCACAATACCTAAGCCCAGCTCTGCATTGCCTTCAACAGCGCCTGTTGCGCAGGCAAAGATGATGTCTCGGCACCCTAGGTTGTGGGCATGGCGGACAAGGGCGGAGACCTCTGCCGCAGAGTATCCCTGGTAGAGATGTATACGGCCTGGATATACCACCACAGGCACATCTTCAATGCTGCCAACTATGGCCTCAAAGCTGTGCCCAGGAATGGGACGTGCCGCCTCTGGAAAGCCCTCGATATCGTGATAGTCAATGCGCCTGACTGGGTGAACCAACTGCGTAATGTGACCTAACCCTGTCCCTAAAATAATGGCGACAGGATGCTCTACTGAAGGCTTGCACGCTTCTACAACTTCCTCACTCACCACGCAGATCCCCTCCTTCTGGAGCTGGCGAGCAAAAATGCCCCACCCCTCCACTAAGGTGCCCGTAAAACTTCCATCGTAGATATGGTGTACCCCACATGAGGGACTCTTGGCTTTAAGTACGGCGAGCGGCGCGGGCTGCTTGTGTACTTTCTTGAGCGATCGCTCAGCCCCCAGCTCAAAGGCCTGGGTAACATCGCTGCCATCTTTGAGATACACGCGTCCAGAGCGCTGCTCTGCGGGAGGGCGTGGCACCTTCAAGCCAGATGCTGTCTCCGGACACACCCCGACGACCTCGACCTTCTCGGCCAGCTGCTGCACAGCAGTTTTGGGCTTTGCTTTGCCATCATATCTGCAGGGGATGCCAAGTAGGCATTCGCTGATAATAACCCGCATGTCCATGCCTCACCATCATATGAAAATGCCGCCAGCACGTAAGGATGCTACCTTATACGTTGCTGGCGGCGCTGTTTTAAGAGTTGCTCTGGCTCGCTACCAGAGCTGGACTCACCTTACGCCATTAGGCTGTTGAGCGTGATGGTTGCGTTGCTCAGAAGACCGTTTACGTAGTTGGTCCACTCGGTGGTTGCCTGCTGATTTGCCGTGCTGTAGTTGGAGTAGGCAACATAGTAGGCAGCCTGAGCAGCATCATAGGTAGCAGAATCGTTGGAGATGGTATAGCTGGAAAGCGCTGCATAGTAAGGGCCATCGGTGCGTGCCCACGTGTTGGCGCCAGAATCCCACTCGTCTCCGACCAAATTGATGATGTACTGCGCGTAGTCAGCCGTCGGCGTATCTTTGGCATCATCAGAAGGAGAGCTGGGGGCGGTTGGAGCGTCGGGCACAGAAGTGGTCACCTTCTGGTCATGGAGCTTCTTCAACACTGCAGAGGTGGTCATGAGCTTTTTGACCTGGTCCTCATCCATGTTGTAGTTGGATGCCAAGGTGGCGTAGTCAGAAGAACCAATGGTTGACTCAGCATATGCTGAGACCTCATCGTCAGACACCGTCACGCCCTCTGCCTCTGCTGCCTCAGCAATGATGCTGTTGCGTGCCATGGAAAGTACGTTATCCACAGAAGGTACGTTATAGGAGCCATCATCATTTTTTGCAGCATCCAAAGAAGAGGTTTCCAAGATGGTCTCACGTGCGGTAATGTCGTGTTTCTCGCCATTATATGTATAGGTACCAATCACATCATCCAGCTGGCTTTCGCTCAACGTTGCTGTTGCAAGCGCCTTACCAGAAACAGCCGTGCCACCCAAAGACCTCATGCCTAAAGCACCGACCAAGCAGCCCACCAGTGCGCATACCACACCTACTATTGCCAGCTTTGCCTGAGGATTAGCGGCCTTCTTGCCTACATGTGCCGTACTTGTTTGTTTTTTCTCTTCTGCCACGATTACATCCTTCTCATGTGGGGCACAACGCGTACCCGCTACTACTTCAAAGTCACCATCACCGACAAGTCACTATGCCTGAGGCTCTGCATCAGGCTTGGCAGCATCAAAGATTTGTCGAGAAATCACTTTGATATAGCCAGAGCCTTTTTGAGCATCAAAAGCAACACGCGCGGCAACTGCGCTTTTTGCCTCTTCAGAGATGCTGCCCTTTGCAAACTCAAGCAACGCAAACAGCATATCTCTATATTCGGGATCACCATGAAAACACTGCACTGCCTCATCAAGCAAGGGCCATGCGCGCAAAGAAAGCTCAGGTGAGCTTGCACCCACACGCGCAATAAAGCGGAAGGCAGAAAGCCTTACCGAAGCAGATATCTCATCAAACAGCGAGGTCTCAGCACCGTCAAACCCATCGACCACGCGCGCTGGATCAACTTCTGCCAAGGTTGCCAGAACATCCAAGCACTCCCAGCGCGTCTGGGCCTCAGGGCGATACAGCGCCTCCTCTATATCTTCAACACGCTCAAGCAAGAGCTCTGGATGCTCTTTGGACATCTCAACCAGCTGATGTGACGCATCTTGCCGATCTCTGCGCTTGGCACTGGCCAACAGAGCCAAAAGCGCATCACGCGACTCCTCTGGCGTTGCACTGCGTGCACTTGCTTCTGCCATACTCTACTCTTCCCTCTTCTATAAGTTCTTTCAACAACACTTTGTTATTCTGAGAACCCATCCACCGCAATGGTGCCGCTCTTGGGGTCTTGATGAATCTCAATCAGGTTGAGCTTGGAAGCTTCTCTCAACAGGTTGGAGAACGAGCGATACCCATAGCTCCGCTCACTAAACTGCGGGCGCTTACGGCGCATGGTATCTTTTATGCGAGAAGCCACAACCGCTCCATCCGCCTCACGCTCAAGGGCGTCAATTGTCTCAAACAGCAGTTCGTAGCAGGGGTATTTCTCCTTGGGCACCTTACCCTCAAAGCTGGGAATACCGGTGGTGGAGGCAATATCCTCGTAGAATATGAACTCGTCACACACCTCTGCCAAAAGCGTTGAGGTGGACTCTTTCATGCCCACGCCAATGACCTGCTTACCAAACTCTTTGAGCTTTGCCACCAACGGTGAAAAGTCAGAATCACCCGAGAGAATGGCAAAGGTGTCTATGTGGTCTTTGGTCAAACACATCTCAACAGCATCCACAGACAGCCTGATATCTGCTGAGTTTTTACCCGTATAGGCTCTGTCAGGTATCTCGATGAGCTCAATGCCCAGCTCATGCAAGGGCGTAATAGCCGTCTCAAAACGCTGCCAGTCACAGTAGGCACGTTTTACAACAATTCTGCCCTTATCGACCAGACGCTCTAGAATGCGTTTTACATCAGGCGCAGGACCTGGTTCTTGATGTCCGTTGCGCTTGCGCTTACCTGTTCCCAAAGCCAGATTCTCATAGTCTATATAGACTGCAATTGAGCTTTGGGCATTTTCTATATTCATGCTACGTGCAATATCCCTTCATAGCTTCAAACGAAGTAAGTATACACGTCTTGCTTCTTTGGCGACTCAAGCGCCAGCGCAAAGAAGGCACGGTATAACTCATGAATTATTTTTTGACCTGAAGTAACCAACGCCGTGGTAATACTTGGGAACTGCTGCTTGGTGAGGTTCAGCTGCACTGCCCGGCGTTTCTTTGTTTGCGGCCGAAGCATCTGTGGCAGCTTCGTACTCATCGTCGAGCACAGACCAATCAAGAGAGGCAGCTTCTGACTCCTCTTGTCCTGCATAGAGAAGAGAGATTGCCTGGGTACCCATGCGGCTGCCGCCCACCTTGCACAAAAGATCATAGAGGTCAAAGGCATTTTGTGTGCCAGGAAGTGACAGGTCAAGATCTTCTGCCTCCGCCAAGGCAAGCCCTGCATCTTTGCGGATATGCTCTGCCAAAAAGCCCGGCGTATAGTCCCCTTCCACGGACTTGGGCGCCAGTTTTTGGAGCGCAGCGGAATTACCCATACCATGCATGAGCAGGTCAATCACCTGCTTTTGGTCAAGACCTGCCTGTTTTGCTACCGCCAGTGCCTCTGCATAGCCCACCATGCACGATAAGAGTGAAACCTGGTTGCAGAGCTTGGCAATCTGGCCTGCGCCGGGAGCATCAAAGAAGTAGTGTTCCTTGGAGAATGTCAGAAGCAGGGGCAAGACCTTCTCGACATCTTGCTTCTTGGCGCCAATCATGCAGGTCAGTGTGCCTGCCTTAGCACCTTGTTCCCCGCCTGTCACCGGGCAGTCAAAGGCGTGCTTATCCATAACCTCTGCTGCGTCGTGAATATCACGGGCAAGCTGGGGAGATGATGTGGTGAGGTCTATCAGCCATGCACCTTTTTTGGCACAGCGCAGAAGGCCATCGGTGGTGAGATAGGTATCTTCAACGTCTGCAGGATAGCCTACCATGGTAAAGATGACATCGGCATCTTGTGCGGCTTCTTTGCAGGAGTTTGCCCATATAGCACCGCGCTCAAGCAGATGCTGCGCCTTCTTTTTTGTGCGGTTATACACCACGAGCTCATAGCCGGCGTCCAAGATATGCTCCGCTATGGGAGCGCCCATAATTCCTGTGCCAATAAATGCAATCTTGCGGATCATTACCTATCCCATCTTGTGTAGAGCTTTGGCTACGAGCGATTCCTAACCTTGCGCGCAATACGATCGGTGAGCGAGACCTTCTCGCGCCTATCTGTACCCCAAAAGACCAGCGCGACCATACCCGGACCCACATGGCAGCCCAAGATAGGAGAAACCTGGCTTCTGATAATGGTTACATCCTCACAGCCCTTCTCCTTGCGAAGCTCTTTCTCCAGCCAGTCCGCGTCTTTCTCCGCGTCCGTAGAAACTATGGCCAAAGGAAGCGACGGGTCATAGGAGTAGTTCTCTCTGAAGTCTTGCAGAATGGCACGAAGCGCCTTCTTGCGACCGCGACACATACCACGCAGCGTCAGCGCACCGTTGGTGTCATAAGAAAGCTCCGGCTTGATATCAAGCTTGCCGCCCACGTTGGCTGCCGCCGGAGGAATGCGCCCGCCTGCCGCCAGCGCGTTGAAGTTCTCCAGCGTGAAGTAGCCGTGGATGAAGTAGCGCGCATCACGTGCCCATTCATAGACCTCACGCGCGCTCATACCACTGGATGCCTGACGCACAACCTCAATAGCCAAAAGCTCGCCTGCCGCAGAGTCACAGCGGTTATCCAAAATATAGAGCTCAAAGTCTGGATATTTCTCTTTGAGGAGCTCTGCCGCCTGGCGCGCTGCATCTATGGATGAGGAGAGACCGGCGCTAAGACCCATATAGATAGCAGGCAGACCAGCTTCTGCCGCACGCTCAAAGACCTCCAGGTATCTTCCAGGAGATACCGCTTGGGTTTTAAAGTGCTCGTCGGGGTGCTTGCGCATGTACTCATAGAACTCATGGGCGTCTCGTGTCTGCCACAGATCATCGGTGTGTTCACCCTCGTTATCCACATAGGAAAACGGGATTACCTCGACACCCAGCTGATGGGCAACTTCGGGCGAATAATCTGCCGTTGAATCCACGATGATGTGGCAGGAGGCCTTCTGGTGATAGGCTTTGCCCACCTTAATAACATCGGCGGGAGCCGCCTGTGTGGCGGCTCCCTCATCTATTGCACTATCTTGTTGCAGAGCTTCTTCTTTAGGCTTGGCCATCTTCGCTCTCAATCTTTGGCTTAATGATTCCGTATCCACCATTCTTACGGTGATACAGGACATTCACAAGGCCAGTCTCATCATCTTCAAATACATAAAAGTCATGACCCAAAAGATCAGCCTTAAAAATTGCCTCATCAACGCTCATGGGCTGGAGATCTACGTACTTCTCACGCACCAGCGTGTCATCTTCCTCCTCCGGCAGCGGCTCTAAGAGCTCCGAGAGATCATCCACGTGCTCTACCACCGGCTCGGGGCGCTTAGCGCGCTGACGGCGATCAATGACGCGCGTCTTGTATTTACGCAGCTGGCGCGTGACCTTATCGGCCGCTTCATCCACGGCAGCGTACAGATCATCATTGCTGGCCTCAACACGCACCACCGTGTCACGCACAAACACCGTAACCTCGACCGTCTTGCGATCCAGGTTTGCCGGATTCTTATCCACCCTCAGCACCACGTCACAGGTCATAGGCTTGATGTCAAAGACCTTCAGAGCATCATTGAGCTTTGTCTCTATTTTTGCGCGTATAGGCTCAGTTACACTGACCCGACGGCCCGAGATCTTGATATCAACCATGATTGCCTCCTTGGATCGAAACGAGCAAGCACCAGATGGAGCAGAGTCAATCCCATCTGGTTGCTGTATTCTCACCCTACCCATTTATGGAAGAAATCAACGCACAGATTTCTGCGAGAAGAGCCACGCGCTGGAAGAAAATGTGCTTATCGCATCTGCGGCGGCTTTACGACATGCCCCTGTGGTACCGCTGCGGTTTAGCTCTCCTGTGCGCACGCGCGATGACTAGCTCACATCTGCGGCGTTAGAACCTGCACTTGACACGCGTGACGTGGGATTTGATGCCACTGATTCCGCGTCCTCTGAGCTCTCCTCTTCCTGGGAAGACGTGAGTCCTGCAACCTCTGGCGTATCCCAAAGCTCCGACAGGCGAGAAGATCTGCCCAGCCAGCGAGCACGTATGAGCGCAAGGCGACCATTTGACCCCAGCTTCTCATAGCCAGCGGCAAGAGCGCTTTGCAGATCTTTGTTGGCCGTCAGCACAGCAAAACCTTCTTGGCTGACCTCACCTAAGGTACCGCCGACAGAAATGCTGGGGAAAAAGCAGGTCAAATATGAGCCGGAATTGGCATCGCACAGGACGAAGTCAACGTCACCTTTATTAAGCGCTTTAAAGGCCTCGTTGATATTTGAGTAGGTCTCAATGTTCACCTTGAGGTTTGATGCCACCAGCGCACGCTGGGAGGCAGAGGATTCCTGCACCCCTATGGTCTTGCTGTTGAGCTGCTGAGACGTGATTTTCTCGCCCGTGCCCTTACCAAAGAATGCAAGCGCCTCGTCGTCGAAAGGAGCCACAATGCTGGCGACCGCAGACTCGCCGGTGTGTGCCGATAACACCACATCAACGCTGTCTGCCAGTGCAGAATCTATGCTGTTGACCGTGGTAAAGCGCACCTTGAGGCCAAGCTCGTCTGCCAGCGCATAGGCTGTGTCCACGTAATAGCCGCTCAGGTCACCAGAGGCTCCCGTAAAGACCGCAGGGCCCACTTCACTCGCGCGGATTCCCACGTTTAGGTAGCCCTCCTGCTTGAGGGTGTCTATGTTATCTGCAGGCGCAGCTGTTGACTCAAGCGCGCTCCAGCCTTCTGCCACAGAAGACGCACACACAACGCCACGTTCGTCGAGCTGCGCGAGCACACGATCTGAAACGTCAGATGAGCATCCGGTGAGTACCAAAGACCCTACGAGCATCACAACCGCTGCTGTACCCGCGCGAAATTTCATGTGCCCAACCCCACTTTCTCAGCGCAAACTTATGATGGTCGATTAGCCGCCAGGCCGCTAAACTCGCCAAAGGCCCGAGCCTTACACCATCCAAAGAGCGCTCATTATGTCACCAGCCCGCTCTGTCTCATCCCAGCTGACCTGGTATTTGCCCCCACACTCGCGCACTGGAGCCCCCGCAGGACATGCCCACTCATAGCTCTCTCGTCCGCGGGCCACAAGCCCAAAAATTGGTTAAACGGACGGTGCGACTTACTTCTAGGACGAGCCATGCTCGCCCGGGATAACCCGGACTTACGTGGATCCTTTTGGCCTCGTCTGCCATGGACTAAGGCACACAGCAGTGTGCCCGCAACCACAGACCTGAAATGAGACGTGCACAGTATACCTGTATATCTCACCACACACGGGCGAAAGCACAGCAAACGCTCGTGGCGCCGCGCTCAGCGAGCGCCCGCGAGCATGCGCGCATGGAGGCGCCCGTGGTGATCACATCGTCCAGTATGCACAGACAAAGCCCCGAAACGTCTGCTTGACATGACACCGCGTGGGAGAGATTGAGCGCACGTTCTTCTCGCCCTAAGGTGCGCTGGTCTTTGCATGAGCTTCTCTGCAGCACGTCCATCATAGGAATGCCCGTAAGTGCGGAAAGTTCCTGGGCGATAAGTTCCATGTGGTCAAAGCCGCGTCGCGCATACGCGGAGAAGGTTGCTGGCACAAAGCAGATGCCATCGGTGTGCATGAAGTCAAAACGCGGCTGGCCGTCGAGCGCCGGCGTGTGGCTTGCCTGGTCAAGTGCTGTGGCCATGATCTGGGCCATCGTTGAGGCAAGCCTGAGTTCGTGGCCGTCTTTGAGGCCTTTTACCATGCGAGAAGCCAGATGCTGCTTGGCACCAAAGTCAAGCGCGCAGATAGCCGCATGGGACTCCCACCCGCCTTCACATTCCGTACAGATGAGCTTGCCATAGGGCGCTCCACACACAGGGCAGGCCAGGCGCTGGTCTATCCACGGAAGATCTGTCTTACAGCGCTCACACAAAAGTGAGCCCGGCTGTCCGCAGCCCAAGCAGCGCGTAGGCCACACAAGCTCCTTCAAGCCTTCGCTCAAAAGGGAAAGTGCGTCAGAAGCACCCTCTCTTGTTGCCCACGACTCATCAGGTAAAAACGTACTGGTCATACAAACCGCCTCCCGTTGCTCGGGAGGCTCCGGGGACATCTAGGGTAGCACGGTGCAGCAAGGCAGATCGCCACACGGGCCAACGGCAGAAATGAGGGTGCGAACGTACGTTTGGTTTTATGCGGGCGCGGGCAGGCGCAGGAACGCAAGTGCATTCTGGAGCAGTTGCTTGTAGGTTTTTGATGGCTCATCGCCCACCTGAGCGCGCGTTTTTGCTATGAGTTCAGCGGTGAAGGCGACCATAGCGGGCTCACAGGAAAGGCCGCGCAAGGGATGGGGCGCCATGTAGGGGCTGTCCGTCTCCAAGAGGATCTGATCTTTGGGACATGCCGCAAGTGCCTGGCGGATGTCATCTGACTTCTTAAAGGTGGCGGCACCACCGAAGGCGATATAGGTTCCCATCTGGGCAAACGGTCGCATAACCTCTGGCCCTTGTGTGAAGCAATGAAGATCTATGAGGGAAGGATCTGGTGCTTGGCGCTCCAAAAGATCAAAAGCTGCGCGGTGAGCTGTGGCAGACGCATCGTCTTTTGCATCTCTAATATGCAGCTCAACAGGCACATTGCGCTCATGCGCCAGGCGCAGCTGAATTTCAAACGCCTCAAGTTGCGTCGTGAGGTCGAGCTCATTGTACGGCCCCAAATCCAGGCCAATTTCTCCAACACCAACGCAGCGCGGACTCTCAAGAAGCTTGTTGAGCACGCCCATGCGCTCATTGATTTCTTGTGCGCCATAAGGGTGTATACCTGCAATGATGTAGATATGGTCGCAGAGAAATTCCGGCGGCAGCAGCGCGTGGTCAGCTCCCGCCTGAGTACCCGTGCCAGAAACCTCTCTCAAGAGCGCACGTGCGCGGTCGCATACCTCATCAAAGAAGGCCTCTACCTGGGAAGGATCTTGTGCATCATCGGTAGGATCGACGGGACAGACCATATAGCGCACGCCCGCAAGCGCAGCTCGTGCCACCGCCACTGCTGGATCGAGGTCTCTTATTTGCGTGAGATGCGTGTGCGTATCAAAGAGAGGCGCATATGGTTGCGCTGGCATATGGAGCCGTGCGCGCTTATCGTAAAAAAGCGCTTCAGGATCTAGGAGATTTTGCTCTGCCATATATCCGCTACACTCCCTGCCGTGGCCACAGAAGCGCCTGCGCAAGCCGGATGAAATCTTGAATGCCGAGCGTCTCAGCGCGGCACCCTGGATTGATCTTTGCTGCCGCAAATGCTGTGTCCAAAAGTTGCTTGTCAAAACCTTGTGACGCCATAGCGTTTCTGATGGTCTTTCTGCGCTGAGAAAACGCAGCGTCAATCACATATGCGCACGAGAGCTTCTCGTCTGTAGCGAGGTCTTGCGGCAACAGCTCGCCCTGTCCTTCTTGATCACGCGTTTCTTGCCGAGAGCTTGCCGCCTCAGGCCAACGATCGATGCGCACCACGGCAGAATTTACGTGAGGAGGTGGCATAAACGAGCCAGGACCCACCTCAAAACGGCCTGTCACCTGCCCAAAGAGCGCAAGTTTTGCCGTGTAGGCACCATAGGCTTTAGAGCCAGGAGCGGCAGCTATTCTGTCTGCCACCTCAGCTTGCACCATGATGACCATGCGCTCAATCTCGGGCATGGTCTCAAGAACCTTCAAGATAAGCGTGGCCGCAATTTGATAGGGCAAGTTGGACACCAATTTGTTGGGCATCTTACCCAGCGCCTCAACAAGCACCTCAGGAGAAACCTTCAAGGCATCTCCCAAGTGCAGATGGAAGCGCTCAGAATCCTGGGCGCAGGTCTCTGCCAAAACGGGCTTTAAGCTGGCGTCTGCTTCAAGAGCCACAACCGCACCAGCGCGGCCCAAAAGAGCCACGCTGAGCGTCCCTATGCCAGGGCCCACCTCAAGCACCAGATCGTGCGGCTGAAGCTCCGCTAGATCCAAGATCTTATCGACCACATGGACATCTACCAGGAAGTTTTGTCCTAAGCGATGCTTTGGCCCATGCCCATAGCGCGCAAGCAGCGCTTTGGTCTCGCGCGGGTTGGCAAGCCATGAGGCGGGCGTTTTAGGCTGTGGCTGTGGCCGTGACTCTGGCTGTGGCGCCTGGGATGCGGCCTGGTGCTGGGGCGAGCGCTCCACGCTATTTATCCTTCTTCTGCAGGCGCGGGAAGAGAGCGTCTCCCTTGGTCACTGCTTTTTCACCCACAAGCTGGCCCCATGCGCATGCTGCTGCCAGATCATGCGTGTCAATCTCGTCCTCATGGCCCAGGCGACGTAGGCACTCTGCCGAGGTCGTCGGCATAAAGGGCGAGAAAAGATGCGCGCAGATGCGAATAGTCTCAAGCAAGTTCAAGATGATGCGAGCAAGCTCCTCTTTGCGCGCAGGATCTTTTGCAACCGTCCATGGCTCCACGTCTTCAATGTAGTGATTTGCCGCGTGGACAAGCTCCATGACCACGTCTTTTGCCTCCACGTAGGCAAGCTTTTCCATGTGGGCGGCGTAGCGTGCCTCAATGCCTTCAGCCAGATCATGCAAGACGTTGGATTCATCTGCCCAGCCGCTTGGCACCTTGGGGCTCATGCCGTCAAAGTACTTCACGCTCATGTTGAGGGCGCGCGAAACAAGGTTTCCCCAGCTATTGGCAAGGTCTGCATTGTAGACCTGCTCCATGCGAGAAAAGCTGATGGCTCCGTCTTCTCCCGGCGTCACGTCAGTCATGAAGTAGTAGCGGTAGCCCTCAACGCCCAGAAGGTCAATCACGTCTGCCGGGGCAATGGCGTTGCCGCGGCTCTTGGACATCTTCTCACCCTGACCGGTCTCTTCATTTCTGACCATCAAGAAGCCGTGAGCAAAGACATGCTCTGGCAGCGCCTCGCCCAAAGCCATGAGCATAGCTGGCCAGATGATGCAGTGGAAGCGAATGATATCTTTGCCCACCACGTGATATTGAGCAGGCCAGAAATGGGCAAGCTCTTGGCGTGCAGCTTCTTCAGGATCCCCGTAGCCTATAGCGGTCATGTAGTTGAGCAGTGCGTCAAACCACACATAGGTCACGTGTTTCTCGTCAAAAGGAACCTTGATGCCCCAATCAAAGCTGGTACGTGAGACGGAGAGGTCTTGCAGACCGCCCTCGACAAAGCTTCTCACCTCGCGCATTCTAAAGGAGGGCATCACAAAATCTGGCTGCTCGTCATAGAGCTTGAGCAGCTTGTCCTGGAATGCTGAAAGTTTGAAGAAGTAGGACTCCTCCTGCACGCGCTCTAAGGGACGCCCGCAGTCAGGGCAGAGATGCTCACCTTCGCTGTGGCGCTCCTCGTCTGCCTTCTTGACCTGCGTATCGGTAAAGTAGGTCTCCTCAGGCACGCAGTACCAACCGTCGTAGGAGCCCTTGTAGAGATAGCCCGTCTCGCGCATGCGATCCCACAGGTACTGAACGGCACGTGTCTGGCGCGGCTCCGTGGTGCGGATGAAATCATCGTTGGAAATTTCCAACGTCTCCCACAGACGCTTGAAGTACGGAGCCTGGGAGTCACACCATTCCTGCGGCTTCATGCCGTGATCACGCGCGGCCTCCTCGACCTTCTCGCCGTGCTCATCCATGCCGGTCAAGAACTTAACATCATAGCCAGCAGCTCTTCTGTAGCGCGCCTCGACATCGCACAAGATGGTGCTATAGGCGGTTCCTAAGTGGGGCTGGGCGTTTACGTAATAGATAGGCGTTGTGATGTAGAACGGCTTTTTGTCTGCCACTGTGCTCTCCTCATGACGGAATGGCTTGACGGAGCCCGGTATGCCAAAGGCACTGTCCGGACAAGTCCAAACAGTGCCTTATTGTAGCGCTCGGAATTGCTACGTACTAGCGACGCAAGAGAGATGCACCAGTATCGTAAATTTCCAACAGCGCCTTGAGGTCTTCTATCTGCTCACGCACAATGGCACCCGTATCAGAATCTGACACAAGCTGCGCTCGCTCATAGACCTTGACCGCCGTCGTGGACGACTCAATATCTGCGTCCTCATCAAGTGCTGCCGCCACACTCTTGAACGGCCGGTGCGAACGCAGACTCATGGCATGATCATCCGAGACAAGCGTGAAGCCCGCAATCCCTGTGGCAGCATGGTAGGCCTTGCAGAAGCCACCATCTATCACCAGGAGTTTTCCGCCGCCACGCACCGCAGACTCACCGCTTGAGACCTTGACCGGAGTGTGCCCGTTGATGATATGGCCGCGCTCTGGGTTGACACCAAACTCCCTGAGTATCTCTGAGCATGCCCGCCCATCAAGGGTGAGGTTCCAGTAGGCATCACGCGGCTCTTGCCAGCAGCTCTTGTCCTTGACCATCACGCGCTCAAAGGTCTTAACGATCCTGCCCGACAGTGGCGAATTCCTGCCGCACCACAGATACCACATCCAGTCGAGTGCCACTTGATCCCGCTCTCGCCAGGCACGGCGGGCAATCTGGTCGCAGAAGTCAAAGTACGCGCGACCCGAAAGACGGCGATTGCCGCACATGACCATCTTCAACGTGCCGTCCTCATTCATGGGGACACAGCCATGGAAGAGCAGGTTATCGTTGTGAATGAGGTAGATGGACCCCTTTTCAAACAGGAAATTGATGTGGTCTTGGAGCTTCTGGGAGTTCTTGAAGCTATCCACCAAATCCTCAATGACCAGCTTCTCCTCCCGTGTGAGCTCGTAGGGGTTTTGAGGATCTATGGTAGGAAGGTCTGTCAAGGCAAGATCATAGTCCTGACCTGCAATCTCCACCGTCTTCTTATCCAGATCAATCTTATCCAGAAGGAGGCGATCAAACATGTCAAATTCTGGATGGCGGGAAATGAGCTGTCCCTCAAGCTTGAGAAGAATGATAGAGATGGCCTTCTCCTCAGGCGTAC
Organism: Atopobiaceae bacterium; assembly: GCA_050953285.1. Lineage (GTDB taxonomy): Bacteria > Actinomycetota > Coriobacteriia > Coriobacteriales > Atopobiaceae > Olsenella_K. Next base: position 266,383 of record JBMNMK010000002.1, on the reverse strand, counting down.
GGCCTCCTTTTCCCGCATCGTTTGAGTAGGTATGCTGCGCAAAGAGAGCAAGCTTTCTCATGGATATGCCGTAGGAGCTCTCCAGGATGGAGTAGGAGTCATAGCGCACGTTATTGCGTACCGCTGTTGCTACACAGACGGCAGAGCCTGCAGCTGCGCCCATCCACAAGATGTCATGGTTGCCCCATTGGATGTCGACGGAATGGTATGCCATCAGCTTGTCCAAGATCTTATCGGCATGAGGACCGCGATCAAAAATGTCTCCCACAATATGCAGCTGGTCCACCGCAAGTCGCTTGATCAGAGATGCAAGCGACATGAAGAAGTCCTCTTGGGAACCTGTCTCCACGATGGAGGAGAGAATGCGGCGGTGATACTCATGGCGTGAGAGGTTCTTGATACCAGCCTCATGCAGGAGCTCTTCTATGATGTAGGCATACTCAACAGGCATGGCCTTACGCACTTTTGAGCGCGTGTAACTATTGGAGAGGTAGCGCGCAATCCTTACCATGTGGTGCAGCGTAGTCTCATACCACTCCGGCGTATCCCTGTGCTGAGCACGTACGCGCGCCAATTTCTCTGCTGGGTAGTAGATGATGGTGCAGAGCTCTGCCTGTTCAGCATCGCTGAGCTCCCCTTCAAAGGTTGCCCTCACACGATCCCTGATAACGCCGGAGCAATTGTTGAGGATATGGTTAAACGCATCTGCCTCACCGTGGACATCACTCATGAAATGCTCGGTAGCCTTCGGGAGGTTGAGAATGGCCTGCAGGTTGATGATCTCGGTGAATACAGCTTGGCGTGTAGGAAACTCTTCCGCCAGAAGACGGAGATACTTGAGGTCACTTTCTGACCGCTGTGACATTATATGCAACAAATCACCATCCAAGCACGAGTACTTTCCCTGACCTAGCAAAGTATGCGCCGACAAACACTTCTCGCTCTAGGATCAACGGAGTCAGCGGCCACAAATCTTGGCCGAAGGCAGCGCGCCTCACATGAGCGGCATGAGACACAGAAGGCACGCCGGCCAAAATGTTGGCGTCAAATCCCAGACGTCCTAAGAGGAGCTCTCTTCCTCTGAGATCTCAACGATCCGCAGATAGATCTCTTGGCGTGAGCAATCAAATGCGCGAGAAAGACGTTTGGCTATCTTGGTCTTTGACTCATGGGACGTGAGAGCTGCTCGTATGGCGCTATCCAAACTGAGCGTCTCATCAGATGGTTGCGCCCCCTCACCTGCCGTATCTGCGCCGGCACTTTCTTGAGCTGTAGTCATGAGATCGTGCAACATGGCCTCACGCGCTGCAGCCTTGATCTCATCTTGACTGGGACCTTCCACCACAATGACGCACTCACCGCGGAGCTCTTTTCCTTGAAGTGCATCTATGAGCTCTGAGGCATAACCACGCACGCACTGCTCGTGAATCTTTGTCAGCTCTCTCACCAGCGCAACACGACGCTGTGGCATGCACTCAGCTATCGAGGTTAAGGTGTCAAGAATTCTGTGGGGTGACTCATAGAATACAAGGGCTCCAGGGATACGTATGAGCTCTTGTAGGCGCCGGGTGCGCTCCCCTGCCTTGCGGGGCAAGAACCCCTCAAAGAAGAAATGATCCATCCCAAGACCTGAAGCCACTAGCGCACAGATGACCGCGGAAGGACCAGGTATGACCTCCACCTTGATATGTTCATCTAAAGCCGCGTCTACCAGGCGCTGTCCTGGATCTGACACCCCTGGCATACCTGCATCTGACACAAATGCAATGTGAACTCCTGCGGAAAGGAGATCCAGACTCTCGTCTATACGCTCGGCGATGACATTTTCATCACAGCGCTTGAGCGGCACATGGATATCCAAGCATGAGAGCAGCTTGGCCGTGACGCGCGTATCTTCGCACAGGATGAGATCTGCTGCCGCAAGCGTTTTTCTTACGCGCTCTGATACATCTCCTAGGTTTCCTATGGGGGTGCCCACCATAGATAGAAGACCTTGTGTGCTGGTGTGAAGCTGTTTCATCAGCCGAGCATCCTTCTCTCAAAGCTTGACAAGGCAATACGCGCGTCCCACGCAGAGATGCGTCCTGAGGTCTTCCACGTCTGGAAGAACCAAGCGCGATGTGAACGGAATACCGCCAGTTGGTCTGCCACGTAGACGCGCTCTAGGGCTATCCTTCCCTCTGGAGTCATGGCAGAGTCTGCAAAGGGTAGCGCCGCAGACCAGGCTCCTATCATGACCGGTAGACCACTTTTGTCAGCAATCTTGAGCGTACGCTCTGATGCCCTCACCAAGCTGCGCGTACCTTTTGGTCCTGTGGCATTCATATGGTCTGCGTAGTGGTAGAGGTGGCAGTCAAGCCATACGTTCTCATAGCGCTCAGGTGCCATGAAGCTTCTCCAAGAGGCAGGAACCCCTGCATCTGGCAGCACAATGAGAGGCTTTGTACCTGCGCCGGCACGGATGGCCTCATACGCATCACGATAGAAGTTGCGGAGCACATGAAGCGGTACCCCTTCAGAGATGGACAGACCACGCCTGACCTGCGCCTGGGGTTCGTCAGCCACTTCTATACCTAAAAATGCAGGCCAGTCCGCATATCTGTTGGCAAGGGCAGCCAAGACTGTCAGGATATTTTCCCTGTTTCCCAAAGGCTCCTGCGCAAGAATATTCTCTTGGCCAGGAGCTCCCGGTGAGATGGCAAAGTCAAGCAGTACCTTGATGTTGTGGCGCTCTGCCCACACAAGAGCATCATCTACGTGCATGATGCAGCCTACATAGGGCCCTGGATGAGGTCCTTGGTCACCAAAGGCATACCAAGGCACCGGAATCCGCACGGCGTTATGGCCACGACGCTCCATCTGGGCAAAATCTTCCTCCGTGATGAAGGTCTCTCTATGTTCCCGGACAAAGTCCGCATAGAGCTCTGGCCCTAAGGCATCTATCAGCGTGGATTCACCTAAAGAACCGGTACCAGCAAAGAGCTCTGGCGTCACCCATGGCTCAAGGATGAGCCACCCTGCAAGGTTTACACCGTGCAATACATCACCCTCAAGATAGCCTGCCATCTTGGCCACCCCTTCTCACAGCATGTTCTTTGCGCTTACACAAAGTATAAACCGCAACAATCCCTCACCTGTCATGTGTCTTGGCATGGTGCATACCAAGTGAGCAAGACAGCTCTTCCCAGCAGCACATAAGACAGATCAACTGGGCATGCTCACTACCTTTGCCTCTACAAACCACCGCGGCCCTTCATAGAACAGATAGGTGGATTTACCACCCACCGAGATGGTATAGCGAATACCCGTTCCTCCCGTCTTAAGTGAACACGCACGCCTCCTATCCATAACACGATCAACATCGTAAATATGACCATCTGACCACACCACTTTAAGTGGTGTCACATTGCCATCCTCATCCGTTTTGGAAATAACCTCCACATAGCGCTTTTCACGCGCTGCTATCCCTCTCATCACAAGGCTCTATTCTCTTATGCAAAATACGAGACCGGATGAACGATGTGATCACGCTCTGGATCAAGCAATGCCAGCTTGTCATTGCTCAATTCTGACAGCCGCCTCACCGCATGATTGCCAAACCTTACACGCAGATCATCAATGGCATGATCAAGCGCCAAGCGTTCAAGACGCTTTTGCTCTACCCCTTCAATATCGAGCTGCACAGGGCCTAGGGCGGGGCTCACTGAAGAGGCGCGCATCCCAATACCTCTGAGCTTCTCATATCTAAAATCCCAATCTGACAGCAGCAGCTCTGTAGCGCATGAGCAGATCTCACTGGTAATATTGCTTGGCCGCTCAAGCTGACGCTGACGAGAGCGAAACGTTAAGGTCTTAAAATCTCTTCCCGTTATAGACACACAACGCGCTTTGAGATTGAGCGCACGCAGGCGCTGTGCCACCGACTCTCCCAACAGCCAGATGACCTGGCGAGCACAAGTCTCATCTTCTATGTCAAAAGGACAGGTAACCCCATTACCGACACTTTTCACTTCTCGCTCTACATCAAAAAGTGAACCTTCATATGCACGTACAGGACTCTCATCTCTCCCCTGCGCAAAAATCTGCACCATTGTGCCCATTTTGCCGAGATACCTGCGAATAAGCTCTGGATCTGCACACGCAAGCTCCCCAATGGTGCGGATACCTAGAGCATTGAGCTTGCGTGATGTGGCAGGACCCACATAGAGCAGCTCCTTCACCGGCTGAGTCCACACCAGCTTCTGGGCATTGTGCGGTGTAATCACCATGAACCCATCGGGCTTATCGTGGTCACTGCCAAACTTGGCAAAAATCTTGTTCCACGACAGACCCACAGAGACAGAAAGTCCGAGTTCTGTACGGATGCGCTCAGAGATCTCCTGCGCAACCAAGATGGGGTCTCCTCCAGCAAGCGCGACCGAATGTGTGATATCAAGCCATGCCTCATCAGGCCCAAACGGCTCTACTAGGTCTGTGTAGTTGTAGTAAATCTCACGCGCAAGATGTGAATAGCGCTGGTAGAGATCAAAATGCGGCAACACCACGAGCGCGTCTGGACACGCACGCCGAGCCTCCCACAAGGCCATGGCCGTCTTTACTCCACGACGCTTGGCCTCATAGCTTGCCGTGAGCACAATGCCATGGCGCGCTTGTTCATCCCCACCTACAATCACAGGCTTTCCGCGCAGTTCTGGATGTTCCGCCTGCTCAACGGATGCATAAAACGCGTTCATGTCACTGTGGATGATGACCCTTGATGTGTCCATGTCTCCTCCTTCACCACTACCATAACAGAACTTCTGTTCGCATTATGTGAGAAGGAGGGGACAAAAATAAAACGCATGTTCGCGCGGCACACATCATACACAAATGACCGCTGGGCGATAAAAACCGTCCGCTCAAAGCCATGACGGGCCAAGGATATACCTACAACTGTCTATACGGCCATCCCTGGCTCCACAAGCTCACTAACCCTCAGAGGTATTCGTGCCGCCTGCATTGTGTGCACCGCCAGAAGCGCCGCCCGAAGCGTTGCCCGGAGCACCTGAGCCATTGCTTCCCAGAGCCCCTTGTCCGCCCTGCGCGCGGCTGCGGCCACGTCCACCTCTGTGGCGTCTGCGCCGCGTTGTCTGCGCACCATCGGGCGTGGATGCAGAGGCTTGCTTGGGCACATCCGTGCGGCCAGCTCCGCCCTTATCGCCTGGATGACGCATGTGCTTTGCCGCTGCTTGCGTCTCGCCTGAGGGCTTTTTCTGGCGCTGGGTCTCGTTCGTTGGCTCTTGAGCTGCACGGTGGTGACGCCGTCTCATGCCACCCCCGCGCGGACGGCGCGGCTCGCCATCTTTTGTCTTGCCAGCCGCCTGGCCCTGAGCCTGAGCGCGGTCCTTTGCCTGGCTCTGACCCTCTGTCTTTTGCGGCTTTGCGCCATCTTGGGGAGACGCACTCTTACGGCGGCGCCTGCGTGGCTTGTTCTCTTTTGCCACCTGGGCATCTTTAGCTGCTTCATCCGCGCTGTGGTGACTGCGACGGCGACGCCCTGGTTGCTCGTCGGCAGAAGCTCCGCCCGCAGAAGGTGCGCCTGCAGATGCGCCAGTCTCTGACTGCGCGCTGGAGCGGCGGCGCTGACGGCGCGGTTTTTTATCGACAAACAGATCGTCTTCCGCAAAGCTTTCCTCGGGCGGAATCACGCCATGCTCACGGTCGAGCTCGGCGAGTGCCATCTGAATATCAGGCGAGCTCAGCTTATCGAGCGACGAGCGCAGGACCGTATCGGGGCGGCAGGCACAACCCAGCTCATCGGACTTCTTCTTGGCGCACTCTGATGGCACCATCTCCTTGAGTGGAATCCGTATCTGCTTGCCATTTTCTATCCTCAAGCAGATCTCTTCTTTGGGCGTGTCGTATTCTATGATCTTTGCTTTGCCCAGAGGCGTATCGATCACAGCATTGCGCTTGGGCGCTCTGCTCTTGAAGTCACGGTAGGCTTCAAACTCATAGCGCAAGCAGCACATAAGCCTGCCGCAGGCGCCAGAAATCTTGTTTGAGTTTAGGGGCAGATCCTGCTCTTTTGCCATACGGATGGAGACCGGCTCAAACTGAAGCCCAAACCTGCAGCAGCACAGCTCCTGCCCGCAGTGGCCATAGCCACCCACAATGGCCGCTTCCTCGCGCACCCCTATCTGGCGCATGTCTATCCGCTGCCGCAGGGCATGTGACAGGTCACGCACCAGCTGACGGAAGTCCACACGGTCATCAGCGGCAAAATAGCAGACGACCTTCTCGCCGCCAAAGAGATACTCAACGCCGACCGGCTTCATATCAAGGCCGCTCTCCTTGGCAAGAGAGCGAAAGACCGGCAGCGCCTCCTCACCTTTGGTGGCAAGCTCATCTGCTCGCTCAAGATCTGCCCCGCTCGCTACACGCACAACAGAGGCAAGCGAGCTCTGGCCTATGGTATCTCCGAGCTCTGCCGCAGAAACCTCAAAAGGGTCCGCCGTGGCCAGACCAATCTCTGTTCCGCGCTCCGTGGCGCAGATCACGTGGTCTGCCGCCAAAGCGCCGGACTCTTTTGGATCAAACCACAAGTCATGGACGGAATATGCAAATTTCACCGGGATAACGGTGGGCATGTAAGTGCCTCCTTGACACGAAGAAGCATGACCTCAAAGGTCAGCTGAGAAGAAACATTATGGTTGAGGTCGTCTTGTGCGCGCGCAATGGCTCCGAGCGCTGCAAGCGCACCTGTATAGTCGGTACCTGCGGCAAGGCGATCAACCACGTCTGCCACATCCGCATTGACGCCAGGCTGATCTATACCCTCACAGCGCAAAAGCACATCTCTCAAGACGCTCTCTGCAGCCGCAAGCGCCTCCATCATACCTGAACGCTCGCGCGCCGTAAGCTCACGCTTGGCATCGGACTCAATCTGCTTCAAGGCGCGGGCCGAAAGGTACTCCGCGCGCACCGCGTCGGCCTGCTTTTGCTCTTTATCTTTTCCCTTGCCCTTCTTCTTTTCACGAAAGGGCGCGCTTACCGTCTGCGTGATGTCTTTGGCCGCTTGGAGCGCGTCCCACGCATCATCGCGAGAAAGGCCGTCGAGCGCCTGGATCACCATGCGGCGCACCTGGATGCGCTCAGATGACGCCAAGTATTGCGCCGCACGATCGGGCGTTTTGGCCAGCGAGAGCGCCACGCGCGCATCGGCTGCGGTCGTGCCGGTCTTCTCGACCAGAAGCGCCTCTGCCGTCTTTGGTGAGATCACGCGGAACGGCACCTGCTGGCAGCGCGAGACGATGGTGGGCAAAACCTCGTCCGGCGTGCGCGCAATGAGGATGAACATGGTGCTTTGAGATGGCTCTTCTATGGTCTTGAGCAGCGCATTTGCCGAGGCGCCGCGCATCTTGCCCGCATCTTGGATTATGTAGACCTTCATGCGGCCGCGCACCGGTGCCAGCTTTACGTCCTCTATAATCTCCCGCACCTGGTCGATGAGGTAGCCCGTCACGCTTTTGGGCGAAAGCACGTGAACATCGGGGTGGCTCATGTGGGCAATTCGTATGCACTCATCACAGCTACCGTCGCCGCCGTGCGCACATTCCACCAGCTTGGCCACGGCAAGTGCCGTCTCAAGCTTGCCAGAACCTGGCGCGCCGTAGAAAAGATATGCCTGGGAGAGCCGACCTTCCTGCCACGCTGCGCCCAAGAAATCACGGACGCGCGGCTGGGTGGTAAGAGCTGCTAAAACGGGAGGTAAGCCATTGACATTTGAGGGTGTTGCCACGCGCTCACCCCCTCATGTCCCGCACATAATCCGCAAGCGTGGCCTCTACACGCCGGGCAACCTCGTCTATGGTGCCGCGCGCATCTATGAGCTGCACCCGCGCAGGCTCAGCCGCCGCAAGCGCACAATAGCCCTCACGCACGCGCTCCTCAAGCGCAACGCCGGCAAGCTCAAGCCGGTCGGCGCCCTCTTTGCACGCACGCTCCAGAGCCTCGGTCGGATCAATATCAAAAACGAGCGTAATATCTGGCATCACACCACAAGAACCCATGGCATTGGCTGCCTTCACCAGTGCCTCATCAATGTGTCTGCCATAGGCCTGATAGGCAAACGTGGAGTCAAGATACCTGTCACACACCACCACGTCTCCTGATGCCAACGCCGGCTCAATCACCTCACGCACCAACTGCGCGCGCGACGCCTCATACAAGAGCAGCTCACACTCAAACGACATCTCCGCATTGGCCGGATCCAAAAGGAGCGCACGGATCTTCTCGGAAATGGGCGTTCCTCCCGGCTCACGCACAAACGTAGCAGGTATCTGCCGCTCTTGAAAATACGTTTGAAGCCGCGCTGCCTGCGTGGACTTACCCGACCCATCCACGCCCTCAAATGAGATAAAGAGTCCACGCGCACGTCTGGTTGTTTTCTCCATACGACGTCCCTATGACTCTTTCTTGGCACGCGTAGCACGCGTGGCGCTAGACTTCTTTGGGCGAGAAGAACCTGTGCTCGCAGCCTTGCCGCTGGTGGTGCCGCTCTTGGAGCCGCTGCGCTTACCGGATGTAGCCTTGGTGGCAGCTCCCGCCTTGCGCCCGGCGCGACCACGCGCAGACCCGCGCGCCGAGCCCGCCTTCTCACTCTTCTGCTTGCTGGGACAGTCCATGTTGACACAGATGCGCCAGGGGCCTCGCTGCGTCTCAATTTCCACCATGGGCGCGCCGCACTCGGGGCAGGTCTCGTTGAGCGCGGTAAGTTTTCCGCGCTGCGGCAAGGGGTAGCTGGTGTTGCACTCCTCGTAGTTCTCGCAGCGGATAAAACGTTTGCCCGTACGTTCGCTCTTATGGGCAATGAGCTTAGCTTCCTTGCCCTTGGCGGCGCACGCCGCACACATACCTACCACAACATCCGGCTCACGGTTGCTCTCACAGGCAGGGTTTACGCAGGTCTCATACGGGCGCTGTCTAAAAGGTGTGACCTTCACACGTGGCGCGCCGCAGAGCGGACAAGGATCTGGCAGCGGCTGGATGCGACCGGTTGGCACCGGATAGGTGACATCGCAGTCGGGCCAGCCCATGCAGCCTATAAAGTTGGAACGCGTCTTGGCCGAACTCTTCATGACCAGATCTTTGCCGCACTTGGGGCAGATACCCACCTTGGCATCTGCGGTGACGGCATCGGCAATCTCATTGCCCAGATCGTCTTTGTGCTCGATCAGAGAATCAATAAGTCCTGCCAGGATGGCGCGAGAGCGATCAACCACCTTCTGTTGGGTGTCCTCACCTTCGGCCACCTTGTTCATCTCTGCTTCTAGCTCTGCGGTCATATCAGGCGTCGTGATGGGAGCAGCAAACTCGTGCAGCGCCCGGATCACGGCAATGCCTAGCTGTGAGGGCTCAACCGGGTCATTCTTGAGATATTTGACCTCGTAGAGACGCTGAATGATATTGGCACGGGTCGACTTGGTACCCAGGCCACGCTTTTCCATCTCCTGTATGAGCCGACCTTGGCTATAGCGCGCAGGAGGCTCGGTCTGCTTGGCCTCAAAGTTCATCTTCTCTACCGCGCAGCTATCCCCCACTTCAAGAGCCGGTAGCTGGTCATCTTTCTTGAGACCAAACGGATAGATGGCCCTGAAGCCGGGAAGTGTCAGCACACTGCCCGATGTCACAAAGGGCTCTCCCGCAATATCGAAGCTCACCTTGGTGTTCTCGATGGTTGCCGGCCCCATCAGCGTTGCCAAAAAACGCCGGGCAATGAGGTTGTAGAGCTTCCACTCGCCGGGCTCCAGCTCCAGGGGATCTGCTGCCGCCGTGGGATAGATAGGCGGATGGTCGGTCGTCTCCTGCTTGCCGCGCGTTGCGCTGATCTTATCCTGCGCCAAGATCTTCTCGCACGCGTAAGCATACTGCGGCACATGCGCAAGCGTCTTGACACAGTCTCTCAGGTTCAAGGACTTGGGGTAGACCGTGTTGTCCACGCGCGGATAGGACGTGAGGCCCTTCATGTAGAGTGACTCTGCCAAGCGCATGGTGCGAGCGGGCGATAGGCCCTCTTGGGCAGCAGCTGCCTGCAGAGAGGTGGTGTTAAAGGGCACCGGTGGCTTCTGCGTACGCGCCTTCTTGCTCACGTCGGTAACGGTTGCTACATGCGCATCTTTGACCTTGGCAAAGGCCGCATCTGCGGCGGCCTTATCCTTAAAGCGCGCGGTGGCATGGCTGCATTTGAAGGGATCGGAGTCGTCGTGCGTGAGCTCGCCGGCTATCACCCAATAGTCTTCTGGAACAAACTTTTCCCGCTCAATTTCCTTCTCGACCACCAGCGCCAACGTAGGCGTTTGCACGCGGCCGGCCGAACGCACGTTGCCAAAGCCGCCCCGGCGCGCCAGCGTGAGATAGCGCGTCAACACCGCGCCCCAGACCAGATCTATGTACTGGCGGCTCTCGCCAGCGTCTGCCAAGTCCTGGTCAAGCTCCACCAGGTTGTTGAAGGCGTGCTCAATCTCTTGCTTGGTAAAGGCGGAATAGCGCGCGCGAGACACCGGCGCATCAGGCGCCACCTGGCGAATCTGATTGAGCGCATCAGAGCCTATGAGTTCTCCCTCGCGGTCAAAGTCCGTGCCGATAACGATGCTGTCAGCCTTCTTAGCAAGGTTCTTGAGCGCGCGGATAATACCCTTCTCAGCAGGCTTTTTCTCGATGGGCGCCCACACCAAATACGGCAGGCTCTGCACCTTCCAGCCCTTGATATCCACGCCGTCTGCCAGGTAAGGCTTTCTCTTGGACGAGAAAGGCGGGCGCTCCAAGCTATCGGGCACCGGCGCCTCCATGAGCTCTCCGTCGGCGTCCACGGCAAACCAGCCCTGCTTCTTGTCGTATTTGAGCTCCGTCGGGAAATCCGGCGCCAGGATGTGGCCCCTCAAACCGATGGTCACCCAATCCTCCCCATCCACCACAAAGCGATACACCGGGGTGTCATAGACCTTATCGGTCTTAGGGTTACCTTGGCCTAACAGCCGCGCAATCTGGCGGGCGGCATCATTTTTCTCCGTGACAACGAGCTTCAAATTGAGAAGACCTTTCTATCCTTTTGCTTCCTCATGCTCCGCGTATTGCTCACGCGTCCACCGCAAGGCCTCCTTGCCATCGCGGCGAGAAATCACGTAGCGGGCAACCGCCAAGGAGGCCTCGTAGAGGGCGAGAAGAACCACGTACATGAGAACCATAGTGACTGGCGATGCATCGGGGGTCACTATGGCGCAGACGATCATCAGGCCAACGTAGATGTAGCGCCACTGGCCGCGGAACACACTGTAGGGCACAATGTGGAGGATGGACAGGTAGAAAATGATGAGCGGCAGCTGGAAGGCAAAGCCAAAGCCAACCTCCAGAAGCATCATGATGTTGAGGTAATCCCCCGCATCAGGCACGAGCTTTGCAAACTCCAAGGACTGATCGATCAGCCAGCCAAACGCGGCACGCTGGATCACAAAGTAGCAAAAGATCATGCCCAAGAAGAAGAGGCCCACCATAGCAGCTACCGTCGGCACCACCCATTTGCGCTCACGCTCGTTGAGTGCAGGGAGGAAAAATGCCATAACTTCCCAGATGATGATGGGTGTGCAGATGATCACGCCCCAGAACAGCGCCACCTTAAAGCGGATGGTAAAGCCATCCAGGACGCCCAGGATGGTGAGCGACGCACCTTCGAGCGAAGGACGTATGGGGTCAATCATGAACTCGATGAGCGTCGGCGTTGCAAAGTAGACAACGAGCGCTGTTGCAATCACCGAAACAACAATGATGGTAAGACGACGTCTCAACTCTTGCAGATGATCCATCAGGGGCATCCGCGCAGGTCCTATAGGGCCCATGTGGTTGTTATTGGAAGCCATATGAAAACGAGCAGCCTCAAGCGGCTACTCTTCCTCCTCCCCTGACGTAAGTGACTCCGCTGCCTCTCTGGCCTGCTCCTCTTTGGCCTGCGCGCGACTGCTCTTTCTTGCAGTATGCGCATAGAGATCGTGAGCAGATGGTGCAGCGGGCTGTTTTTCCTGAGCGGCAACCTCTGCAGCAGGTGCTGCGGCATCTGCTACATCCGCATCGACGTCGGCATCCTCATCGTCTGCCCGTGAGGCTTCTGGCACAACCGTCGCAGCGTCGGTTTGAGCTTGGGCAGCCTGTGCTTCTCGCTCAGCTCTTAGGCGTGCTTTGCGCTCTGCAAAGGTCTCTTTATGCTCTTCCTCAACATCTGCATCGTCGTCCACCTTGGGCTCTTGGCGGCGCTGCTTGGGAGACTTTTTGAGCTCCTCTGCAGCGGGATCCATGATGTTAGTCTGCATGACCTCGGTAAAGCTGTCAGATGCATCTCTAAACTGACGAAGCATCCTGCCGATGGTACGGCCCATCCCCGGGAGCTTATCTGGGCCAAAGAGCAGGAAGGCAAAGATCAAGATGATTGCCAGCTCTGTTTCACCAATACCAAACACGTGCACAAACCTCCTGTGGTCGGGCACACACTACGTAAGCTACTCCGCCTCATCCAGACGCAAGTTGAGCTCTGGTCCTACGCCCAGAAGGTTCAGCACGCGAGCCACATTGCGTTGCGGATGTGAAACAACAAGATCTACGCCCTTGTCCTCGGCACGATGAGCCGTGCCCACCAAGACGCCAATTCCTGTTGAGTCGATATAGGGTACCTCAGAAAGATCAACTTCTATAGCAGAAGGGTTTTGAGCCAGCACATCCTCAAGGGACGTACGCAATTGAGGTGCGTTGGACACATCCACTTCTCCAACAACGCTGACCAGCTGGACACCGTCTTTCTCATGTGCACTAATGTTCAAAGACATGGCTTTTCCTCTTTCTAAAATCCAACGCCGGACTTGCTGCTCAACGCATCAGAGAGACCTTCTTGGCTCGTGGAGACCGAGTCAACGGAGGCATCATTTGAGCTGGATGCAGAAGCTTTCAGAGAAACCAGGCGCTGCGTTGCAAAAGACTTGGCGCCGTAGGCATCGTCTGCGTCGGCATCGATGGCCTTCTGGTAGGCATCTGTTGCCTTGTCAGTATCCCCCGTGGACTCATAGAGCATACCCAGGTTTGCCCAAGCAGGACCATAGCTGGCATCTGCCTGGGTGAGTGCCTCCAGATCAGACTGGGCAGCATCGTTTTCTCCCAGGTAGTACTCACACAGCGCGCGGTCGACCTTGGCCGCTGAAGAATCGTTGAGTGCAAGGTACTGGTCATAGTAGCTGATGGCCGTCTTGAGCAGGCCTTGGCTATAGGAGGTCTCTTCATCGGTTGAGCTTGAGCGCAACGACGTGTACCCCCAGCTCATATAGTTCTGGGCTAGGTTGAGAATGGCCGCCAAGTTCTTGGAGTCCTGATCCAGCTTTGCCTCAAGCGAGGAGATAACTGGTTGGTAGGAGCTTGCCGTGCTCTTGAGGTTTTCTGGCACACCTTCAAGCGATGCATCTGAGCTCTCATCTTGGCCATCCTGGCTATCTAACGAGCTGTCACTGGATGATGAGGTGTCAGAACTTTGGGCGTTTGTATCCTGTGAGCTGGTATTTTGCGTTCCAAAGATGCTTACCAGCGAGGGAAGCATCATGGAGCCTGCCATGAGTACGGCAAAGATAATAATGATGACCTTGGTGGAGGTCTTTACCTGCTTTTTGGCGGTAGACGCTGGCTGCTGCGCAGTCTTTTTGGCTGTCTTCTTCTTGCTGTGCTGTGCATTCTTACCCATGTACCAGGGCCTCCTCGAGCTTTTCTATCTAAGCGTTGCCACCATGAGCTGGCAGTGGTCAACACGCATATGTACCACAGTAATATATAGGGGCAATAAAGCGCGCCGGCAAAAGGTATATGCCGACACGCCTCATCATTCTACAGAAGTCACAACTTTTATAGAAACTCTTTTTCTTGTGCAGTTTTATCCCTCACTGCGAGCTTGGCGCACCAATTGCGCAGACACAAGCTTCACAGCAACCACAAAGACATCAAGCGCTTGCGAGAGATCTTCCAAGGAGGGATAGGTAGGCGCAATGCGGATGTTGGTATCATGGGGGTCTTTACCATATGGCCAGGTAGCACCTGCCGGTGTCAGCGTGACACCCAGATCTGCCATGAGTTTTACCACCCTACGAGCAGAACCTTCCAGGCCATCAAACGAGACAAAATAGCCGCCCGTAGGATGCGTCCAGGAGGCAATGCCCAAATCTCCCAAGCCTTCCGTGAGCTTGCGCTCCACCAGATCAAAGCGGGGACGCAGCACAGCCGCATGCTTTTTCATGTGCTCTAGAATCCCTGCCTTGTCATGGAAGTAAAGGGCATGTGCCAACTGCGAGAACTTCTCCGGTGAGACACGTGATACCTGGAATGCCTTGCGGATATCCTGCATATCCTGTGCGCTTGCCGTCACAAAAGCTATGCCTGAGCCGGGGAAGCTCACCTTAGCAGTGGAGCCAAACTCATAGACAAGATCTCTGGCCGAAACCTCTTTCATAGCGTCAAAGATGTTGAGGAGCTCGGTGTCCTCATTGCCAAAGGTATGGACTATGTAGGCGTTATCCCAATAGATCCTAAAATCAGGAGCCGCAGGCTTGAGCGCAGCAAAACGACGCACGACCTCATCTGAATAGGTGATACCTGTGGGGTTTGAGTACTTGGGGACGCACCAAATGCCCTTAACAGAAGGATCGTTTTCCACCAGGCGCGCCACCGCATCCATGTCAGGTCCATCGGGCCCTAAGGCAATGGGCACATTTTCTATCCCCAGATGAGCCGTGATACCAAAGTGGCGATCATATCCCGGAGCAGGGCAGAGCCACTTGACCTTTCCCTGCTGGTACCAGGGCTTATTGCCGGCAACGCCGTTGGTGAAACCATGGGAGACAAGCGTATACATAAGAGACAGGCTCGACGAGCCGTTAACCAGCACGTTTTGAGGATCCACACCCAGGATGTCTGCCGCAAGTGCGCGGGTGGAAGGAAGGCCGTCTGGCGTGCCGTAGTTATCTACAATGCCGTTGCCATCTTTGAGCTCCGTGGCAGACGTGATCACATCAAGCATGGGCCTGGAGAGCGCGGTTTGCTCGGCCGATGGCTTGCCTCGTGCCATATCAAGCTTGAGGCCTTTGGCTAAAATCTCGTCCGTTTGCTTCTGGAGCTTGGCTATCTCTTGATCAAGCTCTTCGAGCGAGAGGTTCTCATAGGCGTTTGCCATGGTCGTATGCCTCCTTTGGAAAAAATGCAAATGCAGTTTAGTTATACTCCATGTCGGAGCCGTGTGGTGCGCAGCATGGCACTAAGTTGTAAGCTCGTAAGGCAGTTGTAACCCAAGAAGGAGCCGGTATGCGCATATCCCCTTCCACGCCATCAGAAGACTATGGTGAACTTCAAAAGCTGGTGGACGAACTCTTTCAGGAAAGCCTCGATGGCCACGTAAAACGCGTGGATCTGGTCGTACGAGCAGAGATCAACGACTTTTCTGATGAGCTGATGGAGGTGGTAAATCTGCTGCCTTCGGGCACCTACAGCAGATCGCGCATGTGTGACCAGCTCAATTCCATCATTACCGCACATGGATGGGGGTATCTGCTGGGAACCTTGGCGTAGGCGCCAGCGTTCCCACAAAAATGCCGCGGGCGAGAAATGCAATTTTGCCGTTGCGTGCGCCGGCGCTGAATTAAACTTCTGCGTGATGGATATGCTAGAGATATCACGCAACCATCAGGAGGCTCTTTTATGAACGATCAACGCATTGCCGTTCTCACCGATTCCGGGACAGATACCCCACAGGAATTTGTCCGTGAGCACGACGTGCGTGTGGCGGCGTTGCACATCAACTATTCCGACGGTTCAAGCTATCATTCCGGTGTGGATATCACCTCAGAAGATGTGATCCGCCGTTTTGAAGATGAGATCCCCAAGACGTCTCTTCCCTCCCCACAAGAGATTTTTGATCTGTGTGAGAAAGCCAAGGCAGATGGTTATGTTGCGGGCGTTTTTGTCACCATTTCCTCCGCGCTATCTGCCACCAACCAGACCGTCCACATGATCAAAGGGCAGCTGGAGGACTTTCCGTTAGTTGTCATTGACACCAAAAGCATTGGTCTTATCGCCGGCATGATTGTGATGGAAGCCGCGCGCCTGGTAGAGGCAGGATGCGTGCTCGACGAGATTGAGGGAAAGCTCCAGGCGCTCTCGTCCCAATCCTCGGTCTACTTTGCGGTCAAAGATCTCACCTACCTGCGCAAAGGCGGACGCATCTCCGAGGCAGTGTTCCGTTTGGGCACCATGCTCAACATCAAGCCAGTCATGTACTGCGACAAGGATGGCGCCTACGCCGTTATCAAGAAGGCGCGTGGCTGGGAAAAGGCACTGGCAACCCAGGTCAAGCTGATCAAGGAGCAGGCTCAGAAGTTCAGCAAGGTACGCATAGGTATCTGCACCTCTTCTCCCAGCATCAACATGAGCGAGCTGGAGGAGCGCATCCGCCTTGAGGCTCCCAATGTCAAGGAGGTCATCAAAGCCACGCTCTCCCCTGATCTGTTGGTACACACCGGCCCTGACATGGTAGGCATGGGCGTCGTCCCCGCTGAGGACTAGGCGCTCTCAGGCGAGAAGAACCTGCGCTTGACACCCGCGGCGACGCGCACCCGCGCGCCCACGCACACGCCGCCCGCACTAGGCACCCATAAACTGGAACACAAACATCACCACGGTCAGAATGATCACGGCCACGATGGTAAACCACGTGAGAATGTTCCAGATACGGCTGTTCACATGCGCACCCATGATGTGTTTATCGCGCGCAATGACCACCAGACACACCAACAAGACCGGCAGCAAAACACCATTGATGACCTGCGCAGCCATCATGATGCCAAAGAGGTCGACGCCCGGTATCAAAATGATAGCGGCCGATAAGAGCGTGATGCCTGTAATGATGCCCTTATAGACCGGCGCCTCCTGCCAGGTGCAGTCGTTGCCGCGCTCCCAGCCAAAAGCCTCACAGACGGCGCTTGCCGTGATGGAGGGCAGCACGCAGGCAGCCAAGAACGAGGCTCCTACCAGGCCAACAGCAAACATAATGCCCGCATAGGCACCAGCCAGCGGCTCTAAGGCGCGCGCCGCATCCACGGCGTCGTTTACCACAATGCCTTCCGGATAGAGCACGGTGCCGGTAGTGAGGACAATAAACCACGTGATCATCTCTGCCACGATAGCGCCAGAGATGTTATCAGCACGCTGACCGGGTATATCGTCCGCGTTGAGCTTCTTTTCTACAACATTGCTGGCAACCATAAAGATCATGTAGGGAGAGATGGTGGTACCCACATTTGCCACCAGAAGTGAGATATAGCCCGGGTCAAAGGACATCTTAGGAACCACGGTGGCGCCAAGTGCCGCTCCCCAGTCCGGCTTGGCCAGGACGCCTGCAATGATGTAGGTCACAAAGATGCAGCTTATGGCCAGCAAGATCTTCTCGACCCGCCTATATGATCCACTCATCACCAACAGCCAGGTGAGCAGTGCCGCCACCAAGACCGAATAGAACGTGGGCACGCCAAAGATCTCCATACCAGAGGCAATGCCCGCAAATTCAGAGAGCGTCACCGCAAAGTTGGAGACGATAAGGGCGAGCATGGCCACCGCAGAGATCCTGATGCCAAAGCGCTCGCGGATAAGCGATGCAAAGCCCTTGCCGGTTGCACAGCCCATCCGCGCCGATGTCTCCTGCACCACAATGAGCAAAAGGCACATAAGCGGCACGGTCCAGAGCTGGCCAAAGCCATAGGTGGCACCGGCGTTGGAATAGGTAGCAATGCCGCCGGCGTCGTTTCCCGCAAGCGACGTCAGAAGTCCTGGTCCCATAACAGCAAGGATGGCCAGAAACTTTGATTTCTCTTTCCACTTCATAGCTACACCAATGATTGCGTAGCCACGGCCAGAACAACCAGGATAAAGGCGATAAGCGCCACCGCCATCGACACGGCCGAAAGCGCCACGCCTGAGGTCTCCTTGTTGTGGGCATCTCTGCTCCGCAAAATGGCCAGCCCCACGCCCGACAAGGCATAGGAGATAAGCACGCTCACCGACGCCGCAATAAAGCCCGCCATGAGCGCGCTGGTGAGCTCACCTATGGTGGTGCCAAATGACACGACCGAAATCACCGCCGCTGCAAGCGCCATCACCAAGATGGCCAAGACCACACCTATGCCCAAGCTCTTGATACCAAATCCCAAGAACGAGGGTGAATTCTCATCGTCGGGGTCATGCTCAAGGTAGAAGTTGGTGACATAGTCAACCGAGTCGTCGGCAACAATGAGCGTAACGGGCAGGGCAGCTGCCATAAGCAGGGCGTCTGCCAGCGCAAAGCTTGAGCCCCACAGCTGCATGAGGAGCGCCCAGAGCACGCCCACGCCCGCCATCCAAAACACAAACCAGAGCTCTCGACGAAGCGCCCAGCGTAGATCCCGCAGCGGCAGCTCATCTGCGCCATCTCCCGAAGAGCGACCAGCGCCGGCAATCTGCAGGTCCTCCTCGTGCTCGTCTTCCATAACATCAAGCGCGTCATCTACCGTGACCACGCCTAAGAGGTGGCCATCTTCATCCACAACGGGCATGGCCAACAGGTTGTACTTGGCAATATCGTTGGCCACGTCTTCCTGGTCTTCTTCTGGGCTGGCAGACACGAGCTCGCGCGTGGCAATATCTCCCAGCACGTCTTCTGGCTCTGAGATGATGAGGCGGTCGAGCGACACCACACCCGTCAACTTGTTTTCATCGTCTGCCACATAGATGTAGCGTACGGTCTCAAAGTCCTCATCGAGCGAGCGCATCTTATCCACAGCATCGCTCACATGCGCCGTCTCAGGGAGCAAGACCACCTCTTGGGTCATGATGCGCCCCGCAGTATCGTCGGGGTAGCCCAGAAGCTGGCGGATGGCGCGCTCTTCTTTGACGCCCATCAGCTTGAGGAGTTTCTCGGCACGCTCGTAATCCAGCTCACCCACGAGCTCTGCCGCGTCGTCTGGATCCATCTCCTGCAGAAGCCGACTTGCCTCCTGCTCGCTCATGCCACCCACGAGCTCCGCCGCGTCAATACCTTCCAGCTCTGCGATAGCGCCGGCGCGCTGTTCGTCGTCTAACTGCGCAAACACCTGCCCGCGCAGGCGCGGGTCAAGCTGCTCAATGATGTCTGCAATGTCTGCGGGGTGCAGTTCGTCGAGCGTCTTGTGAGACACGGAAAGCTTCACGTTGGACAGGTCACGTTCCACCAAGTCCATGTAGCTCCACGCAATGATGCGCTCGGCAATGGGGTGGCCAAAGGCCTGGCCCATCTTGAGCGCCACGCGCTCAAGGCCCGGCGACAGCGTCCGCAAAATGCCCCGCACGCCCACCTCTGCGCCCAAGAGTCGCAGCTGGGTCGAGCTGGTATCCGACAGCTTGAGATCATTTACGCGCACGACCCGCATGCCATGGGTATCCACAATCTGCTTGTTCAAGATATCGCGGGCGAGAAGAACCTCGTCTGGCTGCAAATACGAAAACCGGATGTCGACGGCCTTCACCTTGAGGCGAACCTCGTGCTCGTTATAGCTCCCCACGTACTTGCCCCATGAGATCATGAGCGGATCATGCCCACGGTCCCTAAACGCCACCGACGTGATGCGAGGAAAGACCTCACCGGTTGCTATACCTAAATCGTTGATGGTGCCCAAGCGCTCACCATCAACATCCATAACGGGATTACCCAGAATCTGAGAGAGATAAATCATGCGGCTTCCTTATCAAGTTGTGCCCTGTAGTGTTTTCCACCCTCAAGGCGCATCTCAAAGAACCCGCCCGAGGGCTACCGACTATGCGGTCGATCTTTCATCAATAACCCTTCTCCAGAAATCAGATACCGGATGGTGGACAAAACCCCATCCGCTCACGCCAAAGATGGCCAACCTGGCACGTTTGACGCCTCTAAGATAGTAGACTCTCCACTGTTTCTCAACCAAGCTCAAACAGAAGAATGCAGAAAAGCTTACACTTTCACCGCATGGGGTTGACACGCGCCGCGCGTGCCCGCGCTTGTCCGCGCACTATCCGGACTATCCAAGCGATCCAGGCCGCTACAACCTCATCACATGAGCTTTAGGAGGCCATATGGCATATACCACATCTGCTCAAATTCGAGAAGCCATAGTAGAGGTGGGGCGGCTCATGTATGAGCGCGGCTACGTTGCCTCAAATGATGGAAACATCAGTGTTCGCACGAAAGAGGGCGAGATAATCATCACGCCGTCAGGCGTATCCAAAGGACGCATGAATCCCGACATGCTGGTCGTGTGTGACATGGATGGCAACGTTGTTGCCCACGATACCAGCAGGCGCCACCCCTCTTCAGAAATCAAGATGCACCTGGAGATCTATAAGGCGCGCCCGGATATTTTCGCCGTCGTGCATGCACACCCCGTCTATGCCACGGCATTTGCTATCTTGCGCCATGACCTCAAAGAGGCCTACCTGCCAGAGCTGGTACTCAACTTTGGCACCATTCCCGTGGCCCCCTTTGCCATGCTCTCAACCGACGAAGTCCCTCAGTCAATTAGGCCTTATCTGGCCGACCACGAAGGTCTCCTTCTTGCCAATCATGGCGCGCTAGCATGGGGCACCGATGTTTTTGCCGCCTTTGACCGGCTTGAAACCATTGAACATTCTGCCAAGATCTACAAGGCTGTCCACGATATGGGAGGCGGCGTAGAGCTTACAAACGAGCAGGTAAAACACCTTATCAACCTGCGTTCCTTCTACCGTAAACGAGCATCTCTTACATAAAGAGTGAAAGGAAGAATATGTGTTCTCACAAGGTAGTGGGCATAGATGCCCTCCGTCTGAGTGAAGACGGGCGAGCGGTTGTTATTATCGACCAGACAAAGCTGCCCACAGAGCAAGTCTATCTCACGCTCTCCACATCGCAAGAGCTCTATGATGCCATAGCAAAGCTCCAGGTTAGAGGAGCTCCCGCTATCGGCGTTTTTGCTGCGTATGCCTATTATGTGCTGGCGATACAGGCGGCAGAAGACACCTCGTCGTATCAGGAATTTGAGCGGCGCATGACAGGCGAGAAGGACTTTCTTAACAGCTCCCGGCCAACCGCCTATAACCTTTCATGGGCACTTGAGCGCATGGCGGCATGCACCCGCTCACATGCCGCAGATTCTCAAGATGCGCTGCTTGATGCCCTTTTGCATGAGTGTCAGGCCATCCACCAAGAAGACCTCGAGATGTCTCAAGCCATCAGTGCCGCTGGGGCTTCGCTCATCAAAGACGGTGATGGCATCCTCACCCACTGCAATGCAGGGCCTCTGGCCTGCTTGGGCTATGGCACGGGACAAGGTCCTCTCTACTATGCCCACGAGCAGGGCAAACGTATTCATGTCTTTGCAGATGAGACGCGCCCACTTCTTCAGGGTGCCCGTCTTACCAGCCTGGAGCTTTCCCGCGCAGGCATCGACGTCACACTCATCTGTGACAACATGGCGTCGCTCGTGATGAAAAACGGTTGGGTGCAGGCGTGCATGGTGGGCTGTGACCGCGTAGCTATGAATGGAGATGTTGCCAACAAGATTGGTACATCGGGTGTTGCCATTTTGGCCAAGCACTACCACATCCCCTTCTATGTGTTAGGCCCCACCTCAACCATCGACCGAGCCTGCAAGACGGGAGATGATATCACCATTGAGGAGCGCGCGGGAGATGAAATCAAGACCATGTGGTATGAAAAACCCATGGCACCAGCAGAGGTGGCATGCTTTAACCCCGCCTTTGATGTGACCGACCACAGCCTCATTGACGCTATCATCACCGAGAAGGGCATTGCCCGTCCGCCCTATGAGACATCACTCGCTGCCCTCTTCGACAGCGATGAGGCCTAACCTCTGCACGGCCGCGGCACACGAGCGCTCGCGCACGCACCCCATACGAGCATGATCACAGATGAAAGGAACTGCCATGTTTGAGACCATTTCCGCATGTATACGCTGCAACAAGGACGATGTGGCCAAGGTTGTCCTCATGCCAGGAGACCCCTTACGCGCGCAGTATATAGCAGAGCACTATCTCTCAAATCCCATTCTCTTTAACACCGTCCGCAACATGTTGGGCTATACGGGTACCTTTGAGGGCAAACGCATCTCTGTTATGGGCTCGGGCATGGGTATTCCCAGCATGTGCCTCTACGCGCATGAGCTTTACACCCAGCTTGATGTAGACGCTATCATCCGCGTCGGATCAACCGGCGCGCTGCCGGAAGATATCCATACCGGTGAGATCATCATTGCCCAAAGTGCAGCAACAAACTCCAGCATAGCAAGCCTTTATGACTCCCCCGTCCATCTGGCGCCCACCGCAAGCTGGGACATGCTGCAAGATGCCGTGAAATCTGCAGAAGAGCTCAATGTTGGGTATCACGTCGGCCAGGTGGTGTCATCAGACGTGTTCTACAACCCCCGCCAGGATGCGCCGGTGCGCTACCGTGATCTGGGCTTGCTGAGCGTTGAGATGGAGACAGCCGGCCTCTACATTGAGGCGCAGACCAGCCACAAGCGCGCGGTCTCCATCCTGTCGGTATCAGACACCTTCTTCACCGGAGAATCCTTGAGCGCCGATGAGCGCGAGAAGAGCTTCACCGATATGATGCAGGTGGCGCTCAAGACCGCTCTTCCGTACGCATAATCCCAGCGCCAAGGGCTTATCGCCCACAGGAGGGGTCGCTCACCAGAAGTTCGACCATGCGCTCGACAATCTGCGAGCAATGGCGCGCGGCCGCGGCCTCAAAGGTGGGATAGTCCTCATGTGCAGAGCCGTCTGCCTTGTCACTGATAGCGCGAACCACAACAAAAGGCGTCTCATTGAGCCAGCATGTCTGGGCAATTGAGGCGCCTTCCATTTCACAGCAATCGGCCGAGAAGAGCTTTACAATGCGCACCTTTGTGTCCGCATCTCTCACAAACTGATCCCCGGAGGCAACGCGACCTTCCATAGCAACAATCTCTGGCGCCACCTCTGCTGCAGCCCGTAAGGCAGCGGCACGCAGGCGTGGGTCCGCATCAAAGGTGGCAGCGGGCAGCCCTGGGACCTGTCCGGGCGCATAACCAAAGTTGGTGGCGTCCACATCGTGGTGGCACACGTCAGAAGAAACCAGCACGTCACCTATGTTCAACTGGTTGTTAAGGCTTCCCGCAATGCCGGTGTTGACCACATGGGTGCAGCCAAAACGCTCGATCAAAATCTCTGCGCACACCGCCGCATCCACCTTGCCGACACCGCTTCTGACCACCACAACGTCCGCGTCTCCCAGATGTCCCGCGTGAAACTCCATCCGCGCACACCGCTCCAGCGATGCGTTATTAAGTTGAGAGACAAGGTGGTCTACCTCTACTTGCATAGCACCGATAATACCAATTTTCATATGTTCTCCTCAGGTGTGGTGTGATTGTTGCGCAGGCACGCTATGCGGGATAGACCAGGTGCTTCTCGTCTATTCCTGCAAGCGTCTTGGTGAGGTAGCGCTCGGCCCACCACTTGGCCATACCAAGGTCAGAATCATGCCAGTTGCCACACTCCTCCGGGCGCGCACCCGGAATTTCTCCCTCAAACGAGGCAATGAATTCAAAGAGTCCCCGCACCAACGAAACCACGTCTTTTGAGTCAAGCTGACCAAAGAGCACCAGGTAAAAGCCAGTTCTGCAACCCATCGGTCCAAAGTAGACCACACGCTTAGCCGCCTCAGAGCTGCGCAGGTAGGTAGCACCCAAATGCTCAATGGCATGCACCGCGGCGGTATCCATCACCGGCTCTCTGTTGGGGGCCGTCAGGCGAAGGTCAAACGTGGTGACATCGACCCCCTGCCACGTGTCCACTCTACTGACGTAGATACCAGGCTCAAGCAGCAGATGGTTGACCTGAAAGCTTTCAATTTTTCTCATACGGTACCCCCTTAGTGAAGGCGCATACGCATTTTTTTGCGGATGCGCACTCAAATTTAGGCGATAAAAACAACCTCTTGAAACCATGGTGTGCTCATAAGGCTTCTGGCCAGCCGATCCTTCACGCTACCAAACGCCACATCATCACGCACATGCAGCCACACTGACGCGTGAATGCCGTACGCATCCGCTGAGGAGATGGCAAGCTTCACGTCGAAGGCAGGATCAAGCACGTCTGCCAAGGACTCACGTGCGCACTCCTCTATAAGCGCTGCAATCTTATCTACGTCGATATCTGCCTTCAGTGCCAGCTCAAGCTCACAAAATCCCTTGCCTGACTCCCCTTTACGGGTAA
Source organism: Atopobiaceae bacterium (assembly GCA_050953285.1). Lineage (GTDB taxonomy): Bacteria > Actinomycetota > Coriobacteriia > Coriobacteriales > Atopobiaceae > Olsenella_K. The sequence continues at coordinate 242,038 of JBMNMK010000002.1, read as the reverse complement.
ACGCGGTCTTGTTGAGCACGCTGTTGGGGATGATTTGCGTATTTCCCACACGATCAGCCACGCATGTCTGGCGCCACGTGACATCAACAACAAAGCCCTCAAAGCCACCCACGGAGATATAGTCTCCCGGCTTGACCACCTTGCCCATCATGATGACCAGGCCAGAGAATACGTTGGAAACCGTATCTTGCAGACCAAATGAGAGCACCACAGAGGAGATGCCCAACGCGGTCACAAAGGCGGTCGGCTCTATGCCAAAGACGGGGCGCATGGTGGCAAGAATGCCAAATGCCCAGATCACACCCCTTATGATATTGACAAAGATGGTGGCAGACGGAATGGAAGACGCCTCCAGGGCGTGGCGGGCAACGCGTGAGACAAAGCGGTCAACCAGCGTGGTAACAGCAAGTATCACCACCAGGATGATGACCTTGCTCACCGTACCCGTATCCACAATGCCTTCCATCTCCTAGCCCACCTTCACAATGGGAGCAAAGCCGGCCATGAGCTTTTTGCGCTTGCCGGTGCGGGTGAACTGGACCTCGATCACATCCCCTGAGACCGAGAGCACCACACCAGGACCGAAGGTCTTGTGAGAGATCTGGTCACCAGCGGCAAAGGTGTCTCTGTTTGCAGGGGTTTCTCGCGCAATAGGTGCCTCTGTACGCATGGATGCAGGTGAGCCCCCCGTTGAGCGAGTACGTGTGCCAAAGACGTGGCCGCCGTAGACATCGGCACCTCTGCCCGAGCCAAACGTGCCGCGCCTGTCTCCGCGCTTTTCCCAGCCCACGCCGCTAAAGCCTGAGGAGCCGACGCCTATGGTTTCTGTGTCTGACTCGGGGATCTCATTCACAAAGCGACTGCGCGGATAGGCCTGTACCTGGCCATACATGCGTCGCGTGGCCGCATAGGTCAGATAGAGCCGCTCCTCTGCACGCGTGATAGCCACATATGCCAGCCGGCGCTCCTCCTCTAGGCGCCCCGGCTCCATATCATTGGCGGCATGCGGGAAGATGCCCTCCTCCATGCCGGCCACAAAGACCACGGGAAACTCCAGACCCTTGGCGGAGTGTATGGTCATCATGGTCACCGCATGGGTCTCTTTTGCCAGATTGTCCAAGTCAGAGCGGAGCGCAATCCACTCCATAAGCGCAGGCAACTTCTCCTGTGCCACCTCAGGCCTGAGCGCCTGCACGCGCTCGGGCAAAGTTGCCGGCGCAGAAGGGCTCGCCGCCGCACGCTCATCCACATCCAAGGCGCCTGCCTCACGCAGCTGCCGCAAGCTCTCCAGCGTCTCCGCCACGTTCTCATGCGTCTCATCAAATTCCTGAGCCACACTCAAGAACTCTCGGATGTTCTCAATGCGCCCGTCCGCCTCTTCGCTCTGCTCCGCCTCAAGAGCTTGGACAATGCCCGTGGCATCAATGATGGCCTTGACCACCTCTGACAGGTCTCCCTCAAAGTGTCGCGCGCGCTCAATGATGCCGGTCCACTGCGCCAGCGAGCTTCTGACCTTTGCCGAAAGCAAGCCCGACTCCATCACGCAGGCTTCAGCAGCCGAGAAAAACGACAGGTTGTTGCTCTGTGCGTACGCAGAAATCTTGTTCACGCTGGTGGTACCTATGCCCCGGCGCGGCGTGTTGATGATGCGCTGAGCCGCCACATCATCGTCGGGGTTCACCACAACCTTGAGATAGGCCATCACATCACGAATCTCTGCACGGTCAAAGAAGCGCGTGGCACCCACTAGCTTGTAGGGCACGCCCGCCCGCAAGAACATGTCTTCAAGGATGCGGGACTGGGCGTTGGTGCGGTAGAACACTGCAATGTCGTCGTAGCTGCGCGATGCATCATGCAATTTCTCAATCTCCGCCCCGATCCAGCGGCCTTCGTCCCGCTCGTCAGCGGCTTGGAAAATCTTGATCTTCTCGCCCTCTCCACGCGAGGTAAACAGGTGCTTGGCCGAACGGCGCGCATTGTGAGAAACCACGGCATTTGCCGCGTTCAATATATGTCCATAGCTGCGGTAATTCTCCTCGAGCTTCACCACGTGAGCTTCGGGATAGTCCTTTTGGAACGACAGGATGTTGCGTATGTCCGCACCGCGCCACGAGTAGATGGACTGGTCATCATCACCCACCACCATGAGGTTTTTGTAGCGGGACGCCAACAGATTGGTGATAGCGTACTGGACAGCATTGGTGTCTTGATACTCGTCCACCGAGATCTGGATAAAGCGCTCCTGGTATGAGGCCAGCACGTCGGGATTCTTCTGCAAGAGCTCATAGGCTTTAACGAGAAGATCATCAAAGTCCATAGCGTTTGCGCGCTCAAGGCGGCGGGAGAGCTCGTGGTAGACACGTGCTGCCACCTGGTCGATGGGGGTGTTTGCCTGCGCGTCCATGTCATCGGGCATGATGAGGGCATTTTTTGCCGCAGAGATGCGCGAGCGGATGGCCGGCAGCGGGAATTTCTTGGCGTCAATGTTGAGATCTTGCATGATCTGGCGCACCAGACGCTTTGAATCGTCGTCGTCGTAAATGGAAAAGTCCTGCTTATACCCCAGCCTATCCGCATCTTCTCTCAGCATGCGCACGCACATGGCATGGAAGGTGCAGATCCACATGCCGCGCGTGGAGCTCACCAGCTGGGAGAGACGCTCACGCATCTCGGCTGCAGCCTTGTTGGTAAACGTGATTGCCAAGATCTGCCACGGGCGCACATCCTCATCCTGCACAAGATGCGCAATGCGATACGTCAGCACGCGCGTCTTGCCAGAACCAGCACCTGCCAGCACCAGAAGAGGTCCTCTGGTACACAAAACCGCCTCTCTCTGCGCTGGATTGAGGCTCTCTATATCCACTTTTTGCACATCAAACGTGGCCTGATCAAAGAACTGGGCCATAATCCCCCCACCTGTATGCCAGACATCTGGCTCGTCATCTCGTCATCTAGTCTTATTGAGTGTACGACCCTTGTGGGACAGCGAAAGAACTAAAGGCGCATCTTGAGAAAATCCATCAGCTCATGGTAGTAGGTCTGAGGATCCACCAGAGCCGCCTCCACATGCCCTGCACGCGGAAACATTCTGAGCCGCTTGTTGTCTTGAGCGGCGCCACCCGAAGCGCTGTCATAGATGGATTTCACCAGGTGCGGCAGGGCGTAGCAGTCACGCTCGCCCGCAAAGAGCAAAAGCGGCACCTGGGCGTGCACCACCGCATCACGCGCCGATGCCCGGGTGAGATCAAAGCCACCCGGTAAGATCTTGAAGATCACGCGGATGACATCTAACACGGGGTGCGGCGGCAAACCGCGCGTACGCAGGATACGCGCCGAAGCATTCCACGCGTCGCTGTAAGGAGAATCCGCTACGCACGCAACGACGCCGGAGGGCAGGGTCTTCTCGCTTGCTGCCACACACACCGCCGTGGCGCCCAAACCCTGGCCATGCAGCACAATGCGTGCACCTTCATCTTCAAAGGTAGCAATCCAGCGGCACCAATCCACCAGGTCCGTTCTGTCCAGCCATCCCAGACCCGGGCGCGAACCGCCGGATGCTCCATGCGCGCGCATCTCTGGAATCAGCAGGTTAAAGCCATAGGACGCATAATGGCGCGCGTAGAGCATGGTATCTGTCCACGATCCACCGTAGCCATGCACCAAAACCGCCCAACGGTTACTGTCCAGCGCGCACTCAAAGACATGCGCCGTCAGAATTGCCTGGTCTTGCGCCGTGATGGTCTCTATGCGTGGGGCGACAATACCCTCTAACCACTCAGATGTCTGGCCAAGTTCCTGGACACGCGCGGTCTCTATGAGCTTTAAGGTCTCTTCATCTCCGGCATGTTCCAGCTTGGCTCCACGCTGCTCCTGCGCGGGTCGGCCCAGATGCGTACCATAGCGCAGCACGCGCTCTGCCTGCTGGGCCAGCGCGCCACCCGGATCTGCATGCAGCGCCTTTTTCTCCGACGCGCTGAGGTGCGCTTTGCCCGAAGAGTGAATGACTGTACTCATGAAGACGCGCCCTACCACAAAGGCCACCAGCACAAGAACAGCTGCACATGCCAGCAAAAAGTAGCTTTGTGTATGGTTGCCAGCAAGAAGTCCGCGCACCGATTGAATACAGAGGATGGCTTCAAAGGCGAGAAAACCAACGACGTAGCGGCGATGAGGCGCCTCATCGTTACGGTGCTCCGATGCCTTCTTGGGACGGTGCACATTTTGCCGAGGTGCTTCTATGCGTAACATCCCTCCTGGCACAAAGGTCCCCTCATGGTTAAGCTACCCTGCAGCTTTCTGTAAATACCGCAGGTCACGACTCTTATCGACGCAAGTATATTAACGCCTTGCGCACGTCAGGGCAAATCGTTGACTGATGAGTATGAATTGCCACGCGGCGTGGCACCACCCACGAGCACGCTAGTTGAGCAAGAAGTAGGTAAGCACGCAGGCGCCCAGCACGATGCGGTACCACCCAAAGGGCTCAAAGCTGTGCTTGCGCACAAAGCCCATCAGGAATTTGATTGCCGCCAGAGAGACCAAAAACGCAACCACACATCCCACCAGAAGCGTTGCCGTCTCTTGGGTTGTGGGGACATTGCCTGCGACCAAGTATTTCACCAGCCTGAGGGCGCTTGCGCCAAACATGACCGGGATGGCCAGATAGAACGTAAATTCAGAAGCCACAGGCCTTGAGCAGCCCAAAAGCAGCCCACCTATGATGGTAGATCCTGAGCGAGAAGTACCAGGCACCATGGAGAGCACCTGAAAGACGCCAATCCCCAGCGCGCGGCCAAGCCCTAAGTCATCAATATCGCGCACGGTGGCCATGCTGTCCGCAAGCTCAGTGGCGCTGACATGCGCGCTCGGCGCATCTGCCGGCGCACCCTCGCGCGCTGACGAGGCCGTAAAATGGGCACCGCGTGCTATGAGTTGTTGTGCTCGCCCAGCGCGGACGCGCTCTATCACAATGAAAATCACGCCGTAGGCAATGAGGGCAGATGCAATCACAAAGGGGCTACCCAGATGCTCCTCCATCCAATTGTCGAGCGGCAGACCAATGACGGCTGCAGGGATGCAGGCCAGGATGATCTTTCCCCACAAAGCCCAGGTGGCGCGCTTTTCTTGAGACGACTTTGCGCCCGAGAAGGGGTTGAGCTTGCCAAAAAACATCACGATCACGGCAAGGATCGCGCCCAGCTGAATCACGACCAAAAACATGTTCCAGAAATCCTCTGAAACATTGAGTGTCAAGAATTGATTGAGCAGCAACATGTGGCCTGTTGAAGAGATAGGAAGCCACTCGGTAATACCTTCTACCACGCCAAAGATAACTGCCTTTAAGAGCTCAAATAGATCCACAATATCCTCCATTGCACCTGCTGTTTCATGTGCTTATCTTCTACCTTTGTGCGCGCCTCTGACAAAACCTCACAAAACCAGAAGAGGTACACAGCAAGACCTTACCGCCACATTACAAACCATGAGCGCCGGCGGCAAAGATGCCGCATCTGCTGACACAATGGCTGCTACACTCAAAAACACACGCCACCGAAAGGAGCAGCACATGGTAGAGTCACAAGGCAGCCAGAGTACACAAGAGCTTGGCTACAACAAGATTTTTGTCTCGCTTGATTCGTCTGACCAGCAGGGGCATGTCCTCGACCGTGCCATCATCGCAGCAGCCAACAACCATGCCATGCTCTTTATTGGCCACGTGATAGATGCTTCATGCATAGAGCCAACAGAGGCCGTCACCCAAGAGACATTTGCCCAGAGTGAACGCGCTTTTAGAGAGCGCATTGCGCCGGCCGTCGAGCGCGCGGAAAGCTTAGAGGGTATCCAGGGCGTTGAGGTGCTCGTAAAGTATGGCAGAATCCGAGAGACTCTCAAAGAAGAAATGCTTGATGTGATAGAGCCAGACCTTATCATTTGCGGCGCGCGGGGACTCTCCTCCATCTCCTACGCGCTTTTAGGCTCCATCTCCACCTATCTGGTTCGCAGCTCAAAATGTGACACGTTGGTGATCAAGTAACACTCATCGCAGCAATCACGCCGCCTATCTGGCGCGAATGGCATAGATGACGTGGGGATTTTTAGAAATGTCCCCACTTATATTAAAATAGGGCGTTGTCGGTTTAGGTTCCGGCAGCGCCCTCATGTGTGAGGGGTCAAGCCGAGCACTACGGAGGTTCTATGAACCAACGCAAGATTCGTGCGAGAAAAGAAGTGTTGAAGCCGCTCAACCCTGTTGTGAGATACGGGTGTGCTGCCCTTCTCTGTATGGCACTCAGTGCAGGTTCCATCTCCTCAATTGCTCTTGCAGAGACGTCTGATGAGCTCAATCAGCAGGCGGCAAGCCTTACGCAAAAGCTCCAGGAGGCCTCGTCTACCTACAATGATGCCGCAGCGAGCGTGGCTTCCATTCAAGAGACGATTGACCAGAACGAGCAAGACATTGCCGATCTTCAGGCAAAGCTGCCGGAGAAGCGCGCCAAGGCTGCTGAGTCCATACGCACGCTCTACAAGATCCAGCAGGACACGCCCGGCCTCATTGACCTGGTCATCTCCTCTGAGAACTTCAACGACTTCATCTCCACACTCACTTACATTGATTCCATCCATGCCCGCAATACCGAGCAGATCACTGAGCTTGCCCAGATGATGGATGATCTTGAGCAAAAGCAGGCAGAGTTGGTGAGCCAAAAGAGTGAGGCCGAGAAGCGCGCGCAGGAGGCGCAGAGTGCCTTGAGTGAGGTTCGCTCAGCACAGGCCTCTATCCAGGCAGAAGCCGAGCGCATAGCGCAAGAAGAGCAGGCAGAGCGTGAGGCTGCCATCAAAGAAGCGGCAGAGGCAGTGGCGCAAAGCCAGGAAGAAGCCGCATCTGGTGAGGGATACCAGCAAGAGTGAGGCAACCTTCACCACGAGCTCCGGCAACACCGCAACCGTTGAGGTGCCGACGACCCCCAGCGCAGACACGACGCCTATCACGGACAACACCACCGAAACCGAGCAGGATTCTTGGGCGACACGCATTGATGCCTACCTGGACGGATCTCCTCTGGCAGGACAGGGCGCCACGTTTGCTGCAGCCGCTGCACAATACGGTGTTGATCCCAGGATCTCTCCTGCTATCTCCGCTGTTGAGAGCACCAAAGGCCGCTATTGCTTCAGACCGCATAACGCATGGGGCTGGGGCAGCAGCAGCTGGTCAAACTGGGACGAAGCAATCTATGCGCACGTGCGCGGCTTTGCTTCTGGCTATGGATCGACGCTCACTATGGCAGTGGCACGCAAGTACTGCCCGCCTACGGCATCACAGTGGTACGCCAGCGTTTTGGCAGAGATGAACAAGATCTAGGCGCTTCTCGCCCAAGCGCTTCTCGCCCGCCAGCGTAGCGCGCGTAAACGGATAGATGTGAAACCGACTTCACGAGGCCAAAGCGGCTCTGTGGAGTCGGTTTTTTGAGTGCTAAACTATGTGCCTTAGTTACGTATATGCTCATGAATTCATACCATAGCTCTGCACCAGGAGGTTTTTATGTCCGGTGATTTCACGCGCCCGGTGGACACGCTGACCAACGGCTCTTCTCATCACGGATTTGTGGTGACGCAGGTCATTGAGCTCAAGGAGCTTTCGGGCTATGCCTATGTGTTTAAGCATGAGGCCACCGGCGCGCGGCTGATGTGGCTGGCGTGCGCCGATACCAACAAGAGCTTCTCCATCTCCTTTAAGACGCCGCCTAACGATTCCACGGGTACCTTCCACATTTTGGAGCATTCGGTGCTGTGTGGGTCGGATCGTTTTCCGGTCAAAGAGCCCTTTGTGAACCTGCTCAAGACCAGCATGCAGACCTTCTTGAATGCTATGACCTTTTCCGATAAGACCATGTATCCCGTGGCATCTACCAATACGCAGGATCTGGAAAACCTCATGGATGTCTACCTGGATGCGGTGCTGCACCCCGCTATCTACACGCGCCGGCGCATCTTTGAGCAGGAAGGCTGGCACCTTGAGCTGGTTGACGCCGATGGAGCACCTGCTCAGACACCTGAGGCGGATTCTCGGCTCGTCTATAACGGCGTAGTGTTCAATGAGATGAAAGGGGCACTGTCTGATCCGGACACCGTGCTCATTGACGCGCTTGACAACCAGCTTTTCCCCGATACGGCGTATCGCTTTGTCTCTGGCGGAGATCCTGCAGACATTCCGCAGCTCACCTACGAGGCATTTCTTGACAACCACGCGCGCCACTACCAGCTTAAAAACTCCTACACCATCCTCTACGGAGACATGGATATAGAGCGTGAGCTGGCCTTTATTGATAAGCGCTTCTGCAAGGCCGAGAAAAGAGATGCGGGTGCACCAAATGCGCTTGCGCTGCAAGAGCCCCAGGTGGCAGCACCTGTGGTCAAAGAGATGGCGACGGCACCAGAGAATGCGCAGGTAGGTTTGGCGTATGTGATTGGCACCGCGCTTGATCGCACAAAGATCATGGCAGCAGATGTCCTTTTGGATGCCTTGGCAGGCTCCAATGAAGCGCCGCTCAAGCGCGCTGTCTTAGACGCTGGCATAGGAGATGATCTGGGAGCGTATCTGGCAGATGGCGAGCTGCAACCGCGCATCATCTTCCAGCTGAAAGGTGCCCATGCAGGCGCAGCTACACGCTTCAAGGAGCTCGTAGAAAAGACATGCGCAGATCTGGTGGCCAACAAGATCGACCGCAAGCGGCTCTTGGCATCGCTTGCACAGATGGAGTTCAACCTGCGCGAGGGCGATTGGGGCACGTATTCTGATGGCGTGGCTCTTTCCATCCGCGCGCTTTCAAGCTGGCTGTATGACGATGCTCACCCCGTGGATTACCTGCTGTATGAAGATGCGCTGACCACGCTCAAACAGGGCGTTGACCAGGGACTCTTTGAGCAGCTGCTAGATGATATCATCTGCCACTCCAACCACTGCGCAGAGGTTGAGCTCAAGCCCACCGACCAGGGATCTGCCCGTGAGACAGAAGAGCTTCTTTCCCGCAAAGCTGCCATGTCAACAGACGAGCTGGAGGCGGTGATTGCTGAGGTACGTGCCTTGCGAGAAGAACAGGAAGCTCCGGATAGCCCTGAGGCGCTGGCCAGCTTGCCGCAGCTAAGCCTCAAAGACATTGGTCCTGCACCTCAAGAGCCTCCCCTTTTGGAAGTTGAGGCGCCGCTGCCCTGCATTGCGCACGAGCTTGACTGCCACCACATCTCCTATGTGCACCACTACTTCTCCCTGGAGAATCTGGGCTATGAGGAGCTGGTGTGGGCAAGTGTTCTTGCTGACGTATTGGGCAAGCTGGACACAGAAGAGCACAGCGCCAATGAGCTTGACATGCTGACAGAGCGCTACCTGGGCTTTATCTCGTTTTACACAGAGTCCATTACGCCTGCAGATGATCTTGATGGCTGCGTGCCGCTGTTTGTGGTCTCGTGTGGCGCACTCAGCCAAAACATGGACTACCTGGCGCGGCTGCCGCGTGAGATTTGGTCAAGCACGCAATTTGGCAGCAGCGTAGACCGTATCCGTGACATCTTGCAGCAAAAGCGCATCCTTCTGGAGCAGAGCTATGTCAACGCTGGCTCCGCCGCTGCCGTATCACGACTTGACTCGTACTTCTCGCCCGCCGCCTGCGTGTCAGAGCAGTTGGGCGGCGTGGAATACTACCGTTTCTTGAAGAAGCTCTTGGCAAACTTTGACGAGCTCAAAGACTATGTGGTGGATAGGCTGAGCGATGTCAGCCGTCGCATTTTTGTCCAAAGCGGCACCACCGTGAGCTTTACGGGCACGGCGGAGGATCGTGCGCGGTACTGGGACGCGGCAGGAGACCTTGGCCTGCCTGCTACGCAACTTGCCAAAAACTTGGTGCTTCCTGTGCCCCGTCCGCGCAATGAAGCGTTCATTATCCCTGCTCACGTGGCCTTTGTGGCAGAAGGCTGTGCCCGCCACGACACCGATACCCACGATATGGGTACCTGGCTCGTGGCATCTAAAGCCATCACACTGGACTATCTGTGGAACGAAGTACGCGTCAAAGGCGGCGCATACGGCGTGGGCTTTAGGCGCTCTCCGGAGGGGCTCAGAAGCTTCTATTCTTACCGAGATCCTGCGCTGGATGCCACGCTTGCACGCTACAACAAGACGGCAACGTGGCTTGCCAACTGGCAGCCAACTCCTGCTGAGCTGGAGGGCTACATCATCTCTACCGTGGCGTCTTTGGATACGCCCATCAAGCCCGCCCAGCTGGCACGCAGGCAAAACTACGCCTACTTTGCGCGCAAGCCCAAAGATTGGAGAGCGCAAGATTCGCGCTCAGAGCCTGGCGGCAGACGGCGAGAAGATCAAGGCGCTCCAAGCCAGCTTTGAGGAGCTTGCGGCTCACGCTTCTGTCTGCGTCTTTGGCGCTCATGACATTGTGGCGTCCTCTGACATGGATCTTGCCGTGAGCGATCTCATGGCTCCGGAGCAGGCACGCGGCGACTTTGATAGCGCGTGTGGCTGTGGCTGTGGTTGCGACGACGGCGACGCCAACGATTGCGAGTGCGGTTGTGGTTGCAACGACGAGTGCGGTTGTGATTGCGACGACCACGGCTGCGGTTGCGAGCACTGTGGAGGCGAAGACTGATGGAGGTACATACACCGGATATCCTCACCTGGAAGGAGGTCTTCTCAGCCAGTACTCTGCCCAGGCACCCGATACCGTGCGCTGGATCCTAAACCATGGATTTGACGCGGTCAGGTGGGGTACTAAACATCTTCCCAATCAAAAGAAATTGCCTTCAGGCCAATTGGCTTCTCGCATAGCACTTGAGTCGGTGACCAGCGCGCTCGACGATATGTCGCATGCCGCTATCACCAGCATTTGGCTTCCCACAGAGCCCTTCTTGGCGCTGGGTGTGAAGCCAGTCTGCGCAGAGGCGCTTGCCGGCTTTGTGGCAGCAGCAAATTCTGAGGCAGGCTTTGCGGCAGAGGCAGAAAATGCAGGGCTGCCAGCAACGTATTGTTCATATCACCGCGTGCTCATGGGCATGGCAACAACGGGCGTGCTCACCAAACCGCGCATGCTTGCCTCCTGCTCGGTGGCGTGCGATGCCAACAATCTCACATTCAAGACACTTGCCAAACGCTGGGAGATTCCTCACTTCTTTGTGGATGTGCCCTATGAGGCAGATGAAGATTCCATCTCATACGTTGCAGATCAGCTGCGGGATCTCACCGATCTTATCTGCGAAACCTTGGGCCTCACGCTCGATATGGCCGAGCTCTCTCACTGCGTTGCGCAATCCAACCGATCGCTCGACAACTTTGTCCGCTCCCTTCCGCTGCGGCGCAAACGCTATCTGGCCAACGATATGGGCCAGGCCATGCAGGAAGCTTTAGCCGCACACCTATGGCTGGGTACGGCCGACACGCAAGAGCTGAGCTGCATGCAGCTGGTCGATTACGCACAAGCAAAGGAGTACGAGGGGCTCAATCTCATTTGGGCGCACACGCCGCCGTTCTTTTTGAACTCGCTCAAAGAGGAGCTCAACCAGAGCCAGACCGCGCAGATCATTGCGTCAGATATGCTCTTTGACCAGGTGCTTCCCCAAGGTCGCCGCTATGAGGCAGACAAGCCCTTTGAGTCCATGGCGGAGCGACTCTGTTCATGCTGTTTCAACGGCCCAGCTACGCGGCGCGCCGAGCGCCTCACGTGGCTGGCGGAGCAGACGCAGGCAGACGGCGCGGTGATCTTCTGCCACTGGGGCTGCAAAGAGACCGCCGGCGGCGCAAGCCTTATGGCAGAGGCCTTGGAGAAGGCAGGATATCCCACCCTCATCTTGGATGGAGACGGCTGCGACCACGCAAATTGCATGGAAGGCCAGATGTCGACGCGCATGACCGCATTTTGGAAATGCTCAAATCCAGGCGAGAAGAACCCGCGCCAGCGGCCGGCAGCAATACCAACAGCTCAGATGCCCAGGAGATGCGTGACCGTGTGCGCGCAGAGTGAGCCACTCGATCTCTACGGAGACATTGTTGGCCACGCACTTGAGGTGAGCCCTGCTCTGGCGCGTGTCGCCATACGCACCGGCTTTGACTTCACCGCATGGAAGAGCGCGCATCTGCCGGACAAAACACGTCCCCTCTGGGCACAACTCAACGCCAAGACGTTCTTCTCGCACCTAACGCAGGGGCTCGACCATCCTGACAATGCAGTGGCCACCAGCATTTTCTTGCCGACCGAGATCTTCCAAGCGCTCAAGGTGTTGCCCTTGTGCGCAGAGGCCGTGGCCGGCACCTGTGCGGGGCGCGCATGCTGAGCAGGCATTTCTCAAAAATGTGGAAGGACATGGGATACCTGAAACCTACTGCTCATATCATCGGGTGCTTATGGGGCTTGCCACGTCGGGCACGCTCGTGGCGCCCAGAATGCTTGCCGCAAGCTCTGTGGCGTGTGACGCCAACAATCTGACGTTCAAGACGCTGGCACATGTGTGGGACGTGCCCAACTTTTACGTGGATGTGCCGTATGAGGTGAGCAAAGAGGCTGTGCTGTATGTGGCAGAGCAGCTGCGGGAAATGGCCAAGACGGCAGAGGATGTCTATGGCCGCGCGCTTGATAACGACGAGCTTAAGGCATGTGTTTCTCGCTCAATTGAGAGCCTGGAGCTCATGGAGCGCGCGCTAGGGCAAAGGCGTGGCAAAGATGTTGCAAACGACCTCATGGGTGAGCTCATGACCTCGGTTAACATGCATCTGGCGCTGGGCACGCGTGATACCCAGGCGCTCTTGGAGCAGCTGTTGCGTGATCTTTGCGCGCAAAAGCCCAGCCAAAAGCCCGGCATCATATGGGTGCATAGCTCGCCTTTCTTTCTCACACCGCTCACACAGATGCTGGAGAAACACCAGGGTGCGCGTCATTACGTCCGATATGTCGTATACACAGATTGGGCTTGCCCAAGTGGTTTGGACCTAGCCAACCCTTTGAAGCCATGGCAGAAAGGCTGGTGTATAACTCCTATAACGGCTCGGCGCGCCGGCGCACTGAGCGCATAAGAGAGCTGGTCAGAGCTACAGGCGCTGCGGGCGCTGTGGTCTTTAGCCACTGGGGGTGCAAAACATACCGCCGGCGCATCTGAGCTCATACGGCAAGGTATTGAGGATATGGGCTGCCCCACGCTCATCTTGGACGGAGATGGAGCAGATAGGTCAAACAACATGAGCGGGCAGATGAACACGCGCTTAGAAGCGTTTCTTGAGCTTGTTGCACGAGGAGAGGTAGACAATGGCAGACACTAGAGAGGCACCGCAGGCGCAAGCGGCGACGCAGGCGCAAGATCACGCGCGGTCGCAGGCGGGCACGCAAGCGCAGGATCACGCGCGGACGCAGGCGGGCGCGCATACCGTCTTTTACGCATGTAAGTACACACCGCTCGAACTTCTGCAGGGTTTTGGTGCTCAAACGAAGCTTGCAGAGACTGATGTGGTGTCGTTTGACAGGGCAGATGCTCTGGCTCATCCTAATCTCTGTGGCTATGGCAAGGGCTTGATCGAGCGACTTCTTGAGCCGGATGTGCATGAGGTTGTCCTTATCACCTGCTGTGATGTCATCAAGCGCGTGTATGACGTGCTCAAGCAAAGGAGATGATCTGGATTTCATCTACCTGCTTGACCTGCCACCATAAGCGTGGCGCCGCAGAGAAAAAACTCTTTAGGAAGCGCCTTGCTGACCTGGCAGAAGCCTATGGCGCCTACAACGCATACAAGCTTTGACGTAGGACGGGCGCTGGGCTTCCTTTGTGCCTTCCGTCCCCAGAAAAGACGAGCATGTCACGTTGATGGGCGCGCATGCAACAGCTTCACTGTTGAAGTCTGTCTCCAAAGACGTGGGCATCACGGTTCAAAACGCCACCTGCACCAATCGGCAGCTCTTGGTCTCTCCCCCGCCGGAACTCGCGCGCCAGGCAGCTTCTGGCACCTGTGCTGCCTGCGAGGATGTAGCGCCAGCAGACGGCCATGTTGCCGTAGGCAAAGAGGGCGGCACGCTCGAGACCTTCCTCGATTGGTACGCAGATGCTCTTCTTATGCAAACTCCCTGCATGCGTATGGACGATATTGCCGCTCGCAAGCAGCTCCATCACCCCCGGCGAGCTAGGCGTGGTCTACCACACCATGAAGTTTTGCGACTACTACGGATTTGAGTATGCAGAGGCCACGCTGGATGGAGGTATTCCCATGGTCAAGATAGAAACTGACGGAACATCACAGAGCGCCGGCCAGCTCAAAACGCGTCTGGCAGCATTTGGTGAAACGCTGCGTGGCGTTTCTCGCGCACGTGACGCAGCAGAGGCAAAGCGTGCGCATACGGGCGATAAACCCCTGTATGTCCTGGGCATTGACTCCGGCTCAACCTCGACCGATGCCGTCATCTTGGACTCAGAGAAAAACCTGGTAGCAACCGTTATTGTGCCGACCGGCGCCAAGGCAACCGAGGCTGCTGCCCGCGCAAAAGAGCAAGGTACTTTCCCAGGCGGGACTCACGCCAGACGACATTGTGCTGGAAGTCTCAACAGGATATGGCAGAGAAGCCATTCCTGGCGCAGATACCTCAATCACTGAAATCACCTGCCATGCGCGCGGCTCCCACTACCTGATGCCTGACGTTAAGACCGTTATTGATATCGGCGGCCAGGACTCTAAAGGTCATTCACCTAGACACAAACGGTGAGGTGCTCAACTTTGTCATGAACGATAAGTGCGCTGCAGGCACGGGCCGCTTCCTGGAAATGATGGCGCGCACCCTTGAGATGCCGCTTGAGGAGTTCTGCTCGCGGGGGACTTAGCTGGAAGCACGATGTCAAAATCTCCAGCATGTGTACGGTTTTTGCCGAAAGTGAAGTGGTGTCGTTGGTGGCCCATGACACACCTACAGCAGATATCATCCATGGCTTGGATGAATCCGTGGCGAGAAAGACCTCGAGCTTGGCCAAGCGTGTGAACGCAGAGGCTCCCTACCTCATGACCGGTGGCGTGGCCAATAACCAGGGGCGTTGTAAAAGGCGCTGGAAGATGTCTTAGGTGCAGACGTTGCCACCCATGAGGATTCCCAGCTCTGCGGTGCCATTGGTGCTGCGCTCATTGGCATGGAATCGCTTGAGGTTTCTGAATAACCACACCCGCGCGCGCACGCTGCGCGCACGCTACAACGTGCACGTCACAACCATGCACTGCTCCATACACAAAGAGCCCGGCCGTAAAGCCGGGCTCAAATGTTTCACGTAGAAACATTTGTACGATTTTTGTACTCGTGCGGGATCTCATGTGCCACGCGAGTGTGTGAGATAGCCTATCTACCTGCTACTTCTCTGCGCAAAAAACGCTTGAGAGCACCGGAGGCTACCAAGGCCAAAGCAGAACCCACTGCCGCAAGGGCACCCGCAATGCCGACCATATCTCCCGTTGAAGGAAGACGCTTCAGCACACCCTTCTTCTGGGTCTTCTTTACGGTATCGCCGTTCTTCTCGGTTGCGGAAGCATCGCCTTGCTGATCGTTGCCGGCAGCTCCGCCCGCGTCCTTATCGTCAGCATGGTCACCTGAGGGATCAACGGGGTTGGTCGGGTTGGTCGGGTTGGTCGAATCCGTGGGGCCAGTTTCTCCAGCGTAGGCTGTGTACTCACTGCTTCCACTTTTTTCTCCCTCGCCGCCTTTGACGGTCAGCGTCTTAGCACGCACCTCAACGCCCGCGGCAATTCCCCTGCCACCTTGGCCATGCTTGCCAGACGTCGTAGGATAACCTGCAGGCGCAGAATCTCCACCTGTGGCGACCAGTTCATCCACATCTACAATGCCCGTACCATCAATGCCATGGCCGGCGTTTTTCTGATATGACTGGCCACCTTGTGCCACAACCTTACCATGACCCACAATCTTGGTGCCCACACTCATCACAATACCAGCACCTCCTGCACTGGGATATATGGCGTTCGTATCTCCACCTTGGGCTTCAAACGTGACACCATCTTCCAGCGTGACCGTTCCAGACGTGATCTTCACCGCAGGCTGGCCAGGAATGGAGGCAGCTCCTTCATCTCCTGTGATCTTGTTCTCACCTGCAATGGTGACGTTGCCATCAATCACAAGTGGTGTTTCCGCATCTGGGGCAGTCGTGCTTCCGTCTGTTAAGTAGTGCGCATGAGATCTGAGCTCCGCATCTTCCAAACGTGCCCCGTCATACAAGGTCACGGTGCTGGTGGTTGCTGTGGAGTTCTTAGCAGAGAACGTGCCATAGACATCAACCGGGCCATACACAACGGAGTCATCAAGCGTGAGCTTGCCGCCAGCTTCTACAACGACCCGTACAGAAGAGTTAATCTTCATGTTGGAGATGGTGACATCGACACCAGCAGGAATGGTAAGCGTTTCAGAATCAAAGTCCTTATCGCCTAAACCAATTTGGCCATAGACGCCAGACTCGTGCGAGCCATAGATGTTCTTGAGTCCGCGTGGCACGCTAGCATTGCCGGTATTCGCAATTTCATAGGGCTCCATGTCCCATGAAGTGAGACCTGAATCAAGCGCCGCAAAGCGTTCAGCAAGCGTTTTGTCATTTGAGTAAATACGCAGGTCAACACCGTTAGATGAGACGGTGCGCGCACCGTCTGTGACCGTGGCCACCACCTGATAGGTTCCCGGAGTATCCGGCTCTCCATTCACATATACCGTGTCATACACCAAAGATGCTGACATTCCACTGCCTTCAGGTGTGATAGAAAATTCCACTTTGGCATCGGGATGCGAGCGCTGGAAATCAAGAATGGACTGATAGTGCTTCTCGTCGCCTTCCGAAACCACCAGCTGCAATTTGTTGGTATCGGTTTGAGACGTTCCGCCGCCACCGCTGGCAGAAGCAAGTACCATATACGACCCAGCGCTTCCAGAGAACCGTGCAGACGAGAAGTTCCGCGCGCTTGCCGCAGTATCTTTCTCGCTCTTGCCCGTGACCGCTGTGAATGCCTGAAGATTTCCTTCCAGCTTGACGTAGATCTGCGGCTGCACCTCAAGGGTGAGCACCTGGCTGGCAGTTTGTGTGTCAGACTTTGCACTCTGCAAGGTGGCGGTCAGGGTGATGGTATAACTGCCCGCTTGAGTGGGCATTCCGGTGATGGAAAGCGTGCCGTTGCTTGCGGTTACTGAAAGACCCTCAGCAGCTGAGCCATCGCTTTGCGTCACAACGGCGCTGACCAGGGCGGCTTCTGCGTTGGTACCATCAAGCTTGTAGGTGAGCGTTTTGCTCACAGGATCGTTCACCAGAACCTTGCCCAGGTTCTTCTCGCCCGCAATTGTGAGCGAAAGTGGCACGTTTTGCTGCTTTGGATTGCCACTTTCTTGCGGCTTTTGGGTAGATCCCGTATAGGAGCACGTGCCGTTGTTCACCACTTTGCCGGTGCTAAACGTGCAGTCCTCAAAGATTGCCGTGCCGTTTATCTCTGGTGTATTGGAAAACGTGCAGTTGATGAAGTGTACGATGGCTCCATCTTGCACCACAACACTCGCACCGCCAGAGCTCGCAGTACTTCTGCGATAGAAATTGATTGCCTGAACGGTTGTATTTGAGCCAGCGGGAAAATTGACAGTAAGCGCATTCATATAGCCCAAATTGCGCGTCTTGATACCCTCTTGGTCAAACCATCCACCCGGCTGCCAGCCCACAAAAGTAGAGATAGAAGATGGTATGGTAACGCTTCCACCATCTGTAATATCTGTTGCCAGCCGCAGCGTCGTTGCACCCTGACCCGCCGCTGTCTCCAGCTGGCTGCTACATGACGGATAGGTGTCACGTATGGTATAGCTCGCCTCTTCCTGCGCATACGCGGGTGTAACGAATGTCTGTGAGGTGAGCTGCGGCGCGGCCCCTGTTGCACAAACAAGACCTGCCATAAGTGCAGCCGAGGCTGCATGCTTTGCTGTTTTGCGTTGCATAGTGCTCCTATCAAGCGCTGGCAATTATAACCAGATTAGCTTAAGCTAACTATTAGTTAACCGCAACATACTTTTTGGAGCATAAACGTGCCGATTCTTACAACGCGACAGTTTTTTGCCTTTGATACTCAGTGCACGATTGCCATTGCGCATGAACGTGCAGCAGAGCTCATTGACCTCTGCCAGCAGCACTGCCACAACTTTGAGCACCTCTTGAGCCACACCAACCCAGCGTCTCTCGTCTGGGCCATCAACACCAGCGCACCTTTTGAGCGCATTGCGGTAAGCGACGATTTTGCCGACGCCCTCAAAGCCTCGCTCTCATTTTGCGAGAAGACACATGGCCTCTGCGATATTGGCCTGGGCAAGCTCTATGCCCTCTGGAACTGGCACAACGCCCACGTCCCCAGCAAAGAAGCCATCGAGGCCGCGCGCAAAGACGCAGGCTGGCGCCGCATCCATGTCCTAGACGGAGAAGTTTGGCGAGAAAACCGTGCAACAGAGGTGACACTTGGTTCTACGGCTAAAGGCTGGATTGCTGATCGGCTGAGAGATGACCTGGTAGATGCTGGTGTGACATCAGCCTTCATCAACTTGGGCGGCAACATATCCCTTATTGGTAACGATCCAGATGATCTGCCCTGGAGAATCTCTCTCGCCCATCCCACAACCAGGAAGATCCTGGGCACCCTTCATACACATGACTGTGCCATTGTTACAAGCGGTATAGGAGAGCGCACTTTCACATCTCACAACAAGCACTACCACCACATCATTGATCCCAGAACTGGCTATCCAGCCCAGACGGATATTGCCTCCATCACCCTGATCACGCCCGAAGGCACCGATGCAGATGGACTCAGCACTGCCCTGCTTATCATGGGTTCAGAACAGGCACAAAAAGCCATAGCGGACCTTAACGAGACCCAAGCCATCATCGTCTTGACCGACGGCTCTATCATCACAACCGCCGGCCTTACCTTTGAGGCGCAAACCACCTAGACGCAGGCGCCCACAGAAAAGACGCGCACACAAGCCCAAAGCGCGAGAGCCAAGGGCGCGAGAGCCCTAGCTCAAGAGATCATCAACAGAGATCTTGGGTACGTGATGCACGTTGCCCTCACTTCTCCAGTAGTGCACCCCATGTTCTGTATCAGCATCTTCCAGCACGATCTTCTCGTCTGATGCAGGTACACCCAACGCAATCATGAGCAGCAGCTGCATGTCATCCGGCACACCCAAAAGTTCAGCTGCCTCACTATCAAAACTCTTGATCATGCACGTTCCCAGACCCTCTGCAGCAGCCGCCAAGCAAAGTGTCTGCGCCAAAATGCCCACATCCATAAGCCTGATAGCAGATGTCGCAGATGCCTGAGGGCACGTGATGCCCACGTACGCGCCAGGCTCCTCACCTGCCGCCGGCCCATCAAAGCCCTTGAGCGCCGCCGCCCACCCGTGATGCTGACTCAGCTTCACACAGGTCTCGTGCTCCACGGTATATCTCACGCGAAGCACCTGCAGATTGTTGCCAGAAGGAGCCAAGCGCGCCACATCCAAGAGGGCACGTACCTGACCATCTGTCAGCGCATCTCCGCTGTATCGCCTATAGGTGCGAGAAGATCTCACCAGCTGTTTGAACGCCTCATCTGCATCTGACATGGTTCCTCCCACTTTCTTCACCGTCATAAAGCGCTTGGTTACGCCGCCAGCACGCCCCTAGATGTCAGCCGCACCAATAGCAGCAACAGCCTCTTTAATGGTCTCTGTGGGACATACCAGCGCAAAGCGTACGTAGCCTTCACCCGCAGGACCAAAGCTTCTGCCAGGCGTAACAATAACGCCAGACTTCTCCATCAGCTCAAGCACAAAATCCATGGAGTCCATGCGACCATGCGGCAAGCGTGCCCACACAAACAAGGTCCCTTGTGCATGCGGCTTCTCCCACCCCAGTGCCTCAAGCCCTTGCGCCAAAGCATTACGACGTTCCTCATATATGCGGCACTGCTTCTCTACCATATCCCGCGGTCCTGTCAGCGCAGCTACTGCTGCCGCCTGCTCCGGGTAGAACATGCCAAAGTTAACCTGGCTTCTGAGCTTGCGCGTTGCGGCCACGATGTCTTTTCTCCCCACCAAGAAGCTCAAGCGACATCCCGTCACATTAAATGACTTGGACAGCGAGAGAAACTCAACACCTACATCAAGCGCACCAGGATATGCCAAGAACGAGCCACCCTTGCGCCCATCAAACACGATGTCAGAATATGCATTATCATGAATAATAACCACATCATGCTTCTTGGCAAACGCGATGATTTCCTCATACATCTCAGGCGTCCCCACCGAACCCACAGGATTTGCCGGAAGCGATACCACCATATACTTGGCCGCATCCGCCACATCGTCGGGGATATCTGCCACATAGGGCAAGAAGTTGTGCTCTGCCGTCAGCGGATACGACGCCAGCTTGGCGCCCGCCAGCAAGCTCCCCGCCCTAAACACCGGATAACACGGATCAGGCACCAGCACCACGTCACCCGGATCACACAGTGCCTGGCAGACATACCCCATACCCTCTTGCGTGCCCGCCACACTCATGACCATGCTGGGGTCGATACCTGCTACACCATATCTATCCTCATAGTACGAGCAGACTGCCTGCAGCATTTCATCCGTATCATGCAGCGAATATTTCCACTTCTCAGGTTTTTGGGCACAGGCGATAAGAGCATCTATGATGTGCTGTGGTGGTGCAAAGTCAGGTGTGCCGACCGAAAGATCATAGACCTTGCGGCCTTCCGCCTCGAGCCCACGGCGCTTCTCGTTGAGTGCAGCAAAGACTTCATCTCCAAAGAGATCTAACCTGGATGAGAACTTCATAGTATGCCCTTCGTACACAAAACTTCCGTGTACTCAGTATGCAGCCCTTTTCAAGAAGTGAATCAATCTGTTACGAAAATGTATACCTAGGCAAGTTTTCCCACCTGAGGACGCTCAAGCTTATGCGCCAGGACGAGGACGACAATACCAACCACAATAAGCGGTACGGAAAGCAGCTGCCCCATGGTAATGACGCCACCCAAAAGGTAGCCTAGCTGTGCATCTGGCATCCTGACAAACTCTATGAGGAATCTAAAGATGCCATATCCCAAAAGAAATACGCCCAAAAATGTTCCCTGTGACCGTGCTGGAGTGCGACGAGACAGAACAAACAGGATGATGAACAGCACAACACCTTCCAACAGCGCTTCATACAGCTGAGAAGGATGCCTATACACACCGCCACCTGTCTCAAACATGACGCCCCACGGCAGATCCGTCGGTTTTCCCCACAACTCCCCATTGACAAAGTTGGCGCATCTCCCAAAGAAGAGTCCAATAGGCGCCGCACATACGCCCATATCAACCATTGAAGCTATGCTAATGTGGGATGCCTTGCAGACAACAGAGCCACCTATTATAGCTCCGACCAGACCGCCATGAAAACTCATACCGCCCTGGTTGATAGCAAGGATCTCCAAAGGATGTGCTAGATAATACCCTGCGCCGTAGAATAAGACATATCCCAGACGTCCACCCAGGATCACACCCAAAGAGATGCCCACCACGACGTTCATAAGTTCATCTGCGGTGATATCCAAATCCCAGCGCCGTATAAGACGCCAGATCATGAGTCCACCCAAGACAAACCCCGCCAAATATGCAAGCCCATACCAGCGAACGGCAATAGGACCAATTTGAAAGGCAATAGGATCGAGCGCTTGATAGAGCTCATTGAGCGGCATGCTTTACTCCAAACGTTACCAGCAGTGTCAGTCAAGAAACCATCGTAGCGTTTGAGTCGCCACCTTGCTACTAACAAGGGCGCCCTCATGTGTGAACCGCACCCCAGAAGTTGGAGTCGATAAATAAGAGTCTAGCGGCTATGCCGCGTCCCCGAGGGCGTGATTCCTGTATTCGGCAGGGGTCATGCCCTCGAGCCCTATTTGGCGGCGTCGCGTGTTCCAGTGGCGGATATATCCGTCGAGGTCCCGCTTGAAGGATTCGAAGCTGTCCCATTTCTGGTGGCGGAAGAACTCGTCCTTCAGATGCCCGAAGAAGCCCTCGGTGCAAGCGTTGTCGAGGCAGTTTCCCTTGCGCGACATGCTCTGGACGAACCCCGCGCCCGCTATGGTCGCGCAGTACCAGTCGCTCTGGTACTGCCAGCCCATGTCGCTGGTGAGTATGGGGCGGGCGCCCTCCGGCTTCCTTCCGAGGAGCATGCCCAGCATCTCTCTCTGCTGGGCCATGTCGGGGTGCTCGGATATCGACCAGGCCACGACCTCGTCGGTGCAGAAGTCGAGCACGGGCGCCAGGTACGCCTTGCCGAAGCCCAGGTTGAACTCGGTGACGTCGGTGCCCATCTTCTCCCATGGCCGACCGGCCCTGAAGTCGCGTCCCAGCAGGTTCTCGAAGGTGCGGCCCACCTTGCCCCTGTAGGAGTTGTACCGGTGGTATTCGGTCTCGCGGCGTATGCCGCATCTCAGCCCCATCTCGCGCATCATCTTGAGCACGGTCTTGCCGGAGATGCGCACGCCGTCCTCGGCCCTCAGGCACATCATGACCTGCCGGTACCCGCAGCCGTTGGCCGTGCGCCGGAATATCTCCTCGACCTTGGGCCACAGCTCCCTGCGCGTGGCCCTGGGCTCCCTCCTGAGGTTGTAGTAGTAGGTGGAGCGCGGGATGCCCGACGCCTCCAGCAGGTCGTCCAGCCCGTACCCCTGCCCCGAAAGCCCGCGGATCACCTGGCACCTGTCCCACGTGCCCGCCCCTCCGCCTCCAGGGCTCGAAGTTTTTTTAAGTACGCGACCTCGGCCCTGAGCTTCCGGTTCTCGGCCTCGAGCTCCTGCTCGCGGGTCGGCTCGGGCCCGGGACGGCTCCTCGCCCCCCTCGGCCTGCCCTTCGGCCTCGGCCTGAGCGCCTCGGGGCCTCCGTCCCTGTACGCCTTCACCCATCTTTGGAGCGCCGACCTGCTCGCTATGCCGTGCTTCGACATCACAGCCTGGAGGGGCATTCCGTCCTCGAGGTGGTCGCGCACCGCGGCGAGCTTCGTCTCGTAGTCGTATGCCCTGTGCTCGGACCCCATGCCGAAGAGCACCTCGCTTCCGCACGCCCTGTATGTCTCGACCCATTTTCGGACGGTGCCTTCCGGCATTGCAAGCCTTTTGGCTATGGATGCCCAGCCCAGCCCCCTCTCCATCAGCCTCGCGGCCGCCCTCCTGACGTCGACGCTGTACTCGGTCATGAAAAACCGCACCTCCAGAAATCGTTGTCCTTTACTTTCTGGACTCCAACTTCTGGGGTGCGGTTCAGTGTGAAGAGCGCCCTTGTTGAGACCTATTACTCAAATGCTACTTTTCATAGGTGATATTCCAGATCTGTGCTGCCGAATTGTTCCAGCCCCAAATCTGAACGTTCCTGCCAGAGCTAAACACCCCGCCAGAAATATCAAGTGCCTTTCTGCTGGAGTCACCCAAAATTCTGTAAACAGAGCTCCCGTCCCTGATGCCAAGATATTGGATGAACCAACGCTGTGCCAACGTACCATTGTGTTCATACATCTGCACGTTAGTACCATCTGTAACATTGCCACCAGCCACGTCGAGGGAGTTATTTGCCATCACAGAAATGATTGCACGGCTTCCCTCTCGACCAGCGTTGGTGATATAGAACCGCTGCGCATCTGTGCCATTTCTCTCAAAGAGCTGAACATTGGTGCCGGACGCAACGCTTCCCCCGCTCACGTCCAAGGCATAGTGCTGCGCCTCATGCGGAGATATGGTAGCCACGCGAGAAACACATGTGAGCTTGAAGCTCTGTGCCAAAGTTCCGTTTATTTCCCACTGGTGGATATTGCTGCCCTCCGCAAAGCGTCCCTCAGATACATCCAGCGCCTTGTGAGAGCCCGCGTTGACAAACCTGAAGGTATTATCGCCTATGCGCTCCAAACGCCACAGTTGAGCCGCGCTACCGTTCCACGTCCACTGCTGAATGTTTGCTCCACTATCGTGTGATCCATTGGATACATCTAGGTACTTGCCAGAATTGAGCGCCATGATGGAATACGCGCCATCTCTCACATAGCGGATCAAGAACTTCTGTGCATAGCTTCTATTGGTACTATAGAGTTGGATATTTTCACCATCGCCCTGGCCACCACCGTTTACGTCCATTGCAAACCGTTTGCTCTGCGCAGGTGAAATCACATACACACCCGGCGAGAAGTACTTAATGAGCTCAAACTTTTGCGCGTTGGTGCCGTTTTTGGTCCACGTCTGCACGTTGGCGCCCCACTGCGCATTACCCCACGCAACATCTAATGCCTTGCCAGAGACAGCATTCACAAAGGTGTATGAACCATCGCTGTTATCCACAATATCCCAGAGCTGAGCATTGGTCCCGTTCCATTCATATTGCTGGATGTTGGCACCCTCTTCAGCTGAAGCACCTGAGACATCAACGGCGGCATCAGAACACAAGGGCCTCAATGCATATTTGCCATCTGCAACATATGAAATCCGGAAGAGTTGAGCGCGCGTCTGGTTGTTCTCCCAAATCTGCACGTTTGCTCCGTTTGATTGGCTACCAGACTGAACATCCAAAACGAGGTTGGTGTCAAGTCGAGACGCAATGGTGTAGACGCCTTCTTCTATGTTAGGCACGACGTGAATGTTGCAGGAATACTGAACGCCATCAACATAACAGGCAATGGTTACATCGCCGGGGTTAAGAGCCGTAACCTCGCCGTCAGCATTCACGCTCACAATTGTTTTGTCACTTGATGCCCACGCTATCTCATGTTCATTGCCCTTATCGCCCAGTGTTGTAAGACTCAGTTTGGACGTATCTCCCACCTTCATGGAAAGCTGCGCCTTATTGAGCGATCTACCAGTCACGGTCACGACAGACTGACATCTTAGGCCTGTAAAAGTATCCGCATAGGTAATCACGCTGATGCCCGGCGTCAGAGCTTGAACCAGACCTTGGCTATCTACCTGCGCAACATCTGGATTTGAGGACTCAAAACTCAATGTACGGCTACTCAAGCCTGGAGATCCCGCTGCATTCAGTTGAGCCGTATCACCCACGGAAAGCGCACGTCCTTCTGTGAGCGCGTTTTCACCAGAAGGGGTAAGTGCAAAGATGTGCGCAGGAACAATTGATTCATCGAGCTGCTCAAGTACGTGCTCGTCAGAGCGAACACACGCCAATGACAGGGTATGGGCAAAAAAGAGCTTATCTTGGCTTATACCAAAGCTTGCTGTGAACTGCGTACCGTTAAGAGCAGCCCTGTATGCCTTTCCGTCACACACGACATACAGACGTTCAACATCTGTTGCATCTGCAAGGGTGCCCATGATCGTGAATCTTTGTCCGTAATTGGTGATAGTAACGTCTCCCTCTACACCAACCGCACCTTCCTCATATGAGGAAAGATCCACATCTTGAACTTGGGTGTCATCCCCCGCATTTCCAATCCATAGTGAGCCAGACGCGTCGTAATAGCCATTCAGCTCGGTAATCTCCTTGCGAGCTGCACGGTAAATGCCTGCTGCGCCTACCGTCTTTGGCCTGGTATTGAACTGCCA
This sequence comes from Atopobiaceae bacterium, assembly GCA_050953285.1. Classification (GTDB taxonomy): domain Bacteria; phylum Actinomycetota; class Coriobacteriia; order Coriobacteriales; family Atopobiaceae; genus Olsenella_K. Next base: position 216,420 of record JBMNMK010000002.1, on the reverse strand, counting down.
AACAAGCTTTCCCTGCTCATCTACCTCAACCAACGTACCTGTGTTTTTACCACCCATATAGGCAGCAGGTATGCTATCGGAAACGTTGCCTTTGTTGTCGATAACGTGGCCGCCAAATGTACCTAACCATGAACCGTTTTCCAGCTCATCCGCATCGCCAATATACGTGCAGTAGTGATCATGTGCAGTCTCGTCTGTAAAGAGGCTCCAGTCTGAATCATTCTCTCCAAATGAACGAACTTCGCTGACCGTCATGGAGCTCTCATCAACATGGTATTGAACCAGTCTTGAATAGTTTTCTGACGCATTCACCGCAGGAGAAACCTCTGCGTCTTTTGTCCTATGGCACCCATTGTCAAACAGAAGTATGTCGCCATTCTTCATCACCATAGGTGCATGCTGGGCATACTGCCATGCAAGACCATCGGTGGGCGTGAGAAGTTTACTTGCAAGACCCGTATTTTCAAGACCGGTATGATCCCCAATCACCCATGCGACTTCCTGCGATTTTACGTAGAGCTTGAGCACCATACTACGGTGTCTACTTGAGATGATCACATAGTCATCGTCGAGCGTATCGGTACCGCCATTAACATAAAATAGTGCATTATTATGAAGCCAGTTATTGTCGTACTCTGACCCATCTTCATCAACGCTGTGTGATGCACCCCAAATGGTGTCCTGGACTTTCTCCACACCGTACTTATCGCACAGGACTTCATCAAAATTGCAGCGAAGTTTCTCTTCTCCCGTGTTCTTATCAATGATCACAAAGCCATCGTTTATGGTGTTTTTGGTTGTGTCGGTAATTCCTACCAACAAATCACCGTTGTCCAGTTCCTTAACCTCGTGGTGAACACTTGAATTGTTGATCACAATGTGGCGATACTCACGACCCAAAAGATCAAGCTCTCTAATAACGTAACCATTCGTGGATGCGGATGAGACATCGCCAGCATCAACTATGAGCAGATGGTTGTCTGAAGTGAAGTTCACTCCAGCCACTCCATGATTGGTGGTCTTGGGAAGATACCAACGAATGGCACCCGTGTGATCCACCGCGTAGTAGCAATTTCCTACCGGAGCACAGAATGTCAGCCCAGGAGCCAAATCTTCAGCAGATACGCCCTCAGCAGTAGCAACTTCAATGACCGGAAGCGATGCCTCTGCTGGCACGCCTGCCGTAGTAACCTGTCGTGTCTGCGTGCTTTTGCTGCCGTCCTCAAAAGTCACCGTGATGTCAACGTCAGTTACATCATCGCTATAGAGACCCACGATGGGCACCAGGTGAACAACTCCTGCATCATGCACGTCATATGAGACATCTTCTGAGCTACTCTTGCCATGAGCGACAACGCTGACCGAACACACATCGTCGGTCTTGAAGAGAGCCAAAGCTGTCAGCGGCGAGGTGCCAAACGGATCTACCACGATCTGCATATCCTCAAAGTCATGCTCCTGAGCTGCAGATATGTAACCCTCGAGAGCATTTTCTGGCGTGTTATCCCTCAGCTGCTCCTCCACTTGTACCCCTGCTGGCTGGTTGGCCCCCACGCGCAGAACCTTGTCAAAACTATACGTGGTGACAGCGCCCTGCCGCGACGTCGCCCTCATATAGATGTGATAGGACCCGTCTGGCAGCGTACTCACGGGAACACACTTGCCATACACACCGCCGTTTGCCGTAGATGGAATTCCAAACGAGTAGGCACTATCCCCGTTATCAGCAATCAGCTCCATCTCAGAAACGTCACTGGCATCAGGCAAATTGCCCAAGACCGTAACAGAGTCATCATCCCGCGTAAGAGAAACTGAGGTCAAACCCTTTGCACCTGCAGATTGGAATGAAGTCTTTGACCAAAAAGTTTGGTGATAGCGATGCAGTTCATCACCGCTGCCCTGTGCAACAGAGTAATTGGTAAACATCCCCTCCTGTGTTGAGGGACTTACCGTTTGAGCACGATAAATGCCACAGATATTGCTGCTATAGCGATAGCGCGCCACGACGTTATTGCTCTGATCAGTCTCTACCACAATAGAGTTGTTCCAGCTCCCTTTATAGACCGGGAAGCACGTAACGACATGCTCTCCTTCCCCATAACTCAGCTGGCGAGAAGAACCACGCACTTCTGAATACAGATCACGTGCATCGTTCACATCTTTCCCATATGAATAGACCTGTCTAGCTGTCAGGCTATTCTCGTCCACGGCATAAATGACGCCTCGGCTATATTTGTCTGGATTTGTAGGCTCCCCAACGTTGTTTCTGATGATGCCATTGTCAAAAAGCGCAACTGTCATGGTGCTGCCATCATAGGAAACCATGTTGCAGTCGTGCTGGTCATAGAACCATTCAAAATTTTGATCTGCTGTGTTAGGAGAAATAAATTTTCCTTTGAGAGCTTCTGGCTGCTCGCTCTCAGGACGCGTCCCTATGGGTGAGAGCGCCCACTCAATATCATCTGCTGTGGCCTGAGAGCCTGTCCAGCGGATCTTGAGCACTAGACTCTGATTTCTCACAGAGACAAGCACATAGTCACCGTGTTCCGCATCCTTGTAATAGCGGACAGTATTGAGATGCCACAGATCATTCCAATCCGGATAAGAAGGATCAAGAGAAACATCAAGCACATCGCTCATCACAAGCCATGGAGTCACGTCACCTGTTGTAAGGTCTAAGCGCATGATTTTGGCATCGTTAACCATACCTGCAGTAATGTAGAGCACGGTATTGTCATCCACAACACAACTATCATGATCGCTCTGCATGTCTGGATTAGAGATGAGCTTGTCTACTTTTCCCAGCCAATCCATCTGCACGAGCTCATTACCAACATCTTGGAAGATGTTGTTAGTCACAACGTTCCTAAAGTACGTGATCTTTGAATCATTGTCAGTGAGCTGGAAACCATATGCTGAATCCGTCGCAATATCAGTGATATACCAACGGATATCCCCCTGGTTATCAAAAGCAATGGTATGGGGACTCTGAGCTATGAATAATTGTCCAGCCTGCTGATCTTGTCCACTGCCCGACTCTCTTGTGACTGTTTCAATCTCAGATGGCAGCGGATCTGTCTTGATGTGAATGGTAGAAGTCTTTCCATCACAGGAAATCTCAACACTATTTTCCGTATCGGGATACAAACCGTAGATGGGAACCTCGTGATGCGTAGAGGCTCCTGTGACCGTATAAGAGACATCGCAGTCTGATGTTTTGCCTTTTATAACAACAGATACTTCCGATTCACTATCACTCTCAAACATCACCAAAGCAGTGAGCGGAGCACGCCGATAGGGATTCAAAAATACCTTGGGATCATCTATCGTGCGCTTATCAGACGCATAGGATTCCCGCAGGTAAGTATCTATGCTTTTCTGCGCCGCAATGAGATTTTCTTGAAAATCGATCGATTTATCAGACGAATCAAAAGGCTCTGATGTAGCGCCGTCGATGCTTATGATCCAGCCATCAGAATTATCTGCCTTATCACGTGGTATCTCAAATAGGAGCGTTCCACGTGTAGACATGGTAATCACATTTGAGGAGGAGCTATCAAAATCTGGCAAGTTATGGAAACCAGCGAGACTCGGTATGCTGACGTCAGTTAGTGTTTCCTTCTGAATACCTAAGGTAGATTCCGTTGTCTTATGAACTGAGGTTACCGGAGAATACGTTGTTCCCTCGATGGTGAGCTGGGCAGATGCCATATCAAGAGCGTCAACGCCATCTTGCCTCAATACCACGTTTACCAGTGCAAACACTGAATCTGTGTGAGCAGAATTAACGTATGTTATGGTGCCTTTGCTATAACCACCCAAAGCTTGAGATGTTTTGTAGGGACTCTCCTCAATTCCTATGGAAGAAATTGAGATACTCCAGTCCTGCGCAAACGAGACGGTAGGCATCAAACTCTGCACGAGAAATACCCCAAGCAAGTAAGCGCAAAGACAGGCAGTTACCCTGATACGTCGTAACATGCGACCTCCAGCAATCCATTAACATCAAAACTTGCAACATTCTTTAAGATACTAATTCATGGAGGTCATGTGTATTAGAAATAGAGTGAACGGCCAGACATTTGTGGCATCACATCATCATAAAAACCGATTTCTTTTGAATGAACTATTGCATAGCTCTAATGGCAAAGCTCTAATAGCAAATAAGCCCACTATCGCGGTGCTAAGCCTCCTCTTCAACAATGTACACAGGACGGCCTTTGACCTCACCATAAATCTTTGACATATAGAGGCCAATAATTCCCATGCCAAAGAGCTGTAAACCAGACAAGAAAGTAATGATACAGACAAGAGATGGCCACCCATCGGTTGGATCGCCAAAAGCAAGTGTTCTAATGACAATAAAAACTAAGAAACACAGCGAAGCAAGACATAACACTAGGCCAGCAACAGAAATAGCCTCAAGTGGAACTGCCGAAAAAGCCACGATCCCATCAATTGCGTACTTCACTAGAGACCAAAAACTCCAGTGCGTAACTCCATGCTTTCTCTCGACATTTTCAAAGCCAAGCCACTCTACTTTAAAGCCAACCCACTGGAAGAGTCCTTTTGAGAACCTCCCCCTTTCGGGCATTGATACGACTGCCTCGACTACCGATCGTTTCATAAGACGGAAATCTCGCGCTCCGTCTTTCATCTCAACGCTCGATAAACGATTGATGAACTTGTAAAAACGATGCGCAAACCAACTGCGAACTGCCGGTTCACCTTCACGCGACTTCCTATAAGTTGCAACAACATCACAGTTTGTTGCTTCCATTGTTTTGAACATTTCGGAAAGGAGGTCTGGAGGGTCCTGAAGATCTGCATCCATTACCGTGACATATTTGCAGTCCAAACTTAAACTCTTCGTCAGCCCCGCCAATAATCCTGCCTCCTTTCCAAAGTTTCTTGAAAAGGAGACATAGTGTACGTGCGGGTTCTCTCGATGAAAGGTTCTCAGTATTTCGAGAGTATGATCCGAGGACCCATCATCGACAAACACATAACAAATCGGGCTATTGAGCCATGGATCTAAGTCCTTTTCTATCCGCTGAATGGCTTGCATAAATGGCTCGAGCGCCTCTTCCTCATTGAAGCAAGGAACAACTACACAGAGTCCCTCTGCTATATCAGTCTTAGTCATCAACGCCCCCTAGCCGCAAAGTCATTACTTAACATCATACGATTCATTCACATATACCGTAAAATTACAGTTTTACATGTTTGCCACGTCTGAACTTTGAAGCTTCTCTGAGGTGCGATATTTTTGAAAAAACAGCAGAGATCCCTATTGCAGATAACGGGAGCATCCAAACGAAATAGGGAAATAGGTAGACGCTCTTTGCTTCCCAAAAAATATATACAAACGCTCCAGCAAGAAGTATCACTGGTATTACTAGCTCTGCATGTAATATGTCCTTTTTCCGCAGCAACCTCCATGAGTAAATAACGAGACCTGCGTAAACCAATAGCTGGTGTGCATCAACATGCCACATGAAAGGATTTTCGAAGCTTGAGCTCAATTGAATAATGCTCTTTTGCCAATGGCTGCTGACTGGCTGGCTCAATGACGTGTAGTACACAGATTGAAACGTTGGGTCCGTCCATTCAGAGGCCAGCTTAACCATAAAGAGATGCGCAGCTTCAGAAGGGTGCGAAACAAAGTATGAGAACTCTTGTTCAATCTGCTCTTTAGCAAGCTCTTTATGTACTTCAGTATCCTGATTAACCCCATCAAATATCTGTAACTGCTTCGGGGTCCACCATCCAAAAAGTACATCTGAATCTGAATCTACATCCATTCCCATTGCTATCCAAGATATCGTTGGCATTCCCTCGCCAAAATCAGTTGCAGCTAGTCTCTCTAAAACGTGAAGAGGTACTCGCATACCTACAAGCAGAGCAGCAACTAAACATAATGTAGTCACTATTTCTCTAACACGCTTACGATCAAGAACTACCAAAAATGTAACTAATGCCAGGGGTATTAACACGATTTGATTAGTCGATTTCATCCATAACGACAAAAGCATAGAAAGACAGCATGTAAGAACTAGTAGAACGCGATAGCGAGGATTCTTACGCATCAGATATATCAGCAAACTACACGCCAGCGTGGAGAAAAACAGACTCTGCGCGTTGGCATAGATAAAGGAGGAAGAAAGTATGAGAGGAGAACAAGTAAGTACTAAGATGCAAAGCACTCTCACCACACGGTGATCCTCCGACAATAAGTAACCTTGCCAAATAAGTAAAGCTGCAGTACCTGTGTTGCATATAGCACTTACAGCTTGAAATACCAGATAAGGATTTGTAATACCGGGATTCCAAAAAAGTGCGAAAAGAAACATCCCACCTGCCTGATATGGATACCATATCAAGTTATCATGGACTATCCCAGGCATGTTAAACACCGAGTAGTCTCCTCTTGAAAGAGCTTCCGCACCTGCAACCATGTATCTTGAATCCGGATATAGATAGTCGCTTGCATTAAGCATTCCTACCCAAATAAGCTGAACAATCACTAGCAGGGCACATGTAATGATAGCCAGCACGCGCGAAGATATGGTGACATACCTCCACACAAGAAAGAGAAGCAGTAGCTCCAAGCACGCGAAGATAATGGTCGGAAGCATAGCCACCAACCCACTCTGCAAAAAAATGGAAACGAAAGACATCCGCTCGCTCAGTACATAATCCTCTAGTAAAGTTGGAAAAATCCCAGTAAAAGAGAAGCTCAAGGCGAACAAAGTCGAAGCCATAATAAGTAGGCAAATGACAAAAAAACGAGCAATGCCACGTAGAATACCTGGGTGAAATGTCTTTACGGGAGACTCTTTGGTTACAATTGCTTTTCCAGTCATAAACACAGCCTCTCGATAACACATGAAGGTGTTCATTTATGTAGCCTCATCATTGATACCTTCCATACTACTGTATCGAATCCTAACAATTCTCTTTCAGAGCATCTGTGTGCCATCGCATTAGCATGAATTAACTAGATATCCAATACAAAGCTAGGTCTCAAGTAAACTGATCCTAGCTCCATCCAGCACCTTCTTAATACTTCTGCATTGGGACTACGGTGGTGGCTTTGGACTAGGTAAGGAAACAGGGATGCGCACAGCAAGGAATCGAGAAGGATAGCACTGGAAATAGCAGTATCGTGTCGTGGGGATTAAGAGCGATCTAAGCCATAAGAGCCCTTTGCAATACCGGAGAGAACAGGGGCTAATAGCGTAGAACCTTGACCCAAGATCACCCCCGCAGTCCCTTTGTGACTTATTTCTTACAGGATACGGAGTGTCTCTATGAAAAGTACTGAGCTTACATACGATAACGTAAACAAGATTGGTGCTATGTCACGGTCTTCTTCCAGCCAGGATATATAGATATTTCCAAGGGGCTTATTATTTTGGCCGTTATTCTAGGTCACGCCGACATTCAACTCTCAACCCTCAGCACTAGAGCTGAGCAGCTGGTTGCCTTGTGTTTTAGCTTCCAAATGCCGTTGTTTTTCATAATTGGATAATATTCCTATTATCAACCATATTTTTTAGACCCTAGAAGTCTCACTACCCTTAGCTTTATTTCCTGTTTCACACTCTCTTCTCTATGATGATTCAGATAGCATCTCTTTGTATCTGACGTTACAACAAGAGCTAGAAATAGTTCTTCGATGTCATAGGGCTCTCCCATATTCTCCCTTTAGTTTTTTTCTTAGAATAAGCATGTACTGATTTGTATTGATAACTACTGTAAGTGAGGCAATGTATGCAGCAGGTGCGCATAGCAAATATTCTTCTGGAGGAATCTCGCCAATATAGAACCTCTCCGCTACTTTACGTAAGATCATCCTCAGCTGTAGTTAAGTCGGAAAACGGCTGGAAGCTCTCAGGTGCAAGTACGTTTGACTTCACCACATTCTTTAATGCCCTATCAGTTTCCAAATATGATGAGTACACGTCCGCAAAGTCCTACCAACTGCACCTCGAGCTCAAGGGTGCAGCAGCACGGATTACACAAACATGTGCAGATACCTTTGACTTTTATCCGCGCCCTCAGGGCGATGCCATAGAGATCCCTGCATCGGACACGTGGGTCACCCTCGATCTTGATATCAATTACGAGAAGAGTGATGTTCTCGCTGGATTCATAATTGAGACCCAGGGTGATGTCTTTATTCAAAATTCATACTACTTGGCCGCTGTTGAGAACGGCGATCTGAGAAGTGTTAATCTTGCTCTTTCTACTACAACTTTCAAGAAAGAGAACTATATCACCCACAATATGGAGCTTGTTCGCTCTCAGATTTTAGAGAGCCAAGAGGCTATTGCATCCCATTTCAGGATGTATGTCATTGATAATGGACGCACACTTGATGCGGAATCTCTCTCTGGTGATGGAATTACCGTTTACCCCAACAGAAATGTAGGCGGTTCTGGCGGCTTTGCCTACGGCATGCTCCTTGCGCAAGAGCAGGCGGATGTTACCCACATACTCTTGATGGATGATGATGTAGAGGTTTCGCCAGAGAGTATCAAGCGTACGTATAACTTACTCACCATTGTGAATGATGAGTATAAGGATGCCTTTGTATCAGGCGCCATGATGAACTTTGATGAGCCAGATATTCACTGGGAAGACCTCGGCTTTATGACCTTTAATGGCATCTACAAGTCACTTAAACCAGTCACCCGCCTCAGCGTTCTTCATGACTGTGTTGCATGCGAGGGTTTTGTGCCAGAGGAAGAAATTTATCCTGATACTAAGCAGCGTTATGCCGCATGGTGGTACTGCTGCATCCCCATTTCAATGATCAAGCGCAATGGTATGCCTCTTCCCTTCTTTGTAAGATTTGATGACGTAGAGTACAGCCTCCGCAGTCACCCACGATTTATGACCCTCAACGGCATCTGCGTCTGGCACCTTGCGTTCTTCATGCGCTATAACGCCGCACAAGAGCGCTACCAAACCGTAAGGAATGGACTTGTAGGACAAGATATTACAGGCGTAGCACCTATGAGTGATTTCATGGTGGAAATCAAACTTTCAATGACTCGCGAGCTCTGCAAATTTAACTACAAGGACGCAGAACTTATTTGTGAAGGCCTTGAAGATTATCTTCGCGGGCCGGAGTGGTTTGCGCAAAAAGATGTTGCTGAGAAACGCTTCATGGATGCCAATAAGAATCGCGAGAAGATAGTACCTCTAAGTGAGCTTACACAGCTGGTAAGAGATGAGCTTGGCGTGGACATTTCTTCTTTCACAGCGGCAGACTTCCAGCGTGATTACCCGCTTGGCGGAAAAGAGCGGGGAAGACTCTACAACTACACTCACAGGCAGCTCTTTGAGGGCTCTCTTAACGGACAACTAAGGGGCAGCCTTAAGCCCATTGCTGGTAATACGGCATTCGTTGAGGCAACCGGCTGGGCATATCCTATGGGAGCGCTCTACGGTGTAGATCATGTTGTGGCGGTAAATATCCCCATGAAGATGGGTGTCATTCGCCACAGAGATAACGCACGCTGCAAGCAAATTTGGGATCGCTTCCAAAACGACCTCAAGCTCTACGAACAGAACAAGAAAGAGCTGAGCGCAAACTATGCAGCAGCGCGCAAACATCTCACATCCGTTGAGTATTGGAAAGAGTACCTCGACCTTGATTAGGTGATATTGTCATCTCAAGATGTAAACTCAGTCCACAAGACCAAACATAGCAGCTAAAACAAGGAAGGCAACCTTCACACGAAGGCTGCCTTCCTTGTTCATTCATCACTGTCGTCTTAGAACATTGCTGGTTGAACCCTTGTCACACCAGGAACATGGTCACGTAGAATACGCTCAATGCCCTCGCTCATATCGTACTCAGACAAGGGACATCCTGCGCAAGCGCCCTGCATCTCAAGCGTCACAACACCATCATCGTCGCAATCAATAAGAGCAACATCTCCACCATCTGCCTGCAAGCTCTGGCGGATTACATCAATGGTTGCCTCCAGAAGCTCACGATTGACCTTTGGCTTCTCTTCTTCTGCCATAACCTCCCCTTTCACGGGACTCCCCCCCCACGTGCAGTGTGGGACGTGTTAATTCCTAGCTACTGTGTGACATTTTACCCAATCGCCGAGAAAAGATGCCCAGACGTGGCTCCTTGCATACGACCTGCAGGTTTCCTGCCAGAGCGTGCAGCTTTTATCGCACGGAGAATTCTCTCGGTATACTGCGCCGCCTCTTGAGGATTCAAGAGCGTGGCATCGGCGGCAAAGCGCGTCACGCCAGCCGCAATAAGAATATCTATCTGCGGTGTTGCGTCTAAGGGGTGTGCGGCATAGATCCTTGATCGCCCATGGATGTCCGTTCGTACGGGCAGGAGCAGGCCATCTTGGTCCTTCAAGGATATGCGCTGCTGGCGGAGCGTGCATCGTGCGCAATCATGGATGCAGCGCCCGGCTGCTTGCAACACACAATGCTCACTGGTCATGGCGCGGGTACGGCCGAGCACGACCAAGCCCGTGGGCACGGACGCCATCTGTGCCAAAGATTCAATCTCTTCCAGCGAAAGCTCTGGTGAAAGCCACAAGCCTTGAGCGCCTGCCGCCTCCAGAGCAACGACGCATGACTCGTTGTGGACAGGTATGCACGGGCGGATCTCCGCCAAAGCCCCTCGTTGCTGCGCCAGCACGAGCTCGGACACATTGCCGACAGCCACGCGTTTACCTGGCACGACATAGGCATCCAGGCGCTCATGGTCTATCTCGCGGCACACCTCATCCAAAATGGGGATGCATACGGATGCCATCTCATGAGGCCAGGGTTTATCGGCAAACGCATCTGTGGTGACATAGATCTTGTCCGCGCCTGCTGCAAGCGCTGCCTGGGCACATGCGGGATCGGCGCATATCACGCTCACCTCTAGGGCGCCCTGTGACGGCAATGCTTGGGCCTGCGCGTGCATGCGCGCCACCAGCGGGCGCTCAATATGTGCGGCATCTCGCACGGCTAGGAGGTCCTGGGCTATACGGTGTGCATCGGGGGCCTTTTCCAGCGTGCGCTCATAGGGCGCCAGCAGTGCATGTTCAAGCTCCTGGCACGCCTGAGCGCGCACCTTATGCACCTGAGAAAAGCCCATGCCGACGCCGGCATCCAGGCTGATATCAAAGCTCGCGGGCTCAAAGGGGCTCTGCCCCATCCTGCCCACGTGTTCTACCAGCTCTTCTTTACTCACAGCGCGCGTGCGTGCTGGCTCTGTGGTAAAGCCACTGGCACGGCCCGTATACGCGCCGTCGAGCGTAGAAATTTCAACCACAAAGGGCTTTCCTACGTGCGCCTCCACGCGAACCGCAACCGCGCGCTTGCGCGGGAGCTCCAAGCGGGCGGCGTGTGCACTTTCATCGGAGATGGCGCGGCTTCTGATCACGCGCACCACATCTCCTGCCGTCATGGCCCGAGCTGTCTTCAAGGTCAGGCTCTCTCCGGGGCGCGCGTCTTTCTCGGCATAAGCGGTTAAGAACTGCGAGGGATCTTTCACAGGGCGGATCTCCAACAGATCTCCTTTGCCCACTGGCTCATCAAGCATCACCGTGGTTTCCGCAGATGAGAAGCTACGCATGCGTGCGCGACCACCGTTGGCACCGCCGCAATAGCGCTTCTCCGTGCCAAGATGGCGGCTCGAGCTCACTGTACCCACGAGCTGGCCGCGATTGTTGGAGCGCTCGTAGCTCATAAGCTCATCACCCGCGTGGCCGTAGAGGTAGGCATTGGTAAAATCCCTGTTGAACGCTCGTTTAAGACGCATGCGCCGGGCGAGAAGATCCTCGGGCGTAGGCGTCTTGCCACGCGCGATATCATCCATCTGCGCGCGGTAGGCGGAGATGACGGCATAGACGTAGTCGGGCGCCTTCATGCGGCCCTCCACCTTAAGAGACCCCACGCCGGCGTCACGGAGCTTGGCTATGTCCTCAAAGGAGTAGAAGTCACGCGGACACAAAGGGCGGTCTCTACCTGGCGCTTGAATCTCCTGCCCCGACTCATCTACCAGCGCATACGGCAGGCGGCAGGGCTGAGCGCAAAGGCCTCTATTGGCAGAGCGGTCCCCCGCCAAAGAGCTCATGAGGCAGACGCCGGAGTAGCAAAAACAGATGGCTCCGTGTCCAAAAACCTCCAGCTCCACGCCCGTTTTTGCAATGTGAGCCATCTCTTTGAGCGAAAGCTCACGTGAAAGTGTCACCCGCTTGGCGCCGATATCTCTACACCACAGGCAGGCGCGCGCATCATGCACATTAGCCTGCGTGGATACATGTAGTTCCATCTCGGGCCAACGGCGCGCAACCTCTGCCATCAGGCCCCAGTCCTGGATGATAAAAGCATCAGCACCCAAGAGCCACGCGCGGCGAATGTTTGCCAGCGCGCGCGGCATCTCCTCGGTCTTGATGACCACGTTTTGCGTCACATAGACGCGAGCACCTGCCAGATGTGCTAGCCGGCAGGCCTCCTGAAAGCTCTCGGCCGTAAAGTTGTGCGCTCCGCGCCGCGCGTTGAAATCATTGCCGAGGCCGCAGTAGATGGCGTCGGCACCAGCTGCAAGAGCTGCCCTAAAAGGCTCTGGCCCACCAGCGGGGGCCAGAAGCTCAGGCATGTTGTGTGCGCACGACTCTTGCGCAGCATGTAAGCTATCGTGATCCTTCTTGCTCATAGGCACCATGTAAGCGCACTACACCAGCTTTGCAAAGTGACGCTTGCCCACCTGGAGCACGGTGCCTGGCGCCAGCTTGTCAGGCTCAATGTTGTAGCTCTTGGGCTCGACCTTCTCGCCATTGAGCTTAACGGAACCCTGGTCTATCATGCGGCGTCCCTCACCTGCACTTTTAACGAGGCCAGCATCTGCCAAGATCTTGGCAAGATAGACCAAGCCTTCGTCGTTGGGCGTAAGGTCTGCCTGGAACTCGGGGATGTCTTCGGGTATCTCATGCTTCTTAAAGAGATCATCAAAGGCACGCTCTGCCTCAACACCTGCGCCCTCGCCGTGATAGAGGTCAACAATATTGCGCGCCAGCTGACGCTTGAGCTGGTACGGATCTGCAGAACCATCCTTAAACGCAGCGTCTACCGCCTCAATCTCATCAATGCTAAACGTAGAGCACAGGCGATAATACATGGGCACCAGTTCATCGGTAATGCTCATGAGTTTGCCAAACATGTCCGATGCCTCATCGGTCAGGCCGACGTAATTCTTGTAGCTCTTAGACATCTTCTTGGTGCCGTCAGTACCCACCAGAAGCGGCATGGTCAGCGCCACCTGAGGCTCCATACCCATGGCACGCATGAGATCGCGGCCAGCCAGAAGGTTGAAGATCTGGTCATTGCCGCCCATCTCAACGTCTGCCTTCACAACCACAGAGTCGTACGCCTGTAGAACAGGATAGATGAACTCGTGCAACGAGATAGGAAGGCCATTGGTGTAGCGGTTGTGGAAGTCTTCACGCTCAAGAATGCGCGCCACGTTGAACTGGCTCATGAGCTCAAGCATCTTGGCAAGATTTAGAGGTTTCAGCCAATCACCGTTGTGCACAATGGTGGTCTTGTCGGGGTCAAGCACTTTCATGGCCTGCTCAACATAGGTCTTTGCGTTGGCCTCTACCTGCTCTTCTGTTAGAGGAGGACGCGTAGAGTCACGGCCTGACGGGTCTCCAATAAGCGCCGTGCCATTGCCGATAATAAGCGTGACGTTGTGGCCTAGATCCTGGAATTGACGCATTTTGCGTAAGGGGACGGCATGCCCTAGGTGAAGATCTGGGCTGGTGGGGTCTACGCCCAGCTTGATGTTGAGGGGACGCCCCTCTTCAAGTTTCTTCTTGAGCTCATCGAGCGGCACAATCTGCATAGTACCTGAGGTGATGACTTTTAGCTGTTCTTCTACTGGCAGCAACGCTCTGTCCTCCATGGTCTGTTGGTATCTCCTGCCCACTGCCAGACCAAGCGGACACTTGATCATAGCCTTGAGACGTAGCTCCATACTTTATCCTAATGAACAGCAACTTTGCGAGACATGGCAGCGATATTTACTTTTTCAACTTACGCTCACTTATGCACATGATTTGTTATCCCGCGCTCGTGCTCCGTTTTCATGCTGCACTCGTATAATGGACTGTGACTGTCAATAAGGAGGATCTATGAGCGTTCGTACCCGTAGGGCACGTAATCATTCTCGTACCCATATCGTCGGCTTCGGCTTTGCCGGTGTGCTTGGTTTTATAGCGCTGCTTGTGATTGCTCTTGCCATTTCATTGGGCACCCTTGTTGATTCCTGGCTTGAAGACCTGCCAGATTACAACTCCGCAGATGCCTATTTGGTATCAGAACCCACGCAGGTTTTTGATGCTGATAACAACGTTATTGCAGAGTACTATCTGCAAAACCGGAGAAGTGTCACCAAAGATGAGGTGTCCCCGTACGTGCTGCAAGGTACGGTAGACACCGAAGACGTACGTTTCTACCAGCACAACGGTGTCGATCCGCAAGGCATTGTACGTGCTGTCCTGGTGCAGCTGCGTGGCGGATCTGAAGGTGCTTCTACCATCACCCAGCAGCTGGTGCGCAACACCGTCTTGTCTGATGAGCAATTTGAGCAGACCTTAAAGCGTAAGGTCCGTGAGGCCTATATTGCCATCCAGATGGAAAAGACGTACTCAAAAGACCAAATCTTGATGATGTATCTCAACACCATCTATTACGGACACGCTGCCTACGGCATTCAAGCAGCATCTATCACCTATTTCAATAAGGATGCAAAAGATCTGACGCTGGCAGAGGCAGCACTTTTGGCAGGCCTTCCCCAGTCCCCTTCCTACTACGACCCCACAGAGAATCCCGAAGCTGCTATCCAGCGTAGAAATACGGTGCTTGACCGTATGCTCTCTGCAGGTGATATCACCCAAGAAGAGCATGACCAGGCACAGGCTGAGCCGCTCACGCTCAACCAAGGCCAGGTTATTGATGCCAAAGGCACGTATCCGTACTTTACCGACTACGTGAAGTCCCTTCTGCTTGAAGACTTTGACCAAGACACCGTTTTTCAAGGGGGCCTTAAGGTCTACACCACCCTTGACCCCAGCATGCAAGAAGATGCAGAAAATGCCGTCAATAGCCGCCTGGAAGAGTTTGGTAATGCAAAGCTGGATTCTGCCCTAGTAGCAGTAGATCCTTCCACCGGCTATATCAAGGCTATGGTGGGCGGACGTGATTATGATACAGACCAGTACAACCTGGCGACGCAGGCTCAGCGCCAACCTGGTTCCAGCTTCAAGACCTTTACCTTGGTGGCAGCGCTCAGACAGGGCATGAGTCCCGATATCTATATCAACTGCAACTCACCCTTGCAGCTCACCAATTCGTGGAAGGTGCAAAACTTTGGCAACTACTCCTACGGAACCATAACCCTGCGCGAGGCAACTCAGCGCTCTTCCAATACCGGATATGGCCAGGTTGCCTTAGCTATTGGTGCTGAGAATATCGTGAGCGCAGCTAAGGACATGGGCATTGATGTGGATATGCCCGCATATCCTGCACTCACTTTAGGTACCACCGGCGTGCCTCCCCTGCAGATGGCAGAGGCGTATGCAACGTTGGCCACAGGTGGCGTACATAGAGACACCGTTGCTATTGCAAAGATTGAAGACCGCAATGGTAATACCGTCTACGAGCACGAAGACAACCCCACGCAAGCAGTGGATGCCGCTATTGCTCAGGTTGCAACGCAGGTCCTTCAGACCGTTATCACAAGCAACGTGGGTACGGCCAATGTTATCAACAACATGATGGATATTGACCAGCCTATGGCAGGTAAGACTGGTACCTCTGAAAACTACCGTGACCTCTGGTTTGTTGGCTACACACCGCAGCTCTCCGTTGCTGTGTGGTGCGGATATCGCCAGGAAGGCACCGTTATGATCAAGGGTACGTATGGTCACCCCAATACAACGTCCTGCCTCATCTGGGCTGACTTCATGAACGCCGCCCTTGAAGGTGTGGACCGGGCGTCTTTCCCCTCAACAGATGAGAAGATCACCTATAAACCCAACTCTTCGTTTGATCTCAAGTATACCAACACCACTGAGAGCACCTACGGGTCAAGCTACTACAACAATGGCTACGACTCGTCAGAAGACGATGAGACCGGAACCTACACCGATGGCACCACGAACACCAGAGGAACAGGCACTACCGGACAAAACACAAACACGACCGGCAATCAGACCACGGGCGGCCAAACCACGGGTCAGACGGGTGGTACAGGAACCACCAACACAACGCAGGGCGAGAATACCAACTAGCTCCAGCGTCACCCGTACATGAAAAAGCAGCCGGCCAGGAAAACCTGATCGGCTGCTTTTTTGGTTGATTGAGAAGCGGAGGTTCTACTCGTCTACTTCCTCGTCCTCATACTCTTCTTCCTCTGAGGGGATCACCGGCTTGTCACCGCGGTCTGCCAGTGCCTTTGCCTTTGCCTCAGGGTTGTGGAGCTTCTTCAAGATGGACTCCGTTGCTATAGCCTTCTCCTCTGTGCGGCAAATGCCCAGCACGGTATCACTGCCCGCAATGGTTGCCAAAAGCTCGGGGATATCTGCAGCATCAATAGCAGCAGCAATGCCTGGAGCTGTACCCGGCTGCGACTTGATGACTACCTGCGTGCCAATCTGCTCTACGTCCGTTACGAATTCTGCCACCATACGCTGCAGGTGAAGGTCTTCCGCAAGCACATAGACGCCTTCTGGGAGCTTGCGCAGACCCATATCAGAAATGTCCCGTGAGGCAGTTGCCTGCGTGCATGCATAGCCAGCCTTATGCAGCTCCGTGACAAGTGCTTTCTGCGTGCGGATTGACTTGTTACGCACAATCCACTTGATAGCATCTTGCCGTACGTTGCGCTTCTTAACCATAAGACCAACCTCCAGGGCATCGGACGTACATTGAACGCGATCATACCTAAGCGGTGTGAAAGAAATAGCTTTTGTTGCATAGAATGGAGAAAACTTACGCTGTAATAAAACTAACCTTTTACTTTTTGAGATTCAACCATTTGAATTTAGGATTTAATATCTTCGTTTCTTTTCATTTACATAGGTATAGTATTCGCCCGCACCCAGCACTTTTGTGGCACCATTTTCACACCAGTGGGCGCCATATGCATATGTCTTCGCACCCGCTTACCTAGCCAACTTTCATCCGTGAGCTTATCATGGGTACTACATATGCGTACATGCACCAGAGGTGCTGGAGGATCTATGCCCTACAACACAGATAATCGCTCTCCCCGAAGAGGTTCTGGAGCACGATCTCAGAGAAGCTCGCGCGGCTCTTATTCACGCAGCGGCTACGCAGGATCTCAGCGTCGCGGGTATGGCGCAGACAATGATCGCGCTGCACAGCACGCAGGTTCTGACGGACGCGGACGTTCACGGAGAGGTTCATCTCGCCGCGGCGGCCGCCTCAAGCGCCCCGATACCGGCTACATGCTGCGCTCTCATAAAGTGCACTTCACGGGAAGAGAGTCATTTGTCGAGCGCCTGCAGATGATCGACGGCCGCTACATCATTTCTTTTATCGCAATCGTTGTGGTTATAGTTGTATTTGTGATGGCCATATCCCAGTGTACATCCAAGAACGCGCAGCAGGTAGAGACTGAGGCGTCACAGGAAGAGCAGACTCAAACCACCGACACTATGAGCGAGCAGGATTCGCGCGTGGCGACGGGCATTTCCAATACCCTCATCAGTGAATTCACCGAACAGCTTGATCAGGGCGAGAAACTCCAGCAGATTGCAGCGCATGCTGACCAGTATTCCGACGAGCGCCTCTTGGAGCTGGCACTACGTGAGCCTGCTGCCATAGATTTTGTGGCAGCGTGGCCGGACGCTCAGAAGAGCGCGTCTGCATACACCGACGAAGTGAGCAAGGGCTCGGTGCCCAAGCTCTTTGATTGGGACGAGCGCTGGGGTGCAGTGACGTATGGTGATGGCCCCATAGCCGTCACCGGTTCTGGCCCCACCACGCTCATGATGGCCTATGTGGGCCTCAGCGGTCTCAATAACATGACCGCTGCCAACTTTGCCACACTGGATGCATCACAGACGCAGAGTACAGAGAGTTCAGAAGAGAATACACTCATCAATATGGCAACGAGTGCCGGGCTTTCTGCCAGTCTCTTGCAGGTGTCTGAGGACAATCTCACCGGCTATCTTTCAGAGACATCCGTGATTGCCATTCGGCTCAAGACCAACACCGTAACCGCAGAAGACCACTGGGCGCTCGCCGTCGGCGTGGATACCGATGGGTCTCTTATCTTGTTTGACCCCACGTCAACTTCCGTCTCAGATCACACCTGGGATCCTGCGACCATCTCTTCGTATGCATCGTCATTTGTGTTGCTCTCCATCACCGACGAATCGCTCGCACAGCTGCAGGCAAATGCGCAAAGTACCAGCACAAACAGCACCACATCGGACGCCACATCGACGGGTGCAACGTCTGGCACAGGTACAAGCTCTGCGACCAGCTCAGGCAGCACGACTGGCACCAGCGGCAGCTCAGGCAGCACGACTGGCACCACCAGCAGCTCAGGCAGCACGACTGGTGCCACCAGCAGCTCAGGCAGCACGACTGGCACCAGCGGCACCGGCAGCGTCAGCTCCACCAGCACCAACGGCTAGCGTGGGGAAGACACACCTCTTCTCGCACAATATACAAAAAAATGCCTCTCATACGAGAGGCATTTTTTAGCACGTACGCGGCACCCGCAGCGCGCTCTTGGCAGCTACATACACCTTAGCAGCGCGGCGCACGCCACGGCAGCGCCCGCCACGCGGCGCGCTCAGCTGGCGCGCCGCTGGAGGTCTATTTCAAGATGGACTCAGATGCTGCCTGAAGTTTTGCTCGCACATCTTCTGCCTCTGAGCGCGTGGCGCCCTTAGCAAAGAGATATGCCTTGACCTTGGGCTCTGTGCCAGACGGACGGAAGATTACCTTGTTCTCCCCCTCCAGGTAGTACTCAATCACGTTGGCCTTGGGCAGGCGCTGCGCGGCCTCCTTCTGAAGGCCACTCACGCGCGGCATCTCTGCTGCCTGCTCAAAATCGGTGACGGAGAGCACTTTATAGCCGCCAATCTCAGTGAGCGGCTGCTGGCGAAGCCCAGCCATGAGCTCTGCCATGCGCTCGGCGCCAGCGGCACCCGGGAACTGCGCGTTGACGGTGCCGTTTAAATAGTAGCCATACTTCTTGTAGAGCTCTTCCATGGCCTCATAGAGGTCCATGCCGCGCGCGGCGTAGTAGGCAGCCATCTCCACGCACACCTCGACCGCGACAATAGCGTCCTTATCGCGCGCGTGGGTGCCCACCAGATAGCCATAGGACTCCTCAAAGCCCATCAAGAAGCGGCTCTCCTCGTCCGCGGCTTTAAGCTGGTCAATCTGGTCGCCAATGTACTTGAAGCCCGTGAGCACGCGACGCATCTCAAAGCCATAATCACGCGCCAGCGCATCGGGCATCACCGAGGAAACGATGGTCGAAACGGCAACTTTCTCCTTGGGATCCTCGCCGCGCTCCTGCGCCATCTTGCAGAGCCAGTCCATGAGCAAGACGCCCATCTCGTTGCCGCTCAACAAGACATATTCACCCTTGTGCGGGATGGCCGTACCCATGCGGTCGGCATCAGGATCTGTGGCAACCACCAGGTTAGGCTTGACCTTATCGGCCAGCTTGAGCGCCAAATCCAAGGCCTCTCTAAACTCGGGGTTGGGATAGGTGCAGGTGGGGAAGTTGCCATCCGGATCTTTTTGCTCTGCCACAACTTCCACGTCGTTGACACCAATCTCACCCAAGATGCGCGTGACGCACTCCATGCCGGTGCCGTTGAGCGGCGTGTAGACAACCTTGTAGCCCTCAGGCGCCTTGAAGCCCGGGACAGAAACCTTCTTGACAGCCTCAATGAAGTTGTCCAAAACCTCTTCTGGCGTCCACTCAATCAGGCCTTTTTTAACGCCTTCATCAAAGTCCATCATCTTGGCGCCACCAAACATGGGCGTCTTGGCAATGGATGCACTGATCTCGTCTGCCGCCTCGTTGGCAATCTGGCCACCGTTGTCGTTATACACTTTGTAGCCGTTGTACTGCGCGGGGTTGTGGGAAGCTGTCAGCACAATGCCTGCAGAAGCGTGCAGGTAGCGCACCGCAAACGAGAGTGTCGGCACGGGCTCTATGCGCGGATAGACGTAGACATGGATACCGTTAGCTGCAAGAACACCACATGCCACACGCTGGAAATCCTCACCCTTCAGGCGAGAATCTCGTGCAAGTGCCAGCGTGGGGTGCTCATAGTGAGCGTTCAGATAATCCGCCACGCCTTGGGTTGCCTGAGCAATCACGTACACGTTCATGCGGTTGGAGCCCACGCCCAAGGTACCTCTCAGGCCAGCGGTGCCAAACTCAAGGTCACGATAGAACGCATCGTTGAGCGCTTCTTCATCCCCCTTGCTCAGAAGATCGTCGAGCTCCGCCTTAAGATCTGGCTCGGTCACGTTGTCTTTCCAGAGTTGAACCTTTTCTGCTACATCCTGATCCATCCTGGCAACCTCCTGTCTTGCCCTACACCTAAACGTGTTTCTTGGCGCTCACCCAAGGTGAGCCCTGCGGCCTTCTGCCTGTTCTTGTTGTGGTTAGATTCACAGCGAGCCAACAGAAGTTTCTGAGCTTGTATCCTAGATAATACCGATTTCTACCTACTACGGGCGAGAGGTGTCCCGATGAATTTCTTTGCAACCTGCCCAATGGGTTTTGAGGGCCTGTTAGCACATGAGCTCCAGACGCTTAACGTGCCGCGCGTTCGCCAGCTGAAAGGCCAAGTTTCCTTTGAAGGTGAGCTTGAAGATGCCTACCGCGTCTGCTTGTGGTCACATGTTGCATCACGGGTCATCGCCGTCTTGGCGCGCGGAAGTGCCCGCGACGCCGATGCACTCTATAAGAGTGTAGCTGCAATTTCTTGGGCAGAGCATATAGGTGCTGGCGCCACCTTTACCATCGACGCGCACGGTACCAACCGGGCACTCAGAAACACCCAATTCACCGCCCAGCGCGCTAAAGATGCCATATCTGACCAGCTCTTTTCTGTGCGCGGCGCGCGAGCTCTTCAGGACCATCAACACCCAGATGTGACGGTTGCTGTCCGCATTTCCAGAGAAAAGCTCACTGTGGGCATAGATCTTTCTGGCGAGCCTTTGTTCCGGCGAGGATGGGATTCTCTGCGCGATAAAAACTTGCACTTTGCCACTCTTCGGCCAGACTACGCTGCTGCCCTTTTGGTTGAAGGCGGCTGGGATCAGCTGGTCCAGCAGAGCCGGAAAGATCACGTCCGCGCAGAGCTCCTGGCGCTCTTTAGCGGAACAGGTACCCTTCTGGCAGAAGCCGCGCTCTATGCGCTGGACAGAGCCCCTGGCCTGCTCCGTCAGCGCTGGGGCTTTTCTGGATGGCAACAGCACGACCACGCCGCTTGGGCACGGCTCGTCCAGGAGGCAGAGGCCAGGCACGAGAGCGTCAGTGCAGATACGTGCAAGCTTCTGGCATATGACCCGAGAAAGAATGCTCAGCAGAGCGCACGCGGACTCTTGCGCGCAGCTGGCATCCATGAGATCGAGCCCACGTTTGTGAGCCAAGATGAGCTGGCAGATACTGGCGCCCAGCTTGCCACAACCTCTCTCATCTGCGTCGATCTTTCCTGGCCTAGCCAGACAAATCCCGCAGAAGAAGCGTTTGCGCTGGCAGATGTTGCACGTGCAGCCGAGAAAAGCCACGCGGCGCTGACGGCACTTGCGCATACAGAAGCGCTTGCACAGAGCGTCGGCGCGGCAAGCCCAGAGCAGCTGGACGTGATGTTTGGCCAGACGCCTGGCAAGCTCATCCGCCTAGATCTCTCCTCTGGGCGAGAAGCACTTCCGCACGTAACGCTGCGCGATGGGCGCGCTGTCCCCGTCCTTCTGGCCTCCACGCAGCAGTTTGCCGATCGTCTCTGGAAAGTTGCGCGTGAGCGCCGCAAGTGGGCCAAGAGAGAAGACGTGACATGCTATCGTCTCTACGATGCAGACCTGCCAGATTATGCCGTAGCCATAGACCTCTACCAGGGAAAAGACGGGCGCGGCCGCTGGCTTTCTGTATCTGAGTATCAAGCTCCTAAAGAGATTGATGCGCTCATGTCCCACGAGCGACTCATGGATGTCCTCACGGTGGCGCCCGCAATCCTTGAGATTGAGCCGCACAATGTGCACATCCGTATTCGCCAGCGTGCAAAAGGTGGGTCACAATATACCGATGAAGGAAAATTTAAGGCCGCGAAGGCAGGAGAGGCCGCATCTCCCCGCGCGCCAAAGAAGCGCGCGACCCTGCCGCCTGGCGCTCACCTTATTGAGGAGGGCGGTCTCACCTTTGAGGTCAACTTTGAGAGCCGCCTTGACTGCGGCATCTTCCTCGATCACCGCGACACCCGCTCCCTCGTGCGAGAACTTGCCAAAAAGACAGCAGGTTCCAAGCGCTTCTTGAACCTCTTTGCCTACACCGGCAGCGCTACCTGCTACGCAGCAGACGGCGGAGCCAAGCACACCACCACGGTGGACATGAGCAAGCCTAGCCTTGAGTGGGCCAAGCGCAATATGGCTCACAACGGTTTTGTGGGCCCTGAGCATGAGTTTGTCCAGGCAGATGTGCTTGCGTGGACCCATGAGCAGCGCCACACCCCCAACCGCTGGGACCTCATCTTCTGCGATGTTCCCACGTTTTCCAACTCAAGCCGCATGCGTGCAGCATGGGACGTGCAGCGCGACCACGTGGAGCTTCTCATGGATGTGGTCCATATGCTCACGCGCAACGGCGTCTGTGTTTTCTCATGCAACCTCAGAAGCTTCAAGATGGACAAGGCAGCGCTTGCGCGCTACGGCGTCGACGTCCAAGACATAACAGCTTCCACGATCCCCCATGACTTCCAGCGCAATCCCAAGATTCACCACTGCTACCTGGTAAAACGTCAAGCGGGCGAGAAAAACCTCTCCTCGTAAAGCAGTGCGGAGCCAGCTTATTGCCAGCTCCGCACAACATCTCCTACTTGCCAGCAGTGTGGCCGCAGCATGCCGCCAGCTTGCCAACAGCTCACGGCCAGCGCAGCCCTACTCTGCCTGGTAGAAGGCCTCCATGTCCTTATCCATACGCTCCAGCGTAGGCTCGTCCACATAAGCCATGTGGCCGCAGCCGTAGCGGTGGAACACCACGCGGTCTTTCAGCTCGTTGGAGAGGAACTGGCGAGACAGCTCAAAGACGTTGTTCCAATAGGTCGTTGCTGCATCATAGCGACCGCCCAGCACCGCCAGCTTGATGGTGGGATCACGCCTCAGCGCGCAGGCAATATCAACCGTAACGTTAGGTGCTGTCGCAGCGCCGCCCGTACCAGGCTCTTCATGCGCCCAGCGCCACTTAACACCCACGCGATAGTAATTGTTATCCAAGTAGCGCGCCGGTGCCTTGTAGCCCATGTTGGACAAAAACGTCCTAAATGCCGTGTTCCAGACCGCGTTCACCGCATCGTCTGCGGCATCCTCACCCGCAAACCACTCGGAGCTGTCCTGTGCATAGCTCGGGGCATCAGAGGAGAAACGCATGTCTAACCTGCCGCACACGCGCCCCTCATCCGCCAAAAGCTCACGGCGGACATCGTCCAGAGAAACGCGCAGGTGTCTGCGTGCAATGAACTTCTCGTCCAGACCAATGAACTCACTCATCTCCTGAGCAATCTCAAGCTCGCGGTCCTTCTCGAGCCTATCGCCTTTCAGCAGCGCAGGCGCCAGCACGTCTTCTGTCCAGTCCATGGCCATATCAAACCAGGTATCCACATCCTGGTTCTGGCCCGCTTTGCCAAAGAACTGAGCCGCCGCCGCATAGGTGGGAAGCATGCCCAGGTAATAGAGGTCTTCGCCCGGCTGGACCTGTACCCAGTTCCAGATGGCGGAAAGCATGGTGACGCCCGTCAGCTTGACGCCGCGCTCCCCCATCAGGCGCATGAGCGCTGCATTGCGCACGGTGCCATAGGATTCGCCAAACAGATATACGGGGCTCTGCCAGCGATGATGCTCTTCAAGCCACTGCGTGATGGCACGGCAGAACGCATCCGCATCACCATCAATGCCAAAAATGGCCTCGGCGTCGGCGCCATCAGCCAGGGTAGAATATCCCGTGCCCAGTGCATCCAAAAACACCAGATCCGTGTGTTTGAGCAGCGTATGAGGGTTATCGACCGCCTTGGCAGCAGAGCTTAGGTGCTTCACGCCGTGGGTCTCCACGCGCTTTGGCCCCATGCCGCCAAAGTTGATGGGCACCGAAGCGCACCCCGGGCCACCGTTAAAGCAAAACGTCACCGGGCGATCAGCCATAACGTTGCCAGAATCGTCCAGCTTCTCATAGGTGATAGAGAACATCTTACCCTCAAGCGCACCAGTGTCATCCACCACATCAAGATGAGCCACGGTGGCCTCATACTCCATGTGTTCGCCCACGCCAGACCACGAAAGGCGCTTGGTCACCGGATCACTCACCGTCGTCTGCTTGTCCTTGGGCACCGTCACAAAATAGCGCGACAGCTCGCTTGCTGCCGCACTCTGCGTGTTCTTCTCGCCCGTGGGCTTTTCCTCATCTGCCATATAGCTACCTCCACGTTAATTCATGTATATGAGAACGTCTTGAAGCATTCTCATCCTAGCGTATACGGAAGACTCATGTGCGCAAAACCCCTGGGCGAGAAGTTCTTGCTATTGGATGCGTTGGTGTCGCGCGGACGCCGGCGCAGGCGCCAGCACCCGCGCGGCGGACGCTACCCGCGCTCTGCCAGCGGGACGTAGGTTTGAGGCTCCATGTGGCTTCTGTACGCAGGGCGAATGATGCGCTCTGCGCCATAGAGCTCCTCCAGGCGATGCGCTGCCCAGCCCGCCATGCGCGCGATGGCAAAGATGGGGGTATACATGTCGCGTGGCACGCCCAACATGGAGTACACAAAGCCCGTGTACATATCAATATTGGTACTGATGGGCTTGGTGATGCCACGCACTTCTCGCATAGCTTTTGGTCCTAAGCGCTCCACATTCTCTATCAGACGGAGCTTTGCCTCCACACCTTTTTGCTCTGCCAGGGCATGTGCATAACGCTTGACCTGCGTAGCTCTGGGGTCGGTCACCGTATAGACGGCATGTCCCAAACCATAGATGAGGCCTGTTCTATCAAATGCCTGCTTGTGCAAAATCTTGGAAAGATAGCTGTAGATCTCCTCATCGTCGTCCCAATCGCTCACGTGATAGGCAATGTCTGAGATCATCTCCTGCGCCTTGTAATTGGCGCCACCGTGCTTAGGTCCTTTGAGCGAGCCTATAGCCGCAGAGTATGCAGAATAGGCATCGGTGCCAGAAGACGAGAGAACCCTGCAGGTAAACGTTGAGTTATTGCCGCCGCCGTGCTCTGCATGCAGCATGAGCATCACGTCCAGCAACATGGCCTCCTCATGGGTAAAGCCCTCGTCTCCACGCAGGACATCCAAGACCGTCTCTGCCATGGAATAGCCCTCGCGGACAGGAGGCACCACCAGGCGCTCATCATTTCTCTCCGCATGGGCGGCGGCGTGGGCAACTGCCGCCACGCGCGGAAGACGACCCAGCAAGGAGATGGCAACGTCTATCTCATGTTCTGGCGTCGTGTCGTCAGGCGTGGGATCAAAGGAGTACAGAAGCAGCGTCGAGCACTGCAATACATTCATAATTGATGTTGAGGCCGTGGTGCGCGGAAAGACGTTCAAATATCCTTCCGGCAGGTTTCTCCTGCAGTCAATACGCGCCTTAAAGTCATCAAGCTGCGCTTCTGTAGGAAGAGAGCCCGTCAACAACAGATAGGCAATGTCTTCGTACCCAAAGCGATTCTCCTGCTGGGGCGAGCTGACCAGATCTGCAATGTCATACCCGCGCAAGGTAAGCTTGCCATCATCTGGCACGACTTTACCGTCCACCTTGTTATAGCCATGCACGTCTGAGATGGTGGTAAGCCCCACCAAAACGCCGGAGCCGTCGGCGTTTCTCAAGCCACGCTTCACGTCGTATTTGGTAAAGAGCTCTGGGGGAACCTTATCTACCTGCTCAAATCCATCATAGAGCGTATCTGAAACAGCGGGGCGTCCAAGGGCCACGCTGGGCATAGGATAGGCATCACGCACCGATTCAAACGCGGTCGTGTCCTTGGGAAAGAGTACCGGCCCCTGTCTATAACTGTTCGGTCTGTTCTCAATCATGGTTGCTCCCTGCCACATAGCCAACCGCGGTATACGCCCCACGTCGACAGCTACACCCTATGCATATAATTGAATACGTCCTCACGCTGAATGGTAATCTGCAAGTTGAGCTCACGAGCCACGTTATCCAAATCTTCCTGGATTTCTGCAAAGCTCTTGTTGGCCTGTGTCAGGTCGACCTCCATGCTCATGGTGAAAATACCATTCATAATTGTTTGAGAAATATTCAAGATATTGACATCTGCCTTGGCAAGCGCCACGGTGGCAGCTGCCACAATACCCGCCCGGTCATTGCCTAAAATGGCCACGATTGCACGGTCTTTTGCTTGAGTCTCACTTCCGGCCACGCTCCACACTCCTCAGTTGCGCCCGCATATGGTCATGCCATTGTAAAGAATTGTGAGCACAACTGTGAGCGCGCAGCAAAAGTTGAGATCAAGCGTTCATGAATGTATGGCGCCGCTGACTAATTATCCTGTTCAGGCTCAAACGATGCGAGCGGCTCCTCGCGCTGCTCAAACAGCATCTGCACATCTTCTGGTGTCATATCCAGCGCCACAGAAAGCTCCTCCAAGGAGCGCTGACGTGCCTCTTTGAGAATGCGCTCATAGACCACAGGCGGCTTTTTGTTGTGCGCCTTGGTCTGCCTGATGCGCACGATAAACGTCTTGGCAATCCGCACAGAATCCTTGCAGCTACCACGGCGAATACCATTCTTGAAATGCTCTTCTTCCAGGGCGTTACTGCTAGCGGTAAACGTGTCTATGGCCATATCCGGATAGTCGTTGATGATCTGGACCGCCTCATCATGGGACAGCACCGGCCGCAACCGATCTTCCGACGCAACGGGAAACGTGATGAGCATGGGGTGACGCATGCCCACAGGCGAAAGCTCATACACCGGCTGTGGCTTCTCCGCTATCCCCTGTACCTCACATACGCCTTGACCTGGGTGAACAATATAATCTCCTACCTCATACATGCTATACACTCCTCCCGTGACCTCCGTCCATGGTATCACGGAAACGCAGCAAATATGAATATTTCATAAAGGCATTGTTATTGGGAATGCTTTGCCGTAATTTATTGCGTTTATTTCTATACTGCACACCTTGTGGGCGAGAAACTCGTGGCGCCAGAACCTGAAAAAACCGCCTCCCCCAAAAGGGGAAGGCGGCGGCTCATAGGTGCTGGTAGCGCACCGTTTTTGCTTAGAACTCGGCGTTGCCGACCGTACGCGGATGCGGAATCACGTCACGGATGTTATCCACGCCTGTGAGATACATCACCAGGCGCTCAAAGCCCAGGCCAAAGCCCGCATGGTGGCAGCCGCCATAGCGCCTGAGGTCCAGATAGTAGCGGTACTGCTCCTTGTCCATCCCCAGCTCATCTATGCGGCGCTCCAGAACATCCAGACGCTCTTCTCGCTGAGATCCGCCTATGATCTCGCCGATGCCCGGCACCAAGCAGTCCGCCGCAGCCACCGTCTTGCCGTCGTCGTTGAGTCGCATGTAGAAGGCTTTGATCGCCGTGGGATAATCCGTGACAAACGTGGGGCGCTTGAAGTGTTGCTCGGTCAGATAGCGCTCGTGTTCGGTCTGTAGGTCCATGCCCCAAGAAACGGGGAACTCAAATGAGGTGCCATCTTCTACTGCCTGCTCCAAGATCTTGATGGCATCGGTGTAGCTCACACGTGCAAAGGTGCTATTTGCCACATGCTCAAGGCGCGCAAGTAAGCCCTTGTCCACAAACTTGTTGAACATGGCCAGCTCATCGGGGCACTTTTCCAGCACATCTTTGATAACAGAGGTCAGCATGTCCTCTGCCACATCCATGTCCTTCTCGAGATCACAGAAGGCCATCTCTGGCTCTACCATCCAGAATTCTGCGGCATGGCGGCGCGTGTTGGAATTCTCTGCCCTAAATGCAGGACCAAAGGAGTAGACATCGCCAAAGCTCAGGGCAAAGTTCTCCAGCTGAAGCTGGCCAGAAACGGTTAAGTTGGTCGGCTTGCCAAAGAAGTCCTGGCTCCAGTCTACCTCTCCAGTGTCCGTCTTGGGCACATTGGCAAGATCAAGCGTGGTCACGCGGAACATCTCTCCGGCACCTTCTGCATCAGATGCCGTGATGATGGGGGTATTGACATAGAGAAAACCACGCTCCTGGAAGTAGCGATGCAGCGCAAGAGCTGCTACGCTCCTCACACGAAAGACCGCCCTGAAGAGGTTGGTGCGGCTGCGCAGGTGCTGCTGGGTGCGCAAGAACTCACGCGTCTGGCGCTTCTTCTGCATGGGGTAATCCGGCTGAGACGCGCCCTCAATCACAATTTCTTGCGCCTGAAGCTCAACCGGCTGCGGGCGGTCCGGCGTCAGCTCCAAGACACCTTTGATGATGAGCGCAGAGCCGACGGTAAGTGACGCAACCTCCTCGTAGTTGGACACTTTCTCACGGTTCATGACCACCTGCAGGTCCTTGAAGCATGATCCGTCGTTCAAGACGACAAAACCGAAGTTCTTCATATCGCGGATGGAGCGGACCCATCCTGCGACCTCTACTTCTTTTTCTGCATAATCTGCGCTGTTGGCATAGAGCTTTTCAATTTTTGTCAGATTCACGTGGGGCCCCCTCAGGCGGCTTTTGAAACAACTTGTCAACCTGTTAACAATACCGCAATGAAGGGTACTCGGAGCTAGGCAGTTATAAATACCATGGCAATAATGAGCGCAAAGCCCACAAAATCCGTGGGCAAAAATGCCGTATTGAGTACGAGAGCGGCAGAAAGCGTTGCCACCACCGGCTCGGCAGTGCCTAGCAGTGTGGCTTTCATGCTGCCCACAATCTTGAGTCCTTGCATGTAGAAGACATACGCACCAAACGTTCCTATAAAGATGGCGCCTAAGAGAAGCGCAATCCCTGCCCCATCAAGGGCGGGCACGTGCTCCCACGGGCGAGAAAACACACTCAGCATGATGCCTGCCAGCAAAAATGAGAGGCCATTCACCACAAAGTTGCCCCATCTCCTCACGAGCTTCACCGGCACAATGGAGAGCATGGACTGGCCAAGCGCGGTGAGCAGACCCCAGATAAGACCTGGTAGTGGCAGGTATAGCTCGGTGGAAATGCCGCCGAATGCCAGAAGGTATATCCCCACAAGCGCGCAGGCTATCCCCAGCACCTCTCTTCTCTTGGGCGTCCGGTGCGTGGTTATACACACATAGGCCAGCACCATGAGCAAATTGAGCGACTGCAAAACCGTTGCGGTGCCCGCGTTGGTCCACAAGATGGCCTGCATGTAGGAGACCTGCAAAAGCACAATGGTCGTGAGCGCGCAGACGATGACCGAGAAAAGACTTCTGGGGTGGCTCACCACCTCCCATATGCACCCCGGCGTCTGGACGTGCGCACAGAGCAAAAACAGCCAGAAACCCCCCAGCTGCTTGATGGCCGTGAGCCAGATGGCATCCACATGGTAGAGCGACATCAACGCCTGAGAGATGGTGCCGTTAAGACCCCAGCAGGTAGCGCCTGCTAAAACGAGGGCAGCGCCTTTGAGGACCTCTGTCCCCAAGGCGCCTTGTCCCGTGCGTGTGCGCACTTCTCTCACGTTGCAAAATCCCTTCTCGCCCCATGGCGCAAGCTGCGTGCACTCCGTGTGCTAGCGTGAGGCACGCTGCGTGCTACATCAGTGATTGAGCCACATCTTGAAGGTATGAAATGACCGATAAGCCCTGGGGGCAGGCGCTCTCACACTGGCCGCAGCCAATGCAATCAGCTGCACTGACGCCCGCTTTTTCCGCTGCGGCAGCATAGCTCTTCTTTGCTCCGGTCTCGTCCTCAAAGACGAGTTTGCGGTTCATGGCCGAGAAGAACTCGGGGATAGGGATCTGTACGGGGCAGCCATCGCAGCAGTAGTGGCACGCCGTGCAGCGGATCTGATCGCTCTGCTCAAGGGCCGTTCGTGCTTGACTCACAGCCGCAAGCTCCGCGTCGCTGAGCGGCGCAAATGTGCCGGGTGCCATATAGGAGATATTGTCTTCTACCTGCTCTAAGGTGCTCATACCAGAGAGAACGGTGATAACTCCTGGCAAGGAAGCGGCAAAGCGTATGGCCCAGCTGGCATACGAGGCTCCCGCACCCACCTGTGAGGGTGCAGCATCAAGAATTTCTCGCACCTTGCGCGGTGGCGTGGCCAAGATGCCGCCTTTGACCGGCTCCATTACCGTGAAGGGAACGCCGTGCTCACGGGCCACCTCCATGTTTTGGCGGCTCCACACACGGTCTTGATTCCAGTCTGCATAGTTGATCTGAAGCTGGATAAAGTCCACGTCGGGGTGAGCATCCAAGAGACGCTTGAGGTGCTCGGGCGAGCTGTGGAACGAAAAGCCCCAGTGCTTTACGAGGCCCTCCTCCTTGAGATTGCGTGCCCAATCCCACAGGCCATACTTCTCATAGGTCGTATCGTTGTTGGCCTGGATAGCGTGGAGCAGATAGTAGTCAAAGTAGTCTAGGCCCAGGCGCTCACGGGAGATCTCAAACTGACGCTTGACCTCTTCTTCTGTAGGATTTCCCAGCCACGCGTTTGCTTTGGTTGCCACCGTGTAGGCATCGCGGGGATAGCGCTTGACCAGCGCTTCTCCCGTAACCTTCTCCGATGCGCCGTCTCCATAGACATAGGCCGTATCAAAGTACGTAAAGCCCGCTGCCATAAATGTGTCAACCATCTTCTTGATGAGCCCCACATCTGGCGAGCCATCTTCTAGCTTGGGTAGACGCATCATGCCAAAGCCCAGCTTAGGCGTGTCAGCTCCTAAGTAGTTCTCTTTGTATCCCATGTTATTCCTCTCCCCTGCATGTGCGAGCAACCCAGCCTGCACCAGCTCAAGTTGTCCATAGATAAGGATAATCCATTCGTGAGGTTTAATGTATGCTTAGCTGCTCGTAGTTTGCGCATGAGGGGTAGACTTTATGCACTTATGCCACCGGTCAAAACTGATAGGCTAAGGTGATCGTGTCGTCAGATATGGAGGGAAAACCATGGCTTCCACCAACGATACACCTTTCAAGAGGGCGCTTAAAATTGCAGGTATTGCCACCTGTGTGCCCCTTGGTGCTTTTGCCGGATTTACCGCTGTCTCACATGGCGTCTTCAGGCGCTCAAATATGGCAAGTGCATCGGAGATCTACCACTGGCTCAAAGGAACACGCCGCCGCATGGTTGAGCCCATCACCTGGGATAACTACATTCTGGAGAGCTCAAGCGCAAATGAGGCGCGCTATTCCATGCCCAACGCACTTGATTTTCACTACAAGCTCTTGGGATTCAGGGTTCCTGTCAGTGAAACGACCGTGCAAGATATGCAGGTCTTTACCCTCAACAAGAGAGACCTCAATGACCGTGCCGTCATCTATTTGCACGGTGGCTCACTTTTAAGCCAGCCGGATTCCAACCTCTGGCATTTCTTGGACACGGTGGCGCAAAAGTCACGTGCCGAGATCATTGTGCCGCTCTATCCTTTAGCGCCCAACCATCACTGGCAGGAGACATTTTCACTGCTGGAAAATCTCTACGCACAGACCGTGGTCGAGTTTGGCGCACAAAATGTCACGCTCATGGGTGATGAAGCCGGTGGCGGCATAGCTGCTGCATTTGCAGAACAGCTGGTAGAAGATGGTACAGAGCAACCCGCGCACCTCATTCTCATCTCTCCTTGGGTCGATGCCACCTTGAACAACCCCCGCATTCCCGCCTTCCAGCAGCACGATCCCATGCTTTCCGTCTTTGGACTGCGCCGCGTGGCAAAGATCTGGGCAGACGGAACAGATCTGTACGACTACCATCTCTCACCCATCAACGGGCGCGTGAGGGGTCTTAAGAACCTCATGGTCTTTGCAGGCACGCGAGAGATCCTCTACCCCGATGCCAAACTCTTCTGCGAGCGCGTACAAGCAACCGGCGCCCACGCTGAGTTCATTGAGGGACGAGGCCTCAATAACAACTTCCCGCTCTACCCCTTGCCGGAAGCTAACAAGGCAATCCAAACCATTGTGAATGCCATTTCTATGGACTAGAGCTTATCGCCCAGATGCGCCGCAAGCCTACGCGCAGTCTCACGCGCAAACCTGCGCACAAGCCATTGGAGGACCTCATGGAAGATTACAAAAAAGAGTTCATTGAGTTCATGGTTCAAAGCAACGTCTTGAAGTTTGGGTCTTTTACCTTAAAAAGTGGGCGGACGTCGCCGTTCTTTATGAATGCCGGCGCTTATGTGACGGGCCAGCAGCTCCACAAGCTGGGCATTTTTTACGCCAAGGCCATAAAGCAGAATTTTGGTTTAGATTTTGATGTGGTGTTTGGCCCTGCGTACAAAGGAATTCCCATATCAGTTGCCACGGCTATTGCCTTAGATGAGCTGTATGGCAAGCAGGTTCGCTATTGCTCTGACCGCAAGGAGGCCAAAGATCACGGAGCCGATAAGGGCACGCTTTTGGGCGCGGAGCTTAAAGACGGTGACCGCGTGGTGATGGTAGAAGACGTCACAACCTCGGGCAAGTCCATCGACGAGACCTTCCCCAAGCTCAAGGCGGCGGCCGACGTGGATATCGTGGGCCTCATGGTTTCACTCAACCGTGAAGAGGTGGGAAAATCTGGCACCAAGGCCGCTATAGATGAGATTTCCGATAAGTACGGCTTCCCCACGGCCTCCATTGTCTCCATGTCAGAAGTCACCCAGATGCTCTATAACCACCAGGTCGATGGCCGCGTTGTGATAGATGATGATATCAAGAATGCAATCTCTGCCTACTATGAGCGTTACGAAGCAAAATAGGAGCACCTATGCCCCACTCCACACGGCATAGTTCGAGAACACGCGCGCACAAAAGCCAGGCCAGAACACCTCAGCACTCCGCAACACAACGCAGCAGAAGCGCTACCAGCGGCGGCGGTTCCGGCGTATCTTCGCAGCGCAAACGAGCGAGCAGCACGCCTGCGCGCGCGACGGCGCCGCGAGGCTCAGGCCGCAGCCGCAGCCACAGTACCAGCCGCAGCCACAGTACCAGCCGCAGCCACAGCACCAGCCGCAGCCGCAGCACCAGCCGCAGCCGCACCACCTCCGCGCGACGTGCCACACCGCAGCGAAGCGCTCGGCACATTGCCACAAGAACGCGGGTTTCTCGCCTGAACCTGCCCGTCCGCGTGGCTGGGGTTGCAATCATCTTGTTAGCACTGGTATTGCTGGCTCAGCGAGGACTTGGCTCCCTCAGCCGTCTGAGCGTGAACGCGACGCCTGAGCCCAGCGGGCGCACGATTGAGACGGGGCTTCACGATGCAAGCATGACGCTCACCAACCCGTATTCGTGGTGGCAGCTTTCGGTTGGTGTGAACGGGCGCTACCACTACCTGGTAGATGGGCAAGAGGTGAGCCGGACCGGCGTGGACGTGTCGGAGCACCAAGGCGATATCAACTGGCGTGCCGTGCGTGAAGACGGCATCAGTTTTGCAATCATTCGCGTGGGATACCGCGGCTCTGCCAAAGGAAACATTGCGCTTGACGCCAAGTTTCACAAGAATCTGCAGGCAGCCAAGGACGCGGGGCTCGATACGGGCGTATACTTCTACAGCCAGGCGCTCACTACGCAGGAGGCCGAGGCCGAGGCAGACTTCGTGCTTTCTCAGCTCAATGGCACCGAGCTCAACTACCCTGTGGCGTTTGACATGGAGCCCACCAGCAAAGACGCCGAGCGCATCCAAAGTCTTTCAAGCGACCAGATCAATGCCATTGCAGAAGCGTTTTGTGCGCGCATTGAGCAGGGCGGGTATCGCACCATGATCTATGGCAACAAGCCGGACTTGAGCATGCTTTCTCTTGAGTCGTTTGCGCACCGTGGCTTTTGGTACGCCTGCTATGACACCAAACCAGTGATGGATCTGGCCTTTGGCGTATGGCAGTACAGCTCAACCGGTCGCGTGGAGGGCATCTCCACCAATGTTGATTTAAACATTGATCTCACCGACGAGCTGGCAAAGCACCAGGGTTAGCCCGCGGGCGAGAAACCCGTGAGCCCGTGGCAAGCCCGTGGCAAGCTCGTGGCAAGCTTGTAGCAAGCACGCGCACCGCTACAGCAGGTAGACGATAAGACCTGCAAGCACGCCGACCACGTAACCAAAGATCACATCGCGTGACCAGTGGACACCACCTACCACGCGCACAACACCTAAGACAGCAGCTAAAACGAGCAGCACCGCACCCACTTGTGGCATATACGCGCACCAACACGTAGCTATCAGCGCAAACGAGAACACATGCCTGGAAGGAAATGACTTCCCGTGCCCTCCCCGCTCAAGAAGCGGCTCAATGTCTAGCACATCTTGCGGGCGCGGCTCATCAATCCGTGCCCGTATTAGGCTAAAGATGATATATGCCACCACAGGCACCGCCAAAGCGCGCCAGAAAAGAGCGCGATCGTCCACAAAGCACAAACACAGCAGCAGCGGATAGAGCACATAGCCCGCAAGCGTCAGCAGCTGATTGATGCGCGTGAGCGCCACCGGCGCCCACGCGTGACGTTTGAGCGGAGCCACCAAGCGCTTGTATTGCTCGCCCGTCATGTTGCCTCTAGTCACGAGAGAGCTTGCGATGCAGGCGGTGTGGCTTGGAGAGATCTGGCCCTAAGCGCTTCTCTCTATCACGCTGGTAATCGGCAAAGTTGCCCTCAAACCAATGCCACGTGCCCGGCGCGTCGTCGCTGCCTTCCCAGGCCAGGATATGGGTGCAGATGCGGTCCATAAACCAGCGGTCATGGCTCGTGATGAGCGAGCAACCCGGGAACTCCAGAAGCGCCTCTTCCAAGCTCTCAAGCGTCTCCGTATCCAGGTCATTGGTGGGCTCGTCGAGCAAGAGCAGGTTTCCGCCCTGCTTGAGCGTCAGGGCAAGGTTTAGGCGGTTACGCTCACCGCCCGAGAGCACGCCGGCGCGTTTCTGCTGGTCAGTACCCTTAAAGCCAAAGGCCGACACATAGGCTCTGCTGGGAATTTCCTGCTCGCCCACGCGCATGAAATCATTGCCATCAGAGACCACTTCCCACACGTTCTTATCGCCCAAAATGCCCTCACGATTTTGGTCGACGTAGGAGATCTGCACGGTTTCTCCCAGCTCAAGGGTGCCCGACGTCGGCGCCTCCTGGCCGACGATCATCTTGAACAGCGTGGACTTGCCCACGCCGTTGGGACCAATCACGCCCACAATGCCATTTCTAGGCAGCGTAAAGGAGAGATCGTCGATAAGAACGCGGTCTCCAAAGGCCTTGTGAAGGTGGTTGACCTCCAATACCTTGGCACCCAGGCGAGGACCGAGCGGAATGTGGATCTCCGTGAAGTCGATGTCTTTGCTGCGCTTAGCCTCTGCTTCCATCTGCTCATATGCGGCTAGACGCGCCTTGCTCTTGGCCTGGCGTGCCTTCTGGGAACTCCTCACCCATTCAAGCTCGCTCTTCATCTTCTTGGCGCGGCGAGCACTCTGTTTGCTCTCCATCTCCAGACGGGCAGCCTTGGTCTCTAGGTAGGTTGAGTAGTTACCCTTGTAGGGGTAAAGCGTGCCGCGGTCCACCTCACAGATCCATTCGGCCACGTTGTCCAGGAAATAGCGATCATGCGTGATGGCCAAGACCGCGCCCGGGTAGTTTTTGAGGAACTGCTCCAGCCACAAGACGCTCTCTGCGTCCAGGTGGTTGGTCGGCTCATCAAGCAAAAGCAGGTCGGGCGCCTCAAGCAGGATTTTGCAAAGTGCTACACGGCGGCGCTCTCCGCCGGAGAGATGCTCTACTGATTCGTCCGGGTCAGGGCATTGCAGCGCGTCCATAGCCTGGGAGAGCTGCGAGTCAAGGTCCCAGCCGTTTGCGGCATCTATCTGGGTCTGAAGCTCTCCCATCTCCGCCATGAGCGCATCAAAATCCGCATCGGGGTCTGCCATCTCTTCACTGACCTGGTTGAAGCGGGCAATCTTTGCCAGAATGTCGCCAAAAGCTTGCTCGATATTCTCCTTCACGGTCTTATCGGCATCCAACACAGGCTCTTGGGGCAGATATCCCACGGTATAGCCGGCGCTCAAGCGCGCCTCACCGTTAGTGGTATCCTCCACGCCAGCCATGATCTTGAGCAGGGTGGATTTGCCCATGCCATTAGGACCGACCACGCCTATTTTTGCTCCCGGGAAAAATCCCATGGTGACATCATCCAAGATGACCTTATTATCAAAATCTTTACGAACGCGCTCCATCTGGTAGATGAACTCTGCCATGTGTTCTCCTTGAATACAAAAGAAAATGAGGAAATACAGCACCATTCTACGGGATATGCGCTGCAGGGTGCGCTCACGTTTGCGGCCAGCACCACGAGACCTCTACATGCACAACAAGCTTCCTTCAACATGTGTTTATTGATCCATGTGAAGTGCTACTATAATTTCTTCCGAGTACCACTTTCGAGAAAAGAATTTCCTATGCAGGTCATTGTAGTTGGATGCGGCAAAGTTGGTCGCACCATAGCCGCTGAGCTCGCCCAAGAAGACAACGATGTCACCGTTGTTGATACCGATGCAGAGCGTGTCGACAGCGTATCTACCATATACGACGTGATGGGCGTAGTGGGTAATGCCACCAGCTTCAAAACGCTCTCCGAGGCAGGCATTGAGCATACCGATATGCTGATTGCCGTCACGCAAAGTGACGAAGTCAACCTCTTGTGCTGCGTGCTAGCCAAGAAAGCCTCCGATTGCAGCACCATTGCCCGCGTGAGAAACCCCATCTACTCTGCGGAGAGAAACTTCCTCCAGGAGGAGCTGGGCGTATCTATGACCATCAATCCAGAGTTTGAGGCTGCAAAAGAGATATCCCATCTCTTGCGCTTCCCTCAGGCATCGGAGGTCTATGGCTTTGGCAAACACCGCGCAAGCATCATCAGCTTCACCGTGCCAGAAGAGTGTGCGCTGGTCGGTCAAAGCCTGCGCGAGCTCTCCCACAAGCTGCCTAAAAACATCCTGGTCTGCATGGCCAAAAGAGACGATACCGTTATCATCCCCGACGGCTCCTTTGTGACCCAACCCGGAGATGTCCTTTCCATCTTTACCGGACAGCTGGCAGCAGATGAGTTCTTCCGCAGGATTGGCCTGCAGAACAAGCGCATCAAGAACACGCTCATCATAGGCGGCGGCCGCGTCTCCTACTACCTAGCAAAGATCTTGGCCAAGTCAGACATAGACGTGAAGATCATCGAGAAGGACTACGCGCGCTGTGAGGAGCTCTCCGGCCTGCTGCCCAACGCAACCATCATCCACGGCGATGGCTCTGACCAGGAGTTCTTGAAAGAAGAGCATATAGAGACCATGGATTCTATGCTGGCCAGCACCAGCATAGACGAGGAAAACATCATCTTGTCGCTCTACGCCAAAGACATCATCCGATACAAGGTCATCACCAAACTGAGCCACATGGAAGTTGACTCGGTGGTCAAAAAACTCAACCTGGACGCCATCGTCTCTCCGCGCTCCATCACTTCCGAGACCATCGTGCGCTTTGTGCGCGCCACCCGCAACGGTATGGGCTCAAACGTCGAGGTCATGTACAAGATGCTCGATGGCCGCGCAGAGGCGCTTGAGTTCACCATCCATGAAAACTCCGCCGTCACCGGTGTCAAGCTGCAGGAAATGCAGCTCAAGAAGAATGTTCTTATCGGCGCCATCTATAGGCACGGCAAACTGATTGTCCCCACCGGCAGCGACAAGCTAGCCAAGGGAGACGCCGTGATTGTAATCACCACCAATATTGGATTTCAAGATATCAGCGATATTCTCGCCTAAGGACAGGGGCGCGCAGCGTGAACTACCGAATGATTGGCTATGTATTGGCATGGGTGCTGGTGGTGGAAGGCGCCATCATGAGCCTACCCTGCGCAATTGCACTCATCTACGGCGAGTCCCAGGGATTTGTCTTCCTGTTCTGCATGGTACTCTGCCTGGCGCTGGGCGCATTTGGTGCCGTCCACAAGCCGCATAACACCGAAATCTACTCAAAAGATGGCATGGTAGCAGCATCTTTGGGTTGGGTCGTGCTCTCCATTTTTGGCGCGCTGCCTTTTACGCTTACGGGCGAGATACCCCATTATCTTGACGCGCTCTTTGAGACCATCTCCGGATTCACAACCACCGGTGCCTCCATTCTGAGAGATGTGGAGGCACTCTCTCATGCTACCCGCTTTTGGCGGAGCTTTTCCCACTGGATTGGCGGTATGGGCGTTTTGGTGTTCATCCTCATGATGTTTCCCGTGCGCTCGGGATCTCAGATGAACCTCATGAAGGCAGAAAGCCCTGGCTATAACGTCTCCAAGTTTGTGCCGCGCGTGCATGATACCGCCAAGATCCTCTACAGCATCTATCTCAGCATGACCATCCTGCAGATTGTGATCCTGCTGCTCTCAGGCATGTATTGGTTTGATGCTTTATGCATTACCTTCGGGAGCGCAGGTACGGGTGGCTTTGGCATCTTGAACGATTCGTGCGCATCTTACACAAGCTTCCAACAGATCGTGATTTCAATCTTTATGATTGCGTTTGGCGTAAACTTCAGCTTCTACTACCTCATCTCAAGTAAGCGCATCAAGACGGCACTCAAGATGGACGAGGTCAGGATCTATTTGGCCATCATCATTGGCGCCATTGTTTTGATCACGCTCAATACCTACACCCTCTACCCCAGCGTAGGACAAAGCATCCAGCACTCCTTGTTTCAGGTGGCAAGTATCATCACCACCACGGGTTATTCCACCGTGGACTTCAACCTGTGGCCGCCTTTCTCCAAGGGCATCTTGTTGCTTTTGATGTGCTGCGGCGCCTGTGCTGGCAGCACCGGTGGCGGCATCAAAGTTTCACGTATCATCATCTTCTTCCGCGCAGCACGCAGAGGCATTTCTTCTTACGTACACCCCAGAAACGTGCAGAAACTCCGCATGGATGGCGAGCCTATTGCAGAGGATCAGGTGCGCTCTGTCTCCATCTTCTTGATCATTTATGTGATTGTTTTTGCCATCTCCGTCTTTGCCATCAGCGTAGACAACTTCTCCTTTGAGGCAAACTTTGCTGCCGTTGCCGCAACGCTCAACAACATAGGTCCTGGCCTGGCAGAGATAGGTCCTATGAGCAACTATGCGGACTTCAGCTACTTCTCCAAAATCGTGCTCATGTTTGACATGCTGGCGGGACGTCTGGAAATCATGCCGGTCCTGGTCATGTTGAGCCCGGGCGTATGGTCTGGCGGCATCATCAAGACGGGCAAGCGCGTAAAGAACAAGCTCGTAAAGGCATAGGTTAGAACGCAGGCGGCTGTGTGCGCTGCCTACAGGTCTTGCACAAAGGCCAGTGCTTCGCTCACAGACGATACGATCTTGTCCACGCGCGCTTTGACGACGTCGGGAGCGTCCGCAAAGGTAAACGCCGTATCGGCCGAAATGAGCATGGAGAGGTCATTGTATGAATCCCCGATGGCCGCCGTCTGCTCTGCGCTGACGTGCGCCTTCACCGCCCTGAGTGCTCGGCCTTTTGAACTCCCGCGACCCACTACGTCCACGTTGCGCACATTCTCATAGGCCACCAGGTCTTGGCCCAGCTGGGTGTTGATCCACGCCGCAACCTCTTGCGCATCTTGAGGAGAGGTGCATCTGAGGGAAACTCCAAGGGCACCTGCCATATCCTGCAGCGAATCTATATGCACCTGGTCTCGCGCGGGAGCAGAGAAGGTATACATGTGGTCTCCGCCCTGCACTACCAAAGGGTAGGTTGGGCCAAAGCGGTCAATCACCTGAGCAAGAGCGGTGAGGTTGGCCTCTGCTTTGAGGATGCATCTCCCCGTGCCATCCACCACATATGACCCGGTAGCTGCAATAATGAAGTCAAGGGCAAGCGGCGCTTGAGATGCATTGATGGCATGAATGAGGCCTCCTACAGAGCGACCGGTGCTTATCCCAAAAAGACCACCGCGTGCACGAAAAGCCCTAATTGCGTCTATATCTCTCTCATCAAAGCTACACCAGGTGCCTTCCGCGCAGAGCGTTCCGTCAAAATCGCTGGCAAAAGCTATGCCGCGTGCGCTGGTCTCACTGCTGCGTGCGCTGTCATTACTGCTTGAACAGCGAGCTTGTGTTGCACAACCATCCATGTGTCCCCTGCCCCTTGAACCCCCTCTCTTGAAGATAGCGCATCGCAACTGCAGTTATGTCTCAAACCAGTCACGGGTGTGCCAGGCGGCTACAATGGAGGCGTATGAGTATTCTCAAAGGAGCCGCGCATGCCACAGATAAGCATCATTGTTCCCGCCTACAATGCACAGAAGTACCTTGGCCGCTGCATCGACAGCATCTTGGCGCAGGACTTTCAAGACTTTGAGCTGATCGTGGTAGACGATGGCAGCCACGACTCCACCCCGGAAATAGTTTCAGACTATGCAGCGCACGACGCGCGCGTGCGCCTGATTTCCCAGGAAAATGCAGGTGTCTCATGCGCCAGAAATACTGCGCTTGATGCAGCGCAAGGTGACTACATTCAATTTCTTGATGCCGATGATTGGATCAGTCCTGAGGCGTGTCGCCTTATGGTGCGCGCGCTCCAAGAGCACGATGCAGACATGGTCATCTGCGATTTCTACCGAGTCGTTGGCTCACGCGTTGCACCCAAAGGAGACATCGACCTGGACCGTACCCTCACGCGTGAAGAGTACGCGGATTTCATGATGAGAAACCCCGCAGATTTCTACTATGGAGTGCTGTGGAACAAGCTCTATCGCCGCTCCATCATAGAGGCGCACCATCTGCGCATGGATCCGGACATCAGCTGGTCAGAGGACTTCATCTTCAATATGGAGTATGTCTTGCGCTGCCGCGCCATCTACCCTCTGACCGTGCCGCTCTACTACTACGTGAAGACAGCGCATTCGCTGGTGTCGCAAGGCACGCTTGCCTCAACCGTGCAGATGAAGCTCAACGTGATCCAGTACTACCGCGACTTCTACAAGCAGGTATACGATAAGGACGAATATGCTGTGCGTCGCCCGGAGATCTACGCGTTTCTCCTCCAATTTGCCGGCGACGGCTCCGTGGCGCCGTATCTGCCCTCCACCAAGCAGCTGGGAAAAGAGCGTCTCACGGTCCATGTTGACCAGAGTATGGCAGAAAGCGCGCTGGCTGATGTCTTTTTTGCCGACAAGCTCTTAGACCGCTTTCTCACCACTGTGGCCCAGCAGTTTGAACTCGCGTTGAGCGACGTGCGCGCGTGCGCATTTGTCCTGGTGACGAGCGGCTGCACACGTGGTGAGCTGGCAGAATACCTGGGCCTGAGCAACGTCTTGCTCTCAGCCCAGCTCTCCAAACTTTCCTTGAAAGGCTACCTTGAGACCACCACGCAGCCAGGTCCTGCCACCGTGAACCTCATGAGCGGCACCGATGCAGCGCGTGAGCCTCGCCGCATTGTACACGTGGAGATGGGGCAAAAATCCGGCGCGCTGCAAGAGGCCATCCGAGCTGCGCTTGAGGACTACGACCAGGCCCGCTTCTCAGGTCTGGACGAGAAGAACGTGGAGCTGTGGCGCGCTATCAGCAGAAAGATTGCCGCCAACGAGCGCGCCATTCTCGCCCGCTGACGGCACGTGAGCGCAGCACTTCTCGCCCGACGGCGCCTGGGCGGCGCAGCACTTCTTGCCTGCTAGAGCTCCTCTACCAGGACGCACTGCTTGATCCACTCCGCGCGGATCTCCCACAGGCCGGCCTGGAGGTAGTCTTCTTCGCACGTCTCGGCGGAAGTGAAGAGCTTTTGCCACGAATCTGTGACGCGACGGCGGAGCAGCGGGTAAAACGGCGTAGAGAAGATTTCGGCCGGGTTCTTGATGCCTTGGCGCTCGAGCTCTTTGTCAAAGGCGCGCTCGTCTTGACGCGAGTCGCCTACGTAGCGAAGGCTCAGGATTTTGTTCCAAACGCGCAGGTCAAAGAGCACGCACTGGTCTCTTGGCACCTCGAGCATGAGGGAGTAGAAACCAGGAGATGGATAGCTATACGCCTGGCGCCGATATGCCCAAATGGCAGATTCCGCCTCCTTGGGACGCGCCACCTTGGCTTCTGCCCCCTGCCTGAAAAATGCGTACGCGGTCTCAAACGACCAGGCAGCGTCTCCGTATTTTGCCTGGATGAACTCTTTTTTCACATGTGTTGTACCCGTGCGCCTGATGGTGTCTATCACCACAGGTGCCTGGCTAGCCCACAAGATAATGCTCTCCGATTGATTCTGGGCACTACTGTTCTCCATTGCCCACCACCGCCTCAACAATCCACTCTGGCACGATTTCCCAGCATATGCCGACGTTTTGATTCATGTCCTCGTTGGGCTCAAACACCCTGTCCCACGACGCGATGATCTTTCGCTTGATATCCGGATAGAAATTGCCCTGCTCGCCCATGATGAGCTGCGCCTCATTCACAATGCCACGCTGTTTGAGGGCCGCGTTGTGCCGATCCTCGTCCGCTGAATCCAGCGGCACGTACCAATCGTTGACCCTATAGCCCCATTTGTTGTAGTCGATGATGCACATGCTCTCGCGCGGAATATCCAGCGTGAGCGAGACGGTATCGGCCGAGGGCCGCAGGCGCTGGGCCTCGGTCAACGACAGCCAGATGGGAAGCGTCAGCCCTTCTGGCACCTGTGCGCCATGCCGCTTGGAGGCCGCCGTGGCCCAGCGATACAGCTCCAGATAGTAGTCCGCTATCGTGTCGTTTTTCTCGCGCACGTATTCTTCTCGCACATAGTAGCGGCCAGTGCGCTGAAGCTCCTCCCACATGGGGATAACTTGCCTGGTATAGGCACGCATCGTCTGTTGCGATGCACTTTGCGATGCACTTTGCGTTGCGTTTTGCGATGCGCTGTCCATTGCGTCCTCCTGGCGCCGTGCAGCATGCTGCTGACGCAGCACCCGTTGAGCGTATATTCATGTTGTTTCATTTTAAGACTGATGAAATGGTGTTCCAAAAGATAAGCTGCGAGCGGCGCGCCGAGGGCTCGCTCCCCCGTCTACCTGCGCGTGGCGCGCGCATCGTGCGATAATGGGCGAGAAACCAAAGGAGTCGCACGTGACACAGATAAGCAACTACACCAACCTCGACGACGCAGCGGACGCAACCGGCGCCGCGGGGGCGAGCAGCGCAGCCGATGCAGCGGCGCTGGCGCAGACGATTGAGCTTACCCCGCTTGGCATCTCAGGCTTTGGGGAAGCCAAACGGCGGGACGTAGCGCGCACGGTTGATGAAGCGTATCGCACGTTGAAAGCCGGGGTATCTGCTGGCGCCGGCGAGGCCACATCTTTGCTG
Source organism: Atopobiaceae bacterium (assembly GCA_050953285.1). GTDB lineage: Bacteria > Actinomycetota > Coriobacteriia > Coriobacteriales > Atopobiaceae > Olsenella_K. The sequence continues at coordinate 172,671 of JBMNMK010000002.1, read as the reverse complement.
GAGAGCTGGGCACAAGCGCCGGATGCGTCTGGCGGCAGGACACCTACGCCCGCCCCTGACGACCTTGAGCGCATCTCACTTGCCCTCAAGCTCAAGCAGGTACAGCTCCTGAAACATGTGAGCATGCTGGAAAACTCGGCCTCTCAGCTGGACATTCTTGCCCGGGCACTTGCGACATTCTCCCTTGCGGCACAACTGGCCAACCAGGCTTATGCCGATCATCCCTTGGCGGAGCGCCTCTTGCAGAGAGCAGATGAACTTGCGGCATCAAAGCAGGTAGCTGACATGAGCGCGGTCGCGGTGCGGCTGGTGATAGATACTGACAAGAAAACGCTCGATGTGCTTATGCAGACCATCACGCAGCTCATCCCACAGCTTGACCGCTCCCTCAAGGCGCACAAGCGGATAGAACAGCTGCAGCGGCCTTTTGCTGATGGGGCTCTTCTGGAAGAGCGCCAGGTCATCATGCAGTCGGCGCGGGCTCTGCTCTTACAGGAAAGTACCGCGCGCGATGCGCATGCGGCCGCAGCGGCCAAGCTCTTGTCTGCCCGGAAATGACCCATCGGTGGCTTTGCTGCCTTACAAATCACCACGAACCGTTCGATCACCGCACACTTCTCCATGAACCGTTGTGTTTACGCACAAACCTCCATGAACCGTCGGTTTCCCAAAAGCTTGCCTGGGCAAACGTGGCAGAAAACGACGGTTCATGGAGAAGTGTGAAAAGTGAGGCTGCGCAACCGCTGCAAAGCACCCTTTCAACTGCCATGTTCTTCTCGCCCAGGTATAAACTAGACGTACGTAGCGCAAAGTGCGTAGCAGCAACCGCGGAGCACCAGGAGCAGATCGATGCCAGACACTGACAGACACGCACGGCACAGACCTGACGAGCCGAAAGACCACCTCGGGCACGGCGGACCGCATGGCCCCGGCAGGCCCGACGGTCACGACGATAACTTCAACATTGCCAACGATGAATTTGTCGAGGCTGTCTCTGACCTCATGGACACTGCGGTCGTGGCGGGCAGAGCGGCCGGCGGCATCCTGTCGGGCGTGATGCAAGGAATTTCGACGGCATCCAGCGCATTTGCCGATTGGGCAAAACAGTTTGACAAGACCTCCCCCAACGAGCGCTATCTTGCTCGCACCGATATCACCTCACGGTCCTGGATAAAAATCATTGTTGTAGCAAGTGCGATTTTGCCATGCTTGTACATATGCCTGTTTGGACTCTACGCCACCACACGTGCTGCGTCCCTTCTCTCAAGCCTGGCATATCTTACCTTGGCAGGAGGATCTGGCTTTGGCGCAGATCGTGCAGTCAGATTTATTGTGTCAGAATCGCGACTGGTCAATGCCTACTCCAAAATAAGAAAGACCCTTCTCAAAGAGCCCGCTATCACCATAAAAGACCTCGCCATGAAGCATGGCATCAAGCAGAAGAAAGCCGTAAAGTACCTGGCAGAATATGTCAAGCGAGAATGGATTCCAGAAGGACATCTCTCTTCTGACGGCACGACGTTTTTCATCTCTGATGCGCTCTGGCAAGAATACGAGCTGCAACTTGCCACAAAGAAGCAGGAGCCTGAGCTTTCACCACAAGATAAGGAGCTCATGCAGGAAATTGATACCAACCTTGCAGAGGCACATGAGTGCCTCACAAGCATGGGCGACAGCGTTCCTTCTGAAGTTACGTCTACTATAGCGCAGGCAGATCGCATTGGAAGCATGGCCCATAACCACCCCGAATACCTGACTAAACTCGGCATGTTTGCGTCTTACTACCTGCCCACGTCCGTAAAGCTCATAAACGCCTATGCGGAGCTCCTCAAACTGGATGAGCTCACCCCAGAAGAGCAAGACCTCAAAAACCAGTTGGCAACATCGCTTGGCAAAATCAGCGATGCCTTCGAAAACATCTGCAGGGGTCTCACGAGCTCGCGCACGCTTGATATCAAAAGTGATCTGGATACCATCCAAACGATGCTCAAGCAAGACGGCCTCAGCGAGTAGCCTGAGCGCGCGGCGATGGCCTACGCCGCCGGCACCCAGCGCCGGCCAGCTTGCGCCCTGCTGACTGTTTTGCATAAATGATTGCAAAACCTGTACGTCTTTCTCATGGGCACGCAAGCTACGCTTCAACAAAGTTGCAAACTATAAGAATCTTGGATAGCATTCACGGTGCGCATGTTGATTAGTGAATGTGATTATTGTTACTCAGTTCGATATGATACATAGCGTTTAAACATATCGAAATGCTGCAGAGGCGGAGGATCATGGGACGCAACAAATATACCGAAGAGCAGCGCAATGAGATTATCACGACATTTTTGGATGCAACCCGCGGCATCATTGACGCCGAGGGGGTAAACGGCGTTTCCATCCGCAAAGTGGCAGCTAATGCAGGCTATAACAGCGCAACGCTCTACTTGTACTTCAAGGATGTAGATACGCTCATCACGCTGGCATCCATCGGCTATCTTGAGGATTATTGCCGCATGCTGGCCAACTCCAGCATCCAGCGCATGGGTGAGATAGAGGCATACCTCTACTCCTGGACGCTCTTCTCGCGCCATGCCAGCGTTCGTCCTGATGTGTACCATCACCTCTTCTTTGAGGAGCATTCGACGCCGCTCAATGAGGCTGTTTCGTTCTATTACAGCATCTACCCGGAGCAGCTTGCCAACATTTCAGATTCTGTGCTGGAGATGCTGAGCGCCGGTAGGCTGGCAGACAGAAACCTTGCCATGCTCAAGCCATTGGTTGCAAGCGGCATCTTGAAGTCAGAGAAGCTAGATTTGATCAATTCCTTAACCATTGCTTATTTCCAAGTCCTTCTCGACCAGCTGATAAAGAGGACAGATTACTCATTAGCAGACGACACCATCTCCCATGAGATGAGAGAGGCAAATCTCTTCTTGTTGCAGCTAGATGCAGCGGACCGATAAGAGCCACAAGGGCCACGCGTTGGCCCTTCTTTTTAGGAGGACATCAGCAGCATGAAGACCTACGCATTTGACGCCACCATACAAAAGGTCGATGGCATCGACGGCGCTTTTGTCTTTGTGCCCTACGACCTGCCGCGCACCTTTGGCGCTGGCCGCATCAAGGTGCACGCGCGCTTTGATGAGCACCCCTACGAGGGAAGCATTGTCTCCTCCAAGAACGACGACGGCACCAAAGACTACGTGATCGGCCTCAAAAAGGATATCCGCGCAGCTATTGGCAAGCAGCCGGGCGACAGCGTCCACGTGGAGTTTGCATGCGCGCAGATCGACGGCGAGGCCTCCACATACCTTGATATGCTGCGCGCCAAGGCCGAGAAAAAAGGCCGGAACACGGAAGAGTTTATCCAGGTGGTGCAATGGCTCACAGGCTACGCGCCCGAAAAGATCACCAACGCCCGCAACGTGTCCTATGCCGACTGGCTTGACCAGGCGCCCACCTACAATCCCGCAGCTCAAAACATTGGTGGCAAGGTCTGCGGCGTTGCTGTAGCAGAGGTGGAAGATCCCACCATGCATCGCATGCGCGTGCTGGACAAACTCGTGGATGACCTTGCCAAAGGCAAATCAGTCGAGAAGATCCTGGGGTTGTAGCGCCTTGCTTGGTTGGCCTACGCGCGCACCATCTGGGTTCGAGCGGTAACAATCCCGCGTGCCATCACATAGGTCACCGCAAAATACATGAGGTAGATGCCCACAAATACCACCACGGAAACCACGGTATAGACAATAATTCCCGACCCACTGAACAGCTTGATCACGTTCATCACCTGTACCAGCGCACATGCCGCATGTGCCAGAGCAACAACCAAGGGCAGCGCAAACGAGAAACCAACCTGGCGGCGGAGACTTTTGAGCTCCATCTCTCGAGGAACACCAATCTCAGAGAGCAGCCGGTAATTTGCCGCTGCGTCGCTTGCAGCAGAAATCTGCTGGACACCCAGAATTGCTGCACATGCTACGACCAGCACAAATCCAATGTAGATAGCCAGATATGCCGCAATTGCGCCAACACCCGCTGAGCCCTGAACCGCAGCCGTTTTGGTAAACACCTGATAAAGAAGGAGACGACCGTCCTTTGGCGTCTGGACGATGGATGTGGACTCAAGTTCGGCCAACTGGTTCACGACCTTATCGCCCTCTTGGGTTGACACGGCATAGTTCAAAGCCAGTGTAGAGTCTGAGGGATTCACCTTGGCATCGGCTATCACGCTATCAGGCACAACGATGGTGCCAGTGTTGCTGGGAATGATGTTGTCCTCGTAGGTCGCGCGTACGCCGGTAATGACGCTGGATGTGGCAGGTGTGAGCGCATGGCCGGCAAGCATGATCTCCACGTGATGGTCGAGCGCCGCCTGGAGGATCTTCTCGTTATCCTCTGCATTGTTGACAAGAAAGAGATAGCCGTTGTCGTTGAGCTCTATCTCCTCTGCGCCCTGCAAGCGCTGGATTGCATTAAAACTGCTGGCATCCATCACATATAGAGCGGGGTCAATGCCCTCATCGGCCATGGCCTGCATGCTTTTTGGCAGCGGCTGATTGCTTGCCTTGGCAAGTGCGGACATGCTGAGCGCTTCTTGGCCTTCAAAGAGATATGCATAGTAGGTGTCTATCTGGGCACTCCCCTTGATAACACCTCTCAGCTGGTCATTCTTTGCAACTAAGAGCTGTTGGAGATCCTGGCGCTCAACGCTTTGTGCGCCGTCTGCATCTTGGACATACATGGCAGAGATCGTGGCATCATAGGGTGCCGCCACCTCCAGATTGGTAGTGAACACCTTCTGGAAGCCAAAGCCGCTGGAGGAAATGGTTATGGCCAAAAAGAGCACCAGGGAGACCACACCCATGGAGACAGAAACCGTGTTGATGCGGCTTGCCAGCTGGCGTATGGTAAACATATTGATGCCGCGCAAATAGTGAGCTTTTCTGCTCATGCCCAAGCGCAGCAAGATGCCAGAAAGCGCATAGAAAAAGGCAAGGGTGCCCACGCTCACCATGAGCGTTGTGATGAGAAACGCTCCGTACTGGTCGAGCGACATTACAGGCAAGCCATCTTTGGTAAGCCTCACATATGCCCAGGCCATAAGCACAATACCTGCTGCTCCCAAGATGATAGTAGCTGGCAAAGACCTCACCTTGACCTGCTCATTTGTGCGCTCAGAACCCATGAGCTCTGTGAGGCTTACCTTGGAGATAGAGATGAGATTAAAGATGAGCATCACAACAAATATGAGGGCGTAGCAGATGAGCGTAAAGACGATGGCATGCTCGGAAATCTTGAAGGTGAAATTGCGCACGACCTCGTTGAACAGGGCCGCTGTCACAAACACCAGAATCTGAGACAGCACCATGCCCACCAGAAAGCCCACAATGAGCGAGCCAACCGAGGCCACCAAGGTCTCAAGCGTCAAAATGATGGACACCTGACGGCGGGTCATTCCCAGCACCTGATACAGGCCGAGCTCGCGCTTACGCCTTTTGACCAGGTAATTGTTGGCATATACCATGAGAAAACCCATGATGAGCGCCAGAAACACCGTCACACCGGTGATGCCTCTGCCAATGAACTGGACCATAAGACTTGCAGATTCCGATAAGAACTGCGCTTGGTCTGAGATGGTATTGAACGCATAAAAAACCGCAACGCCCAAGGTCAGCGTCACAAAGTAGAGGGCGTAATCCCGAGCAGACCTTCTCACATTGCCCAGTGCCAGCTTAAGCAACATGGTCTTCACCCCCACCGATGGTTGCCACCACTTCCATGATGCGGTCAAAGAAATCTCTTCTACTCATGTCGCCACGCCTGATTTCCGTGAAGAGCTGGCCATCGCGGATAAAGAGCACACGGCGACAAAAACTTGCAGCAAACGAGTCGTGCGTCACCATGAGGATGGTGGCATCCTGCTGGAGATTTAGCGCTTCAAAGCGCTCCAGGAGCGTGCGGGAGTTCTTGGAGTCAAGCGCACCTGTTGGCTCGTCTGCCAAGACCAGCGCCGGGTTTGCCACAAGCGCGCGGCATGCTGCAACGCGCTGGCGCTGGCCGCCGGAGATTTGGTAGGGGTACTTGTCCAAGACCTTCTCGACTTTAAGCGCATAGGCAATGGCTTCGACCGCCGCCTCAATGCGTGCCACGTTGGCATGTCCTATGGTCAGCGGCAGTGCAATATTCTCTCTGCAGGTAAGCGTATCCAAGAGATTGGAGTCTTGAAAGATAAAGCCCAGGCGCTCACGGCGAAAGCGCGCCAGGTCTTTTGAGCGCATGTGAGCCGCGTCTACACCGTCGATCACAATGCTTCCCGACGTTGGCTTGTCGATGGTGGCAATGCAGTTGAGCAGCGTCGATTTGCCTGAACCAGAAGGCCCCATGATTGCCGTGAACTCGCCTTGCTCTATATCAAAGCTCACTCCATTGAGTGCCTGCGTCTTGCTTCTTAAGCCTTCTCCACCATAGACTTTCACCAGATTGGTGACCGTAAGTGTCTTTGTCATGTCCCATCCCTTCACAATCGGGGCTGTGTGCGTGAGTCTATAGTGCTCGTGGCTGCTCTCTGCTGCCATAGATGTGACTTACGACAAACTTACACTCTTGTAAGGTTGGGCATGCGGCGTGCGGCGGGCAGCGCGGGTTGCGGCGACTACGCGGTCGGGCGCAGCGCGCGGCCGCGACAAGCGCAGTTACTTATCGCCCAGCGAAGGCGCATCTAGAAAGTGGCTCTTCTCGGCAGGAATTGAGATGGTAATGGCCGTCCACGCGTCTTGTCGCGAATCTGCCCAGACGGAAAGGCCCATCTTTTCACAGAGTCGTTTTACCAGGTAAAGACCTATGCCCGTGGAGTGCGTCTGCCGGTTGGCGCGGCCGTTGGTGCCCACAAAGCCCTTGTCAAAAATGCGTTGCAGATCCGCGGCAGAAATACCGCAGCCGTGATCTTTGACCTTGAGCTCAATGTGTTCCTGTGCGCTCCCCTCCTTGAGGTGGGTCGCAAAAAATTCAATCTTTCCCGCTCGGTCACCATCCTGATACTTGACGGCATTCTCTATGATCTGTCACAGGATAAAGACCATCCACTTGGCGTCGACAAAGGCCATAAGATCCATGTCTTCATGCAGCTCAACGGCCATGTGATGGTCGATGATAGAGCGCTTGTGCGCACGGATGGCAGACGTGATCACATCTCCTATGCGCGTCTGCCTGATGAGGTAGTCATTGGCCAGCGCTCCTGAGCGCGAATAGTAAAGTGCCTGGTCAACATAGCCTTCTATACGGTCAAGCTCGCGCTCAAGGCGCCTCGCTTGTGCGTGGGTGGCCAGATTGTCTGAAGCGAGCAGCAGGCGCGCGGCAGCAAGTGGTGTCTTGACCTCGTGCACCCACACGTCCACAAACTGGCGATACTCATCGGCGTCTTGGCGCTCCTTGTATGCTTGAGCGCTGCCCGCCTGCGCCACCGCGTCAAGCGCGTTCCACGCCGCACTCTCCTGTGGAGAAAAGGGCTCATCTACCAGGCTTGTTATCTGGAGTGCCGTGTCTGGATCTTGGCAGCTCTTAGCCACCGCACGCCAAAATGGCCGCAGCGCAAGCCACTCAAGCAGAAGCCCCAGCACATACATGCCTGCCACCAGGCCCACCACCAAAAGCACCACATCACGATCGGCGCCAATGCCAAACAAGATGATGGCAACCAAGAAGAGGGCGGCCGCAAGAAGTCCCGCCTGCAGCCGGCGGCCGCGCAGATAGCAAGACAACCGCATATCATGCCTCACGCGTCAGCGAATAGCCCTGCGCACGGTGCGTCTTAAGCCAGTTCACGCCAATGGTTGCCAGCGTCTGGCGCAGGCGATTGATATTGACCGTTAAGGTATTATCATCCACAAATTCATTGGAGTCCCAGAGCTCATACATGAGTTCATCGCGGCTTACAATGGCCGGCGAGCGCCGCATGAGCAGACTCAAAATCCTGAGCTCATTTTTTGTCAGCTCCACAGCACGCTCCCCATAGCTCACGCGCGAGCGGTCCACGTCCAGCCTCACGCCGTCTCTTTCCATCACCGAAGAAAGGCTGCCCACCCTGCGCAAAAGCGCCTCTATGTGGGCGAGAAGAACATGGCTGCTGTAAGGTTTGACAATGAAATCGTCTGCCCCCATAGTCATGCACATGACCTCGTCGATCTCCTGTGCCCGGCTGGTCACCACCATGATGGGGACCGTTGAGACGGCACGTATTTCTCGGCAGATGAGCATGCCGTCGGTTCCCGGCAGGTTGAGATCCAACAGGACAAGATCAGGCGCTAAGGCCACAATATCTTCTTTCACGTGCGCAAAGTCTACAAAGGTAAGGGGCTCATGGCCGTTTTGTGCCAGCAGTGCTACCAGCGCATCTCTCACCGATGCATCGTCTTCTACGCAGCCTATTCTTGCCATTGACAAGCCCCGTCCTACTTGAGCGAGATAGTGTGGTCTATCTGCAAAAGTGTAAGGTCTTCAGGGTTGTGTGAGGCAACGATGAGCGTGTTGGTTCCCAACATCTCCACAATGAAGTGCGCCGTCTTCTGCCGGCTCTTCTCGTCCAGCGCAGAGAGCGGCTCATCCATCAGCAAGATGCCGTGGGGATGCGCCAGCGCGCGCACGATCTCCACGCGACGGCGCTGTCCGCCCGAAAGCCCTGCCACCGGCCTGCCCAGTGCATCGGGCGGCAAGACCTGGAGCAAGAGCTCATGGACCTGCGCAAAATCCATGCTTCCTTCAGCCGAGAGCAGCACGTTTTCCTCTGCAGACATCTGCTCCACCAGGCGGATATCCTGCGTCACCACAGATAGCGGCGTGACGGGCGTAATGGTAAGCTCACCGGCAAGCGGTGCCAGCATGCCAGAGAGCGTCTCTACTAACGTTGTCTTTCCCGCACCCGATGGATCGGTGAGCGCATACCTCTGGCCTGCATCAAAATGCCAGTTGAGATCACGCGCAATGATGGCGCCACCGGCGTGGCCAAGCGTCACATGGCCGAGGCTCAGCGCGCCTGCAGACGGCGCTGTCTGGGCAGCGTGCGGCCGCGGTACGGCAAGCTTTAAGGTGAGCGGCCCTGTTTGGTTGAGCAGCGCCAAGAAGATCTTCTCGCAAAGCCAGCTCATGGAAACAACGGCGATGGTCCAGGCAAACAGATCGGGCGTCTCTAGGATGAGTTTGGCCTGGTAGATCCTCTCGCCCATAGAGCCGCGCGGAGAGCCTATGAGCTCTGCTGCAACGCCTGCCTTCCACGCTATGCCACAGGCATTTCTGCTGGTGGCCCGCAGATACGGCAGCAGCTGCTGATAGGTCGAGGCAAGAAAACGGCGCCAGGCGCTGACATCCATGGCCTTGAGCAACGCGTTGAGACGTGTATCCTGTGCGCGAATGGCCTCGCAAACGCTCAGGTAGATAGGCGGAAAAACCGCGAGGAAGACCGCTACGACAGAAACCTCGCGCGCGCCCACCCAGATGAGCAAAAGCACGACCACGCACACAATGGGCACGCTTTTGAGCGCCAAGATGGCAGGCTCCAGAAAGTCTCGTACCACGCGAAGGTGTCCTGCCAGCAAGCCCAGCGTGAGGCCAAGCACAAATGCCAGCAGGAATCCTGCACAAATGCGGGTGAGCGAGAAGAGCACGACTGTCCAAAACGCCTGTGTAACCACGAGCTCTACCAAGCGCCGCGCCACTTCTATGGGGCCCGGCAAAAGAAGGCTCGTGCCAATAGACACGCTTGCCAAGTGCCAGACCACAAGCCAGATGAGCGTGAAGATGAAACGACGTGCAAGGCGCGCCGATGACGCACCCTGCACGTGTGTTTTCTCGCCCGCTTGCGGACGTGTCTTGTGAAGCTTACGCGCCAAAGTAGAAGTCATCCTCTGGTAGTGCTCCGCCGACGGAGGTCTGATCCGCATCGTAGAGCACCTTGAGGTATCCCTCAAGGGAATCCTTCATCTCTTTGCCGGTCTCACACACAATGTTGCAGGCAGGAATGGCCTTGGCCGCGATGGACTCTGCGGCAACAATGCCTGCCTTGACCACGAGGGGAGCTGCTGCCGCTGGATCCTCGTTGACCTTTTTGACCGACGCCGCGTGACGCGTGAGGAAGTCTTCTACGGCCTCAGGGTGCGTATCGGCAAAGTCGGCGTTAACAATGGTGATGCCCACCACGTACTTGCTGCCATCGGTCACGTACTGCTCCCAGACCTCGGTGAGGTCAATCGGTGAGGAAAGTGACTCATTCTTGGCAAGCGTAGCTGTGGTAAAGGGCTGCGGCAGCACGCCTATAGCGGAAGGATCTGCGGCGAGCAAAGCTGCGACCTCCGCATGCTCACTTCTGAACTCAAGGGTTACCTCGTCTGCTATGCCAGCAGATTCTGCCAGGTAGTTAAAGGTGTATTCCGGCGTGGCACCTTGGCCGGAGATATAGACCGTATGTCCTGCTAGGTCCTTGAATTCCTTGATGGACTCATCACCTGTGACGATAGAAAGGATGCCCAGCGTGTTGATATCAATGGCACGCACACCTTTGTTCATCTTGTTGTAGAGCACAGCTCCTGCGTTGGAGGGAACGCAAGCAATGTCCACCTCACCCTGGATGATCTTGGGAAGCAGGTCATCTGGAGCAGCAATGACCTGGTAGGAGTAGGTGATACCGCCGGTCTCAGCTGGGGTGGTTGGCTCATCTGTCTCAGGCACGCCCGAGGTCTCATCCATCATCTGCACAAGGCCAATGGTGGTGGGGCCTTTTAAGGAGGCAACGCGCACCGTTACGTCCTCTACGGGCTCTTCCTGCGCTTGCTCCTGGGTTTGGTCTGCCCCGTCGCTCTGCTCAGACTGTGAGCATGCAGCAAGAGAGAGTGCAGCTATGCCCGCACCAAATGCCTTCAGGGCACCCCTGCGCGTATATGAAGCAGACTGGACTCGATTAAAAACATCATGGGAATTACTCATCTATGTACCCCCCGTACTAAACTACACATCTATGTGAGTAGTTTACCAACATTTCTTGACCAGATACCCCCCAGATGTATCTTCACCTGAGGAATATCCGTAATCAAACTAGCAATCAGTGATTATCTACGCAAACTGACTTCGATAAAGTTTTGCATATGAGCCGTCAGCGGCAAGCAACTCTTTATGCGTGCCCATCTCCACAATGTCTCCGTGATCCATAACCAAGATCAGATCTGCATCCACAATGGTTGAGAGCCTATGTGCAATCACAAAACTGGTTCTGTTTTCCATGATGGCTTCCATGGCACGCACAATTGCCTGTTCTGTGCGCGTGTCTACGCTGGAGGTGGCCTCATCCAGGATGAGGATGGCAGGATCTGCCAACATGGCGCGAGCAATGGTAAGAAGTTGCCGCTGACCTTGGCTTATGCCTTCTGCTTCATTTTCAAGAACCGTGTCATAGCCATCTGGCAAGGTGCGGACAAAGAAGTCAACGTGGGCAGCGCGTGCTGCAGCCATGACCTCCTCACGCGTAGCATCCAGTTTGCCGTAGGCAATATTCTCTGCAATGGTTCCCTCAAAGAGCCAGGAATCCTGCAGCACCATGCCGAACTCTTGGCGCAAATCTGCCCTGCTTAAAAGGCGTGTGTCCACACCATCAAGCGTGATGTGACCAGCGTCGATCTCATAGAAGCGCATGAGCAGATTGACGAGTGTAGTCTTGCCAGCGCCGGTCTGGCCGACAATTGCCACCTTCTGGCCGGGTTCTGCCACAAAGGAGACATCACGCATGAGCGGCTCATCGGTATAGCCAAAACGCACATGGTCAAAGCACACGCGGCCGCGCACCGGATGGGTGAGCTTTTGGGGGTGTGCCGGATCTGGCTCTTCTTCTGGCTCATCAATAAAGTTAAAGACACGCTCGGCAGCAGCTAGGGCCCCTTGCAGCATGTTATAGGAGAGCGAAAGGTTGGTCAGCGGCTCAGACCCCTGGATCACAAACTGGAAAAAGGCCTGGAAGGCACCGACACTCAGCTGTCCTCCTATCACCATGCCGCCTGCCGCAATACCTATGCATACCTGCGATATTCTCATGATGAAGCGCACGAAAGGACCGATGGCATTGGTGATGAAATCCGCCCGCGCAGATGCGCGCGCCAGCTCTTCTGCATCTTCTCCTACGCTCGCCAAGCTCACCTGTTCCAGATCAAACGCCTTGATCTCAAGCCGCCCCGAATAAGCCTGCTCAACATCTGAGGTGAGCGTACTCAAAAGATCTTGACGCTTTCCCACCGCCACAATGGTGCGACCACCTATGGCCCACGTAGCAAAAGAAGCAATCACAGAAAAGGCACAAAAGACCAGCGTAAGCGTGATATTTACCCGACTCATGCAGAAGATAGCACCCACAAACATGCAACTAGCAATGATGAGCTGCAAAAGGCCTCTCTGCATGACCTCAGCAATCTTGTCCATATCGTTGGTGGCGCGGCTGATGGTGTCCCCGGGCTGATGCGCGTCAAAATATGAGAGCGGCAAGCGCTTGATCTTGTCGGAAATCTTCTTGCGCAAAGCAAGATTTAAGCGCTCGGCAAAGCTTGCCATCACAAATGACTGTACCGAATAAAACGCCCAGGCCAACGTCCATATGCCTGCGTAAGTCAAGATGAGAACACCACCGTTGGTCATATCGACACTAAAGGTGCTACCCGCAACAAACGCTGCTTGAATCTGGCTCCAGACGAAGTCGATCACCTGGGCACTATAGGCAGCGGCGCCGAGCGAGAAGCTCACGTAGAGGATGGCGCACACCAAAGAGACAATCACGCGCCAGCGCTCACGGCCTGCCACCTGCCAAAGGCGCCGCGCCGTCTTAAGGGGGTGCTGGGCAACCATGGCCTCATCGTCTGCTTCATTCAAAGGCGCCTTGCGCAGGGGTTTTTCGCCCAGCGCGCGCTTGCGTAGCTTGAGTTTTTCCATCCTACATCCCTCCCCCACGCTGCTGAGATTTCACGATCTGCTGATAGGCCTCGCAAGTTTTCATAAGCTCTTGGTGCGTTCCTTTGCCCACCACTTTGCCCTTGTCCAACACCACAATGGTGCTGGCGTCTTTGATGGTATTCACGCGCTGGGCCACAATGAGCATGGCCGCGTGGGTGAGCTCGTGTGAAAGAGCAGCTCTGAGCGCAGCATCCGTTGCAAAATCCAACGCAGAGAACGAGTCATCAAAGATATAAAGATCTGCCTTTCTCACGAGCGCCCGAGCAATGGCTAAGCGCTGGCGCTGTCCGCCGGAGAAATTGGAGCCTCCTTGTGCCACAGCACTTTCAAGGCCGTCGGGGAGCTCTTTCACAAAATCTGTCTGTGCCACCTCAAGCGCGTGGGCGAGCTCAACGTCTGTAGCATCGGCATTGCCGTCCCGCAGATTTTCTGCCAGCGTGCCCGAGAAGAGCCACGCGCGCTGGGGCACATACGCAATGTGTGAGCGCAGATCCTGCTGGCGCACATCTCTCACGTCTCTGCCCAAAACACTCACTGTGCCCGATGTAGCGTCATGAAAGCGCAGAAGCATCTTGGCCACCGTAGATTTACCCGAGCCCGTATTGCCAATGATGGCCACGGTGGATCCGCGGCGGAGCTCAAAGCTCACATCGTCCAAGGTATTCTCGTCTGCATCATGAAAGCGCAGGCTCACATGGTCAAGTGCGGCCACGCGCTCTGAGGCGCAATCGCTCAAGAGCGGCGCTGCGGTGCTTGGGTCTTGGATCTTGGGCTCAAGCGTCAGTACCTGCTGGGCTCTGTTCAAGCAGGCCAAGGCTCTGGGGAGCTGGACCATTGCAAACTGCGCCATCATCATGAAAAAGAGGATGTTCATAGCGTATTCTACCAGCGCAGAGATGGAGCCAATCTGCATGGCATAGACTCCCACACGGTTGGCGCCCAGCCACATCACGAGCGCCTCCACCATGTTCATGATGAAAAACGTTGCGGAGTCCACGGTCGCAAAGACCAGGCTCACGTGGATTGCGTTATCCGCATAGCGCTGGAAGGTGTCATCCAAGCGCGCCTGCTCAAAGGACTCACGGCCAAAGGCGCGCACCACGCGCGTGCCGGTGACCGATTCTCTCAAGCGCACGTTCATGCGGTCAATAAACCCTTGGAGCTTCACAAAAATAGGTGCAGATTTGATGACCGCCACCGCCGATACGGCCAGCATCACCAAGCAGACCACCATGAGCAACCAGCCCATATACGGGTCAATGCCAAAGGCCAAAATCACCGACACCACGCACACCACCGGCACTGGCGCCGCCATGGTAAAAGCCATCACCAGCGACTGCTGCACCACGTTCACGTCCGAGAGGGTGCGCGTGATCATCGATGCCGTACCAAACTGGCCAAACTCGGAGGCCGCCAGCGCCAGGCTGTGCTCATAGAGCCGCATGCGCAAGTTTCTGGCAACATCTGCAGCAAGGTTGCTGATCACCCAATATGATGCAATGCAGCCGCCCGATCCCACCATTGCGGCAATGAGCATGCGCGTACCATGGTCGATCAGGGCAGATCCTCCCTGCGTGCTCACGGCGCTGTTGAGAAGCGCCGCCAGCTCCGTGGGAATATAGAGCATTCCTGCGGTATCACAGACGAGAAGAACCAGCGCCAGAAGGAGCTTTGCCCAGTAGGGCCTCATCAGATCTACCAGAAGGCTCCACGCAGCGCGACGATCTTCTCGCCGCTGTGTGCGCCGTGGGCGCTCTGTGCCCCGCGGGCTCTCTACGACCTCTGCGCTCACGCTGGTCACCTTGCGCTCACTCATGAACCATCTCCTCCCCTGTGGCTTCAAGCTCTTCAAGCTCCTGGCGCACGTAAGTGGCATACGCCGTGGTCAGCCGCACAAATTCACGCCGATCCTCCGGACTCATGCGCTCAAATGCCCGCTGCTCCGCATCCACGGCGGGCTTGATATTCTTCTGACAGAAATCCCAGCCAGCTTCCGTCAGCTGGGCTTGCTTGTTCTTGCTGCTCCCCGGTAAAAAGTCCAGGTCAACCAGTCCGCGCCGCTCAAGCGCCTGAAGCGACGAGCTCACCGTCTGGCGCGCAATCAAGCGCTCGTTGATGAGGGCTTTTATGGCAATCGTGCCGTCCGACTCAAGGATGTCAAACAGGATCCAGTACGCGCTCTCAGAAACACCGCAGCCCCGGGCTATGGTGTTGTAGAGACGGTCGGTCTCCTGGTAGATAATCTCAAGGTCACGGGCACTAAACTCACGCGTGCGCTCCACGCATCCTCCTTTGCTTACCGCATGGGGCCAAGGCATTTCTCGCCCCGCAAATTTTTGTGGCAGACTAGCTTATGCCGATTTCGGACAAAATACAACCACGCTTTCACGTTTTGGTGCCCGCAGCCCTGTCTGGGCGCGTTTGTGTCGCCCGATACGCCATTTCACGTCCCTTTTGTTTCAGATGAGAAAACTGTGAAGAAAGTTGCGCCGAGCGAGAAGAACTTGTCGTATAGTGCCACACAAGCACAAGAACTCAATCCAAGGAGGTGCGCCATGAAGGCAATTCAGAACATTTCTTCAACCCTCGCATGGTGGTGGCGCAACTCTCTTACTGTCGGTCGGCTGTGAGTCGCTTGCGCTTACCTTAATAGTTGTGCGCTCCGAGGACTCCCGTCAGACCGGGGGTCCTCTTTTTTGTGCCAAAATACCCCAGATCTTGCAGGAATTCTTGAGAAACGTACGAAACAACTCCTATGAAAGGAACAAGTCATGAGTGAGAACAACGCACAAACCGCACGCAACGTCACCTCCAAAGATCAGGGCAAACTGGGCGTACAGTCGCTCGTTTTACTTGCCATCCTCCTGGCGGCGGGCTTTATCTTGAACTTCTTTGTAGGAAACGCTATTGCGACCATGACGGGCGGGCTCATACAGCCAGAGTTCATCATCTCCGCCTTCTGTCTCATGATTTTGGTGGTGCGCCCCAACGTGGGTCAGGCGCTTATCGTCGGCCTCATCTCTGCGGCGGTGATTCAGCTCACCACCAAGTCCCCGTTCATTGACTTTGCAGCAGAAGGCATAGCGGCCATGCTAATGGCAGTCATCGTCCAGGCCGGCATGCGCGGTAAGGCGGCCAAGATCACGCCTGCTTTAGGCACGTTTGCCACCACCGCCGTCTCCGGCATCATCTTTATGGTGATCAAGATGGCAACCATGGGCTTCTCGCAGAACCTGAGCGCCGTGATGCTTCCTGTGGTGTTACTGACCGCTGTCTTTAACGCCATCTTGGTCGCAGCGCTCTACGTACCCGTCAAAAAGGCCGTCAAGTTAGGAAACTAGCCCGCGGCGCAGATCAAAAGTTATATCAGCAGATTTCAGTCCAACATTTCACTCAGACGAAAGGGACACTCACATGTCAGAGAATAAAGCTCGCAGCGTTGCCAACACACAAGACCACGGCGTATTGGATATCTCTTCTCTCATCTTACTCGCCATCCTTCTTGCAGCAGGCACCATCCTCAATATGACCGTAGGAAACGCCCTGGCTATGGTGGGTATCAAGCCGCAGTTCATCATTGCCGCATATTCTTTAGCCATCATCTTGACCAAGGCACGCTTCTCACAGGCGGCCGTCTACGGACTTATCTCCGCAGCGGTGATCCAGCTCTCAACCTCCATCCCCGGCCTGAACTTTGTGACCGAGCTGGCGGGAGCCCTGTGCGTCTGCGCACTTGTGCGCGCGCTTTCCAGCACCAAGTCCAGCAGCATAGCTCCTCTTATTGCCGCATTTGTGGGCACGCTTGTCTCTGGCGCACTCTTTGCCTGCGCAGGCACCCTCATCATGGGCGCAGCTCTTGCAACCGCTGTGGTAAAGATTCCTTTGGTCTTGGGTACCGCCGTCTTTAATGCAGTTGTCGTACAGGCCTTGAGCGTGCCCCTGTCAAAGGTCCTCTCGCGCTAGACTTAACCTCGCACAACGCCAACGCGCACGACACACGACGCTCGTTGCTGAATACGTACGATGCTAGCCGCACTGCCACGCTTCAAAGGAGAACACTTCCGTGTCACAACCACCTATTGCTGAGCTCAAAGATGTCACTTTTAGCTACTCTCAAGGAGATGAGACCGCACTCTCCCACGTATCGCTTTCCCTCAATGAGGGTGACTTTGTAGGCATCTTAGGCCCTTCAGGCGCTGGTAAATCAACGCTCGCGGCATGCCTTTCTGGCGCTATTCCCCACCACTTTAGAGGTGAGCTCTATGGCGCAACCATCATCGAAGGCATGGACACCTGCGAGGTATCTCTGACCGATATTTCCCAGGTGGTCGGCAGCGTGCTGCAAGATATTGACGCGCAGATGGTGGCATCAGTGGTAGAAGACGAGCTCCTGTTTGGCCTGGAGAACTTTGGTGTGCCGCACGATGAAATCCCCCACCGTCTCACCTCCGCGCTTGAGACGGTGGGCATAGCACATCTGCGCGACCGAGAAATTGCAACCCTTTCTGGCGGTCAGAAGCAAAAGGTTGCCATTGCCGCAATCCTTGCGCTCTCCCCTCACATGCTCGTGCTGGATGAGCCCACCGCTGCCCTGGATCCGGCTAGCTCACAGCTGGTATTTGACACCTTGAAGCACATCCAGGAGACCCAGAAGATCACGGTAGTGGTGATCGAGCAGAAAGTGGCGCTCTTGAGCCAGTACGCCGACCGCATCATCGTTATGGACCAGGGCCACATTGTCTATGATGCTTCTGCGCCCGCGGTCTTCTCGCACGCAAAAGAGCTCCGCGCCTTGGGCGTCGATTCTCCCCGCACGGCCCGCATCTCCAACAGCTTGAAGGAAAAAGGCCTGATAGATGCCAGCGAGCCGCCAGCTTTGAGCGTGCACGCCACGCACGATCTCATTGCGCGCACGCTCGCGGGTAAGGTGCGTGATCTGGGCGAGAAAACCCATGAGCTCAAACAGTCATCCCCTCATGCGCCTCGCGCGCGCTCACGTGAGGATATGCCCTGCGCCGTCCGCTTGACCGACGTGAGCTTTACCTATCCTGTCACCGGCGACGGTGTACATAACCTCTCTATGCAGGTACTTCCTGGAGAGCTGGTGGGTGTTGTCGGGCAAAACGGTGCAGGCAAAACAACTCTGACCAAGCTCCTCAATGGCCTCTTGAAGCCAACGCAGGGCACAGTTGAGGTGGCAGGGATGGATACGCAGGCAACGCCCGTTTCCCGCATAGCCCAAAAGGTCTCCACCCTCTTTCAAAATCCAGACCGGCAGCTCTGCAAGAACACCGTCTTGGAAGAGGTGGCATTTGGCCTAACGCTTCACGGTACGCCGCAAGATGAGGCGCTGGAGCGTGCACATGCCACCATTGAGCGCTTCCATCTGCCAGAGCAGGAAAGTCCTTTTTCACTCTCGCGTGGTCAGCGACAGATGGTAGCGCTGGCATCGGTCGTGGTCATGCACCCCAACGTGGTACTTTTAGATGAGCCCACGAGCGGCCTAGACTACCGTGAGTGCATGACGGTGATGGAGACGGTCAAAGAGATGGCCGAACGAGGATGCGCCGTTATCATGGTCTGCCATGATATGGAAGTGGTTTCAGACTTTGCCGAGCGCCTGGTGGTTATGGCACATGGTGAGATCTTGCGGCGCGGCACCAAAGATGAGCTCTTCCAAGACCGTGAGCTCATGCATGCAGCCAGCGTTGAGGCTCCGCAGGTCATTCGCCTTTCTCAGGCACTTGCCCAAGATGTCTCAGACTCTTTCCAAGGCATCAGTCAAGTTTCTGGCATTGTAGATACCGTAGAGGAGATGCTGCGCCGTGGTTAATGTTATCGATTACGTACCAGGCAAGACGCTGCTTCACAGCCTATGTCCCATATCAAAGCTGGCCATTGCAGCTGGCATCATCATTGCAACGTTTCTTGCCAACAGCTATGCCCTCCTCATAGGCCTTTTGGCGCTCACTCTGCTCCTAGGTGCCTATGCAAAGGTCACCAGCAGGCTCTTCTCGCTCCTCAAGCTCTTGGTACCGGTGGCCGTGATCATGCTGCTTTTGCAAACAGCCTTTATGCAGCAAGGTGAGCCGGTATTTCTCTGGATGACACGGGAGGGCCTAGAGACAGGCTCCAAGGCATGTCTGCGTCTTTTGGGCGTAGCCTTGCCGCTCATTTTGATGCTCACCGTCACTAAGCTCAATGACCTGGCCAATGCCTGTGTTGAAATCTTGCATGTGCCGTATCGCTATGCCTTCACCTTCACCACAGCACTGCGTTTTGTGCCGGTTTTTGGCCAAGAGATGAACGCAATTATGGAGGCGCAGACGGCGCGCGGCGTGGAATATGACACCAAAAATCCCCTCCGCAAGCTCCAGCTCATGCTGCCGCTCTGCATACCGTTGCTCGTGAGCTCGGTCAGCAAGAGCGATTCGACCGCGCTTGCCGCAGAACAGCGCGGATTCTATCTCCGCAACCGCACCAGCAGCTACAAGCACTATCCCATCCTGGCAAAAGATGTAGCAGCACTGATCTTCTCGGCCGCACTCATCGTATTGGGCATTCTCTTCTAACGACAGCGTATAAGGCCTTTTACATGGGCATATGTCACGCGCTGAACACACGCGTGGCGCACACGCATAGACCTGGCGCTGGCATGTCTCACACGTGTGCGCATGCCAGCGCCACTGTTGATACGACGATGAGCGCCAAGCCGCCCAGGGACTTCTTGCTATATGTCTCGTGAAAAACGATGGCCGAGAAGACCATGGAGACCACTATGGAAAGCTTGTCTACAGGCACCACCACCGACACCACACCGCTTGCAATAGCGTAGTAGTAGCAAAGCCACGAAGCGCCCGTTGCAATGCCTGATGCCACGATAAAGCCAAGCTCCCGGCGGTTAGTATGACCCAAGAGGTGCGCCTTGTGCTGCATGAGCACGATGATGGCCGCCATGATGAGAACAAAGCCGGTGCGGATGGCGACCGCTAAGTTGGAATCAATATGGCCCATGCCCAGCTTTGCCAAAATGGATGTGAGTGCCGCAAAAACAGCGGATAGTGATGCGTATATGAACCAGCTCGTGTGCGTGGCGTGAGACGGAGACGCGTCCTTCTCGCCCGTTGGCACCCGCTCTATCATGAGCAGGGCTCCCACCAGTATGCCTACAGAGCAGATGAGCTTTAGGAGCAGCGCGTCTGTCTCTTGGAGCATGAGCGTTGCCAAAAGAATGGCAAGCGGCGTTGAGCACTTATCAACGGGCACCACTTTGTTGATATCACCCAGGGAAAGCGCCTTGAAATAGCAGAGCCACGATGCACCTGTCGCGCAGCCCGAGAGTGCCAAGAAACCCAGGTCATGGGCGGTAAGAGTGCCAAGCGTCGACAAAGCGCCTCCTAAGGCGGCAACCAGCCACGCAAAGATGAGCACCACAGCTGTCCTTATCAGCGTTGCTACATCCGAATCTGTCTCTCTAATCCCCAGTTTTGCCAGAATAGCCGTAATACCCGCAAAAAAAGCAGAACCTAAAGATGCCACCAACCACATGTAAATACGCCTCTACTCCTACCTATTTCTACGCTGTATTTCAGGAACATCGGTCTCGAGCTCAGCTGCCAGCTGCATAATTTTAGCAACCACATCCTGCTTAGCATCTCTTTGTGCGCAGAGGTAGAATGTGAGATGCGCCTCTGGATCCACAATAGGTATGCGGATGCGCTCCACTTCTGCAGCTTCTGGATCAGACTTGATATCAGGTCTCATGAGGATGGGGGCATCTGAGGCAAAACCCAGCATGTCGCTCGTGCGCATGGTCTGGCGCCAAACCTCTCTGTCCTCTTGCACCAGCAAGCTAGAATGAGGCGTCATCTTGTTATGGATCTGCGCCCACAGCCCAATGCTGCCATAGAGCAAAAACGTCTCACTATCAAGCTCACTAAAGCTCACCGAAGTGCGCTTGGCCAACGGATGGCGCGCCGGTACAGAAAGATAGAGGTTTTCTTCCATGAGCACCACGCGCTCACAGCCGGGCACGGCTCTGCAGCATATTGCCAGGTCAATATCCCTGTTGATGAGCAGACGCTCCGCATCTGCCTCATCATCCACCAGAGTCGAGCTGATGAGCACCCCAGGCATATAGCTCACCACCGCAGATGTCAGATACCAGAGCGGGGCGGGCGCTACCGTTGCTACCTGCACGATATTCTCGCGCTGTATAAGCTCTTGCGAGCGCCGGTGCAGGCGCGATTCTGCACGCAGTAGCTCTTCTGCATAAGGCAAAAGCTCCTGCCCTGCATTGGTTAGGAGCAGGGAGTTCTTGTGCCGATAGAAGAGGTCAGTCTTGAGATCCTGCTCAAGATGCTTGATGGACCTGCTTAACGCCGGCTGAGAGACATGCAGTTCCCGCGCTGCAGCACTGACGGATCCAAGATGTGCCACCGATACAAAATGCCTCACATGGTCTGTGTTCATATTCCCGTCCTTGTGTGCTGCCAACATCTCAGGTATGCACAACATGCATACTAAGACGCCCTAAAAGCATTGTACCTATCCGCGCGCATGAGGAAGAATGTTTTAAAGAATATTTTGGTACATCACACGATAGGAGCTCTCATGACACTTGATTCCTACAACTTTTTTGCACCGACGCGCGTGATCTTTGGACCGGGCAGCCTCAACAAGCTGCACGAGGCACCCATGCCTGGCACCAAGGCGCTCGTGGTGATCTCAAACGGCAAGTCTACCAGGGCAAACGGCTATCTCGACCGCACGCTTGCCGAGCTTTCAGAGGCAGGCGTAGAAACGGTTGTCTATGACCAAATTGGTCCTAACCCCACCAAAGAGGCCGTGGAGCAGGGCGCAGAGGTGGCACGGGGCGAGAAGTGCGATTTTGTCGTAGCGCTTGGCGGCGGCTCCGTGCTTGACGCCGGCAAGGTCATAGCCATGTTTGCGCCGCAGCCCTCGCACGATCTCTGGGACTACGCCGCAGGATCTACGGGCAAGAGAAAGCCGCTGGATGCTCCAGAGCTCCCTTGGATAGCCATCACCACCACCGCAGGTACGGGCAGTGAGGTGGATGCCGGCGGCGTTATCTCCAAGCTGGATACCCATGAGAAGATTGGCGTGGGTTCTCCCAACCTCTTTGCCACGCTCGCTATCGTAGACCCCGAGCTCATGGTCTCTGTCCCAGCCGCCTTCACCGCCTACCAGGGTATGGATGCGCTGTTCCACAGCCTGGAGGGCCACATTTCTTCGGTCACAAACCCCATGGCAGATATGGTGCAAATGGCTGCCATCAAAAACATTGCAGAGGCACTGCCTCAGGCGGTTGCCAACGGCAATGATCTTCTCGCCCGCCAAAAGATGGCCTTTGCCAACACTATGAGCGGCTATTCCATGGTGGTCTCTGCCTGCACGTCTGAGCACTCCATGGAGCATGCCATGAGCGCGCTGCACCCGGAGCTGCCGCACGGGGCGGGCCTCACCATGATCTCGCTTGCGTACTTTGAGTTCTGGATCAACAAGCATGTGTGTGATGATCGCTTTGTCGAGATGGCGCGCGCTCTGGGCAAGACCGATGCAGATAAGCCTGAGGATTTCTTGGATGCGCTGCGTGATCTTGAGAAGGCGGCACATGTGGCAGATCTCAAGATGAGCGATTACGGGTTTACCGGCACGCATGAGGAAGCACTTGAGATGGCGCGCCTTGCTCGCGCGACCATGGGCGGGCTCTTCATGTGTGATCCTCTGCCCACGACTGACGAGGATATTGCCGGTATCTACGAGCGATCCTTTAGGTAGGCCCGTATGAAAAAGATGCTTGTTCTGTACTACAGCTGGTCGTGCGGAAACACGGAACGCATTGCGCGGGAGCTGGCAGATGCCTGCGGCGCAGATCTTGAGCGCATTGAGACCAAAAAGGCGTATCCGGATGACTACGACGAGACGGTCGAGATAGGAAAACGCGAGGTAGACCAGGGTATGACGCGGAAGATCCGCGATCTGGCACATGATATTTCTGACTACGACGTGGTGGCGATAGGTACTCCTACCTGGTGGTATACCATGGCACCTGCCGTGTTGGAGCTCTTTTGCACCATAGATTTTTCCGGCAAGCTACTCATCCCCTTTGCCACCAACGGCGGGTGGCCGGGAAGTGCCTTGGACGATATGCAGGCAGCAGCACCTGAAGCCACCATCATTGAGCCGTATGCGGTGCGCTTTGACTCTCAAGGTGGATCGCACATGGTAAGCAAGCAGGCAGATGTCAAATCATGGGTCACGCGCGTTGCGCGTCTCATGCAATAGCTATGCAAGGGAGACGTTATGTGTGATGAAAACACGCAGTTCACAGCATCTATCACCTCTGAAGACGGGCTTTCACGTGACTTTCCCAAAGGCGAGCCCAACGATGCCTACGCAGCCTATTTCTTGGGCCAAAGCTATTTGGCGCCCCTCGGGGATCCACAGCTCCATGCGGCCAATGTGACCTTTGAGCCCGGATGCAGAAACAACTGGCACATCCATCACAAAGGCGGCAAGGTGCTCATCTGCATTGCAGGTAGGGGCTGGTATCAGGAGTGGGGCAAGCCCGCGCAGGTGCTCAAGCCAGGAGACGTTGTCTCTATTCCGCCTGAGGTCAAGCACTGGCACGGAGCGGCCAAAGACTCCTGGTTCCAGCACATTGCGCTGGCCGTGCCGGCTGAAGGAAGCAGCGCAGAGTGGCTCGAAGAGGTGAGCGACGAGGACTACAATAGGCTCTAAGTTACAGATGCGCAGCTCCGGGCACGTATACAACCTTGCACACGGCCCGGGTGCGCCAGAAGAAAGCTGAGCCTATGTGTACTGCCATCAGATTTAGCGACGCCGCACATCATGTCTATTTTGGACGCAACCTTGATTGGAGCTGCTCATACGGTGAGCATGTTGTGGTGGCGCCGCGGGGGTATACGCCTCAAACCTCTCCTTTTGGTGCAACGACCACCATCTCTCATGCAATCATTGGAATGGGGATTGTGCTGCAACATACGCCGCTCTATTTTGACTGCGCAAACGAGGCTGGCCTGTGTGTGGCCGGCCTCAATTTCCCTGGGTATGCCCAGTATGAAACGGCGCCTCTGAGCGATAAAACCAACGTTGCCTCATGGGAGTTCCCCCTCTGGGTGGCTGCCAACTTCTCAACCGTAGACGACGTGGAGGCGGCCTTGGCGCACGTGGCCATTGTGGATAGGCCTCTCACGCAGCAATATCCCACCTCGCTCCTCCATTGGATTGTGGCAGATGCCACACGAAGCATTGCCGTGGAGTACACGCGAGACGGCATGCATGTCTACCACGACGATGCTGACGTGCTAGCGAACCAACCAGAATATGGCTATCACGCAGAGAACCTGCGGAGCTACCTCACCCTCACGAACGATATTCCCGCCACCGCGCACTGGGGCAAGGCCGCGCTTGCGCCCTATGGCACCGGGGCAGGCATGCGAGGGCTTCCAGGAGACTACTACTCCCCTTCGCGCTTTGTGCGCGCTGCCTTCTTCAACGCTCACTATCCTGAACAAGCAGGCGAGAAGAGCAACGTAGTGCGCCTCTTCCACACACTGGCAGCGGTCTCCATGATTGACGGTGCTGCCAAGATGGCAGATGACACCTTTGAGCGCACCATCTACACCGGTGGCTTCTCTTCAGCAACCAAGACGTACTACTACAACACCTACGACTCGTTTGCCGTAAGACATGTCTCACTCACCGATGTTGATACCGCATCTGACCAGCTGATAGAAGTTTTTCCGGAAGCTGTGTAGGTTTTCATTTCCCAAACAGGGGGCCTAACAAATTGAAGACAATGATACCTTTGAAGTAATGAGGGCTCAACCGCCTGCACCCAAGGTCCAGGCAGTTGAGCCCACCCCAAAAGGAGTGAACATGGAACTTACTGGCCGACAAATACGTCAGCTGCGTGCGCTTGCCAACCGAGTTACTGCAACGATCGCTATAGGTAAAGCCGGCGTAGATGCTGTTATCACACAGACTGATCGTGAACTTGAAGCACATGAGCTGATCAAATGCAGCGTGCAGAACACCTCACCTATCGGTGTCAAGGAAGCGTCTTTAGCGCTCGCCCGCCGTACACAGTCAGAGGTTGTACAAGTTATTGGCAAGAAATTTGTGCTGTATCGCCCCAGCGAGCGGGATGATATTGAGAGGATACAGCTGGTCTAAGAGCTGCTGGATGCGCACACTCACGCAGCAAAAAATTCGGTGCCTGCGAACATACACGTCCGCAGACACCGAATTTGTGAGGATCTAGCTTTTGGCAGGTAGACACCCTTATGTTGGTCACCGCGGACGGGCGAGCCACCGGCATGCACCCGAACATTCAGCCATCCACACTGCCGGTTGCTCTACTTCAATAGTTCAATCATCTGCGGGAGCGTCTTCTTGCCAAATGAGACATGCTCCCCATCTTTGCGCGTCACCACCACGCACGGCACACTCATCACGTCGTAGCGATCCTTGAGCTCAGGATGGAGCGCAACATCATAAACATGTGCGGTGACCTGCGCGTTGTCTGCCGCCACACGCTGTGCGCTCACCACGGTCTCAGGGCACATGGTGCAGGAAAGTCCCACCAAGACCTTGATATCTAACGGATCAGCTATAGCCGCAATGGCAGCGCGATCCTCGTCTGCAATGGGCTGGCCAGGTCCAGCCACGTTATAGAGCCCCAGGATGAAGCTCGTGAACTCATGCCCACCAGGCACGCCATGAAACTCTAGGCCAGAGGCACTGCCATCCTTTCGGCACACCTCCACGTAGGGAAGCTCCGAGCCGTCCACACCATCTGCAGACGCTTTTTTCACCACGATCTTATCGCCCGCCTGGGCCATGGCATCCGCATAGGCCTTCAGCTCCCGGGATTTGTCCGAATCATCCAGGTAGAGCTTGAGCTGCACCGGCTCTGCCATGCGAGAAAAGACCGTCTGCAGCTGCGCTACCGTATCTGCATCAAAGACATCGCCCGACGAAGCGGCAGACGAGGCCTGCGCGGTGGACGCTGACTGCGTGGTGGACGCTGCCTGCGCTGACGCCGCCGGAGAAGCACCCGTAGCTGCACCGTTGCCAGCTGCCGCCTCAACGCGTGACGCACGCTGCGTGCCGGCACGCCCGGTCTTGTGCTGCGCCGCCACGATGGCTCGCTCCATCTCTGTTGCCGTGGTAGCTGCCTGACCTATGGCCGTAGCCACCTGACGCAGGGGTTTTACGCAGACGTCGCCCGCGGCAAAGATGCCCGCGACGGAGGTCTCTTGGTGCTCGTTGGTGAGGACATAGCCGTGGTCGTCGAGCTTGACCAGGTCTTTGACCACATCCGTGGCAGGCGCATAGCCCACAAAGACAAAGACACCAATGCCTTCATCTGCGGTAAAGCTCTGCTCCTGGCCGCTTGTCCGATCCTTCCAGCGGATGGTACGCACCGCCGTGTCACCTTCCACAGCCACGACCTCCGCGTTATAGGTGATATCGATCTTGGGGTTCTTCTTTGTGGCCTCGGCAGTTGCTTCGGCACAGGTAAAGTCATCTGTCCGCACCAGCACATGGACGTGGCTGGCGTACTTGGTGAGGAAAACGGACTCCTCCGCCGCCGCAAAGCCGCCACCAACCACAAACACCTCACGACCCGTGAAGAACTCACCGTCACACGTTGCGCAGTAGGCGACGCCGTGACCTTGGAAGTTCTTCTCGCCCACAAAACCGACCTCACGCGGATGCGCTCCGGTGGCCACCAAAACGCTTAAGGCCTCAAAGCTCCCCCGCGACGTTTTGACCTGCTTAACATCACCATCTACTTGTATGTTGGTTACCTCGGCGAGCAAGAACTCCGCTCCAAACGCCTCCGCTTGACGGCGCATGGTCTCCGTGAGCTCTCTGCCGCTTGTGGCAAAGACGCCCGGGTAGTTGACCACGCTGTCCGTGATGTTGATCTGACCGCCAAACTCGTCTTTTTCCACCACCAGCACGCGATAGCGGGCGCGCGCCAGATAGATTGCGGCGGTCAGTCCCGCAGGACCTCCACCGATGATTACGGCATCATAGATGTTGTCAGACGCCTGTGCGTCGGTTTCTTCTAACATGGATCCTCCCATCGTCCTGCTCAAAACCTATGAAAAAGCGGCTGATGTTGCCACCAGCCGCCCATCGTGAGTACTGCGCAAATCTTAGAGTTGACCCACCAGGTTCAGGCTGGGCTTCAAGGTCTCAGCACCGGGTTGCCACTTGGCAGGGCATACCTGGTCACCGTGCTCACGCACAAACTTTGCGGCGCGCACCAGACGCAGCAGCTCCTCTGCATTGCGGCCAATGCCACCGGCGTCTACCTGGTACACCTGGATGTTGCCGTCCGGGTCAACAATGAAGGCGCCGCGCTCTGCCTGGCCTGCATCCTCAATGAGGACCTCAAAGTCACGGGCAAGTACCTGCGCCGGATCACCAAGCATGGGGTAGGTTACCTTGCCGACGCGCTCAGACTCATCGTGCCATGCCTTGTGGACAAAGTGCGTGTCGCAGGAGACGGAGTAGACCTCACAACCCTCAGACTTGAACTCGTCGTAGTGATCAGCCAGGTCCTCAAGCTCCGTGGGGCACACAAAGGTGAAGTCCGCAGGATAGAAGAAGAACAGGCTCCATGTGCCCAGCACGTCGGATTTGGTCACGGTCTTAAAGTCGCCGTTCTGATAGGCCTCAACGCTGAAATCACCTATTTGCTTACCAATAAGAGACATGGAAACATCCTTTCGTCTAATTTCTTATTAAGAACAATTCCTATTAAAGCGTTTCATTTTGAAAAGTCAAGCAAAAATGTTACGAATATTGCTACATTTATGGGCCAGAGAATCATATGCTCCAAATGGACTTATAATGCAGAGGGAGGAGGCGCACTATGACACAGCGAGCTGGCACAGCCAGGCGACCGCAACGCAATACACACCAACGAGCGTTGGTACTTTCTGCCGTTGAGGCCCACGGCAATCATCCGACCGCAGAAGACATCTACCAGTATGTTCGCCAGGAAGATGACCACATCAGCCGCTCTACGGTCTACAGAAACCTGCACCTTCTGGTGGACAATGGCTCCATCATTTCTCTCAAGACAGATTCTGGTGAGCGCTTTGATCGACGCACTGATATTCACGCGCATTTGATCTGCGAGGTCTGCGGACGCATTGTAGACGTGCCGCAGCCTACCTTGCCTGGCGTGGATAAGCTGGTGGCAGAGGAAACAGGTTTTGAGATTCATGCGCACCAGATTGAATTCAGCGGCATCTGCCCTGAGTGCATGACTGCGCTCAGAAAGCGGCAAGCACAAAAAGCCGGCTCGGTCGAGCTTTCGCCAAACCTGGACAATTAAGCATCTGCGCTGCGAACAACTAGGTAAAGACATACAGATAAATGCGATGCACACTCGCCATTCCGCATGGATGCCATGGATGCGTGCCACACCAGCACCAAGATACGATATTCTCACAGTAAGACAGCCGCACCAGAAGTGCCACGATGCACGGGCGGCAGCAGTACCAGCGACGGCCACGCCAAAGGCAGGCAGCACCGCACCAGCTCGAAGGAGCTATCTGCATGTATGTTCTTATCGCCTTGATACCGATGATTATTTGCCAGATATGGTTTTGGGTGCTCCACATTCGAGAGCAACGAAGCCTCTGGTACGGTCTTTCTTTCATCTTTGCCGCGGTCAGCACGCTTCTGGCCCTCGAGCTGGGGCTGGAACGGCTTTTTCCGCTTGAGAGCCACCCCGCCATCTATCAGGTCAACATTATTTTGCTGTCCATTTTTATTGTGTTTTTGCTCATGTTTCCTTTTGTGCTGGTCATTACCCTTATTACGTCGGGAGTTCGGCTAATCAGGCGCGAAGGCGCAAGCGCGCGCAATATGCTGTCGCTGGGTTTGGGCATCTCCTTGATTGCCTATGTGGTGGCGTGGCCAGCGCTCAGGCACGTGCTGGTGGGCTTGCCATTTTTGGGCGCCATTCTGGATCTCCTGTTTGGATTTGTGGCGATTCTGCTGGCGACAGCTTCGGTGGCGTTCACGCTCTATACCCTCTCTGGCCTGCTGGTTCAAGTTCCGCATCCCGCAAGGCGCTACCGGGCAATCGTCGTTTTGGGATCGGGCCTTCTGCCAGACGGATCGCCCACGCCGCTGCTCAAGCACCGGGTCGAGTGTGGTATCAAGCGCTGGCGCAAGAATCCGGGCGCTGTGCTGGTAATGTCGGGCGGCCAAGGCCCAGACGAGCTCACGAGCGAATCCCAGGCCATGATTGCATACGCAAAGAGCCTGGGCGTCCCAAAGACAGCGCTTCTCTCAGAGCATGAGTCCAGAAATACACGCGAGAATATCGGCTTCAGTGCACGGCTGCTCGCAACGAAAGGCCTCATCAGCGCACCTGCGGACGACGGTGCTGGCAATGGTGTGGCAGTACCAGCTGAGCACGTGCGCCGTGGACGCTCGGCCGCCGCAGGTGAGCGCGAGCGTGAGGGCGGGCGCATCCTTGTGGTGAGCGACGACTACCACGTTTTCCGCGCGCTGCTCATCTGCCGCAAGCTGGGCATTGCTGCAGATGGGGCGGGTGCTCACGTGAAGTTGTACTTCTCGCTCAATGCGCTATTGCGCGAATGGATAGCCTACCTTGAGCTGCGCCGCTCCTTCTACATCAAAACTGCCAGCGTTGTGCTGGCCTTTTATCTCATTATGGCGGTGCTTCAACTCTTTTGGCACTGAGCATGCAGATAGACACGGCGCCGATTGACCCGCAGGTAGACATGCACAAAACGTGCCGCGCGCATGTCGCATGCGCAGGTAGATCCTCGTAGACGACCCGACTTTGCTGACCTGAGCATTTTTCGCTCGTGCTTGCATGATAGTTAGACGTGGTGTACTTTATCTTTTAAGTTAGCCGACGTATACTTTTGTGCCCGACGATCAGGGGAGCTATGGGAAACCTCTACGCCTTAGATGTTCATGCTCAGAGCACCCTCTTGGCGGGGTACACGGCACAAGAAACGGCACGATGTAGGACTTTTGCGTGGTCGCTCATTCGAAGCGCACCTACTACCGCGCGCGCGAGCTGGGTCAGGAGGCGCCGTTTCCGCACGAAATCGGCATTGTTCTGGGATACCCCGTCTCGGACGTTAAGGCGTTTATGGCCAAGCAGCCAACCCAGATGCGCGGCAGATGGTGCGTCTACGGTGATCACGCGCGAGCGGCGGCGCAGTTTGCGCAGCTCAACCGCATTGACCGGCAATACGCGGCCAGCTTTAAAAACGGCACTACCCTTGCGGAGCTTGTCTTAAGCAAGGCGCAATAGATTGGCATTGCCGAGATAGGAGGCACTATGAGCACGGTAGCAGTTGTGTATTGGAGCCAGACAGGAAACACCAAGGCTATGGCAGAAGCGCTGGCGGACGCCGCGCAGACAAAGGCTCTGAGCTGGGAGGACTTCTCAGCTGACAAGGTTTCTGACTATGATGCATTGGCGTTTGGTTGCCCCGCTATGGGCTCCGAGGAGCTTGACCCCAACTTCCAAGAGCTCTGGGAAGCCTGCGTGACCCAACTGGGCGATAAGCCCGTGGCGCTGTTTGGTTCTTATGACTGGGGCACCGGCGAGTGGATGGACACCTGGAAGCAAGAAGCCACTGGTGCCGGCGTAAATGTCGTCGCAACAGTCATCGCAAACCTCGAACCGGACGACGATGCCAAGGCTGAACTGCAAAAGGTAGGCGCGCAGCTCGCTGAGTAGAACGTGTTCTTGCAGCACACATGATCTTGTAGTATACACTCCGAACACACACATCCAGGTAAGGTCGCAGGTGCGCACGCGCCCGCGACCTATTGTTGTATCCGCATTGCTAGGTACATTTTTCAGCGAATCATTGAAGCTGCGTGCGCGTTGATTTTATCGCCCGCACAAGTGCCAGCATAACAGGAACTTCTGTCAAAACGCCTACGGTGCAAGCAAGTGCCACAGGTGACGAAGCCCCAAATAGAGAGACCGCCACCGCAACAGATAGTTCAAAGAAATCCGACGCCGCAATGAGCGATGCGGGGGCATACACCTCATAGCGGAGGTGCGCCCATCGGCAGGCCGTATAGGTAATGGCCGTAGATATCACGTTTTGCAAGATGAGTGGGACAGCGATAAGAACAACGTGGATAGGGTGCTCTACCAGCGTATCCCCCTGACTAGTGAAGATGAGCACCAACGTGAGGAGGAGCCCGGCAGTAGTGATGCCATCAAAGTGCGGCAAGAGATTGGTGTCAAGCCATTGTTCACCGTGGACACGGATGACTCTCCTTCGCACGATAATACCAGCCAGAAGCGGTACCGCCACAAACAAGAGCACAGAAAATGCCAAGGTAGACCAGGGTACTTGCACATCGTTCACGCCCAAGAGCAACGATACCAGTGGCACAAACAAGACCAGAATGAGCAGGTCATTTACCGTAACTTGCACCAGCGTATGCGCAGGATCTCCCCCTGCAAGACGACTCCAGACAAAGACCATAGCTGTGCACGGCGCTGCTCCCAAGAGCACCGCTCCTGTCACATACTGCTGCGCAAGACTTGGCCCGATAATCCCAACAAAGATGCCACGCAAAAACAGCGTAGAGAGTCCCAACATGAGAAAAGGTTTGATAACCCAGCTTGCGCAGGACGAGATCAAAATTCCCAGGGGATGTTTGCCCACATTCTTAATAGCCTGAAAGTCGATCTTGAGCATCATGGGAAAGATCATGACCCAAATGAGTACGGCTATGGGAATATTTTGGCCAAAAAGCTCCATAGAAGAAAGGATGAGTGGAAGTGCTGGGAATGCCTGGCTCAAGACTACGCCCAAAACCATACATGCCAATACCCAAACACTGAGATACTTCTCAAACGAGCCTATAGAGGCACTTGTCTCCCGCACAGCCATAATGCAATCCTTTCTCAAACTCTACCCGACCATGTGTGTTCATGTCACATGACAGCATACATATTGAAGACTATCGATCCATTATTTTACTATTATTCGACACATTTAAATTTATCAATTGATTAGAAAACTGTACGTATGCACACCGCTTCTCGACACGTCCTGTGAGCTCAGGCAAAATTGCAAGTAAAAGCCAAACATAAGCTAAACGCGTTGGGCAGAAAGCTTGATGGAAGACAGCCCTAGGAGAACATATGGCAAACGTGGATATATTTGAGAGAATGGCTGATCACTACAACGCAAATGACCAGCGTATAGCTACTATGCATCTCATAGCACAAGAGATTGCGGCCTCGCTTGACGCGGTGTCTAGCAACGCACACGCCGCTCGCAACGCAACGCCCAGCGCTGGCGACGCTGCTACACCTGCCGCGCTTGACTTTGGCTGCGGCACGGGTGTCATCGGCTGCGATGTTGCGACCCAGGTAGCGACCCTTGACATGGTCGATGCCTCCGCCGCTATGATTGATGTCACCAATGAGCGCATAGCATCTCTGGGTGTGACCAACGCGCAGACCTACTGCATTGACATAGAGCACGGTGGCACTCTGCCTCACACCTACGATGTTATCTGGATATCACAGACGCTTCTCCACATGAGCGATACGGCTGCTACGCTGCGCGTTTTATGTGGCGCGCTCAAGCCAAACGGCCAGCTCATCGTGGTGGACTTTGACCCTGTCATCTCTGATGTAGCCGGCGTACACCATGGTTTTTCTCGCCCAGAGCTTGCAGATGCGCTCTCCTCTTTGGGCATGTACGACATCTCTTTTCGCACCATATATGAGGCGGACAATTTGCTGTTGGGGCAGCACGCCACGCTCTTTCTACTGAGTGCCCTCAAAGCGCACGCGTGACGCAAACGCGCAGGTAGCGTGGTATGTGGCGTAAATGCGCAGGTAGCGTGTGATATAGCGCTGCGCGGCGTGCAGCCACGAACCTCCCCACCCGCGCACACTTCTCCATGAAGCATCGTTTTTGCGCACAAAACTCCATGAACCGTCGAATTCGGCCACATTTCTTGTCAGGTTGTACGCAGGCAATCGTATAGAAGGTAAGG
The DNA here is from genome assembly GCA_050953285.1 of Atopobiaceae bacterium. Classification (GTDB taxonomy): domain Bacteria; phylum Actinomycetota; class Coriobacteriia; order Coriobacteriales; family Atopobiaceae; genus Olsenella_K. Next base: position 139,605 of record JBMNMK010000002.1, on the reverse strand, counting down.
ACGTCCAAGACAGCACAAACAGACAAGGGAGAATACCATGCGCAAGCACACGAAAGGAGCACCACCCGTTGGACACGCGGCCGCTCCCGACAGGTATGAGGCAGAGCGACTGGTCTCCGCCTACGCTGATCTTGCGCTGCGCGTAGCGTATACATACGTCGGCAACAGGGCCGATGCAGAAGATATCAGCCAGGACGTGCTCATCAAGCTCATGTACCATGCGCCGCACTTTGAGAGCCTTGACCACGAGCGCGCGTGGGTCATCCGCTGTACGGCAAATGCGGCAAAAGACTTCATCAAGAGTGCCTCCGTACGCAAGGTCATTCCGTTTGATGGCATCGAGGCAGCCGGCGGGCAGTTTGTGGCACCAGAGCGCGACGACGCGCGCTTTTCGGCCAAAGACGTGCTCTCGCAGGTGATGAAGCTGCCCCTTGCTTCGCGCGAGGTGATATACCTCCGCTATTTTGAGCGCATGAGCATCGTAGAAATTGCCACCATAACAGGCATTTCCGAGGCAGCAGTAACCAAAAGACTCAGCCGAGCACGACAAGATCTCAAGATCAAGCTTGAGAAAAGCGTTTCCTAGCGGTGAAAGACGAGAACAAAGAGAGGAGCTTTGATCATGGATACTTCCGAAAAGAACTTTGCTGCTGCATATAGCACCGAATTGGGACAGATGCAATTCTCCGATCCGCAGAAAGACCAGCTAGTCGAGAATATCCTTGCAGCTGGGGCAGAGCTGCCGGAGCGGCAAGCGCAGCTGACACACCGAAGGCCACTTCTGTTCAAGGTTGCCGCCGCAGCCGCCGCCGTGCTTATCGCCTTAGGCGTGGGCACCCATGCGTATGCAACAGGCCAGCTAGTGAGCGTAATGAGTGCTATCGAAGACATCTTTGGCATGAGCGCTGACACAGAAATCGTGCACAAAGTTGGCAAGCCCGTGAATGCTGTGGCAGAAAGCGGAGGCGTCTATTTTTCCGCTGATACCATTATTGGGGATGGCAGAAACGTCGCCGTGGTCTATAGCCTCTGGCGCCAGGACGGGCAGAGCTTTGGCGATGTGCAAACGGACGATCAGGGCATGCTGACCATTGATGGAAAGTATCTCCACGATGACATCAATACGTGGGTAGCCGGTGCTCTGGGCGCGGGCGGCAGTTCATATTTTTATGATGCAGATCCTGCGGATAATGCCATTCAACTGGTAACTATGTATTCCATCTACCACGATAACAGCATCATAGGTGCCAGCATGCACGCGCACCTGGAAGGGATTTCCCTGGTGGATGCAGATTCGCCTGCCCAGTCTGAGCCGTTACTTACCGGCTCATGGGATCTGACCTTTAAGATCAACTACGACGAGGACCAGCTGGAGCTCACGCCCACAGGTTCGCTCACGGTAGCAGATACCTCTGCCACCATCAACGCCATTTCCGTCTCACCTGTTGCCATCAACATTGACTACACCGTCGATGGTGTTGAGGTTGCTCCTCCATCGGGCACCCAGTGGTCGCCTTCCTACCTGGATCTGGGCACGATCACCGTCACCATGAAAGACGGCACGGTTATGAGCATGCCGTCCGGCTCAGGATACTCCCATGAAGAGCAGGGCAAAACCATGTGCGCCACCGGCACCTACTTCAAGAACATCATCAATCCTGCAGACATTGCCTCCGTCAGCTTTGCTGGCATCAGCGCCACGCCTGCGGAATAACCACTATGGCTCTCTCACCTGAGCGGCAGAGCTACCGCGCGCGGGCGAGAAGAACCAGCGCACGTTAGCGGTGTGATCCCACTGCACTCCCCCATCAGGGCAGTACCACGCACGAGGTACTGCCCTCTTTTTGTGGCGTTTTTACGTCGTGCTCCAAATGTGTCATGTACTGGGTAACAATACATTTGTTGTAATTAGAACATTTCAGTTCTTTGGGAGTTCTTCGAGAGCTCTAAAGGAGTCCTTCGGGAGGTGGATCTTGATGTCAGAAGAGTCAATCGAGACAATCAAACGTGAGATCATGCAAGATCCTGCCAACGCACACTACACGCAAGCAGGCATTTCTCCACTCTTTAGCGCGTCTGAGCAATCACGGGTGGTCATCATTGGACAGGCGCCCGGCCGCGTGGCCCAAGAAATTGGTATCCCCTGGCGCGATAAGAGTGGGGATCGCCTGAGGGAATGGCTTGGCATCAATGATGCAACTTTTTATGATCCTCAAAAGGTTGCGCTCATTCCTATGGACTTCTATTTTCCTGGTAAGGGATGCTCGGGAGATCTGCCGCCGCGCGCCAACTTTGCGGCAACGTGGCATCCAAAGCTCTTTGCCCTCATGCAAAACGTGCAGCTCACCGTACTTATCGGCTCATATGCGACGCACGCGTATCTGCCGGTAAAGAAAAGCCGACCGCTCACAGATATGGTGAGGAACTGGCAGGAGTTTGGGCCCACGTACTTCCCCTTGGTTCATCCCTCCCCCAGAAATCAACTATGGATGTCGCGCAACCCCTGGTTTGAGAAAGATGTCTTACCCCAGCTCAAAGCACGTGTGCATGACGCGCTCTCGTAAAGCGCACTCAACGTTTTCCACCAATCACGGTTCCAGTCACTTCATAGGTTTTAACCACTTCAAAAGAAGGGATGCACTATGTCAGATCAGCTTGTTTCCGCCCTGGTGTCTTTGGGACAGACCCTCTCCAACGCAATGGATGCTGTCCCCGGCTTTGTGCCCTGCGGCCATGCATTTGGTGAGCTCGCAGCAGGTATCTGCGCTCTGGATAGCGCCGACGAGTCGCAGGCAATTGAGGCCGTCCGCGCACGTGCCGCACACATCTCAGATCACCGCGGTGTGGAGCTGGGCGCAGAGACGCTGGAGGTATCTCCGCACCTGGCCCAAAAGCAGCAACAGCTCCTCGCAGCCATCAAGCGCCTGGGAAAGCCTGCATATGAGGCCATCAGCGCAGGAGCGGAGCGCGACGAGGTAGACGTGTTCTTGGCGCGCGCCTGCGCGGCTTTGGGCCACAAGGACAGCGAGGCGGAGCTCGATGAGCTCATAGCCACGGCGGCCACCCTCTAAGTCAAACTTCTAACGGCGCAGGCACATGCCTGCGCCACTTTTTTCATGCACCACACGCACCACATGCACCAGCAGAAAGAGGCACCTATGTCTTCAGAAAAACCATCGCGTGTAGAGACAATCAAAGGCTACCTCGAGCGCCTGAGCGCCGGCGAGCCACTTGAAAGCGTTAAGGTGGACTTTGTTGCCGCGTTCTCAGATGTTGATCCCCAAGAGATCTTGGATGCAGAGCAACAGCTCCTCAAGTCCGGCACACCAGCCAAGGAGGTGCAGCGCCTCTGCGACGTCCACTCCGCGCTCTTTCACGACGCCTGCGGTCCTACCGCCTCCACCTTTGAAGCTGCAGAAGCAGCCGTAGAACGCATGCTTGCCGGGCAAGAAGAACCTGCACCCGCCGCACATGAGACCAGCGACCACCCGCTGCGCGTTCTTACGGAAGAGAATGACCGAGCGGAAGAATTTCTCGCCCAGGCGCAAAAATTCATTGCAAAGCGCAGCTTCTTCGAGCTCGTGAAGCTGTTGGATAAGGTTCGTGACCTGGGTATTCATTACAAGAAGAAGGGTGACTTGCTCTACCCACAGCTTGCAGAGAAGCATGATGTGATAGGGCCTTCGCAGGTGATGTGGGCAAAAGACGGGGAAATTAAGTCGGCCTTGAGCGCCTGCAAGCAGAGCGCGTCCGATGATACGGCCTGGTACGATACCGTATCCGCAGCGGTCATGAGCGCGCATGAGATGTGTTTTAAGGAGCGCAACATTCTGCTTCCCACGTGCGAGAAGGAGTTTTCGCCAGAAGAGTGGATGGGTCTTTGGCGCGATATGCAGGATTACGACGTGTGCTTTGGTGTTGAGTACGGGCACTGGGAAGAGGCGGAACGTGCAGCGCAGACCCTCTGTGCCACGGACGGCGCAGACGCCGAGCGCATAGTGATAGGCAGCGGCTCGCTCAAACTTGCGGAGCTTGAGGCCATGCTCAACACCATTCCGGCCGAGCTCACCTTTGTGGACGCAAACAACATCAACCGCTATTTCAACCAGGGACATAAGCTTTTTAAACGCCCTCAAACCGCTTTAGGACGAGACGTTTTCTCGTGCCACCCGCCCAAAGCGCAGGCCATGGTTAAGCAGATATTGTCGCAGCTCAAGAGTGGTGAGCGCGACGAAGTTGCCATATGGATGGAGCGGGAGGACAAGCCCCGCTGGATCCGCTATATTGCGGTAAGAGATTCCGCGCAGAACTATGTGGGCTGCTTGGAAGTTGTGCAAGACATGAGTGCGGCCAAGGAGCACTTTGCCACGTCCTAGCCAAGAAGCTCGGCAGATATGAGGTGACATGGATAAAGGCGCGTCAACCGCTCAGGAGGAGTTTTCTTCCAACTGGAAAACCAAGCTTGCTTTGGTGTGGGGCGGTGAGCTGGTCTCTACCATCACCAGCTCGGTGTTGCAGATGGGCATAATTTGGCATCTGGTTTTTCTGACCGAGTCGGCCAACATGCTCTCCGTTGCCATGCTTGTCGCCTTCTTGCCGCAGGCGATCTTGGGTGCGCTTGCCGGCACCATTGTTGATAGGCTACCGCTCAAGGCGACCCTCATTGGGTCTGACCTTGCCATCGCAGCGGTATCGGTTGGGCTGCTCATATCGGCAGAGGCGTCAGGCGCGCCGCTCATTGCGTGCTTGATTGCGCTTTTCTTGCGTGCCGTGGGAACAACGTTTTACACGCCTGCCTCCCAGTCGCTCACGCCCCACTTGGCGCCCGACTCCGCACTCACACGCTTGGCAGGTCTCTCTCAGATGATGCAGTCAGGCGGATACATCTTGGGAAATGCGCTGGCAGCTGCAATGTATCCTCTCTGGGGACTCCCCTCTATGATTGGCTTAGATATTGCAGGCGCACTGATTGCTTCGGGGCTTGTTGTGGTTGCTCGCCTGACCATAGCGGCGCCATCGGTACATTCCGAGAAATACAGCGTACAGAAACAGGTGCAAGCATTAAGGGCGGAAACACATGAAGGCTATGTCATCATGCGCAGAGATCAAGGCTTGTTTAGCCTCATGTGGGTAGGTTTTGTGTTCTCCTTAGCATTTGCGCCGATATCTGCCCTATTTCCGCTCATGACGCTGGACCACTTTGCCGGTACCACCACGCAGGCGGCGGTGGTTGAATCCGCCTTTGCCGGCGGCATGATTTTGGGTTCATTCTTGCTGACCGCAACGGGCGGCTTTAAGAACCGGGCAATCTCGGTCGTCTTTGCGACCACCATCTGCGGCGCCACCACCCTTGCCTCCGGCTTGCTTGGCCCTGACGGCTTCATTGCGTTTGTCGCCTTGAGTGGAGCTATGGGCGTCTGTGTTCCCTTCTATAACACGGCGCTCATCTCTTTGATGCAGCAGCGTATTGCCCCTGATTACCTAGGGCGCGCCTTCGGTCTGTTTGGCGCGCTCATGTCCTGGGCAATGCCTGTTGGCCTGGTGTTTTCTTCGCTCTTTGCCGATGTTACGGGTGTCCCCATCTGGTTTGTACTCTGCGGCACTTCAATGCTCATTTTGAGCGTTGTACTCTGGGCTCTGCCCAGCGTGAGAAACATCGAGCATAACGCGCCCAAAAGAGAGATCACTCACTCATAAATGGACGACTTTAGAGCAGATCCTTAAGGCCAATCTTTAAGATCGATCCTCAAACACTCCTATAAAAGAATTGGGCGCCCACGCACCTGTGTGGACGCCCCTTTTCTTAGCTCACTGAATGAGCAGCTTTTCCATCAAGGAAGTCATCTGAGAGCAAACCAGATTACTTCTGTTTTCTCTTGCGATACATGACTGCTGTCGCAACAGCTGCCGCACCAGCTGCACCGATCAGGGCAAGCGCTGACGCTGGTAGTTGCGTATCGCCGGACTTTGGCAGTTGTTCCTGGCGAGGCTCCTTAGCTGCAGGCGTATCCGCCCCCGGCTGCTCCGGAGCGTGCTCATCTGGCGCAGGGATGTCCGGGGTATCCGGGTTCTCCGGGTTCTCCGGAACGTCTGCCTTTGCCGCACTCACCGTCAACTGGATGTTTGTATCGCCCGCCAGGAGTGTAGAATCGCTACCCTCTGGCCACTGCGTCCCATTCCACCCAAACGAGAAGACCATGCGCTTACCAGAAATCTTTGATGTTGCAGTTGCTGCAAAGGTTCCGGCAACGCTACCTGTTGCCGTGAGATCGGTATCTATAGCGGCATCTTTCTGCACCATAACACCTGGTATAACAATGCGCATCCACTCGCCTTCTGATCCCGTAACGTCTTGCTTGCCAGCAGCTTGAACAACATCTTTAAGCTTGGCATATGTATCAATACGAGCAGGATCTACCAGGCCAAAGTGCACGGTTACCGTCTGGCCATCAACCTCAACGTCTGTAATCTCAAAACCATCGCCAAAGTTTTCCGTCGTGGCAAGATCAGCAGATGACAGGTCTTGCGGAGGAGTAATGCCTTCCGGGAGCGTGATAGTTGCTGTAAAGCCAAAGTTGCTTATGGCAACGGCAATGTTTTGGGGATCGGTGTTCAAGAACTGCTGCTCAATACCCAGCATTTGCTGCTTTATCTTAGAGACGTCCAGAGCGCCTGCATGATCGAGCGTCTGTCCTTGTTTGGTTGAGAAGACCTCCTCATGCTGGGTATCCCATGCTTCGCTGGCATTGCTGCGAACAAGCATATCTCCTGGCAGCTCTTCCTCTATAGCCTGGGGAACCTCTACCGTAAAGGTGATGTCTTGCGAATCGGGCGTCAATGCATCAGCGCCCTCTGGCCACTGTGTGCCACTCCACTCAAACTCGTAGTAGTTTGTCTTGGAGTTCAGGGTTGCCGTGGACTTCATGGTGCCCGAGACCGTACCTACAACCGTGAATTTATCGCCTACCTTAGCTTCATTTGAGACTTTCACGCCTGGAATTGTGACATACATCCAACGGTGATTTTCATCACCTGACCCCTGGCCAGCTGCTTCAACTGCAGCCTTAAGCTCCTGGTAGTTGGTGATACCGTCCTTGAGTTTCATGGTGACGGTTACTTTGTTTCCCTCCGCCTCGACGCTCTGAATGGAGAAACCATCGCCGAAGTTCTCAGCGGTTGCCGTAACGTTATCTGGCAAACTCAGTCCGTCGGGAATGGTAAAGGTTGCCACAAACGTGCAATCTGTGTCCTTAAGCGAGATGTCAGGATAGCTTGACTCTCCTGTGTTGGTGATACTCTCAATCTCGCTCATCTGATCAAGAATGGGCTGCATATCAAGCGCCCCAGTAAAATCAAGCGACTCACCGGAAAGCACCTTGTAGGTTTGACTGTGCTCCGTATCCTTACCAATTAGAATGTCTCCAGGTAAAGAACTCTTATATGGCTTAATGACCTCCATGGAGTACTGAATGGCATTGCTATTTGCGCTTGCTTCATCCTTGCCACTCTCTGTCTGCTTACCAGACCAAGTAAACGAGAAGAACTTGCTCACGTCACCTATGCTTGCCGTGGCCTCAAACGTGCCTCTGACGCTACCTATGGCTGTCAAGATGTCACCGTTTTCCACGTTATCAGCATCCAGCGATAGACCAGACACCGTTGCAGTAATTTCATTACTGGTAGTGTCTGCAGCACGCGGTGCTCTCACGAGCGCCAAAAGGGAGCGCAACAATGATGGCTGCGCTTTTTGTGTTCCGGTGGAATCCACCGCATCTTTCAGCTTCTGGTAGTTGTCAATACCATCTTTGAGCGTCATGGTAATAGTGACTTGTTGCCCGTTAACCGAGGTCTCTTGGACATCAAACAGATCGCCTAAGCCGTTAACACTCACCTGTGGATTGGCTGGCACTATCACGCCTTGCGGTACATTGAGCACAACATCGAATGTAGAACGTGCACGCGTGAGTGCAATATTTGAGAAATCTGACGGCGTTTGGCCAAACTGCTTCTCTATCTCGCTCATCTGGTCCTTAATGCCCTGCGTGTTGACCATACCCGTAAGGGAGAACGTCTCACCTGGGCGCACAAAGCCCATCTTAGAGCTCTCTTCTCGTGAGGCGCCCCACATATCGCTGTCGAGGGTCAACCCATTATCAGTGATGTTATCATCCCCCGAAGCTGTGGTGGTCCAGGTAAGGTAATAGGTCACGTCAGACGTGATAGTGGGGTTCTCACCCTCATAGGTCAAAATCCACCACTTGTACGAGTCAAAGCGAATTGATGCACGAGCGTTGGGCGTCTGTGCCCATTGCTCAGTACTTGCCAGCTTATAGCCATTGAGCTTTGCGCCTGCGTCCACCTCAAGATAGGCATCGCTCTTGTCGGCATACTTAAGACCCAGCGCTTCCGTGACATCATGCAGGGTTTGGCCATAGGTTGCCTGCTTGTTCAGTACCGCAACATCTCCGCCTTCAGCGTCTTTTTCAATGGTGAAGTAGTCTTTGTTCTTGAATACGGAATCCTCACTGAACGTGCCTCCATTTGCGGAGAACTTCACCGTATAGAGGTTATCGGTGTACTGAGCGTAGAGATCAATCTGGGTCTGATCCTTGTCAAAGGTGAGGGTATCTCCCGCCTTCACCGGGTTGCTGCCATTTTCAGCAAGTGCCCAGGTTGAGAATGTCTTTCCAGCACGTTTGAATGCATCAACTGTGCCCGCCACCTCATCAAAGGAAAGAGCCGTAGCCGTTGTGTCACCAGGATCAAGATTCACGACATGCCGTGCTCCTGCGCCATTGTGATAGACAACGGTCTTAGCGTTCCACTTGGCATATACCTGCATCTGCGCGGTCACTGGCGTTGTGGCAGGATCATATTCATGCTCGTTTCCCTGCGCATCCTTGTAATACCAACCATAGAACTCCACGCCATTGACATCCGTAGGTGTGCCAGGATCCGCAAAATTATTCTGAACATAGGTACCGCTGCCGTTTACATAGCCAGTAGCAGCAGTAACTGTCATACCGCGCATAGCGGTAAAGGACTTGTCAGCCGTTGTGCCGTCTGCAAACCTTGCGTTGGAATTATTGAGGGTATAGGTCACCGTATCAGCAGGTGCCCACACATTTTTTGATCCATCTGCGTTGGCCTTCTCAACAGGATATGTATAGGTCTGACCATTTTTATCGATCAGACTGAGACTGGTAAGAGAAGGATCAGCAAGCGTAAAGAGCGTGAGCTTTTCACTTCCATGCTCACTGCCATTTGTAGGCACACAATTGGAGTCACTCAGCTTTCCGTTGTACACCTTGAAAGTGCCGCCGGTAACCGCATAGGTTCCATTGACACCCACAGAATCAGCCTGTGCACTTGCAGCCGTTTCAATAACAGACGAGCCAGATACATAGAGATTGGATGCGTTATCGGCCCCCGCCGCAACAAAACCCCTACTTACGTTGTCGGCCTTCAAAGTAGAGTTTTCAACATATACGGAGGTGCCGTAGTTGATATTGATGCCGCCATCAGGACTGTCTTTCACCGTTAAGGAAGAATCCGTAATATAGAGCGGCTGTCCCCCTGCCACATTAATTCGAGACCCAATAACCGTAACATTGGAATTGGTGAAATACGCAGGCACATCTTGGTAGACAGACAGCACGTGTCCACCTCGCCAAGAGTTTTGATTGAATCTACCTTCAATCGTGAGATCTGAGTTCTGCACGTTAAATGGCTGAGATGCGCTGCTAAACAGCCACACGTCTTTAACGTAGAAGGTGCAGTCATCCATGTAGAGACTGCGATACGTCCAACCATCAACGCGCCCACTGTTCCATGTGATGGTCGCCTTTTGATACTTGAGATCCTTACCCGTCGTGTTGATACCAACCTGATTCTTATTGGCATTCACGGTTACGTGTAAGGCATCACGGGATGTGCCTTTGATACTGCCCTTAAGATCAATGCCGGTGTTTACCTGATTGAAGGTGTAGGTACCATCACCCAATGTAGCGTCACTGTTGATTGTCAGTGCAGTTGTATAGCCGACCCACGAAACTGAGCCAGATGCTGTCAGGGTACCACCCTGCAAGGTAAGGAAGTTATCAGTTCCTATAAAGGTCACACTCTTTGAGATGGAAAGGTCGCCTTCATAGGTATAGGAGCCTGCTGTATGGATGTATCCACCATCTTTCACCAACTCAAGCGCACGACCCAGCGTTTTCACAGGCTTATCGGCTGTTCCCTCTTGAGAATCATCTCCTGAGGTGGAAAGATACACTTCATCAAGAGTTGAATTGCTTCTCAACAGAGACACGAAAGTGTCAAGCACGGAAGGAGACTTTTCACTCAGACCCCCCGTAGCACCTGCGCCCTCATCGTGCGTGCCGCTCTCTGTGCTCTCATTGTCGGGAGCTGTGCTCTCATCAGATTGTTGGTTAGAATCTGCTGAGACGTCCTCATTGGAGTTTGCTGAACCGTCCGAGCCATCCGTTGCAGTTGCTGCACTTGTGGCGTGATTGTCCACATCCTGTGATGCAGCAGCCTGCGCACTTCCACTCACCTGGTCGCTTATTGCAGCAGCGTAGCCAGGATTGAATTGGAGCACGAGTGCAGCTATCAACACAGCACTCACGACCTTGCGCCAAATGTCACTTCTGGCGTTTTTCATATGTGCCAACTCCCTCTAGAAATGTTAGTACCATTGATACATACCTGTCTCCACTCTAGAGGGTTATATTGGATATGACTAGCTCTAACAACTATTTTTCATGCAGTGATCGTTAGTTTTTGTCTTGGGTCATACACAAAGGAAACTAGCACACCAAATCTTCACCCAGCGTGCCCACACCACCCATATTGCAGACGGAGCTATAGCCCATCTTTGAGAGAAATTTGCACGCGCGTGAACTGCGTGCACCACTGGCACAGTACAGATAGAGCGTCGCGTCCTTATGAGGAAGCATCTGCTCAAACTCACGATAGCGCGATAGCGGAATGTTGATAGCACCTTTGATATGCCCGGTGGCAAACTCATCTGGCTCACGGACATCAACGATACGAGCACCCTCCTCAGCGCGTGCTTTTTGCAAAAGCTCGGCGCCCTGAGGGGCTCCAAAAATGGACAACAACGACATGTAGGTTCCTTCTCTCTGAGGCTCAATATGAGACGAGTATACCCACATTAGTCACCGTATTTGCTATACCCCCAGCAAAGGAGCCAGATAGCGTGCAACCCCTGACTCTGAGCAGCTTGCTGTCATGTGGTATGCAGCAGCCTTACACGCAGCCGTAGCATTGTCTACCGCCACGCCATCTCCTGCCGCTTCAAGCATGGGGCGATCATTATCGTTATCACCAAACGCGACGGTATCTGCAGGGTCTATGCCCACGTGCGAGCAAAGCCACCTGAGGCCAAAACCTTTGTTGGCACTTCTATCCATCACTTCAACGTTGCAGTCGATGGACTGGGTGCGCGCCATGCTGGACTGGGTGTCAACAGCATCACACACAAATGCGTGGTCAGCCTCCGTCAGGCAGAAGAGGGTGAGCCTCACAAAGCGTTGAGCGTGGGCGATAAGGTCCTTCTCGCCCTGATCTACCAGCGTACGGCTGGAGCGAACAAACGCGCGCGTGGCTTCATCGACGGGCACGCGCTCGATCAGGGACTCAAAGCGCTTTCTGTTGGAATAGACCTTCCCGTCCGCAAACACGTCAAAGGTAACGGTCCGCGCTTCGACCTGCTCATACAGGCTCAAAGCTGCTGTTTTGTCCATCTCAACCGCGTGGAGGATCCTGCCCATTTTTGCCTCTGCTATAATCGCGCCGTTTGCGCTTATGGCATAGGAGACCGCTGGGTGCGCCAAGAGCTCGGCGGGCACAGCGCTGAGATTTCTGCCAGTACACGGAACAAACTGGATGCCGTGCTCGTACGCAGCATCCAGTATCTGTGCGTTTGCTTGTGTTATGCGTTTATCGGGCGTAAGAAAGGTATTGTCGAGGTCTGATAAAACCATTCTCAGCATAAAGAAGCCCCCAGTATCTGCCCACTATCTGCATAGCTATGCCTTGGCCCATCTATGTGCGCAATCTGATCTTATCGCCCGATTGCGCAATGCGTATCTCAACGTGCTTGCTATCGCTCTGGTAAGATCTCTATCCATGATCCGTCGGGATCCGCGATGAAATACAGACCCATACGTGGGTTTTCTCGCACAATGACACCCATCTTCTTGTGAAGGGCATGTGCAGCCTCAAAGTCATCCACCCTAAAAGCAATATGGGTATCTTTCCCGCCGTTTGCATACGGCACAGTCCTGCCCCTGTTCCACGTGAGCTCAAGCTGGAACGGTGCCTCATCATTTTCCATAAAGGTGTTAGTCCAAGAACCGTCGTCAGGACCTACCTCTCTTGCCACATGCATACCTAAAGCTTGCTCGTAAAACGCAATGGATGCCTCTTTATCAAGAACGTGTACACACCAGTGAACAAACTTTGCTTTCATGGACACTCCTCACATTCCTGCAGCCCAAAGACACCCTAAGTCATGCCTTTGATGCATGAGAGCAAAAGAACGTATGTCCAAGTTATACCTAAACAAACCCTTGTTGTCCGCTTTTTCAAGAACAACTACTGTTATGTTCCATGGCACATTCCGTTTACGTATTCGCCCCGATGATCATCATTTCTCATGCGCATACTATAAAGGTGATTCTTTTTGGTTTGCGAATAACAGGAGGGTTTTATGGCTAACCGCATTGTCCTCAATACTATCTCCTACCACGGAAAAGGTGCCATCCAAGAGATCCCTGGCGAGCTTTCCCGCAGAGGCTTCAAGAAGGTCTTTGTCTGCACCGACCCAGACCTTGTCAAGTTTGGTGTTGCCGCAAAAGTCACCGATCTTCTCGACCAAGCACACATTGCCTGGTCGCTCTACTCAGACATCAAGCCCAACCCCACCATCAAGAATGTGCAGGACGGCGTAGCGGCATTTAAGGCTGCTGCGGCAGATTCCATCGTAACCATTGGCGGCGGCTCTTCTATGGATACGGCCAAGGCCATCGGCATCATTATTAACAATCCGGAATTTGCGGACGTGCGCTCGCTTGAGGGCGTAGCCCCCACCACAAATCACGCGGTCTTTACCATCGCTGTGCCCACCACCGCAGGTACCGCCGCAGAAGTTACCATCAATTATGTAATTACTGATGTGGAGAAGGTCCGCAAGTTTGTGTGCGTAGACACCAACGATGCGCCTGAGGTTGCCGTCATCGACCCCGATATGATGGCCACCATGCCTGTTGGTCTTACCGCAGCTACCGGCATGGATGCCCTCACCCACGCTATCGAGGGCTACACCACACGCGCAGCATGGGAGCTCACGGACATGTTTCACCTCAAGGCCATTGAGCTTATCGCTAAAAACCTGCGCGATGCCGTGGCAGAGGCAAAGAGCGGCACACCTGCCAGCGGGCGAGAAGGAATGGCGCTTGCACAGTACATTGCTGGCATGGGCTTCTCCAATGTTGGCCTTGGCATTGACCATGCTATGGCTCACACGCTCTCCGCACACTATGACACGCCGCACGGCGTTGCCTGCGCTATGCTGCTCCCCATTGCTATGGAGTTCAACAAGCCTGTTGTGACTGATCGCCTGGCAGATGTTGCCAAGGCCATGGGTGTAGACACCACCGGCATGAGCACAGATGAAGCTGCAGATGCCGCCATTGAAGCTGTCCGTCAGCTCTCAAAGGATGTCAACATCCCCACCACCTGCGATGCTATCACAGAAGATGACCTGGACCAGATTGCAGATGACGCTCTGGCAGACGCGTGCTATCCTGGCAACCCGCGTGAAGCAGACCACGCCACGGTGGTTGAGCTCTTCCGCAAGATCATGAAATAGGCTCTTCCAATAAACTTTAAACACTTTTGGAACTGTCATACAGAAACTGCGCTGGCAGCCGCCCTAAATGGGTTGCTACCAGCGCTTCTTTGTTGTGTTCACCCTGAAAGAAAGGTAAGGTGATCACTCTGTAGGTAGAGCTGGAGCACACCTAGCGGCTTTCTACCAGAATCTGGAAGATCTCATCTGAGCTCAGCTTCTTGGCACAGCCAGGAGTTAAGACGCAGGTATCGGCCGCCTTGCGCAAGGTCTCATCCGAAGCATCTGAGCCCATCTCAGCAAAGCTGGTGGGCAGTCCCATCTCATGGATGAATGCCTGGAGCGCATCGATGCCCAAAAGTGCCACATCCAGCGGATCTATGCCCGCCGCGGGCCTCCAGGTTCTTCTGGTCCGCTGCCACCACACGCATGTTGGCAATCACATTGCGCTGGATGGCCAGATTCATGTCGTCGGTTGCATTGGGCGTGCGTGGCGAGCCAAAGTAGCTCTCCATGCTGTGCAAAAGCGTGTCAAACGCGCCGCTCATATACTGTGCGCGCGGCACCGTGAGCGTAAAGGTGGGATCAAGCGCAGCCCACGTGGGAAGTGCACCCAAAAACGGGCCTTTGACGTGCGTTTCTTCATTGGTGATCACCGCGCCGTTGTTCTGCTCTGCGCCAGTACCGGAGAGCGTCACAATGCATCCCAAACCGATAATGGGCGACAAACCCTACGCACTGCGGAAAACATAGGAGAGAATTCAGCTTCACATTAAGCACGTTCTTCTCGCACCAGACAGATGATATGCCATACATTTCCCGTGTATGCCGATGATTTCATGTATTGTTAGTCCGCGTGACTACCCTCATTCGTCTGAGGGTAGGTATGAGCGGAGTTTTCGCACGCAGCACAACGCAGCTACACTACGTATCTGCCCTACAAAGAGAGCGAGAAATTCATGAGCAATGAAGGTAAAAAGGTTAAGGTGCACTACACCGGCACGCTGGATGATGGTACCAAGTTTGACTCTTCCTACGATCGCAATGAGCCGCTGGAGTTCACCTGCATGGCCGGACAGATGATCAAAGGCTTTGACGCCGCCGTCCGTGACATGGAGGTCGGACAGACCGTGACGGTGCATCTTGATCCCAAAGACGCCTATGGTGAGCGCAACGAAGACAACGTGCGCACCTTTGATCTAGCACAGCTGCCTGGTGCTGAGGAGGCAGAGGTGGGTCAGCGCGTCTTCTTGAGCGGCCCTGGCGGACAGCCATTTGCCGTTACCGTTTCTGCAAAAGACGACAAGACCATCACGTTGGATGGCAACCACGAGCTGGCAGGGAAAGCCTTGAACTTTGAGATCACACTGGTAGAGGTAGAGGCGTAGCGCACAGGTGCGTAACGCTCAGGTGCGAATCGTTGCGCTAAGCGCCTAAGGGTTCTTGCCCAGCGCCACGGGCTTCTCGCCTGCGACATGCGCTACATAGTACGTATGACATGCAAAAAGGTAGTGCCAACACAGCTGTTGACACTACCTTTCTTTTAGAGAACTACTGTGTGCGGCAGACGTCTACTTGCCGTCGAACATCTTAACCTCAGGCGAGAGCGGCATCTCCCAACCAAAGTGATCGGTGTGGAGCAGGTGCTCCGCACGCTCTGAGAGCGGAGCCTCCAGATACTCGCTGTAGAGGCGCTGGATGGATGGGTTCTCGTAGGAATTGCGCAGGTCAGCCCTTGCATCCAGACCCCAGAGCACGTCACCTCTCACCTCTGCGCGCTCTTCACCATCATGTATGGGCTGGCCGCCGCCACCGGCACAGCCACCGGGGCATGCCATGATCTCAATGAAGTCGTAGTGGACCTCGCCCGCCTTGAGTGCCTCAATCAGACGGTGAGTGTTTTGCAAGCCACTGGCAACCGCCACACGCACAGGCGTTCCTGCCATATCAAACGTAGCTTCCTTCCAGCCATCCATGCCACGCACGCCCGAGAACATATCCGGCTTGGGCGCTTGACCGGTAACGGTGTGGTATGCCGTTCTCAGTGCGGCTTCCATAACGCCACCCGTGGCACCAAAGATAACGGCAGCACCAGTCGACTCACCCAGTGGCTCATCAAATTCTGTCTCGGGCAGATGAGCAATATCCAAGTGCTCCTCAGACACCATGCGGTCGAGCTCGCGGACGGTCAGAACGCAATCCACGTCCGGCTCTTCACAGGCGTCATTTTGGTTGGGCAGCTCACTTTCTGCCTTCTTGGCCACGCACGGCATGATGCTCACCACAAAGAACTTGCGCGGGTCTGTCCCCAGCTTCTCTGCCAGGTAGCTCTTGGCAATTGCACCAAACATCTGGTGCGGGCTCTTGCTGGTGGAGAGGTTGCCCGTGAGCTCTGGGTAGTGACCCTTAAGATAGCGTATCCAACCAGGACAGCAGCTGGTGAACATAGGCATCTCACCATGGTCAGGGTTCTGCATACGGTCAAGCAGCTCTGATGCCTCTTCCATAATGGTGAGGTCGGCGCCAAAGTCGGTATCAAATACGTAATCAAAGCCCATGCGCTTAAGTGCAGTGACCAGGCGCTTATCGGTAGCAACGTCTGCACTTACACCAAAAGCCTCGCCCCATGCTGCGCGCACCGCAGGAGCAACTTGAACAATGGTAACGCGCTCTGGATCTGCCAGGGCATCAAAGACGCGCTGGGTATCATCACGTGCATAGAGAGCGCCCACGGGGCAGTGTGTAATGCACTGGCCACAGAGTGTGCAGTCAGAATCCTCAATGCGCCTGGTGTGAGATACGTTGACCGCCGTGTGGCTGGAACGGTTGACCAGATCCCAGATATTGGTGGCCTGTACCTTGGAGCACACCTGGATGCAGCGCAGGCAGTTGATGCACTTGTTATTATTGCGCTGCAAAGGATAGGAGGCCGGCCAGTTCCAGCGCATAAACTTCTGATCAAACGGCATGTTGGTAATGCCCAGATCATGCGTGAGTGACTGCAAGGAGCAGTTGCCATTGCGCACGCAGCTGGTGCACTTGGAGTCATGACGGGAAAGCAGGAACTCGACGTTTGCTTTTCTCGCCTCACGAACCTTAGGGCTGTTGGTCAAAACTTCCATGCCCTCATCCACAAAGTTGTTGCATGCAGCAACCAGCTGCGGAAGACCTTTGATCTCCACCACGCAGGCACGGCACGCGGCAACCTCATTGAGATCACGCAAGAAGCACAGTGTCGGGATCTTGATGCCCACAGAGGCGGCAGCATCGAGGATGGTTGTATGCTCCGCAACCTCTACGGGAATTGAATCTATCGTCAGCTTTACCATGCGTAGACCCTCCCTCCGCGGAACGCGCCATAGCCAAAGTGGTCGCAGCACAGGCAGCGGTTGGCTTCCTGCTCCGCCTCTTGTCTCGTGTAACCAATCTCCATGAGCTCAAAGTCGCCCTTGCGCTCCCCTGCCTCACGCTCTTTGAGCTCGCAGCGTGCACACGATATCTTGCCTCTAAACTGAACTTGCGGAAGCTCGAACGGCACCTTGATCTTATTCTTGTTGTCATAGCCAAAATAGCCATCAATGTTACCGGCAGCCACCTTACCTGCTGCAATAGCACGGATAACCGTAGAAGGTCCGGTCTGGCAGTCACCGCCGCTCCAGACGTTATCAAAGCCAGGAACCATACCATCAGGGTTTGCCACAATGCGGCCCCGCTGGCACGGTACGCCTAAGTCCTCAAACGGCTTGGAGTCAATGGCCTGACCAATAGCCACTGCCACAATGTCACAATCTAAGACAACATCGTCTGCATCTGCCTTGCGTGGAGCAGGACGTCCGCCACGAGGTCCGCCAATAATCTGCGGCTCTACCTTGAGGCCGACCACATGGCCATCCTCTACCATGATCTCTTTGGGAGAGTGGAGCTCCAAGATCTCACAGCCCTCTGCGCGAGCGCCCTCGATCTCTTCTACCTGCGCGGTCATATCTGCCACACGACGGCGATACACAATGGTGACCTTCTTGGCGCCCAGGCGCACGCTGGTACGCGCCACGTCCATAGCAACGTTGCCGCCGCCGACCACACATACGCTCTTGCCCTTGAAGTCTGGTGGCGTGTCATCACCCATGGCACGCAGCATAGCCACTGCAGAGATGACACCTTCTGCATCCTCACCAGGCAGGTTGAGCTTTCTGTCCTTGTGCGCACCGATGGCAATATAGACCGCGTCATAATCTTTGCGGAGCTTTTCAATATCGGTCACATAGGTGTCGAGCTTGACCTCAATACCGCAGCTGACCAGCCAATTGATCTCACGGTCAAGCTCTTCACGCGGCAGACGATAGGCGGGGATACCATAGCGCAGCATGCCGCCTAAGTGATGGCGTGACTCAAAGACCGTGCACTTGTGCCCCATGAGGGTCAAGAAATACGCTGCAGAAAGGCCAGCAGGGCCGCCACCAATTACAGCCACTCGCTTGCCGGTGGGGTCAAGCATGATGGGCTCATAATCAGAATCCATATGGTCAACGGCATAGCGCTTGAGGCCGCGGATGTTCAGCGCATCATCTACCATGCCGCGACGGCATCTCTCCTCACAGGGGTGCTCACAGATAAGACCGCAGACCAGAGGCAGCGGGTTGTCCTTGCGGATCAGGCGCACCGCGTCGGTGTAGCGCCCCGCTGAAACCAAGGAGATATAGCCAGGAATATCCACGTGCGCCGGGCAACCAGATACGCAAGGAACGTGGCGCCTGCGCGTAAAGTCACAGCTCTGGTGCACAATGTGGTGCACAAAGTCATCGTGGAAGCCCTTGACTGCAAGAAGAGCCATCTCGCCCGCTTCATAACCAATAGCGCAATCTGATGAGTTATATATAGCGCGTGCAGTAGACTCAATGAGCTTCAGGGTCTCCTCTGTTGCACGATACTCCAACACATCATCCAACAGGCCCTCAAGCACTTTGAGCCCAACGCGGCATGGTGTGCATTTGCCACAGCTTTGCGTGGCGCACATGGAGACAACAGCCCGCGTAAACTCAACGGGGCATGGCTCCAGAGAGCTGCATGCCAAACGCCTCTCAAGCGCTTGGTGCATCTCATCCATAACCGCCTGGGCCTCGCTACGTTCGAGTACATACATGCGAGACATATGATTCCTCTCCTTACAAAAATGGCCAGAGCGATCAGCGCACTGACCCACCCCCTCGTGAGCCCAGAAACGCGCGATTAGTCTAACAGGTGGAATTGGTTATTTCTGATCCGTGATGAATAAAAACCGACGAGTGGTGCTCAATTTGACGCTCATCGGACACTTTATTTCCGCTCAACGGATGTGAAACAGCTGAGCGGCAGAAAAAGTGTGAAGGACGTTCACAACCCTGTGTAACAAAAGATCATGTACGTGGAATAAGAACAGGGATAGAACATGCAGCTCGCGCATATAGATACTGCTCAACCACCAAGCAAACGAGGTGACACGTGGGCACAATCGTTTCATATCTTAATGACTTCGGCGCCACAACGCTCGAGGAGGTCCCCTTTAATGAGGTGGATAACCTCGTCTTGTCCGTCCTTTCCTACCTCGATCTCACCGGCATTGTGCCCACGATCAACGAGCGCGGGGACGTGAGCGTTGAGCAAGCCATGAGCTCTGCGGTCCTTCTCGCCAAGAGAAGCTTTGGTATTACTCCGGTAAAAGAAGCCTTCATGGATGCGCTGGGATCGTCTGCGCGCTTTGGGCAGGCCCGTCTCAAAAATCTGCAGGTCCACCTGGATGCGCAGAGTGGCACGCAGTTTTGCGCACTAGAGATTGTGCTGCCTGATCACACCAGCTACGTGAGTTTTCGCGGAACCGATAACTCATTTGTGGGCTGGAAAGAGGACTTCACCATGAGCTATCAGATCATGCCCTCAGAGCGTGAAGCCGCGCGCTATCTTGACCGCGTAATACGTCTGACCAGGCGCTATAGGATAGGCGGCCACTCCAAGGGAGGCACGTTGGCAGAGTATGGGGCGCTGAGATGCAGTCCGCTCAAACAGCGTCGCATCATAGCCGTCTATAACAACGATGGCCCCGGCCTTGCACACGATGTTGTAGGCCCTGTGTCTGCAGGCGCGCTCGCTGGGCGGATAATGCGCATCGTGCCTGCATACGACGTGTTTGGCCAGCTCTTTCAGGACCTTCCTGCAGACATGATTGTGCACTCTGACAACGAGGGCATCATGCAGCACGACGCGTTCTCGTGGCAAGTTGAGGGCACGCATTTTGTAGAAGCCGCTGAGCTTTCTCCCGATTGCGCGTTTATCAACCACACGCTCCACACCTGGATAGAATCGCTTGATCTTGAAGGTCGCAAGCACTTCATAGACGACTTCTTCACCGCGCTGGACGAGAAAGGCATCCACCAGCAAACGGATTTCTCAGATGCGGGACCTATCTTTTTGCAGCAGATTGCCCTAGAGATTGTGGCACATCAAGGCCCTGGCGCGGAAGGCGTGGTGAAGCTGGCAGCCGCAGGCGTGGGCGCGCTCGACTCATTTGACCTGCGGGCATTCTTGCATGAGCAGCACCTGACGCGCGGCATCTTTTTGATGTGTCTCAGCATCTTCTTTATGGTCAACCCGGATTTTGCCGCGCATACCTTTGGCTATATCATGGGTGCTGCCGCGCTCATTTGGCTTACCACCAAGGTCATCAAGACCGCAGAAGACACCACGCTCGATGTCTTCAATGCCCGCCTCATCTTGGTAGGCCGTGTGGCAGAGATTGCCCTTGTCGCCTTTGCTATGGCCGAACATACCCTGATCACGCGATTTGCCAACATCATCCTCGGCGCGCTCTTTTTGGTAGCCAGCTTTCAGGCGGTGCGCAAAGCCACCAGTGGAGAGGGCGAGAAGCGCTGGCGGATAGCAAACGCACTCATTGCGCTGGGCGCCTTCGTGCTGGGCATGTTTCCCATGCTTACAGCAAACTCCGTGGTAGCGCCCTATATCTACGTTGCCTCGATAGTGGTGGCCCTCTACAGTGCCGGCTCTATTGTGCTGGGCCTTTGGGTGGCAGCGCATCCTCAAAATGGCCCCCACGCCAGCGCAGACACACACGCGACCGCAGACGACCATTCATCCAACAGCTAGCAAAATCTCCAACTCAGATCAACCACGACGCATCTTTGCTGCTAGACTCAAAGGCGCCCTGTGGACAAAGCCACACTTGCACCAGAAAGGACACACCATGGCTTCACACATGAACACCAACGCACCAGAGAAGACAAGTTCTGCAGGTTTCAGCGGATTCAACCTCCCGCGTGAGCTTGAACCTATGGGCACGTGGGCATACATAGGCTTCAGTATTCTCTATGCAATCCCTTTGGTAGGCCTCATTTGCATGATCGTCTTTTCAATTTCTGGCGGAAATCTCAACCGCAGAAACTTCACCCGTTCCTGCCTGTTTTTCTACCTCATCGGCATCGTTTTGTATGTCGTCTTGCTGGCGCTTGGCATGATTTCCCTGCCGCCTGAGGTCATCACGTCTGTCAGCCAAGTCGTGGGTCTCTAGAAAACCGCGGGCATCTGCAGCGGTGTTTGCAGCTGCGGTCTCTGCAGCAGCAATTACTCCCGTGACCTGCACGTTATACGCAAAGAGGACGCAGCAACCTGCGCCCTCTTTTTTTGCTATACGCTCACCATGTTCTGCGCGCCACCGCGACAGCGCGCCATGCTACTCAAAGTGCTTCTGAGATGCCCGCAGGCGCTCGGTAATCTCTTGAATGCGTGCCTCCGTGAGCTCCACAAATGCCTTTACGTCTGCCTCTACGCCCGAGAAGGCATTGCGCTTGTCGAGCGTCTGGATGATGGAAAGATCAACGCGCGCATCGCAGAGATCTCCCAGCTCATCTTGTGCCTGGCGGGATGCCTCTATCACCTTGAGTCTTTTCTCGCCCAGAAGATCTGCGTAGGCCTCACCCACATATCGCAGGCGCTTTATGCGTTTACGAAGGGCATGGGTAGCCTCATCATCCATGAAATCACATGTTTGGTAGCCCTCTTTGCAAGCGGCGTAGAGCGCATCGAACTCACGACGCACCTCATGCTTGCCAAGACCTGCCGTCTCCACCTCGGTGCGCCACTTGATGGAGCGCATCTCATGGAGGGCCTCCCGCAGCTGGCGGCGGGTGTTGCGCCTGCCCAGCCGCGCCACCACCCGCGTGCGCTCGTTGTCGCGCGCGTGCGAACACGCAAACAGAAACGTGAGGTTTTCCGTCGAGCCATTGCTGCAGTTAGAAATGCGTGCGCAGAGCCCGTCCATCTCACGCAGGTACGCGCACCCATGCTGAAAATCCGCCAGCAAGGTGTCGATCACAATGTTTTGCCTACGCTTTTGGAACGGCTGGATAAATGCGATAAGAGACCGCGCGCGACGGATGTTGACCCTAAATGCATGGAGCGCCTCGGGGTCACGCGGGTTTTCCAAAAGGTAGTCCAGCGACGCCTCAATCTTTCTTGCACGCTCCGCCAGCTCATGCTCAATGGCAATGAGCGTTTCCCAGCGCTTGGCATCAGGCCCTTGCAAGAACCACTCCAGCCGCGCATTGTCCGTTGTCTCATGCGGAAACGCAATGCAGGCCACCGCGCCTTTTTCAAAACGAATCCGCGCGCCCGTCAGATATTCGGTCAGCTGTTCCATAAACGGCACGTGTCCCACCGCAATAACGGTACCGGCAGACATCTTGAGCTCCGTGATGAAAAGGCTCACGTCCTGGGAGTAGAGATCGTCGTGCAGCGTGATACCATCCTTGCCACCATCTTGCAAGATATGTGCCAGAATCTCGGCCGTCTGCTGTGCGCGCTTGGCAGGGCTCGACCAGAGCTGTATGTCACGCGACTGGCCCAAAAGGTTCAGCTGCTGCGGCAGGGCATCTTGCATGGAGCGTATACCTGCCTCTGACAGCGGGCGCGCAATATCTGCACCATCAAAGCTGTAATCCGGTGCTCCGTGCCTCACAAGAAGAAGTTTCGATATCATCTTGCCCACCCATCAAAGTGTCATCACGTGCCTCAAGGCGTGCGTTCAGCCCAGAAGATCTTCTCGCCAGCCCTGTATTGTTGATAGCGATCACCCTAGATTATCCAACACAAGCGGCGCAAAATTCTTTTAAGAATGAATTTTTATCGTGTCGCCCACGTTGAGACGGGAATACAGATCCGCTGCCTTGTCATGTGGCAAATTGACGCATCCGTGAGAGCCCGCGTAGGAGTAGATGCTCCCACCAAACTTTGAGCGCCACGTTGCATCGTGCAGGCCATAGGATCCCGCATAGAACGGCATCCAATAGTCCACATGGCTCTCGTAATCTGGCTTGCCATCCTTGTCCTCATCCAGACCAACCAGCGTGATATCGGTTGACTTGCCCTGCAGCTTAAACGTGCCTTCAGGGGTATTGCGCCCCTCGCTCGTGTTGCCCGAGACAATGTAGGATTCCCACACGACGCCGCCAGCATCGTCGTAGAGGCGCGCGTACTGCGCCTTGAGATCCACATCAAGATAGCTGCCAGAACCGTCCCACGTACCGCTGCCCATAGCAGAATCAACCTGCTTGGGCTTGGCCTTAGCGCGCATGGGCACTTCAATCGTAGCCGACGTTTGGTCGCTCAGCGCCTGCGTGATGCTCTGCGTAAGCTCATCGGCCTTGACCAAATAGGTGTACTCATCATCAGACGAGGCAAACTTGTCTGCCACGCCGGACACATAGCTCGACACCTTGTCCTGGTTGACCGACACGTTGTACTCATCATCAACGCTTACCCAGCCGGCCTTGGTGCCACGGTCAATCTCCACCTGAGCATTGCCACCTTTTGCCAGCTCAACCGTGGTATCCAACATGGCATTGGCCGTATCGACCGCCGTCTTGAGACGAGGATCTTCCGCGGTCACCTGAGGCTTTTCTATGGCCGAATCATCCAACGCCGCATCTTGAGACTGCGTGCGCGCAGCATCGGTAGCGGACGAGGTGATGGCATCTTTGTTGACCACATTGCCTGCCACCTCGGGGTTGATGATGAAAGCTTCTTGCTCTTCGCTATAGATAACCGACGCATTCTCCGGGCTCGATGCATCTTGGTTGAAGGTATCAACGGCCTGAGAGATTGCCTCGTCCAGCTTTGCCTGATCAAATGTACAGGTATTCTCGGCGATAAACGCATGCGTTTGGAACAACTCCACCGGCCAGAACCAGACCCTGCCCGCAGCCTGGCTGATGGCAGACTGCGCCGCTGCCTGGCCGTCTACGCTGTAGCCAATCTGATCTGCGGTGAGCGTGGTGGTGAAATCCCCCACCGTGACCGTCTGCGTATAAGCCTTGGCCTCAGAGTCTATGACCTGTGCCAGCTCGGCCGAGCTCATAAGGCCCACGTTTTTGCCGTTCACGGTCGTGTTGGGCAAAAAGTGATCAGAGAAATAGTAGACGCCGGCACCATACGCGCTGCCCGCGCCCACAACCAGCGCAATGCCCACGCCGAGCGCAATCTTTTTGCCCAGCCCCAGCCGCCTTGCATTCTTTTGTGTGCGCTTATGTGCATGCCCCTTGCTTTGAGGAGCAAGATGTTTGCCCTTTGGCTTAGCCACAATGCATCCCTCTTGTATAGTTCTTGTCCATTTGCCCGAAGGCATCTGTGTTAGTGCTGCGTTTAGGGTTCTGACAGGGCCCATGCTGCCTTGCCACGGAGCCACGAGCAAACAGTTCTGCCCGCAAGCAACCAGTTTCTCATTCTAAGGCTTTGTGGCCGTGCGGGCGAGAAGAACATGAAGAATGTAAAATCACCCTCACCAGTGCTTTTACCAGGCATTTTACGCAATGAAAAGGGCGGGTGCCCTGAAGCTACCCGCCCTGGATGTTATGGTCTTCCGGCCTTGGTTTGCCAGCTTGTTGGCATCTGCACATCCAAGATCTGCGTCTTGTGACGGTCGCTCACGATACCAAGTACGGCTACCAATCTGGCCGCTTATGAGCCCTTTGGACTCACCTCCACACACCTTGGCGCCACTAGAAACTATTTCACCGCTTGTCTCCACAAGCTCACTCAACGATGGTCTACGACGTTTGAAGTTGACCCTGGTTAAGAAAGCGCGCCTGCCCGGGAATACGTGTGGCTTACTAATCTTCTTCTCTTCCCGGATATAACGACGAATTTCCTACAGCGTTACTGCCCAAGCAGGCGCGAGAGAAAACACTCTTCTGTGTTCACTGGAACGCACCTCCTTGTCCGATCACCCGCAGGCGATGACCTGTAAGTACTTCCTTCATACCCCACGTTCTTCTCGCCCAGACGAATCAGTGGTAAACGGCACTGTTTTGCAGGCAAGCGGTCATGGAGCGCCAAAGGCAGACGTGACCGACCAGATCAGTCGTAGGAAACCTCGTCAAAGGCATCGTCTGCCAGATAGATGCCCGGGTCTCCTTCCCACACAACCACCCCATCAACGATGAGTTTCTCCAGACCATCGGTGTGCTCGCAGACCTTCTCTACCGAAGGAACGGCATGGTGGACATGGTCAGAATCAAACTGGATCTCAACGATGCGGCGCGGGCGAATGGGATAGCCATCGTCTGTTCTGTCGGCAATCGGCGTGATTTCAAGACCCATCAGATTGGTGACGGTACGCTTCTCGTCATCTCCGTCGTAATCCGCATTGGCCTCTTCCACAAATGTGGACAGGCGGGCATGAGACGTAGAGTGAAACGAATCCTGTGCCGTCTCAAAAGAATCAATAACACCATCGTTGTACACCAGCGTTACTTTCATTTCTTATCCTTCCCTTCCGCCACTTGCCGCAAGCTGCATGCGTTGGCTCTATCCTAGCGCGAATCCAGAAGTGTCGAGCGTGCGCCATGTACCAAATTACACAGCACCGCATTGATTTCATCCAGACTGGCATCTCCGTACTCGCCCGCGATCCAGGAGTTATAGATACCAAACATACCCGACGAAATGTAGTCTGCCACCAGGAGATCTCGGGTGGCATTCTCCCCATTTTTGACCGTGAGATAGTCTTTTATCTGGCCGCGCACGCGCTCTTTGAGCGGCCCTGTGAAATCCGAGATGCTCTGGGACTCCATGAGCCTCTGTACCAGCGCCAAATTCTCTTGAATAAAGCCGCTGATCATCTGCAAGACCGGCATCGGGTTCTCAATAAACGACAGGTCAATCACCTGCTCCACGAGCGACACCAAGGATATGGCAAGAGAATCCATCATGCGATTCATCAAGTCATCAATGCTGGAATAGTGCGCATAAAACGTGCCCCGATTGAGATCCGCCTTGCGCGTGATGTCTGAAACCGTGATCTTATCGTACGGCTTTTCTGCCAAAAGCTGGACAAACGCCTCCTGCAGCAGACGGATTGAGCGCTCTGCATTGCGATTGCGCGCACGCGGACGCGCGCGGTTGGGGCGAGAAGAACCTGCGCTTGCCACCGCGCTGCCTGCGGCGCTTCCTGCGGCGCTGGCGGCTGGGCTACCAGCCGTGCCCAGCGGCATGTCATCTTTCATGTGGCCAGATCCTGAGTAGGTCTGAACAGTGTCTATCAGCGATCTTACGTTGTTTGCGTCGTATGAGGCCATATGCACATCCTGTCTTCGGTCTCATGCTGCCCAGCAGCATCTTAGACGTATCTAACTTATGAACATTTTCCACCATTGGAGAGAGTTTGAACGATAAAAACTTGAGTCGCTCAAATTTCACCATTTAACCAAACTCAGACATCTGTATGGTTTTATACATCTTGAGCACGCCTGTACTGAAAAGTACTCACTCCGTGCGCTGAAGCACCAGATAGGCGTTCAGGGCACCCGTCCTACCGTCTGCCTCAAAACGTGCACGCGCACGGGCATGCGAGGCAGCAAGCAGGGCATCTATCTCCTCATCAGAAAAATGATGGCAGTAGCGCCAGACGCCTGGCTTGTTCTGCCATCCTAAAAGGTAGTCACCGAGCCCTAAATCATCAGGAGAGATTCCCAGCTCACGGGTGGCTTCCTGCGTCGTCTGGCGAGCGCGTGCAGCAAGGCTTTCATCTTCCATGAACCGCCAAAAGCTCACGCAGCAACTCCCCTCACGACTCGTTTGTGCAAGCAGCGCATCAAGAAGGCGCACACGCGCAGCAAAGGTGGGAACGTGGTGCAGAAAGCCAAAACAAACCGTGAGGTCAAAGGGGCCAGCAGATCTGGAGTCACCTTCTGGCTCAGCATCAGCACAAAGATCTAGGCACACCTTCTCATCAAGAAGTGCTCCCACCACATCCATCCGCTTAAGCTGAACATCCCAGGCGAGAGGTTTTTGCCACCCTTGAGCCAGCTCTGGGCAGAAATCTATCGCACGATAGAATACGGGCAGCTCAGCATAGGTATGGCTCAAAAAGGTGGCAAAACGGAGATTGCCCGCAGCCACATCGAGGACAGAAAGCCTCTGTCGTGTAGGTGCGCCCTCCCCCAGCCCGCATTCCTCAAGACAGCGCTCCCAACCAGGCCATCTGTTATGGCGCGTCTGGGAAAACGACACCTGTTGGCTCTGATAGAAGCGCGCATTGAGAGCGTTCATAGAAGGCGCCAGTGAGGAGACCATATCAAAAGATGTGTGTGAATTATTCATGGCACCATTTTAACAATGTGGCGGCTTTCCGTGGCGTAGTGCTCATGCGCGTACCCTCATGCGTGAGTGCGCAAAAGGGCGCTATACTGCTTCTCCATGGAACAGTTGCTTTTTGACATATTGGATCGCCTACGGGCCAACCCTTCGCTCACGCTTGATGCAGAGGCGCTTGATGGCCTAATACGCACAGCTAATCGCGGTATTCACAACAACAGGGATCACGTGTCAAAAAAGAAATTCATGAGTTTCTACCTGGACGTGAAGGCCCATGACCCCAAGCGCTGGTGCTCGTGGAATATTGATGCGCAGCTGGAACAGCGTCTCTTGGATTCGGTCAGGCTAAAGCCTAGAAGAACCGCCTCTGGTGTTGCCACCATCACCGTGATCACGCGACCCGAAGCGTGTTCAGGAAATTGCATATTTTGCCCCTCAGATGTCAGAATGCCCAAGAGCTATCTGCATAGAGAACCCGCATGCCAGCGCGCTGAACAGGCACTTTTTGATCCCTATATACAGGTTCATGCTCGCATGAAGGCGCTCTCTCAGATGGGACATCCCATAGATAAGATTGAGCTCATCGTGCTGGGTGGAACCTGGAGTGACTATCCCAAGAGCTATCAGATCTGGTTTGTCAAAGAGCTTTTCCGTGCTATCAACGAGTGGCCTGCCACCGACCAAGCCATAGAGGAGCTGCGCCAGCGCTCATATGCAGCCGGCATGAGCGACGACTCTTTGGAGCTTGAGAGGCGTGTGGCAAGCACGCAAGCGGCAGTTGATGCCAAGGAGTTGAGCTATAACCAGGCAATCCGTGAGCTCTACGCTGCGCAGGCTCCAAAGCTCGCTTCATTCCAGACGGCAACGCTTGAAGAGCTTGCGCACGAGCAGCACATAAACGAGCAGGCAGCGCACCGTGTGGTGGGGCTTGTGGTAGAGACCAGACCAGACGCTATCACGGCCGAACGCCTCTTGCTCATGCGCCAGCTGGGCTGCACCAAAATTCAAGTGGGTATACAGAGCACCCGCCAGGACATCCTGGACAAAAATGGCCGTGCCATGAGCATCGAGCGGATCAAACAAGCCTTTGACCTGCTTAGACTCTTTGGCTTTAAGATTCACTCTCACCTGATGCTCAATCTTATTGGCTCTACGCCAAAGGACGATATTCAAGATTTTGCAACGTTCGTGGGCGATAAGAACTATTTGCCCGACGAGATCAAGCTCTACCCGTGCGCCTTGGTTCCGGGAACGCGCCTGGTAGAGGTGTATGAGCGCGGACTCTGGCGGCCCTATACCGCAGAGGAGCTGATAGATGTCCTGGTAGCAGACGTTATGGCAACGCCGTGTTACGTGCGTATCTCTCGCATGATCAGAGACATCGACGCAGAGGACATTCTGGTGGGAAACAAGCACGCCAACCTGCGCCAGATGGTGGATGAGGCCATTGAGCAGCGCAATCTTGCCCCACAGGTGCAAGAGATCCGCTTTAGAGAGATTGCGCGGGCAGCCGTTGATCTCACAACGCTCACGCTTCAGGACTACACCTATGAGACGCATGTCACGCAGGAACATTTCTTGCAGTGGGTTACCCCCGACAACCACGTTGCCGGTTTCTTGCGCCTGTCGTGCCCCGCTTGGGACAAGATAGCTCACCTCGACCTTCCCACCAAACCCCATGAAGCCATGATCCGTGAGGTGCATGTCTATGGCTCGACCGCCCGCCTGGGTCACACCGATGCCTCTGCCCAGCACCAGGGCTTAGGAAAACAGCTGGTAGAGCGCGCATGTGCCATCGCTCAGGCACAGGGGTATGTGGCCATCAACGTGATCTCTTCGGTGGGCACACGCGGCTACTATCGCTCACTTGGCTTTTCCGATAATGGCCTCTACCAGCGGCGCTCGCTCAACTGACAGGGCTGCGCCTGCGTCCAGACGCGCCTGCGCCCGGACGCGCCTACGCGCACACCGCGCGCAAGCCCCACGACCTTCTCGCCCCAGGAACTTCTCGCCCTAGGAATTTCTCGTATGACGAGCATTTTGCTTGCATGTTTCCACTTTGAGACGTTTTAGAAATTGAAGCAAAAACATGTCAGTCTATCTTCAACGCACCGGACGGGCCGGTGATACTAGGTGAGGGAATACCATGTCTTACGCAGAGGTTGCACAAGCACAGAAAGCCAAGCGCATGAGCGCTCAGAGCCCTCGTGTTGCTGAGCTTCTAGCATCCCTCAATCTAGGCCGGCTATAATCCTGAGCTTTTGCTTTACCGCACAGGTCAACCTGTGGCAAAAGCCAGAAGTGGATGGCCTGCACGTGTTTGAACGCGCGGCTCATCATAAGTCTTTTAATCATCACACGCACAAAACCAGCTTCTCACATACGTCTTGAGCAACCTCGCCGTATGTATGGTCTTTTCTCACCCTCAGATAGAGGAGAGAGATTATGACCAGGAAAATCCATATCTTTGACACCACCCTGCGCGATGGCGAGCAGTCCCCCGGCGCCTCCATGAACACGGAAGAAAAGCTCATCATTGCCCAAGAGCTGCTGCGCATGCATGTCGATGTTATCGAGGCCGGCTTTCCCATATCGAGCCCCGGTGACTTCAAGAGCGTGCAAGAAATTGGCAAGCTGGCAGGAGACGACGCGGTCGTGGTAGGCCTCACGCGAGCGGTCGAGAAAGACATTGATCGCGCGGCAGAAGCGCTGGCGACAGCCAAGCGTCCGCGCATCCACACCGGCCTGGGCGTCTCCCCGCAGCACTTGAGAGAAAAGCTCCGTATCAGCGAAGACGAGTGTATTGAGCGCGCCATCTTCTGCGTCAAATACGCAAAGAAATACGTGGAAGACGTCGAGTTTTATGCAGAAGACGCCGGGCGAGCAGACCAAAAGTTCTTGGAGCGTGTGATCCAAGCTGCAGTTGGCGCGGGCGCCACCGTCGTTAACATCCCCGATACCACCGGCTACCAGATGCCCGATGATTTTGGCCGGCGCATCAAAGGCATAGCTGACAACGTCAGAGGTATAGAGAATGTCACCATCTCTGTCCACACCCACAATGACCTGGGTATGGCAACCGCCCTTGCCTTAGCGGGCGTGAAAAATGGCGCTACACAGGTAGAGTGCACCATCAACGGCCTGGGTGAGCGCGCGGGCAACACCGCCTTAGAAGAGGTGGTCATGGCGCTTAAGATGCACGGAGAAGAGCTGGATGGCCACACAGATATTGACACCCGTGAACTCACGCGCGCAAGCCGCCTGGTCAGCCGCATTACCGGCATGAATGTCCAGGCAAACAAGGCAATTGTGGGCGCCAACGCGTTTGCGCATAGCTCCGGCATCCACCAAGATGGCGTCCTCAAAGCGCGTGATACCTACGAGATCATTGATCCCCAGGACGTGGGCGCGCAAGGGTCAGAGATTATCCTCTCTGCCCGCAGCGGCCATGCCGCACTCAAACATCGCATCCAAGAGCTGGGCTACCACATTGAGGAGTCGGAGTTTGATGACATCTACCAGCGCTTTTTGGAGATTGCAGACCAGAAGAAAGAGGTCTTTGACGAGGATCTGGAGTCCATCGTAGAAGAACGCCGCCGTGAGGTAAGCGCGGTCTACACCTTAGATGCCCTCCAAGTGACCTGCGGAGATCCGCTCGTTCCTATGGCCTGCGCCACCATCACCGACGAAAACGGCATGACGCAGGTCGTCACCTCCACCGGCACTGGCCCTGTTGACGCTGCCTACAAAGCAATCGATAAGGTCGTGACCGTCCACGCCAACCTGGAGGAGTTTGCCGTCAAGGCCATCACGCGCGGCATCGACGCCTTGGGCGAGGTCACGGTGCGTGTCCAGGCAGAGAACAACAAGATCTACACCGGCCGTGGCTCTGACAACGACATTGTTGTCTCGTCCGCCAAGGCCTACATCAACGCACTCAACCGCATGATCACCACCGAGCGATCCAAGAAAGGCCAGGAGATATAAATGACGCGTCCCATGACTATGGCCGAGAAGATCTTAGCCTCCCACGCCAACCTCCCAGAAGTGGTGCCCGGCCAGCTGGTTGAATGCAAGCTCGACGGCGTGCTGGCCAACGATATCACCGCTCCCATTGCTATCAAGACCGTCCGTGAGCTGGGGGCAGGCGTGTGGGATCCAGAGAAGATCTTCCTGGTGCCTGACCACTACTCCCCCAACAAGGACATCAAGAGTGCCGAACAAACCAAGATCACGCGCGACTTTGCCCATGAGATGGGCATCACCCACTACTTTGAGCAGGGCTGTATGGGTATTGAGCACGCCCTTTTGCCTGAGCTGGGCATTGTTGCTCCCGGAGAGCTCATCATAGGCGCGGACTCTCACACCTGCACCTACGGTGGCATCGGTGCATTTTCTACCGGCGTAGGCTCCACCGACGCAGGCGTGGGCATGGTCACGGGCAAAGCATGGTTTAAGGTGCCAGAGACCATACGCTTTGAGATAGACGGCCAGCTCCCTGAAGGCGCCAGCGCAAAAGATATCATCCTCTACATCATTGGGCTTATCGGCGTGGATGGCGCGCTGTATTGCGCCATGGAGTTTGGTGGCTCTACCATTGCAAACCTCACCGTGGAAGGCCGGCTTACCATGGCAAACATGGCCATTGAGGCCGGCGGCAAGGCGGGACTGTTTGAGGTTGATAACATGGCGCGCCAATGGCTTTCTCGCCACACCACGCGCGGTGTGGAAGTGCATCCCGACCCAGGTTGCAGCTATAAGCGCACCATCCACATCGACGCCAAAGACATTGTGCCGCAGGTCTCTTGGCCGCATCTGCCCAGCAACACCCACCCGGTGGCACAGAGTCGCCATATCAGCATTGACCAGGCCGTTATTGGCTCGTGCACCAATGGTCGCATAGAGGACATGCGTGCGGCGGCAGACGTCTTGCGCGGACGCAAGGTGGCAGACGGCGTGCGCTGCATTGTGATTCCTGCCACGCAAGGCGTGTGGCTTCAGTGCGTACATGAGGGACTGATGGATGTTTTTATCGACGCACACTGCGTGGTCTCAACCCCTACCTGCGGTCCGTGTCTGGGCGGCTACATGGGCATTCTTGCCGCCGGCGAGCGCTGCGTGAGCTCCACCAACAGAAACTTTGTCGGACGCATGGGAGATCCCACCAGCGAGGTCTATCTGGCAAGCCCGGCTGTGGCAGCGGCAAGTGCCGTAGCAGGCCATATTGCACTGCCGCAAGACCTGATGGCAAGCTAGCAAAGGAGTGTGCACCATGCAATTTGAAGGCACCGTCTTTAAGTACGGACGAGACATAGATACC
Source organism: Atopobiaceae bacterium (assembly GCA_050953285.1). Classification (GTDB taxonomy): domain Bacteria; phylum Actinomycetota; class Coriobacteriia; order Coriobacteriales; family Atopobiaceae; genus Olsenella_K. Next base: position 106,771 of record JBMNMK010000002.1, on the reverse strand, counting down.
GACGTGATTATCCCTGCGCGCTACCTCAACACGTCTGACCCCCAAGAGCTGGCAAAACACTGCCTGGAAGACCTGGACACCAGCTTTGTTGAGCGCGTGGCTAAAGGGGACATCTTGGTAGCAGAGGAAAACTTTGGCTGCGGCTCCTCGCGCGAGCACGCGCCGGTGGCCATTAAGGCAGCTGGCGTTTCCTGCGTTATTGCCAAGAGCTTCGCGCGCATTTTCTACCGCAATGCCATCAATATTGGCCTGCCCATCATAGAGTGCCCCGAGGCGGTCGATGCCATATCCAATGGTGATGTGGTGCGCGTGGATGCGGACACCGGCACGGTAGAAGATCTCACCAGCCACCAGAGCTTTGCGGCTCAGCCCTTCCCGCCCTTCATACAAGAGATCATCAACGAAGGCGGCTTGGTTGAGCGCACGCGCAAAGTTCTGGTAAGTAAAGCCACGGCCAAGGAGGACAGCCGATGAAGACCTATCACATAACAACCTTGCCAGGAGATGGCATAGGGCCTGAGATCATGGCGCAGGCAAAGCGCGTGCTGGCAAAAATTGGCGAGCACACAGGCGTGGACTTTGTCTGCCACGACGAGCTCATAGGCGGCGCGGCCATAGATTGGACGCGTGAGCACGGACAAGAGCCCACGGCACTGCCTGCACAAACGCTTGAGAGCGCCCGTACTTCTGACGCCGTGCTCTTGGCGGCCGTTGGCGGCCCCAAGTGGACGGACACCACGCCCGGCGCCGTGCGTCCAGAGCAGGGTCTTCTCGCCATCAGAAAGGAGCTGGGGCTCTACTTGAACCTGCGCCCTGTCCGCGTCTATGCGTCGCTGGCGGCGGCGAGCTCCTTAAAGTCTGAGCTGCTGGAAAACGTTGACATTTTGATTGTGCGCGAGCTCACCGGCGGCCTCTATTTTGGTGCCCATGAGCGAGAAGAACGTGAGGTCGCAGGCACTATCTGCACGCAGGCAACCGACAGCATGGTCTACGCCGACTTTGAAATTGAGCGCGTAGTGCGCTGGGCCTATGAGGCGGCGGCCAAGCGACGCGGACACCTCACCTCGGTCGATAAGGCAAATGTGCTTGAGACGTCTCGGCTCTGGCGCGAGGTGACGCATAAGCTGGCCGCGCACTACCCAGACGTCACAGCAGAAGACATGCTGGTAGACAATGCCGCCATGCAGCTCATTGCGCGCCCCGCGCAGTTTGATGTACTGGTGACCGAAAACACCTTTGGCGACATCCTCTCAGATGAGGCAAGCATGCTCACCGGCTCTCTTGGCATGCTGGCCTCCGCGTCTTTGGGAGACGGCGTGGCGCTCTATGAGCCCAGCCACGGCTCCGCGCCTGATATAGCCGGTCAGGGCATTGCAAACCCCATAGCCCAGATACTTTCCGTCGAGCTCATGCTGCGCTACAGCTTCAACATGGACGAGGCCGCAGACACGCTGGCCACGGCCGTGAACTCCGTGCTGGAGCAGGGCTTCAGGACGCACGACATCAAAGATGCCACCACCGCGTCCGACCACGTGCTCACCTGTGAGCAGATGGGCGATAAGATCCTGGAGGCATATGATCACTGCTCAGCGTGATGGCGCTGCGAGTGGAGGTTCTTCTCGCCTGCTGAATGTGTAGCTCCTGTGCATCTCTAATGACTGTGTTCAAGTAGCAGATAAACGGGAACCTTATGGGTGAGGAAAGAAGTATCGTCTGCTCGCAGACAGAAAGAGAGGCAACCATGGCAGAGGTAACCATCACGTCAGATAATTTCCAGGCTGAGGTTCTTGAGTCTGATCTTCCCGTTCTTGTTGATTTTTGGGCGCCGTGGTGCGGTCCTTGCCGCGGTCTGGCGCCGGTTATTGAGGAGCTTGCGCAGGAGCTTGATGGCAAGGTTAAGGTTGGCAAGGTCAACGTTGATGAGGAGCCAGAGCTGGCGCGCAAGTTTAGAGTTATGAGCATTCCTTCGCTGTTTGTGTTTAAGAATGGCGAGGTCACCGCCAATAAGGTTGGTGCGCAGCCCAAAGATGAGATTTTGGGAATGCTCAACTAAAAGTTCGGCAGAAAGTTTGGCACGCGGCGCCATCCACCGAACAACAAGGCTATTTTGAGAGCGAGCCCCCCACCAGGGGTTCGCTTTTTTATGAACCACCAGCAGACTCTTCACGCGCTGCGGCGTTGCAGCATGTAAAATGGCGCCTGTAGGCACGTTGGGAACATGCGCAAGCGCGTGTGTGCGCGTCTTGCAGAGGCTTTGGACCAACCAGGGAGCAGATTGCATGAATTGGAATACAATTCCTACCTTTGGTGATGAGAACGCAGAGGTCAAGGAGTACGAGCACCCCGCGCTCAAGATGGTTGTGGCAGAGGTGGTCTACCATGGCCCCAACGAGGGCGCAGATGCAGCCGCGCCGCAATCAGACGGTGTGTGGGTTGGGCTCAAAACGCACGAGGGGTATCGCCTGCTTTCCTGGAAGCGCCCCAATGCCACCGACGCCGCCACCGAGTATGGCTTTGGCCTCACCTGTGATCCTATCCCGCTTCTGACGGAGGATTTTGCCAAAAAGCAAGACCTCATTTCACAGATGAAAGAGCTGGTAGAACGTGCTGATTTTAAGTCAGGCGGGGCGGCTTTGCGCCAGAGCATGGATGCGTGGCGCGCCATCCCCAACTGGCATACCCCGCGCGAGGACGATCTGTGGAATGAATTCCAAACCCTCAGGCGCACCTTCTATGATGGCCGCGAGGAAGCGCGCGCGGCATGCGCCAAGGTCAAGCGCGCACTCATTGCAGAGGCAAAACAGATCAGCCAGTCAAGCGAATGGAAGCTTGCAGCAGAAAAGTCTCAGCAGCTCATGGAGCAGTGGCGCCACGCTGGTTCTGCAGGCCATGATGAGGACGAGAAACTCTGGCAAGAATTCCATGAACTCCAGCACACCTTCTACGAGCGCCGCGGCGAGCACTACAAGCAGATGCGCGCGGAGCACGCGGAAAACAAGAAGGCAAAGCTGGCGCTCATAGATGAGGCAGCAGGCGTTTTGCCCGAGGAGGCATGGGGCGCCAAGGAGTGGAAGGCCGCGGGCGATACCATGCGGAACCTCATGGATCGCTGGAAGGAAATAGGGCCGTGCGACCGGGAGGACTCGGACGCGATCTGGGAGAAGTTCAACGGCTTTCGTCAGGCGTTCTTTGCAGCTCAGAAGGCCCATCGAGAAGAGCTGGCGCAGAGCTACGCGGCCAATGCCCAGGCCAAGGAGGCCCTTATCGAGCGCGCGCATGAGCTGGCAGATGCGCAGAATTTCTCGCCCGATGCCACCGAAGCCGCACGAAGCCTGGACGGCGCCTGGAAAGAGATTGGCTTTGCCGGCCACGATAAAAACGACGCGCTCTGGGAGTCATTTAGAGCGGAGAAGGAGCGCTTCTGGAGTGCGCGGCGCGCGTATTTTGACGCCAAGCACGAGCAGTGGCTCGCCAAGACTCGCGAGGCCAAGGAGCGCAAGCAGAGCCAGATTGCGCGCCTTACCGAACAGATTGAGCGCCTGCAGAGTCGCATTGATCACGCCACGGTCATGGTCTCAGAATCCCAGCTCAACGAATGGGAAGACTGGATCTTGGAAAAGAAGGAGCGCATCGGTGTGCTTGAGTCTCAGATTCAAGACATCGACAAACAGCTGGGTGAGTAGACAGCTGCGTGAGTAAGCAGCTGCGCGAATAGTCATCTGGATCCAGAAACCATCTAGATCCATAAGCATAATCCCCGGGCGAGAAATACCTGCTCTCCCGGGATCTTTTATGCCGATGTCAGTCCGTGCGCCGTGGGAGCGCCGTAGCCGCGCCGTGGGAGCGCTCCTGCTAGATCTTGCTCATTGCAGCTGAGACGTTGGCATACCAGCTGCTGGCGGAAACGCCGCAGTACGTGCGTGCCATAGCCATGGACACGCTCATGCCGTATTCGCCCTGGCTCATAAGGCCAGCGTAATTTGAAGCCAGGCCAGAGATGTGCGCGCTGATGGCACTCTCCCAACTTGACCAGCTGCTGCTTCCCCATCCCCACGCATTGTGGGATGCAAAGCACACAGCACCTTTGCTGGACTCTATCTCTGCAATAGCGGGAGACAGACGGGGATCTATGCCCTTATCCAGCGCCTCCTCTGCAAACACGCGACCATAGCCCGCCAAGGGCGAGCCCGCCAGATATGCATCAATCCGTGATGCCCACGCGTCAATTTCTGCTTCTTTGGCCTGTTGCGCGGCCTCTTGAGCACGCTGCTCTGCCTCTTGTTCTTGCTGTGCTTTGAGCTCTTCGAGCTCTGAAAGATAGGATTCCTGAGCCTGAGCGGTTGCAGCTCCCACGATGCTCACTGCTGCGCTGTGTGCAACCGAGCCCGTTTTCTCCCACGAAACACCATCGCTAACCTGCGCGTATGCTATAGTCTTGGGCGCTATCACGTTCAGCGTGAGTGCAAGTGTTGCAGTCAAAAGTGCAAATGAACAAAATGCTTGAGTCTTATGCGTGCCTCTCATGTGCCTCCGATGTTCGGCAGAATAGATGCGTGCCCGCCACCAAGCTCATCCGCGAGCACTCAGGCAAAAATCGCCCTCATCTTTCTACCCAAGCCAAATGAATTTTTTATCCAGAGCGACACATATCCTTATATCCGCACAGTATTTCCACGCAGCTAGACGCAACGTAGGCACAATTTATATGCACTATTTTTGATTATTTATGCACATTGTAAACGCCTGGACGAGAAAAACACGCGCCAGCAAATGGGGCGCCCTCTCGGGCGCCCCACCTTCTCTAACGATTCATTGGTCTCACATCTTACCTGCTATGAAGCCCTGCGCCTCACCATGCGCGGCTTTGTTTGTATCTCCAGCGCCTCAACTGGTGGCGCTCACCTCTTGTGGTTTCCCGGTCCTTCCGCCTGTCATCCGACTGATGCGATGTCGTACCGCTGACGTAAGCCACTTGTTAGGATTCAAAGGAAAAGGCGGGACACGCGATGGCAACCACAGAGTAAAAATGCTCTTCCATTTCTGTGTTCATCGGTATCACCTCCTGATCCGGGCAGACCCTTTTGGAGTTCTGCTTTGCTGTGTACTGCTAATCTACCCTATCTGCCTGCGCATATGCAGCCATTTCACGTAGACTGGCAAACGGTGGTGAAGAAACGGTAAATGGCGCGCGTGATGCGCACGCTGCACGTACCACCACCCAGATCCCCGCTCGCCTCCTAGCTATGCACCCACACAACATCTCCTACCTGCGTCAGGTCATAGAGCTCCTCAGCTTTAGCAGGTGGCAGGTTGATGCATCCGTGACTGCCATCCCAGCGGTACTCTTGGCCGCCAAATTTGGGGCGCCAGCTGGCATCATGGAAGGCAATGAGGTTGTCGATGAAAGGAATCCAATAATCTACGGGCGTCTCGTAATCCGGTTTTTCATCCCCATCTTCATCTGCACCCACAAGCACGGTCTTGGTCGTCTTATTGGAGTTGATGGTATAGGTGCCCTCTGGAGTATTTCTGCCGGTCAAAGCATCGCCAGAAACGATAGGAGACTCCCAGATGCAGGTGCCATCCGCGTCAAAGAAGCGAGCATACTGAACATCCAGATCCGCATCTATATAGCGGCCTCGCTCAGAATCCCACCCGCTTTTCTCCCAAGCAGCATCACGAGAGAGACCAGAGGCGTTCTTGGTGGCTACCAAAGGCACCTCTATGGCGTCGACATTTCCTTGTCTAAGCTGCTCAGACACGGTATTGGTGAGCGCGTCTACATCCAGCGTGTAATCATTTATGAGATCGGATGATGTGCAGAGCGGTGCCACAAACGCCTTGAGGGAGGCAGCAATAGAGTCTTCTGCCACGGCAATCTGGTTGTCTTCTATCCACACCCAACGGCGCAAACTCCTGGTAAAGGTATATATCGTGGCGTCGTCGTGCGTGAGCGCAAGAGATCCCGCACGCACGGCATTGATCTTTTCTGCCACGCCTGCAAGATCCGTGTAATCATCCAGCGTGGCTTCACGCATGCAGGCATCCTCACTCAACTCCACCGCCGACTCATGCATGAAGATAGCAGCGGCTAGAGCACTTTGCATCTTATCTGCATCCATGAGGTTTCCCTGAGCCTTACCCGCAAGATGGTAGGTGCCGTCGGCATTGTCAAAGCTCACATACACGCGCGAGCTATCCAAATGGGCGCTGTTGTAATCAGAAGCCACGCGCTCAACCAAAGACGAGAGCGCACGCTCATCAAAATTGACCGACGCATACCCGTTATAGGTATGCAATTTCACCACCTCAAGCGGCCACAACAGCGGATCTTTGCGCGAAAGCGCCTCACTCACCATGGCCTCATTGCCGCGCACGTAGCCAATATCTGCGGCATGTATGCTAAATGCTGCATCCTCCAAGCTCACATCCAGCACGTATTCATCCGCCTGTGCATCAAACAGCGCCACCACCGCAGCCTTGTTCAAACCGGAGACATCTTGGCCATTGAGCGAGGTATGGGGGAAGAAATGCGAGGTATAGTAACGTGCACCCAGAAGATAGCCCCCAATGAGCACGCACACCAAGGCGATAAGGGCATATCGCTTGTTCCTTTGTGCTCTCAGCTGGCGATACGTTGGGCGCGCAGCATCTTCTGCCGTCACCAGAGGCGCAACCGTACCGACAAAGTCTGCATCAAGGCGTGGCGCATCCGGCGAGGGCTCTATCACTTCTGACTGGGTCCCGCTTGGCTTTCTCACCGCTGAGTCTCACTCCTAGATGTTCTTCTCGCCCATGGATCACAAATGTGATTTTACCTAATTATGATAGGGATCACGCGTGTACGAGCTCGAGCTCATCGCCTGGATGCACAATGAGTGCTGATGGGGCAAGGGCGGCAAACTCCTGCGCCTGCTTCTCACCAAAGGGCTCGACTGGCTTGAGGTGGATGGGGATGGTGTGGCGCGCGCCGATGATCTCTGCGCAGTGGGCAGCAGCTTTCACGTCCATGTTGTAGATACCGTCCGCCGGCAGCAGCGCATAATCTATGGGCAGGTTTTTGAGGGTCAAGGTCATCTGACGCGTCTCCGAGGTATCGCCCGCGCCGTAAATGAGCACGTCGTCCATCCATATCAGATAGCCCACGCACTCATCAATGGGGTGGTTAACATTGACCGCAACCGTGGCTTCTACTCGGATGTCTTTGAAGGTCTTGGTGAGGTATTCTCCACGCTTGGGATGCAGATCGTAGTTTTCCCAGATGGCACAGTTGGGCTTTTTGGCCGGCAGATCATATGCCGTGTGGTCAAAATGCTGGTGCGTGATGAGGATGAGATCGGCCGGCTCTTGGTAGGTTGATGTTTTGCGCGGACCTTCTGGATCCATGTAGGGATCCACATATACCACCGTTCCCGCCTTGCTCTCAAGACGGTAGCTGCCATGACCTTGATAGAGAAGACGCGCCATAACTCCCCCTTTTATCAAAACCAAAGGCTCGCACGCTGCGGAGCGCTTGGTGTTTGGACTCTCTTCATGGTAGTTGTCCGCGCCGCACAAAGGCCAGCCACTTGGGCGGGCGGCGGTACTGGTGATGGCACGGACGGCGGCGCGGGTGGTGGCGCGGGAGGCGCAGCCGCTAGAGATAGCGCAGAAACTCAGAACATACCTTGGAGAGCACCTGCGGCTGGCGATGCACCACATAGATGGTGCGATACTTTCTGTGGGTAAGATGCTTCACGGCCAGGCGATACGGATGGCGCTTCAAGATAAGCGCCGGCAGCACCGCCAAACCCAGTCCAGATTCCACCATGGACATGATCACGTAGTCATCCCAGGTCTCAAAGAAGATGTCCGGCTCTAGGCCTGTACCCTCAAACACCATGCCTGTCTCGTCATCTGTACCCTGCTTGAGCAGCAAAAATGGCTCCGTGCAGAGGTCTTTTACATCTATGGTTTCTTTGGCCGCCAGCTCATGGTCTTTGGGCAGGATGGCAAAGAGCTCGTCTTGCCTGAGCTCCTCAAAGCTGAGGGTAGGATCATGTGGCTTTCTGGCGATAAAACCGCAGTCCACGGTACCTGCTGCCACCCAGGATTCGATCTCGGTGTAGTCTCCCATCCTGAGCTTGTAATCCACCTCAGGATAGTTCTCCTCAAAATTCTTGATCACCCCAGGAAGCCAGTGCGTGGCGACGCTCGAGATAGTACCTATCCTGATGGTTCCGGACGAGAAACCATTGATGGCCGCAACCTCTGACTCCAAGCGCTCAAAATCCGCACAGACCGCCTCTATATGCGGCATGAGCCGCACTCCATCACCTGAGAGCGCCACGCCGGAGCGACTCCGCTCAAGCAAGGTGACCTTCCAGTCCTTCTCAAGATCGGCAATCATGCGGCTGATGCCACTTTGCGAATAGTTGAGCGAGCGCGCGGCCTTGGTAAAGCTTCCCAGCCTCACCGTCTCCGAAAGTGCACGAAACTTTTGAATATTCATCTCCATTGTGCGCACCCGCTTCTATAGCATCTGATTTTCTCATGGTATCCATCTGTTATATTAGCTTTTCTAATCTATGAATAGGTGCGACTATTGCTATTAAGTTAACAATTTCCTCCTAGCGAGGTGCCATGATGGAACGCACACGCAATCGCAGCCTTTTCAAGTACCTCTTTGCCCTCACACTCAGTGGTACCAACGGCATTGTTGCAGCTCAAATTGCGCTTCCTTCCAACCAGATTGCGCTGGTCAGGGCAGCTATCGGCTGCATCACACTGGTAGCGCTTCTCCTCATCAAAATGCGTGGCACAAAAAATCTCACCTGCCGCACCTACCCCAAAGAGATACCCTATCTTTTGATCTCAGGCGCCGGCATGGGCACCAACTGGGTCTTGATGTTCCGAGCATATCAGCTGGTAGGCGTAGGTATCACCACACTCATCTACTACCTTGGCCCCATCGTCGTGATGGCGCTGTCTCCCCTCCTTTTTGGCACCAAGCTCTCCGCTAAGAAGCTCCCCGGCTTTGCCGTAGTTGCCGCGGGCGCTGTACTGATTGCACTTCAGTCCATGAGCTCCCAGCTCTCAGAAGTCGGTCTCTTCCTGGCCGCACTCACGACCGTCACCTACACGCTCACCGTGGTATTTACCAAGAAGGTTCAGCACATCCACGGACTCGAAAATGCCGCTATCCAGCTCTGCGGCAGTTTTGGCGCCGTGCTGTTCTTCTCCGCCATCATGGGCGAGAAGATCATACCCATCCCTGCGCAATCCCTTGTGTGGGCGCTCGTGATCGGCTTTGTGAACACCGCCTTTGAGCTCTACTTTTATTTCACTGCCATGGACCAGCTGCCCGTGCAGAAGGTCGCCGTCTTTGGTTACGCCGAGCCGCTGTCTGCGGTTGTTTTTGCAACACTTCTTTTGGGTGAGCCGTTTGGTGCGATGCGCATCTTGGGCGCCGCGTGCATCATAGGCGGCGCCATCTGGTGTGAGCTTTCCCGCGACAATCAACCTGCAGCGGTGAAGGCGCAGGTAGATACCACGACCCATACGGTGTTCAACGCAAACACGCTGGTCAGCACACCCGAGAGCTTGCCGCAAGCTGGACGCGTGCGCGAGCTCAGCTAGCATCTGCTGCTACCTGCTGGCCGCTACCTGGCGCGACCTGCTGCAAGACGTTCTTCTCGCCCGCGGACGCTGCAATGTGGCGGCGGGCATAGCGGCGGGTGGCGCTTATCGCCCAATTGCATACAATGCTTAGAGTATGTCTTTGTAACCTCGGGGGATGCAGAACGCATCTCCCTCTTCTTGAGGAGCCGCCATGGCCACGAATCAGCCACGCGTCGAGGGCGCGCGCACGCTGCCAGAAGATTTTGCGCCGGAAGTCGTGTGTACAGAACACGTGCGCTCAAACGTGCGCGTAGCGCTTGAGGTGGAGGTAGCCGGTGTGGTCATAGCGATCATTTGCCTGGCGCCACTTTGGGCCACGAGCACCATCTTGAGCGTGATTCGCTACTGCCTGCTGGCTCTGGTCGGCGCCGCTATGGTGATGGGCGTGATACAGATTCTTGGATATTTCAACAAGAAGATTGAGATGTCAAAGCATGGCATCGTCTATACCAGCAGCTTGGGCGCCAAAGAGTATCACGCGTGGGAAGACGTGGTTGCCTATGACACGCGTGAGGATCTCAACTCTCTGGAGCTGGTCTTTGGCGCGGGCGTGCGCGGGGGCTCGAGCGCGAGCGCGGACGCGAGCGCGAGCTCGGCCACGGGCCCGGACGAGGGCTCAAACGCAGGCTCGCGCGCGGGCAGGCCAAAGCGTCGCACCTTCCATAAGACCAGCCAAAACTACGAAGCCATGGTTGACTATGTTATCGACCACACAGAGCTCATCAGTGTGAAGTAGCGCCCTCTTCCTGCTGGAATTCGTCCACCTCTTTCAAGAGACCAAGACCGCGCTCGCTCAGCATGAGCCCCTTACTGTGCTCTAAGAACTTGTGCGATCCATGGGCGGTGGCAAACGCCATGAACTGCGCATCACAGGCAAGGCGTGAGACAAACAGCAGCATCTCCTCACCATCGCCAAAGGTGGCGTCCAAGAAATCAAGCGCGTGGTCCAGCTTGTCTGCCGCCTCTTCCACCTTGCCAGAAAGTGCCCGAACGTACTCATTAAAGCAGCTGGTAGCTGCCTTCCATGCAGCGTCGGCGGCATCTTGTCCGTGGGTGCCCGCAGAACCGCGCACGGCCTCGTCTGAGATTTTGGAGAGCATGGACTTTCTCATGGCCAAAACGTCCAGGCGCACCTTGGAGGCATTTGCCTTGGTCAGCCGCTTAAGCTCCTCGTCCATCTGATGGATGGGCTCCACAAAAGCCTGACGCACGCGCGCAGCCTCAAGCTTGCCCTTGATGGTAACCAGATCCTGGTGGGTGTCTTTCAGCGCCGTTTCCTGGGACACATCGCTATCAACCTCACGCAGTAACGCCTCAAGCATCAAGTTGATAAACGCCAGGCGCTCATCAAAGTGGGCGGCTTTCACGCGTGCCTTAAGCTCGGGGTCATCTTCACCTGCCAGCACGCTCGTGATCTTGTAGTCGTCCTGGTACTTTTGGAACAGCTCATAATAGAGCGCAAAGTCCTCGGCAATGTCGCTATCCTGCAGATACTGCGCTACCAACGAGAGCGAGACCTCAAGGTTTTCTCGCTCAAAGACCACAATCATGCGGGAAAGATCTTCCCAGCCGCGCGCCGTGACAATGCGCGTACCCTTCACGTCTGCTCGCACGCGGAAGAAATTGTCCGGCTTGGCCTGCAAATACGACGTTACCGCAGGATGCACCCCATGCGACACCGCGTAGTCCAGCCACACATCCAAGTCTGGCTCTATGTCTATGCGCTTCATACGGTCGAGCATGGCCGGGTCAAAATCGCGCGCCGAGCGATTGTACTCCGGCGGATTGCCGGCGGTCACAATAACCCACCCCTCAGGCAGGCGGTGCTGGCCAAACTGCTTGAACTGCAAGAACTGCAGCATGGCAGGCGCCAGCGTCTCGCTCACGCAATTAACCTCGTCCAGAAAGAGAATTCCCTCACGGACACCCGTTGCCTCCATAGCGTCGTAGGTAGCGGCGATGATCTCGCTCATGGTGTAGCGGCTCACCTTATAGGCATGGCCATCAAAGTCCGCGTCCTCAATATAGGGCAGACCCAGGGCGCTTTGCCGCGTGTGGTGCGTGATGGAATACGAGACAAAATTGATGCCCAGATGTTCTGCCACCTGCCCCACGATGGCAGATTTGCCCACGCCCGGAGGCCCCATCAAGATGATGGGCCGCTGCATCTGCGACGGAATCAGGTACAGGCCATTATCGTCGGTTGCCAAATAGGCACGCGCGGCATTCTCTACCTGCTCGGTTGCTTGCTTGATATTCATCCACGAACCTCCTTGAGCTCGTGCTCAGACAGCACAAACTGCATTGCCCATGGCGGGACAATCTCTTTTCTGTAGGTATCATCCAAAAACACAAAGGCGCACTTATATGATGGTACACGCTCCGGATATATGCCCCATCCATCCGTAAAATAGATCATGCCTGACACCTTATGCATGCGTCTATCGGCGATAAGAGCATCCACATAGTCAAAGGCTGGCCTAAAGTCAGTCCCTCCAAAGCCCTCAAGCGTGACCTCATGGGACCAGCGCTCAAGATCCTTGTGCGTGTCAATCACGGTGTCGGATCTGACCGCGGCGTCGGCCTGAATGAGATGCACGTTGATGTGCTCTCCGCCCGAGCCCTGCTCAATCACGTCAAAGGCGCACTCCACAAATGACCGCACGGCATCGCCTTCCACCGAAGCCGAAGTATCAATCACTATGATGAAGTCATAGATGGCGTGTTCTTCTCTGTATTCAAGGTTCTCCATCAGCGGCATGTTGCCATAGAGGCTGAGCCCCAGCGAATAAAACACGTAATCAAATTCATCGGGCGATACACGCATGGCCTCGCGCACTCGAACAAACTGACGTAAGAACTCGCGCAGGTCCTGGTGCGGGCGACCGGAGACCTCCAGCTCATGGTGGAGGTGGCCCAAGGCCTGCCCCCTACTCTTTGAGATGGTCTCCAGGTTGAGCCTGACGCTTTTGCCAATGTGGCGCCATCTAGCTTCAAGCTGGGCGGTATCTGGCGCGCCGTCCGCATCGTCTGACTGAAAGCTTGCCTCGTGCGCGAGTTCGTGGGCGCTCGACGGTGACGGCTGCTGGCCTGACCCTTGCGGCTGCTGGCCTGACCCTTGCGGCTGCTGGCCTGACCCCTCAGACGGCTTCTGAGCTGCCTTCTTGCGGGAGCTGCCAAACCAGGCGGTGGCATCGTCCACCTTAAACGCCTCTGCCCAGCGCTCACGCACATTTGCGTAGCGACCATCTTCCAGTGCACGGTAGATGCGCTCTGTCGTGGGTTTATCGCCCAGATCCTCACTCAACTGTTCAAATACAATGTCGAGCGCCTCACCGCGCGCGCCCGGACGCTTGCGGCAGAGCTCAGCCGTGACGTGTTCGGCCACAATGTCGCTTGCTAAAGACCACGCCTTCGCATCAATTTTGGACGTAGTAAAGGGATGAAGCAGCAGGCAATGCACAATAACATGGCAAAGATCGTGTACGGGCGGCTGACGTGTTTGAGAGAACTGGTCAAGCACCATATCCGGGTCAATAAAGAGCGAGCGCCCATCTGTCGAGAAGATCGTGCCCAGACCCTCCTTGATCTTTGGCTGGAGCAGCTCGACCGCAGGCATCAGGAAGTGGTTCTCTGAAAGAATGGTGTATCGCGCCAGGTCAACGACCTTAAGCGCAAGCTCGTGCGCACGCGCACGCTCTGCTGGCTCCTCTTTGGACGCGGCCATCCAATCCACCCCCCAACGCTAAAACATGAGGTCATTAAGGCTATCGGTAGCGTTGCCTTGCGATCCATCTTCATGGAGCGATAAGAGCCACGTTGCTACCTCCGCATGCCCAGCCCCCGACGCTGCGTCAATCCCTCGCTGCAGCACGCTATGCGTAAAGCAGCCCTGCCAGGCGCTCAGATCCGCCATGCGCTTGAGGGCACCCAGCTTGCCATGCTTTGCCAAAAGCTCCACGATGCGCGCGTTTTGCTCCTCCGTTCCTGCTGCTAGATAGGGCACCGCACGCTCCACCAGATCTGGCCGGTGCCTGAGCCAGCTATATGAGGAGAGCGCCTCCAAAAAGGTCGAGGGTGAGCACTTGCTCACAAAGATCATGATGCGCGGATCGGCATCGGGATGCATAAAACTGGCAAGAATAAGGCTCATGTACTCCGAGCCATAGCCCTTCTCCTCATGCAGCTTCATCATCCTTGAAGCCAACGCCAGACAGAGCTTTGCCACCTCAGCAGCATGGGTATCGGTATCTGGCGCCTTATAGGCGCCTGCTCCCCGCACGATGGCAGCTCTAAACAGATCATCAAAGACCACGGATTCAAAGCGGCCTTCCTCTGCCAAACGACCCACCAATATGACCGTCTTCTTGAGATCGACAGCCGTGGAGAAAGAGCCTCCTACCAGCTGTTCATTACCGGTAAAGGGAGCAAACACCTCAGAGGACACCGTAGTGTCTTGCATGTTCAAAAAGAGGTTGGGGCTTGTGCGTGTGAGATCAAAGCGGGAAAGAGATGTCTCGTGGGCAGCAATGGAGCGCAGAACCTCCAGGCGCTCCACGTCTTGCAGCAGGTCAACACCCCTATCAAGCAGATCTTCTGCAACGTCTTCTCTGGCCACGCGCAGCGCTAGAGCAAGCGCCCAGCCCTCGTAGACAAACGGCGCCAGCACGTCATACATAAAGTCAACCAAGAGCTTAGGTCCAAAGACACAGGCGCGCTCCAAAAGATCGACCAGTTCCACCGGCGTAGCCTGGTCCCGAAGGTCTGAGACAAGCAGGGTAAGGGTCAAAGCCTCAGTCAATCTACCTGCAGCAATGGCATCTCTCTCCCGAGCCAGATACCCTTCTAGCTGCGCACGCTTGATCTGGTCTTTCATCCTCACCTACCTGTCCCGGCTGAATGCAGAAACGCCTCGTGCACGCACATCAAAGCACGTGGGTTCTCCAAGGGAGCCATTGTAGACCCATCCGCCCACATGCAAGTCGCAACTGCTGAGCGGTTTGTAGTTATGGAGCACCCCATTTGTGGCTATAAGTGACTCATGCAACACGCACGAGCACGCGACGCACACAACGCACGCATGAGCACGTGTCATATCTTATGCCCACCACCCACAGGAGTGTCTATGACCGATCTTACCTTTCATGACTTCTACTTTCCTTCTGCGGATGGCACAAGCTCACTGCACGCACGAATACTCGCTCCTCATGAGCAGATGGGCGCTGCCGCTGCGGCTGCACTTGAGCGCTACGCGCAGCACAAAGGCGGAGCGGGCGAGAAAAACCTCCAGGTAAAAGGTGTTATCCAGATACTTCATGGCATGGCCGAACACATTGAGCGCTACGACCTCTTTGCGCGCTATCTGGCACAGCACGGATATATGGTGGTTGGCCATGACTGCGTTGGCCACGGCAAGTCTTGTGCGCCTGACAGCTGGGGCCATATGGATCCCTACCAGGGCAAAGCGACGCTGATCAAAGACGTTTCTACCTTGCGCCATGCCACAGAAGAGCTGATAGCTCCCAAAACGCCCTACTTCCTCTTTGGTCACTCATTTGGCAGCTTTTTGGCACGAGCCTACCTTGCAGAAGAAGGAACAAACCTCACCGGAGCCATCATCTGCGGTACAGGCTTCATGCCTACCTCGAAGGCTGCGGCAGGTAAGATGGCAGCACGCGCGGTGGCAAAGCTCAAGGGTGCCACGTACAAAAGCTCCTTCTTGCACAACGTGGCAGATGGCGCCTATGCCAAGGCCATCTCCGGAGCTCAAAACGGCTTTGAATGGCTCTCCAGAAACGAGCAAAACGTGGCAGATTACATAGCAGACGATGCCTGCGGATTCATGTTTAGCGCCGGCGGCTACGTCGTGCTGTGTGATCTTATGGAGGACGTGTGCGATAAAAACTGGCCCCAGAAGATCCCCCAGAACGTGGCACTTCTCTACATTGCCGGCGCAGAAGACCCTGTGGGCAACTGTGGCAAGGGCGTACAAGAGGCCTTTGAGCTGGCTCAATCCAGCGGCGCGCACGATGTCTCCCTCAAGATCTATCCCCACATGAGGCATGAGATCTTAAACGAGCACGACCACGAGGTGGTCTTCCAAGACGTCTGTAACTGGTTGGAGGCACGATCATGACAAGAGAGAAGTACATCGTTGCGCTGGATCAAGGCACCACATCATCACGCGCTGTTCTTATCGACCACATGGGCCAGATGGTCGACTTTGTGCAACGTCCCTTCCAGCAGATATTTCCCCAGCCAGGATGGGTTGAGCACAATCCGCAGGAGATTCTCTTTTCCCAACTGGGGTCATTTACTGAGCTCTTGCATCGGCACAACCTAGACGAGCATAACATCGAGGCCATTGGCATAGACAACCAGCGAGAAACCACCATTGTCTGGGACCCCACCACCGGCTCCCCCATCGCCAATGCTATCGTCTGGCAGTGCCGCAGAACCTCGGACATGGTGGAGGAACTCTGCGGGTCAGATCACACGCGCGCCATGATTCAAGCCAAGACCGGCCTTCTGCCCGACGCCTATTTCTCCGCCAGCAAGATCAAGTGGCTGCTGGACAACGTGGACGGAGCGCGTGAGCGCGCAGAGGCCGGAGAGCTTCTCTTTGGCACGGTCGACACCTATCTCATATGGGTCTTGACCGGCGGCTTAGTACATGCCACCGACACCACCAACGCCAGCAGAACCATGCTCTACAACATCCATGAGAACACCTGGGACCAGGAGCTTTTGGACCTGTTTGATATCCCGCGCTCCATGATGCCTGACGTAAGGCCTTCCGCCTCGTTCTTTGGCGAGACCAGCTACCCTGGCATTCCCGCAGGTATCCCAATCTTGGGTGTGGCCGGAGACCAGCAGGCGGCGCTCTTTGGTCAGTGCTGCTTCAGGGCAGGACAAGCCAAAAACACCTACGGTACCGGCTGTTTCTTGCTCATGCACACAGGCGATAAACCCGCGCAGTCCGCACATAAGCTGGTCACCACCATTGCCGCATCTGCACCGAGCAAAGACCATACCGAATATGCCCTGGAAGGATCGGTCTTTGTGGGAGGCGCGCTCATTCAATGGCTCCGTGACGAGCTGGGGATCTTGCGCTCCGCTGCAGAGAGCGAAAGCATGGCTGAGCGGGTAGCAGACACCGGCGGTGTCTACATTGTGCCTGCCTTCACCGGCTTGGGTGCTCCCTGGTGGGAGCCAGAGGCGCGCGGCATCATCTGCGGTCTCACGCGCGGCTGCACGCAGGCCCACCTTGCACGCGCTGCGCTGGAATCCATGGCCTACCAGGTACGAGATCTGGCGTGCGCCATGGAAGCCGATGCCGGCCAGCGCATAGATGTCTTGAACGTGGACGGTGGCGCATCGCAGAACAAGTTCTTGCTGCAGTTCCAGAGCGATATCTTAGGACGTGAGATCAGACGCCCCCTCAATGTGGAGACGACTGCCTTGGGCGCAGCGTTTCTCGCCGGGCTCCGCTCAGGATATTGGGAAGATGAGTCAGATTTGATTGAACTCCGTCAGCGTGATCTCATCTTTACGCCCCAGATGCCAGAGGATGAGGTGGCTGCGCGCGTGAAAGGATGGGAGAAGGCCGTCTCGCGCGCGCTGCTGTAGGGTTTTGGCGCAATTTTATGCGCAAAGTGGCTGGAAAAATTCATTCTGACCTGCGCGAAAATGTTTGGTAGTCCGTAGTCATTTTTCCAAAAACCGTTACAATTTTTTCTCATCGGTATTACAATTCAATAAACGTATAAGACATGATTTATTGTATTGTTTGGGCAGAAAATGTCAGGAGAGCTGCATGGACACGGTCAGTGAAGCACTCTTTGAGGCTTGGCTAAGGATTGCACCTTATGTGAGCAACCTGCATCTTGGATCAAACTTTACCAAGAACGAAACACGGATTTGTTATGCACTGTATCGGCAGCAAAAGATCGATCCCACAGTGCAGCTCACGCCTACCGCTATTGCGGATATCACCAAAATTAGAAAGTCTCAAGTCAACAGGAACCTCAACCAGCTTGAACGCAAAAACATCGTGCGGAGGGAGCGCAGCGTACACGACCGTCGGCAGGTCTTTGTACATTTCAACCTGGAGCATGCAGACGTCTTCCAGAATGCCTACACTAAAGCCTTTGGTATATTGGATAAGCTCGTTGAGGAAATTGGCATCGACGATGCCCAGAAGCTGACCGATCTGCTCAATCGAGTCAGCATGTTTGTGGAAGAAGAGCAGCTCCAGGAGGATGGCGCGGGTGCGGACTCGTTCTTATAAAGCAAAACAAATGATTGTTGTGCGCAGAGATCTCAAGATGCGCAAAGGAAAAATAGCAGCTCAAGCAGGACATGCCTGCGTAGAAGCAACACTTATGGCTCTGGCGAAAGAGCAGCGGCTCCAAGAAGTCACACTCACGCCAGAGCATGATTTTGTCTATCTGGACGACGCGGATCGTGAAGCCACACCCCTTTCGGACTGGTTTGATGCAGGCGTGGCCAAGGTATGCGTCTATGTGGATAGTGAAGAGGAGCTGCTCACGCTTGCACAAAAGGGTCGCGAGCAGGGCTTTCTGGTGGCACTCATACGTGACGCTGGCTTTACGGAGTTCCACGGTGAGCCCACGTTTACCTGTCTGGCCTTTGAGCCGCTCTCCGCAGAGCAGATTGACCCGCTAACCGGTGAGCTGCCGCTCTTCTAGCGGAGGGACTTCTCGGCAGGCGCGGACGACGCCACGCACGGGCGTCTGGGCACACGGGTTTCTCGCCCGCTTGTTTCGTTCATAAACAAATCACATTCAAATTCTCAGCTCAAAGCCAAAATTAGCTAAAATGGCATATGTGATTACCTTGGCTAGCAGCCAATACTGCTTCAATCACGCAAATCAGAGGGAGTCATATGAAGCCAGAAAAGCTGGGAGTAGCCGTTGCGGCCACCGTTGTTGCGCTGTCAGTTCAGCCCGCACGCGCGCTCGCGCAGACGCAAGATGTTGGGACGAAAGCCGTTGTAGCTGTTCAAACATCAGAAACTGAGAAGGTTGTTGAGGTAGGTGCGGAAGGTCAGGACGCAAGCGTCGCTGGCGTGGCGAGCACAGATGAGGTCCTCTCCAAGCAGTCCGCTGAGGGTGAGTCCTCTGCCGCCAAGGACGACGCAGGCAAGAAGAACGATGCTGCCGAGGAGGGCACGGGCGAGAAGGACGGCAAGCAGGAGGTCGATCCCAACAAGGACCCTGAGCAACCTGGCGACCCCGACAACCCCAGCAATCCCGACAACCCCGACGAGCCCAGCGAGCCTGACGAGCCCGCTATCGAGAAGGACAGCGTCATCTCCATCTCATCTGAGCTCACCAAGGGCTCTACCAACACGCGCGTAGCCACGGCAGGCGATTCCGGCAACGCCGGCACCAACGTGCAGGCAGACGGCGCTATCAATGTCTTGGGTCAGCACTGGAGCTTTGAGTACCTGGGAAACGATGAGTATCGCTTCATCAGCCTGAAGAGCAGAAATGCCCTTGGGTATGCAGCGGCCAAGAAAGAGGCCAACGTGCTTCTTATGGCAGCTGACAAGGAGAACACGCGCTGGAAGCTCTTCAAAAATGAGGACGGAAGCTTCTCCTTTGCACCTTCTTCCAACGAAAAGCTCAGGCTTGACCTTGCCTGGGGCTCCAAAAATTCTGGTACCAACCTGTGGCTGTATGAGAGCAACGGCACTCAGGCTCAGAAGTTCTTCCTCACGGTAAACCCCGTCTTGACCGAGGCGCTTCGTAATGGCAAGACCGCCGACGAGGGCGTGTATACCATCAAGAGTGATCTGGGCAATGTCTCGGTCGACATCAGCTCGGCATCCCGTGATAACGGCGCCAATGGCCAAATTTGGAATTCAAATAAGACCCTTGCCCAAAAGTACGTGGTAGCCTACGCCGGCAACGGCCTCTACACGCTTCAGACCGGCAACGCGGCAAAGTATTTTGATGTTGCCAACGGCGGAACCACCAGCGGCACCAATGTGCAGCAATTTGAAGGTAACGGCACGCTCTCACAGCTTTGGTATTTCATCAAATCTGCAAGCACCTACATCATCCGTTCGGCGCAAAATGGCCTTGCTTTAGACGTGTCTGGCGCCTCCAACCAAAGCGGCACCAACGTCCAGGTGTGGGAAAACAACGGCACCCGAGCGCAGAAGTTTGCGCTGGAGAAGGCACAGCTGGTAGAAAATGGCGTCTACGCACTCCAGTCTGGCGTGTACTTCCCCGTTGTTTTGGATGTCTCAAATGGCTCACATAACAACGGTGCCAACGTGCAGACGTGGTACTCAAACGGCACCGATGCGCAGCGCTTTAGAGTGACGCTCAACGACGACGGCACCTACAGCATCATCAACGTTGCGTCAGGCAAAGCACTTGATATCACTTGGGGAGACAAGTCTGTTGGCGCCAACGTATGGATGTATGAGAACAACCATACAGCTGCGCAGAAATGGAATATCTTGCCAGGTTCAGCAGGCCTTATCATCCGCTCCGCGCTGTCTGGCAACGTCCTTGATGTAAGCAATGGCTCACGTGCGCGCGGCGCCAACGTGCAGGTGTGGGCAAACAATGGCACCGCTGCACAGATGTGGAACTTTAAGGATGCAAGCTGGGAGTACTACCAGGGCGTCGATAAACTACGCGATAAGATCATTGATATCGTACGCTCTCAGGTGGGCGTCCGCTATTGGTCCATGCACGCAGGACCTAAGGGTTCTGGTTCTGAGGGCTGGGGCTGCGCAATGCTTATGGCCTATGCCTACAACCAGGTATTTGGCACCAACTGGTTTGGCTCTTGCTACAACCTGTGGGGTTCTGCCACCGGCAGCGGCGGCTTTGACTATGACCTGCGTGTGGTAAGTGACCCCAAGCCGGGCGACATTGTGATGTATCTGGATTACAACAGCGGATACTACGAAGCGGCCTCACACACCGCCCTCTATATTGGCAACGGCCGCGTCATTGGCGCCAACGGCGTGGGCACACCTGGCCACTACGGCTACTGGGGACGCGTTGAGGAGACCAGCGTGCGCGAACAGGCCTACGGCCGTCATGTCCGCTACATCCGCTATGGCTTCTTCGACTAAGACGCCACGGTGCTGCGCCGCATGATCTCGTAGCGCTTGGAGCGCAAGGGTTTTTCGCCCAGCGGATGTGCATGTGGTGTATATGACTCATGTGCGATCGTATTCTCGCAGGTACCTGATAGGATGCTTCTATCAGGTACCTGTGTTTTGTTGAAGCGCAAATGCGCCACGCGGGTGCCACGCCGTAAGGAGGAATCACTTCCATGAGTGAAATTGCAGATAACACGGGCGAGAAGGACCTAGCAGCAGACGCGCCAACGGATATGACGGCACGCCCGGCGCCGGCTCGCAGCAGCCACGAGGACATTGAGGACATGCCGTTGGTGGACAAAGTGGGGCGTCTGGGTGGCCTTCTCCACCGCTACACAAAATCCCAGGCAGAGGCACATGGCCGCTTTGGGGATCCGCTGCACGGGCAGGGCAGGCTCCTCACGCTGCTCAAAGCCAAGCCAAAGACCAGCCAGCGCGAGCTCTCATTTTTGCTGGACATGCGTCAGCAGTCCCTGTCCGAGCTGCTGAGCAAGCTGGAGGAAAAAGGCTTCATCACGCGCGAGAAGTCTGCCGAAGACGGCCGCGTCATGATGGTAAAGCTCACCGAGGCGGGTGCGGCGGCCGCGCCAGATCTGGACGCTATCAGCTCCAATGAGGACGTCTTTGACTGCCTCACGCCCGAGGAGCGCACAGCCTTTGAGCAGGCAATTATCAAGGTTTCCAAATCTTTGGAGGCAAAGCTTCAGGAGCGCGGCATCGACACCACGTCGCGACCCGCGCAGGAGCGACGCTCTTTCCATGGCTCGCGCGGCGGACGTGATGGCCGTGACGGCCGCGACGGGCGAGAAGATCGTGGGCGCAGGTACCGCGGGCGTGATGAGCGCGGCGGTCGCGGCGGCCGGGATGGCCGCGATGGTCGTGGCGGTTATCGCAAGGGTTACCGTGACGGCGCCGATGGCAGCCGCGATAGCTTCCGCGCTGGTGGCGAGCGCCGTGGCTACAAGAGCACCAGCAAGCCGGGCTTTGAGCGTGAGGATAGCCGGCATGGGTATCGCCATTCTGGCAGGTATCAGAGCCGCAAGCGCACAAGCGAATAGCTGCTTGTAACAGCTCTCTCCATTTCATGAGATGCGCCAAAATGGAGCCCGCCTTATGCGGGCTTCTTTTATGCGGATCCTTTTGCTAACAAGTTTGAAACTGCCTCATCTTGCCAGCTTATTGCCACATCAAAAGGGGTGCGTAGCGCTAGAGAGAGCACAGCTTTTGGCAGCTCTGCAGACGGTCCTTGCGTGACCGTAGCCAAGCGTTTGGAAAACTCTTCATCCAACACGAAAGAATCTTCTACAATACCATCGTCTACCAGCGCAAACGTCGTATGGTGCCAACCTTCAAGAAGCTCTGGATGCCTTCTATAATCCGCGGTAAAGCCGGTGCCCATGGCTTTTAGTACACTTTCCAGCTCACACCACGCGCGGGTGCATACATAGGTACGGGCAGGGTCTGCAAGATGCGGCCAATCTTTTGGCAAGAAGGGTGCAAGGGACCTGCTAGCTACGCGCTCGTTTAAGACAAGCCGAGAGACATCAACGCCTACGGGTTCATCGGCCAGAGCCAGCACCACCAGACCAGCATCGTGAGAGATGCTGATGTGTGGGTGGACCAGGTCGGCGCCAAGCGCCACTGCCCGCACGTACTTCTCGCCCGCTGGCACTGCCACGCGCGCCGCGGCTGCGCGTGAAAGCTCTGGCTTGCCAAATTCTCCCAGGCAGATATCCGCATCCTGCGTGACGTGCGCCGCAAGATAGAGCAGCATGCCCTCCCCCGCTCGCTCACAGCGGCGCTGAGCCGAAGCAGACGCAGCAGAAGTGTAGCGCGGTGCTATGTAGCGTTCAGCTTGCGTGAGCTTATCTGCCAACACCGCCGTATGCAATATTGAAATGTAGGTATGAGCGCATCGCAGATCATGCAGGGGCTCATGGAGAGCATCTTGACCCATGGTTCACCATTCATGGCTCTCAAAAAGATACACAGATGACGGTGCTGTGTAAGAATTTTCATATAGTTATGTGTAGTTTAGTACATACCGCGCATGAACGCATGCGAGATACGATAATCGTTCTTATTTTTCCGTTAAACGCATTGCTTTCGATAATCGTTGAAGAAAGCTCCATACTTATCATCATAAACAACGCATAGACACGCCAAGGAGGGAAGAAGCGCATAGAAGCAGTTGTGAGGCGGTGCAACGTGGCCGCATTTTTTTATTTAGCAAATGGGTCGGAACCTCATGCGGTAGCACCGAGACCTCATTGCCAAAAAGGCATGAAATCATACGGAAGTATGAAAACGAGACAGGGAGAAATCCATGGACGCGCTCAACGATCTAGTCACCAACGTTTCTGATATTGTGTGGAACGTTCTGTTGCTTTGGTTGCTCGTTGGCACCGGTATTTTTTATTCGATTCGCACGCACTTTGTGCAGGTACGTCACTTTGGTCGCGCAATGAAGCGCGTTTTTGGCGATATGAATCTTAAGGGCGAGAAGGCCGGCGCAGACGGCATGAGTTCTTTCCAGGCACTGGCAACAGCCATTGCTGCTCAGGTTGGCACGGGCAACATTGCCGGTTGCGCAACCGCTCTGGTTTCTGGCGGCCCTGGCGCCATCTTTTGGATGTGGCTTGCTGCCTTCTTTGGTATGGCTACCATCTACGGCGAAGCAACCCTTGCCCAAAAGACCAAGACCAAAGATGAGGATGGCAACGTTATAGGTGGCCCTGTTTACTACATCACCACCGCCTTCAAGGGTCGCCTGGGTAAGTTCTTGGCCGTCTTCTTTGCCATAGCCATCATTTTGGCGCTGGGTATCATGGGCATCATGGTCCAGTCCAACTCCATCTCCGATGCTTTCAACACCGCACTCGGCATCCCTACCTGGATTGTTGGTCTCATCGTAGCTGCTGTGGCAGGCTTCATCTTCATTGGCGGCATCTCTCGTATTGCCTCTGTTACAGAAAAGGTTGTCCCTATCATGGCGGCAATCTACATTGTTGGTGGCATCATCGTCCTCATTATCAACGCCCAGAATCTTCCTGGCGCCATTGCCTCTATCTTCATTGGCGCTTTCAGCCCGCAGGCTCTTGGTGGTGCCGTTGCCGGCAAGACCGTACAGATGGCTGTACGCTACGGCGTTGCCCGTGGCCTGTTTTCCAATGAAGCTGGTATGGGTTCTACTCCTCACTCCCATGCAATCGCTAAGGTCAAGCGCCCACAAGACCAAGGTGAAGTCGCAATGGTCGGCGTCTTCATTGACACCTTCATTGTCTTGACGCTCACCGCACTGGTGATCCTTTCTTCTGGTGTCCTTGATCAGTGCATTACCGACGGCATCACCGGCACCGCTGTGGCACAGGAGGCCTTCAGCAATGCCTTTGGTGGCTTTGGATACATCTATGTTGCAATCTGCCTGATGTTCTTTGCCTTCTCCACCATTGTTGGCTGGTACTTCTTTGCAGCTCAAAACGTCAAGTGGCTCATCGGCAAGAAAGTCGTGAAGGCCTTTGCAGTTATTGTCGTTATCTTCATCTTCATTGGCTCGCTGCTCAAGGTGGACCTGGTCTGGAACCTGGCCGACCTCTTTAACGGCCTCATGGTCTTCCCCAACCTGCTTGCCCTGCTGGCACTTTCTGGCGTCGTGGCAAAACTTTCCAAGGAAGCAGATCTTGAGGACGAAAAGAAGTAGTACATCTTTTGTTCGCTCTTTAGCTCTTTAGCTCTTTAGCTTGGCGAGCATACCAAGCGCCAGCAACTCACATACCACATGAAACGCTCGGCAATACGGTTGCGCGCCTAACAATGAGGGATTCACCCCATGGTGAATCCCTCATTTATTGTGTGTTGCCTCAGCTATGCAATACCCTAGCTGCGCGACGCTCAGACCGTGCGCTGCTCACGTTGTGCGAAACCCCAGCTCAATCTACTCTTACTCTACATCCGCCTTCTTGCGAAGCGACTTTTGCCAGTAGTCGGCAATCTTTAAGCAGGTTTCTGGCGTAAGCGTCAAGCAGTCCGAATATGCATTCACGATGATGCCCTGTGCATCCCCACGCGTGCGGGCAATCTCCACGCATGCAGCCATGGGAAGCACCAAGAGCTCTCGTCCGTCCAGCTGCTCTGGTAAAACCTCATCCGCAGAGGTAAAGACCGCAAACCACCTCTGACCAGCATTGTTTTCTGCCATTGCAGGGCGTATTTGGCGCCCATCAATCTCCACATAGAACTGCGCCTCAGGATCTTCTTGAGCTTCTTCCCACGAATCAGCCACAACCGCTGGCACCACCACGCTCGATCCACTCATGCCCTTGATGAGTGCATCCAGATCTGCCGCAGATAAGCTTCCCAAAAACGCCTGCACCAGGCCCTTGAGCTCGGCAGCCCCGAGCGGCGCGCACTCCCCCGACGCTTCATACGCCTCCATGTCCAAAGCCTTCGGCTGAGGTGCCGCCGGCTCTGTCGGCGCCGGCACTGGCGCTTCTTCTGGCTCTGCGACCTCTGGTGCCTCCACCGCCACTAATGGCTCTGCAGCTTCAGACGCTTCTGCTGACCCTGCGACCTTGGACGGCGCTGACTCCGCCGCTGGCGCCAGCGCATCCTTGGAGCTGGTATCAAGCTCGAGAACACCCTCAGGCGCAGCTGCCTCTGGCGCGCCCTCTTGCGGCGCATCAACTTCAGCAGCCTGGTTCTTCTCGCCCAGAAGATGAGAGCGAAGCTCCATCAAGAGCTCTCCCAGCTGGTTCTTGCCCAGCCACTGGTCTGGATCCAGGCGAGAAAGACGTGTGGCATCGCAGCCATTTGACCAGAAACGATCATGCGGCGAGCACTGCGCAATGAGCGCGTCGCCCGTTGCCAGCAAGAAACTGGCAAGGTCGGGGTTCTGTGTGAACTTCTCCTTGAGGCACTGGTGCATGATTTTGACGCGCACCTCATGCCACGCCGCAGAATTGAAGGGCGTGATCTGCTTGTTCAGGCGCTTAAGATAGCGCGCGTCGGTGGAGGCGGGCACACGCATGGCTGTGGGAATATCGCCAAAGTGGCGGGCCTTGAGATAGATAAATGCCTGCTCAGCCGTGGCAAACTGCTGCCCGTCGAGCGTTAGGGGCGCCTCAAACCAGTTGCTCAAGCAGCCATTATCCTCGTGCGGATTGTAGAAAAGAGCAAATTTCTTGCCTTGGTATTCTGTGATAACTGGTGAGTGCATCGTGACTCCTGAGTTTGTGTGAGCGTGGCGAAGCGCTCGCGCGTGGTGGCGCTTTGAGGCTTCGTTCATGGTGTATCACCATTGTGCCATGTTGCGCCGGCGTGCTCGGTACAAAAAAGGCAAGGAGGCCGAAGCCCCCTTGCCTACGCACATGAAGTGGAACTCAAATTGCTCAGTTAAGCTTTGTTACTCCACGTCCTTATCCTTTGCCATTTTGGCCACGATGCCAGAGAGAGCGAGTAGTGCCAGGAGGTTCGGGAAGGCCATAAGTCCGTTAAAGAGATCGGCAAGGTTCCAAACGAGCTCCACTTTGAGCAGAGAACCGAGGAACATCACAACGATCACGATTGCGGTAAATGGCTTCACAAACCTGCTACCCACGAGCCACCTCACGTTCTGCTCCGCAAAGAAGTACCAGCCCACGATTGTGGAGAAGGCAAAGAACGCAAGGCAAATTGCGATGTAATGAGGGCCAAAATTACCAAAGGAAAGGCGGAAAGCTTCCTGAGCAACAGCCGTTCCTGTGACGCCGTTTATGATTGACCCCTCCAGATTGCCAGAGGTCAATATAACAAGTGCGGTCAGGGTAACAATGATGAAGGTGACAAAGACACCAAACATTGCAACCTCGCCCTCTTCCTGGGGCGACTTGACCTTAGCGATTGCATGAGAGTGCGCAGTAGAACCCAAGCCAGCCTCGTTAGAGAACAGGCCGCGCGCCACGCCAAAACGAATTGCCTGGCTCACGCCAATACCCGCAAAAGCGCCGCCCAAGGCTTGAGGTTGAAATGCGCCAACAAAGATGGATTCAAACGCGTGTGGGATGTTCTGGCCGTTGATGATCAGAACCACGATGCAGCCAACGAGATATGCAACCGCCATCAGGGGCACGACCTTCTCGGTCACTGAAGCAATACGTCCGATGCCACCCACAAAAACAAAGCCCGCGAGAATAGCAACGATTAAGCCTACAATCCACATTGGAGCATTGAATGCAGAATTCATTGCCTGACTGATGGAATTTGACTGCACCATAATACCCGCAAAACCAAGAGCAAAGATGATCGCTATTGCAAAGAAGCTCGCTAGAAACTTGCCGAGTTTTCCTTTAAAAGCAGACATGATGTAGTAGACAGGACCACCTATTACATTGCCTTCTTCATCCTTGGTTTTGGTTTTCTGAGCAAGTGTCGCCTCACCATAGATGGTTGCCATGCCAAAGAATGCAGCAATCCATGTCCAGAAGATTGCGCCAGGACCACCTGCAACAAGGGCCGTTGCGCAACCTGCAATGTTTCCGGTACCAACCTGTGCGGCAATTGCAGTTGCCAGTGCCTGGAAAGAGCTCATTCCGTCCTTTCCGGCCTTTTCACCGTTCAAATTGAAGCCGCCAAAGACGCGCTTGAGTGCGCGCCCAAAGTGACGCACCTGGACAAAGTTAGTACGGATGGTATAGAGAATGCCGGTTCCTACCAAAAGCCAGAGCAGAACTCCGTTCCATATAAAGTTTGAAACGGTTGCAATTATGCTGGAAGCAGTTTCCATGTGATTCCTCTCGCTGGTTTGAACATCTAAAGTTAGCTCGTACTAACTCTCAAAGATATGAGAATATCCCCAGGGCACATAGGAAATATGTACACGGGTAAAAGCTATAACTTCAGGAAATGCGCCCCAAAATCACCATGCATCTCATAAGAGAGGGCGGCGAGCATCTGCCCGTCGCCCTCCGTCTTCCGACTAAGGGCGCTCTTGTGAGGAACGTTAGTCCTCGAACACCTTCTGGCCGTCAACAGCGGTCGTAAGCGTACCGAGTGCCTTCTTAACGAGGCGGAGACGCAGCTCCTTCTCATCCTCTGCAGGCAGGCTCGGGTTGCCCAGCGGGTGCGGAATTGCAACCGCGGGGACGATACGGTTGGCGCCGACCGTAAGGGAGATCGGGGTAACCGTGCAGATGTGAACTACGGGGAAACCAGCGCGCTCAATTTCCTTGACCATCGTTGCACCGCAACGAGTGCAGGTGCCTCAAGTGGAGGTGAGGATTACAGCGTCGACGCCGTCCTCCTTGAGCCTCTTGGCAATCTCCTCGCCAAACTTCTTTGCAGAAGCAACAGCTGTACCATTGCCGACCGTGGTGTAGAACTTGTTGTGCAGGCTACCAATGACGCCTTGCTTCTCCAGGTCACGCAGCACGTCTACTGGCAGAACACGATCAGGATCCTCGTTGGCATATGTAGGATCGTAGCCACCGTGAGCCGTCTCATAGCCGTCGGAAGTCAGGTCATCAACACCAGTGATGTCATACTCGCCAAACTTGGAGGCGTTAGAAGACTCGATGTGATCCGGATTACCCTTAGGCACAATGCCGCCAGAGGTGACCAGAGCAATCTTTGCCTTGGAGAGATCGGTCAGAGGAGCGTTGGGCTCCACGCGATCAAATGAAGGCATAGGATACTCAGTCGTGAAGGGTTTACCAGCAATCTTCTTGAGCAACATTTCCACAGCACGCTCTGCGCCGGGCTTCTTCTCAAAGAAGTTGACGCGGACGCCCTGGTTCATGTAGTTATCCTCGCAAGAAGCGCCGATCTTCTCGCCACGGCCAAGCTTGAGAGCGAGAGGAGCCATCTTCTTGATAGCGTCTCTCATGCCAGCTGCGCTGTTCTTGGTAGGAACGATGTAGACGTCGTTCTTGTGGAGGTCTGCACCGGGGTTCTCAACATACATACCGGTGAGAGTAGGAATGCCGAGTTGCTCCTTTACGAGGGTGCAGATGGTGGAGCAAGCAACGCCGTAGCGGCCAGCGTTGAAGGCAGGGCCTGCAATAAACAGGTCAGGCTTCTGCTCCTTCAAGATGTCCATAATCTGGGCGCTAGCCTCATCCATGTGCTCGTTGAAATACGAGTCACCGCAGATGACAGTACCGATGATCTCAGCGTCGTCACCAAAAGCTGCTGCGAGAGCGAGGCCGGGACCTACCTTCTCACCAGCGCGGAACTCTACGGGGTAATCCGCCTTCTCCTCGCCGCCGATCTGGGCGAAGAACTGGTTGATATAGTGAATGATGCGAATCTTTGCCATGACTTCTTACCTCCTTAGCGTGCGCTCAGTGTGCCGAAGCCAGTCTCGTTGGTTGCGCCCGTGATGACCTGGAGCTCAACCTCAAGCGAGCCGTCGGGCTGGAGAGAATTCTCAGAGGCGCCGGCGATCTTGTTGGCATAGGCAAGCGTACCGATAACGTGATCAAGTGCAGGCAGGTGGACGAGCTGGTTGGCATTGCCGCCCGTAACCACGGCGTCTGCTGCAGCGTCTGCGTCTGCGAGGGACTGAGACTTGCCATCCTGGCCGGCGTACTCGTCGGTGATGATAACCGTCTTGATGCCCTCTGCCTCAATCTTCTTGCAGTTCATGATGAGGTCGGTATCAGGGTTGCCGAAGCCCTCCTGAGAGACGATGACTGCATCGAGACCGAGCATGCGGCAGATCTTTGCGGTCTGGTTGGAAGAGCGCTCCTTGTCTGCAAGGTAGACGTTCTCATTGGTGATGATCTGACCAACAAAGTTGATGGTCTTGCCATGCTGCTTATAGAGCTCCTCTACGACCTTGTTGTTCTCATGGACGTAGGTGGGGTTCTTATCGCATGCAGAAACGCAGTTACCAGAGATGATTGCGCCATCCATGATCTCTGTAGGATAGAGAATGGTGGGGAGAATCTTCTTGGCATCAACGCCATATACATAGGTGTCGTGGAGAAGACCCTGGCTCTGGAGCATCTGCACGTAGGCAACGCGCGGAAGCTCAGGATAGAGCTTCATGCCCTCGACCATGTCAGGGGTCTCATAGGTCTCAACCTCATCTGGCGTCAGCTCACGGGCAAGCTCACCAATCTTGGTGGCAACCTTGAGACCTGCCAGACGGACGGCTTCCTCATACTCGTGCTTCTCGACATCATCATGCGGCTCAGCAACGAGGCAAAGGTTGATGGTCTTGGAGAACGGCGTGTACTCGGCACCCAGGCCGCACATGTCAATAACGCCCTCCTGGAAACCAACGATGGGACCTGCGGTCACCAGTGCCATGCCCTTCAGAGCATAGGTCTTACCAGAACCAACGGTGGTCACCTTGTTGATAACACCAGGGAAGACGCCGCCGGGGCCCTCAACCTTAACGCGGGGCTCGATAACGTCTTTGACCGGGGTGATGCGAATGGACTCGCCAGGCTTGGCAATCTCAAAGCTAACGTCCTTGAGCTTCTCCTCGGTCAGAGCAACCTCTTTGAGCTCATCGGCATTAACGTAGAGGACGCCGTCTTCAATCTTGGACTCTGCGGCGAACTGGATATCCTTAATGAATATCTTTCCAAGTTCCAGTTTCACTCTTGGTACCTCCTCCTACAATCGAACTTCTTTCACAAATACCTTCAAACAAAGTTGTGTAAGCCACCTCCTTGTCTGGGTCGGCTAAGAATGGCACTGTGTGGCCGAGTCAATTGCTCCTTGTATGAGGGAGTAATCAACCATCTGAAAATCTTCTAGAGAACCCTCTCGAAACTCATGCGTTCTTTGAGGGAACTTCTTGTATCCCTCTATTGCGGACTCAATGAGCGCCAAGGATTCAATGTCTGGCTTGGTAGGAGCTTTCGGCAGCTGGACCATCACGGTACGATATGGTGTTTCACCAGGCTTTATGCTGCCAGCCTGCGGATGGGTAAGCACAAGTGCGCCCGTATGAACAAGGTCACGAACGCGCTCAAGCAGCGCTAAATAGCTCTGCTCTATATATCTCACATCGTACTTCTCTGAAAGCTTGCGTTCCACAAGCGGGTTATTAGTAACGATGGTTGCAGACGACATCTGCGTGCTCCTCCAATAGAAACAATCAGTGCATTTTTACTCTATGCGCAAAATTGGAAATTCTGATCACTTGTAGGTGAACGGAATTATCACCTTGATTATTGTATTCGTCGCTAAATTATTCTTTAAACATGTATAATAACCTTGTTTTTATTAGATTTAATGTTTTTTTCTAAGCTATATCCAACAGATTACGTGTTGCATGTAAATCTGGTAATTATTCAATATTTTGTGTAACAAGTTCCATCCCTCCCCTGCGGGAGTGGACAAGTCAAAAACCTGTATACGTAGAGCCAAGGCTCAACTTTGTGTAGGAGATGTGATTAGACTCTTTTCATATAGGTACTTTCTGACGTGGCGTACGTATCAAGAGACCGAAGTCTCCTCCGTGCGCCCCCGTCGTGTACCTGAAAGATTCTCTACACCAAAGGTGCAGATTGCTTCTTCGGTGGCTTTTGCCTCTCCGGGGTTTCGTCCCTGATCAGTCCTTTTGCCTGAGAGTTATTGCAGCCCCTTCGGCGCCGTATTAAACGGTCTCTCCTGATCAGATCATCCGAAATAAATCTGTAACAGAGTATAAGGCCGCCGAATTGCACATCAGTGATTGGAAAATTCGTTTCAAAAATATGCGAGGATTATTTATTGCTAACGGTGATTAGTTATTCCTGAACGGTAAGCGCTTCATATTTGAATAGAAAATGGCATCATTTGACTGAAAACTCGCGCCGCTACTACTCTATCCTTGAGCGAACTTATGCATGCCACAACTCGCACACAGTGCACTCGCGCATAGCGCCCCGAGGAGGAGACCCCGTGACAGCACCGCATGACCAAGGCCGCACTTCTTTACCCTCTGGCGCCTGCGTGGACTATAAACTTCTCGCCCAGCAGATCCGTGAGCTGGCCAGAGATGAACGCCTATGGCTGCCAACGCTTGCCAACATGTGTGCCGTTTTGTGGGAAGCACTGCCGGGCATTAACTGGTGCGGATTCTATCTTGTGGATGCAAAACGTGGCGACAAGGAGGACATGTGTGCCGTGCCTGAACTGGTGTTGGGGCCTTTCCAGGGAAAACTTGCGTGCGTCAGGATACCTTTTGGCACGGGGGTGTGTGGGACAGCAGCGGCGCACGATTGCGTGCAGCTTGTGGCAAACGTGCATGAATTTAGCGGCCATATTGCCTGCGATGCTGCTTCAAAGTCTGAGATCGTTCTTCCTATCCACAAAGACTATGAGGTTATAGGTGTGCTGGATATTGATGCTCCGGAGTATGGGCGCTTTGGCAAGACGGATCGCGAGGGACTACTTGGCTGCGTGAAAGCACTGGAGGAGAGCTGCGCTACGGCAACTCTCCCCCTCTCTTAAATCGTAAATCTTCTTGGGCGGCAAAAGCCGCCCAAGAACGCTTTGATAGCGAGATCTGCTCGGGTGCTGACTACTGAGATGCCTCTGTGGCTTCTGTCTCCGTGCTTTGAGCGCAGCACGCAAGCACCCAGGAAATGAGATTGTCTTGGGCAGAGCCGCTCTTCTCGGCCAGAACGTGACCTTGGCCCCACACCGGCGTAAATACCACGTCCGCAACACCTTCGTAGTGGCCAAGCGCCAACGCCAGGTTTGTCTCGGTGCAAAGCGATGTATCGGTCTGGAAGACGCCCGCATTGATTCGCCAGTGCGGCGCCACAGATGCCTTTCCATAGCCGTCATATGCACCGCTTAAGTAGTAGAGCGGGTTGAACATCTTGATACGCGTTGCCATATCATCGTCCAGAGAATCCTTGCGCACCAGATCCTGCGACCAGTCTGTTACGTACGCGCTGTCCCAGCCCTCGGCCTCTGCGTAGGCATCCTGATTGGCATTTAGGAGATCCGAGATCATCTGACTGAAATGCAAAGATGTTGCATCATTGATGCCAAATAGCTGGTTGACATAGCTTGAACGATCCAGCGCATCAAAGGCACCTACATCCTTGGTGGGCCGCTTTACGTGGGCGACAAAATCTCGCAAGCTGGAGATTCTTACGGTTCCGCGACTCTGGTTGTAGGTGAGCCACTTGCTGTCGGAATTGAGCGACGCCACGTAATCTTCTGCATTGTCGTAGATCACAGACTGCACCTTGGTGCCAGGCGTCACCGCATCGGCCGGCGCGCTTTCGGCAGTGGTGGTTGTGGTAGCCGTGGTGGCTGTGGTGGCTGTGGTGGCGTCTGCTGAAGTAGCGTCTGCAGAGGTGTCAGTAGACGAGGCTTGCGCTTGGGTTTTATCGCCCGATGTAGCGGTATCTGTCACGGCATCCACCTCTGTTTGGCCCGCACCTGTACTTTGCAGGTTGGGATCTCCTGGGAAGGTGGCCGTGCCTACACGCTGCGGTGTATAGGTGTAGGGAAATGACGTGGTGGCAAAGAACTCTCGTGCCGATTCTTCAAGCGAGGTAAGCAGGTGGTTGTAGTAGGTACCATCCGCAAAATACTCACCAGAGGTCTCGTCAAGCGTCAAAGCCTCATCGTCCGAATTGCGGAAGTCACAGCTGTTGATGTATGCCGCATAAGCCTCGGCAAGGTCATTGGAGAGGAGTTTTGTCCAGGTTCCTTCAGCCCGCGTGTCTTCTGACACGTACTGGCCCATCATCCACTCATACGCAGCATCTGCCGTGTCATAGGAAAGCATCGGGCACCAAGTAGCAGAGCCAAAAGTGGCATCCGAGAGATCATTTCCTTCCGCATCATGGGTAGCTGCACCAATCTTTTGCAGATAGGAGTCATAGAGAGAAGAGTTACCCGCAGCGCCCAAAACCGCCGAGACACCTCCTCCTGCACCAAAGCCAAAGGTGAAGACGCGTTCCGGAGCAAATGGCAGCTTGGAGGCGTTATAGCGCAGGTAGCGCACTGCCGCCTTAAGGTCTACCGCCGGCCATGGAGCGCCGCCGGGGAACACGTCTTCAGAACTACTTTCATAACCTGAGCTGCGTCCTCTAAATCCAGCGTACACATAGACGCAGCCTGCCTTTAGGTACGGGTCAAGGCCGGAGTAGCTATAGGACGTAGGACTTGCCTGCGGCGACAAGTTGCCAGAGTTGATGGGCATCAAGACCGGCGCCGTGGCCGGCGTGAACTGCCCCACTTTTGCGTCCTCATTTACTCTACACGCGTAATTCTCGCCCTTTTGCTCTGCCGTAAAATACGCGCCAGGCACAAAGATTGCCAGCGACTGGTATGTTTCTGCAACTGGATTTGTGCAGTAGACCAGACCGAGCTGGTAGTAGACATCGTTGCTGGCGTCGTACTTCCATGCGTTTTGTTCCAGCGCAAGCTTCTCGAACTCCGTGAGGTTGACTTTTGGTTCCTCTGCCTGGTCATCAGAAGTCTGCTGCGTCTGCTGGCTTCTCAGGTTTGCGCACGCACCAAGCCCAAGCGACGCAGCCGCCGCGCTCAGCCCGATGAATTCTCTCCTGGTGCAGCCCATTATTCCTCCTACGTAGTGTTTCAATTGCTGTGCCCGCGCGGGACAGGTAGGGATAGGTGATTATTGCACCTATTCTAGCGCCACAGAGCAGCTGGCATGGCTACCACCACGATATGGGCAAAGACCCGGCTTGGTTCTGGCGCTTGTGGTTCGCCGCGAGCGCGGGTGGCAGGCGGGCTACTGCGGGCGCACACTTCTCCATGAACCATCAATTTCAGTAAAGCTTAACTGCGCAAACGTATATGAGATGGCGGTTCGTAGAGTCTTGTGATTTTGAACGCGGACGAAGGAGGCATGCATGGGTTCTGAGACACGGGTTCTGAGAGGGATAGTATTTCTTGCATGCTGCACGTTCTACTGAAAACCAGCCCCTTTCTCGATGGCTATAATGCTGCCAGAACAACTGAGAAGTGAGACAGCATGGAAACGGTAAGCAATCACGTGGCCAGCAGTGGAGACAGCAGCGACAGCAACGGCACCAACAACAGCAACGGCACCGCCAGCGACGTTTGCCCCAGCAGCAGCGATGTCGGCGCTGCCCGCACCAGCAGCAACGGTGTCGGCGCTGGCCGCACCAGCAGCAACGACCCCAAAGCAGAGCAGCCACAGGCAATCCGCCACCTGTACCTGAGATTTTCTGGTCAGGTACAAGGCGTTGGATTTCGCTGGAACTCGCTTCATGTAGCTGTAGATGTTGGCCTTGCAGGCTGGGTAAAAAATGAATGGGATGGCACCGTATCAATGGAGCTCCAGGGCACCGATGAGCAGATTGCATTGTACTTTGGTCGCTTCCAGGAGTGCTATCGCCACTACCCCATTGAATACACCATCAGCGAAAAAACCGAACTCGATCCAGACCCAGCGCTGTGCACGTTTGAGGTGAGATACTCAAGCTAATGCATGTCAATCATCCCCGGCGACTTGCACCCAGCATCCTGTTGGCAAGGCTTGCGTCCTGCCCTGCTCGCTTGGTGCCCGCACGTCCCGCATACTTGGCACGAAGCTCACGTAGATATTGATCAATATAGGTAAATACGTCGGATTTTGCGTCATCTTTTGGCACAAACAGTGCCCCGTTGAGGCCTTCTTTTCTGAGCGCCCAGCTAATACCTATGAAGTTGTTGACGGCAGAACCTTCCTTGCCGTTATCTTGCAGAATAAAGGTGCTCTCAGACACGCAAACCACCTTTTAGGAAAGCACAAACCACCAAAATGCGCTCAACCTTTGAGCTGCCGCCTCCACAAAGCCGAAATCATCCATCGTGACACGGTAATCATGATCGTGTGCCGAGCGCATACTAGAGGTACAGAACGAGGTCCTCTACGCCGAGGAGCGGGCCAAGGCCAAGTCCCGCGAATAGCGAGGAACGAAGCCGGAGTAGGAAGCTATTTTTTGACTCCGACCGGGGTTTTATCTGCCGCCCTCCTTTGCGTTGAGTCGAGTCAACCAATCTCCCTCCATTCCCCGTGCCGCACGGTGCCGCCGCGTTATAATGCTGCAAACGCATTTGTATTGCATTTCGAGCGATGGGAGCGCAGATGCCCAACAGCTACAAGGAGCTCATCAAGAGCAATCCCGATGATACAGAGATCAGGAGCTTCCTGGTGAACGGCGAACAGGTCTCCGTGACCCTGCGCATCCCCGACACCCTGCGCGACGCGGCTAAGGAGGAGGCGGCCCTGCGCGGCATGAGTTTCTCTGCCTTCGTGCGCACTTGCATGATTGAAGAGCTCGCGAAGAAAGGGGCACGAGCATGATCCGGGTCAAGACCCTCACCGTCCAGCTCATAGACGCGCAGCCGGACCGCATCCGCATCTGCCGCATCGACGGCGAGTCGCTCGTTACCGTCGTCGTTCCGAGGGAGGACCTCGCCGAGGCAAAGTCGCTGCCGAACATCCCACAGCGCGGCGTCTACTACCTGCTCGACGAGGACCATGGCAACGTCAGCCGCGTCTACGCAGGGCAGACGACCCAGGGCATCGCGCGACTCGACGCCCACAAGACAAAGAAGGAGTTCTGGAACAAGGCTGTCATGTTTCTCGACGACGACCAGAACATCAGCAGAGACGCACTGGACGTCCTAGAGGCGAAGGCCATCGATTACGTACGCACCCACGGCTCGTACGAGACTGACAACTCGGCGACGCCCAAGCCCTACGTCGACCCGTACAAGGAGGAAGCCGTCGAGCGCCTGCACGAGAGGATCCTCTTCAGGATGGCAGCTCTGGGATATGACCTCGACAGGGTCGACCAGGGCCCCGCGGGTGCGCCGGCGGTCTTCCACACGAAGAAGAACGGCATACGCGGAACAGGGCGCTACGACAAGGCCACCGGGCATTTCACCGTGCTCGCCGGCTCGAAAGTAAACCTCTCGAAGCCCGTGCTGAAGAACGCGGGCGTCGCGGCCGCGCGCAGAGAGATCTTCGGCGATTCGGGCGGTATCGCAGAGCTCGTCGTAGACCTCGAGTTCCCGACGCCCAGCGCTGCGGCGGTGTTCGTGCTCGGCGGCAGCCAGAATGGCTGGACCGAATGGGTAAACGACGGCGGAGAAACGCTCAACCAAGTCTATAGAAGCGAGGAAAACTAGATGAACAAGCAGTAGCTGGCCTCCAAGATATGGGAGTCCGCCAACAAGATGCGCTCCAAGATCGAGGCTAACGAGTACAAGGACTACATTCTGGGATTCATCTTCTACAAGTTCCTATCCGAGACCGAGGTTACCCGTCTGAAGGCGCGCGACTTCGCCGAGGAGGACCTGCCCAGCCTGGTGGAAGACGACGAGGAGTCGGTCGAGTTCGTCAAAGGCGAGTGCGGCTACTTCATCTCCTACGACAATCTCTTCTCCACCTGGGTGGCAAAGGGCGGGGACTTCGATATATCGAATGTCCGTGATGCGCTTTCCGCCTTCAGCCGCAACGTCGACCCAGCACGCAAGCGCGTTTTCGACGGCATCTTCGACACGCTGCAGACCGGCCTCTCCAAGCTGGGAACCGATGCTCGCAGCCAGTCCAAGGCCGCCCGCGACCTCATCTATCTCATCAAGGACATCCCGATGGACGGCCGGTAAGACCACGATGTGCTCGGTTTCATCTACGAGTACCTCATCAGCAACTTTGCCGTCAACGCCGGCAAAAAGGCCGGCGAGTTCTATACCCCGCATAAGGTTTCCATGCTCATGAGCGAGATCGTCTCATGGCACCTGGCCAGACGCGAGAACGTCACCATCTACGAAAACTACTTACGCATATGGATACGGCAAAACCGCGATTTGTTTGAGAGTGCCGCTTAAAATATAGGGGTGCCGGTTAGGACCTTGGGGTGTCGATTTGGAAAGCGTAAAGAAGGGATTGAATTCCAACCAAATAAAGGTGATAGCGATTGTAGCGATGACAATCAGTCATCTGACATGGGCGTTGTTCCCGGGTACACAAGCTGTCTGGTACGTGGTATTACTTCACATAATTGGAAGATTGACCGCACCTATTATGTGGTTCTTTAGCGCGGAAGGGTGCCATTATACGCATGACATCAGGCACTACATTGGTCGTCTCTTTTTGTTTGCGGTGATATCGCAATTTGCCTATGACTTTGCGTTTGGCATTCCGTTTTTTGCCGTTTTCAACAGGCTTATTTAATCAGACGAGTGTCATGTGGTCTTTGGCGTGGACTGCGCTCGTAATTGCCGTTTGCCGCAATGGCAACGTGCCGCAGGGACTGCAGGTCCTCTTGATTATCGTTGCCTGTTTGATATCTTTTCCCTCTGATTGGTCGAGCATAACTGTGATGTGCCCGTTCTATCTATATGCTCATAGGGAGAAATTTCGTTTACAGGCTCGAGATATTGTGCTTTGGTCTGCTGCGTATGCAGCGGTTTATTTTCTGTTTCTGGATAAAGTGAATGGCGTTCTTCAGATGTTCACGTTCCTGACGATTCCCATACTTTCACGGTACAACGTTCAGCGAGAAACATGGAAAGGGATGAAGTGGTTCTTCTATACGTATTATCCGGCTCATCTCGTTGTAATTGGAATTGTAAGAATTCTGCTGCATGGAAATGTACCGATTTTTTTGATGTGGGACGGTAATCATCGTGAACATAAAACAGCCTGACTACCCAGTATTCGGGTAGTGAGGCTGTTTTCTTATGCCTTGATTTCCTGTCCGTTGTGGAAGGTTACGCGGATGTCGTTTTTTGAGTAGACCGTCAGGTGGTCGACGGGGCTGGTGAAGGCGTCGGGAGTGAACTTGGTGAGTGTGTCGGGCGTCCGCTCGAATGCCTTGAGGAAGTCCTCGGTTCTGGCTTTTCTTGATTGGGTCTCCTGAATCTGCTCGTTCAGCTGGTCGATTCTTTTCTTGAGCTGGTGGTAGCGGTCGGTCAGGTCGTCGTAGCGTTTCTGGCAAGTGGTCTGGTCAAGAGCGGCGTGGGCGTTCTCCGCAATGTTCTGTTGGACCGCGCCGGCGACCGTCCGGGCCTCGTCGAGCAGCGTGTCGCGCTCGGCTTCCATGTCCTCGGTGTTGAAGAGCAGTTGCTTACCTCCCTTGCACTGTCCTCAAGCACTTGTGCGGCAAACGTCAATGCCCGGATCACTACCTGCAGTTCGCAGTTGCTACCGAGGATCACCTCGAAGCCGTCGCCGTCCAGTTCGGAGGCGAGATTGCGTACCGTTATGTCCGTGTCCGCGCGGTTCTGGTTGCGTAGATAGGTGCGTCCGCCGTGTCTGGTGTCGCCGCCCTGAAAGCCCGTGGTGCCGGTCTCGACCTCGAGGATGTTGCAGCTGACGATGCCGCGGGCGTATGTCGTCAGCTCCGTGCCGTCGCCGAGCGTCCAGTGCCGTTCTCATATCTCATACATGCTTTAGTACCTCCTTCGGTTCCTCCGTGAAATACCTGATCTTCTGGCCCTTGCGTCGAGCCCTTGTGATTTCCGCTTCCATGCCCTGTGATATGCGTCCGCCGAACACCCACGCCTCCATGCACTTGCCCATGAACACGTTGCTGAAGAAGAGGCCGAGCGCGCGCTCCTCGGGATTCGTGTCGTCGAGGAACTGCGGGAACAACAGGTGCGGCGCCAAGGGGATGCATCCCGCGTCCACCGCGAAACGGCAGTAGCACCGGACGGCCGCCACGTTTCCTTCGACGTCGCCCGCATACGGCGAGCAGACGTATACAAGCGGCCGGAACGGTCGTGCGTGCGTCTGTTCAATGGCGGACAGGGTGAAAAAGCAGGTCGGATCGGCATAGCCTTCCTGATTCCTGTACTGCAAACCGGTATCCTCCTTTCCGGCGGGTGAACGTAAAGCATCCCGCCTACCTTCCAAAGGAGGCGACGGGACGCTTTTGACGAAAGAAGCTGAGAGAATTTATTGTTCGATGAGAGGAAGAGTGCCGTCAGCTTTCATCCGCTCATAGATGAACAGCCTCCCGGCCTGTGTCCAATATGTGTGGACGGCCGTATGGATCTTGCCGTCGCTTCCGACGAAGGTCGAGGTTTTGGTGGAGGTATAGCCCTTGTCCGCATACTGCTGGTAGAGCAGCCAGATGCCGCTTGGCTGGCGAAACTGGATGTTCTTCTCGTGCAGCCATTTGTTCATCCGCTTCGCGCTCCAGCCATAGTCCTTTGCGATGATGGATATGGCCACGAGGTCCTTGCAGTTCAGCACGACGTCGTAGTAGCTTGCCTTGGGCTGCATCTCGGCGATCTGCTGGGTCTGGATTGCAACCGTATTTTCAAGGGCTTCCCGCTTCTCGCGTTCCGTCTTGAGTTCCGTGAGCGCCGCGATGGCGAGATCCGGATTCTTCAGGATGTCGTCGATGGCGTACAGGCCGTGCCTGCGGATGGCCGGGAGCACCTCCGACGTCACCCAGCGTTTGAACCTTTTCGCGGTCGGCAGTTTGCTTGCGAGTATCAGGCTGTCAGGCCGGACTCGTTGATCAGCCATCCTCCTCTCTGTCCTAACTCGATCCCAAAATGGGACTGAGTTTCGCCATCGACCATCCTGCGGCCTTCCTCGTCGACGTGATCCACGATGGCCTTGTCCCTCGCTCGTATCCCAGAGTTTTCGCGACGTCCTTGCCGACGAACCATGGGTCGTCGTTGATGGTGACGGTTCGGATGGAACCGAACTCCGGATTTGTGAATGCCGCTATTTCGTTGTTCATGAAACGGTCCTTTCCGGCGAATTGTCGCCTATGTTTTTCGGAAAGGAACGTCCTGGAAATACGTTCATCTCCACCTTTCAATGGAGACGGGCGCCGGGTTTTGACGAACTCTCCGTTAGACCAGCGTTGACGTAATAATGTCCCGTCCCCGCCCTAGGATGAATGTCGCCAAACATCAACATCGAAGAGACGGGGACGGGATGCTGGACATCATACTCCATGAGATGGAGGGGCTCTCCCTCGGGGAGAAGCGTGAGCTCATCTGTGCCACGAAGGCGGCGGTCGCGCGCGAGCTTGGCAAGCAGGCAGATGGCGCGACGCCCAGATCATGCCCCCGGTGCGGCTCTTCCTCCTTCATCAGGAAAGGGCACAATGCCGACGGCTCCCAGCGCTGGCTCTGCAAGGGGTGCGGGAGGACGTTCTCGTCCAAGAGCAGGGGCCTGCTCGCCGCCTCGAAGCTCGATGCCACGACCTGGGCGCTCTTCGTGGAAGCAACGCTTTCGGGCTCAAGCCTGAGGCAGTGCGCGAAGACGTGCCATGTGTGCCTCAGGACCTCCTGGTTCATGCGCATGAGACTCTGCGAGGTCATGGCGCGCTCGCTTCTCGCCTTCAGGACCGGACCTTCGGTCTCCTGGCAGGTAGACGGCGCCTACCTCGACGAGTCCCTCACGGGAAACAGGGCAAGGAGTGCTGCCAAGATGCCGAGGAAGCCTCACAAGCACGGCGGCGCCGTCCATGCGCGCGGCATCTCCAACCTCAAGGTCTGCGTCATCTGCGGAGCCAATGATGCCGGAGACGAGCTCTGCCGCGTGGCCGACAGGGGAAGGCCGAAGGATGAGGCCCTGAGAGACGCCATCAAGGGTCTCGGTCCTGGCACCTGGGTGGCGACCGACGCCCATCAGGGCTACAAGCGCGTGCTTCCCGCCCTCGGCATCACCGAGCATGCCGCCACCGACACGCGCCTGCAGAAGGACGGCGAGCTTGGCATGGTCAACGCGATGCACCAGAGGCTGCGCATCTTCCTTGCCCCATTCCACGGCGTATCCACCAAGTGGCTGGACCACTACCTCTCCTGGTTCCTTTGGCTCGAGCAGGCAAGGCGCTCGGACGCAGACGGGCTTCAGACGCTTTCCGGCCAGAGCGCCTGCGGCTTCTACGAGCATACGAGGCGCCAGATGATCGATCGTCCCCAGCCCTTCTGGGACTATTGGCAACGGCAGGGAGCGGCTACGTCAATGCTGGTCTAACAGAGAGTATTATTTTGCGACTTACCGATTTGCAGAACGACCATAAAAGCTTGCGCACGGGATTGGCTACTCAAACAGGAATTATTACATCAGCCTATACCTGTCTAAAAGTGCGACAAGGCATGCTGCCTGAATATCTACAGTTGCAACTACATGTTGCTGATCTGTGTAAGGTTTTTTATGGCATGGGCGGTGGAGTTAGGCAGAGCATTGGTTTTCCTAATATTAAACGCATGCTTATTGCAGTTCCGCCTTATGAGGAGCAGCAATTCATTGTTCGCAGGACAAAAGAAATTGAAGACGAAATTAATAAGTCGATTAATAACTATAAAGAGATGATTCTTGTCCTCCAAGAGGCAAAGGGTACTCTTATTTCCAATGTCGTTACCGGCAAGATTGACGTACGAAACGTCGTGATTCCCGATTATGAGCACGTGGATGATGTAGCTGACGAATCGAGTGAGGATGAAGAAGATCCCGACATGGAGATGAATACTTCGGGAGAGGAGGCGTGACTATGCCTTTCACCAATAAGACAGAGGAAGGGTTCGAGACCCTTATCGTCGACTGGCTTGTAACCCAGAATGGCTACGAGCAAGGCTCGAACGACGACTACAACAAGGAGTACGCGCTCGACGAGACGCGCCTCTTTCGCTTTCTGAACGACACGCAGCCTGATGAGATGACAAAGCTTGGCGTGAATGCGAGCGACCAGAAGCGTCGACAGTTCCTCAACCGCCTCTCCGGGGAGATCGCCAAGCGTGGCATCATTGACGTGCTGCGCAACGGTGTGAAGGTGTACCCCGCAGACCTCATTCTGTTCTACCTCACACCGAGCGAGAACAACCAGAAGTCAAAAGAGCTCTTCGAGAAGAACATCTTCAGCGTAACGCGGCAGCTGCGCTACTCCATCGATGCTTCCAAGCTCGCACTTGATCTCTGCATCTTCATCAACGGCCTCCCGGTTATCACAATAGAGCTCAAAAACCACCTCACCGGTCAGGAGACGGCGGACGCCGTGGAACAGTACAAGGAGGACCGCAACCCGCACGACACGCTGTTCTCCTTCAAGCGCTGCATGGTGCACTTTGCAGTGGATGACTGCACCATCATGTTCTGCACGAAGCTCGACGGCAAGAAGAGTTGGTTTTTGCCGTTCAACAAGGGCTACAAGGACGGCGCAGGCAACCCGCCCAATCCCAACGGCATCATTACCGACTACCTGTGGAAGGACATCCTTACCAAGGGGAAGCTCACCCGCATCATCGAGAACTACGCGCAGGTGGTCGAGGAGGTAGATCAAGACACCAAGAAGAAGTCCGTCAAGCAGATCTGGCCTCGCTACCACCAGCTCGACTGCGTGGAGAAGCTGCTCTCTGATGTGAAGGCCAACGGCGTGGGCGGCAGATACCTCATCCAACACAGCGCTGGCTCCGGCAAGTCGAACTCCATCGCATGGCTGGCGCACCAGCTCATAGGCTTGGAGGAAAACGGTCATCCCATGATCGACTCGGTCATCGTGGTCACCGACCGCAGGATTCTTGACAAGCAGATACGCGACACGATCAAGCAGTTCATGCAGGTGAAGAACACCGTCGTTTGGGCTGAGCACTCAGGAGACCTCAGGAGCGCCATTCAGAACGGCAAGCGCATCATCATTACGACGGTTGAGAAGTTCCCCTACATCTCTCAGGAGATTGGGCAGGAGCACACGAGCAACCACTTCGCCATCATCATCGACGAGGCGCACTCCGGCCAGAGCGGGCGAAACTCTGCGAACATGAACCTTGCGCTCTCCGGCATGGCGGCGAACGGCGACGAGGACTTTGAGGACAAGATCAACGCCCTTGTTGAGGGACGCAGGCTCGTGAAGACGGCGAGCTACTTCGCCTTCACCGCAACGCCCAAGAACAAGACGGAGGAGGTGTTCGGAACTCCTTACGAGGAGGACGGGGTTATTAAACATCGCCCGTTCCACGTCTACACGATGAAGCAGGCCATTCAGGAGGGCTTCATCCTAGACGTGCTCAGGAACTACACGACCATCGACAGCTGGTACAAGATAGCCAAGATCGTCGACGACGACCCGATGTACGACAAGAAGCGCGCCCAGAAGAAGCTGCGCTCCTTCGTGGAGGGCAACCCCGACGTCATCGCCAAGAAGGCCGCCATGATGGTGGACCACTTCCACGAGCAGGTCATCGCACGGCGGAAGCTGGGCGGACAGGCCCGAGCCATGGTGGTGACGGCGAGCATCCCGCGATGCATCGAGACCTACTTCGCCATCAACAAGTGTCTGGCCGAGCGCCACAGCCCCTACAAAGCGATCGTTGCCTTCTCCGGAGAGCACAAGTACCAAGGACAGGAGCCACCGCTCACCTCGGCGGATATGAACGGCTTCCCAGACGCGAAGATCCCGAAGGAGTTCAAGAAGGATCCGTACCGCATCCTCGTGGTGGCGGACATGTTCCAGACGGGCTTCGACGAGCCGCTCCTGCAGACCATGTACGTGGATAAGCCGCTCTACGACATCGCGGCGGTGCAGACGCTCTCGAGGCTCAACCGTGCATGCCCCGGCAAGGACGAGG
The DNA here is from genome assembly GCA_050953285.1 of Atopobiaceae bacterium. Lineage (GTDB taxonomy): Bacteria > Actinomycetota > Coriobacteriia > Coriobacteriales > Atopobiaceae > Olsenella_K. The sequence continues at coordinate 62,445 of JBMNMK010000002.1, read as the reverse complement.
TCTACGTGCTTGACTTCGCCAACAAGACAGAGACCATCGAGCAGGCGTTCTCCCGCTTCTACCGGACGACGATCCTCTCCGGCGAGACGGACCCGAACAAGCTCTACGACCTCATCACGGATCTGGAGAAGTATCAGGTCTATGCCACGGAGGACGTGGAGTGGGTGGTGCATCTGTTCTTGGACGGTGCACAACGCGACAAGCTTGACCCGCCTCTGGACAACTGCGTGACCGTATACAACGACTTGGAGACCGAGGACCAGATCATCTTCAAGAGCGCGGCGAAGGCGTTCGTGCGAACTTATGGCTTCTTGGGATCCATCCTCCCTTACGGCAACGCCGAATGGGAGAAGCTGTCGATATTCCTCAACCTACTCATCCCGAAGCTGCCGTCCCCGCGCGAGGACGACCTCTCTGAGGGGATCTTGTCTACCATCGACTTGGACAGCTATCGCAGCGAAGCGCAGGAGGCCATCGCCATCAAGCTGGAGGACGAGGACGCGGAGATCGCCCCGGTGCCTGCGGGAAAGTCGGGACACATCGTGGAGCCAGAGCTCGACCCGCTCTCGAGGATCATCAACGACTTCAACGACATGTTCGGCAACATCCAGTGGAGCGATCAGGATAACGTGCAGCGGCAGATCCTCGCGATTCCCGCCATGGTGTCGCGCGACGAGAAGTACCAGAACGCCATGAGAAATTCCGATGAGCAGGAGGCGCGTACCGAGAGCGAGCGGGCGCTCCAGAAGGTCATCTTCGCCATCATGTCGGACAACATGGAGCTCTTCAAGCAGTTTCAAGACAACCCGTCCTTCAAGAAGTGGCTGACGAACATGGTGTTCAACCTCACCTACAACAAGGAAGGCAAGCCCTACACCGCGCCAGAAGACGTGCCAGCAGCTTCAAATCACAAGAAGATGGGATATCAGGGGCTACAAGAGACCATCTCGCAATATGACATGGTCGCGGAGGATCCCACAGACTACGGCGGGAAGCAGGAGAAACATTAGCTGAATCGGACGGGAGGTGAATGGCATGGAATTAACCACAACTGTAAAGAACGATACGTTCGATAATTTCTTTACGGAGGTACCGCATTCCGAGACCATGAAAGGAATGCTGCGCTCGAGTTCCTTGCGCCTTTTTTGCCTCAATGTCAGAAGCGGAAAAATCAAAACGTCAGATCTTGAGAAGTTCACCATGCTCAATATCGGACGATACGTGTTCTCCCGCGCGAAGCAGGAAAACTACAGGGTCTCTGGGAACCTTGACATGGTGACACAGCAGGCTTTACGAGCAATGAAAAAGAATTCCGCGCGCAGGAACAGTCGAGATGGCGATGCACTCGGCGAGATTCTGATCTACGCTTTTCTGGAGAATAAGCTTCATGCAGGGAAGCTGCTGAGCAAGATCGAACTGAACACGGACGCCGCACAATATGAGAGTGAGGCAGATGGCATCCATTTCCTATGCCGTGATGGCAAGGACATCCTATACGACCAGATGATTTTTGGCGCCTCAAGCATTACCGGAGATATTAGGGACGCGATCGACAACGCCTTCGTCAAGCTTGAACATATAGCTTCGCACGAGGATGACGAGATCCTGATGGTGGAGCATACGGCGATGGATCGCTTCTACGATGAAGCGGATCTGGAGATCATCAAGAAATATATTATCCCCGAAGAGGATAAAGACCAAAGCTTCGAGACCTCATACGGAGTGTTTCTGGGCTACTCACTGGGTCTTTCACCGGACGGTCTTAGCGACGCCGACTTCCGAGACCGCATGCACAAGAAGATGATCTTCGACATCCAATCTCACGAGGAGTACATCGCAAAGAAGATCATTGATGGCGGTCTGCAGAACCACTCCTTCTACTTCTTCGCCCTTCCGCTGAACATCGCGGACGAAGAGAAATTGACGATCATGCAGCATGTCATGGAAGGAGATGTCGACCTATGAACGACAAGCAAAGAACACTCGGGTCGGCACTCTTCTCCGATATCGACGAAAACACATACCTGCAAAGACTGTACGCAAAACTGCTGAAAGCATACGGACTGCATTTCTTCCGGCTGGACTCTCATGACGAGAGTGTTCATTTCAGCAAGAAAGAGCTGTCCGATCTGCTGCGTTTTGCAGACATCCTCTCCAAATCGAACGATTCTGAGAAAAAGGACGCACACAGAACTTGGGCACAGGAGATTGCGATCCTATCGCGTGAGCTGTTTCCGAACGATCAGGTGGTAAATCTATACGCAGGAGACATCTTCTCAAGCGTCGGGAACCATAAAGGCGTGGAGCAGGTCAAGGGTTATCAAGAACCGACGGCTCTGGAAGGGATGTTTGCAAGGTTTCGCAACAGTTATCTGACAATCCCGGCCGAACCTGAAGAACAGTTCTTCGGGGACCAGAAGGCTGCCTATGATCATCTGAAAGACGAGTGCTTCAGCTATTCCGCGCCGACCTCCATGGGTAAATCGTTCATCATGCGCATGTTCATCAAGGATGAGATCATGCATGAGGCCAGAAAGAACTTCGCTCTCATTGTCCCGACCAAAGCTCTCATCAACGAGGTTCGAGCGAAAGTAATCGATGATCTAGGCGGAGAGAAAAACACCGAGAAGGTCAACTACCTTGCCCGCTGCGGCTATAGAGTTGTGACGGCTGCAAGCGATGTCGCGCTTGAGGACAAAAAGAAAAACTTCATCTTGATCATGACTCCGGAGAGACTGCTCTACTTGCTCATCGCGAAGTCTGCATTCGATCTGGACTATTTGTTCATAGATGAGGCGCATAAGCTGTCCGGCAAAAACAGCCGCGCGCCCTTTTACTACAAGATTGTCGACATGCTTCTCCACCGGAGAAAACAGCCGCATTTTATATTCGCCTCACCGAACATACCGAATCCACAGGTGTACCTGCGCCTGATGCTGAATGCAGAAAGAGGCGACGAGAATGCCTTGGCCATCACGTATTCTCCGGTCACGCAGATCAAATTTTTTGTTGATTTGCAAGCAGAACGGATTGAGATATACAACGGACATGCCGATGAGAACCACCGTCGAATATCTTTAGCAACAATTCATAGCCATAGAGTCGGCTTGAACGATCTGCTCCTCTCGCTGGAAACGCAGAACCGTGAAAGACCCGAGGAGAAGCGCAGCCAAAGCATCGTCTATTACAACGGCCGTGGCAAAGCGATTGAAGCAGCGCAAGCCTACTTCGAAAAGGTAAAGCCGAATGGGCCTAGACATGATCCGCGTCTTGAGTCGTTGTCGAAAGACATCAAGGAGCAGGTGCACGAGTGGTATTACCTTGCTGAAATGGTGCGCTGCGGCATTGCCTATCATATTGGGTATCTGCCAGCATCGATTCGCGCAAGAATCGAGGAGCTTTTTCAGTCCGGCAGCATAACCACCATGTTCTGCACAAGCACGCTGTTGGAGGGCGTAAACCTTCCCGCCGACAACCTGTTTATCATGGAGAACAAAATCTCCAGGCGCGAGATGAACACCGTGGATTTCCGTAATCTGATTGGGCGTGTGGGCAGGATCAGCTTCAACCTGTACGGGAATGTGTTCTTCGTTTCCGAAGCCAGCAGTAGCATCACCACCGATGACTACGTTCGAATGCTCGGGGAGAAGATTCCAGACCAGACCCTATCCGTAATGACGGACGCCGATGTACTAAAGCGGGTCGAGAAAAAATATGTGGCAGACATCCTCAAACGCGGAGAGTCGGAAATCCCGCAACGCGTCAATGACTCGGGCAGCCCGCTTCAAAGCGAGGAGTCATATCAGATGATGCGCAAGTTCGCCATGATTCTACAGGGCGATATCGTCAACGACAGAGACACTCTGGTACGACGGGAATTCCGAGAGTTTCTCACACCCACTGACGAAGAGAACATTCGAGCTTCATTCGAGAATGCCAAGGTGAAACCGGACGACGATATCAATACATCAGTGGATCAGACAAGCCGACTCATCAAGGCAATTCGCAGGGAAAAGAACCCGCTCCACTATCCGGAACCAACGGACGGAAGTTTCAAATATGCGGATGTGGTTGAGTTCCTAGATGAACTTTCCGATGTGTTCCGCTGGGACGTTTACGAGGCCGGAACGCTTGGCAAGGAATCACTTCGTAGATGGTATGCGGTAATTCTTTGCCAGTGGATGGATGGCGGCGGCCTGAAATTCATCATGAACAGGGCGCTGAGATATCACGAAGAGAACCCGTACCCATTCTGGGCGCATCGGCACGGTACTCCCGAAGAGTACAACCCGAATTCCGATGAGCATCGCAACATCGTATTCGGGGACACGCTTGAGGTGATTGAAAATATCATCCTCTACAGCATCTCGAACTATTTTCTCCGGTTCTCAAACGAGTACCGGAAGATCAAGGGGGACGAAGCCCTAAACAAAAACAACTGGTACGAATATGTGGAGTATGGAACGACAAACCCCCTGACAATTCTATTGCAGCGCAGTGGATTCTCCAGAGAGTCCGCACGCTACATCAAGGAGCATCAGGAATATGTCATCAAGGACGGGAGCTCTGGAAAACTCAGCCTGAGCCCCTCCTTGGCAGAGTGCGGCAATACAGATGTGCGCAATGAGGTGGTTTATATCCGTCAGAACTTGCCAGAAGTTTTTGACGCAGACAACACTTATGGAGAGAGGCACTAACGAGGAAAATAAGTCATGGACGCGATTAAAGGAAACATTTACACGATACTCAACGGGAACAAGCAATTTCTGATACCGGTATACCAGCGCTACTACAGCTGGGAGAAAGACCAGTGCGAGCGACTCTGGGCGGACATCGTCAACATGCAGAAAAAGGGCAAGGAGAGCCACTTTGTCGGCTCGATCGTCAACATCGCTGAGAAGGCCATGCCGACAGGCGTTCAGCGCTACATGATCATCGACGGTCAGCAGCGCATCACCACAATGACCCTCCTGCTGATCGCTCTTCGAGATTACGCGCTGGCACACCCAGACGACAAGACGGTGAAAGCCCAGCAGATTGAGAACACGCTCCTGAAAAACGAGTACGAGGATGGAGCCGACCGGTATAAGCTGCTGTTGACGGACACCGACAGGGAGATCCTGATTGATCTCGTGGAGCGCAAGCCGATCGCGAAGGATGTGGTCTCCCGCCTGCTGACGAACTATCAGTTCTTTGCCGATCAGGTCGAGAAGCAGGAGCTTCTCCCGGCCGAGATCTACGAGGCGGTCGGCAAGCTTCAGATCGTGAACATCACGCTGGAACGGGACAAAGACGACGCACAGGCCATATTCGAGAGCCTGAACTCCACCGGAAAGGAACTGTCGGAGTCCGATCTCATCAGGAACCATGTGCTCATGGGACTGGAGCCGCAGGAGCAGCGGCATGTCTACGAGCACTTCTGGCGGCCGATAGAACTGCTCTTCGAGTACGAGAAACAGGACCAGATAATGGACAGGTTCTTCCGGGACTACCTGACCATGAAACTGGGCCGGATACCGAAGCAGAACCTCGTCTACGAGGAATTCAAGGCCTACCACCTGAACTGCGAGTTCGCGACTGTTTCCGAGCTATGCGAAGATCTGCTGACCTATGCGCGGTACTACACCAACATGATCTTCCGCAGAAGCGAGAATGGCACGCTGCGGGCGCTCTACACCGACATCAGCGAGCTTCGCATGGAAGTCGCCTATCCGTTCCTGCTCAAGGTGCACAACGATCGGGTGCAGGGAATCATATCAGAGGAACAGCTCGCCGAGATTCTTGCCCTGTGCATCAGCTACGTCTTCAGGAGAAGCGTATGCGACATCCCGACAAACTCACTCAACAAGACCTTCGCCACGATGAAGAACGAGATTCGCCCAGATGACTACATGAACAGCATCAAGGCGTTCTTCATCCTCCGTGACGACTACAAGGTCTTCCCGAACGACGAGCGCTTCGGAATCGCACTGAAGACGAAGGACGTCTACCACATGCGGCAGCGGAACTACCTGCTCAGTCGGTTGGAGAATTTTGGCAACAAGGCACCGATCGTGATCGAGAACTACACCATCGAGCACATCATGCCACAGAATCCGAATCTTGGGGACGCTTGGCGGCGCGGCCTTGGCGACGACTGGAAGGAAGTCCAGAAACAGTACCTGCACACCATCGGGAACCTCACGCTCACCGCATACAACTCGGAGATGAGCGACTGGCCGTTCCAAGAGAAAATGGAGATGGAGGGCGGCTTCAAGGAAAGCGCACTCCGTCTGAACGCATACGTCGTGAAGCAGTCCGAGTGGAACGAGCGCACCATCCAAGAGCGTGCGAACCAGCTCATCGCCAAAGCGGAGGAGATCTGGACGTATCCAAAGCTGACTCCGTCCGAGCTGGCTCCCTATCAGATCGAGGACAAACCCGCACAGCGATACAGTCTGGACTCATACGACTTCAACATGGTCAACCGGACGCTGTTCGACATGCTGGACAAGCGCATTATGAACCTGTCCCCGGACGTGACGCGCGAGTTCAAGAAGCTCTACATCGCCTATAAGCTCGACACCAACTTCGTTGACATCGTCGTCCAAAAGCAACGACTCAGGATCTCCCTGAACATGAAGTTCTCCGAGATCTACGATCCGAACAGCATGTGTCACGACGTTACCGGCCTTGGACGGTGGGGCAACGGAGACGTGGAGATCTATTTCGAGCACACGACGGACATAGACGACGTGATGGAACTGGTCGAACAGTCCTACAGGTCACAGGCAGATGAGGGGTAAACCTTTTAGCGGTAGCCATACCTTTTAGCGGTAGCAGACAGGAGGTGTCACTTTTGACTCGAACAGCAACGAGAACCCACAAATTCAGGGCCGGAAGTGCGCCTCTTTACGCCGCCTCGCGTCGTCCAAAATCCCGGAAACCGCGCGATTACTGGGCGTTTGACGGGAGTAGGCGTCGTATCCAAATTAACGTCTTAATAGAAATCAAGACGCAAAATTGGATACAATTTAACGTTGCCTGTGCTTAGGGGTGTCGGTTTCGATTTTGGGGTGTCGCTTTAACGTCGGCTGCATAAACCGGCGAATTTTTGTATATGCGAGGAAAGCCAATGCACAACATCACGAATAAACAGTACGAGGAGTATCAACAGTATCTCTATGACAAAAACCACAGCAGGATTATTACACCGGATTTCGTGCGCTTTCTGGTTCAGGCGTGTGATTATGATCCGGAAGCCATCGGCAAGCAGATTCTGGAATACTATGGCAAATATCAGGCTGAGGGGTATTACGAGATTAGAAAATGACAAATCGGTATTTGCCGGGCAGGTATTTGCCCGAACTGCTATACAACTTCCAGTTTGTATGTGCCTGAATAAATGAACAGTAATTACCAGCTGGAAGCCAGTGCAAATTGTGCTTCCGGTTTTTAGCTTCCGGAATTTCCGGCAATGAACCACAACTACACATGAAGATGGCAAGACAGATGCCAATTACTTTAGACCGATTGCTTTTCGAGAAGAAAGGCGTCGGTCATTTTTTATGCCATGAGAAGGAGGAAGGCAAATGGCAAGACGATCAAGATATCTGCACTATGACGAACAAATGACTGCGCTGATGAAGCGCGGCAATCTTTCGCAGATTCCGGCGGACAGAAACCACACCCGCGGATCCGTGATAGAGAAACCATCTCATCAATGACGAGCAGCTTGCCATCGCCACGGTGGACAACATTCACACGCTTCTGCATCCAACGTTCCGGATGGCAGTAAGGGACGACATTATTCGGAAGAATCCGACCGATGGTGTAATGGCGGAAATTGCGAAGTGAGCCGTTCGGGTATTGGGAAGACGAAGGGAGCAGTTTCGTGTTGTCTGATCTGCACTTTTCTAGACGGGAAAGCAAATTGACAAAATGAGATATATCTCATACAATAATATAGACATTTGTGAAGAAAACACAAAAGATACCACCAAAGGAACTAAAACTAGCAAAGGAAAGACGGGCTGATTGGCTGGAACGCCATAAGGAGGTTCGAGATGACACTTAAGGAATATAAGAATAACAGGATGAAGGATCCCGGGTTTGCGCAAGCATATGAGGAGATGCAGCCGGAAATGAATGTCATCCGTGCCATCATAGATGCGCGTATATCACAGAATATGACGCAGAAGGAACTGGCAGAAAAAACAGGGATTGCGCAAACAGAGATCAGCAGACTTGAGAATGGAACCAGAAATCCATCCATCAAGCTCCTTCAAAGGCTTGCGGATGGAATGGATATGGTTTTGAACATTTCGTTCATGCCCAAAGCGAAGACTCATAGATGATCTATGAAAATCTGAATGTCAGGAATTCTGACACGAAAGTATTCGGTATTTCCCGTTCGGCCTCGTATAATCAGAAATGAAGGAAAGCAAATCATTACAAGGCACAATACGGAATAGGAATGTGTCAATAGCAGAACGACGTGCGTTGAACGATTCCGTCAGATGCCGTGATTGATTCTGGCAGGAGGCAGAACTGGGAAGTACAACACTCTGTAACAATGGATTTGATGTACAACAAATTGACAACAGGCGCATGGCAGGAGATAAACAATAAACCATGGTGACAGACAGGCGGTTTCAGGCAACACCGGGACGAAAACTATGACAACAGACCAAAACAGATCATCAAAACAATATCGGAAGGCGTTAGTAAAGAAACGGGTTGATAAGCGGCAACAAGCTCTGCCCCTAAAGTTTTTCTACTTTTGTACATTTGAATGTACGATGCTTCCCTGAAACCTGATCTATATTGGTCGTGCCAGGAGAACATGACCATGGGCAACATCGAATGCATTTTAGATGAAGTAAACAACCTCTCCGATTCGGACCTTAAGATTCTTGTTAACAAAATCATGGATCGGTTGAAGCTGGTGAAGGCGTTCGCATCTCTGGATAAGGTCATCCCACAGATGGAGTGTCCAGTCTGCCACACTAATGCACATGTTGTTAGAAACGGTCACAAACATGGTAAGCAGGCATTTCTGTGCCGGGCATGTGGAAAATCATATGTTACAACGAGTAACACGCTTCTTGCTTGCTCGCACGATAGCAGCGTTGTCTGGAAAACCGTCCTTACTGACACGCTTATGGGCGTATCCCTTGGTGACACTAGGGATGGACTCAAACTGCGGCATATCAAGATCAGTCATACCAGACTCTTCTTTATGAGGCATAAGATCATGCTTGCGCTGGAGGATCTCTAGGAAATCAGCCCCGCAATGATCGAAGATGTCGTTGAAGCAGACGAAACCTATGTACCGGAGTCAGAAAAGGGGACAAAGTTCGGACCTGGCGCTAAGAGAAACCCCCGTAAGCGCGGGACTCCAACAGCCAAGCCAAGCGCGGTCTTTCTGACGAGCAGATCTGCATCTGCACTGCAGTTCAGCGTAAAAGCGGCGATCTGGTTGTAAAGTCAGAGAACCGAGCAAGGCCTTCCACAAAGGATGTCGTTGACATCTATACAGGTCATGTTAAGAGGGAAACCCTGTTCCTCACGGATGGAATGAACGCAGATTCGAAGCTGGGCAGGGCGCTGGGTCAAAGCATTATGAACGTAAAGAAGGAGACTGGCAGCTTCTTCAGCCTGAACACGGTTAACAATCTGCACAGCTTCATCAAGAACCGTTGCTACGACTACCAGGGTGTGGCTACCAAATATTTGAATCGTTACAACCTCGTATTTCGTGCAGCGTACAGGATGAGGCTGTCAGTTGATGAGCTTGCAGAAAAGCTCTTTCTGGCGCGTGATCCGAAGAGATTGCATCACTATGATGATGTCAAGAAATTGAACTTGCTTGCTGTGTAAATATATTCCTTTGAATTTTTATATTACATATCAACCCGAATCTTTACTAACGCCAAAGGATTTAATGACTTGGCGACTACGCACGCTGACCTTGCCGCCGAGTGGGCAGAAAGAAATTATCCCCTAATGCCTGATGAGGTAAACGCAAAATCAAGACACGATATTTGGTGGAAGTGTAAGACCTGTGGCAATGAGTGGAAGTCCGTTATCAATGCTCGTGTAAAAGGAACAGTACCAATTCGAAACCTTCAATTTCATGCCGCTTTAGATGACATTCAGTGTCAGACTGCTGAGTGTCTTGAATTCGGGATTATGTAAAAAATTATTCCTCCCCCTTGACAAATAAAAAATCATGAGTATAATAGCAGTTGAAATGTTGTTCAACTACTAAAGAAAGGCGGTGACCTTATGGCAGAACAGTCTTACACTTGCGATTGCGATGTGATACATGAGGAAGTCGTGAATGAGGTAAAAACTAAGATGCAGTCGAAGGAGGATTACGTTCAACTGGCATCTTTGTTTAAGCTGTTCGGCGATGGTACCAGATTGCAGATTTTACACGCCTTGGAGCAGAGCGAGATGTGCGTATGCGATCTTGCCGTACTACTTGGGGTCACAAAATCTGCCGTTTCTCACCAGTTAAAAGCATTGCGTCTTGCAAATCTGGTAAAATTCCGCAGAGAAGCCCAGATCGTCTATTATTCTCTTGCTGATGACCATGTAAAAGGATTGATAGAGATGGGGTTTGAGCATTTGCGGGAGTAGGGAATATATTTTTACATTCATAGTTGAATGGTTGAGCAATAAAGCAAAATACAAGGAGGCCATTATGGAACGAGTTTTCATGCTGAAAGGGCTGGATTGCCCGAACTGCTCCGCAAAGATTGAAAAGGAGGTCGGGGAACTGGATGGGGTTACTTTCTCTGTTGTCAATCTGATGAAGCAGACATTAACAGTTAATGTGACACCGAGTGCCGCGAGTACGATAGCGGGCAATGTTGAAACCATTGTCCACAGTCACGAGCCAGATGTGGAGGTTCAGGAGAAAACAGCCGCACCGGTTACAAAAACGTATTTACTGAAAGGGTTGGACTGTCCGAACTGCTCCGCAAAAATCGAAAAAGAGGTTGGAGAGCTGGACGGGGTGACTTCGTCCGTTGTTAACCTGATGAAGCAGACATTGACAATTCAAGTGGCGTCGGATGCTGCGAGTACGATAATGGGAAAAATAGAAACCATTGTCCACAGCCATGAGCCGGATATTCCCGTTTCAGAGTATGTGCCCGAAGCCGCCGCTGCTGGGAAAACAAATACCGCGGCAGATGATGACGATGACGATGATGACGGTGACCCCAAGAAGAAAATCATCCGACTGAGTGTTGGCGCTGTCCTTTATGCGGTTGGCATAGTCCTGTCAGTTTTTGCCAAGGTACCGCTGCCGGTGGAACTTGGTTTCCTGATCGCATCCTACATCATTCTTGGCTACGACGTTGTGCTGAGAGCCTTAAAGAATATCCTTAAGGGCCGAGTCTTTGATGAAAACTTCCTGATGACCCTTTCCACCGTCGGTGCATTTGCCATTGGTGAATACCCGGAAGCGGTTGCCGTCATGCTGTTCTACCAGATTGGGGAACTGTTTCAGGATCTGGCTGTTCAGCGTTCCAGAAAGTCCATTGCCGACCTGATGGATATTCGCCCTGATGCGGCTACGGTAAAGAGAAACGGTGAACTTCTCACCGTTGCGCCGGAGACGGTTGCGGTCGGAGAAGTCATTGTTGTGAAGCCAGGCGAGAAGATTCCTCTGGACGGCGTTGTGCTTGACGGGGAATCCATGCTTGATACCAAGGCTCTTACCGGCGAATCTGTTCCGAGAAGTGTCCGTAAGGGTGATGACGCACTTTCCGGCTGCATCAATCAGAGCGGCGTATTGACGATTCAGGTCACGAAAGTTTTCGGAGAATCCACCGTTTCCAAGATCATTGATCTGGTGGAGAATGCTTCGAGCAGAAAAGCGCCTACGGAAAACTTTATTACAACCTTTGCCCGGTACTATACTCCTGTAGTTGTGATCATGGCCGCAATTCTTGCCATTCTTCCTCCGTTGGCGTTTGGCGGCACGTGGGCTGATTGGCTCCACAGAGGGTTTGTGTTCCTCGTTATCTCCTGCCCGTGCGCACTGGTCATTTCCATTCCGCTGACTTTCTTCGGCGGCATTGGCGCTGCATCCAAGCACGGTGTGCTGGTGAAAGGCAGCAACTATTTGGAAGCGTTAAATAAAGTCAGCACGGTTGTCTTCGATAAGACGGGAACGCTTACCAAAGGCGTTTTCAAAGTAACCGATATTTTCCCGGAAAACGGGTTCACCGCAGATCAGGTGCTTGAATATGCAGCGAAAGCGGAGAGCTTTTCCAACCATCCGATTGCAAAGTCCATTCTCACGGCCTTTGGCAAAGAAATCGACCAGAACACGATTTCTGATTACAAAGAGGTTTCGGGCCATGGTATCAGCGTGAACGACGGTGGCAGAAATGTTCTTGCCGGAAACAGCAAGTTGATGGACGCGGAAGGCATCTCTTATACTCCGTGTGAGAAAGCCGGCACAAAGGCTTATGTCGCTGTTGACGGAAAGTATGCCGGTTGCATCCTGATTGCGGATGAAGTGAAGCCGGACAGCAAGAAAGCTATTTCCGATTTGAAGCGGATAGGCGTAGAAAAGACTGTTATGCTTACCGGCGATGATGAGAAGATCGCCAAGGCGGTTGCTGACGAATTAGGACTGGATGAATACCATGCCCAGCTTTTGCCTGACCAGAAGGTAGAAGAGGTTGAACTTTTGGACAGCCAAAAAAGACAGGGCGGTAAACTGGCCTTTGTCGGTGACGGTATCAATGACGCCCCGGTGCTTGCCCGTGCGGATGTCGGTATTGCAATGGGGGGTCTTGGCTCCGATGCCGCTATCGAAGCCGCCGACGTCGTACTGATGACGGATGAGCCGGGAAAACTGGTAGAGGCTATAGACGTGGCCAAGGCGACCAAGAAGATCGTCACGCAGAATATCGTGATTGCCCTTGGAATCAAAGGCGTGTTCCTGATTCTCGGTGCTCTCGGTATTGCAGGGATGTGGGAAGCAGTATTTGGCGATGTAGGTGTTACCATTATTGCCGTTATCAATGCTATGAGGATTTTAAAAAAATAAGGGATTTAGATGAAATTGCTTTTTTTGCTACCTGCCCTAAGAGGTGATTGAAATGAACACGCAGGTTTGGATAGGAATCATTTTGCCATTTCTGGGGACCTGTCTTGGCGCAGCTATGGTGTTCGTGTTGAAGGACAGAATACCAAAGCGAAGATCAGCACTTTTCGGCAGATGCCCTTAGACTTACATCATTTACACCAATTTCTACAAATAATGCTGCTCCGAGGGTGTACGTTTAGGAGATAGGAAAGCCTAAAAATGGGCTTCAAACAATATATCAGTAGAACTTGGCAGATGATAGAACAGCAAGTGAATGATGTACCATTTCGTCCCGACACTCCGCAACGGAACCTCAGCGGCTTCGGCTGAAAACGGAGCTTCTTCATCATCTGCGAAGGCAGAGAGCGGAGAAGATGCCGATGGAGAAGCAGCCGGAGAGAAGGCCGCTTCTGAAGACAGGAGCGGATTCTTCACACCGAACGACAGCATCGATTTCTCAAACGTGAAGATTGAGCCGCTCTTTGAGGAGCAGGTCGATTTCGACACCTTCAGCAAATCCGATTTCCGGGCGGTGAAGGTAAAAGAATGCTCAGCTGTTTCCGAAGTCCAAGAAGCTTCTGAAGTTCGTCCTGGACGATGGAACCGGCACTGACCGCATCATTCTTTCTGGAATTCATGCTTATTATGAGCCGGAAGAGCTGGTCGGAAAGACCCTGATCGCCATCACCAATCTCCCGCCGAGAAAGATGATGGGCATCGACTCCTGCGGAATGCTTCTCTCCGCTGTGAACAACAAGAAGGACAGCGAAGACGAAGAACTTCATCTTCTGATGGTTGACAACCATATCCCGGCCGGCGCAAAGCTGTATTGATCCGGGGAAAATCACAGGTAAAAAACCTTCAAGGCACTCCTTTTCAGAATCAATCTGAGAGGGAGTGCCTTTTTGCGTGCAGACAGCAGGAAAAGCCTTGAAAGCAGAAGATCCTTCTCTTTGAGAAACTCTCTGTTAGACCAGCATTGACGTAGCCGCTCCCTGCCGTTGCCAATAGTCCCAGAAGGGCTGGGGACGATCGATCATCTGGCGCCTCGTATGCTCGTAGAAGCCGCAGGCGCTCTGGCCGGAAAGCGTCTGAAGCCCGTCTGCGTCCGAGCGCCTTGCCTGCTCGAGCCAAAGGAACCAGGAGAGGTAGTGGTCCAGCCACTTGGTGGATACGCCGTGGAATGGGGCAAGGAAGATGCGCAGCCTCTGGTGCATCGCGTTGACCATGCCAAGCTCGCCGTCCTTCTGCAGGCGCGTGTCGGTGGCGGCATGCTCGGTGATGCCGAGGGCGGGAAGCACGCGCTTGTAGCCCTGATGGGCGTCGGTCGCCACCCAGGTGCCAGGACCGAGACCCTTGATGGCGTCTCTCAGGGCCTCATCCTTCGGCCTTCCCCTGTCGGCCACGCGGCAGAGCTCGTCTCCGGCATCATTGGCTCCGCAGATGACGCAGACCTTGAGGTTGGAGATGCCGCGCGCATGGACGGCGCCGCCGTGCTTGTGAGGCTTCCTCGGCATCTTGGCAGCACTCCTTGCCCTGTTTCCCGTGAGGGACTCGTCGAGGTAGGCGCCGTCTACCTGCCAGGAGACCGAAGGTCCGGTCCTGAAGGCGAGAAGCGAGCGCGCCATGACCTCGCAGAGTCTCATGCGCATGAACCAGGAGGTCCTGAGGCACACATGGCACGTCTTCGCGCACTGCCTCAGGCTTGAGCCCGAAAGCGTTGCTTCCACGAAGAGCGCCCAGGTCGTGGCATCGAGCTTCGAGGCGGCGAGCAGGCCCCTGCTCTTGGACGAGAACGTCCTCCCGCACCCCTTGCAGAGCCAGCGCTGGGAGCCGTCGGCATTGTGCCCTTTCCTGATGAAGGAGGAAGAGCCGCACCGGGGGCATGATCTGGGCGTCGCGCCATCTGCCTGCTTGCCAAGCTCGCGCGCGACCGCCGCCTTCGTGGCACAGATGAGCTCACGCTTCTCCCCGAGGGAGAGCCCCTCCATCTCATGGAGTATGATGTCCAGCATCCCGTCCCCGTCTCTTCGATGTTGATGTTTGGCGACATTCATCCTAGGGCGGGGACGGGACATTATTACGTCAACGCTGGTCTAACGGAGAGTTGTCCCAAAGGGCGCGGTGGGCCGCCTTTGGAGGCTCGATAGCGCCGAAAACGCCCGATTTGAAACTCAATCTCCCTTTAGCCTGCAAGCCGCCAGCTGCAATCGTAAGTGAACTAACGCGGGTGGCTTGCATGCCATTCGCGAAACCCCAGGTCCCAGGTCTTCGCCATCGGCGATAAAAGTGAGTAGTCTCAGGTGGCTTGCCCATGAGTTGGCGATTTGAATGAAACTCTGCTCGTTCTACGGCTCCCACACTAGATAAACCACTTGGAGCAGAAGCCGATCTGGAAGACCAAATGGACGAGCATCGAGATTCCGAAGCAGACCATCATCACGCAAAACCCGATCCCAACCCATTTCATGAAAGGGTCTTTACCTAGTCTGTCGGAATCCCGTTCCGATCGGTCGGGTGAATAGGTGTCGGCGTACACGTCGACCTTAGCAGACTCTTTTGAAAGTAGCTCGAGAGCCTCGTCGAGGTTGCTGGCGAGCTTATCCCCGTCGATTCCGACCTTAAAAAGGTGCGTCTCGTCATGCTGCTTGAGCGCCGATTCATCCTGCAGCAGGTAGAACCTCTCGCCGTTCACCCCGTTCGCCAGAGCGGTCCTCTCGCTCGAGAACGACCGGATCTCCCTCTTGAGCCTCGAGAAAGCCCCCTTGCCCTCGATTCCGAACTTCTGCGCGAGCGACTCAAGCTGGCAGAGCAGGTCGTACAGCCCCACCGCGGGCAGGAGCTCGGCCCCGTACGCCTTCTCGAGCATCGTCCGCTCGAAGCGGTCGTATGCTTCAATTGCCTCGCCGTATGTCAGCGTGGTCCCGATCGAGGGCATCTTATTCATCTGCATCGATTCTCCTGTCCGCCGATTAGAGGCTGCTCGCCTCGCCGAGCGCTGCCGTATTCGCCGCGAAGCGCACCCCTCCAGAGGTGAGCTCGACGGGGTGTCCGGATTTGACCAGGTCGCAAAGGGCGTATATTCCATATCCCGCCACCCCGGCAATGGAAACGACGAGGCATCCGAGAAGGCCAGCCTGGGGCCCGGTGATGCCGTTCGTCGCATCGACAAGGGATTTGAGCATGCCCCGACAATCGCTTGCTTTGTTGTCCACCGCATCAATCACCGCGTAGCTTGTAGCGGTGCGTTCCATAACGTCGTTCATCTGCTTACCTCCATTTTCCCGTTGATCCGAGCACGTATCCGCACGCAATGCCCAAAAGAAGAGCCACTGCACCCGAGATGAGCGCAGGAGACGGCCCCCGCGCCTGAGATACCGAGCAGGTCTCGCTCTCGGGAGCGGACACGCGAGCGAAATCCTCGTCCTCTTTCTCCTCCGCAACCGATCGGGCGATCAGCGAGAGGGCCTCATGCAAGGTTGCTGATACATACTCGAAATCGATCTCTGGCTCGATCTCAATGGGATGGTTGGCAGCCTCAAGCGCCGCCTTGATGGCGGAAACGTCTTCGGCCCCTAGGACCTTGTCGCCTCTCAGCAGCTCCTCGACTCGACGCGCGATGCTGCCCGTGCTCTGAACCTCGACTCGATCAGAATCGTTCCAAATAAAGGCCTTCTCATTGGCGTTGACGACAAGGGAGACGATCCTTTCATCAGGGAGCTCGCGCCCAATTGCGTTGGACACTACCCCGCGCAAGACGTAACGTTTGGAGGCCATCCTCTCCCCGACGTTGCGCATGCGCCCGCTTCCGTCCTCAAACCTCAGGATCCCGTCGCTCCCGATCGCGGCCGAGGAGGAGTAGTTCTTCACTTCGACTATCACAAGACCCTGCCGGCTGACGAGGATCTGGTCGAACTCATCGTGCTCGCCCTCGTAGTCCAACTCGGCATTGACCAGTTGCTCGAAGCCGGACCCGACATGCTTGATCGCGTAGAAGACCCGTCGTTCCCCGGCAAAACCCCTGATT
This sequence comes from Atopobiaceae bacterium, assembly GCA_050953285.1. Taxonomy (GTDB): domain Bacteria; phylum Actinomycetota; class Coriobacteriia; order Coriobacteriales; family Atopobiaceae; genus Olsenella_K. The sequence goes on along the minus strand of JBMNMK010000002.1, from coordinate 45,322 downwards.
AGACCAGCGTGATAGGAGCTAAATCTCTTCAGCGCCTCTATCGCCGCGAGATAGCTTGGGACGCCCATGAGTCCGAGCTCTTCGCCTCGAGCAATAAGATGGTCGATGACGTGGTAAGTCTTCACGCTGGAGCTGTACTTGTCTTGAAACACCGTTCTGCATATTGCTTGCTCGAAATCGTTATGCCGTTCGAGAAGTGTCGGCATCTCGAACGATTTCTTGGTCAATTCGTATTTCATCGTTTAATCCTTTCCTATCGGATGACTTGATTCTCTCAACTTGATAGACTCGTGTATAGAAGTATTTCACGAGTATCTCAGTGGTAAATGGAAGAAAGAAACAACATGGGACGAGTCTTAACCAATCAAGAAATGAAAGACGCCTGGGGTGAGCGATTTAAAACCGAGAGGAAAAAATGGTATGCAACGCAAGAGGACTTCGCGAATGCAATGCAGAAAGAAGGGCATGCTACGACGAAGACCACTGTTGGACGCTGGGAGAAAATCGGCGGCAAATATGGCAAAGAAAAACCCGGTTTCCCATCGTTTCCCACGATGCAAACGATTTCAAGACTCCTGAAAGTCCAGATTGGATATTTGATCGGCGAATCAAAGGGAAGGACGTTCGACGAGCAGGAGGTTTCGGAATATCTCGGAATAAGCGTGGAGGCGGTCAACGCGCTTCGCGAGCTCGCGGCGAGGCCCGGCGCCAATAGCAGCCCGTTTAAAGAAAAATACGGTTTGCCAACGACCTCTTATGCAGACACCCTCAAAAAAGTCCTGACGAGCAGTAGCTTTCGATGCCTTATTGACCATCTGAACGAGGTGGATTGCGGTATATCCGATTTCACTGAGAGAAATTCCCCTAAATCCCGGAACGACAACGCGAATCTACTGGAAAGCGAGCACTGTCGCGAATATCGCCTTAGCCCAGAATCGAATCCGGAACGATTCGATCCTGATGGGTACTTGGTCAACGAGAGCGGTGCAAGAATGTTCGACCCAGAAGACCCGGAAAGGCTTGGAGAAGAGGTCGTCGGCGTGAGGAATAGGGTGCGAATGGCGAAATGCCTGCTGATAGACGACCAAATGGCCATGGTCCGCGAGGTCTGGCCTCAAGTCGTTCAGCTCGATGAGGGCGTGGCGGACCTCGGCGATATTGTCGTTCAGGCGACCGAGAACAGCTGCAGGGTAACGGAGAAGCCCTAATCGAGCCGCCGATGCCCGCTCGTCCACCCCAGCTTGCCCAGACGGCCCTCCCGCAATGTCCTTGTCCCAACGGATGGGTACCATTTATCCGGGTGCACCTGGGGCAACGGGCCGGCAGGCCCGCGCAAGGTCGCTCGCAGAACACGCAACATCAAATACGACAGAAGAGGCGAACGACAGATGCCGGACCCCGGACGACAGCACAGCGGAAGACGAGCATTCCGACCACAACCGAACAACTCCAGCTACTAGGCAGGCGCCCGCATGGGCGCCTTTTACTTTTCGGGAACTTAGCTGCCAGCTAAGGCACGCGGCTCATGGCCGTTTCGTGAAGGCACGACCAGCTCGACCCACCTCGACCCGTCTCCGCTCCTGCCGTGCTCACCAATCGACATCAGGCGGTTCAATCGTCGTGCAGACGAAAAGGCACACGGTGTCGTGCGGTGTCCTCGCGCGGTGCCGCACGGGAAGATTGGAGGAACCATGGCACGCACAGCCGAATGCGCCGCGCCCGAGGGAAGCCGAGATCGGGACGAATGGATGACGGTGATCGAGATGCAGGAGTACATGAGGGCGAGCCGAAACAAGGCGTACGACCTCATCTGGTCGGGAGAGATCGACTCGTACAGGCTCGGAAGGAAGCTCCTGGTGTCGAGGGCGTCAGTGGACGCCTACATCGAGTCGAGGAGCGGCAGGAAATGACGGCGGCGACCGCCCCGGGAGCCGCCCGCGGCCGGGCACGCGAGGGAGCCTCGAGACGAAAGGAGCTCGAGGACGACCATGACCAAGAGCATTAGCAGGAGCCAGGTGAGGCTCATCGCATCGACCAACGCGATATTCGGCGCCGACGAGGCGTGCGCGATGCTGCGCATCAGCCGCGACGCAATGTACCGGCTCGCCAAGGACCCCGACGACCCGTTCCCGATCCGCTACATCGGCGGCAAGACGCGCGACGGCATCGTTCTGCACGACGAGCTCGTCGCATGGGTCGAGCGGAACAGCATCGTCGGCTCGCCCAGAAGGGATTAGCGCCGATGGCAGCCGCAGGCCCGAGGGGACGCGACGGCCCCTCCCCGCGCGAGTTCACGGCGGTACGGCACTTCATGATGGCGGACCTGGGCCTCTCCGGCCTTCCCCTGCTCGTCTACGCGCGCATCTTCGGCTTCTGCGACGCCGGGTGCGGCTACTTCGAGAGCAAGGGTGGCCTGGCACGATTCCTCAACGTGCAGGAGCGCAGCGTCCACCGCGCCATCCGCGACCTGCTCGACCGGGGCCTCATCGAGGAATGCGGCGTGCACGCCCCGGCGCGCGGGCACGCCACCAAGCGGTACCGCATCGTGCGCGAGAGGCTGCCGCCCGGAGCGCTGGCAACCCCTGACGATTCGTCAGGGTTCCCGGCGCGAAAGGGTGACGAAATGACAGGGTTCGCCGAGAACAAGGGTGACGAACCGTCAGGGTTCGCAGCCCGAACCCCTGACGAGATGACAGGGAAACCCCTGACGATATGCCACCCAATAAGCAAAAGGGACAACAAGGACTTCAGAAGATAAGGAAGGGGCGCCCGATGGACCGAGCGGGACTCATCACCCTGGAGCAGGCCCGTGCGGCCGGGCTCTCCTTCGACGAGCCGGAGCCGAGGGCGTGCCCGCACTGCGGCGCCGCCCTCGATCCGCTCGGCGCGGCGCTGGCGGGCAGGGTCGCCTGGGTCTCCGCCGCCCCCTGCCCGTGCGAGGGCGCAGCCAGCGAGCGGGAGTCCGAGGCGCGAAGGCGCGCGGCCCTCGCCGCCAAGGAGGAGGCCGCCCGCCGGGAGAAGGCGCTCTCGCGCGCGGGCATCCCCAGGCGCTACTGGGCCGCCGAGGCCGACCGCCCCGAGTTCGCCGAGTACATCGCCTCGTTCGCGGGCAACGGGGGCGCCGGGCTCTACATACACGGGGGCGTCGGCGCCGGCAAGACGCACGCCGCCTCCGCCATGGCCAGGCTGTTCGCCGAGGCCGGCTACGACGTCGCCTTCACGACGGCCAAGGGCATGCTCGAGCGCGTGAAGGCCACGTTCGACGAGGGCGGCACCGAGGCCGCCGTCGCGCGGTACGCCAAGTGCGACGTCCTCGTGCTCGACGACCTCGGCAAGGAGGACGCGACGGAATGGTCCGTCGGCACCGTGTTCAGCGTGCTCGATGCGCGCTACGAGGACATGCGCCCGACCATCGTCACGTCGAACTACGCGCCGGGCGCGCTGGCGGACAGGCTCGCAAGGCGCGGCGAGCGCGTCACGGCAGAGGCGATCGCGAGCAGGATCTCCCAGACCTGCAGGACCGTCTACCTGGGCGGAAGGGACAGGCGCCGCCTCGGCTAGCTTGTGCGCTTCCCGTGGAGGCGCGGACGGCTCGACCCAGCTCGACCCATCGCAGGCGGCCCCGATGCCCGCCGCAATCGAAATCGCTATACACGTCTTGGGCGGCGCCGACGCGCCGGCACGCACGCCTGCTCCGACTCGCACCGTGCCCCCATCGCGAGGACGCCGCCCGCCAAGCAACAAACGAAAGGCGGAGGGCCCATGGACGGCTTCGAGAGGATAACCGGCCGCGAGCACGACGGGCTCGTGGAGAAGTGCCAGGAGAACGGCTGGCTCAAGGTCGGCGGCTTCGACTGGCAGGACGACCCGTTCCTCGAGGAGTACCCCTACGAGTTCTCCCGCACGGACAGCGTCGACAGGCTCCGCGAGGCGCTCGGCTCGGGCAACTGGGCCATACGCCAGGGGTTCTGCTACCGCGACCTCGCGTTCATCCAGCAGGTGAACGGCGGCGACGAGTGGTGGACGCTCAAGCGCGACGGCGACGCGTGGACCGGCTTCGAGAGCTGGAGCTTCGGCGCCATCGCCCAGGAGCCCGAGCGGTTCGAGCGCGCCATGCGCGACATGTGCGAGGCGACGCCGGAGCAGTGCCGCAGCGGCGAGTGGGCCCATCTGCACGAGAAGGCTCCCGAGCCGCTGGCGCAGCGCGCCGCGTCCGCCCGCGAGGCGAGCCGCGCGCACGCCGGGCAGGAAGCCCGCGCCCCAATGGCGCGCGAGAGGGCCGTCGGGGCCGAATAGGGACGACCGGGGCGCGAAGGCGCCCTTTTTCATCTCGACTGGAAGGGAGGCGCGGGATGGCGAGCGACTACGGGGACGAGGCGGGCGGCAAGCTGCTCGACTGGATGCTGAGGATCGGCCAGGAGGCCGGCGCCGAGGCAATGGCGCGCAGCGCGAGGGAGCTCTCCGAGCGCCTCGCGGGAATCCGCGGGACCATCGCCGGCGGGCGCGCCGAGCCCATCGCGGCCGACGGCGTGCCGACCTACGCGAAGCTCAGCCTCGAGGAGCTCTCGGGGCTTCCCGAGTACGCGACGATCAAGGAGGTCGTCTCCGACAAGCTGCGCGCCGCGTCGGTCGAGCACCACATCATCCCAGACGAGGGCCGCGACTGGCTGCTCTTCAAGGTGGAGGACGCCCCCGAGGTCGACGAGGCCTTCCGCCAGCTGGAGCAAGAGACGGGCAAGGCCGCCGACCGCGCAAGGGAGCGGCTCTCCGAGATAGCCGAGAGGCGCCAGGCGCCCGAGCGGCTGGCCGAGCGCGCCGAGCGGGCGCGCGAGGCGTCGAGGGCCCACAGCCAGGGCCCCGGCCGGGAGCGCGGCCCGCGCCAGATCGAGGGGCCCGAGAGATGAGGTGGCAGGCGGCGGCAGCGCTGGCCGCGGCGGCGTTCGCCGCGGGAGACTTCGCGGCCGCGGCAATCGCGGCGTCGGGCGCGAACCCGATCCTCGACCCGGAGGCCGCCATGGCGGCGATCCCCGCGGCGCTCCGCGCGGGACGCGTATTCTCAACGGAGGCGCTTCCCCTGTGCGCGGGAACCGCCTGCGCGTGCGCGGCGCTCGTCGCCTGGGCGCGCTCCATGGGATCCAAGGGCGCCCGGCGCGACGGCGAGGAGCACGGTAGCTCCAGGTGGGCCACGCGCAAGGACATCGCGCCCTTCGGCGACCCCAAGGACCCCGACAACAACATCATCCTCACCGACAACGCGCGCATCCGCCTCGTGAGCCGCAGGTTCGACCTCTCCACCGACACCAACGACAACGTGCTCGTGGTTGGAGGACCCGGCACCGGCAAGACGCGCTACTACGTCAAGCCGAACCTCCTGCAGGCCAACGCCAGCTTCTTCGTGACCGACCCGAAGGGCACGCTCATCCGCGAGATGGGCAGCGCGCTGGCGGAGCTCGGCTACGAGATCCGCGCGTTCGACACCATCGACTTCACGCGCTCCATGCGCTTCAACCCCATAGCCTACATACGCGACGAGGCGGGCGTCATCCGCTTCGCCCGCGGCATCGTCGCCAACACCGAGGGCGACGCCGACCACAAGGGCGACCCCTACTGGGAGAAGGCCGAGCGCCTGGTCTACACCGCGCTCACGGCCTACCTCGTCATGCACTGCGAGCCCGCCGACCGAAACCTCGACGGGCTGCTCACGCTGCTCTCGCTCGCCGACGCCCGCGACGACCCGGGCTACATGAGCCCGCTCGACATGGTGTTCCGCGAGCTGGAGACCGGCGAGCGCTACGTCAGGCGCGGCGGCGCTTCGGCGGAGGGCGGATCGCTGCGCGGCTTCGCCGAGGAGGACGGCGCGTGGGAGTGGGTCAAGGTCCGCGAGCCCGCGCCCCCCGACGACTTCGCGCTCGCGAGCTACCGCGAGTTCCGCGTGGCCGCCGGCGACACCATGAAATCGATGCTCTCGAGCTGCAACGTCCGCCTGAAGCCGCTGTCCATCCGCGCCGTCCGCGACCTCACCTCCAAAGACGAGCTCGACCTCGCCCACATGGGCGACGAGGGCGCCAAGGTCGCGCTCTTCGCGTCTATGAGCGACACCGACTCGACCTTCGACTTCCTGTTCGCCCTGCTCATGGACACAGCTGTGAGCGCGCTTTGCGCCGAGGCGCTCGAGGCGCACGGCGGCTCGCTGCCCACGACGGTGCACTTCGTCTTCGACGAGTTCGCCAACATCGGGCGCATACCCGACTTCGAGCGGACCATCGCCGTCACCCGCAGCCGGAACATCGCCGTCTCGATGATCGCCCAGTCTCTCTCGCAGCTGAAGGAGACCTACGGCGACAACAACGCCGAGACCATCGTGAACGCCTGCGACACGCTGCTCTACCTGGGCGGCAAGGCGAACGAGACCAACGAGGAGATCAGCAAGATGGCCGGCAAGCAGACGGTGGCGAGCGAGACGCAGAGCGACTCGCGCGGCGCCGGCTGGACCCGGACCGTGAACCGCGGCATCTCCGAGCGCGACCTAATACAGCCCGCCGAGGTGGCGCGCATGCCGCGCGAGGACGCGCTCGTGCTCGTGAACGGCTGCATGCCGCTCATGGATCGGAAGTACCGCCTCGAGCGCCACCCGCGCTCGCGCCTGCTCGAGGAGGCGGCCCGCCGCGGCCCGTTCGACTTCGCAGAGTACCGCAGGCGGAAGGAAGGCAACTCGTGACGGGGCCGCGGCGGGCGCGGGCCTCCCCCGCCGCGGGGGAGGAACGGCAGGGAACATCGTCAACCGAAAGCAAAGGAGAGCAGCATGCTCGCAAACGTCATCAAGCTCGTGTCGGGCTGCGTGACCTTCCTCGGCGGCTTCCTGGTCGTGTGGGGAGCGGTCTCGCTCGGCCTGGCCATCAGGGAGCAGCAGGGCGGCCCGCAGATCGCGACCGCCATATCCACCATCGCCGGCGGCGCGATCATCATCGCCGCGTCGGTCTACTTCGGGCAGCTGGACACGTCCTGGCTGCCGGCATAGGGGGCGTCGCGGATGGCGCTCAGGATACCGGTGCAGAAGGACATCGGCGAGTACGAGGAGAAGATCGTCGGGAAGATGAGCCTGCGCACGCTCGCCTGCGTGTCGCTCGGCTTCGGCAGCGCGGTCGGGGCGGCGGCCTTCGTCCACCTGGGCCTGCGCGCAGACGTCGCGGACGCGGCCTTCCCGATCATGCTCTGCAGCATGCCGTTCTGGCTCGCCGGGTTCTGGCGGCCCTTCGGCATGCGCGCCGAGGAGCTGCTGCCTCTCCTGGCGGCCCACGAGCTCTCCCCGCAGCTGCTCGCGTACGAGCCCTGCCTCGCTGGGAGCCTCCCCGAGGGCTCGCCGCGCCCGGGCCGCCCGGGACGTCGCGCGAGGCGCAGGGCAAGGAAGAAAGGAGCCGAGCTCTATGAGCCGAGCAAGAAGCAACAAGGAGAATAGGCCGAAGCGCCCGAGCACCCTCGGGCTGCTCCTCGGCGGCACGGGCGGGCGCAAGGACGCCTCGAAGGGCGCGGAGGCCGAGCGGCAGAGGCGCCGCCGGGAGCGCGACCGCTCGCGCGAGATGGCCGCCTACGTCGGCTACGACGCCATGTACAAGGACGGCATCGCCCAGGTGATGCCCGGGGTGTTCAGCCAGACGGTCGAGTTCTCCGACATCAGCTACCAGTCCGCGCGCAAGGAGGCGCGCGAGACGGCCTTCACCGTGATGAGCTCGCTGTTCAACTACTTCCCGGCGGACTCCCACGTGCAGCTCCAGGTAGTGAACGCGCCCATCCCCGCCGACGAGGTCGGCCGCAAGGTCTTCTTCGAGCCCGGGGAGCGCGCCACCGCCGGGCTCGCCGAAGAGTACAACCGGATCCTCAACGACAAGATGCGCGAGGGCGTCTCGAACCTCGTGCGCCACCGCTACCTGACCTACGCCGTGGGCGCCGACGACGTCGACGCCGCGGTGCCCAAGCTCGCGCGCATCCGGGGCGACGTGGAGCAGACGCTCGCGCGCATACGCTGCTCGTCGCGCGCCCTCGACGGCGTCGAGAGGCTCGAGCTTTTGCAGGGGCAGCTGCGCCCGGGGTCGCGCTTCGAGTTCTCCTGGGACAAATTGTCCCCGACGTCGGGAGCGCGCACGAAGGACTTCGTCATGCCCTCCACGCTCGACTTCAAGCCCGAGGGCAGGTCCGACTGCTTCCGCAGCGACGGGCGCTACGGCGCGGTGCTCGCGGTGCGCAGCTTCGGGTCAGTCATCGAGGAGACCTACCTCGCCTCCATCATCGACCTGCCGCTGCCGCTCAACGTGACGCTGCACGTGCAGCCCATCGCGCAGAGCGAGGCGCTCGCGCTCGTGAAGCGCCAGATCGACTGGATGGACAAGGAGATCATCGACGAGCAGATGAGCGCCGTGAAGAAGGGCTACGACTACCAGATCCTGCCGCCCGAGCTGCGCTTCTCGAAGGAGGAGGCCGAGGAGCTGCTCGACTTCCTGCGCAACAAGTCCGAGCGCCTGTTCGTCTACACGGGCCTCGTCTACACCTGGGCCGACAGCCTCGAGGAGCTCGACCGCCGCGTCCAGCAGGTGACGAGCGTCGCGCAGGGCTGCACGATCGGCCTCGAGCCGCTCCACTTCCGGCAGCGCCAGGCTCTCAACTCGGTGCTCCCGCTCGGGGACAACCACGTCACCGTGAGCCGCTACCTCACCACGGGGCAGGTGGCCATGCAGATGCCCTTCGCCAGCCAGAGCCTCGACGAGGCGGGCGGAGGCTACTACGGGCAGTCCAGGGAGAGCGGGAACCTGGTGCTGTGCGACCGCAAGCGCCTGGCGAGCCCCATGGGCTTCGTGTGCGGCAAGCCCGGATCGGGCAAGAGCTTCTCGGTGAAGCGCGAGATAACCAACACCGTGCTCGCGCACCCCGAGGACGAGGTCGTGATCTTCGACCCGGCCGGCGAGTACGGCAACCTCGTCGGCGCGCTCGGCGGTGCGAACGTCGAGCTCGCCCCGGGATGCTCGGCGGTGCTCAACCCCCTCGACACCGCCGACGTCGCGGACCGCGCCGACGCCGCCAAGCTCGCGTACAAGACCGACGCGGTGCTCGCGCTCTCGAGCGCGCTCATGGCCGAGGGCCGCGAGGGCCTGCCGGAGCGCGACCGCTCGATCATCGCCCGCTGCGTCGGCGAGGCGTACCGGGAGTGCGCGAGGGACGGCCGCCTGCCCACGCTCGGCGACTTCCACGCGGCGCTGCTCGCGCAGCCCGAGCCCGAGGCCGCCGACATCGCGCTGCGCTACGAGCGCTACGTGAAGGGCGCGTTCTCCTTCTTCAACGGCCAGAGCAACGTGGCGCTCGACAACCGCATCACCAACATCGACATGCACGGCCTCGGCCAGAACATGCGCGTGTTCGGCATGATCACGGCGCTCGAGATGGTGCGCAACCGCGTGATGGTCACGCCGCCGCGCCCCAACTACACCTGGCTCTACATCGACGAGGTGCAGAGCCTCTTCGCGCACCCGACGGTGGTCGAGTACTTCGCCCGCCTGTGGCGCGAGGGGCGCAAGTTCGGCCTCATCTGCACCGGCATCAGCCAGAACACGAGCCACATGCTGGCCAACCCCGAGGCCCGCGACATGGTGCTCAACTCCGAGTTCTTCCTGCTGCACAAGCAGTCCACCGCCGACCTCGACGCGTGGGCGGAGATGCTCCAGCTCTCCGCCACGGAGCGCGGCTACATCGGCGACGCCGTCAAGCCCGGCGAGGGGCTGCTCATCAGCGCCGGGATCCGCGTGCCCATCACCGACGACTTCCCGAAAGGCTCGCTCTACGACCTGTGGAACACCAAGCCCGCAGAGGTCGCCGAGCGCGAGATGCGCCGGGCGGCGCGAGAGGCGGAGGAATAGGAATGGCCGGCCCGAGCGAGGGCGGCGGGATGCTCGAGGTGGTCGGGGCGCAGCGCCGCGACGTGCTCACCGCGGGCGACGTCGCGGAGACCGAGCGCGACGCCCTGGGAAACGTCTCGGAGGGCGCCGGCCCGCTCGACGAGGCGGGAGGCCCCGCCGCAGCGGCGGAGGGGCGCCCTTCCAGGCCCGACGCGCCGGAAGGCGGGCTCGGGGACAAATTGTCCCAACCAGCCGGCGACCGGCGCGCGGCGGCAGCGATGCGCTCGCGCGTCGATGCGGCGAAGCTGGCGATCGCCCGGGAGGCCGTCTCCCAGCTCGACGACTCGAAGGAGCTCGAGGGCGCCTCGGGCATGTACGACGCGGGGCATGCGGCCAAGAAGGCCGTGGGAGGGCTGCGGCAGAGGAAGGCGAAGAAGGCCGCCCGGGGCAGCCGCAAGGCGGCGACCGCCCTCGGCGCCCCAAAGGGAGGCGCGCGCAGCCCCGAGGCAGCCGGCGCGACCGCCCCGGCCAAGCACCAGGCGGCCCAGGCGGCCGCGCAGGCGTCGGGCGAGGCGGCCCGCGCCGCGGGGTCGAAGGGCGCCGCCTCCGCGATCGCGGGCGCGGTCTCGGGCGCGGCGCCCGCCCTGCTCGGGGCGGTGGCCGGCATCGTGGCCTTCGTCGCCTGCGCGCTCGTCGTCGCGCAGCTGCTGAGCGCGCTGTTCGGCTTCTGGGACGACGCGGCCTCCAAGCGGGGCCTCGAGGGGCTGCCGCCCTACATCACCTACGAGATGGTCGAGGCGGCGCTCGAATGCCAGGAGGAGTACGGGCACCCGGCGGGCTGCACCATCGCGCAGATCATCCAGGAGTCCGGCCAGGGCGACCGCATGAGCCAGCTCGCAGAGCGCGACCACAACCTCTTCGGCATGAAGTGGTGGTCGGGCTACGCTGGCTGCCCCGAGGTGGCCGGCAAGGCGAACTGGGCCACCAGCGAGGAGTACGTGCCCGGCGAGCACACCCAGATCACGGCGAGCTTCATCCGCTTCACCGGCGACGCCGAGTGCATCCGCTTCCGCAGCAGGGTCTTCCTGCAGGCGGAGCGCTACTCGGGCAATGCCCTCATCCGGGAGGCGATCGAGAGGCACGACTCGGACAGGATGGCCGAGGGGCTCAAGGACGCCGGCTGGGCGACCGACTCGTCCTACGTCGAGTCCCTGAAGTCGATCATGGCGCAATGGGGCCTCTACAGGTTCGACTCCATGACGGTCGAGGACCTGAAGGACTCGACCGCGAACGGGAACGCGATCGTCGAGGCGGCGTACAGCCAGCTCGGCGTGCCCTACGTGTGGGGAGGCTCGACCCCCGGCAAGGCGCTCGACTGCAGCGGGCTCACGCAGTACTGCTACGCGCAGGCGGGCATCCGCATAAGCCACTACACGGGTTCCCAGTACGAGGAGCTCAGGCGCATACCGCTCTCGGAGGCGAAGCCCGGCGACATCCTCTACCGCTCGGGCCACGTGGCCATCTACATCGGCGACGACAGGTACATACACGAGCCGCGAACGGGCGACGTGTGCCGCATAGCGAGCGGCATCGGCAGCTTCAGCTGCGCGCTCACCGCGAGATAGGAGAAACCAATGCAGGGAAAGTCAAGGGTCATGGCCGCCGTCGCGGCAGGCGCGCTCGCCGTGGCGCTCGGCGCGGGCGCGGCGCGCTGCGCCATCGCCCCGCAGGAAGGCGCGCAGGATAGTCCCCAGGAGCAAGAGCAGCCCGCGGCTGCAGGCGCCGACGCGGCAACCGGGAAGGCCGCCTCGGGCGCCGGGGCGCTCTGGAACACCGCGTGGACGGGCGCCGACGACCCGACAGCCACGCTGCGGATCGTCGAGGGCGCCATGGTGGAGAGCGCGGGCGGCACCGAGCGCGCCTGGTTCTTCTCGGCCGAGGAGCCCTCCGAGGCCGGCGGCGTGCTCAGCGTGCCCATCGAGGTCAAGGGAACCGGCGACAAGGCGGGAGGGCTCTCGCTCATCCAGGTCTCGGGCGACGGGGACGCCCGCACCCTGGCATGCGACCTCCTGACGCAGGCCTACGTGCCCCAGAAGGCGCAAGACGGAGCGTTCTCCGTGACCGGCACCGACGACCGCCTCTCCGAGGCGCTTGGCGCGGATGCCGCCGCCATCGAGGAGGCCGTCGCCGGGAAGGCGGCGGAGGTGTCCCCGCAGGCGGCGAGCGCCTCCTGGGACAAGGAGGTGTGGCTCGACTACGCCGGGAACGTCGCGTCGACGACCTTCACGCTCGACGACCCCGCCTCGACGGTGGTCACCGTGGTCTCGCGCGGCGGCTCGCTGGAGGCGATGTAGCCGTGCGGGCGCTTGAATCGCGACGCCGAAGGGCGTTCGCCGTCTCCGCCGCGACGGCATTCGCCCTCTGCGCGCTCCTGCTCGTCCCCGCGCAGCCGGCATACGCCGACATCGCCGGGGACGTCAACGATTGGCTGTGCGGCCTCCTGCGCGACTGCTGCAACTGGATGTTCAAGGCGCAGACGGGCGTGCTCGGGTCGATCGGCGCGAACGGGATCCTCTCGGCCGACTTCGCGCACATGCTCACGAGCTCGAGCGACCTGACCATGCACGACGTCGCCAGGGGCGTATGGCAGGTTGCCATCCTGCCGATCGGGTGCGGGGTGCTCGGCCTGGTCTTCACCCTGAAGCTCATCGAGATCTCCCAGCGCATGGACGGCAGCCAGAGCCTTCCCGGCGTCAAGGAGGTCGTCTTCCTCCTCGTGTTCTTCGCCGTGTTCCTGTTCCTCATACAGAACAGCTTCGACCTGATGGCGTCGATCTACGAGGTCTGCGGGCTCGCCATCGACCGAGTCGAGGCGCTCTTCGGCGCCGGAGGCGCGCTCGACCTGCCCGAGGTGTCCGTCGTCACCACCGACGACGACATCCCGTCGCTCATCGCCATGCTCGTCGTGAGCCTCATCAGCTGGGTCGTGGTGCTAGCGGCCTACGTCGTCGCCCTCGTGGTCTGCTGGGCCCGCGCGCTCCAGCTCTACATCATGGCCGCGTTCGCCCCGATCCCGCTGGCGTTCCTCGGCATGGACGCCACGCGCCAGATAGGCCTTGGCTACCTGAAGAGCTTCGGGGCGGTCTGCATCGCCGGCGTCATCATCCTCGTGCTGCTCATATCGTTCCCGCTCGTGCTCGGCGGGCTCACCGGGGCGAACCCCGGGACGGGCACCCCGGCCGACGCGGTCGCGAACGGGCTCACCTACGCGCTGCAGTACCTGGCCATGTGCGTGCTGCTCATCCTGGCCCTCGTGAAGAGCGGCTCCTGGGCGCGCGACATCGTGAGCGGCTTCTAGCGGAAAAGCGAGGAAGGGGGCGGTCGCCATGAGATAGGGGCGCCGCGCCGGGGCACGCGTCCCGGCGGATGAAGACAAGGACCGATTGAAAACGAAAAGGAGGAAAGACATGGAAGAGAGGAAGAACGTGTACCTCTCGCTGCACAAGAGCTTCGTGCGCGAGGGCATCGAGTACACCGACCGCGCGACCGGCGAGGCCAGGACCTTCAACTCGGCGACCCTTCCCAAGGGCACCGTCGTCGACGGCGTGGACGTGGGAGGCTACGAGTTCAGCCCCATGTTCGTGAACGAGAGCCGCTTCAAGGGGGCCGACTTCCGGGACATACCGCTGCTCGCGAACCGCGAGGTGTGGCTGAGGAAGACGGTGATGGGCCCGGACGGCCAGCCCGAGCTCGACGAGGACGGCCGCGCGGTCAAGGACACCGTGAAGGTCATGCCGGCGCAGCTCAAGGAGGCCGTTGACGCAGGGCGCTCGCGCTACCTCGCGGAGCGCGCCGAGCACGCCCGCCAGGCGAGCCGCGCCGCCGAGCACGAGGCGCCCCGCGCACAGCGAAGCGTCGAGAGATAGGGAGGCGGAAAGATGAACGCAGCGAAAGACTGCACCCTGCAGGAAAAGCTCCTCCGATGCGCCATGGCGCTCATCCTGGCGGCGGGGGCGCTGCTCGCCTCCGTGGCGGCCTCGCCCGCCTACGCCGCGCCGAGCACGGTAGACGTGTCCATCGGCGGCAAGATCCCCTACGGCGGCTTCGCCACCACGTGGATGAGCGCCGACGGGAACATCGCCTACTGCGCCGAGCCCTCGTCCCCGACGCCCGCGCCGGGCTCCTACTCGACGAGCCCCGTGCCGAGCGGCGACGTGACAGCGGCGATCTGGTACTCGTTCGGCTCTCCCGGCTTCGACGCGTCGATGTTCCCGGGCAGCTGGTACGACGGCGGCGGCTGGGACGACGCGAAGTACGCCGCGGCGAGCCATGTGCTCATCGCCTACGCCTACTCTGGGTCCGAGTCGGCTGCCACGCACGGCACGAGCGCCGAGTTCGCCTCCTGGGCGAAATCCGAGCTGATCGGCGGGACCTTCGCCAAGATGAAGGCGGGCGCCGGCAAGGTATCCGCCGGGTTCGAGGCATTCTGCGTCAGGACCGGCGGCGGCTCTCAGACGCTCGTGAGCTTCAGCTGGTCCACGGGCGGAGTCAAGGTCGCCAAAACGGACTCCGAGGCGGGCGCGGAGCCCCAGGGCGACGCCTCGCTCGACGGCGCGAGCTTCTCCGTCGTTAACGAGACCGGCCGCTACGTGCTGGTCGGCGGCAAGTACTACGCCGACGGCGAGGTATGCGCCACGATAAAGACCGCGCCCGAGGACGGGTCGCACGTCGCCGCGACCGGCGCCGACACCCTCCCCGCGGGCAATTACCGCATCGTCGAGTCCGGCGCGCCCGAGGGCTACGACGCCAGCGACGCCTCCGTCACGTTCACCGTGAAGGCCGACGAGATGCGCGACCTCACGGGCGACCCCGTGACCGACGAGGTCTTCCGCGGCGGCGTGCAGGTGACCAAGTCCGACAAGGAGCTGCAGGCGTCCGAGGCGCTCGCGGGCAGCGGCCACAAGGAGGCGCCTGGCGAGCACCCCGGCCTCGACGGGATCGAGTTCACCGTCACGAACCGCTCGGCGCACAAGGTCCTCGTTGACGGCGAATGGCGCGAGCCGGGCGAAGCCGTGGCCACGCTGACCACCGCATGGAACGACGAGGCCGGCGCCTACACCGCGCAGACCGCGGCCGACGCACTGCCGTACGGGACCTACGACGTGCGGGAGACGGCGACGAACGGGAGCTACCTGCTGACCGACGGCGAGCCCCGCACCTTCGAGGTCCGCACCGGCGGCGAGATCGTGAGCGCCTCCGCGGACGGCGCCGCGCTCGAGTTCCGCGACCAGGTGGTGCGCAACGACCTCGAGCTCTCCAAGAAGAGCGAGTCCGACAACGCCGGCCTCATGGTCCCGTTCGCCATCGAGAACGCGGCCACCGGCGAG
Organism: Atopobiaceae bacterium; assembly: GCA_050953285.1. GTDB lineage: Bacteria > Actinomycetota > Coriobacteriia > Coriobacteriales > Atopobiaceae > Olsenella_K. The sequence goes on along the minus strand of JBMNMK010000002.1, from coordinate 30,054 downwards.
ACTCACGTGCTGGTCACGGACCGCAACGGCGACGCGTCGACCGCGAGCAGCTGGAACAGGCACTCGAGGGACACCAACGCCAACGACGCCCTGCTCGGCCATGAGGGTCCGATCGAGCCCGCCGAAATGGACCCGAAGGCCGGCATCTGGTTCTCGCTCGGCGAGGACGGCTCCTCGGCGCCGGTCGACGACTCGCTGGCGGCCCTGCCGTACGGCGCCTACACCATGACCGAGCTGCGCTGCGATGCCAACGAGGGCCTCGAGCTCATCACGAGGAGCTTCTGGGTCGATCGCGACTCGACGGTCGCGAAGGCCGTGTGGATGGGCCTCGACGACCAGGAGGGCCCGCGCATCTCCACCACGGCAAAGGACGGGGCGGACGGCGACAAGGACGTCTCGGCCGACGCCGAGGCCAAGGTCGTCGACACCGTCGCCTACGAGGGGCTGAAGGCCGGCGAGGAATACGAGCTCTCGGCAACCCTCGTCGACAAGGCGACCGGCGAGCCCGTGACCGATGCCTCGGGCAAGCCCGTGGGGGCCAAGGCCGAGTTCGCGCCCGCGCTCTCGACGGGCAGCCAGGACGTAGAGATCTCCTTCGACGCGAGCCTGCTCGGCAGCCGCGACCTGGTCGTGTTCGAGAGCCTTCGCAAGGACGGCGCCGAGGTGGCGTCGCACGCGGACCTCTCCGACGAGGGCCAGACCGTCCACGTCGCCGTCGAGGTGGGCACCCAGGCGGCCGACGCCGCCGACGGCGACCAGGTCATCGAGGCCGGCAAGGCAAAGGTCGTCGACACGGTGGCCTACAAGGGCCTCGTCCCCGGCGAGACCTACATCGCCGTGGGCACGCTCATGGACAAGGGCACCGGAGAGCCGTTCCTCGACAAGGACGGCAACGAGGTGACCGCGCGCACGCCCTTCGAGCCAGAGGCGCCCTCCGGCACCGTCGAGGTGACCTTCGAGTTCGACACCGAGGGCCTGGCCGAGGGAGACGAGCTCGTCGTCTTCGAGAAGGTCCTGGACTCCGCCGGCAACGTCGTTGCGACCCACGAGGACATCGACTCCGCCGAGCAGAGCGTCGTCGTGGACAACCCCGACACGCCCGAGGTGCCCGAGGAGCCCTACGCCAAGACCGGGGCCGACGCCCCCGACGCCACCGGCTACGCCGTGGCCGCAGGCATCGCTCTAGCAGCTGCGGCGGGCGCGGGCGGAGTGCTCGCGTACCGCAAGCGCAAGACGGCCGGCGCAAGCAAGGACGCGGCAGCCGAAGAGCCTGCCGAAGAGCCGGAAGAGTAGCGGCGCCGCATCGATACCGAACCGGAGGCCCTGGGCGCCCGCCCGGGGCCTCCCCTGCGAACGGGGGAGGACATGAACAAAGGGAAAGCCGCCACGGCACTCGCCATTGCCGTGGCGTTGCTGGCGCTGGCGGCGCTCGCCGTCCTGCCGCTGCCCGAGAGGAACCCGTACGGGGTGCACGAGGCGCCTGCTGCGGAAAAGGATGCGGCAATGGAGGCTCAAGAGACGGGAGGCGGCATCGACTGGGACGCCCTTCCCGCCTCCGTCGTCGCTTGGGTGCGCGTGCCGGGCACGACCGTCGACTACCCGATCGTCCAGGGCCGGCCCGAATCGCCCGACTTCTACCTCACGCACGACGCCGGCGGCGAAAGATCAGCGTGGGGCGCTCCCTACATCGACGCCGGGTGCGCGCAGGGCGCCGAGAGCCCGCTCGTCATCGTCTACGGGCACCACATGTCCGACGGCACCATGTTCGCGCCGCTCGCGCAGTACTCGTCGCGCGACTTCGCCGAGGGGCACCGCACCATCCGGATCTACACCCGCGAGAAGGCGATCGAGCTCAAGGTCTTCGCGGCCGACGTGGTCGACGCGAGCTCGGAGGGCAAGCGGACCGACTTCGCCGACGCGGCGGAGCTCGCCGCCTACCTCGGGGACAAATTGTCCCGGTGCGAGGTCGTCCTGGAAGATTCGGCGGACATCGCGCATGCCTGGGCCTTCGTGACGTGCAGCTACCAGACGAGCAACTCCCGCACCGTGGTCTACGCGAAGGAGGTGGAAACATGGGATTCGCGCCCTTCGGAATAGGGCTCCTCATAGGGCTCCTCACGCTCACGGCCTACGCCTGCTGCGCAGCCGGCGACGACGACCGAGACTAGGACTTGCAGATCGAAACTACAACCGAATATGGCCCTTCGACCCCTTGCCGCTATATCTCGGCAAGGGGTCTTGCATGTGGTGAGATAATTTACGCACTTGATAGAAACAAGACGCTGCCGGCTGCTTCTCGATAAGCTTCCGGTTGTCCATGAATAGAGGTACGCAATTGGGAAAGATTAAGCTGCAAGACGTCAAAAGGGCCATCGACATCGGAAAAGACGTTCTGCCCTTCGTTGAGCCCGCTGTGAACAAATACGGGCCCGCTCTGATCGACTGGGGGCAGCAAAGGGGGAAGCAGGCGGCAGATAGCCTGGGAGAAGCCAGGGACTCATTCCTTTCAAAGGGTCGGGCAATCAAAGACAAGAAGGAGCAGCAAAAGTCACTCGAGGCATCCCGCAAGAAGGCCGTGGCAAGCTCGCTTCCGCCGATCTCCGCAAAAGATTTCTTCGAGAACTTCGAGAACAACGTCTCCAGCGAAGCCGACCTCAGCGATGGGTACATGGCGATCGCCGGCTGCTACGCCGTCGTCACGATGAAATCGGCACGAGAGAAAGACCCTTCCGCCTACGAGGACGTCTATGTCGGTTGCGGCAAATCCATGGGCTTCAGCATATACACACAGCTTTGCGGTTTCGGCAACATCGACGTCTACGCTGACTTCAAGTTCAAAAGACCAATGATGATTCTGCTCTTCCCGTGTGAGGAGAAAGACCTCGAGACCCGCTATGAGGCCCTCGTCAGGGATCTTCAGGCCGAGGGCTCGTACAACAAATGGGACGTCCTGGCGCGTTCCGATGAGGCGAGATAGGCGCTAAGAGCATGAGCGACAAAGAACTTGCGCCAATCAGCGTCGAGGTCGTTCCCGTCGAGGACTTGGAGAACATCAGGCTCGTCGCGAACGCCGATGCGGGCAAAGAGAACAACGTCGGCATCGGAGAGCGGGCGGACGCCATTCTCGGCCTCGCCTCGGACGTCATAGACCTCGTCGAGGAAAACAGCTCTACAAAGTCGAGGTTCCCGAAGGCTACAGCTTTAAGGACCTCGTCGCCTCGAAGAAGGATCCGGAAGCGGTAAGGGCCCTCGTCCGAGACCCGAAAGGTCGCCTGAGCGGCGACGTCTCCCTCAAAGCCGCTGGGGTCAGCCCCGCACAGATCGCCAGCGTCGGCCTTGCCGCAGCGGCGATGGTTGTCGGTCAGGCGTACATGACCGAAATCAGCGACAGCCTCCAGTGCATCGACGCCAAGCTGGAATCGATCGCCTCCATGATCGCCGGCGACCAGAGGGCGAAGGTCAAAAACGCCCTGGACATCGCTAGGACCTACGCAGCCCTTCATGACGATTACCTCCAAAAGCCCGCCGAGGCACGACAGGCGGCAAGAAACGAGATCGAGGGCAGGTACAACGACGTCGGTCAGGTAATCGATTGGATTACCGAGCAACTCGCCGGCATCGAAGACAAGGCCAGGGACGCCGCTGAGCGCGAAAAAGACCTCGAACCGTTGCTTAAAGAGGTCCAATCCTACGAGGCTCAGTTGGGGGTGCGGCGTGGAGTATGGACCACCGGTTTCTCGGCGCGCGCCTCATTTCTCGACAGCGTACACACATTGTTCGCGTTCGGCGCCGCATCCCCTTTTTCCCAGGATCTTTGTTCCGAATTGAGATACAGACGATCAGAGGCTATCCTGCTCATCAGGATGCTTGCATACTTTGATGGTGCGAGTTGCGGACACGCAAGAGCTACGCGTTTGGTTCGTTTTCAGCGGTGTTGGAAGTATCGGCTCAATGAAAAGCCAAGTTGACATTTTCGTGGGCCGAGGCTTAGAAATGGCTTTTCTCGCTTGCGCAGACATGGTGCATAAAAGCGTTTTGCTTGGGAATTCTAACGAAATAAATAACCACATAACGTAAATGCAGCCATAGATACAAAAGGAATCGAATGGCCAGAGAGGATTGCCCTTTCCGATGGTCGATTCTTGACAGGCAAACTCAAGCCTCGTTAATATTACATGGTTTGCCAGACCGAATTAACAAAGGAGGGGTGTCGTGGTTGGTCTTTTCCGCACGTGGATGAGCGCCTAGAAAGCGGCGCTGTTGTGGCGTCGCGCTGTTTTTCTGCACGCCATTTCACGATTGGACATAACCATGATATTTGAAACCTCTCGGGGCAGGTCTGCTCTGCTGTGCCATTCATGGCAATTCAAGCTTTGTTTCGTATGGGGCGGGGAGCTCGTTTCGACATTGACGAGTTCGATTCTCCAAATGGGTCTTATTTGGCATCTCGCCCTCACGACAGGGTCGTCTTCTCTCCTCTCCTTAGCATCGCTGGCAGGCTTTCTGCCGATTGCTTTGTTCGGAATCCTTGCGGGCGCCCTTGTCGACAGACTGCCTTTGAAACGTGTCCTCATCGGCACCGACCTCTTCATTGCCGCGGTGGGCGCCGCCTTGACGATTGCCTCGTTGGCCGGCAGCTTACCTGCATGGCTAATTCTCATCGCCCTGTTTCTCCGTGCAGTTGGCACTTCGTTCTACACGCCAGCCTCCCAATCTCTCACGCCCCATCTCGCCCCGCCAGAGCATCTCGTTCGCCTATCGGGGGTGACTCAGGCGATTCAGTCCGGCGGATACATTCTTGGCGCCGCGCTTGCAGCAGTGATTTATCCCGTGGCGGGCATTACCGCTATGATTGTCCTCGACGTGCTGGGAGCGCTTTTCGCTTCTTTAGCCGTCCTCGCCGCACAGATAGACGCAGGGGGACTCGACGAAGCCGACCGCAGCTTGCCCTTTTCCAATAAGGTTCGAGAGCTCTTCTCTGAGATTTCGGACGGCTACAAGCTGACTAGGGGGTACAGGGGGCTGCTCGCCCTTCTTTGGTGCGGGTTCGTCTTCGCTTTCGCGTTCTCTCCGCTCGCGGCATTGTTCCCAATAATGACCTTGGGGCATTTTGGCGGTAGCACGGGGGATGCCGCTTTGGCGGAAATCCTTTTTTCTGCAGGCATGCTGGCTGGGTCCGGCATCTTGGCGGTTACGGGAGGGTTCCGCAATAGGTCGTTCACCATGGTCGCCGCGATTGCCGGCTTCGGCATTGCCGCAATCGTATCCGGATCGCTCGGCCCGTCATTGTTCGCTGCTTTCCTGCCGGTGAGCTTTCTTATGGGCGCATGCTCCCCGTTGTACGCGGGAACCCAGACTGCCCTTATGCAGGAGCAGATACCTCCTGAGTACCTAGGCCGCGTTTTCGGCCTCTACGGAACCATCATGGCTTGGGCCATGCCCATGGGCCTCGCAGCTCCCTCCGTTTTTGCGGATCTGCTTGGAGCTCCGTTATGGTTCGTCGGCTCTGGAGCGACCATGGTACTGCTTGCGATGGCTATGCTGCTTGCTCCGAGCGTCCGAAGCGCGGGGAAAAGAGATACCGGGCAGATTCAATAGCCCAAGTATTCGAAAAAAAAGAGGCAGCAGCCATCGGTTCAAGCGTCAGCCTTCAAGCCCTTGCGACGACGAGGTATTGCACTGACATCCCACATCGCGCTCCTTATTCGTCGCCAACTATCATTTTCGGATTTGCCGGCTTGCGCAAGGTCAAAACGCTCGCGCCGGCAATTGGGCAAAGGCGAAAAATCGACGTGAGCAATCTTTTTTGGCATGGCTGCGTTTCCAGTAAAACGCTAATACACAAAAGGCGGTTCAACCTATGGAACTCATAGTCAAAGCTAAAGACATCTTTTTGGAATATGCCGGCCGCGATATCCTAGATATCGAAGAGTTGGAAATCTACTCCTACGATCGCATCGGCTTGGTGGGAGACAATGGCGCAGGCAAAACCAGCCTGCTTAAAATTCTGAGCGGCAATCTTACCATTGCGGACGCCGACGTCAGGCGTTTCGGCAGCATTGCCCTCATCGGCCAACTCGATGAACTCGACCTTGATGCGGCTCAGGGCAGTGGTGAGATGCTCTCCCGTCTCAACGTCGCCGGAGTGGCGCAGGAGACGATGAGCGGCGGAGAGGAGACACGCGCCAAGATTGCCTCTGCGCTCTCCCAGCATGCAAGCGCGATCTTTGCTGATGAGCCTACGAGCCACCTCGACCAAGACGGCATCAGCCTTCTCGTCGGACAACTCAAGGCATTTGATGGAGCCCTGCTCATTGTGAGCCATGACCGTTATTTTCTCGATCAGGTAGTGGACAAGATCTGGGAGCTCAAAGACGGCGGTATTTCCGAATTCTGGGGTGACTACTCCGACTATCTGCGACAGAAAGAAGAAGAACGCAAAGTTCAGGCGGCTCGATACGAAGAGGCGATGCGCGAGCGCGAGCGCCTTGAAGCCGCCATCGAAAAACAACGGAAAAAAGCACGGCAGGTCGACGCCAAGCAGAAGGGCGCAAAGAAAAGCAACGAGAATGCAGGTCGATTGGGACATCAGAAAGCAACCGGCACCAAACAGAAGAGGATGTACCAGGCGGCTAAGAACATGGAGAAGCGCCTCGAAGCGCTCGAAGGGATTGAGGCCCCTGACAGCATTCGCACCGTGCGGTTCCGCCAGAGCAAGGCCCTGGAACTGCATAGTAAATTTCCCATCTCGGCAGACGATTTCAGCTTGAGCTTCGGCAACTGCATGCTCTATGACCACGCGAAATTCGAGATACCGCTCGGTGCCAAAGTGGCCATCACCGGTGGCAACGGTACAGGAAAGACCAGCCTGCTGAAGGCAATCGCTCGACGCGCCGACGGTATCAACATCTCTCCCAAGGCAGAGATCGGTTACTTCGAGCAAACAGGCTACAAGTTCGACGCCCGTCAGTCTGCGATCTCGTTCATGCAGGATGGTTGCGAGTACAGCATGACCGAAATCCGAAGCATCCTCGCCTCTATGGGAATCGGACCGCGTGACCTGGCAAAGGACGTTGGCGTTCTCTCGGGAGGCGAAGTCATCAAGCTGCTGCTCGCGAAGATGCTGCTGGGCAGATACAACATCTTGCTCATGGACGAGCCTGGAAATTACCTGGACATCAAGAGCGCCGAAGCCCTCGAGCAGATGATGAGCGCCTATGCCGGAACGATAGTGTTCGTCTCCCACGATAAGAGGCTGGTCGAGAACGTCGCAGACATTGTCTACGAAATAAAGGACACCAAGCTAGTCAAAATCTTTCAGCGCGAATAGCCCTAAATGAGCAAGAAATAATCCCCGAACGGAGACAAGGGAGTAAAACGGCAAAGAAAGAGCCTCCGTCCCAATGAACCGCACCCCAGAAGTTGGAGTCCAGAAAGTAAAGGACAACGATTTCTGGAGGTGCGGTTTTTCATGACCGAGTACAGCGTCGACGTCAGGAGGGCGGCCGCGAGGCTGATGGAGAGGGGGCTGGGCTGGGCATCCATAGCCAAAAGGCTTGCAATGCCGGAAGGCACCGTCCGAAAATGGGTCGAGACATACAGGGCGTGCGGAAGCGAGGTGCTCTTCGGCATGGGGTCCGAGCACAGGGCATACGACTACGAGACGAAGCTCGCCGCGGTGCGCGACCACCTCGAGGACGGAATGCCCCTCCAGGCTGTGATGTCGAAGCACGGCATAGCGAGCAGGTCGGCGCTCCAAAGATGGGTGAAGGCGTACAGGGACGGAGGCCCCGAGGCGCTCAGGCCGAGGCCGAAGGGCAGGCCGAGGGGGGCGAGGAGCCGTCCCGGGCCCGAGCCGACCCGCGAGCAGGAGCTCGAGGCCGAGAACCGGAAGCTCAGGGCCGAGGTCGCGTACTTAAAAAAACTTCGAGCCCTGGAGGCGGAGGGGCGGGCACGTGGGACAGGTGCCAGGTGATCCGCGGGCTTTCGGGGCAGGGGTACGGGCTGGACGACCTGCTGGAGGCGTCGGGCATCCCGCGCTCCACCTACTACTACAACCTCAGGAGGGAGCCCAGGGCCACGCGCAGGGAGCTGTGGCCCAAGGTCGAGGAGATATTCCGGCGCACGGCCAACGGCTGCGGGTACCGGCAGGTCATGATGTGCCTGAGGGCCGAGGACGGCGTGCGCATCTCCGGCAAGACCGTGCTCAAGATGATGCGCGAGATGGGGCTGAGATGCGGCATACGCCGCGAGACCGAATACCACCGGTACAACTCCTACAGGGGCAAGGTGGGCCGCACCTTCGAGAACCTGCTGGGACGCGACTTCAGGGCCGGTCGGCCATGGGAGAAGATGGGCACCGACGTCACCGAGTTCAACCTGGGCTTCGGCAAGGCGTACCTGGCGCCCGTGCTCGACTTCTGCACCGACGAGGTCGTGGCCTGGTCGATATCCGAGCACCCCGACATGGCCCAGCAGAGAGAGATGCTGGGCATGCTCCTCGGAAGGAAGCCGGAGGGCGCCCGCCCCATACTCACCAGCGACATGGGCTGGCAGTACCAGAGCGACTGGTACTGCGCGACCATAGCGGGCGCGGGGTTCGTCCAGAGCATGTCGCGCAAGGGAAACTGCCTCGACAACGCTTGCACCGAGGGCTTCTTCGGGCATCTGAAGGACGAGTTCTTCCGCCACCAGAAATGGGACAGCTTCGAATCCTTCAAGCGGGACCTCGACGGATATATCCGCCACTGGAACACGCGACGCCGCCAAATAGGGCTCGAGGGCATGACCCCTGCCGAATACAGGAATCACGCCCTCGGGGACGCGGCATAGCCGCTAGACTCTTATTTATCGACTCCAACTTCTGGGGTGCGGTTCACAGCGTAGCTGATAGACTTTACTTATGGGCTCCAAGAACTGGGGTGCAGTTCAATTCCGCGGGTTTCGAGGGATGAAGAAGGATGTTGCCGCGTTATCCGCAGGCTCCCGCGCCGCGGGACGGCTGCGAACGCCGAAGGGACATGGGCGACGGCGGCGCACCGTGCATCGAATCCGCACGATATGGCACATCATGGCCGCCGGCGAGCGCACCAATGGTAGAATCTTTCATAACTTTTATGAAACGGCATAACGACCCGGGAGGCCCGCCCATGGAGGAGCAGGAGCTGAGGAAGCGCGTCCTCGGCGCAAAGAAGACCGAGCGCATCATCTTCGCCGCCACGCCGGAGCTGAAGGAGGCCCTGGAGACCGTCGCCCGCGAGAAGTGCGTGAGCCTCTCGGCGCTCATCACCTCGCTCGCCGTTGACGAGATCGTCGCCAACAAGGAGCTGTTCGATGGCAGGTAGGAAGCTCCTGGGGAACTCGATGGCGCGCGAGCAGTGGCTGCTCAACGAGTGCCGCATCGTCGCGCGGCTGCGCCTGGACGGGATGCCCGAGAAGGAGGTCACGGCCAAGGTCGAGGCCGAGAACCTCTTCCAGTACCCGACCGAGCGAACGCTCCACAAGATATCCCGCGCGTGCAACAAGCGCGTCGACGCCCTGGGCGACGAGCGGCTCGTGCGCATCATCGCCTACGGCCTGCCCGACGCCGCCGCCCAGGCCAACCTCTACGCGATGATGCAGCTCTACCCGCTCATGCGCCACTTCATGACCACGGCGATCGCCCGCAAGTACGCCGAGCTCGACTACACCTTCACGCGCACGGACATGAACGCCTACTTCACCGGGCTCGCCGCGGAGTACGACAACTTCGCCGCCGCGGCGGACTCCACGGTGGCCAAGCTCAAGCAGGTGCTGCGCAAGTGCCTCGTCGAGGCCGGTCTGCTCACGAAAGACGACAGGCTCCAGCAGGTGCTCCTCGACCCCGAGTTCGAGGAGATCCTTCGCGAGCGCGGGGACTCCGCGGCGCTGGCCGCGTTCGGGGAAAGCGAGGGGATCTAGATGGCTGCGACCTTCACCGACGCGCCCTCCGAGCGCGCCATAGCCGATTTCGAGCAGCGCTGCGAGGCGCTCAGGACCCGCCTCTCCCAGGAGGACTTCCTGCGCAACCGCGGCCTGGGCAACGAGGTGGGCATCTACACCCTCTGCTACGACCCGCGCCTGAAGGCGGAGGCCCGGAAGTTCTTCGACAAGCTGGAGGCGGACCCCGCGCTGCCGTGCACCATACGCGAGGCCAACCTCTACGACATCCTGCTCGACATATGCGACGAGCGGCGCATCTCGCGCTCCATCCCCCGCATGGAGGAGCGAAAAGGACGCGACCAGCTGCTCCGCCAGCTGCAGGGCGTGGCGAGCCCCGACGCATTCGCGAAGAAGATCGCCGACCGCCCCAACCGGCCCGGCGACGTGCTCCTCATCACGGGCGTGGGCGAGGTCTACCCCTTCATGCGCGTGCACAACATCCTCGACAACATCCAGCAGCTCTTCGAGGAGGTGCCGGTCGTGGTCGCCTACCCGGGCAGGTTCGACGGGCAGACGCTCTCGCTCTTCGGCAGGCTCAAGGACGGCAACTACTACCGGGCGTTCGACCTCATCTAGGAAAGGCCATACGATGCAGATACAGAAGATCTTCAGGCACGACATCGACCGCAACATCAACGGCGTGGTCAAGGTCTACGACGTGGACGAGGCGCTCGTCGCCCAGGAGCTCGACGAGTACGTGGTGGCCAAGGAGCTCCAGGGCCACTTCGCCACCTTCTTCCGCAACTACGAGCGCTCCATGGACGTCCCCACGGGCAAGATCGGCGTGTGGATCAGCGGCTTCTTCGGAAGCGGCAAATCGCACTTCCTCAAGATGCTGAGCTACATCCTGGCCAACAAGGAGGTAAAGGGGAAGCGCGCCGTCGACTACTTCGACGGCAAGATGGCGGACGACATGGTCTACGCCCGCATGAGGCGCTGCGCGTCGGTGCCCACCGAGACGATACTCTTCAACGTGGACTCCAAGGGAGGGCAGTGGAAGGAGGGCGACACCGCCAAGACGGCGCTCCTGCGCGCCTTCCAGCGCGTGTTCTACGAGAACCAGGGCTTCTACGGCGAGGACCTGCGCCTCGCCCGGCTTGAGTCCTTCATCGAGTCCAAGGGGCTCACCGACAAGTTCCGCGAGACCTACGAGGCCATCGCGGGCGTGCCCTGGGTGGAGGACCGCTCCGCCTGGGCCTTCAACGAGGACTTCGTCGTCGACGCGCTGGTCGAGGCGCTCGGCGTGAGCCGCGAGGCGGCCCAGCACTGGTTCGACGGCACCGAGTCCGACGTGATCTCGTCCGAGACCTTCGCCAAGGAGGTGAAGGCCTACATCGACAGGCGCGCCGAAGAGGAGGGCGGCGACTTCCGCCTGCTCTTCATGGCCGACGAGGTGGGGCAGTTCATCGGGAGCGACAACAGCCTCATGCTGAGCATGCAGACCATGGTCGAGGACCTGGGCACCATGTGCGGCGACCGGGTGTGGGTCGTGGTCACGAGCCAGCAGGCCATCGACTCCGTGACCGACGTCGTCGGCATGGACTTCTCCAAGATCCAGGGCCGCTTCGACACGAGGCTCTCGCTCTCGTCGAGCGACGTGGACGAGGTCATCAAGAAGCGCATCCTTGAGAAGACCGACGAGGCGGACGCGCTGCTCTCGCGGGAGTACGCCAAGCAGAAGACGGTGCTGAAGAACCTCTTCGCCTTCGACGACTCCACGAGCGACCTCTACGGCTACGCGGGCGAGCGCGACTTCGTGGACAGCTACCCCTTTGTGGGCTACCAGTTCAAGATCCTGCCCGACGTCTTCACCAAGACCCGCGAGCACGGCTTCTCGGGCAAGCACATGTCCTCCGGCGAGCGCTCCATGATCTCGGCCTTCCAGGAGTCTGCCCAGCGCGTGGAGGCCGAGGGCACGGGCGCGCTCGTGCCCTTCTGGCGCTTCTACGACACCATCGAGACGTCGCTGGACTACGGCATCCGCCAGGTGATCAGCCGCTGCCAGGACGCCGCCAACGACGGGCTGGGGCTCACAGACTACGACGTGCGCGTCATCAAGGCGCTCTACCTCATCCGCTACATCGGCGACATCACGCCCAACGTCGACAACATCACCATCCTCATGGTCGACGACGTGGACTGCGACAAGATCGCGCTGCGCAAGCAGGTGCAGGAGTCCCTGGAGCGCCTGGTGCGCGAGAACAAGGCGGCCCGCAACGGCGACCGCTACAACTTCCTCACCAGCGAGGAGCAGGACGTCGCCGACGAGATCTCCAAGGTGGAGCTCGACACCGGAGACGTGCTCGGCCGCATCAAGAGCCTGCTGTTCAACGACATCTACACCGAGACAAAGCACCGGGTGGGCCAGAACGACTTCCCGTTCGACCGCTACGTGGACGACTCCGTGCACGGCAAGGACATGGGCGGCATGAAGCTCAACGTCATCACCTACGCCCACGAGCTCTCGCACCTTCCCGAGCAGGAGTTCGCGTTCAAGTCGACCGGCCAGGCGCTGGTGGACCTGGGCGAGGGCGACTACTACGAGCTCCTGGAGGGCGTGTGCCGCATCGAGAAGTACGTGCGCATGAGTACCACCTCGGAGTGGAGCGAGTCCAAGCGCCAGATCGTGAAGCTCAAGCGCGAGCAGGCGCGCGAGAACGAGAAGGCGGCCAAGAAGGCCCTGGAGGAGGCGCTCTCCACGGCGCGCCTGGCGGTGGACGGCCGCCCGCTGTCCGTGAAGGAGCGCGACCCGAAGAGGCGCCTGGACGCCGTGCTCGACCAGCTGGTGACGAGCGTCTACACCAAGGCGGACTACATCGACGAGCCCGCCGACGGCGACTCCGACATCATCGCCATCCTGCGCGGCGAGAGGGGGACGCAGGCCGACACGGAGGGCCACGTGCCCAACTGGCGCGCCATGGACGAGGTCATGCTCTACCTCGACGCGCAGGCATACGCCCACGCAGCCACCAACATGGGCGACCTGCAGCGCAAGTACCAGAAGGCGCCCTGCGGCTGGCGCGAGGCCGACGTCGCCGCCGTCATGGCGCGCCTCATCCGCGAGCAGAGGGTGGCCGTCTCCGTGGGCGGGAAGCAGCTGGGTGCGGGCGACGAGCACGCCATCGTGCGCTGCCTGCGCAGGGACGCCGACAAGGCGACGGTCAAGAAGCGCGAGAAGATCGAGGCCTCGACGCTCGCGTCCGTCCAGCACCTGATGAAGGACTTCGCCGAGACCAACCAGGTGCCCGGCGACGAGGACGGGCTGGTCGCCTTCGCCAAGGAGCACCTCAAAGAGACTTCCGATACCTGCCGCGACCTGCTCGCGGAGCGCTACTCCCGCCGCGGCTACCCCGGCAAGGACAAGGTGGCCGAGGGAAAGAAGCTCGTCGACAACCTGCTGGAGGGGGCGAAGGACCCGGTGCTCTTCTGCATGTCGCTCGCCAACCGCGCGACCCAGGGCGACCTGCTCGACTTCGCCGAGGACCTGGGCAGGATCCGCTTCTTCTTCCACTCCCAGGCGCGCATCTACGACGAGTCGCGCGACGTGATCGCCAAGCTCAGGACCGAGGGCATCTACATCGAGGGCGACTCCGGGGCGCAGGACGCCATCGCGAAGATCGAGGGCATCCTCGACATGGACGAGCCCTACGACCGCATCAAGGACCTGGGGCCCCTCAACAAGACGGTCCTCTCGGCGCTCAAGTCGGCCGCGGACGTGAAGCGAGACGACCTGCTGCGCAGCATCGAGGACTCGCTCTCGCAGGTGAGGCGGTACGCCGAGGACGAGGGCAAGGGCTTCGAGAGCGACGTGCGCCCGATCGTGGCGGAGGCGGAGCGCGCCTGCACCGCCAAGCGCAACAACGCGAACCGCACCACCGACGCGAGCCAGCTGGATGCCCAGCTCTCGCAGCTGAAGACCTGGGAGGGCCAGCAGTACCCGAAGATCGACGACGCCGTCGCCTACGCCAGAAAGCGCAAGCTGGAATCCCAGATCGGGCACACGGTGCAGGGCGGAGGGCAGCCGGCTCCCGCCCCCAAGCCGCCTCGGGTGAAGAGCATCCCGCGCAGCCGCGCCTGCCCGACCAAGACCCTGCACAACAGGGAAGAGGTCGACGAGTACGTGGACGACCTGCGCGACCGGCTGCTCAGGGCCCTGGAGGACAACGACGCCGTGAGGCTGGGTGACTAGCATGGACGACTCCGCCATCAGGAACTACTGCACGTGGGCGCGCAACGAGCTGCGCGACGAGGTCATGCGCCGCTGCGCCATCTACGGCATCGCCGAGAAGCCCGCCGCCCCGGCGGACGCCGACGCCATCGCCGGCCGCGTGCTCACCGACGAGGAGAAGCGCCAGCGCCGCGAGCTGCTCGAAGAGGTCGGGCGCAACGGCCTCGAACGCACGGTGGAGCGCGCCGCCTACACCTGGTTCAACCGCATCGCGGCCATCCGCTTCATGGAGGTGAACGATCGCCTCCCCTCGCGCACGCGCCTGCTCTCCGCAAACGACGGATCCTTCCGCCCCCAAGCCCTGCAGGAGCCGCTGTCGGTGGACATCGAGGGTCTGGACCGCGCGGAGGTGGCGCGCCTGGTGCAGGAGGGCGACGACGAGGCCACCTTCCGCTGCCTCCTCCTGGCGCAGTGCCATGAGCTGGCCGCGTGCATGCCGGGCGTCTTCGAGCGCGTGGGCGCCGCCATGGAGCTGCTGCTCCCCGACGGCCTTCTGCGCGAGGGCGGGGTCGTGGAGCGCATGGTGGACGGCATACCCGAGTCCGACTGGACCGAGGGCGTCGAGATCGTGGGCTGGATGTACCAGTACTACAACCAGGAGCGCAAGGACGAGTACTTCGCCTCCAAGCGCAAGGCGACGGCTGACGACATCGCGCCGGCCACGCAGCTGTTCACCCCGGAGTGGATCGTCCGCTACCTGGTGGAGAACTCCCTCGGGCGCCTGTGGATGCTCAACTTCCCGGAGTCCCGGCTCAAGGACTCCATGGAGTACTACATCGACCCCGGCGACGAGCACGAGGAGGACTTCCTTCGCATCGGGTCGCCCGAGGACATCACCTTCTGCGATCCCTGCTGCGGCAGCGGACATATCCTGGTCTACGCCTTCGACCTGCTGGCGCGCATGTACGAGGAGCAGGGCTACTCCCGCCGCGAGATCCCGCAGCTGGTTCTCACGAAGAACCTGACCGGCATCGAGATCGACCGGCGCGCCGGCCAGCTGGCGAGCTTCGCGCTGACCATGAAGGCGTGCGAGTACGACCGCCGCTTCCTCTCGCGCGGCGTGCAGCCGAACGTCACGGTTCTGGAGTCCGTGCGCTTCGGCGAGGGCGAGCTCGCCGGCACCGACCTGCTGGCGGAGGGCCACGACCTGCTCGACGCCTTCGCCCACCTCGACGAGGTCGGCAGCCTCTACGTCCCCGCCGAGGGCGACCTTTCGCTGGTGGAGGGCGCAATCGAGGCGAAGCGCGACCCCGCAGACATGTTCGCCGCTCACGCCCTCGCCGAGCTTGAGACCATGAAAGCCGAGCTGGAGCTGCTCTCGCGCCATTTTTCGACGGTGGTCACCAACCCCCCGTACCTCGGGAACTTCAACCCCTGGATGTCCAAGTGGGTGAAGGACAACTATCCTGACGAGAAGAATGACTGCTTCGCTGCGTTCGTCAGCAGAAACATTACTCGTACGGTTTTCAACGGGTATAGCGGTTTAGTCACCCCGTCGGTCTGGATGTTCATCTCGTCTTACGAGAAACTCAGGAGGAAGTTGCTCGAAACCTCCCATATCTGCAGCATGGTTCAACTCTCATACCATGGTTTCCCCGACGTTACTGTCCCGACCTGCACGTTCGTTCTAATGAACGGCTCGGCTGAACAGGCTGCCTCATACGTTAGACTGCAGGATTTCGACAGACCGCAATGGCAGGCAGAGAAGACTCTCGAAGCCATTCACGACCACGACTGCGGCTGGTTCTATAAGATGCGCCAGACCGACTTCTCCTCTATCCCTGGAAGTCCAATCGCTTACTGGGCGAGCAGAAGTCTGATAGATGCTTTTATTCGAGGAAGTCGGTTATCCGAACTTTGTGATATTAGAAATGGTCTATCCACTTCTGACAACAATCGATTTTTAAGACTTTGGTTTGAAGTGTCGCATGCCAACATTGGCTTCGCTTGTCGAAATAACGAAGAGACTGTCGGTAATGGAAAACGCTGGTATCCACATCTCAAAGGTGGAGATTTCAGAAAATGGTATGGAAATCAATCATTTGTAATTAACTGGGAAAATGACGGCGAAGAAATTCGAAATTTCCGCGACAACAAGGGAAAACTATTATCTAGGCCACAAAATCTTCAATACAACTTCAAACCTGCAGTTACGTGGTCAAAAATCACATCAGGAGATTTCAGCGCTAGATACTGCGAGGGCGGTTTTTTGTATGACAGCGCTGCGGAATTTTGCTTTTCCCAGAACTTTCAAACTGAGTTATCAGCATTGGCTTTCGAGAATTCGTCTTGCTGTCAGGCAATACTGAATTTTCTAAACCCTACATTAAATATTCAAGCTGGTGATATCGGCAATCTCCCTATTATCCAATTGCCGCAACGAGTACTAGATATTGCGGAAGAATGCATTGACATTTCAAAGCAAGATTGGAACTCTTTCGAGACCTCATGGGACTTTACCAAACATCCGCTAATCAGTGGGGGCAGCAGCATTTCGGAAGCCGCGGCAGAAGTAGAATCTAAGTGGGAAAACAGGTTTATCAAACTGCAGAAAGGGGAATCGGAACTAAATCAAATCATCGCAGAAACCTACGGCGTTGCCGACTCAGTAGCAACGGGAGTTTCAAGAGATAAGGTATCGATAAAGCTTTTCGATCGGAACCGTGAAATCCGTTCGCTCATTTCCTATGCTGTCGGCTGCATGATGGGGCGCTACTCGCTCGACGTGGGAGGGCTCGTGCTCGCCGACCAGGGGGCGACGCTCGACGACTACCTCGAAAAGGTGCCCGAGCCCACCTTCATGCCCGACGAGGACGGCATCATCCCGCTCACGGACGTCGAGTACTTCCACGACGACGCGACCGGCCTGTTCGTAGACTTCCTCAAAGCGGCATACGGCGAGGAGCCTCTTGAGGAGAACCTGGCGTTCGTCGCCGAGTCGCTCGGGGGCGAGGGCGCGCCGCGCGAGGTCATCCGCGACTACTTCCGCAACGGTTTCTTCGCCGACCACTGCAAGACCTACTCCGTGACGGGCTCGGGCAAACGGCCCATCTACTGGCTCTTCGACAGCGGTAAGAAGGGCGGGTTCCGCGCGCTCTTCTACATGCACCGCTACACGCCCGACCTTCTCGCCAGGCTGCGCACCGACTACGTGCACCCGCAGCAGGAGCGCTACCGCAACCAGATCGAGCACATCGACGAGGTGCTGCCCACGGCGGACCGCCGCGAGGCGGCGCGCCTGAAGAAGGAGCGCAAGCGCCTCTCCGACCAGCTGGCCGAAACCAATGTTTATGAAGAGAAAGTCCACCACCTGGCCGACCAGATGATCAGAATCGACCTCGACGACGGCGTCAAGCACAACTACGCCCTGTTCCAGGACGTGCTCGCGAAGATCAAGTAAGGGGCACCATGGCGGAGAATCAGAACATCGAGTACAAGAGCTCCTGGCGCGACGAGTACCTCAAGTGGGTATGCGGGTTCGCGAACGCGGGCGGCGGCACCATCTACATCGGCATCGACGACGACGGCGATATCGTGGGGCTTTCCGACGAGCACCGTCTGCTGGAGGACATTCCCAACAAGATCGTCGCCACGCTGGGCATCGCGCCGGCGGTGCTCCTGCAGGAGGACCGCCGCGGGAACTACCTCGAGATAGAGGTGGAGCCCCAGTCGTTCCCCGTGAGCTACAAGGGGCGGTACTACATGCGCGTGGGCGCCACCAACCAGCTGCTCAAGGGCGTGGCGCTCGACACCTTCCTCCTGCGCAAGCAGGGGCAGTCCTGGGACAACGCGCCGGTGCCCGGGCTTTCGCTCGGCGAGCTGAGCCAGGACGCTATGTCCTGGTTCGTGGATCGCTCCCGCGGCAAGGGGCGGGTGCCCGAGGAGGCGCGGCTCGAGAGCCCGGAGGAGCTGGTCAGGCATCTGAGGTTGGAGCGCGACGGCTACCTCACCAACGCGGCGGCCCTGCTCTTCCACCCCGAGCCCGATATGTACGTGCCCGGCAGCATCGTGAAGGTGGGGTTCTTCGAGGGTCCCGAGGTTATCTACCAGGACGAGGTAGAGGGCCCCATCCTGCAGCAGGTTGACAAGGTGATCGACCTCCTGTACGGCAAGTACCTCAAGGCCAAGATCTCCTACGAGGGCATCCACCGCGTGGAGCGCTACCCGTTCCCGGAGGCGGCCGTGCGCGAGGCGGTCGTGAACGCCGTCGCGCACAAGAACTACGCCTCCGGCGCGCCCATCCAGATCCGCGTCTACGACGACAAGATCTCCATCGCCGACGCCTGCGTGCTGCCGCAGGGATGGGGCGTCGAGGACCTGCTGGGCCCGCACGCATCAGAGCCGCACAACCCCAAGGTGGCCAACGCCTTCTTCCTGGCGGGCTTCGTGGAGAGCTGGGGGCGCGGCGTGCAGAAGATCTTCACCGAGTGCAAGCTCGACGGCATCTACCCGCCCGCATACACGATGGCAGGCAGCAGCCTGATTGTGGAGCTGACGGCACCCGAGGACCGCGTCGTGCGCACCGGCGGGCGCGTTGTCGGGACAAGTGCCGCCAACGAGAGTTCCGATAACGTCGGAGCGAACGGCGAAACCCAGCCAAACGCAGCCAAACCCGGCCAACTTCCGCCAAATTTGGCGGAAGTTGGCGGGAATTGGCCGCAAATGTCCGAGTTTGTCCGAGTTTGTCCGAGTTTGTCCGAGTCCTGGGAGGACATGAGCGATACGGAGCGCAACACGTTCCGATATCTTGCAGAGAACGGTCCCAGCCTGCCACGCGATATTGCCCGAGCAGTCGGAGTCACGCCGCGCTCGCAGCAGCGCATCGACAACCGTCTCGAAGAGCTCGGCCTCATTGCTTCGAACGGCCAGGGGCGCGCTAGGCGGTACTTCATCAAGACGGTCGAGCCCGAAGGGGGGCGGTAGCCCGTGGCAGAGCAAGACGCAAAAGAGCTATTACGAGGGGTGTTCGCGTCCTCCCTCCCCGACGGGCGGGAGCGCCGCATCGTGTTCTGGCACGACGTGGAGGGGTCCTTCTCTGACGACTTCGACGCGCTGGCGCAGGAAGGGCTGAGCGTCGAGACGGCGAGGCCGCTCGTCTTCGCCCGAACAGACGAGGGATCCGTCTTCCAGCTGAAGCGCGACATCCTGCGAGACCAAGCGAAAAGCGACTTCCTGGTCTACACGCCCACGCCGCGGGACTTCTCGGAGGGCGGGCTGCAGGGCAACTGGCTCGCCGACGTGGAGCTCGTGGCGGAGCACTTCCAGGCGGACAAGGCGTCCATGCTCATGGGCGAGCTCAACGCCTCGGCAGCCGCTCGCGACGCCATCGGGCGCTTCGGGGCCTTCTTCAACGCGCAGGGCCGCCGCGCCGAGTACCTCAAGCGCATGCCGCAGACCGCCTCCGCCGCCGACGTCGCCACGGGTGTGGTGGCGACTCTTTTGAAGGCGCCGACGGCCCGCGTCGAGGACGTCGTCTGGGCGTGGCTTTCCGCCCTGCACCGCGGGGACGGCGACGCGCTGCTGTCCGAGCTGGAGAAGTTCGACGCCCTGGCGGCGCTCTCGGCGTTGCTCAAGGGGCGCATAGGCTACGCCGGGGACCCCGCCTCGGAGGCCGGGCTCGCCGAGCACCTGCTCATGTCGGCCGCCTCCCTCACGCTGCCCGACGCGGCGCTGGCGGGCTACGAGCCGCACATCGCGCGCGAGTACGCGCGCTTCTGCCTGAACATCGTCCGCGACTGGCTGGGCAGGGAGGCCGGCCGCGGCACCCTCTACGAGGTCTGCCGCATGGTGGAGGGCGAGCTGAACCTGCCCGACCGCTTCGCCACGCTCGAAGCCGCCGACCTGCTCGACTGCGACGTCTTTCCCTGCGCCAACGAGGCCATCCTGGCCAAGCTCATGGGGAGCATGGCGGAGGGCGCCGACCGGTCCGCCGAGGCGCTCGCCGCGCGCCAGAAGCGCAAGGACCTCAAGTGGTACAAGCGCGTCGCCCCCTACTTCGACCTGCTGGCCGCCGCGGCAGACGCGGAGGGCTTCTACCGGGCGCACCCCAGGGGCTTCCACGAGGCCACCGCCAAGGATGCCTGGAGGGCCTACACCTCCGACTGGTGCGCCATGGACAGCGCCTACCGCGCCGTCTGCACGGCGCTCGACGCCTGCCAGCTGAGGGTGGAGGACGTGCCCGACGCCCTGCGCGATGCGGCCGAGGCGCTCGCCGCGCGCGAGGAGGGGCTCTACGCCAACTGGTTCCTCCCGGGCGCCAACGCCTGCTGGGTGAACCTCGCCGAGGGGGGCTGGGACGAGCGCGGTTTCGTGCCCGGCATCGACCGCCAGCGCGACTTCTTCAGCCTGCGCGTGAAATCCGGGTTCAGGGACTTCAAGAGGACGCTCGTCATCGTGTCCGACGGCATGCGCTACGAGGTGGGGCGCGAGGTCGCGCGCAGGCTTGAGCAGGAGACCAAGGGCTCGGTGGAGCTGAGGTCCATGCAGTCGTCGTTCCCCTCGATCACCGAGTTCGGCATGGCGGCGCTCCTGCCCAACTCGCAGATCGCCTACTCGTGGGACACGGGGCAGGTCACCGTCGACGGCATGCCCACGGGCAGCTCCGCCGAGCGCGAGAAGGCGCTGCGGACCGCCGTCCCGGGCGCACGCGCCGTGACGGCCGACCAGCTGCGCGCCGGCAACCGGGCCGCGCGCCGCGAGCTCGTGGGCGACGCCCCGCTCGTCTACGTCTACCAGGACAAGATCGACTCCACGGGCGAGAAGCCGAAGCTTGAGCGCGACGTCCTGGAGGCGTGCGACAAGACGGTCGAGGAGGTCGTGGCGCTCGCCAAGATCGCCGTGAACGACCTCAAGATCAACCGCGTGCTGGTGACGGCCGACCACGGCTTCATCTACACGCGCGGCGCCCTCAAGGAGCAGGACAAGCTGGGCAAGGCGGACATCGGCGACGCGGGCGACGTGCAGATGCACCGCAGGCACATCCTCTCGCGCCACTTCGTCGACAGCATGCTGCTCGTGAGGATGGACATGTCCGACGTGGCGGGCGGCGAGTACTACGGCCTGGCCCCGCGCGAGTGCATCAGGCTCAAGAGCCAGGGCGGCACCAAGAACTACGCCCACGGCGGCGTGAGCCTGCAGGAGACGTGCGTGCCGGTGATTGAGCTGCGCAACAAGAACGCCAAGGACAGGGGCCGCGTGGACCAGGAGAAGGCCACGGTGAGGCTCGTCTCCACCGAGCGCAGCATCACGAGCTCCATGTTCCACGTCGACCTGCTGCAGCCCGAGCCGGTGTCCGGCAAGGTGCTCCCCGCTGAGTACGAGCTGGTGCTCACCGACGGGGCTGGCAACCCCGTGACCGACGTGCAGAAGGCGCACGCCGACATGGCCACCGAGGACAAGCTGGCCCGCACGGCGCGGCCCATGTTCACGCTGAAGGCCGGCATCGACTACCCGGCAGGCGAGCGCTACTGGCTGGTGTGCCGCGACAGGGAGACGGGCGAGATCGCCTGGAAGGAAGAGTTCACCGTCGACATGGGCTTCGCGCCCACCGTCGACTTCGGGTTCTAGGAGCACATGATGGAAGATTCGCTGGGCGGCGCGGTGCCGCAGCTTGAGATGGACTCGCTCGACCGCAAGGCGGTCGCGGCATTCCCGGGGAAGACCGTGCGCAAGGACCTCACGGCCCTCATGCGCAGGGGCGCAAATGTCCCCACCTTCGTGCTTGAGTACCTGCTGGGCATGTACTGCTCCACCGACGACGAGGACTCAGTGGCCGCGGGCCTCGACAGAATCAGACGGATCCTCGCCAACAACTACGTGCGTCCCGACGAGTCTGAAGTTATCAAGTCGAAGATTCGCGACCTGCGCACCTATACCATCATCGACAAGGTGACGGCCAAGGTGGACGAGTACCGCGACATTCACGTGGCCACTTTCTCGAACCTAGCGATCGACCCCGTGGTCATGCCGGACGAGTACGTGCGCGCCTACCCCAAGATGCTCTCGGGCGGCATGTGGTGCATCGTGCAGATGGAGTACGACCGCGTCGAGGACGAGATAGAGGATGAGCTCGCCGACGTGTTCGACGAGCCGAGGAGACAGCGCCCCGCGCCCAAGAGGAACCCCGGGCCGGAGGACAACCCCTTCAAGGTGGGCAACCTCACACCCATCCAGATGCCCCGGCTGGACCTGGACTCGATCATCGGCGCGCGGGAGAAGTTCACCACCGACGAGTGGATCGACCTGCTGATGAGGAGCGCCGGTTACGAGCCCACCGGCCTGGACCTGCGAACCAAGCTGCACTTCCTTGAGCGCATGGTGCCGCTCATCGAGCGCAACTACAACCTGTGCGAGCTGGGGCCGCGCGGCACCGGCAAGAGCCACGTCTACAACGAGGTGAGTCCGTACGCCATCTTGCTCTCCGGCGGGCAGACGACCACGGCCAACCTGTTCGGGCGGCTGAACGCCAGCAAGAGGAGCGCCACCAGCATGGATCGAACGGGCCTGGTGGGCAACTGGGACTGCATCGCCTTCGACGAGGTAGCGGGCATGCACTTCAAGGATACGAACGCCATCCAGATCCTCAAGGGCTACATGGCGGGTGGTACCTACGCGCGCGGGCGCGAGAGCTTCACGGGCGACGCCTCCCTGGTGTACGAGGGCAACATCAACGACAGCCCGCAGAACGTGCTCAAGACCACGCACCTGTTCGACCCCTTCCCGCCGGAGTTCAACGAGGACTCCGCCTTCTTCGACCGCATCCACTGCTACCTGCCCGGTTGGGAGGTGCCCAAGATGAGGAGCGACCTGATCACCGGGCACTACGGGCTCATCACGGACTGCCTTTCGGAGTTCTGCCGCGAGATGCGCAAGCGCGACTACACCCACCACCTGGACGACTTCTTCAGACTCAACGGCGACTTCAACACGCGCGACGAAATCGGCGTGCGCAAGACCTTCAGCGGCCTCATGAAGCTGGTGTTCCCGGACGGGGGCATGGACAAGGAGGACGCGCGCATGATTCTGGACTACGCGGTGGAGGGCCGGCGCCGCGTGAAGGAGCAGCTCAAGATCATGGCGGGCGTGGAGTTCATGGACGTGAACCTGGGCTACTCCGACGCCGACAACCCCGCAGACGCGCGCGTGGTCTACGTGCCCGAGCAGTCGGAAGGGACGCTCGTGCCCGAGGCGCCCCTGCAGCCGGGGCACGTGTTCGCCGTGGGGTGCAGCGAGGGCGGCGACTACGCCGTCTACAAGCTGGAGAACAAGGCGGTGGCGGGGACGTTCCGCTTCGAGAGCGAGGGCATCGGGGGAAGCCGCGCAGCGCGCGAGGGCATCGACGCGGCGTGGCGGTGCTTCGAGAACAACGGCGACCGCGTGGCCGCGGGAATGCACATGGACAGGAAGGACTACCTCCTGTTCGTGAACGACCTTCAGGCCAAGGGGCCGAGCGACGAGCTGAGCCTGGCGGAGTTTGTTGGCCTGTGCTCGGCTGCGTGCAACCGCCCCGTGGCGGCGTCCACGGTGATCCCAGGCGTCGTGCGCCTGTCGGGAACGATGGACGAGCTCAAGGGCCTGGAGGACATCATGCGCGTGGCCAAGAACGGCGGCGCCAAGCGGATACTCCTGCCCTTCAGCGCCATCCGCGACCTTCAGGACGTCCCCATGGAGCTGGCCAGCAGCGTGAGCCCCGACTTCTACCAGGACGGCGACGTGGTGGCTGCGGCACGGAAAGCGTTGGGGATATAGGTACCAGAGGATCCTTTCTCTAACGAAAGGGAAGTCATTCCCTATAGGTCAAGGTATCGATAAGGAGTGCGTAACTGTGAAAATTGACCTGCATTGCCACACAAAGAAAGTGAAGAGAGGTGATAGCTCGCGTCGGAACGTGGATGCTGCAACTTTCCGCCAAGCTGTGGAAAATGCGGGCGTAGAAATCGTAGCAATCACCAATCACAATGTGTTCGATTTGGCGCAGTATGAGGAATTTTCAACAGCCGCAAAAGGAGTTTGCAGCATCTGGCCAGGAGTCGAACTGGATATGAGCGGCGACCACGAATGGCATCTCTTGGTAATTTGCAATCCCAGTCAAGTGCAGAGTTTTGCTAGGTCAGTAACCAAATTGGTTGGCAGTGAAGGTCCAGAGTCGGTGTCCTTGAAAGTCGGCGAGGTCACTGCAAAGTTCGCGGGTTTGGACGTCTTATACATCCCGCACGCACATGGGAAAAGAAGTGGTAGGCGGCCAAGGGACATCCCTGACGCTCAGAGGGAGGAGCTTGAAAAACTTGTAGAGAACCCCGGAAGGATAATCTTCGAACCGCACCATCATTCTCTGGGCGTTCTGTCTAAAAATGGATACAGAGTCATACTGGGCAGTGACGTTCAGGACTGGTCACAGTATTCAAGCTGCAATTTCTCAGATCTTCGTTTTCCAATCTGCTCATTTACCTCGTTTTGCAAACTTGTCGAGGGGAACATTGACACTTATAACGATACCGTTTTGAATTCAAATGAATGCAAAACGGTATCAATAACGCCCGTCGATGGAGCAAAGTCAAGGACCCTAACCATCTATAAGGGCGTAAACGTTGTCTTCGGACAAAAGGGCACGGGAAAAAGCAAAATTATCGACGCGCTCGATACTGTGCTTTCTGATTCCGGTTTAGATACGGGCAAATATCAATCTCGGGACGCGAGAAATCAGTACGAAAAAGAGCTGATCCCCAATTGGGATAAATGCTCTGCAGACCGCGTCAATGCGAGTGATTGCATGGACAGCTTCCAGACCATTTCGCAATGGAAGGAAGTCCCGATTGCTCGTATAACCGATTACATTGAATACGCTAAGAACACCGATGCGAGCAGAAACCGAAGGCGTTTGGTCATTGCAGATGTCGGGAAACCGGAGCATTTCGGCAAAGAGGCTGCATTGAAATCGTCCGAATCCGATTTGGGCCACCTATTAAAGGCGGAATCCGAGCTCTCCAAAATCGATATCGAATCGTATCTTGGCAAGGACGGCTTTGCAGATCTCAACTCCCAGATTGAATTGCTAAAGGGATTCATTCGCGAAAAACACCGTGTGCTCCTAGTAGAGAAATACGCTTTGCAGCTCCTGCAGTTTTCGATTGAAAGCATCAAGTCGCATGCGGAGTCGCTATGCGGCGCCCCATCGAGCCCCAACGGAATGGGCTTTTATGATT
This sequence comes from Atopobiaceae bacterium, assembly GCA_050953285.1. Lineage (GTDB taxonomy): Bacteria > Actinomycetota > Coriobacteriia > Coriobacteriales > Atopobiaceae > Olsenella_K. The sequence goes on along the minus strand of JBMNMK010000002.1, from coordinate 4,665 downwards.
TTGTTGAAAACCGAATTCGTCTAAAGCGATCGTGCGACGAAATCATCGAAAACGTTGATGGGCGTGAGGTTCCCGAGCTCGAACCATTCGGGACGCTCGAAGGCAAGGGGCCAATACTGATGGAGACAACCTATCTGATGTTGAAGGACGCGAACAGTGAGGCGAAGTGCTTCAACGGCAGGAAAAAGAAACTTGTTGATGCGAGAACGTCAATTGCCAACTTGGGAAGAAAAGTCTGGGAACCAAGCTTATCTGAGGCAGTTAAAGCCACAAACGAGAAACTACGCGCGGCAGAGGTTAGCTCATCAAGTGATTTTGTAGGAGCACGCAAGCGTACTGTGATTGAAGGACGGGGAGATGGGATGCCCCTGATACCATACGAGCCTTCTGATGGCGAACTTGCAATCATCATGATCAGAAGATTCCTTTCCGAAGAGCATGATGTGTATTTGTTGGATGAGCCGGAAAGGGGTATGGGCAACTCCTACATAGACAGCAACATCAGACCAGACATAGTAAAGCTTGCCGATAATAGAAAGAGCGTTGTAGTGGCAACGCACAACGCGAACTTGGCAATTCGGACTATGCCTGTATTCTCCTACTTGACCGAATACCACGAAAGCAACGATTACGCCCTCTATGCAGGTAGCCCGTATTCGAATGTGCTCACGAGTCTCGACAATACTTGCGATACGAAATCTTGGTCTGCAACGAGCATGGAAATTCTGGAAGGCGGAGAGGAAGCCTTTTACGACAGGAAGGATATGTATGAGCTCGACCGATGAAGTAACGATAGGATTTTCGCTGACCGATGAAAACGACGCCGATTATCTTATCGCGGACCTGTCTAGCATTGGGAAAGAGCCCGCACGAATCAATCTAAACGATGAAAACACTTGCCAAGAAAGCCTAAAGTCGCTGTTTCTTATCATCGCTGAAGCAATGACCGACAAGAAGGTTTCAGTGGTTTACAGCGAACCAGAGAGTTACCCTCGTCCTTTCATCAATGACGCCATGCGGGCGTATATCAAAGACCTTCAACTCGAAATCTCTAGTTTGGAGATTTCAATGGGGAAAGAGTTGGGGTCGACTGGCAAATAGAGTTTCAGCATGTTTTACCTTCGCTCCATATCCGCAATCATCCCGTCCTCCTTCTCCAGCTCGCTCTCGGGATCGTCGCCGGCGATTCCCAGGAACAGGTCGCTCAGCAGCTCCACCTTCGCGATGAGGCGCTCGTCCATGTCCGAGCAGTCGCGCAGGCGGCTGAGCTCGCGGTACACGGCGCGCATCGCGTCCCTCAGGACCTTGTAGGTGCGGATGTCGGGGACGATGGTGAACTCCTTATCCTCGATCTTCGCCATGATGTACTCCTGCTGCGTCATGCCCGCGCACTTGGCCAAAAGGACTATGCGGTCGCTTTCCTCGGGCGTGACGCGGAACGCCTTGGATACCGAACGCTTGCGGCGGTAGCTGGTGCAGGACATCTAGAACCGCCTCCCGCTGTCGTCCAGGGCGCTCGCCATGTCGTCCTGCACGTTGGGGAACAGGTGGGCGTAGCGGTAGGTGATGTCGGTCGCCTCGTGGCCCATGCGGTCGGCGATGGCGAGCGCGGAGAAGCCCATGTTGATGAGCAGGCTCACGTGGCTGTGACGCAGGTCGTGAACCCGGATGCGCTTCACGCCGGTCTTCTTGCAGCCGTTGCGCAGCGTGCGGGAGAGCTGCGACTTGCTCACGGGGAAGATGCGCTTGCCGGGGCCGATCTCGGGATGGCGGCCCAGGTAGTCGCGGATCTCTTCTGCCAGGAACTTGGGCAGCTTGATGGTGCGCTTGGACTTGGGCGTCTTGGGGTCGGTGATGACGTCGCGTCCCTCGAAGTGCTGGTAGCTCTTGTCGATGCGCATGGTGGACTTCTCCCAGTCGAACACCTCGGGCATCAGGGCCAGAAGCTCGCCCTCGCGGATGCCGGTCCAGTACAGGATCTCGAAGGCGACGAACATACGCGGGCTGTCCATGAGAGACTCCGAGAACCGCAGGTACTCGTCCTTGGTCCAGAAGTCCAGCTCGCCTGCTTGCTTGGCTCCCATCTTGCCCGTGCGCACGACGGGGTTCGGGTGCAGGCCGTAGTAGCGCGCGGCGTGGTTGATGATGGCCGTGAGCTGGTTGTTGAGCGTGCGCAGGTAGGTTGCGCTGTAGCCCTTGCCGTCGTTGGCGTCGGGCGCCATGAGGCCGTTCTGCCAGCGGATGATGTCCAGGCTCTGGATCTCGCTCATGCGGTAGTTCTTGAAGTACGGCATGATCCTTCCCTTGACCATGTACTCCTTCTGCCGCCACGTGTGCTCGCGCAGGCGCGGCTGCACGTCGGCCTTGTACACCTCGTAGAACTCCTCGAACGTCATGGCCATGGTGCAGCCCGCGCTGGCGATGAAGTCGTTCTCCCAGGCCTGCGCCTCCTCTGCCGTGGCGAAGCCGCGCTTGCACTTGTGCACCTCGTTGCCGAAGCGGTCCTTGCATCTGAACTGCGTGAACCACGTGCCGTTCTTCCCCTGCTTAACGGTCATCTCTCGCCGCCCCCTTCCCGAAGTAGGTCTCCTCGAAGAGCTCGTTGCTCACGCGCCCGCGGATGGTCCTGCAGCCGCGCCGCTCCATCTCGCCGTTGAGCTCCTTGATGATCTTGTAGGCCGTGCTGCGGCTCACGCCCATGCGCTCGGCGATCTCCGCCGCGCCGATGAGCTTGGGCTCCGTCTCCCTCATGCTTCCTCCTAGCGTTCAATATCGAACGGTTATTGCATCCCGATGATAACCGTTCGATATCGCACGGTCAATCCACACCGTTCATTTTCGTGCTATAGTTTCCACGTGATTCAAAACGGCACGGTTCGGTACGCGAGGAGGGAAGATGACCACGGGCGAGCTGATACGGCGCTACCGGAAGATGCGAAAGATGACCCAGGCGCAGCTCGCCGAGGCGTGCGGGCAGACCGACTCCGCCATCCGCAACTACGAGCTGGGCAACCGAATGCCGGGTGAGCAGCAGCTGCAGGCGATAGCGAGCGCTCTCGCCGTCTCTCCCGAGGCGCTGCGCGACATCCCGGTCGGTTCCGCCCGCGAGGCGCTGGAGCTCCTCTTCCGCCTGAATGAGGAGCTTGGTCTTGAGCCCATGGAGGTCGATGGGACGCTCGTCCTGGGCTTCGACGAGAAGGCAGAGCACAGCCCCAAGCTGGCCCAGGCGATCAAGGCCTGGAAGCGCGTGATTGATTCGGAAAAGGCGGGCGAGATGACCCCCGAAGAGGTGGCCGAGTGGAAGGCCGGTTTCGGGCTTTGATCAAAAAGCTGAGACGGGGAAAGCTGCCTCCCAATTTCTTGTTTACCTATCACCTCTGTCAAAATGCGTACACGTGTGTACGCATTTTGACAGGCTACGCAAGTCAGACGTTCTCCGCGACCCAGCGAGCTAGCTCCTCGTAGGAGATTTTTCCTGCCGCTACGCCCATCATGGTCGAGAGCAGCTCGTCGTGCCGGGGCTTGAACGCGCAGCCGGACAGGCGCAGGTACGCGCCCATGACGGCGGTCGCGGTGCGCTTGTTTCCGTCGACGAACGGGTGGTCAGAGATGATCCCGAACGCGTAGCGAGCCGCTTTCTCAGCGACGGTAGCGTAGAGCTCCTGCCCGCCGAAGGTCTGGAAGGGCTGGGCGAGGGCGGAGTCCAGCATCCCCTCGTCGCGCACGCCGTCGGCGCCGCCGAACCGGGCGATGGCGGCGGAGTGGATGGCAAGGACGTCCTCTTTTGAAAACGATGCGGCGCCAGTCACTTCGCGAGCTCCCGGAACACGTCGGCGTACTCGTCCATGAAGTCGACGGCCACGTCCACAGCGTCCGCGCCGGCGCCCTGCGGGGCGGGGCTGATGACGACCCAGGGCTTGTTGTTCTTGAGCACCGTGACCGGCTTGCCCGTGCGGTTGATCTCCGCGGTCACCTTCGAGAAGTTGTTCTTCGCCTCGGCGAGGCCCATCGTGATCGCCATGACCGGCTCCCTCTGATGTAATTCCTTTGATGTCCAGAATTATAGCCAGATTGGTGGCTGTTTTCCACACGTGCGGTTGATTCGGAAATTCAGCCGATACTGCCTCTGAAAGAGCATCCAAATAGACAGCCGATTTCGAGGTCGGAGCAAGCCACTCCGGGAATAGTTGCGAATCAAAATGGCGGCCCCTGGACCGCCATTTTCGCGTGTCTGAGGGTCTGAAATCTGCTGAAAACGCCCCTTTGGGGCGGTTGTCACTCCCACGCGCTGACCTGCGGTTTCTTCGTTTTGACCCCTCGAAAAGGGCCGTGATTCGGGATTGATTCGAATCAAGCCCAAAACGGCCGTTTTCGGCTTCGGGAATAGTTGCAGGTGGCTTTGCGCGCTTGCCCTAATCGCCAAGCTCTTCGCTCGTCTGCCACAGTGCTGCAAATCCCGTCACCGTCGAGAGTGACGCGAATCAAAAACCGCAGTTCAGGACACGAAAAAAGACCCCCGAAACCAGTCGATTTCGGGGGTCTTCGCAATCTGTCATTCTCGTTTGTTGCAAGTGGCTTGGCGCCGTCTGAACGCTTCTGACGCTCCGTGGCGCTCTGGGAATAACTACGGGTGGCTTTCTAAAATCGGGGTTCGGTCATTCCCAC